>CAVWAP010000009.1:0-591573 GCA_963753055.1 uncultured Bacteroidales bacterium | reverse complement strand
CGCAAACGTCCTGGGCACATCGCCGGGCTGCATGGGGAGCATGTTCTTCCTGGCTCTTTTACCCAGACACTGCTCTATGGCTTTAATAAAGCTCATAAGCTGAACCGGGTTGCTGTTTCCAATGTTATACAGTCGGTAGGGGGCGGCGGGGCTGCTTGATGGGTTCAAGTGATCACTGATCACTGAACACTGATCAGAATTGTCGATTGTCGATTGTCTTGCATCTTGAGTCTTGAGTCTTGAGTCTTGCTCGTCCACCGAAGCTTTAGCGGAGGTGAATGGGATATTCCCCATGACCCGGACGATCCCCTCCACAATATCATCAACATACGTAAAGTCCCTCACCATATCGCCTTTGTTATAAACGTCAATGGGTTCGCCAGCAAGTATTGCTTTGGTAAACAGGAACAAAGCCATGTCGGGACGGCCCCAGGGACCGTAAACTGTGAAAAAACGCAACCCGGTGGTCGGGATACCATACAGATAACTATAGGTATGCGCCATCAGCTCATTGCTCTTCTTGGTCGCGGCATACAAACTGATCGGATGATCTACATTGTCCTGCGTGCTCAATGGCATCTTCTTGTTCAAACCATAAACACTGCTGCTGCTGGCATAAACCAGGTGCTTCACCCCATTGTGCCTGCACGCCTCCAACACACTCATAAAACCCGTTATATTGCTGTCCAGATACGCCCAGGGGTTTTCCAAGCTATATCTCACTCCTGCTTGGGCTGCTAAATGTACTACCTTGTCAAACTTTTCCTCTTCAAACAGTTTCATCACGCCGTCTTTATCCTGTAGATCCATTTTTAGAAACCTGTAGTTAGGGTATCTTGTGGACTGATTCAGGTGAGGGGTGAGGGGTGAGGAGTGAAGGGGATCCGGCCCTTCGACTTCGCTCAGGACAGGTATCCGGTATCCGGTATCTGGTATCCGGGCTATGCCTGTTTCGGCAAGCCGCGCATACTTCAAATTGACATCGTAGTAATCGTTGATGTTATCAAGCCCGACGACTTCGTAGCCGTCTTCAAGAAGTCGTTTTGCTAAATGATAGCCGATGAAACCGGCAGTGCCTGTTACTAATATTTTCATAATTTTTTACGCTCCCTTAATATCATAGAACACATAGAACACATAGAATACTCATAGAACCATATTTTTGTCAACCGTCAACTGTCAACTGTCAACTGACTACAGTCGTTCGTCTACCAGTTTCGTCATTTATTGCAATAAAAATGGATGATTTGCTTCTAGCCATTCGAGGACCTCCTCTTTAAAATCCTTTACAAAGAGAATCAATTCATCAGCATCAGCATCTGTTGCCCCTCCCGCGTAATCATATTCAACCGTATTTCTCTTTTAACGACAAGCATCCAAATAATCAACATCGTCTTCTTTGTCGCTTCCGAGAATTAATGGAAGTGCTTGTATTGTACGGTAATGTGCCATAACTCTATCGGCCCGGTATCCTTCAGCATACAGTAAAATTGTACATAGTTTTAATGCTGCATTGTATGCAATGCTAAACCTCCAATCAGAAGAAACTGCTGTGCGCTCTGCATCTGCTATATCACGATTTACAATATCCAGCAAACTGCTGATTTCCTGTGCGCTTGTTCGGTGCTCCCGAAGCCATCCTTTATTTAACCAACTCTGTAAGCTCATCTTCTGAACCAATGATCATGAGTTTTTTAGATTTTAAAATGCGGCTGACAAAATGATCTCCAGCAAGTTTTCTCTCAAGCAGCTCTTTGGAAGTCATTACATGGGGATTGATCTCTCTTCCAAGTATTTTACCGGGCTCCTTAAGATAGCTAATCAATTCCCTCAGGCTCACATTGCCTATTATAAACAGATCAATATCGCTTTCTGAGTTTGCATTTCCATCTGCGATGGAACCAAAAATAAAGGCCATGATGATATTTTCTTTGTCTAAAGATTGTTGGAGAATATCTTTAAAGCCCATGGTCTTAATGACCATTTGGGAAATTTCATTATAAAGAGGATGCTGAGTGTTGGCTTTAAAATATGTTCTATTACCATCCCGCCGCTTGTTGATTAATTCCAGCGCTTCTAAATTAAGAGCCTCACGTCGTATAGTTTCAATAGCAAGACCTGACCTGCGCTGTATCTCACGCAAGTGTAATTCAGGAGAATCTATTCCAAATAATATACTTAGAAATGCGGCCCTTGATTTGGAACTGAATATTTTCTCTAATGTATCCATTATGAATTATTGTCTGCTAAAGGTAGACAATTGTCTGCTAAAAACAGACATTTTGAAGGGTTTTTTTTACGCTCCGTTAATATCATAGAACACATAGAATACTCATAGAACACATAGATTACCCATAGAACACATAGAATACTCATAGAACCATATTTTTGTCAACTGCCAACCGTCAACTGTCAACTGATTGTATGCTTGCATTGTATTCAAACTTTTCAAAGGCCGTGTATTTATTTCTGAGTTCTGCGGTCTGCACTCTGCGTTCGAGTCACATGGTTTTCGCTTTCTTCGGCCAATGCGAAAAATTCTTCAAGTTTATGCTCAAGCAGCTTCTTATCGATCAGTTTTGTTTTGTATTCTGCTATTAGTGCAGGAGAAAGGCTGCGGCTCAATGCATATTCGACTACTTCAGAATCCTTTCCCTTGCATAATACAATACCAACACTTGGTTTCTCATGTTCTTTTTTAATGTCCCGGTCCAGAGCCTCTAAGTAAAATTCCATTTTACCCAGGTATTCCGGTTTAAAAGCTGTTATTTTTAAATCAAATGCAACCAAGCACTGCAATCCCCTGTGAAAGAACAATAAGTCTATATAAAAATCAGTATTACCAACTTGCAAGCGATATTCTTCTCCAACAAACGTGAAATCTTTTCCAAATTCTAAAATGAAGTTTTTAAGATTCCTAACAATGCTTTTTCTTAAATCTTTTTCAGAAAATGATTCCGGAAGTGCTAAAAAATCCAGAAGGTAATTGTCTTTAAATGCATGTTCAGTATCAGGATGGATTTCTCTCAGCACTGCTGAGAGTTTTTGACCTGAATGCAGAACTCTCTCGTATTGACCACTATCAACCTGTCTTTCGAGTTCCCGAGAGCTATATCTTTCTTGAATAGCTAGCCTTAAGTAAAATTCTTTTTCTTCATCAGACTTGGATTTTGAAAAGATTAATAAGTTGTTTGTCCAGCTTAATTCTCTCGTCAGTGCTGAGAGTTTTTCATTATCGCAATAGGATTCATAAAATTGCTTCATTCTCCAGATATTTTGTGCAGAAAAACCTTTAATACCTGGTTCGGTTCTCCTTAAATAATCTGAAAGATTCTCAACCACCCCCTTTCCCCAGCCTGATTTACTTACTTTGATGCTTATGTACTTTCCAATATTCCAAAAGAGATCAATTAACTCTACATTAACGGTTTGGAAAGCTCGCTGCTTTGCTTGCCTTATAATCTTCCTGATCTCAGTAAATTGCTTTTCGAAAGGCTGAATATCTTGTTTTGCCATTAATCTTTCAGTCGTAAATTATGAATATTGAAACAAAATCCCACATGCCTTAATCTTATAATCACAAGGTATGTAAATATATATTGCTGTATTCCAGCACCGTATCAAATATATTTCTTTTTATTAGCATGGAAAAATGGAAATCCCACTTCCAGATTTCTAGGTATTATCTGTGTCTTTTACGCTCCGTTAATATCATAGAACACATAGAATACTCATAGAACCATATTGTTGTCAACTGTCAACCGTCAACTGTCAACTGACTACAGTCGTTCATCAACCAGTTCCTTATCCAGAAAACCCTTCACATCAAAAACCACAGCGTTGCCGTTTTTCAACTGCTTCAATGTCGAGCTCTCTGAACTTATCGTGGGCCACCGCCAACACTATCGCATCATACGAGTGATCACTGAACACTGACCACTGATCAGGATTTTCGATTTGCGTTCTGCGTTCTGCGTTTTTCGATTTATCCGGTATCAAGGATCCAGGATCTAGCATCAGCTCAATCCCATACTCTTCCTTCACCTCCTCCGCGTTTGCCCATGGATCATACACATCGACTTCGCAGCCAAACTGCTTCAACTCATCTATCACATCAATCACCCTGGAGTTCCGAATATCCGGACAGTTTTCCTTAAACGTAATACCTAATACTAATATCTTACTACTTAATACTTTATGCCCTTTGGCGATCATGAGCTTAATGACCTGCCCCGCCACATGCATACCCATGTTGTCGTTCAGCCGGCGGCCGGATAAAATGATTTCCGGATTGTAACCCAGCTCCTGCGCCTTGTGTGTCAGGTAATAAGGATCCACACCGATGCAATGGCCACCAACCAGTCCGGGACGGAATGGCAAAAAATTCCACTTCGATCCTGCTGCCTCAAGCACCTCATGCGTATCGATCCCCATCTTGTTGAAGATCTTCGACAACTCGTTGACAAAGGCAATGTTAATATCCCGCTGGCTGTTCTCAATCACCTTGGCCGCCTCCGCCACTTTGATGGAACTGGCCTTATGCGTACCGCCCGTTATGATAGCCTTGTAAAGCTGATCCACAGTCTCGGCCACCTCGGGCGTAGAGCCACTCGTCACCTTGGTGATCGTCGTCACCGTATGCACCTTGTCGCCGGGGTTGATCCGCTCGGGCGAATAACCACAGTAAAAGCCTTCATTGTATTTCAACCCGCTCTCCTTCTCCAACACCGGCACACACTCTTCCTCCGTCGCACCCGGGTAAACCGTCGACTCATAAATCACAATATCACCCTCCGACAATACCCTGCCCACAGTCCCCGATGCCTTGATCAATGGCGTCAGGTCCGGACGGTTGTGCTTGTCAATCGGCGTCGGCACCGTCACAATATAGAGATTGCAATCCTGGATGTCCATGAGGTGGTTTGTTAGAAACAAACCACCGTGATCTGTGACCTGTGACCTGTGACCAGAGGTGACCGGATTATCAGTTATCAGTACGCTTTTAAGGGCCTCATCCGTCACTTCGAGGGTGAAGTCGTGGCCGTCGTTCAACTCATCAATGCGTACCTGGTTGATATCAAAGCCCACCACGGGGAATTTCTTCGCAAATTCTACGGCTAGCGGCAGGCCTACGTAGCCCAGGCCTATTATACAAATTCGTTGTTCTGTCATTTTGTTCTGTTAGGTGAACACTGAACAGTGAACACTGATCAGTGGTAATCAGTTCACGTCTGTTCAGTGATCAGTGTTCACGGATCACTATTCTATTGGAAAAATCTTTTTCGATTCCAGATACTCGATTACCTTCTCCAGCTTCCCGTCTTTCTCGGGGGTGAGGGTCAGCTCGGGCTTGGTTGGGGCATCGAATTCTGTGTCGACGCCGGGCATGTTGCGCAGCTTGCCTTCGTCGGCGAGCTTATAAAGCCCGTACTTGTCGTTCTTGCGGGCAAACTCGATCGAGCATTCAATATACATCTGGTGGAAGCGCTTCCTTCCAATGATATCAGCCACCTGCTGTCGTATGCTCTCGGTCGGACTGATAAAAGAACAGATCGTGATGATACCCTGGTCGTTCAGTATCTTGCAAATATGCGCTACCCTGCGCAGGTGCTCGGCACGGTCGGCAGGGGAGAAATCAAGCTCCAGCGACAATCCAGACCGCACTGACTTACCATCCAAAAGTACTACGGTGGCGCCAAGGTCGAACAATTGCTTCTCCAGCTTGAAGGCCAGCTCGTTCTTGCCCGAGCCATGCAGACCCGTGATCCAGATCGTGGCAGGTCTCTGGTTGTAAAAGTTACGGTAATCTTTTTCTTTGATGAGGCTCTGACCCTTGAAGATCATCTCCCGCTCGGCATCAGTGATGCGCGAGGGCAGGTTGTCGGCACTCACCTTGTCGATGATCATACCCACGGCCACGGTATTGTTGGATACAGGGTCGATCAGGACAAAGGAACCGGTACTCCTGTTCTTCTTGTAAGGATCGAAATACAGCGGCTTGACGGTGGTCATCACCACCCTGCCGATCTCATTCAGCTTGAAGTGGTCCACCTGGCTGCGCTCCAGGGTGTTTACGTCGACACGGTAACGGATCTTGTCGATGCGGGCCTTGGTATTATGGGTGTTCTGCTTGATGAAAAAATGCCTGCTTGGGTCCATTTCCTTCTCATCCATCCATACCATGAAGGCCTCGAAATGCCTTTCCACACGGGCGCTGTTGCTGGGGTACACGATCATGTCGCCACGGCTGATATCGATCTCATCTTCAAGGGTTAATGAAACCGACTGCGGCGGATAAGCCTTGTCAAGATTGCCATTATAAGTTACGATCTCCTTGATCATAGAGCGTTGCCTTGAGGGCAGGACCATGATCTCGGCACCCTTGCGTGCAATGCCGGAAGCGATAGTGCCGGCGAAGGCACGGTAGTCCAGCGTTGGACGCACCACGTACTGCACAGGGAAGCGGAAATCGTCGAAGTTCCTGTCACTGCCGATATGAACGGTCTCGAGGAACTCCAGCAGGCTCTTACCATGGTACCAGGTCATGACCTTGCTGACTTCTACCACGTTGTCACCTTTAAGGGCAGACAAAGGGATAAACTCCAGGTCGGGAATAGTGAGCTGGGTGACAAAGGTCCGGTACTCTTCGCAGATCCTGTCGAACACCTCCTGGCTGTAATCCACCAGGTCCATCTTATTGACCGCCAGCACCACATGCTTGATGCCCAGCAGCGACACGATGAAAGTATGCCTCTTGGTCTGCGTGATGATGCCTTTGCGTGCATCCACCAGGATGATGGCCAGGTTGGCCGTGGAGGCACCCGTCACGGTATTGCGGGTATATTGCTCGTGCCCTGGTGTGTCGGCGATGATGAACTTCCTCTTGTTGGTGGAGAAGTACCTGTAGGCCACGTCGATGGTAATACCCTGCTCCCGCTCGGCCTTAAGTCCGTCGAGCAACAAGGCGTAGTCGATCTCCGCGCCTGCATGCCCCACGCGCTTGCTGTCGCGCTCCAGCGCCGCCAGGTGATCCTCGTACAGCTTCTTGCTGTCGAAAAGCAAGCGACCAATCAACGTTGATTTTCCATCATCAACCGATCCCGCAGTCAACAGTCGCAGCAGGTCTTTCTTTTGGTCCTGGTCCAGGAATGATTTTATATCCATATATCTTTTGTTGGGTGAACACTGAACAGTGAACACTGAACAGTGGTGATCAGTTCACGTCTGTTCAGTGATCAGTGTTCACGGATCACTAGAAATACCCTTCTCGTTTCTTCTGCTCCATGCTTCCCTCCTGGTCAAAGTCAATCACACGGGTGGTGCGTTCTGACTTGGTGACGGTCATCATCTCTTCAACGATCTTTTCGATGCTGTCGGCTTCTGACTCTATGGCGCCGGTGAGGGGATAGCAGCCCAGGGTACGGAAGCGTACCATGCGCATCCTGGCCTTGTCGGCCAGCTCCTTGGGCATCCTTTCGTCATCTACCAGGATGAGGTTGCCGTCCATGTCGACGATAGGCCTTTCCTTGGCGAAGTACAGCGGCACGATAGGTATCTCTTCCAGCCTGATGTACTGCCATACATCCAGCTCTGTCCAGTTTGACAGGGGGAACACACGGATGGACTCCCCTTTATGCACCCTGGCATTATAGGTATCCCATAGCTCGGGGCGCTGGTTCTTAGGGTCCCACTGGTGCTCGCGGTCGCGGAAAGAGAAGATCCTCTCCTTGGCGCGGCTCTTCTCTTCATCCCTGCGTGCACCGCCGAAGGCAGCATCAAACTTGTATTTCTCCAGTCCCTCGAGCAGGGCTGCCGTCTTCATGATGTCGGTATGCACCTTGGAGCCGTGGGTGAACGGTCCTATGCCCGCCTCAAAGCCTTCCTTGTTGTAGTGGACGATGAGGTCCCAGCCCTTCTCCTTCGCGTAGCTGTCGCGAAACTCCACCATCTCCTTGAACTTCCACTTGGAGTCGATATGCATCAGCGGGAACGGCACCTTGCCCGGGTAGAAAGCCTTCTCCGCCAGCCGCACCATCACCGAGCTGTCCTTCCCGATGCTATAGAGCATCACCGGGTTCTCGAATTCAGCAGCAACCTCGCGGATGATGTAGATTGCCTCGGCTTCGAGCTCTTTGAGGTTGGTTAGTTTGTATTCGTTCATTGATTATGTTATCAGTTATCAGTTATAGGTTATAGGTGTCAGCTTAACTTATAACTGATAACCTATAACTTATAACTTGTTTATGTTTTCTCATCAAGTGTAATCACGGGAAGCACATGTGCCAGACAAAGCTCCATCGTCTCATCTACCGTCATCTCGTCAGTGCGTACTTCCAGGTCGGCTGTCAGTGGTGCCTCGAAAGGGGCGCTGATGCCGGTGAAGTCCTTGATCTTGCCTTCGCGGGCTTTCTTGTACAGCCCTTTGGTGTCGCGCTCCTCGCAGACCTCCAGCGGGGCGTTCACGTAGATCTCGAAGAAGTTCTCTTCCCCGATGATCTCCATGGCCATGTTGCGTATCTCTTCTGTCGGACTGATAAAGCTGTTGATGGTGATGATGCCGCAGTGCAGGAACAGCTTGGACACCTCCGCGATGCGGCGTATGTTCTCGATACGCTCCTCTCCGGTGAAGCCCAGGTTGTTGTTGATGCCCGTGCGTATATTGTCGCCATCCAGCACCTGCGCCAGGAAGCCACGTTTATACAGTTCTCTTTCCAGGGTCTTGGCGATGGTCGTCTTGCCTGAGCCCGACAGGCCCGTCAGCCATATGACCTTTGAGCGCTGGTTCAGGTACTTCTCCTTATCCTGACGCTGCAGGATCTCGTTGAAGACCGGGAATATTTCGTTGCTTTTGTTATTCATTGAGGTTGCAAATGTAAAAATATAGGTTATAAGTTAATAGGTTATAGGTTATAAGTTATAAGTTATAAGTTTTTCTGTTCACCCCTGTTCAGTGTTCACTGTTCAGTGTTCACTGGATACAGCTTCGCCCGGTCACCCACAGGTGAGTGAGCAGTGAACACTGATCACTGATCAGACGTGAACAGTTCACCACAGTTCAGTGATCAGTGTTCACTGCTCACTCCAAAGGAGTAACAGCTCCTCCCCCCCATTCGTATCCTGGAACGCCATAAACTCCTCCTGCGACATCACCATGTAGCGGATCTTCCTGTTGATGATGCGTTCGGCCTTGTCAATCAGCTTCATCATGTAGTTGCGGTTGATGTCTTCGCCTACGAAGATAAGATCGATCACGGGGTGGTCGAGGCCGTGTGCAAAGGCGCCGGCGACGAAGACCTTGTCCAGGTTGCCGAGCTTATCGATCACGTTAAGGATGATCTTATCGAATCCGATGTACTTAAGAAGGATGTTATGAATGTCCCTGAAGAGGGGGTGCGTGGTGTTTGCCCTGAACCGTTTCTTGTTGCCGTCGAGCTCCGAGTAGAGCAGCCCCGCATCCTCGAACTTGTTCAGTTCCAGTCGGATGGCGTTACTGGATTCACCAAACTCGCTTTCCAGGTTACGCAGGTAGCTGCTGGAGTTGCTGTTCAGGAAGAACTTCAACAGCAGTTTAATTCGCGTCTTTGATGTTATCAGCGTTTCGAGCACAACGGCCAAAAATTAAAGGTCAAATATAATACTATTATTATAGATTGAGTAGTTTTTTTACTCGATTTTATGTGTTTTTGTTACAAATTGTTAAACTGTTAAATTGTTAAACTGCTAAACTGTTGGGCTCCACTAAGACTCTCTTCCTCCCCAAAAAAGGCGACAAACCGCGTCATCCCGGGCGAAGGCCCGGGATCTCCGTCGAGATCTTCCACCAATGGCAGTAAGGAACATCTATAGGCGTTAATCACAATCAATCCATAAATTGACTCGCGTTACAAACGCGCTATAAGAAAGCACGCGTTATAAACGCGCGCTAACTAAGTGAACACTGAACAGTGAACACTGAACAGACGTGATCTGTTTACCACTGATCAGTGTTCACTGTTCAGTGATCACTGATTTGTTAATTCCCCCTTTAATCTTGCATTCCGGTCCAACATGTTGTATATTTACTTTCTTTCAATATGTAAGGAAAACAAATGTGCCGTTCCTTACAGGCCGTCCAAATCTAACTTTCGATCCTTTACATATATACTAATCATGAAGCATTCAAAATCATTGATCGTGGTAATTGCTGTATTGTTCACCTGTGTGGCTTATGCACAGGAGATGCCCAGGCACGCATTCAGTGCCGGAGGAGGCAATTACGAATCGGTTGTCATACATGTGTCCTGGACTATCGGACAGGCAGAAGCTGTGGCAACATCCTATGAACCTGAAGTCATCCTGAGTCCTGGTTTCCAGCAATACGATGACTTTACGGTATCCTTACCTGAGATCGAACAGGAGAGTTCAATCCAGGTTTATCCCAACCCCTGCAGCAAGTTTGTCCATCTCAATATAGAGTCCGGACAGTCTGCGGTACTGAGTTACAGGCTCTGCGATTACTGCGGCAGGACCTTGGTTGTGAAGGCATTTCCTCAAAACGCCACCAGCATTAATGAGATTATTGACCTCAGCAAGATGGCTCCTGGCCTTTATAACCTTATGGTGATCATGGAGGATGACAACACCATAAGTTATGAATCTATCAAATTAATCAGGAATTAATCAAAAAAAACCAAGTTATGAAAAAATTGAAATTATTAGTTTTTAGTGCAGCCATTATCTTTAGCCAACTTGCATTCGGGCAGGTGCCCCAAATGATCGATTACCAGGGTTTGGCACGTGACGGCGCCGGCGCCCCACTGGTCAACACCACGATAGGTGTGCGCATGTCGGTTATTCTGGGACCATTACCCGGGAAAGTTATGTATTCAGAGGTTCATACACCAATGACAAATACTTATGGTCTGTTTCATTTTATGATAGGTGACGGTGCTGTTTTGTCAGGTAACTTCGCTGCCATAGACTGGTCAAGCGGTGATTTTTATATACGGACAGAGATAGACCCGACCGGTGGTTATAACTATGTTGACATGGGCACCAACAAACTGGCAACAGTTCCCTTTGCATTTTATGCTGCTGAGTCAGGTGGCGGAAGCGGTGGAAGCCTATGGCAATCGAACCCGCCAAATATTTATTATGACCAGGGCTGGGTTGCTATCGGCCATGATACACCGGAAGACTACCTGCATATTATGAATCCTGCCGGCGCAGCCAATGCGCGCCTGACCTCTGGCGACATGAGCTATTGGAAGGCCGATGCAGTTGGCAATTCAGGGCTCAACTTCCTGGAGAGTGGTGCTGATGTGGCATGGCTATACTGGAACCCTTTCTCGCAGGCAGTATTTATGTATGAGAATGGTACACAGAGCATGACCTGGAAAGGAAACAATATTGGTGTGGGAACACTGGATCCCCTTGTGAAGGTGCATGTGATAGGAGAAGGTTCAGCAGGGGTGCTGGGTTCCGACCTTAACCAGATGTATAGTTCCAGCCAGTATCTGTCGCCTGCAGTATATGGTTGGTCAGAAAACAACACCAGCGATATTTCTTATGGAGTCCTGGGACACTCCTATTCCACAACCTCCTCATACAATAAAGGTGTTTTCGGAGAAGGTGGCGGCGGTACGAATAATAACTATGGCGTATATGCTGTTGGCTTAGGTGATGTCGGTTCCTTATACAGTATATCCGTTTACGGTGATGATGCAGGCAATGCGACGAATAACTACGCAGCTTGGTTTTCTGGAGATGTTAATGTATCAGGTACCTTATCAAAGTCAGGTGGTTCCTTCAAGATTGACCACCCGCAGGACCCGGCTAACAAGTACCTGGTTCATAGCTTTGTTGAAAGCCCCGACATGATGAATATTTACAACGGGAATATTGTCACGGATGCCGGCGGACTGGCCATCGTCACCCTGCCCTCATATTTTGATGCATTGAATATCGACTTCCGTTACCAGCTGACGGTTATCGGTGAGTTTGCACAGGCGATTGTCAAGGAAGAGATCTCAGGGAACCAGTTCACCATCCAGACCGACAAGCCCAATGTGAAGGTCAGCTGGCAGGTAACCGGTGTCAGGAACGATGCCTGGGCCAATGCCAACCGTATCAAGACGGAAGTGAATAAGCCTGCCCATGAAAAAGGCCTTTACCTGCATCCGGAGCTGTTTGGAAAATCAAAGGATATGGGCCTGAAAGTCGGTGCCCCACACACTGAGCGCCAAGACTATAAAGCCACAACACCCAAACCAAAAGACCCAAGAACAGAACCGGTACAGAGGTAAGCTGTTCACGTCTGTTCACGTCTGTTCAGTGTTCACTGTTCAGTGCTCACTGATTAGTGGATGATAATCCCCCTTGGCTCCCACTGCCCTGGCATTCCTGATCTTGTGGACGATCTCGATGCTGGTGCGGGCGTCTTCCATGGAGAAGCCGTTGCCGTTGAGGATATTTTCGTAGATGCGGGTGTGCAGGTCGGTGAAGCCTCCTGAGAACTCGATCTCCTTGTCGTTGACGGTGATGCTGCGGAAGGTGCGCTGGCCTTTTTCGATGACCCCTGCGGGCAGGTCGGTGTCGTCGAGGCTCATGAACCATCGTACACGTGCGTTTTTCAGCTCGAGGTAGCCGGCAGCCTTGTCTTTTTCGTTGAGGTGGACAATATTTTCCTGCACCCCGCCGAAGATCCAGCTGAGCATATCGAAGAAGTGCACACCGATATTGGTGGCCACGCCGCCAGACTTCTCAATATCTCCTTTCCACGACATGTGGTACCAGCGGCCGCGGCTGGTGATATAGGTCAGGTTGATATCATAGATCTTGTCTTTGGGCCCATTATCTATTTCTTCTTTCAGGGCGATGATGGATGGGTGCAGGCGGACCTGCAGCACATTGTAAATATTCTTTCCTGTCTCACCTTCGATCTCCTGCAGGGCATCCACGTTCCAGGGGTTGAGCACGACAGGCTTTTCGCAGATGGCATGTGCATCGTTGCGCATGGTGAGACGGATATGAGCATCATGCAGGTAGTTGGGCGAGCAGATCGCAACATAGTCAACCTTGTTGGTGCCTCCTCGGCGCAGCTTATCCAGGTGCCTGTCGAAGCGCTCGGTCTCGACAAAGAAATCCGACTCCGGGAAGTAACTGTCGATAATACCCACGCTGTCGTTCTTATCGACCGCAGCAATAAGGTTGTTGCCGGTATCCTTAACGGCATTCATGTGACGTGGGGCGATGTAGCCTGCAGCCCCGATGAGTGCAAAATTGATTGGTTTTCCCATACCTTATAATATTAGTGAACACTGAACAGTGAACACTGATCAGATGTGAACAGCTCACCACTGTTCAGTGTTCAGTGATCAGTGCTCACCTTATTATCTTTAAGCAAATACTTCTCCCCCGACTCCGGACATGTCGCTACTCCACTGTCGTCAAATTCCAGCCGATGTCCAAAAGAACTCATCCAGCCTACGTGGCGGGCGGGGTTGCCGACGACCAGCGCGTAGGCAGGAACATCTTTGGTGACAACGGCGCCGGCGCCGATGAATGCGTATTCATGGATGGTGATTCCGCAGACGATGGTAGCATTAGCACCGATGGTGGCGCCCTGTTTCACCAGGGTCTTCACATACTGGTCCTTCCGGATAACAGCACTGCGGGGGTTCACGATATTGGTAAACACCATGGAAGGGCCCAGGAAAACATCGTCCTCACAGACAACGCCGGTATAGATAGATACATTGTTCTGCACCTTCACATTGTGTCCCAGCGTAACGCCGGGGCTGATAACCACATTCTGTCCGACATTACACTTCTCTCCCAGCACACAGTCCGGCATCACATGCGAGAAATGCCAGATCTTACTGCCCGCTCCGATCACACAACCATCGTCGATAACCGCCGTCTCATGCGCGAAGTAGTTTTTTTCTATCACAAGAGTTTAATTTATGCTGCAAATATAATTAAAAGTGATCACTGATCACTGAACACTGAACAGACGTGATCAGTTCACCACTGATCAGTGTTCACTGTTCACTGGACAATGCGTAGCATTCCCGCCGGCACCTCCAAATACAACGCTTTCCCCACACCATCGATTTCTACGCGAACCTTCTTTTTCCCCATTACCCACATAAGCTTTCCTCTAAGTCCTTTCATGGGGCCTTCGACCACCTCGATCTCCTGTCCGGGCTTCAGGTCCGACAGGTCACGATCGCTGAAGTCAGCCTGGGAGATATAGTTCTTCATCGCCTCGATCTGTGATGGCGGGATGGGCACGGCCTTGCCTTCAAAGGTGATATAGCGTACCGCATGAGGTGTCGCGTTCAAGGCATCATAGTATTCCTTTTCCGAAACCCTGACAAACACGTATGACCGGAATAACGGCTCTTCCACCCATTTTTTCCGGTCAGACCACTGCCTGAGTGTCTTTACAAGCGGCAGGTAGGTTTCGATGCCGGCATCAGAGAGCTGAACAAAGGCTTTCATCTCGCTCCTTGGTCTAGTATAAACCGCATACCATTGATAATTGATCATTGAGTATTGTATAATTGTATCTTATTTGGTCAATTGATACAGATTGTTGAATTGGTCAAT
This sequence comes from uncultured Bacteroidales bacterium, assembly GCA_963753055.1. Lineage (GTDB taxonomy): Bacteria > Bacteroidota > Bacteroidia > Bacteroidales > B18-G4 > JAUWGC01. Next base: position 576,981 of record CAVWAP010000009.1, on the reverse strand, counting down.
TCTTAAGTTTATCTTTGCACAAAATTACTACAATTTGCCAGACCTGATCCCATACCAAGATGCCATTTTAGTATCAATCGTGTTACTATTCATCATAGTAACACTTTACAAAGAATGGATCGGTCCCGGCTTTACCTTCGTCATCGGCATTATCTCGCTGGGTATCTTTGGGGTGCTGACACCCACTGAGATACTTGCTGGCTTCGCCAACGAACAAATCGCAGTGATCATGCTGTTGCTGTTGATGGGCGACCTCATCCGGCAATCGGCAGTGCTCGACAGCATCTTCGACAGGATATTTAGCAGGGCCACCACCACCCGTGGCTTCCTGGCTCGCATGACCCTGGTCGTCGCCGGCTTTTCTGCCTTCCTCAACAACACCCCGCTCGTCGCCATCATGATGCCCTTCACCTATAACTGGGGCAAACGCAATGGCATAAGCGTGTCGAAACTGCTTATACCGCTCAGCTATGCTGCCATCCTGGGTGGCTGTGCTACGCTTATCGGAACCTCAACCAACCTGATCGTCAACGGCCTGGTCACCGACCAATACATCATACCCGGCCTGAGGCCATTGAATATATTTGATTTCTCAGTCGTGGGCGTGCCCATGATCATCATTGGCTTTTTTTATCTTTTCTTTTTCAGTGATAAATTACTTCCAACAAAAAAGGATGTCCTTGAGGATCTTGAGGCGAAGAGCCGGGAATACATGGTCGAGGCGCAGGTCCGTGAGCACTCAGACATGATAGGTAAGTCGGTGGAGGAAGCAGGCTTGCGTAACCTGAAGGGACTGTTTCTTGTGGAGATCATCCGTGGCTCCCGGACCATCAGCCCGGTATCCCGGACCAACATGTTGTTCAAGGACGACATCCTGATCTTTGCTGGTGATACTGAGACCATTGCGGAGATGATCAAGCAGAAGTCAGGACTGCAGCTCACCCAGGTGGGCATGTTTGTGCGGAAGGACCGCACCGAGGTACTGGAGATCGTGGTATCGCATAACTCTTCCCTGATTGGCAAGATGGTTAAGGAGACCAGCTTCCGGGGTAAGTTTGATGCAGCCATCATAGCCATGCACCGTAATGGTGAGCGCGTGACCGGGAAAATAGGATTGGCAAAGCTGAAACCCGGTGATGTGTTGCTGGTCCTTGCCGGTGAGGACTTCAACAAGCGGGCTCAGGAGACCCAGGATTTTTATCTTATCTCCAAAGTGAGGGAATTCAAGAAGATGGAATGGTACAAACCCACAGTGATGTTGGGCGGACTATTCATCTCTATTATGTTATCTGCCTTTCACGTGGTGCCATTGTTTGTCAGCCTCGTGGTGCTGGTCTCTGTGACCATGATCATGAAGGTCGCCTCGCCCAAGGACACGGTAAAGAGTATTGATTTCAACCTGCTGATCATCATCGCACTCTCCCTGGCGCTGGGCACGGCCATGATCAAGTCGGGCCTTGCGGAGATCCTTGCCAGCAACACCATCAAGTGGCTGATGCCCTTTGGCAAGGTAACTATCCTGGCAGGCATTTATTTCATCACGGCGATCCTGGCAGCCTACATCACCAACAAGGCTGCTGTCGCTATCATCTTCCCCATCAGCCTCACCGTCGCCATCGAACTGGGCGCCGACCCCATGCCTTTCATCCTCGTCGTGGCCTTCGCCGCCGCCGCCAATTTCATGACACCCATCGGCTATCAGACTAACCTGATGGTCTACGGGCCGGGAGGCTACTCCTTCAAAGATTTCTTCCGCATCGGCGCGCCACTGACGGTTATCTATATGGTGGTTACAGTGGTGATACTTAGTCTTGTGTACTTTTAAGGTTTTAGTGAACACTGATCACTGAACACTGAACAGTAGTGATCAGTAGAAAATGATTGGTATTTTGAGTATGTTTTATGGATTTTGGTATTAATAATTAGAACCTATTAAATCAATATACTCTGATGCACAACAAATTGAAAATATGGAAAGAGGCAATGTCCTTGACGAAAGACGTTTACAATGACACTTCTAAATTTCCTGACTCAGAAAAATGATTTCCGGCATGATCAAACACCTAAAATCAAAATAGCCATAAACTATTCACTTCTGGTCAGTGATCAGTGATCAGTGTTCACTAGTAAGGATCAAATCCTTACTTGTTTTCCTCTCCCAAAACAGCTAATTTTATACAAACTCCAATCTACCATGAAAAAAATCACATCATTCATTTTTCTAAGCATAGTCCTGAATTCTATTAATGCCCAGGAATACAAACACTTCGAGCTGATCACGCTTGGTGATGGCATCTATGCCGCTATTCATAAGGAAGGCGGTCACGCCATATGTAATGCAGGTATCGTCGATCTGGGTACCGAGACCCTGATCTTCGATACATTTATGACCCCGCAGGCGGCTGAGGAGCTTCTGCTGGCAGTGGCCCGGCTGGACCTTCCGCAAATTAGGTTTGTGATCAACAGCCATTGTCATAATGACCACATCAGGGGCAACCAGGTCTTTGATGAGAGTGTGTTTATTATAAGCACTGAAAAAACAAGAGAGCTGATTGAGGTCCAGGAGCCTCAGCAAATAGAGAAAGAAAAAATTTATGCCCCACAGCGTTATCATGAACTAACCGTGGAAAAGGCAGGTTCCAAAGACCTGGAGAGAAACAAAGAGCTGCAGATGTGGCTGGGTTATTACGATGGGATGATGAAATCGCACCCAATACTTGTCACAACCCTGCCTGTTATAACTTTCAAGGAGGAGTTCAGCATCCGCGGCTCCTCAAGGAAGGTTGAGCTGATTGAATTCTCCGGTGGGCACACGGCAAGCGACATGGTCATGTACCTTCCGGAAGAAAAGATCCTTTTCACGGGCGACCTGCTGTTTGTCGACTCTCATCCATACCTTGGCGACGGCAACCTTCAGAAATGGATTAAAAACCTGGAGACGATCAAAGACATGGAAGCAGAAATCATGATCCCAGGTCATGGTCCGGCTGGAGAAGCATCTGATATTGATGACCTGATTGCTTACATCAATCATGTGAACCAGGTGATTGAAAAAGGCAAAAAGGAAGAAATGAATTTGGAAGAGGTTCTCGCCACGCCCATCCCGGACGAATTCCAGGATTGGAGTCTTAGTAGTTTTTATGCGCTGAATTTGAAAATCCTATATAATCAGTGATCACTGAACAGTGAACACTGATCAGTGGTGATCAGTGGTGATCAGTGGTGATCAGTAGAAAGTGATTCGTATTTTGGGTATGTTTTATGGTTTTTGGTATTAATAATTAGAACCCATTAAACTAATAAACCATGATGCATAATAAACTAAAAATTTGGAAAGAAGCCATGTCTTTAACAAAAGATATTTATATTGACACTTCTAAATTTCCTGACTCAGAAAAATACTCTCTAGCTAATCAAATCAGGCGATCAGCAGTATCTGTTCCTTCAAATATTGCGGAAGGTGCTGGCAGGTATTCTGATAAGGAATTTTTACAGTTCTTATATATTGCAAGAGGATCATTAAGCGAACTCGAAACCCAACTCATATTATCTTCAGACCTGGGATACTTGAAGAATATAAAAGAGTACACTCGCCGAATGGAAGGGATAAGAAAAATGATTTCCGGCATGATCAAACACCTAAAATCTAAAAACGCCTAAACTATTCACATCTGTTCAGTGTTCACTGTTCAGTGTTCACTGATTCTATTTCATCGAAATGTAATCAGTACTCCTCATAACCCTTGAACCAGTTAGGTCTATATTAGAGAACCTGAATGCTTCTTCATAATTCATCTTTGCCTCGGCCGCTTTTTCGGTATTGCCGGTTCCTAGATAGGCGTTGTAAAGACCGGCGTAAGCCCATCCATTCTTTGGAAAGACCCCAAGATCCTGTTGATAAATCTCTATGGCCTGTTTATAACGTCCTGCTTCTACCATGACATCTCCAAGATGATGGCGGACGCTGAAGAACCAATCGGGTGGCTCGTTATAATTTAAGCCGTCTTCCAGGTTCATGGCTTTGGTAAGAGCCTCAATACTTTCATCATACTTCCCTTCTGCTGCAAGGATCTCCCCATTGAGGATTTCCCTGCTGATTTCAACAAGCTTACTCATTGGATTGATTCCCCAGACAGTTAACTCCTGTATGGATGGATGTTTCATCAAAAGCTCCAGGTCACAAAGTTCCTGCTTTGCCTTTTTAATGTCGTTTTGTGCAAGGTAAGCCATGCCACGGGCATAATGACGCACGGACTCAGGGTAAGGAAGCTCTCCTCCATCATTCTCCATCTCCATGATCTCATCCCAGAGGCCAAACTTAACTGCCACATGATAAGGAATAATATAAAAATGTTGCAGCGTAGACCACATCGGGTCCCTCATCAGCTTCACGTTGATCAGCTCCCTGACTTCGACTGCAGCCATCATAGCGTTCTTGCTGTCGCCTTCCAGCGTAGCAGTTGCAGCCAGGAAATGATAGTTGTGCGGATAATAAGCCAATGGGTATACACCCTGGGCGTGACAGGCTGTTACATAACCACTGTCAACTTCAACAGCACGCAGGTTGGCAACAGAACCTTCATGGTAATGCCCGGTGTTGATGTAGATATGCGAAGGCATATGCAGGAGGTGGGATGATCCGGGGATAAGATCAAAAAGCGCTTCAGCACTGGCAAGTCCCTGCCCGGGATTGGCGGAGGCCTCCACCGCATGGATGTGTAAATGATGGGCACCTGCGTGTTCTGGCTCATTTTCGATAGTCTCTTTCAGGATGCTCACGATCTCAGGTGTCCATTCTTTTGGATTCCCTTCTTTGTCGTACAGGTTCCATGGGTGCAGGTTCATCAGGGACTCAGCATATAAGACTGCAGCATCGCTGTTATCAGGAAATTTCTCATGGACCTTTTTCATGGCCCGGGAATAAGCAATATCCAGTTCGGAGCGGTCCTCCGGGGGATCTTCAGCATAACGTTCTGCAAGGGCAGAAATCAAAGCTCTCTCTAAATTGCTGCAGCCATTACTGAGCTTTCCTGCCTTTTCAACTGCCTCCCATGCCCTTTCAAAATTATTGGGCTCCATCCCGGCATTATAATTAGGTCCAAGGACGTAGGCGAAGCCCCAGTAGCACATCGCACAATCGGGATCCTCACGTGTACCCTGGTAAAATGACCTTGCCGCCTCAGCATGGTTAAAGCCATAGGCAAGCATCAGTCCCTGGTTAAAGTACTTTTGCGCTTCGGTATTGCTCGTACTTATTTTCAGATCAATCCCATCCAGGCCTTCAAAAACAGGCGCTTTCCTGTCGCTGCTGTACCAGTCGATATCTATTACCGGGGGCACGCACATGGAGGAGTATACGGGTTGCTCTGCAGCCTCTTCAGCAGGCTGCTCGTCCTTCACCTTAAAAACATAAACCACAAGGATAATGATACAGGTGATAACAAGAACAGGGATAAAATATTTTTTCATGATGCATCATGTTGATTCAATGCAAAGCTACCCCTGTTTGTGCTGGGAATCAATAATTTAACAGTCTGTTAACAATTATTACCTCTCCCCCTTAACCCCCCAGCCCCCTTTTCCCCCTCTCCAAACTGGAGAGGGGGCCAGGGGGTGGGTAAAAGCTACCCAATAGACATACACTGAACAGTAGTGAACTGATCACGTCTGTTCACTGATCAGTGATCACTGTTCACTGACTAAAGCCGTATCCAATACAAACTCTTCTTATCCCATGAGCTTGCAAGGTTGCGGTAAAGGACATAAAGGAAGCCGTTGTTGACCATGATCTTGTAGGGGAAAGCGAAGGGGATGGTCGTGACGTACTCAACACTGCCATCATCCAGGTTGATCTCGTGCAGTTCATATTTTCCACCATAGCGGAAGGTAGTATAGGCTTTGTCTTCAATGGGGTCGACCAGGATCTCCTTTTGCCAATGCCGCTGCTCATGATAACTGATGGGTATGCTCGACTGGTACCACAGCTCATTATCATAAATGTCGATGCTGGCCGAGAGGTGGTTAAAATAATAGACGCTGTCGCCTATCTTCTTCAAGACCTTGTAAGAAGGCTTAAACATGATTTCCCGCTCGAAACGGATAGCGGCTCCAATGTCTGTATAAAACTCCGGGTGCGAGATAATAAAGTTGATCTCCTCTCCCAGTGCCCTGGCCTTCTTCATCTCATCGGCCGAAAGTATCATCCGCTCGTCGCTGGTTTCTTTATGAAGACCGTAGAACTGCTGGTAATAATCGTTGAGCTGCTTTTCAAAGACAACAAAATTCCGGGTTTCGAACAGACAATCATCCAGCGTCTTATGGAATTTAGCTGTATGGACGGTATACATCAGCAGGATAATGGAATCCCGGATAACTACCTGCCGGGCAAAATCCTTATCATAGACATGGCACTCCCCCAGGCAGTCCTGATGAAGAAACTGGGGCTTATTTTTTTCTGTATACTTTCCTGAACAGGCAATGGTGTCGAAAAACGGGTTTGTCAGCACCAGTTCATGTGTCTTCTTGGTATGATTAAAAAGCAGGATAAGAATATTTTCGTCGATACAATAGAAATCCATTACTGTGATGACGCTTTGAGCCGAAGCAAACTTGTGTTGAGAAGTAACAAGGGCTTCCTTCAACAGGTTGATCCTTGTAAATAGCTGAACGGTAAATTTTTCCTTTGCGTCGAAAGCAGTGATCTCCATGGTTTTGGTCTCGTAGGAGATATGGGAAAAGATAAGGGTTATGGGCAGGCTGCTGACAGTGAAGTGAAATTCACCTTCCATACTGGTCGTGGTCCCGCTATAAGTCCCCTGGATCTGAATATTAACCTTCTCAATGGTCTTCCCCGTCGCCGCATCCACTACTCTTCCCCTGACCAGATAATTCCCCTGTCCTTGCGCAGCAACACAAAGAATCAATAATGTTATAATATGACAGCAAGTTAATCTCACCAACCACTAACCACTAACCACTAATCACTAAATGTAATTTTCCACAACCCCCTGAGGTCTCCTTGCTCGTATCCTGTTGCCAGGTCATCGGGATACAGCCTGTCAATCTTCGCTGCTGTAACGTCATCAATGTCCTTACCTGGTATACCGTGGCATTTCAGGCAGGCCGGGATTGCGATAGTGATGGGCTTGTAGTAGATGATGCTGTTTTCTTCCCCGGCCAAAACAGTATCCCTATACCCTTTTGGAGAAGTAAAATGAGCATAGAAATCCCATACTTCCTTGTCGGTTTTATTGGTCAGGGCATTGTCGGGATTACGGTTGTTTGATGTGATGCGAATTATCTTGCAATGACATGCAGTATTCAGGCTGTCGATAATTGGAAGGGCATTGAGATGGCAAAACTCTAATGCATGCAGTGGTCCGCCTTTATTCATGGATCGGCTGACATTGATCAATAGAGTCTTCTGTGCCTCAAGGGCAATATCATGCCCGACACTGATATATTTCTCATAAACCTCGGGGTTAATCTGTGACACTTTACTGTTATCACATGAAGAAATTAAAACCAGGATAATAATCCAGTGAAAAATAAACCTTTTCATATGCAGAATAATTTGATGTAAAATACAAAAAATTCCCCTCACAATTCATTATTTGTACATTAAACCCACAAAATATCAATCCAGGATGGCATTTATTGAGAAAATTACTATATTTATCATTCTATTAACTTAATATAAAACGATATTACCATGAAAAAATTTACCCGTGTTATGCTGATGTTCCTGCTATCATCAGCTTTTATGATTTCCCAGTTATCAGCACAATCCATCCTGTGTGTTGATAATGACAATAGTTACAACTCCAATTTTACTGATTGCTGGCCCATGTTCCAGGCGGCCCTGGATGCCAATGGCTACACCTATGATTACATGGAGGTTGATACCGTAACTCATAATGGGCCGGATGCAGCTGCAATGGAAGCCTACGACATCGTTATATGGTGGTGTGGAGAGGTCTGGTCTGGCTCCACCACACTTACCCTTGATGATGAGTTTAATCTTAGCCTGTACCTTTCCCTTAGTGGAGGGAAGTTATTGCTATCTGCACAAGACTACCTTTGGGACCGTTACCCGGATTACGGAACATTTAGCCCGGGAGAGTTTCCTTATGATGGCCTTGGGGTTGTGACAGTTGAGCAAGATATTTATCATATTGAGACCGATCCGGATACAGCAAGATTTAATGGGGCTCCAGGATCAATAGCAGAAGGATTAAGCTTCCACGTATTCGACATCTTCACCACAGCGGTTACTGACGATGGGCTGTATGCTGACAGCATCGCTGAACACATGGGTACCTCTCTGTTTACTGTAGTCCAACCTTATATTTCTACAGGAACACCAGGACTCCAATATGAAGGAGATAACTTCAGGTCCATATTTACAACATTATCTTTTGCATCCATCACCGATCAGGATGTCGCTAATGAGTTCATGTACCGTATGGTCGACTGGTTAATGTATGGAGCATCAGGAACACCTGATGTTTCTTCTGAGAACTCCAATATCCTAGTAAGCCCCAACCCTGCAAAAGATTATGTCAACATCGGCATGATCAACAAGATGAAAGAAATTCGCATCATCAACTGCCAGGGACAGGTTGTTTATCACCAGGATGTGAACAACATCAAAACCCGTATCGATGTAAGCCAGTTGTCCACCGGTATCTATGTCGTGCAGGCAATTACTGCCAAAGGGCAGGCCACTGCACGACTGGTGATAGAGTAAAAAACGTTCTCGGTTTTCAGTTCTCGGTTCTCAGTTGAACTGAGAACTGAAAACTGAAAACTGTAATTTAAATTTTCTCCAAATAAGCCCATCTCACACATTGGCGTGTGACGATTCCTTAATTTTATCGGCGTAAAATTTCAAATTTCTGACTATGAAAAATAGTGGTAAACAATATTATGTTGACGCTGCTGCCAGGTCGATGAAATGGCATGCTGATAACCTCAACAGAATGAGGGGGTGCCGTTTTGATACCATCGCTGTGCACGGTGTCTACTCTATGCAGGAGGCCCTTGACTTTAACCAGGGATCCATCATTGAGCCAATCTATATGTCCACCTCCCAGGCTTATCGTGATTCCGATGAGATGGAAGCAGCCCTGGGGTATGAAGTGCCCACATGGTGCTATTCCCGTATTGCCAACCCAAGTATGTATTATTTTGAAGGTGTGCTGGCTCTTCTTGAGGGCTATGGCTCGGGTGTTGAGACATCATGTATAGGCACAGCCAGTGGGATGGCTGCGATACAATGCGCTGTTGATCAATTTCTGGTCGTGGACAAGGCCAGACCGAATCAGAAAATGAACTTTGTGGCCACCTGCCAGGTCTACGGTGGTACATTCCAGCAGTTTTCCATCCGCAAGCATCAGGAACGCAACATTGAATGGCGCCAGGTGGTTAATTCCAATAATATTGATGAATGGCGCTCATTGATCGATGAGAACACCCGTTTCCTTTATGGTGAGATGCCCAGCAATCCCGGGCAGGCTTTCTTCGACCTTGAGAAAATAGTGGAGCTGGCCCATGAACATAATATACCTATGATCGTGGATGCTACAGTTGCTACACCCGCCCTGATGCGACCGATTGCCTATGGTGCTGATATTGTCGTGCAAAGTGCAACCAAGACCTTAATGACCAGTGGCTTTGGCATTGCCGGGGCGGTTATTTCCAGGAAGAACATCACAAGCAATATTGATAATGATGCCATGAAGGCCGACTTTGCGATGTACCTGAAGACTCTCCCAAACAGGGATAACGGACCCAATATCTCCCCCATGAATGCCATCCTGGGATTAAATGATATCCGTACATTACGTTCAAGGGTTGACCTTTGCAGCCGTAATACAATGGCTGTAGCAAAGTACCTGGAAAGTCATAAAAACATCGAACAGGTCGATTATCTTGGCCTTGATTCACATCCGCTCCATGAGCTTGCTAAAAAATACATGGTGCTTGTTGATTCAGAATACGATGAGTTGTATGGTGAGAAAATCAACCGTTACGGACACCTTATGTCATTCAGGGTGAAGGGCGGTGCGCAGGAGACCAGGGATATATTTGACCGCATGCAGCGCATCTGGCGTGCTACCGACCTTGGAAGGATCAAGTCCGTGGCTACCATCCCGGCCATCTCCACTCACTCCCAGCAGGGTGAGGAGGGGCGAAAGAAAGCCGATATACCACTCAACCTGATCAGGCTTTGTGTTGGAGGGGAACATCCGGATGATGTCATTGCCGACCTTGACCAGGCTCTGACAGGCGGAGATAAGCATTTCTTTATTCCCGGACCGGAATATTCAGCCGGTGGTGCTTCCTCAGCCAAACTTGAAAGATAATATATTAAGGAAGAATAGTTAAAACTTGATCAGATGGTTTCTTCAATTAGGTATTACTCTACAAACCTGAAAACAACTCCCGTGCCTTTCAGTAATGCACTGTTGAAAGGTCTGGCACCCGACAAGGGCCTGTTCATGCCGGAAATTATTCCGACGATAACTGCTGAAGAGATACAGCGCTTTTCAGATATGCCTTACCATGACATTGCTTTTGAAATAGGGAGGAAATATCTGAAGGGACAGATCCCGGATGAAGAGCTGCGCTGGATCACCAAAGATGCCTATGATTATGAGATCCCGCTTGAAGAAGCCGGTGATAACAAACATATCATGAGGCTGGATCAGGGTCCGACCGCTTCTTTTAAGGATTTTGCGGCAAGGATGATGGGGCGTCTGATGCAGTATTACCTGAAGCAGCAGGAACGTAACCTTCTGATACTTACCGCAACATCGGGAGATACCGGCAGCGCCATCGCCAATGCCTTTTATGGCCTTGACAATATTGGTGTTGTGGTGCTTTTTCCTGAAAAAGAAGTAACAGCAAGACAACGCAAGCAGATGACAACACTCGGAAAGAATATACGGGTCATCTCCATCGATGGTAAGTTTGATGACTGCCAGGCGCTGGTCAAAGAGGCGTTTACAGATGAAGATCTGGAGCATATGAGTCTTTCTTCAGCCAACTCCATCAATATTGGACGCCTGATACCACAGATCGTGTATTATTTTTACGCCTTTGCAAGGCTCAGGAAAGGAAAAGAAGACGATGATGTCATCTTTTCTGTTCCATCAGGTAACTTCGGAGACATGATGGGCGGTGTCCTGGCAATGAAGATGGGTCTGCCTGTCAGGCGCTTTATCATTGCAGTAAATGAGAATGATGAGTTTGTCCGTTATGTCGCTACAGGGGAATATGATAAAATAGAGCCTTCAAAAAACTGTATTTCCAGTGCGATGAACGTAGGCCACCCGAGCAACCTGGCAAGGCTGGTAGCTCTTTACGGTGGGATAATGGATGAGAAGGGGGCGATCAGCAAGCAGGCCGACCTTAACCTGATGCGTAAGGATATCTTTGCTGTAAGTGTTAATGACAAGCTTACCAGGAAGACCATCAAGAAAGCTTACGAAAAGCATAATGTGTTGCTCGAGCCTCATGGTGCTGTGGGTTGGGCCGGACTGTGGAAGTTCCTGGATGCCGAAGGAGAAAATTATCCAAAGAATCAACTGTATATCTCCCTGGAAACGGCGCATCCCGCCAAGTTCCCGGAAGAAATCAATAAAATTCTCGGCTTCGACCCCGAACTACCACCAAGCCTGGAAGGACTGGAAGAGAAGGAATGAGCAATTTGATCATATTGAAAATAACTATAAAGCGTTTAAAAAATACTTAATAAATAAATACTAACTAAAATTGACCAATTACCGAATCTCCAATTGACCAAATAATCTCCAAATTTCAATGATAGAATGATAAATTTTCAAACCTTTTGAAAATTGAAATCTGAACATTCGTGATTTGTAATTTATTTGGTCAATTGTGCAGATTGGTGAATTGGTCAATTATTCAATAAGAAGTGTAACCTAAACGATACAAACAGATGTACGTAATTTGTTCAGTGACCTCGAAGGAGTATTTGTTCCGGAAGTATGGATCAACGTGGCAGAAAAGACCGGCATTGACATTTTGCGACGGACAACACGCGATGAGCCCGATTATGATAAGTTGATGCAGTGGAGGATAGGCATCCTGGAAGAGCATGGTTTGAAGCTGAAAGACATACAGGATGTCATTGCGCAGATCAAGCCACTTGATGGCGCCAATGAATTTATCGACTGGGTCAAGAAACGCTCCCAGCTGATCGTGGTGTCCGATACCTTTGCTCAGTTTGCCGATCCCCTGATGGTCCAGCTAAAACGGCCCACGCTTTTCTGTCACCAGCTGCTTATTGATGAGCGCGGCATGATCGTCGATTACAAACTGCGCCAGAAAGATCCCAAGAAAAAAGTTGTAGAAGCCCTGCAGGGACTGGAATACAAAGTCATTGCTTTTGGCGACTCTTATAATGACACTTCCATGCTGCTACAGGCCGATGTAGGCATCCTCTTCCGCCCACCGGAAAAAGTAATAAAGGATTTCCCCCAACTGCCAGTGGTGTATAACTACGAAGAGCTAAAGATTATTTTAAAGGAATACATTTAAATAATCACCTAATCACTTAATCACTCCCCTTATTCTTCCCCGTCATAAAATTAAAGGTAGCTCCAAAGAATACCCCTATTTCATTAGAAACATTACGCATAGTGTTTGACCTGGTACCCTGGAGGGAAGCATGTTCAGCTGTATTAAATTCAACCGGGTCGGAGAGATTGATGATCATCGGCTCGTTTCGTTTAACGCCAAGCGTATATTGGAGCCCGAACATAATATCCTGTCCCTTGATCGTAAATACTGCTCCACCGGTAACATGGTATAAGTCAAGATTCATCTCCCTTAAACTGTTATAACTCCTAAAATCTCCATAGTCGAATCCATTCTGATAGTTAAAATCAGTACGCACGCCACCCAGCAGTTTCAGGTTTTCCCTGGCCATCCAATTGTAGCCAACAGCAGCATTCAAAACCCATGAATTGCCATATGCGTAAGAAAGAAATTCTTTTGAGGGAAGCTGTTCATATGTTTGTGCATTAGTTACCATTGGGTCCGCATCCACCTGAACAACCTTATAAGGATCGATTGGAAAAAAGCATTCCAGGGTAACATATAGGGCCCTCCTGTTGTTTTTACTTTTTAAAACAGCCCCTGCTGCGATTGATAAAGGATCTTTATGGTTAACATTAATTTCTTTTTTCTGGGCGAAATCGATGATCATAATATTTGGCAGGAAGCCTTCGCCGTTTGGCTGTGTAATATTGGATTGTTCAATCTTTTTAGAAACCCTCTTTCCATCGGAATAAATGTTTAAGGAAGGTGTTGAAATTGTAATTCCACAGCTAAACTGTTTTTTCATATAAAACATAGAGAACTTCCATATCAACCTGTAATTGTTGAACCTGAGATATTGATATTCATTATTGCTGGCTGAGTAGAATGGGATTTGAGTGCCTCCTGACTCTATGGTGTCACTCAGGGGATGTGCCTGGATGTCAACCTGATAGCTATACCTGAATGCTTTGACCTTAACAAACATACTGCCCCCAAGGTAAAGATGCTCGTTTATTGCATAAGAAGCTCCACCTCCAACCCAGTCTTCCCTATAGTTATTATTATAAATGAAATTGGCGATATATCGTTCTTCCCCTGGCAAGGATTTCAGGATATCCATATGATAGTCTACGGAATTATCAAAATGCAGTTCATAGAGCTGGGCGTTCATGATTACGAACTCAATACTAAGCCTTGGCATTCTCTTTGAGTCATAGTTGTAAGAAATAAACCTTGGCTGAATATTAATTTTTGTGGAGGAAAGATCAATATCCTCTCCCAGTGCATTCTTAGCTGAAAATGAATTAAGGGAAAAAAGGCTGGCATTAACGGCCAGGGATGACCCTTGACTTTCTCCTATACTTGCAGGGTTGTAATAAACAGAAGCATTGCCTGCACCACCACCGACAACAGCACCCGACAGGAGTGAAGATTCCTCATTAAAATTTTGGGACCAGTAATGAGCTCCCTGCCCAAACAGAGCACTTTGAGCCAGTAAAGTGACTAATGCAATAAGCCATATCTTCATTCAGGGAGGTTTTGAAAACTAAGATACGAATTTACCGGAAATGAATTATAATATAATTATGTTAAATAAGGGATTCCATCCCGTAGGATGGAATCCCTTATTATTACCTCTATTCAATTATTAAGCGCGGTGAGGTTTCAGGAATAACCTCTCCAATGATAGAGGCCTTAGGATGGGATGATTCTCTTAATTCCTTCAACATGTTTTCAACATTTTCTGCTGCACAACACATCAACAGGCCGCCGGATGTCTGTGCATCGACAAGCTTGATCTTTGAATTATAGTCAACCGAAGGGTCAAATAGACAATCATTTTCAACAAACTCAAGGTTTCTGAAGGCTGCTCCCGGGATACAGCCCAGCTCGATCAACTCATCAACCTGCTGAAGAACCGGAATGTTTTGGGAGTATATTTTGATGGAAACACCACTGCCTTCAGCCATCTTCAGACCATGCCCTAAAAGCCCAAAACCTGTGATATCAGTAGCGCACCTTACATCATATTTATTCATGATCCTGGCACCCTCCTTATTCAGCAATTTCATAGAGTCCACAGCAGCGCGGTAAGTTTCTTCTTTCGCCATGCCGATTTTCTTAGCTGCAATGACTATTCCTGTCCCCAGGGGCTTCGTTAATAACAATATATCCCCTGGTTTAGCCGCCGCGTTGGTTGCGATCTTATCGGGATGGGCCCAGCCGGTTACTGCGAGCCCGTACTTGACGGGGTCATCAGCAATGGTATGTCCACCGACAATAACACCCCCAGCTTCTACAACCTTATCCTGCCCCCCTTTTAAAATGTCTTTAAGCAGCTCCAGTGGAAGATCTGCAGGAAATAACATCAGGTTCAATGCGGTAAGGACCTGCCCACCCATAGCATATACATCACTTAAGGCATTAGCTGCTGCGACCTGGCCGAAATCATATGCATCCGAGCAAACCGGCGGGAAAAAGTCGGTTGTCTGTATCAGTGCATAATCATCACGGATTTTATAGACCCCTGCATCATCATGCGTGTCGATATCCACCAGCAAGTTAGGATGCTTGATCCGGGGAATATCTCCAAGGACCTTATTGAGTAGCCCGGCAGGCAATTTTGCAGAACAGCCCCCAGCCTCAACCGTTGTTAATAAATCAAATTCCATACTAAAAATTTAAAACTTTAGCCGCTTCATTCATGCTGGTCTGGATCTCTAACATATTTGAGACCTTACCTACAGCGAGTTCTTTAGTTTTTTTATAATAATCAAGACAGGTTCCACAAATCAGTATCTCAACACCCTCCTTTTCAAACTCTTGAAGCATCTCTTCCTGGGGGGAGCCTTTCAGGGTCATAAAAACACCGGAATTAAAAAACATCATTTTCTGTGGATACTGCTCATCGGCAATCAAGGTATCCAGGTAGCCATTGATTAATATCTTACCCAGTTCTTCCGATCCTTCACCCAGGTAATTTTTTGAGAAAACAACAACAAATCCCTTATCCTGAGGAGTATCTGCTGAGCAATAAGCTTCCGCCTGAACATGTTCAAGATCTACCTCCTGGTAATTGATCATGATCTCAAAGACCTTATCGTTTTGCGACCATTCGGATTGAATATTATTATCATTAAGAAAACGGGTCACATTGTTTTTGGCAGTTTCGCTATCAGTAATCACTTTCAGGGCCGTATCCTTGCCAATCTCATTCAGTGTTTTCTTAGTTTCAATAAGTGGAAGCGGGCATTTTTTACCCGTAACATCTAGTATCTTCATAATTTACAATTTACTTTTCCCC
Source organism: uncultured Bacteroidales bacterium (assembly GCA_963753055.1). GTDB lineage: Bacteria > Bacteroidota > Bacteroidia > Bacteroidales > B18-G4 > JAUWGC01. Next base: position 561,107 of record CAVWAP010000009.1, on the reverse strand, counting down.
TTTTCAGTAATGTGAATATAAAATGTCTTCTTTTCAACAAGCCCCTCATTGATGAATATACTCAATAACACCTGGGACATCTTTTTGGTTCCCCGGATCAGCTCCCTGAATTCTTTTTCATTGATACCATCAGGCTTATGAGCCAGATCTTTAAGCAATATACTCCGGGCTTTGTCGAGAATTGGTGTGTAGATAAAATCATTTTCAAAGAAATATACTTTTCCCTGGTTTCCAAGATAAGTTAATAGCATCTTAAGCCTTTCCTTTTTAATGCTATGATCCAGGGCCATGGCCTCCAGGTCCTTCATCAATGGCCTGTCCATCCCAAAAGCATTCAACTTGCTCTCAAGCCACTCCAGCTGCCCCGTTGTCTTGGGGTCAACTTTCACTTTATGATCAGCCATTGCATAGGTACCACTAATTTCTTTGACAAGGCCATCCTGGAGGATCGAATTCATGAGCAATCCAGTATAAATTTTACCCGTGTTGTTGCCCGTAAAACCAAGTTTACCAATAAGCTCTTTTGTATCCAGTCCTGTTTCCAGTATTGGGTATTTTTGATGCCAGGACCGGATTTCATCTAATACCTTACCATGCAATCCCTTATTTAACGAACCACTGATTAATATTACCTGGTCTTTATCCCTGTATACCTTAATGCTATCAGATTGAATGGAATCCACCTCCTGTGCTATCTCGGCGGCGCTTTTATTCAGTTTTGAAGCAAGGTCAGCAATGGTAAGCGGCACCCTTTCCTTGAGCAGCTCAATGTTAATAAGATCGATCAGCCGGTCGCTGCTGCTTGTTGCTTCCGACAGGGCACGGAGGTTTGAAACCAGCGTATTTGTTCTTTTTTTATGGTGAAGAGGATTTATATCAATGATGACCCCACCTCCATAAGTTAGGTCGTTAGAGGTGTTTCGGATGATGAACTTATCCTTGTTCATCAGGATGGCGGGTTGCTCCAAATGTAGCTGCACGATCCCTGGTTCACCCGGGTTCAGGACATCTTTATCTAACAGGTGCATCCTGGCAACACATTCAAAGGTGCCTGCGTAGAAGATTACATTCGACCAGGTCCTGATCCTGCTGTCAATGTCAAACAGGGTGATAGTTGCATCTATTATTGAGGTTTCCTGCAGTTCCTTATCTGATAGCAGCATACCCCTTTGAAAATCCTCAGACTTAAAGCCAGAAAGGTTTAGTGCTGCCCGGTCACCGGCAAAGACCTGGTCAACTGTGCTTCCGTGACGCTGTATACCTTTAACCTTTAGCTTTTTGCTTTTTCCCGGAAGCATCAGCACTTCGTCGCCACCCTTTACTTTACCATCCAGCACCGTACCCGTGACTACAAACCCGATACCCTTCACATTGAAGACCCGGTCGACATACATCCTGAAAAACGCTGCTCCTTCCCTGTGTTCGATTTGCCCGACCAGCTTATTAATTTCCTGGATGAGCTCTTCAATTCCCTGTCCGCTGACAGATGACACCCCAAAAACAGGGGCATCTTCAAATACCGTCCCCTCCAGGTATTCTGTAATTTCAAGCTTGGCCAGCTCAAGCATCTCCTCATCAACCAGGTCGGTCTTGGTAAGCACCACAATGCCATTGCTGACACCCAGCGTTTCAATAATATTCAGGTGCTCCTTCGTCTGCGGCATGATCCCGCTGTCGGCAGCAATCACAAGCATGACGATGTCTATCCCAAATGCACCGGCAACCATGGTCCTGATGAAATCCTTATGGCCAGGGACATCAATAATACCCACAGATTCACCACCGGGCAGGTCAAGATGCGCAAAACCCAGGTTGATGGTAATGCCCCTGTCCTTCTCCTGCTTATGTGTATCGCAATCGATTTGCGTCAGGGCTTTGATCAGGGCTGTCTTTCCATGATCCACATGACCGGCTGTACCAATGATCAAGTGTTTCATCCTGCCTTTATCTCCTGGTAAACTTCATTTGTAATATCAGCAACCTGATTAAGCTCATCCTCGGAAATGGAAAGCATGTCAAAGAACACCTCACCTTTCTTAAGAATGGCCACTACGGGTGTCTGATGGCTCATCAATCCCAGGTAGATCCTTTCACCAAATTGGGATTTTTGCTTGTTGGAATCGAATCTCTCATTGAGCTTTAACGGCAAAGCTCTGAACCCCTTCACCCGGCATGGCACCGCCACCGCAATAGCCCTCACTATCCATGACCAATGACGGAATATCTTATTTTGCTAGTGCTTCATGGAATCGTTGCGCCATCTCCTGTAGTTCGGCAGGGGTCCTCTCAAGCATTTTAAAAATGCTGTTCCTTTTTATCAGGATGCTGTCATCCAGGTAATAACGCATGGCTGTCTCCAACAGAGCAAGCGTTGTTTTGCCAACCCTTAATGCCCTGAGCATAGGCTCCTTTTTAAGCCGGGCAATTAATTCCTTCTTGCCGGCAATGATGCCAGCCTGCGCAGCTCCGAGCAATTTATCTCCACTGAATGTGACCAGGTCTATACCCATTCCAAGGGTTTGCCTGACATCAGGTTCATCTTTCAGGACATCAACGCTGGTTTTGCGGAGCAACCCGGATCCCATATCATAGATGACCGGCAGCTTATGCTTTTTGCCCAGGCTGACCAGCTCACTCAAGCTTGCTTCCTGGGTGAAGCCACGAATTTCATAGTTCGACTTGTGGGCTTTGAAAAGGATGGAAGTCTGCTCCGTGATGGCCTTTTCATAGTCTGCGATATTGGTTTTGTTGGTAGTTCCAATCTCAACCATTTTACAATCTGAAGCAGCCATGATATCAGGCAGTCGGAATGATCCGCCAATCTCAATCAGCTCACCCCTCGATACAATTACCTCCTTGTCCCTCGCAAGTGAGCGCAGAACGAGCATCACCGCAGCAGCATTATTGTTAACCACCAGGATATCTTCTGCCCCGGTAAGGAATTTTAATAATTCAGTGATGTGGTAGTAGCGGGTTTTACGCTCTCCTGTGCCCAGGTCAAACTCCAGGTTGTTGTATCCGGAGATAACCTTTGATGTTTCTTCAATGATTTCCGGACCGAACGGGGCCCTTCCTAAATTTGTATGGATAACGACACCGGTAGCGTTAATAACCCTTTTCATGCTACGCTTACCAAGCAGGGCAACATCTTTATTGATTTTATCAAGAATGTCCGGTAATGGTGGTATATCCCCTTTAGCAGCGGCATTCATGCGGAGTTCCTGTAAGACCTTCCTGATGATATATTTTACCAGTTCATCATCATAGTCAGCCAGGAGTCCCTTGACTTCAGGTGTAGTCAGAAGCTTGTCAACCCCCGGGAGTTTGCTGAATTCTTCTTTTTTGGGGCTCATATGATCATTCTTTTCGGCGTATAAAAAAGCAGAGAGGGCAGGAATCGAACCTGCCACAGCCGGTTTTATCCGTCTGCTACTGGTTTTGAAGACCAGGTGGAACACCAGTTCCTTCCTCTCTAATGCAAAGGTACGTACTTATTTCAGCATAATCATCCTTTCGGACTTCGTACGACCACTTAAGCTCATTTTATAAATGTAGATTCCGCTTTGCAGACTTGCCCCATTTATATCTGTCCCGTCCCAGGTGATGGTATACTCACCGGGCATAACTTCTTTGTCGACAAGATTACTGACCCGTTTTCCGCTCAGGTTGTAAACATCAATACGAACCCTGCCGGGTTCAACGACTGTGTAATCTATGGATGTTTGTGCATGAAATGGATTGGGGTAATTGCTGCCCAGCCTCATGATATCATCCAAATTTTCTTTCATACCAATGATTGTTGATTCTCCGGCAAGGAAATCAACCATTTCACTGATCCAGAATGCTTTGAGGTTCAGGGAATCCCCGTTGCTCATGGCGCTCATCAGGATGGATGTGCTGATGGCTTTGTATCCATTGTCCACGACGAAAACACGGTCTGTGCCCTCTTCATCTCTGAAGAGTACCTCGCTTCCGCGTGCTTCCAGCTCATCGACACGAAAATGCGCATCATGCCCACCGTAATATTTGTAGCTCAATCCTTTACCCATTGTACTGTCTTTTCCAATCAATTCGTGAATCGCCTCATCCGGTCCGTCCCCAATGTATTTCAGTCCCAACAATCCAAAGAATGATGTCCCGTTATGGTCCTTGCCAAGGTCAACGCTTTCAATATATAAGCCACCATTGTTCAGTATCAGGTAGCTGTAGAGATCTGCCTGGTCTGTTACAGATACAAACCCAGGCGGCACAAGGCCTCAGGTGAAGCAGTAACATCCCATGATGCCAAAGATCACGTCATAACCCGATATGGAATCAGGGAGTAAATATGCTGTGTCATAATCGAAACCGGCTGCACGCAATGCCCTCTTCACGCCCACCGGGGGCCTTATCTCATCTCCAAGTTCCGGATCCATGATCGTGGGTATATTATTATCGTTTTCCCAGACCAGGATATTGAATTCCCTGTCGGGTTTCACCCTCACAAAAGCACTGGGTGATATATTATTTGGATAATACTCATCCCCGTCATTCTCCACGACAGCATAAAAGGCTGTATTCATTGCTGAATCTGAAGACCATTCAAAGCTGTATGTTTTTGTCTGCCCAAAACCCAGGCTGTCTTCTTCCAGCACACTATCAATCAGGTTGCCGGATTTGATGTCAAACATCTTGATCGTAAAGTCTTTCCGGTAATCCATACCTGCATTCTTGATTTCCACATCCCAGGTGCCCGTTTCACCCTTCTCAAGATTTATTGGTCCTGAAATATCGCTTACAGCCAAATCGTTATCCACGAAAGTTATGATATCAAGTGAAAAAACATCCCACCAGAACCAGGCATCTGTTGTCGGTCCGTACGACCTGAACTTGATCTGGATGTCTGTCTCTGCATAGGCAGAAATATCGAAGGTGATTTCTGTTCCTGTAACAGCACCCCAGACCCCATCAATTAGGTCATAACTCCAGATGATGTATTCGTTCCCATCTGACACGATGGAGATCTCAGCTTTTTCTGTTGAGGCCATCATTATCCAGGGCTCCAGGTACTGTATGATACCCAGGCCATACTCCCTGTCTCCCAGTGAGATTACAGGGGAGGTGGCCGACATATCATAGTTGATAACTATCGGGTCCCAGTCCAACCTCATATAACCAGTTTGGATATGCCAATTTCCTTCTGTTGTCCATTCCTGGGGTTCCATGAAATCTTCATTCCAGTATGGAGTTTGCCCCAGCACAGGAATGCCCAAAATCAGTACAAGAAGAATCAAATAGATTTTCATTGGTCGTTTTATCATAGTTTTAAAGAGTTATCAATATGAAATAAAATTTCAGTTAATAAGACAAATATACATATACAAATAGTTGTCTGTTAAAACACGCAAATTTACAAAAAGTTGAAATTCCGGGGAAATTTGCTTTGAAATACTAATTATTCGCCGGATCCCGGAAGAAGATCATCAGGGTTTCCATCTTTTTCCTGGTACCATCTTTGGGCTGGTATTGGGACACCTATTCCTTCTATTTTCAATGTTTCATAAATGCTCAATGCCACTTCACTTTTAGTTGTGAAGCCAACATTAAAATAAACCCAGAAATAAAGTGAAAAATCGAGGGATGAATCACCATATCCATCGAAAAGTGCCATAACCTGGGGCTCTTTTAATGTATTTGAGTGCTTCTTGGCTTGCTTCACGGATAATCTTTAATACCTTTTGAGGTTCAGCATTATAATCTGTCCGGATCTTGATCATCAACCGACGCCTCTGATCTGAAAGGGTCCAGTTGATAACCTCTTTGGAGATCAGGTTCCCGTTAGGAACGATTACTTCCGAGCCATCAAATGTTTTAAGCTTGCTTGAGCGCACACCGATCTCGGTAACATTCCCCATAAGCGTTCCCACTTCTATTGTGTCACCAACATGTATAGGCCTTTCGAAGGAAATGATTAACCCGGAGATGAAGTTATAAACCACATTTTGTAGTCCAAAACCAATACCAACACCAAGTGCACCTGCAATAAGGCCAAATTGTCCCAGGTCTACTCCGGCTGCTGCTAAAGCAATATAGACACCAAATGCTACGATAATATACCTGGTTAGCATAGATATAGCAGCAGGGACTCCCCGTGGTATTTTTGATCTTAGAACGAATTCTGATTTAAATAACCTTTTCATCCAGGCAGCAAGAATAAAGTGATAATAAGGATCAGGATAAATGAAATAATACCCCCCAGGGATATTGTAGTATTGGCTTTACCAAAGGACCACTCAATTTCCATGATGCTTTCGACCCAGTCTATCAAAAGCCGGTATACATTAAAGATACGCAATATAGTTTTCAGCCAGATTAGTATTACAATGATCCCCACAATACGATCTATCCTTTTTTGCAGATTAATCCGGAAATCATTATTCCAATAATCACGATGATAGAGCCTCAAGCCATACATGCCAATACTTTTTAAGATGGTCATCAACATAAAGAAGATGGCTGTTACAAGGGTGGCAGATACTATTGAATCGACTATAAAACCAGCCAGTCTGACATAGCCCAGGATATTGCCGATAACAGAGATGCCCAATAAAAAAATGAGCAAAGGAGAGGCAGAAAGGAATATTCTCCACATCCTGTTGTGAATGACATCGGGATTTTGCTTTTTAAATTTCCATAGGGAGTAATACAACCAGAAGGCAATTATAGCCACAATAAGTAATAGAAATCGTCTTAAAAATGAAGATGGATCAAGAAAAATCTGTAGTTCATCAAGCACAAAGAGAAGGATCATTATTTTCAAAAAGAAGTTAAATTTTGATGAAATGATCTTGGGCAGCAAGACAAACAACGGTATTAGCAGGATAATAAAAATAGCTTCAGTGAAAATCACAGGCCTGTTTGAATAAATAAACATACCGGCCAGTAAACTAAGAAACAGGGCAACGACAATTGGTTGCAATAATATGGTTTTGGCCGTTAAAATTTCTCTGTCTTCGCTTATCACATTCAATTTCACGATTTTTCTCCTGATATAGAAAAGCAGCGCCAGCAGGATAATGAATATCAATAAATGGAAGTATGAACTGTTTTTATTGTTGCTCAAAAAAAAGTTAATTGCCCGTGAATTATTATGAAACATTTCTACGGTGTGGGAAATTATATTTTTGGAAAGCCGGGCAGAGTCGCCTTTCGACCAAATTAGATCACTGTCGCGATAAAAATACGCAACCTGCAATTCACGTTGCTTTTGTTTAATGGTATTCAGGACCTCATCAACGATAAGTACTTTATCAGTGATTTTATTTTCCAGATTGATACTGAATTCTGTTCTGGCGGATAATGCAGATTTGATCATGTTCAATGTATCAACGACCCGGTTGATATTCTTCAGCAATTGCTCACCGCTTTCCCTGGCAATCAGGTCCTTGTGGGTAATGTCCCATTTTTTGATTCTTCCTTCTACCTCAACGACCTTCACTATTCAATAAAACAACTCTTGAAGACACAACATTTCTCAAGGACTCCAATCGTTTTGCATAGTTTGTCCATTCCGAAAGAAAATTTTCCATGCCGCGATAGGTAAAAATATCTTTTTGTCTATTAAAGATCATTTTAACACTATCGAGGTAATATTGAGCAAAAGGCATGATGCTGTCCACTTCAGCAATCGACAGGCTATCGTATATTAGCTTCCAGGTACTGGAAATATCCTTGTTGAGCTTTTCAATCCCCGCGGGGATCTCGGTGATTTCGTATGGTTTCACCATCCGGAACGATAATAGTATCTGTAGGTGTGGTTTGCTGATCCTGGGCATGAACGCCAGGAGGAAACAGAACAAAATATTATGAATAGAAAGGTAATTCGTTTTATCATATGGTTGGTTTTAAAAAAAGTAAAGGTAAAATACCAAATTCCAATTTCCAAATGTAAAATGAGATGCCATCTCAATTATCACTCCCCGGAAACCATTGAAAACAGGGGGCTGATTTTGGGGTTTTTAGCGAGATGGCATCCCAGAGGAGCAATCCCACCAAAACCCCTATCAACCGCAGGAAGCAAGGGCAAAACCACCACCAAAATAAGTTTTTGAATGTCCTGAAAATCAGGGCATTAAAAATTAGTCATTGTTATGGGTTCACAATTTGGATTCGGTCTGAATTTGGAGTTTGGGATTTGGTATTTGGAATTTTTTCCGTTATTTGTGTCTCAATTACAAACACACTTCTAAATATGCCAATACTTGAAATTGAAAGCCAGACCTTTGAAGTTGATGGTGATGGCTTCTTGCAGCAACCCGATCTATGGAATGAAGATGTTGCTAAAATGTTTGCTATGAACGATGGTACCGGCGAGCTGAATGAAAAGCACTGGGCCATCATTAATTATATCAGGGAGCACTGGCTGGAGACAGATATGGCACCCATGGTAAGAAAAATATGTCAGCACACCGGCCTTAAGCTCAGGGAGATATACCAGCTCTTTCCTGCAGGTCCCGCCCGGGGAGCATGTAAGATAGCCGGCCTACCGAAACCTGACGGCTGCGTTTAATATCATGGACATGACGATTTATCACTGGATATGCCTTGCTGGCTTCGCCACCTGTTTGCTGTCATGCCTGTACCATTTTTTTCGCATCATCGGCAAAGGCATTCCCAATGACAATGCCATGGCAAAGGGCAGGATCGGACCGGCGGTAGCCTACTCCTTCACAAAAGGTATGTCGCCGAAGAAAAAAGAAACCGCCTTCATGCACCTGCCCACCTACACGGCTGGGATCCTTTTCCACCTCGGGACCTTTTTGAGCTTTGCCTGGTTGATACTGATCTTCTTAGGTGTCAACCTTTCCCCGTGGATTCATTATGTCTCAGCGGCTTTCCTTGCAGTGTCAGGGATTACCGGACTGGGCATCCTGGTCAAAAGGATGTTCAACAAGAACATGAAAGCACTCAGCAACCCCGACGATTATATCAGCAACCTGCTCGTAAGCGGGTTTCACCTTATGGTTGCCGTTACCATACTCAATGCCCCGGCAGCAACGGTACTTTTTATTTATTCTGCAATCCTGTTTCTCTACATACCCCTGGGTAAGTTGAGGCATATGGTTTACTTTTTCACTTCCCGTTATCACCTGGGAATATTTTATGGACGTCGCGGCACATGGCCCATCAAGAAACACAGGATATGGGGAGAAAATTAACCGAACAACAAAGCAAGGCGCTGAGCGTCCTTGATGATAGGCTGGATGCAAGGCTCCTGACCCACCTTAACAGCTGTGTACATTGCGGACTCTGTGGCGAGTCGTGCCACTACTACCTGGCTACAGGAGATGAGCGCTTCATCCCCGGAAGGAAGGTTGACCTGATTGCCGGGGTGTACCGCCGATACCATACCCTGGCGGGAAAGATTGCGCCCAAGCTGACAGGTGCCCGCGACTTCAACGATGAGACCATCGATGAGATGGTAGATGTGCTCTTCGGGGCCTGCACCATGTGCGGGCGTTGCTCGGCCCACTGCTCAATCGGGATCGACATTCCCCTGCTGGTCCGCACCGCCCGGTCCATGCTTGTTGAAATGGACCTTGTCCCGGAAGGCCTGCAGTCGACAGTAGATGCTGCCATCAACACAGGGAATAACATGGCCATACCAAGGGAGGAGCTCATTGATACCCTTCAATGGCTGGAAGAAGACCTGCAGATGGATGTAGAGGATGATAACGCAAGCATCCCCCTGGATGTGAAGGGCAAAAAGATAATGTATACCCTGAACCCGCGTGAGCCAAAATTCTTTCCATTGTCCATCAGCGCCATGGCCAGAATCTTTTATGCTGCCGGAGAGGAATGGACCTTATCGACCAATGTCTATGATGTTACCAACTATCCCTATTATTCTGGTGATAACTCCAAGGCGGGTGAACTGATACAGAGGATTACAGATGAGATGGATAAGCTGGGAAGCGAGATGCTGGTGCTGGCGGAATGCGGGCACGGCTCCCGCGCCATTCGCTGGGAAGGGCCCAACTGGGTTGAAAGAAAATATCCCTTCAAGGTGATCACGGCGGTAGAGCTGATTGCAGATTATATCCGCTCGGGAAGGATCAAGCTGGATCCCTCAAAGAACAAGGACCTGGTGACCATCCATGATCCGTGCAACCTTGTCAGGTCAGGTGGTGTGATCGAAGAGCAGCGTTACATTCTTAGGAAAGCCGTTGAAAACTTTGTGGAGATGACACCCAACCGGGAAAACAATTATTGCTGTGGCGGTGGAGGCGGACAGCTGTCGATGAGCGAGTTCAACGACCGCCGGGTCCAGTCAGGCAAGATCAAAGCCGACCAGATCACCAGCACCGGGGCAAAGATTGTCGCAACCCCCTGCCATAACTGCATCGACCAGCTCATGAGCCTTAATCAGGAATACAAGCTTGGGGTGGAGATTAAGACAATTGGGGAGATAGTTTCGGATGCACTTGTTATTTAATAATTGACCAATCATTGGAAATTGACCAATTACCAAGCTCCAATTGACCAAATAATCACCAAATTTCAATGATAGAATAATCAATTTTCAAAAGGGTTGAAAATTGAAATCTGAACATTGGTAATTTGTAATTTACCTGGTCAATTGATACAGATTGGTGAATTGGTCAATTATTAAGCATCATTATCTTTTGATAGATGCAATCTCTCCAACAGCTTGAATAGCAGCCTCAATATGCTCGTCAGTATTAAAGGGTCCTATACTAAATCGGACTGTTCCATGGATCTTATCGGTGCCAAGCTGGGTATGTACCAGCGGAGCGCATTGCAAGCCTGTGCGGCAGGCGATATTGTAATCCACGTCGAGCATGGTGCCCACGTCGCCGGCTTCCCAGCCCTCGAGGTTGAAGCTAAGGACAGAATTATGGTTTTCTTCGCTGTCGGCGCAGTACAAAGTAACGCCTTCAATTTCTTTTAATCCGGCACGCAGCCTTGTCCACATACGCATTTCCTTCTCATGCAGCTTGTCCATTCCCTCTTTCTTGATCCACTTCATCCCTGCATTCAGCCCGGCAACACCGATAATGTTCAGTGTGCCGCATTCCATGCGGTAAGGGAACTCTTCCAGGTGGTATGGGTATGCTGAACGGACACCCGTGCCCCCATAGCGTGTACCTCTGATTGGCACTTCTTCACCTATGTATGATCCGCCGATGCCTGTCGGGCCCATCAGGCATTTATGGCCTGTAAACGCCAGCAGGTCGATACACATATCCTGAACGTCAATCTTGTTGATCCCGGCGGTCTGGCTGGCATCCACGGCAAAGTAGATCCCTGCCTCGCGACAGTATTTCCCAACCTGGGCAACGGGCTGTATGGTGCCAATGACGTTGGATCCATGGTTCAGGATGACCATCTTGGTATTTTTCCGGAATGCTTTTTTCACATCATCCGGGTCGATATGGCCCGAGCTGCTGAAAGGGATATGTGTGACTTCAATGCCAAGGTCTTTTACCAGTTGGTTGAGCGGCCTGAGGACAGAGTTATGCTCAACATTTGTAGTGATGACATGATCTCCTTTCTCGATCATACCATAGGTGATCATATTAAGTGAATCGCTGGCGTTGTAGCTGTATGTCAGTCGGTAAGGATCTGTACCATTAAAGAACTCTGTCAGCACCTTGCGGGTATTGAAAACCAGCTCTTCAGTCTCCAGTGCTTTGTCAAATCCAGAGCGGCCGGGGTTCACCCCGTTCTTCGGTAAAAGCTGTCCATATAATCATAAACTTCGACCGGCTTCGGGAAGGTAGTAGCAGCATTGTCAAGATAGATCAAATCGTCCATAGGGCATCTCTTTGGTATGGGTTAATAAAGATGCGAATATAGGAAAATCTAGTGAACACTGAACAGTGAACACTGAACAGAAAAATCAAATATCAGATATCAGATATCATGAATCAGATATCATTTCAAAACTCCTCTGTTCCTATATTCCTCTGTTAGGGAGAGGCCGGGAGAAGACGGTGTCTCTTGGCTTTAACTTCGGTTTTTAACGAAAGGTTTGTTTTTTTTTCCTGTACCCACCCCCAGGTATAGTAGTAAGGCATATGTATGCAATAAACGCCCCCCCTCCCTCTAGAGGGAGGGGGACGGGGGGTGGGTAAAAGAAACAAGTGACAAGCCCAAGCAATAATAGGTAATTACCATAATTTTCATCGCTAATACACTTTACATCCCATTCAAAAATTATTAACTTGCAATTTGAGAAAATATACCTATGAATAAGCGTGCACCAATGAAAAGAGCTGTATTACTGTGGGTTATGGTGTTCTGGGAATTACCCTGGGTGCCCTTGCCCAGCAACCGATTATCATTGATCACACATGTATAGATCTTGATCAAATTCCTGATCAATATATTGACAGCGCAAAGGCCAATTTATGGATTGGTTATGGCCATACATCACATGGCAGTCAGCCGACGTCCGGCATGGATGCCCTGGTACGACATACTTTAATGATGGAACTTATGTACTGGAGTCAATGATGGCAGGAGATGATGACACTGCACCTCTTTGAAGGAAGATGGTATATGATGCAGGTCTATCTTGAAGGTGATTTCGGTATTGGTGTATGGGATGATGAAACACGCGAATACCTGGACTGACTTTCCTGGGATGTAATGTGATCATCTGGTCATGGGGCGGACAGGTAACGAGGTGGACTTGCCATCTGATTATTTGGTCCGATGGAACAACTTGAATCTGAATATCCTGATGTGCAGTTCGTTTATATGACAGGTCATCTTGAAGGTTTAGGGATAGGTGGTAGTTTATACTTAGCAAATCAGCAGATCAGGGACTATTGCATCGCAAATAATAAGATCCTCTTGACTTTGCTGATATTGAGAAGTATAGTCCCGATGCAGACACTAATTTCCAGGAATATTATGCAAATGATGCATGTGATTATAATCATCCGGTGAGGATACGGCATAATTGGGCCAATGATTGGATAATTGCTAATCCCAAGTCATGAACTACAGAGATATCGAATTATGTCGCAGCTGTGCACATTCCGATGTCACTTAATTGCACTAAAAAAGGGATAGCCGCTGGTATCTCTGGGCAAGGCTGGCCGGATGGGAAGGGCTTACTTCACAACTGGGAAGGCAGCGCTAAAGACGGGGACTGGACCAATGCAAGCAACTGGTCCGATGGTGTTCCAGGAGATGGTTACCATGCCATTATTCCTGGTGGCCTGGATCATTATCCAACCATACAAAGTGGGGATGGGGCCCATGTGGATTATATTACCATTGAAGATAGTGGTTCGTTGATAGGTGCTGAATACCTTACCGTGGATGAAACAGCCTTTATGCAGCGCTATTTCAGTCCCTTATATCTATTGATCAATAGATGGCTGGCATATCATTTCCTCCCCCATGCAGGCCATGCCGATCACGGGAACAGACTTTGTGCCAGGAGACCTCAACGACGATCTCTTTATCTGGGATGAAGATGACTATTATCTGGCGAAATTACAAAGTTCATAATTTCTCCCCTTTTGAAGTGGGCAAAGGATATTTGCATGCTGTGGAAACAGCTGCCACAAAAGAATTTTATGGGGATTTTAATGTAAGACAATGTGACCATTACTAACCTCAGCCTATACGCCAACCATGGGCAATGGATGGCATATGATGGGAAACCCTTTCCAATCAGCATTGTTATGGAATGATGGAACTGGGCACTTGACTTAGTGTATTGCAAATGCTAAGATTTTGAAAAATGATGGTACCGGATATGCAGGATCTTATATCTGGTGATCCAATGGCTGCAAACCAGGGATTCTTTATTAAAGTTTTGGATGAGAGTAACAGCATCACCATTCCATTGTCATCCAGGGCACATCAAATATTGCTTTCCAGAAATCTTCATCGGAGATAATTAAGCTGAAAGCTGTCCTTGAAGATGATCGCTATATCAGCATCAACATAGGACTTAACGAAAAGGCCACACCTGGTTTTGATGCAGCATTCGATGGCTACCACCTGAGCTTCACGGGTATAGCAGATATGTATTCATACCATGAAGGCGACCGCCTCTCAACCAACTATATCCCTTACCCGGACGATATGCTCAGCCTGCCGATCATACTTTATCCCTATCAGAACAGGGACTATACAATGAAGGTGGAAAATATTGAAATAGTGCTTCCTGAATACGAAATCACACTTGAGGATAAAAAAGCAAACCAGTGATCGACCTGCGGGATACGCAGGGTTATGCCTTCTCATCTAATAAAAATGATGACCCTGAACGCTTTGTGTTGCATCTGAAAAATGCAACCGGCATTATGGATGGCTTGAACGGCAACAGTGTTTCAATGTATATTGAACACAATGAATTGAGTGTATTGATAGAACATCCGCGTACAAGGAAGGTTAGATATCATCAATGTCATGGGACAGGTGATCTTCAGTGAATGAACTGGAACGAAAAGGAGTAAACAGGTATACACTTAATGTGAGCCCGGGGGCTATATATGGTACGTTTCGTACTGTGCTCCTCAGGGATTTGAATTATACCAGGAAAATAGCTATTAAGATGAAAATCAAGATACGACATATTATCATTAGCTTAATGCTGGTACTAAGTCCGTTATTTATCAGCCCTGTTCATGCTGATGAGCCTCCTCCCCCTCCTCCACACGGTACCGGAGGCGACTGGCAGCCCGGTGGTTCAGCACCAGCCGGCAACGGAACGGTCTTCCTGATTATTATGGGGGCAGCCTATGGCTTAAAACGGATCTATAACCAACGCCGCAGGCTTATTGAATAGCAAATTTAATTCACCGCTCACCGATAAATATCTACCATAAAATCTTTACCAAAACGCTTAAATGTGCTATCTTGCCCCGTTATCGAATATTTACCCATGGTTAAGTACACTATAATACAAAGAGCTATATACTGTGGTTTATGGTCTTGAGGATGGTCATTGGTGCTTTTGCCCAGACCGAAACCAATGTAGAAGCCCTTTTGGAATTTGCCAGGATTAAGAAAATTGAAGCCGAACAGCAAAAAAGCCGAAGCCATTGAATGGGCCAGGCAGAATAATATGCCGGTTAGACAGGTATTGCCGGATGGGACGGAGATGGAATTGATGGCAATTAAAGATGGCATGCCAATTTTTTATATTACCGATAATTATGGTGCAGCTGTTACAACCAGGGCTGATAAGCTTATGGCCCGGGGGAAGTCTTGGATTAAGCCTTGATGGTTCTGGTTATGATAAACTTGGTGAATGGGATGGGGGAGCGGTACACTTAAATCATGTCGAATTTATGAATACGGGATCTTCCAGGGTGACACAAGTAGATGGTGCAACTGATACTAGCAGCCATGCAACCCATGTTGCAGGTACCATGATTGCTAATGGAGTTGATGGATCAAGCCAAAGGAATGGGGTATAACGGAGAATTGGATGCTTATGAATGGAATTCAGATGAAACCGAAATGGCAACTGCTGCAGCTGCTGGAATGGAGATTTCAAATCATTCATATAGCACAGCTGCTGGTTATTACCAGTATTATCAGTGGATTTGGATGGCTATGGGGATTGGGTATGGAACATCAACATCAATTAGTACCCAAGAAGATTATCAATTTGGATTTTATGATTCTTTTGCTCAAAATTGGGATCAAATTGCTTATAATGCTCCATATTATTTGATTGTGAAATCTGCTGGAAATGATAGGGGAGAAGGTCCCAGTAATGCGGTCACATATCCGGTTGATGGATATCCAGATGGGTATGATTGTATTGCCCACCAGGCATTGAGTAAAGAATGTTCTTACAGTTGGTGCTGTTGTTGAAGTGCTAAATTATACTGGGCCAAGTTCTGTGTTCATGTCTTCTTTCAGTAGTTGGGGTCCAGTAGATGATGGCAGGATCAAACCTGACATTGTTGCGAAAGGGGTAAATGTTTATTCGAGTGTATGTGGAGCAAATCAAAATGATAAGTATGATTATTATGGGGGAACTTCAATGTCATCTCCAAATACTAGCAGGTACCCTAGCTTTATTACAACAACATTATCAGAATTTAAACAGTGGAACCAGCATGCGGGCAGCTACTTTGAAAGCCCTTGCAATTCCATACGGCTGATGAATGTGGAGATTATGATGGACCAGATTATAAATTTGGATGGGGACTTGTTAATGCTGAAAGCGGCTGCTTTAAAAATCACAGAAGACCTTGATCAAAATGTAATTGATGAATTGTCACTAAATAATGGTGCTACCTATATCAAGAGATGTTACAGTTAGTGGAAATGCCCCATTAAGTGTCACAGTGTGTGGACAGATCCAGCAGGTATACCCGTTGCAGCAGACCTGGATCCCACGGATATTATGCTTGTTAATGACCTAGATCTATCTGTATCTGATGGAGCAAAAACAACTTATTATCCATATAGCCTTGATCGGGATAATCCCGATAATGCGCCTACTACCACCGGCGAAAATGATGTTGATAATGTAGAAATGGTATATATTGCAAATCCTACAGCAGGCACTTATACAATATACTGTTGATCATGACGGCACTCTTTCACGATCTCAGGCTTTTTCTATCATTATTAGTGGTATTGACGAATATACAACCCCACCTGCCTGTGCTACCGATCTGATTTATCCCGGGTGATGGTGCAACAGGTGTATCTCTTAATCCGCTACTTGAGTGGACGGAGGTTGTGAATGCAGATAGTTATACAATTATATATTGGCTCTGATGGTGGGGGTACATCTACACCAATAAATGTGTTAAATGGCTGGCCAGTTGGAATGAATCATTACAAGGTGAGTAACCTAGAGCCCAATACAACATATTATGTTCAAGTCTTTCCTGAGAATAATTCCGGATCAAGTACAGGTTGTTCCATCTGGTCTTTCACTACCACAAACGATGTTGCTCTTCCATATTCTGAAGATTTTGATGGTGTAATCTCTCCCAAATACGTTGAAGGCTGGACTACAGAAAATAACTCTACATGCAAACTGGAAAACATCAAACCTAATCTCAACATCAGGTGTAAACAGTTTAGCTTGCTTTTATGAAGCATCAACTGGTGGGGCATATTATTCAGATAAAGATAATTGGCATTTTACCCCCCCATATACATGATTGCCGGAAATGAATATGATATTTCCTTTTGGCAAAGGGTCTGGTCTGGTACAAATGCAACTGAAAGTCTTAGAAGTTAATGGGTGGCCCAAAAGCCTCAATCATCTGCTATGATCATACTCAGTGTATAATAGTTCAAGTCTAACAAACAATGGTTTTGAGCAAAGCGACAGGGAACTTATATCCCAACAACAACAGGTTATCATTATATTGGATTTTATTCTTATTCCACCGATGGGTTGGGCGTTTTTATTGATGACTTTTACATGTCTGAAACCGACAACACCACCACCTGGACAGGTGCTTCCAATAGCTCATGGACGAATTCAGGCAACTGGTTGGATGGTGTTCCGGGATCAATCAATCATGCAATTATTCCTGGAGGATTAACCAATTATCCTACCATTACTAGCTTCCGAAACAGTGGCATATATAACTATTGAAGATGGCGGTTCATTGATTGGGGCAGAGAACCTCACTGTTACCGGAACAGCCTTTATGCAACGCTATTTCAGCCCCTACACTCTTGTTACCGATGATGATGGCTGGCATATTATCTCCTCACCTATGCAGGCAATGCCTATAACAGGGACTGATTTTGTTCCCGGATCCTGGAGCCCGCACCTGGATGATCTTTTTATCTGGGATGAGGATGATTATTACTGGCGAAATTATAAAGTACATTATTACTCGCCTTTCCTGCCAGGCAAGGGATATCTGCATTCAGTGGAAACAGCCGCCACAAAAGAGTTTTATGGCGATTTTAATATATCGAGCCTTACCATCGATAGCCTTACCTATACTCCTACTATGGGCAGACGGTTACCATATGATGGGAAATCCTTTCCAGTCATGCGATATATATGGAATGAACCGGTGATCGATTGGGCACTTAAGCGGTATTGTGATGACCGTTGCCAAGATTTTAAAAAATGATGGAACAGGATATAAAGATCTTAGTATCTGGTGATACATTGGCTGCAAACCAGGGTTTCTTTATCAAGGTACTGGATGCAAAGTAACAGCATCACGATTCCATTGTCATCCAGGGTGCATTCGGATGTTGCTTTCCAAAAATCTTCATCAGAAATAATTAAGCTGAAAGCTATTCTTGAAGATGATCGCTATATCAGCATTAACATCGGACTGAATGAACAGGCCACACCGGGCTTCGATGCGGCATTCGATGGGTACCATATGAGCTTTACGGGTATCGCGGATATGTATTCATACCATGAAGGCGACCGCCTTTCCACCAACTACATCCCCTACCCGGATGACCTGCTCAGCCTGCCGATGTCTTTTACCCGTATCAAAACAGGGACTATGTCATGAAGGCTGAAAATATCGAATTAGTGCTTCCTGAATATGAGATCACGCTGGAAGACAAAAAAGCCAGCCAGGTGGTCGACCTGCGCGAAACACAGGGCTATGCCTTCTCATCCAATAAAAATGATGATCCCGACAGGTTTATTTTACACCTGAAGAATGCTACAGGCATCAGGGATGGATTAAATGGAAATAACATATCCATGTATGTGGAAAACAAAGAATTAAGCATCCTTATAGCCCAGCCTGTTCATGGCCGGGTGGATATCATCAACGCCATGGGACAGGTAATATTTAGCGATGAAGTGGAACGAAAGGGTGTAAACAGGTATAAACTTAATGTGAGCCCGGGTGCATACCTTGTGCGTGTGGTTGGGCCAGGATTGAATTATACCGGGAAAATAGCGATAAGATGAAAAGCAGGATACCACATATAATCGTTTGCTTAATGCTGATATTTAGTCCGTTATTTATCAGTCCTGCACATGCTGATGAGCCACCTCCGCCTCCACCACATGGAACAGGTGGCGACTGGGAGCCTGGTGGTTCGGCACCAGCTGGCAATGGAACTGTCATCCTTATTGTTATGGGAGCAGCTTATGGCTTAAAGCGAATCTATAACCAGCGCAGAAGGCTTATTGAATAGTGAACTGACCGTACGCGATATACTGCTTGCCACTTAAGATATTATAATAATACTGACCTGCTTCCAGGTCCCCCTGGTACAGACGAATACCTTCACGTGTGATAAAATGGATAGCCTTGATCTTGTTTCCGGAGGCATCGAAAAATTGCAGGCTGATATCATTTGGCTTATTACTGGCCATCTTGATATAGGCTTGGTCCGTAAATGATTTTGGTTTACACAGAATCTCCCTGGCGTTGGCAGGAGGTTCAAAAACAAATGGCTCAGCAGCCTCTGCTACAGGTTCTTCCACATTCACCTCAGTATATACCAGGCCAACTTCATTGGCAAGCACAAGGCTTGAATCATTGCTGGCAATCTGAGCAAATGTGAATTGTAAGGCAGTAACACCCAGTACAATGAGTAAAAGTTTTTTCATCGTTAGCTTTTTAGTAGTTACGTAATAAGACTGGGTGGGATTTATACGTAAAAGCCAAAGAATAAGTTACCGAAAAAGAGATGCCGGATTAATGCTGGTCGAGGTCTAACCAGTCATCAACCTTCAGGTCGAGATGGGTAATGTTCCTGTATAGATAGGTGCGGTTATCAATATCCTCTCCGTGGCTGGATTCAACTCTGGACCAGTTTCCACGAGTGAATTTAAATTCCAGATTCCCGCCATTTCTTGGAATGGCTATTGAATAAGTATTATCTGAATTTTTATTTAATTTCCACTGTTCACTGCCGGGATCCCAACCATTGAAGTTGCCTGCGATATAAATATCATCTTCAGGAGGTGTATTGGCAGGAATGCTAACGATTCGAATTTGTATTTCACTATTATCCTGTGGTGCAAGGTCCTTCCAGTTCTCAATGGACAGGTAGACAGTATCTACATCCTCAAAAGATGAAAACCTGTTATTTATATCATAACCGTAGGCATCTACCTCAATGGAGTTCCAGTCGCCACGGGAAAACTTGAATGCAGCACCCTGCTTTTTCCTGGGGAAGCGGATATAGTATCTTCCATCACCTGTTTCTTTCAGGACAAGGCTCTTATCACGCGGATACCAGCTGTTGATATCTCCAAGGTAATAGATAAGATCGCTGGCCGGTGTGTTTTCCGGTACTTTGTCGATGATATAAGTGATATAATCAGCATCTGATACACCCAGGTCTTCCCAGTTTTCCACAGAAATAAAGACTGTATCAGCCTCTCCGAAAGTAATTTCCCGTGGGGATATTTCAAATCCCAATGCGTCAACCTCTTCTGTCAGCAGGCTGCCACGGGTAATTTTATACCAAAATGTCCTGTCTTCCAGTTCTCTGGGAATTGTAATTACCGGTAATTTAATATTACTATCATAGGTGAAGTAAAAATCCTCATCCCCCGTGTCCCAGTTATTAAAGCTGCCGGCTATTGAAATACGGGCATCCCTGGGCGTGTTTTCAGGTAAGTCCTGCAGAATGATGGTGACCGTTGGACAATTTTCCGGGTCCTTGTCGCTCCAGCTTAAGATCGTATCAATGATCACTTCCTGATCACCATAGTAAAAAGACCGATTGTTCATCTCATAGCCGCAAATATCCTTTTCAACCGTACTCCAGTCGCCCCGGGTAAACTTATATTCAATGCGCCCAAAGCCCAGTGGCAGGGCAACCTGGTAGGTGCTGTCTTCCATTAGCTGGAGGCGGTATGTCTCATCTCCAGGGTCCCAGTTGTTAAAATTGCCGGAGATATAAATCGGGTCACCGGCAGGTGTATTACCCGGGATATTTCTGATCTCCACTGTGGCTTCATGGCAGGATGCCAGGAAGAACAACCCCGTGATCAGGAGTAACAATTTTGTTAGATATGTCTTAAAAATATTATTCATTCGTCTCTTAGCTTTATTCACCCATCCATCCCATAAAATCGGGCACCCTTACACGGCTGACAAGTACTTTTTCTTCTGCCTGAGGCTCAAGTTCAATCAAAAGCCTGCTGTTGAAATACTTACTTACCTTCCTGATCGCGCTGATCCTGACCAGGTACCCGCGGTTCAGGCGGAAAAACTCTTTGGGATCCACTTCTTTCTCCAGCAGCTCAAGCGTAAGGTCAATGATATAACGCTCATTACCAGCACATCTGACGAAAACAAGATTATCTTCGGCATAGAAATAAGCAATATCCTCAATTCCAATGCTTTTGATCTGATCTCCCATCTTCGCTACAAACCTGGATTTATAATCATGCTTTTGCATCTGCAGCAGGTCCTTCAGAATGTTTTCATTCAGCAGGGGTGATGGTGCCAGGTTACTTTTCATTTCCTCCAGCTTATTAAGCGCTGCTTTCAGGGCGTCCAGTTCAATTGGCTTCAGCAGGTAGTCGATACTGTTCAGCTGAAACGCCTGGATGGCGTATTCATCAAAGGCAGTTGTGAAGATTACCGGTGCTTTGATCTTGATGTGTCTGAAGATCTCAAAACTGATACCATCAGAAAGCTGGATATCCAGGAAGATCAATTCCGGCTCCGCATTTGATTTTAGCCACTCCACACTATCTTCGACTGAATCCAAAATACCTGCAACCTGGAATTCGTAATTTGTTTTCTCAAGCAGCCTGAGCAACTCGGTTTGCGCAAAAGGTTCGTCTTCTATGATCAGTATCTTCATTACTCTAGATTAATGGCACTAACACTTTAAACTCATCTTCATTTTCTGTAAACCTTACCTTCATTTCTGTAACAAGTGCATACCTGCTGATTATGTTTTTCAAGCCGACGGCAGAACCTTTTTCTTCTGTGATTTTCTTCTGTAGCTTATTGGCTACTGCCAGGGCACCATCTTCGATAAAAATATTGATATTTAAAGGCTTTTTCTCTGAAACAATATTATGTTTCACCGCATTTTCGATCAGCAGCTGCAATGTCATAGGAGCTACCAGCCTCTCCCTGTACTCTTCATTAATGTCTATTTTCAAGTCGAGCTTCTGGTCAAACCTGATCTTCAGCAAATATATGTATGAATCGATAAAATCAAGCTCTTCCTGTAAGGAGACAAGGTACTTGCTCCTGGTATCCAGCACCCTGCGGTAGACTTCTGATAATTTCCTGATAAAAGATGAGGCTTTGTCCTTATCCTCATAGATCAACGATGACAGGGTGTTTAAGCTGTTGAATAAGAAGTGAGGGTTGATCTGCGACTTGAGCATCTCAAACTGGAATTCTGCACTTTCTTTCTTCGAGCGCTCAAGCTGTACCACTGAGATCCGCCAGTTGTTCAAAAGCATATATGCAAAACCAATCAGGTTTAGCAGGATGATGAACATGATGGTGATCAGGGAAATGATAAGCTCGTCGATCAATAATATAAATCCGGTTCCGATAAAAAACTCGATTATCAGCCGGAAGAAAACAACCACGATCAACCCAACCAGTATGCCGGTAACGATCTCCAGGCTGAGCCTTGCCAGGGGACTCTTATACCATGTGATGATTCTGTCAAGAACGGGGTTTATCCTGTACATCCCTTCGATCACGACATATGCCATCAGGATGCAATAAATATAATTCTGGGGACTGGCAAAAAATCCGTAGTACCGGTTGATCAGACTGAAGATAACTTCGGTAGTGAGGTATCCGAAAAAACCAAAAACGAAAGCTAAGACCAGCCTGTGCGACAGCTTATTAAAAATGGATTCAAACACCTATCAAAATTAAGCAATATTGTCAACACAAGATGTAAAGAACGTGTTGTGGGTAAATATCATTATTTTACAAATATTTTCCTGAGGATTTCTTTATTATCCTTTTCGATTACGAAAGTATACTGACCATCCCGCAGGTTAGAAAGGTCGCAATCAAGCTCCAGGCCTTTAGCTTTGCTGAAGTTCCTGTGATAGATCTTCACGCCTTTATCACTATATACCTTTAAGGTCATCTTATCATCATTTGTTTTAACCATTCTGAACTCGATGATATTATTGTGGTATTCATTGATGCAGAACTGGCAATCCTTAACTGTTACATTTGATGTTGAAACCAGGGCTGCTTCTTTTTTTCCGTCTGCCAGTACACTAATACTCAGGGCCACGACGAGGATTACTGTGGTGATTATTCTTGTTTTCATGATTTGTGGATTTTTAAAGTTCATGAGATAAAATTACCTCTGAACACAGCGGATAGAAAGAGAATTCTGGCGAACTTAAGAATCCGGAAGGTGAAATGAATTATTCAGCTGGTGAGCTGCAGGTGTAAAATCAGATATTGACTCTTGTTGCCCTTTCAAAAGGGGCATTCCTGTCAAACAAATAGCGATAGGTAACGTGTGTTTTATAGATTTTTGAACCTATCTGTTCACAGACTTTCATCATGGTTGGGTTGAAGTCTCCTATCCAGTTCAACTCAAGGTCTGTATACTTGAATATCGTGCCAAGGGCCTGTTTTTCAAAGGCTACAACCAGGCCACCTTCAACGCCCCTGCCCTGGTGCTCAGGCACTACGCCGAACAGCCTTCCAATGATACGTGTTACACGCTTCCTGACCTTAAGCTGGTACATGAACCTCAACTTATTAATAAGATTAAGTTTACCATTGAAGTTTTTGAAGATCTGGGAGATATCCTGCATCATAATGAAAAAGCCAATAGGCTTGCCTTTGTGATAGGCTAAGTGTATAAGCCGGTTATCCATAATAGGGCTCATCTGTTTCAGGAGGCTCATAGAATGTGCTGTCTTGATCTTGGGAACCCCGGGGAACCTTGCCCAGGCTGCGTTGAAGATAATGGTGAAATCCTCGGCGATCTTTTGTGCCCTGTCCTTGCTGTATATCTCAAATGTATAGTCCGGGTTATCAAAGACACGCTTTGCCTTATCACGGATCTCTTCACTAAGCGGCACGTTTTCGATCTTACGATGATAGGTATACTGGTTGAAATAGTTTTGGAAACCATAAGCTTCAAAGAGCTCCTGGTAATAGGGAAAGTTATAGGGCATGTTATACAAAGGCTCATAGAAACCATCCACCAGGCATCCCCAGAAGCTGTCACGTTCACCAAAATTGATCGGCCCGTCCATGGCTTCCATGCCTTTCTCTTTCAGCCAGTCGCGGCAGGCATCAAACAGCATGAAGGCTGCCTCCTGTTCATTGATACAATCAAAAAAGCCCATTCCGCCGGAGGGTTGCCTGTTCTTTTTTGCACTGCTCTGATCGAAAAATGCAGCAACACGACCGACCACCTTGCCATCACCGTCTTTCAGGATCCAGCGTATCGCTTCACCATTTCTGAATTTTTTATTTACCGACTTATCAAAGACCTTCTCAACATCTTTATCCAGGGGCCTTACCCAATTATCTTCTTCACGGTAAAGCCTGGCCGGAAAATCCAGAAAGGCCTTGATTGTTTTTTGATCACTGACCTCAGATAATGTATATGATTTGTTTTCTGACATACTATTTTCTTAGAACAGGATAAAATTATGAAATTCTCGGATATAATACAGATGAAGAGTCTAATGTTTATTTGAGGAAACGCTGGCAGTGCCGGGCACCTTTGCCTTTTGCCGGAAAATTCACTACATTTGATGAAACAAACAAAACTTGCATATTATGATCTTAGCTCGTATCATTCAATGTATAGGCTGGCTTGGAGCCCTGATCGGTCTTATCATGATCTTTCTTGGGGGATTGTCATTCCTTTTTAATACGGTAATTCTTAATGTAAGAAACTTTTATAACTGGTTTGTAATTGCCCCAAGCTTCTTCCTTCTCGCTATGACCTGCTTCCTTGGAGTTCTTGTGCTACATAAGAAACTTAAGTCCAACGATAATTAGGTCGCATCATAGTGATGATATTTTCCTATTTTTGTATTAATTGATATTGCTGAAGGTTAAATTATGGATTTAATTACCCCCAAGGATCTTGTTTCTGCCAGTAAAACCCTAAAATTTCTTGGGGGTGAGCCTACCGCCCGGTTCCTGATGCGGGTGCTTAAGTTGCAGGATGTAAATGAAGGCTATTCACCTATCTCCCATCTTCATGGCGTTGAGTTCGTTGAAAAGGCTATTGAAAAACTGGGCTTCACCTATGAGATAAGCGATGAGGACCTTGAGAAGATACCCAGGGAAGGTCCCTTCATCAGCATATCGAATCACCCCTATGGAGGCCTGGATGGACTGTCACACATGGCCTTTTTGGGACCGATCCGACCTGATTTTAAGATACTTGTCAACTTTCTTTTATCCAAGATAGAACCACTCAGTGGGTTCTTTCTGCCCGTCAACCCCTTTGAAACCCATAAAGATGTCAGATCATCATTCAGCGGACTGAAAGAGGCATTTAACCACTTAAGTAATGGTTGCCCGCTTGGGATATATCCTGCAGGAGAGGTCTCTACTTACCGTTTTGATGAGAAGAGGGTGACCGACAGGAAGTGGCAATATTCTGTGATCAAGTTTATCAAGAAGACCCAGGTGCCTGTCCTACCTATCTATTTTGAAGGTTATAACAGCAATATGTTCCACCTGATGGGTATGGTGCACCCGCTATTAAGGACCATCAAGTTGCCTTCCGAACTCTTTAATAAAAAGGGAAGAGTAGTTAAAATCAGGATAGGAAATCCCATCACCCTGAAGGACCAGGAGGTTTTCAGCGATCTGAATGAATACGGCAAGTTTTTAAGAACCAAGACATATGCACTTGCCCTCTCTTTAAAAGATGACAAAAAGAAAAAAGATGTCCCTAAAAAGGTGGAAGAGATCATTCCACCTGTTGATTCTGCCCTGATCGAATCAGAGGTTGAAGCCATCACCAAGGACTATGAGCTGTTCAGGTTGCAGGATAACAGTGTTTATTGCGCCCCTTCTGCCAAAATACCCAATATTATGAGAGAAATTGGGAGGTTGAGGGAAATAACTTATCGGCAGGTAGGTGAAGGGACCAATAAAAGCATTGATATTGACGAGTTTGATGAGTATTATGATCAGCTGTTTATCTGGGATCATGAAGGAAAGGGTATTGTTGGAGGTTACCGGATAGGTAATGGAAGGGATATCCTTGAAAAGTATGGCACGAAGGGCTTTTATATCCAGACTTTGTTTCGGTTAGGGTACCAGTTATTGCCCATTTTGAACGAAACGTTAGAACTGGGCCGGTCGTTTGTTGCCAAGGAATACCAGAAAAAGACATTTTCACTGTTCCTGCTATGGAAAGGCATTCTGTATGTCCTGCTGAGGCACCCTGAATACAGGTATCTCATTGGTCCGGTCAGCATCAGCAATGCTTTCTCCGATATCTCCAAGGCACTCACTGTTGAGTTCATGAAATCCAACTATTACAATTTTGAGCTGGCAGAATTCATCAGACCGCGAAAAGAGTTCAAGATCAAGATCGATAAATCCATCGACATGATGGCCTTTCTGAGGCATACAGAAAACGATGTGGGGAAATTTGACCGCTTCGTCCAGGAGTTTGAACCCGAGTTCAGAACTCCTATCCTTCTCAAGAAATATATCAACCTTAACACCGAGATTGTCGGTTTCAATGTTGATCCCAAGTTCAACAACTGCCTCGACGGCCTGATGGTATTGGATCTTCTCGATGTGCCGATGAATACGATTGAGGCACTGTCGAAGGAGATTAATGACAAATCAATCCTCGAAAGGTTTAAAAAATAAGATCAAGTTCCATGTTCAATGTTCAATGTACCATGTTCCAGACAAAATAAAAACTTGGAATATGGCACATGGTACATGGCACATGGAACATTGAACATTGTACATGGTAAATGTATTACTCTTCAAATGCCTTTACAGCATCATCAGTAACACTTACAACCTTGACCTCGGGATTCACTTCCGCGGCAGGCTTGGGTGCTGGCATATGCTTGGTTTTCACGATGGTTAGCTCATCGATGAGGTTCTGGGCATTTGCATATTTGTCGATCACAAAGAGCACGTACCGGATATCAACACTGATGGTCCTTTGCAGCTCAGGCTCAAAGGCAATATCACCACTCATAGCTTCCCAGTTGCCATCGAAGGCAATACCAATCAGCTCGCCATTACCATTGATCACAGGGCTACCGGAGTTACCTCCAGTAATATCGTTGGTTGTCAGGAAGCATGTAATAAGTTCCTTCTTTCCGTTGATGGTTTGCCCGTAAGGACCGTAGTCTGTCTTTTTGTAGAGTTCTTTTAGCTTATCTTCCACAATGAACTCGTCATTATTGGGATCTTCTTTTTCCATCACACCGTTAAGGGTGGTGTAGAAGTTATAATGAACGGCATCAGCAGGAAAATAATCCTCAACACTACCATAGGTCAGGCGCATGGTGGAGTTGGCATCAGGATAAAAGACCTTATCAGGATTCATCTCCCTGAGGCCGGCGATAAACAGACGATCACTCTTTCCAAGCTCGGTCTGTGAAGAACGATATGCCATTCCCGCTTTGGCCATAGGCCCCTGGAAAGCGGTTGAAAGTATCATTGCCGGGTCCTTGTCAAGTGTTTTGAACTTAGGATTGTCAAGGAAAGCGTTGACCTTTTCTTCGCTTGTGAAGACGGAGTTTTCGAACACATATGCCGCCAGGGCATCAAAATCGCCTTTTTGCTTATCCAGCATTTCGATGAACTCATCAGGAATGAAATCTGGTGATATCTCCTCATAGTATATCTCAAATAATAATGCCATGACCTTCTGGTCGGCAGGAGCATTATAATTTTTAAAATGAGAAACAGCTCCTTCTCTCAACTCGGTGATCGTCTCTTCATAAACAGCCGGGTCTGCTTTTTCTTCCAGCATTCCCTGTAACTGACCAAATTGTTGGGCATAAGGCAGGATCTCAGATCCCCTTGATGCTGCCAGGGCAGTAATGATCAGATTTGGATAATCCTTGGCCATTTCTTCATATGCCGACTTGATAGAAGGCAGCACATCACCATACTTTTCTTTCCTGTCAGGGTTGGCATCGGCCCATTTCTGGAACTTATCTTCGATTTTTACCTTCTTGCCTGCAACGTCGAGCCTTCTGAGTCCTCTGTCCTGTCCGATAAACAACTTCCATGCATTGGAAGCGCCGGCAGCTTTAGAAGCATACTGGATCTTCACTTCCTTGTCGGCAGCCATGGCTTCCCACCAGATATCCAGCTTGGCGCCAAAGATCTGAACCAGGTAAGGGATAAAATTGTCAAGTTTAAACTGTACACCGTAAGATGTAAGATATCTTTCGGTTCCGCCTGGATAACCCCAGATCATGGCAAAGTCACCTTTATCATAACCTGCAACAGATACAGGAAGATGGTGTTTTGGCTTCAGAGGAATATTCTCTTCTGAAAACTTAGCAGGTTTTCCTTCTTTGTCGCTGTAGATGCGGAAGATAGAAAAATCACCTGTATGCCTTGGCCACATCCAGTTATCGGTGTCGCCACCGTACTTGCCAATGGATGAAGGAGGAGCACCTACCAGGCGAACATCTGTAAATACATCATAAACAAAGAGATAGTACTCATTTCCACCAAAAAAGCTTTTCACGGTAACATGATACCTACCATCTTCGCTTTCGCGTTTCTTCAGCCTGTCGGAGATCTCTTTGATCTTCTTTCCCCGGGCTCCTTCAGATAAAGTGTCAGACAACTCAGGAATAATACTGTCAGTCACATTCGCCATCCTTACAAAGAAAGAGGCAGACATCCCATCGTTGGGCAGCTCTTCCTCCTGGCTCAATGCCCAGAAGCCATCGGTGAGGTAATCATGCTCGATGGTACTGTGCTTCTGGATATAGCCAAAACCACAGTGATGGTTGGTGAAGATCAGCCCCTGGTCGGAAACCACTTCGGCTGTACAAAAGTAACCACCCGGTGTACTTCCCCTTGACAATCCAACAATTGCATCTTTGAGACTGGAGTTGTTGATGCTGTAGATTTCTTCAGCTGTCAGCTGAAGGCCCATCTCCTGCATATCAACATAGTTAAGCCTTTCAACAAAAATAGGGAGCCACATGCCTTCATCCGGCGGTGTGGATGCATTGGCACGGAAGCCAAAAGCTAGTACAACAAGTAAAACAAATAGTAATCGTTTCATTTTAATCTTAATTTAATTAGCAATTTATTATTTTAATCCTACGACTTTAATTCCTTGTTCAAAGACGATATCAACGGGGATACCTCCCTGGTTGACCCTGTCAAGGTCGGCCTGCAACAGCGGCGGGACCATGGCTTTGTTAGCCACCCACTCCTTGGCTGCTTCATAATCACCATTACCTTGTATGGTAAGGATCTTTTGCATAAGGCTGACCATTGCAGCTTTCATTTTTTCGAAATGCACGGTATAAGTTCCATCTTCATTCTTGGTGAACACGCCGTTTTCAGCGAAGTAATTGAACCTCATCATATTGGCCTTGCCATGTGAGCTTGCAGCCCCAAAACGGCTGGAGCGGAAGATACCGGCAAAGAAAGTGATATAGTTATCCATGACCTCGCCCTCTGTCAGCTCGCCCATTTCATAAAGCTTGGTTACCAGGTAGAGTCCCATGATATCAGCCTTACCTTCTTCAATAGAAGAGTATTGTTCTTTTAGTGCCCCGCGGGCGGTGCCCTTGCCATCGATGGTGTTCTTGATACCCATGGCATGTCCTACTTCGTGGAACATAGTGTTTTCAAAAAAGGCAGTAAAGGTGATATACTTACGCTGTGCCGGATCGATAAGCATCTCTGAAATGGGTACCAGGATCTTATCAAACTTCGCCAGCATAGAGTTCTTCAGCTGCAATTTCCTTGATCCAACCTTAACATGGACCTCCTCGTCATTGGGGAGGTTAATGGCAATGGTCTTACTTCCTGCGTTGCAGTCACCGGCGTAATAGATGACATCGTATGCATTCATGTCGGCATCAGCACCGGGAATATCCTTTTTATATTTTTCATCAACAGGGAGCTGTTGCTGCAGCTCCGGGAGCATGGCGCCAAACTTCTCAAGCTTCTTGCTCCACTCCAGGTCTTTTATTAGGATGAATGATTCAAAAGCTGCTTTGTAACCATAAAGAGCATCTTCATAGTTCTCAATGGCTCCAACGACGAAATCAATATTTGATGTTTTCATGTCCATCCAGGCAAAATCACTTGGCTGGTAATCATCGGTAAGCAAGGCGTCGGCACGCATCTCTAGATACTTTTTCAGTCCCGGGTCATCAGCAAAGGTTGCTGCTTCCTTCATCAGTGAAGCGGCCTTTTTCACATGTGATGCATAGGCTTCGTGATACCAGACGGATTTGAGGGAACCGTTCTCATCCCTGCGGATCAGGGTGTACAGGTTGTCTTTGTTTGGATCTTCAAAGGCATCAAATTCTTCTTTGGTCATGTCGACCGGGTAAAAATTGGCTCCTTTGGGCTTTTCGCCAATACCTTCAATATAAGACTCGTTACCATTGAGGCGGTCCCACGGACCATAATTGATCCTGGAAAAAGCCTTGGTTGTCTTATCACTGATCCTGCTGAGGAATGCCTGTTTGTCACCAATGGTTTGCTTCCAGTACAGCTCTTCCATAATGTCGGCGACATCAAAAAGACGTATCAGGACCTGTTTTTCATTTTCAGTGAGATGGCTGATATCAGCTTCAAGCTTGAATGGGGCGTAGATACCAAGTCTTTCTGCAACGACTGATGCAGATACAGGGTTAAGAGCAGTTCCTTCAGGAATAGCGCCCGGGCGGGCATTTTCACACTCTTCTGCGCTTTTCTTTTGGGGTTCACAGCCGTAGATGACGGCCAGTAAAATAAATAACATGGCGGGTACAATAATCTTTTTCATAACTGACTATGGTTTAAACGTTTCTTTGGGCGAAAATACACAAATTTTAAAAGGAACGGATGATGAAAAGTAATTTGGAATAACCCAAATTAAATCCACCATCCGGAGATTATATGGAATTTGCTCAGTGAAGCTCAGATTATTGAATGCCTGCCTGAGGTATCTTTATCTTATCTTCCAGTGTAATGCCAGATTTAACTTCCACGTTTATACCATCTGAAAGGCCCAGTTCGATGAATTTCTTTTCGAATACCTGTGGCTCGATTTCTATTTCAACAAAGGCTGAATCATCTTCAAACTGAAGAAGACTTTCCTGGATTGCCAGTACTGAATCCGTTTGTGCCAGAACAATATCAGCGTTGGCACTATATCCGGCCCTGACAAACTGGTCGCTTTTCAGCGATACTGCAGCTTTGATTTCAAACTGGATAGCACCATTCTCTTCCACGCCCTTGGGAGAAATATGCTCCAGGAAAGCATCGAACTTAATGTCCTCAATTGCCCCTATTGAAAGGATCAATGGCATGCCTTCCCTGATCTTTCCAACCTCTGTTTCATCGATCTTGCCCTCAAAGATCATCTCCCCCATGTCTGCTATATTGGCGATGGTAGTTCCGTCGTTGAAAGTATTGCTTTCGATCACGGAGTTACCAACCTTGACAGGCACATCCAATACCATACCATCAATGGTTGAGCGGATCAGCGTATTGGTCGGCTGGTCGGTCTGGCCGGTTTGCCCTTCCTTGATCAGCTGCAGGTTGTTTTCTGCTGCCTGCACTTCCTCCTGGGCGTTATAATAGGCCAGCTCAAAATCCTCGAAATCAGCTCTTGGAATAACCCCTTTGTCATACAGGTCTTTCTGCCTGTCATAATCCCTCTTGGCATCAGTCAGGTTGTTGTTGGCCCTGTTCAGGCGTGACTGTGCATTGTTGAGGTTGACCATGTTAGGGATGATCTTGACCTTAGCTATGATGTCACCCTTCTTTATATTGTCACCCGCCTCAGTATAAACCTCGGTGATGATACCTGACACCTTGGGCTTGATCTCAATCTCCTTGCGTGGGACCACAGAGCCTGTGGCCACAGTTTTCTTGATTATGGGCATTTCTGTTGCCGACTGGGTCTGATAAATGACCGGTGATTCCTTTGACTTACCATAGAGGAATACAATCGTATACACAAAGATGCCTACGACAATAACTGCTATCAGTATCTTAAAAAAAGTTTTCATTGTTATAGTTCATTAAATTTATTTATTCATCTCTTAATGCATCAATCGGTTTGATGCTAACCGCTCTTTTTGCTGGTATCAGTCCTGCAAAAACACCTGCCAGTATCAGGATAAACAGCGCCCTCATGGCCAGGTTGAAATCAACCTCCGGGTTGGAGAACATCTCGGACCCCTCCCCGAAATTTATTAAGGCATAGTTCACCAGCTCCACCAGGCCAACACCGAGCACCAATCCGATATAACCTGCCAGTGCGGTCAGGAATACAGATTCAATGATGATCTGGCTGATGATGTTTGCCGGCGTGGCACCTATGGCCCTCTGTATGCCAATTTCTTTTGTTCTTTCCTTCACGATGATAAGCATGATATTGCTGACGCCGATGATACCTGCCAGCAGTGTCCCGATGCCTACTATCCATATCAATCCATTGATACCGGAAAACAGGCGGACCATCTTATTGAATTCTTCTTCCACGTTGAAGGAACCGACCGCTCTTTGATCTTCAGGTGAAATGCTATGTCTTTCCCGTAATAGTTTTTTTGCTTTTTCTTCTACCACAGATGCTGGCACATCGCTTTGGGAAGTCATTGAGTACCAACCGACAACATCCCCAAAATTATAGGTCTTCTGAAGTGTGGTGAAGGGCATATAGATGACCTGGTTCTCCCAGTCTGCACGCTGTCCTGGCTTCTTGCTTTTAAACACCCCGGCCACCTTAAAATAAACTCCCTGGATCTGCAGGTACTGCCCGATCGGGTCTTCCTCGGGCTTGAACATTTCTTCTCTGACCCTTTGGCCGATGACGACGATCTTACGCTTTTGCTCAATGTCTATATCATTGATGAAGCGGCCATTTAATATATGCATGGGGTCAATCTTGTTGTAGTCAGGATAATCACCCTGTATCCTGAAATTGCCTGTTCGTTCTCCCCGGATCACATTGTTGGCCGTGTTTCCGCCCCATCCCTGTATCCTGGGGGCGAGGTATTCTATCTCGGGAATATTGTCCAGAAGAGATTTTGTATCGGCATTGTTGAAATTGTAGCGCCTGCCGGGAGGAAATCCTTTATATGGGATAGTGGTGTTTTGGGTCCACATGAAAATGCTATTGGTGGCCATGTCGCCAAACCCTTCGGTTGTGCCATTTTCAAGGCCTTTGCCGGAGCCAAGCATGATAACCAGCATAAAGATGCCCCAGAACACACCAAAGGCGGTAAAGAACGTACGCAGCTTGTTCTTCTTCAGCGCACTGAAAATCTCCTGCCATCTATCTAAATCAAATATTTTCATTTTAATTCGCTAAGTGCTGAGCGCTGAGCGCCAAGCGTTATTTTATTCGTCTTTAAGTGCTTCTACCGGCCGTATTCTTGCTGCCCTTCTGGCAGGCACAAACCCTGCCAACGCTCCTGAAAATACAAGTAACAGTGTTGCGCTGACAGCAACCTGGATATTAACTTCAGGATTGGCGAAATAATCGGTAGCAGGCATGAATGTTGCAGATAACTCAAGCAGGCCTACACCCAGGACCAGTCCGATATAGCCTGCAAAGGCAGTGATCAGGATGGATTCCTGGAGGATAAGGCTGACCACTGACCAGGGTGTTGCACCCATGGCTTTGCGAATCCCGATTTCCTGTGTCCTTTCCTTAACGACGATCATCATAATATTACTGACCCCTACAATGCCTGCGATGATGGTACCTATTCCTATAATCCAGATGAACAGTCGAATACCGGCAAAAAGGCTCATGAATTGCTGATAGTTCTCAATGGTATTGAAAATGAAAACCGCGCGCTGGTCAGCAGGGTCAAATTTATATTTCGATGCCAGTTCGCTCTTGACCTGTTCTTCAACTATCTTGCTTTCCTCAGTAGTAGCATCATCCAGCATCAGGCAGATGTTTTGCACCCTGTTCCCTTCGTTGAAGATCCTTTGTGCTGTTGTGAGCGGTACATAGACCCTGCGTTCATCACGTTCACCGCCCGGGTCATCGAATGTACCGACTACTTTAAAAGGTACGCCGCTGATCTTGATATATGTACCGATAGGGAATTCACCTTTAAAAAGGGCGTCTTCGACAACACGGCCGACAACAACCACTTTCCTGACTTCGTCAAGATCCATATCGTTGAGAAAACGCCCCTTGGTGACTCTGAGAGACTCCAGGTCGCCATACGCGGGATGTATGGCAACAATATCATAGGCGCCATATTCAGATTTATATGCCACCGTATTGTTGCGCCAGACAGTGAGCCTTCCGGAGCTTTTGTCAACATAATCCAGGTCGTGAAGCTTAACCCTGTCCTCGTTGGTCAGGCGTATCCTGCGTCCGGGCTTCATTCCTTTATAGGCAGTGCTTGTAACTCCCGGGCTCACCCAGAGGTAGTTCATGGCATCACCTTCAAACTCTTTCCTGACACCGTTTTCCAGCCCATAGCCAGAACCAAGCAGGACAATGAGCATAAAGATGCCCCATGCCACACTAAAACCAGTCAGAAAAGTCCTGAGTCTGTTTTTCCTGATGGTGCTGAATATTTCCTGCCATTTATCCAGGTCGAACATAGCTTATTGACTTTTAGTTATGGATGACTTCAGGAAGTTTCAGCTTTTTGCCGTTTATGACAGCCTTACCTT
The DNA here is from genome assembly GCA_963753055.1 of uncultured Bacteroidales bacterium. Taxonomy (GTDB): domain Bacteria; phylum Bacteroidota; class Bacteroidia; order Bacteroidales; family B18-G4; genus JAUWGC01. The sequence goes on along the minus strand of CAVWAP010000009.1, from coordinate 526,341 downwards.
TGCCATTTCCATTGCCGTTTCCATTTCCATTGTGGATATTGGTCTGGATGTTGCCATCATGCAGGCGAATGACACGGTCGGTCATCTTTGATATATCCTGCTCGTGGGTAACGATGAGAACGGTGATGCCCGTCTGATTGATTTCTTTCAGGATCTCCATCATCTCCTTTGATGTTTTGGAGTCCAGTGCACCGGTAGGCTCGTCGGCCAGGATGATCTTGGGCTTGGATATCAGTGAACGGGCTATTGCGATACGTTGTTTTTGTCCACCGGAAAGCTCGTTTGGCAGATGGTTGGCCCATTCTGCCAGGCCCATCATGTCGAGGTATTCCATGGCGATCTTATTGCGTTTGCGCCGGCTTATCTTTTTGTAATACAGCGGCATGGCCACGTTTTCCATCGCATTCTTAAAGGAGATCAGGTTAAAGGATTGGAAGACGAACCCGATCATTTCATTTCTGAGATGGGCTGCTTTTGTTTCATTCAGCCCTTTCATTACTTTGCCGTCGAGCAGGTATTCACCATCGTCGTAGTTGTCGAGCAGACCGATGATATTTAGCAGGGTGGATTTTCCAGATCCGGAAGATCCCATAATGGAGACCAGTTCACCCTGTTCGATCTCAAGGTCGATGCCTTTGAGCACGTGCAGGTTGTTTTTCCCCATTTGGTATGACTTGTTAAGTGTTCTGAGCGTAATCATGATATTCCATATTTATTCTGAATATAGTGTTCTAAAAACATGCCACATTTATAATAAAATGATTATCAAGAAGATGTGCTCATGGTAAGATTTTAAAATTGTTGAAAAAGTGTTCATAAAGTTGCGCCAGTGTTCGCAGGCGAACACTGGCGCAATGGTTCTGTCGGCATACCAACCGACCCAGTTCCCGGCCTTCGCCGGAGCAGCCTGTTATGTGATATCAGATCCCGGCATTCGCCGGAGCAGCCTGTTATGCGAAATAAGATCCCGGCCTTCGCCGGAGCAGCCTGTTATGCGAAATAAGATCCCGGCCTTCGCCGGGGCAGGCTTGTTATGTGGTAACAGATCCCGGCATTCGCCGGGATGACGCATAGGGTGTGCAAATATATAGAGCGGCGGGGCACACCATATAGGATTTTGTTGGAGTGCCCCGCCGCTCTGCCCAAAGCCAGCGATATCCCACGTCATCCCGACGCAAGTCGGGATCTGTTGGCACGTCCTCCCATTAAATCCATCATATCTGGATTTCTGGTCTTGACAAGATTGATCTTCCATTCCCTTTTCCAGTTCTTGATCTGTTTTTCCCTCTTAATGGCCGAGTCGGATATCACCAAACACTTCATAGTAGACCAGGGCGTTGGCATTATATCTTTTGCAAAAGACTGAGCCTGTGCCTGAGCGATGTTGTAAAATACGTCTTGATAAATTCGCTGTAACACCAGTATAAAATACCGTTCTGTTTTTATTCGAAAGGATGTAAATATAGCTCTGTTTCATAATCTTAAGAAATTGGAATAAGTAAAGAAGCCTCTGATAGTTAATAAAGAATTTGTGGGTTCGTACCCACGTCATTCCGGCGCATGCCGGGATCTGCCGGCATACGTACCTGCCCGACACCCGGCGCATGCCGGGATCTGCCGGCATACGTACCTGCCCGACACCCGGCGCATGCCGGAATCTGAGTGGGCCAATCGATTATTACGTTTTTGCTATTGGGTTGTATTTTATTCTTTATCATGTATCTTGAAACCGATACTCTTCCTGGGCTCGTCTTTCTTTTGCACCAATTGCTTAATCGCTTCAAAAACAACCAGGAACTTCTTATCATATTTGGATTCGAGCTCTTCTATTTTGGCATTTATCTCCTCATGCTCAGTCATTAATTCCCGCAGTTTAACAAAAGCTCTCATTATTGCTATATTGACCATGACAGCTTTTTTACTTCTAAGGATACCTGACAACATCGCAACGCCTTGTTCGGTGAAAACCAAGGGTAATTTTCTTCTACCACCCCAACTTGATATCACGTTTTGTGACATCAAGATTTTGTTTTCTTTTTCCGTTAATTCAAACATAAAATCTAAGGGAAAGCGATCAATATTTCTCTTGACGGCTTGGTTTAGGACCCTGGTTTCAACCTCATATAATCTGGCAAGATGATAATCAAGGATAACCTTTCTGCCCCTGATATATATAATACAAGAAATAACATCTGATTGTAAAACAGGTTTACTCATATGGTTTAATTTTAATGTGTTCTGTAAGTGCCTATGGTATTTAATACCCTTTTATCTTGTTTGTCCCATCACATTATCTTAAATATTAATCCAACATCCAGCATCCAGCATCCAGTATCCAGTATCCAGTATCCAGCATCTAGAATCCCTGTTAACACCAATCACCCCGGCATTCGCCGGGGCGGCCTGTTATGTGGTATCAGATCCCGGCCTTCGCCGGAGCAGCCTGTTATGCGAAATAAGATCCCGGCATTCGCCGGGGCAGCCTGTTATGTGGTATCAGATCCCGGCATTCGCCGGAGCAGCCTGTTATGCGAAATAAGATCCCGGCATTCGCCGGAGCAGCCTGTTATGCGAAATAAGATCCCGGCATTCGCCGGAGCAGCCTGTTATGCGAAATAAGATCCCGGCATTCGCCGGGATGACGCATAGGGTGTGCAAATATATAGAGCGGCGGGGCACACCATATAGGATTTTGTTGGAGTGCCCCGCCGCTCTGCCCAAAGCCAGCGATATCCCACGTCATCCCGACGCAAGTCGGGATCTGTTGGCAAACCAGCCAAACCGACACCTGATTTTTGCGTTTTGCGATCTTACTTTTCCCAAATTACTTTCCCTTCCACTCCTTCCTGGTAAAGCATAATCTTCTGCAACTTCCGCTTTTCATCATAAAAACGCCATTCGCCTATCCAGTAATAATGCACATCCTTTTTGGAATACTCGATGCGGGCGCGGCCTTTATGCTCCAGCCTGCCATTGGGGTAATAATATTTGACCTTGATATCATCTTTAAGATATTTATATTTCAGGCGGCGATTGCCATTGAAATGATAATGTATCCACTTGCCCGTTTCCCTGCCGTGCTCAAACCTTCCCTTTCCGGAGATATCCACATGTTCCGAATCCATATACTCAATCCAATACCCATGCTTCTTCCCATTTTCATCCAGCTGGTTCACCTTCCGCTTCCAGAACTGGGAATATCCAGGATAGGACAAAGCAACTAGTAAAATGAATATAATAAATCGCACTTTTGCTTCAATTAGGTACAAGTATTTAGTAGTGAGTCTTGAGTAGTTAGACATTAAAATTATAAAAATCTAACTACTCAATACTAACTTCTCACTACTAAAAAACTAGTTACAAAACTAAAAAATTAGTTATTTCTTGCAAAAAAAATTAGCCAGCCACCAACACTACTTCTTCTCTGTCTCTTTCTTGCCGTCACCGTTCAGGTTATAGGCAATAGGCAGCCCGTACTCAACCCTTACAACCTTTCCGTCTTTCTTTCCAGGCTTCCATTTAGGCATCAGGTGGACAACACGCATACTCTCTTTTTTCATTGCATTAAGCGCTTCTTTATGCTTTTCTTTATCAACCTCTGTTTTTACTCCTATGATTTTAACATCAGTGATTGAGCCGTCTTTTTCTATGATATAGCCCACAAAGATTTTAGCTGCAACGACCTGTTCTTTAGCAATCTGGGGATACTTGATATTCTCACCAAGAAAAGCATACATGGCCTTCAAACCACCCGGATATTCCGGCATCTCATCCACCTCGTTATAAACCTTGTCTTTATCCTGTGTTGCCTTGGGTGGAGGTGGTGGTGCTTTGCTGTCAGCGTCGGTCACCAGTCTTTCACCCTTGGGTGGTGGAGGTGGCGGATCCTTTGTTTCTTCCTGGGCAATAATATTAGTGCTCAGTGTTGTTAAGGCCAGCATTAATACTGCTACCGGTAGGGCAAACAGCAATTTTAGCCTGGCCGTTCCATTTGATTTCGATTTAGTCATCATAATAAATCTCCTTTTAATTAGTGAATGATTAAAATTATTGGTCATATCATTAACGAGTGCTCCCAGTGAATACTGAAGAAGCAACTCCTGATAATATTTTTTATTGGTCCCGTTTGAAAGCACACCTTCGTCTGCCAGGAATTCATGTATACCTTTGACTGACCTTCTGTAGAACCATACAAAGGGATTGAACCAGAATAAAATAGTCAACACCTCCAGGATCAGCACATCAATAGAATGTAGCTGGCGTATATGAATGCGTTCATGCTCAATGATCTCCTTCATGCCCTTTTCTTCAAACCGTGCAGAATTGACGAATATGATATTGAAGAATGAAAAAGGAGAATAATGCTTGTCTACCTGCACTATGCGTAATCCGTGTTGCCTCAGAACATCATTTTTTGCTGTCAATATCAACAACTGTCCAAGTTGAATTAAGAAACGGATAGTGAATATTAATACACCTGTAATATAAATCACAAATAGTACCTGGAAGAAATTTATGTTCTGGCTGACTGTTTCAGTGACCTCAACCGGTGTTATGGTAATGGTATCAAGTAGTATGTAATAAGTGGCACTTACATCATGGAACAATGCTGAGAAGTCAAATAAAGGGATGGTCAATGAGAACAGGATGGATCCGATCAAGTAAAAACGGTTGACCGTAAAAAATGTGTCCCTGCGGAGAAATAGCCAGTAAATTACATAAAATATAGCCAGGCAAATGGAAGCTTGTAATAGATAAAGGATCAGTGCATTCATTTTTTGCTCTTCTTTTGTTTTTGTATTTCTTCAGACATCATTTTTCTTATTTCTTCCAGATCCCCGACATCCAGCTTCTCATTATCTGTGAAAAATGATACCAGTTCTTTGTAAGAACCGCTGAAATAATTCTTCGTAAAGTGCTTTAAGAACGTTTTTGTGTATTCCTTCTTGGATACCAACGGAAAGTACTCATGCGACTTCCCATATGCATTATGGCCTACAAAGCCTTTCTTCTCCAGTATCCGTACGATAGTCGACACCGTATTGTATGCCGGCTTCGGTTTCGGGATCTGCTCAAGTAAATCATGCACAAATCCCTTGCCAATCTTCCACAAAATCTGCATTATTTGTTCTTCTGCCCTGGTTAATTCTTTCATGACAACTATGCTTTTAATTATATAACTAAAAAATTAGTTCATTATTGTACAAATATATGAAATGAATTTTCATTTGTCAACTAAAAGTTTAGTTTTAGAAGAAAAAATAAAGGCGGACCATAATGATCCGCCTGAATATCATTTAATTAAATAGAATGTTTTATTCGTGTGAATGTTCGTTTTCACCATCAGCATGAGCATGTTCTACTTCATGAGCATGCAGGTAATGGTTCAGGAATTTTTCCATGGAGCGATAGAAATCAAAACGATTTTCTTCGTTACGGAAACCATGTCCTTCATTATCCTTTACCAGGTAATCAACATCTATTCCCCTTGCCCTCAAAGCTTCAACCATCTGGTCAGACTCGCTCTTCTTGACACGTGGGTCATTGGCGCCCTGGGCTACAAATAATGGCGTGACGATCTTGTCTGCGTTAAGTGAAGGCGAATTAGCAGCCAGCATCAGGCTGTCATCTACCGGATTACCTACCATCTCATAAAGCATCTGCAGATATGGCTCCCAGTATGGAGGAATGGTTTCCATGAAGGTGAATAAGTTAGAAACACCTACATAATCTACAGCAGCAGCATACAATTCAGGATCCTTGACAATGCCCTGAAGTGTTGCATATCCTCCATAACTACCACCGTAAATGGCAATCCTTTCAGGATCGGCAACACCTTTATCGATCAACCAGTTGACACCATCAGTGACATCTTCCTGCATGGATTGTCCCCATTGTTTGAAAGAAGCTTCCCAGAATGCCTTTCCGTAGCCTGTTGAGCCCCTGAAATTCATCTGGAAGACAGCATATCCCCTGTTAGCAAGGAACTGGATCTCAGGATTGAAACCCCAACCATCACGTGCCCATGGACCACCATGAGGATTGATTACAACCGGAAGATTCTTGGCAGTTTCCATAGTATAACCTACAGGTAATGTCAGGTATCCATGAATGGTCAGGCCATCCCTTGACTTATATGTAACCGGCTCCATCTTAGCCATGTCATTTTCATCGATCCACGGACTGACCTCTACGATCTTGTCAAGTTTATCAGTATTCATATTGTAAACGTAGTAAGATCCCAACGACCTGTCGCTATAAGTCCTGATGATGAATACATCCTCAGCCTTGTTCATCCCGGTGATCACGATCTCGTATTCACCGAGATCCTGCTCAAGTCTGGTATAAATTTTCTTGGCTACATCATCAAAGAAGTGCACCTGCCTTTTCCATGATGTATATCCGGCTGTGGTAAGCACTTTCCTTTTTCTGGAAAAACTCAAATCATCAATATCATACTCAGGGTTTTCATAAAGCATCTTGATTTCCTTGCCATTGGCAATATCGAATTCAACAATAGCTGTTTTGTCTCTGTCAAGGTTGGAAACGGCATAAACATTCTTGTTATCGAATGTAAAGAATACCGGATACATTGTTTCCTTGAAGCTGGTAGTAAGAACGGCTTTAAACTCGTCTTTTTCTGTCTCACGGTAACGGACCTGGCTGTTGATACCATCAACAATAGCAATTGCTATCCTTAATTTTCCATCGTGATCAAATATCCATGATTGGACATCCCCTGGATTTGTGGCCAGCATTTCCATCTCACCGGTAACGATATTAAGACGGTAAGGGTCAAATACCTGCGGTACACGTTTGTTCAGGCCAATGATAACCTCTTCGGGGATATCGGGCAGATCATCAATGATCTGGGTCCTGACATCTTCAAAGTCGGTGAAACAAACCTGGTTGGTACCGTCGATATTGACACCATACAACCTGAAATTCTCATCTCCTCCCTGGTCTTTCAGGAACAGGATCTGATTGTTATTAGGCCAGAAATAACCGGCAATGTCCCTGTCAGTTTCCTTGGTCAACTGAATGACATTATCCGTTCCGATCTCCTGGACGAAAACATTCATGCGGTCCTCGTAAGGCGCCATGTATGAATAATACTTCCCGTCGGGTGAGATCTGGTACCTGGACTGGTCAGGATTCTTGAAGAAATCTTCAAGTGGATAAATTTTAGCTCTCATAATTTTCTCTTCCTCGGTGCAAGCACCCATAAAAATTGCTATGCTGATCAGAAAAACCAGCATAATTCCGAAATTTTTTCTCATGATCTTGTAATTTGATTTAATAAAATGGAGTAATGTTTTTAACATGAACTATTTAGCAAAAGTAAGCAGTTTTTGAAGATATTCACTATTTTTAACCAAAATAAACTATTTGATGGAGATAAGTACCAAGGAACTTAACGAAATGCTGTTCCCATTTGACGGAAGCAAGACCCTGGATGATTTCGACCCAACTATCTATGCTGACGAGCCTGATTTTAAGAAAAAGGCCAAGATTATCCTGGATAAGGACATTAAGTTATTACGCGACCTGCATAACAAGCTGTATGCCTTTAACCGGTATGCACTGCTGATTATCTTCCAGGCCATGGATGCAGCCGGCAAAGACGGAACCATCAAGCATGTGATGTCGGGCATCAACCCTCAGGGTTGCCAGGTAACAAGCTTTAAGGTACCTTCGCAGGAGGAGCTCGACCATACCTATTTATGGCGATGTATTAAGATGCTTCCACGAAAGGGCAATATCGGGATCTTTAACCGTTCATACTATGAAGAAGTGCTGGTGGTGAAGGTACATCCGGAGATATTGAAGAAACAGAGCCTGCCTGAGCTCAGATATACTGATAAGGTAGATAAAGACTTCTGGGAGAGGCGGTACAGGGAGATCAGGAGCCTTGAAATGTATCTGACCAACAATGGTATTCATGTGCTGAAGTTCTTTCTTCATGTATCGAAGAAGGAGCAGAAAAGAAGATTGCTCGACAGGATCAATAATCCTGATAAAAACTGGAAAATATCACTTGGGGATTTTAAAGAGCGGCAACACTGGAAATCATATATGAAGGCATATAATGATGCACTGCAAAATACATCCACAGAATATGCTCCCTGGCATGTGATACCGGCCGACAATAAATGGTATATGCGTGCTGCTGTAAGTGAGATCATCGTATCAAAGCTGGCTTCACTCGACCTGCATTATCCCAGCATCACGGATGATAAACAGAAGGAAATACAAGCTTCAAAGACATATCTAGAAGACGAGAAATGAACATTTATACACAGAAGAAACGCTGGAAACTGATCCTGCTTGCAGCTGCAATTATCATCATAGCAGCTTCCCTCTGGTATACCAACGTATTGGTTAACAAAATATCAAAAGATGAGCGTTCTAACATCCGGACATGGGCGGATGCCATTGAACAAAAGGCAGAGCTGGTCAATTATACAGATATATTTTTCAGGCAGATACAGGCAGAAGAGCGTAAAAGAGCGGAAATCCTTCTCGATGCTTATCATAATATCACCAATCCCTCAGTTGAAAGCTCCGATGAGCTGGAGTTTTATTTTAAGATCATTCACGGCAACACTACTGTTCCTATCATCATCACCGATAAGAACGATTCCATCCTGATGGCAAAAAACAATGATAACATCAACTTTGATAGTGTATTTATACTGGAGGGAGAGCTTAAGAGAGAATATACACAGATTGAACCCCTCAGGATCAGGTATTATGCGGACAAATATTATATTCTTTACTATAAGGAATCGATTATCTTCACAGAGCTTCGACAGGTACTCGATGACCTGATAGAATCTTTCTTTTCTGAGGTTGTCAGAAACTCTGCCTCGGTACCGGTAATCGTAACCGACAGCATACGGCAGAAAATATTTGAATATGGAAACCTTGATACCATCAGGATGAAAGATTCGGTTTATTTACAGCGAACGATTGAAGATATGGTTGCTGAGAACGATCCCATCGTGATAGACCTGGTCGGACATGGCAAAAAGTATATCTATTACAAGGATTCTGTATTACTGACACAGCTGGTTTACTATCCATATATTCAGTTTAGTGTCATCGGCCTGTTCTTCCTGATCGCATATTTTCTGTTCAGCACAGCAAGAAGGTCAGAACAGAACCAGGTATGGGTTGGTATGTCCAAAGAAACCGCTCACCAGCTCGGCACCCCATTATCATCTCTGATAGCCTGGCTTGAATTGTTAAGACAGAAGGAAAGTAGGGCCGAGACTATTGATGAGATTGAAAAGGATGTAAATCGATTACAAAACATTACCGACCGTTTTTCTAAGATCGGATCCACCCCAAAGTTGGAATCTGCGAAAATCTTTGAGGTAGTTAGCTCCGGTGTCAATTACATCAGGAACAGGGCATCCAAGAAGGTTAAATTCACCATCAAAGAGCCTGGTAATCAAGATCTTTCTGTGCCCCTGAATGAAGTGTTGTTTGCCTGGGTGATCGAGAACCTGTGTAAGAATGCCCTTGATGCCATGGGGGGCAGCGGAGAAATTTCTGTCGATTTCAAGGAAGATGAAAAATTTGTCCATATTGATTTCTCGGATACAGGTAAAGGCATACCAAAATCCAACCATAAAACCATATTCAATCCGGGTGTAACCAGCAAAAAGCGTGGATGGGGACTTGGTTTATCCTTATCCAGGAGGATCATCAAGAACTACCATAAAGGAAAGATCTTTGTATTACACTCAAGTCCTGAAAAAGGGACCACAATAAGAATATCCTTAAGGAAGCCAGTTTAGAAGGGGAACTCTTCTTCGGCTTCTTCTTCGATTTTTTGCACTTCGGGCTTGTCAGCTATCTGATGAACAGCGTTGCCATCAACATAGATGGACTTGGGATCAGTAGGACATGCATACTCACAGGCCCCGCAACCTATACAGATTTCAGGGACAACATAAGGAATTACAAGATCCTTTTTGTATGGTTTCATATTTACGGCTTTTGTAGGGCAGTGTTCTGAGCAGGCCCCGCAATCTGTATTGTCGGTAAATACCACACAATTTTGCTTGATAAAATTTACTTTCCCTATCTGTGTAACATGCTTGTCTTCTATATTTAGTGGCAGGATGGCACTCGTAGGACAAACCTCCCCGCATTTCACACAATCGAAATTGCAGTAATTGGCCATATAATCCATCTGGGGCTGCATAAACCCCTTCAGTCCCCAAGCCATCACGGCAGGTTGCAGAACCTGGGTCGGGCATACACTAACACAGAGATAGCAAGCTGTACAATGTTCATTGTAATGATCTATATTCTGAGCTCCGGGAGGAGCTACCGCATACTCTTTTTGAACTGGAACAGGTTCTTTGCCGTCACGAAACCTTCTCCTTCGTTGCTGTGCCTGCAACAGTTTCGATGAAGCCATCAGGCCCAGGAGCAATGCGCCGGAGGTCCTGAAGAAATCTCTCTTTCCCGGATCAACCACATTCAATTCAGCCTCCCGGGCTTGCTTATTTGTTCGTTTACGTGAAAAGTAAACACCACCCTGCGGGCAAGAAGAAAGGCAATTAAAACAAGTCACACAACTACTAAAATCAACAGCTTTGTTCTTAACATCAATGCAATCAGCCTTACATACCCTGGCGCAACTGCCACACAAGGTACAGGCATCCTGGTCAAGGGATATTTTAAATAGTGAAAATCTTGATGTTATGCTAAGGAATGCCCCTACCGGACAAATCAGGTTACAGTACAAGCGGCCGTACCGCAGTGAAAGCCAGATCAACAAAGCCAGAACACCGGAAGATAAGCCAATACCAGCCCAGCTGACAGCTTTGAGCTCATGCGGGAACAGCCAGAAGACGTCATAGGAATTTAATCCCTTGGCAGCTGCATTGTTGAGAAGAATAAGCAGCGGACGGAAAAGATTACCGGAGATCTTACCGAAGAGGCTGTATGGGTCCAGCAGGATCAATAAAAACATATTTCCGGCAATCAGTGCAATAATAGTCATACCGAGGATGATATACCTGATCCAGTTCCTGGCTTTCCGGTATTTAAGCTTCTTTTTCCCGCCAAACTTCCTTCTAAGGAAAATAAAAACATCCTGCAGAATGCCCAGGGGACAGATTGCCGAGCAATAAAACCTGCCGACAATAAAGCTGGATAAGGTAATGATTAGGAATCCCAGCGCAGCAAAACTCAGCAGGTTAAGGAATTTGATCAATGAAGGTGTAAACTGCAGGTAAACGATGGCATCGATTAAACCCGTTGATATCAGGGCAGCGAAGTCGATAAAAATGAGAAATGTAAGGACCAGGAACAACAGAGCAATAACAACCCTGATCCTTTTAAGCCACCGGGACGACATCCAATTAGAGTTTTAGCTTGTTGATGTTGAGTTTTGTGAGATCCATGGTTCCGATACCCATCTCATCAGCGATCTTGATATAGGGTATTTCTTCCGGTTCATATCCAAAAACTTTAGCTGCTGCAGCATCCACGGCTACAATATCCCTGGAGATCAGCAGGGAGTTCTTCATCACCACATCATCAACAGACACACCCCTTGGACCGTTTTGCTTCATAACCCTGTAAGCATCAACGATATTTAAGTCTGGCGGCCGGTGGGTCGCATAATCGGCAATGCATTGATGCAGGTCATTTTTATGCCAATAGCGCCTGTCCCACACTACGCCCATAAGGTTTTTCATGGCTATGGTCAGCTTGGCTGAGCTATGGCTTTTCAACACCGGGACATTTATGAAAACATCTGAATCCAGGATCAGTTCATGGACTTTAGCATTTTTCAGACTCTTGCCCCCGGGGACATCCACGGGGTGATAGTAACTTTCTGTATTTCCGGGAACCATCTTCCCCCCGGCATCTTTAACCAGTTTTTCAATGCCGCTATTTGTATAACAATTCTTCCATTCATTACAGGTGTTATCAAAAACATATACATCCTTAGCGCCGGCTTCAATGCAGCTTTCAACAATACGTCCGACCAGTTCCGGGTTGGTATTGGCTGCCCTCTCAGGTGAAGCATCCCACCCGATGTTCGGCTTAACAACAACTGTTTGACCGGATTTGACAAACTTCTGCATCCCTCCAAGAGATTCTATTGCTTTGTCAAACATGGCTACCGGGTCATCGCCCTTGATGGCTACAAGGTCATAATCCGTTTCTTCCGGTTTTGCACCAAAAATGCTGGAGATCTTACCAAAAGTCATGGCTGTCCCCGCCAGGAAAGTAGCACCAACGCCATTTTTTAAAAAGTCCCTGCGTTTCATAGTTATGTAGTTTAAAGGTTTCTACTGTATAAAATTACGGTAAATTTGAGACATTATTATATATTGAAGCTTGAAAATTACCTAATACCTAATACTTAATACCATTATCTAACTACTAACTACTCAATACTAACTACTCAATACTAACTACTCACTACTTTATGCCCGGCATCTATATACATATCCCTTTTTGCAAACGCAAATGTCACTATTGCAACTTCTTCTCGGTGGCTTCGGAGAAGCTGAGGGAAGGCTTTATGGAGGCATTGTATAAGGAAATTGAACAGCAGAAGGAATACCTGGGAGATAAAACCGTGAAGACCATTTATTTTGGGGGTGGCACCCCATCGGTTTTATCTCCATTGGAGATTTACAATTTTGTGCTTACAATTTACGAAGTGTTTAATGTTGTAAAGGATGCCGAGATTACAATTGAGGTTAATCCGGATGATGTGGATGAGGCCTGGGTGAAGGGATTGAAAAAGACACAGGTGAATCGGATCAGCATTGGTGTGCAGTCGTTCAGTGATGATGATCTTATTTACCTAAACCGTCTGCACGATGCACAAAGCGCAAAAAGGGCGATAAGGCTTTTAAAAGATGCTGGATACGTAAACATATCGATAGACCTGATCTATGGGATACCCACACTGTCTGACCGGCAATGGAAAAAGAACCTGGAACAGTTTTTTCAGCTTGATATTCCTCATCTTTCAGCTTATGCATTGACAGTGGAAGATGGAACAGCATTAAGTCATTTGATTAAGAAGAAAAAGATATCCGGGCTTGATGATGCCAGGATCGCTTCACATTTCAGTATTCTGCAGGAGATGACTGCAGCACGTGATTATATCCATTACGAAATATCCAACTTCAGCAGGGAGGGTTATTATTCAAGGCACAACAGCATATACTGGCTGGGTGACCATTACCTTGGGCTTGGCCCCTCAGCCCACTCATTCAATGGCCGCTCAAGACAGTGGAATGTAAGCAATATCACCAAATACATAGACCAGGTCAATGTAAAAACAGAGGTATTTGAAAAGGAAGTCCTTACCGAAAAACAACGTTACAATGAATATGTAATGACCTCATTAAGAACGATCTGGGGCTGTGATTTGGAACATATCGAAAACATCTTCGGGAAGAAATACAAACAACACTGTCTAACCCAGGCCCGTGTATACCTGGACGAAAAAAAGCTGGAAAAGAAGGGTAATAAGCTGTTTCTCACCCCCCGGGGAAAGATCTACGCCGATGGGATCACATCAGCGATGTTTATGATTTGAAGGGATGTTGGTTGTAGAAGCTTGTGCGACCCCTCCGGGGTCGTGATTAAGGTGTGTTTTCCATTGTTTACAGATATGCGATGCCTCCGGCATCGTTTCATTGTGATCCGCGGAGCGGATCACATATTTGTAGACAAAATATCATTCCCTGCATGCCCTGTAATCTGGTATGCGACGATTCTTCTTGATCCGCGAAGCGGATCACATATTTGTAGACAAAATATCATTCCCTGCATTTCTTGTAATCTGGTTTGCGACGATTCTTCTTGATCCGCGAAGCGGATCACAGATCTATAGAAAAGAATGATTCCCATATCCATGATTACGACCCTGGAGGGGTCGCATATTCCTGACATTTACCGCAGGTATTTGCATTGAATATCAAACCTTTTAAGGAATTCCATGTATTCTTCCTGGAAAGATTTTTTCTTATGATGTTCTTTCTGATTTTCAATATATGAAATGACCCTCCCCAGTTGGCTTTGACCATATGAAAATGCTCCGAATCCTTCTTGCCAGTGAAACGGGGTTTTAACAAAGCCGTTTTTCTTAATAAACTGATTTGAAGATTTTTTCGTTTCTCTCAACAAATCTGAAAGACAACAACCTGGTTTCATTCCCAGGAAGATATGAATGTGATCAGGCATACCATTTATTGCTAATAGCTTTTGCCCCTTTTGACGTATTATGCCGGTTATATATTTATAGAGCTCATTTTCCCAGGAAGACTGGATAAGGGGTGTTCGATTTCTAACTGCAAAAACTGTTTGGATGTAGATTTGAGAATATGAGCCTGACATATGGTAAAGATTTTAATTAGAATAAAATATTGTTCTCTAATTATTAATACCAGAAATTATGAAATGTCGCAAATACATCGAATTTTTCCCATGTAATATTCGACCCCTCCGGGGTCGTTAAGATTGGTTTTTTCCGTATCTATAATTCTATAAATATGCGATGGCTCCGGCATCGATTCTAATGAATCTGTATTGCGGTTAATATTTCTCCGTCCATATTGCGTTCCATGTGTGCGATGTAATTCTAACGGCAACAATCCAATTTTGATCCGCGAAACCTATTCTGTATCTATAATTCTATAAATATGCGATGCCTCCGGCATCGATTCTAATGAATCTGTATTGCGGTTAATATTTCGCCGTCCATATTGCGTTCCATGTGTGCGATGTAATTCTAACGGCAACAATCCAATTTGATCCGCGAAGCGGATCACATATCTATTGAAAAAAATGAATCCCATATCCATGATTACGACCCTGGAGGGGTCGCATATTCTAATACATCAAAAAGCATGATACGAACAATTTCAATCAATCCTTGTTATTATGATAATCATAAACCACTTAATAAATCAATTATGAAAAAGAACATGGGAGCAACTGACAGGCTTATTCGCTTGTTAATCTTTGTGGTAATAGGTGTGTTGTATTTTGCTGACGTGATTACAGGGACACTGGCTATCGTGCTGGGAATAGTAGCATTGATAGCATTTATCACCAGCCTGACCAGTTTTTGTGGACTATACAAGGTATTCGGATGGTCTACCTGTGCAGTAAAAGATAAAGAAACGACTTAAAGGTTTTCACGTCACTCATCAAGCGTTAATGGAATCCTATTTGTATCATCACAGGATTATGATCCGAACATGCAAATCCCAGGTTGACCCCTTGCACTGCCATGACCTTGATATTGGGTGAGCAAACAAAAAAGTCAATAATAGTAGTTGGGGTTGATCCTTTCAGGTAGGGCTCGCTGAGGCCCCTGTTGGTTGGGATCTTTGTGTCATATACGATGGACCAGCCTTCTGGAAAGCTTTGTTTATCCAAAGCGGGTTGAATTGACATGGTAGCATCACCGGTATAAATCAGGGATTCGTCGAAACCAGGAGGATTCATGTTCCAGTCGCCGCCGACGACGACATAATTCCCTCTTTCAAATTCCCTGCTCATGACATCTACAAGTATCTCGAGTTGCTCTTTACGCAAACTTCCATCGTCAAATGCTGAATTATGCGTATTTATCAGCACAAGCTCTCTTTCATCCGGTAATTGATACCTGTTGAGGATAAAACACCTGTCAAGAAGAAATAAGCGCTTTGGCCAGGAATAATTACCAGGGAACCCATACCTTACAGATTCAAAAGGCTTGTATCTTGATAAGCTTGCCAGCCCGGCCAGCACCTTACCCATTGGGTTGCTTATGGGGATGGGGACAAATGCTACATCATAGTTTTTGGCGAAGGCAAAATGCGCAAAATCGAGACGTGCCTGCATCATATCAAACTGATTCACTCTATAACTGCGCCTGGCAATAAGGTCCAGCTCCTGTACAAATAAAAAATCCACCTTTCTGGTGGTCTGCATAAGCTGCATTATTTGCTCAATGTTTTGATTGAAAGTAGATTGATCTGTCCGCACACGGGAACCGCCATCATAAAAGAAATCCATGTCTTTCCCCAGTCCACCATATCCAATATTCCAGGTCATGACAGTATAAATTTGCCCGGTATCTAACACAGGTACCTGGTCCTGAGATTGGTAAATGATCTTTTCTGCAGGTGGTCGGTAGTCTTGAATGGTCAGGACAATTAGAAATGTACTGATTATTAGGATTAAAAAAATAACCACATAAAGAAGAAATCTTAACAAGCGCTTCACGGATTGAATGTATTTAGGATCTCAAATAATGTTTAAATTTACCGTTTATTTGTATTAGGATTAAACAAATTTCGCATGGGCCCAATCTGGGAAGGTATGATATTAGGATTTACCCTGGCCATCTTTTTTGGCTTCGGACCCGCCCTGTTTGCTTTGATACAGACAAGCATACACCGTGGGCTATGGTCTGGCTTCCTGCTGGCGTTAGGGATATTCCTGAGTGACCTGGCCCTGGTTGCCCTGTGCTTCCTTGGTGCCATCAATATCATGACCAAACCGGAAAACCACCTTGTCTTTGGGATCATAAGTGGTATTATATTGATCATGTATGGTTTTTTCACTTTTCGAAAGAAAGTGGAGATTGCCAGTCCGGACAATGAAAATTCAGCGAGCACACCTGGCCCTGTAACTTATATTCTGAAAGGTTTCTTCCTGAATATAGCCAACCCATTCGTTTGGATTTTCTGGATGGGTATCGTGGTAGGTATTACAGCCAATTACCAGGGTAATGTTCGTGAAGTGGTTATGTTCTTTTCTGCCAGCCTGCTGACTGTTCTTGCTACCGACCTCCTAAAATGCTTTGGTTCATTTAAGATCAAAAGATTCCTGACAGTCGGACTGATTCAATGGGTAAACCGTATTGCGGGGATTGGTCTTGCCCTGTTTGGCGTTTACCTTATCATTCGTGTATTTGTAGAGTTTTAACAACATAGTATTATTAACCTTAAAATGTATTAATTATGCTTATTCAATTTTCAAAGAATTGGTGGGTCCTGCTGATCAATGGTATCATCGCCTTGCTTTTGGGGTTATTTGCCATTTTTTCACCCGAAGGAACACTGGTTACACTGGCAAAGTACTTTGGGTTCCTGGTTGTGCTTGCCGGAATTATCTTCGGCATCGGTGTTATCAGTAGGATAAGAAAGAAAGAACCCTATACATGGTTGCTTATTGAGGCCATCATTATTATCGTTCTGGGTGCCATCATACTCTTGTATACGGAGCAGTCATTGAACATCTTTGTGATCATTTTAGGAATTTGGGCTGTGGCTATGGGAATTATGCAATTTATGCTGTTGGCCAGCATTAAGGATGAGGTAGAGAATAAAAAGGTGATATTGCTAAATGCAATTATAACAGTCGCTTTTGGTGTTGTTTTGTTTTTCAATCCATTCACTGCTGCCAAAATATTTGTTGTCCTGTTTGGTATTGCCGCCCTAATTGTGGGAGTATTGCTGATAATGGTAGCATTCAGTGTGAAAAAGGTGCAGGAAAATAATTGAGGATAACTGGAATAAGAAGTATCAGGCTTCTGTTTCCATATCTTTTTTGAACTTGATGTCCTTGATGTTCAATTGCAGGGACTTAACTCCATTCCATTCGTTTTCTTCAATATGGTAAACCAAATTGAAGGCTTCTCCATCGGATATTCTGCTGAAGTGATCTCCTTGTTGGAATGCGATTGCTGAAAAGGGAAAGCCCGTAATATTCAGGTGCACCACTTCAAGTTTCAGGTGATTCTTACCAACAACCCTGGCTCTTCCCGTATCTACCAGGTCATCGGTTTGAAAGATAGGGCTTTGATTTCCAGGACCAAAGGGCGAAAACTGCTTAAGGATACGGACAAATTTGGAATTGATATCCTTCAGGTAAAGATATGAATCAACTTCCACCTCCGGGATCATCATCTTGTCATTGATATTTTCGGTGACATATGCTTCAAACTTTTTCTTGAATGGTTCAAATTGTTCTGGCTTTAAGGAAAGGCCAGCTGCATATTTATGTCCACCAAAATGCTCCAGAAGGTCACTACAATGATCCAGGGCATCATATACATCAAAGTCCTTGATCGAACGGGCCGAGCCTGTCAGAAGACCATTAGCCTGGGTGAGTACAATAGTAGGTCGATAATAAACCTCGGTTAACCTTGAGGCCACGATTCCAATAACCCCTTTATGCCAGTTGGGATCAAATACCACTGTACTTTTCGCCTCCAGAAATACTTCATCCTGCTTGATCACCTCCAGGGCTTCCTGGGTAGCATTAAGATCGAGGCTCTTCCTTTCTATATTGAGGCTGTTGATCTGTTCTGCCAGCTGGTTTGCATACCCCATCTCGCTGGTCACCAGTAATTTAACAGAGTTTTTCGCATCCTCTATACGCCCTGCGGCATTGATCCGGGGGCCAACAAGAAAGACAATGTCAGCAATACTGATCTCACGGTTAAAGTTAAATTCATCAATACCCTCAGCAATCTTATTAATTCCGCTATAGCGCAAAACCGACTCAATACCCGGCCTTGGATTCTGATTGATCCGTTTGAGTCCGTAAAATGCCAACACCCTGTTTTCGCCTGTTATGGGAACGATATCAGCTGCTATGCTGACAACCACCAGGTCAAGGTATTGTAAAAGGTTCTCAAAAGGGATCTCCATTGCCTGGGCCAGGCCCTGTACAAGCTTGAAGCCTACTCCACAGCCGGAAAGGTCTTTATAGGGATATGTACATTCAGATCGCTTTGGATCAAGTACGGCACAGGCGGAAGGGATAACATCACCGGGACGATGATGATCGCAAATGATAAAATCCACACCATTTTCTTTGGCGTACTTGATCTTATCAACAGCCTTTATGCCGCAGTCAAGTACAACAACAAGAGTAACACCACGGGATATGGCAAAATCGATACCCTGGTATGAAACACCATACCCTTCAGCATAGCGATCGGGCACGTAATACTCGATCTGATCTATGAACTGTTGAAGAAAAGTATAAAGTAAGGCGACTGAGGTGGTTCCATCCACATCATAATCGCCATAGATCATCACCTTCTCTTTATTGTCAATGGCCTTCCTGACTCGTTCGACTGCCTTATCCATGTCCTTCATTAAAAAAGGATCATGCAAATGGGCTAAAGATGGACGGAAATATGACCGGGCTTCGTCAAAGGTCTTTACACCACGCTGGACCAACAAATTAGAAAGACTTTCATCGATATTCAAACTTTGGGACAACTCCTTAACACGCTCTGTATCACCCTGTTCCTTTATTGCCCAACGTTTTTGCATGGTGTTAATTTCTTCATGTAAAAGTAAGCATTATTGTTTTACCGGAGCAGGCTTCTGGCTTTTTTAACAAATCCAATCCGCTAAACGGAACTGGAATAGTCCTTAATTTGTATCATAGCTTCCTTAACACTCTTTACAGGCAGCTGGCATGTTTTATTCCGGCAAACATATATTGTCGTTTGATCCTTTACCAACCGCTGTTGAAGTATTGGAAGCGTCCCCTCTTCATCCCCTCCGGAAAACAAAGCCTGGGGAAGGAAACCCTGGTCAAACTCAGCCCTCTTTTTCTGAGCCTCTTTTCCCATGATTGCTATCTCCATGGGCGGATCTGACAGGTAAAGCATCAGCCTGCCCCAGTTTGAATGAAAAGATGGATGCCTGAGCATTTTTTCTTTCATGGCTCCAATTAACCTGGAAGCCTTTAATATATAATCCCGATTTTCGAAAAACGTACCCAAAAAAAACAGACTTTTTGCCATTTCAGAGCTGGAGGAGGGGATTACATTATCGCTTAATTCCCTGCTACGGGTAATAAGTCCACTGTCCTGGTCGGATGTATAATAAAAACTATCAGTATCCGGATCAAAGAAATGATGAAGTGTATGTTCTGTAAGTTGATGAGAAATCTGCAGCCAGCTTTCATCAAAAGTAGCCTGGTATAGGTTGATAAAAGCGCTGATAGTGAATGCATAATCGTCCAGGAATCCATTAATGCCTGCCTGGTCATTCATGTAATTACGCATGAGGCTGTAATCATCCTGAACCATAAACCGGGACAGGAATTGTGCGTTTTTGAGAGCTCTGTCCAGAAAGACCTGATCATTAAAAGTCCGGTAAGAATCAATATAGGCATTAAGCATCAAAGCATTCCAGCTTGTAAGGACTTTATTATCAAGGCCAGGACTGATCCGCTTCGACCTGGCTTCCAGCATGACTTTCTTTAAAGATTGGATTTTTTGGATAGAAATGATTGCTTCATCAGGATCATTGACAAATAATATATTCTGATTATTTTCCCAATTCCCGTCATGGGTAATATTGTAATATTTTGAGAAGAGGTCAGCATCATCGCCAAGGACCTGATCGATCTCCTTCTTGGTCCAGGTATAAAATTTTCCTTCCATCCCTTCACTGTCTGCATCCAATGCTGCATAGAACCCTCCCTGGGGAGAGCTTAACTCCCTGTCAATAAAATCAGTGCTTTCATAAACGATGGTCTTGTACAATGGATCCCTGGTCAGCTGGTAGGCCCTGGCATATAAACTAATTAGCTGGGCATTATCATAAAGCATCTTTTCAAAGTGTGGAACAAACCAATGGTCATCGACAGAATACCGTGCAAATCCACCGCCAATATGATCATAGATTCCTCCCATTGCCATCTGCTTAAGTGTGATGTTAATGGCCTCAAGCACATTATCATCTTTGCGCAAAGCATGGTAATGAAGCAGGTATTCAAAAATTCCGGGCATTGGAAATTTGGGGGCTCCAAGTGTTCCACCCTTTTGGAAATCAATATTATTGATCAGACTCTGTGTAAAGCTGGTGATCTCAGTAAGCTTAAAAGGCCTGGGATCACCCATGGCAGGAAAATCGTCCATTTTGATGAGCCCCTGCTCAATTTTTTCTGCCTGCTCTAATAATAATGCCGACTGTTCTTCATGCAAGCTGATAAAGTGATCAAGTAATTTGATCCAGTTCTCTTTTGGGAAGTAGGTACCTGCATACACTGGCCGGCCATCAGGTAGTGCGATAACATTCAGCGGCCAGCCTCCTGATCCCGTGACCAGGTATGCTGCATTCATATATACCTGGTCGACATCAGGCCTTTCCTCCCTGTCTACTTTAACAGATACAAATTGCTCATTCATTAGCCTGGCCACCCCTTTGTCCTCGAAGCTTTCATGTTCCATCACATGACACCAGTGGCAGGAAGAATAACCAATACTGATGACAAGCAGTTTGCCTTCTTCTTTTGCTGTCTTCAATGCATTATCACCCCAGGGCAACCAGTTCACAGGATTATGTGCATGCTGGAGGAGATATGGACTGGTCTCATGGACAAGCTCGTTGGTGTAAGTGTGCTTCATACCCATTAATTGGAATATGTAGAATCAACAATGCAGAATGGGAAATGTTTAAAGAATCTGCCAGCGGTAGGCATCCTGCCGGATAAAAATGAACAGCAGGATGGAAAAAGACCATAATGAGGAGCCTCCATAACTGAAGAAAGGTAACGGAATACCGATTACGGGCACCAAACCTATGGTCATTCCGATATTTACCAGGAAATGGATAAATAATATTGACACCACGCAATAACCATAGATCCTTGCAAAATCAGACTTTTGCCGTTCCGCCATCCTGAGTAACCTGTAGAAGAGCAGCAGGAACAATCCAACCACAATAGTACTTCCAAGGAACCCCCATTCTTCTCCCACTGTACAAAAAATAAAATCTGTATCCTGTTCAGGGACGAAGTTGTACTTTGTTTGTGTTCCCTGCAGGAAGCCTTTTCCTGCAAAGCCACCGGAGCCAATAGCAATTTTCGACTGATGAACGTTATAACCGGCCCCTTTAAGATCGGCTTCTTTGCCAATGAGGACATTTATACGGGTTTTCTGATGATCACTTAGTACCTTTTCAAAAGTATAATTGACACTGGCAACAAAGCCGGACAGGAAGATAAACAACAAGACGACTTTGATGATATTAACAGAGGTCCTTTGAATGAAAAAGAGCAAAGCACCAGAGAGCAGGAATATGCCAGCAATAAGGAAATAGAACTGCTCTTCAAGTAATAGGGTGACGAGGAAAAGAATTATTAATATGATGCCAAATAAAAGGATGCTTCCGGAAAGGCCTTCTCTGTAGAGAACGATAATAAAGGCTGTAAAAACCAATGCAGAACCTGTGTCATTCTGGAGAAGTATCAGGGCGAAGGGAACAAAAATAATGGCAAGTGAGGTTACAAGTGACTTAAACTTATTAATAGAGATACTGTAAGTACTTAAGTATTTCGAAAGGGCCAGGGCCGTGGCTACCTTGGCAAACTCGGCTGGCTGAATGCCAAAAGAACCTATCTGAAACCATGATTTGGCACCTCCTATCTCAACACCAAAGAGCAATACCGCTACCAATAAAGAAATACTGATTCCATAGATAGCATATGCAAAGGTGGAAAAGAACTTGGCATCAATAATCAATAAGATGAAGATCATGAATACGGCAGCAGCTATCCAAAGGAGCTGCTTACCGTAACGCTGGCTGATATCGAAAATGCTCTGATGCTCCTCATTGAATACAGCAGCATAGATATTGACCCATCCCATCATGACCAGGACGAAATAGATCAGGACAGTGGTCCAGTCAATATTTGATAATATGCGCTGGTTCTCTCTCATTCTTCTGCTTCTTTTTCTTTCTCTTTTGTAATTAAATTGCTTTTTAACATCCGGTCTTCAATCCATGTCCTTGTTACAACCCCTGTTAAGTATTTTTCAATTAACAGGCTGGCAATAGGTGCTGCCCATGTCGAACCGTAGCCAGCATTTTCAACGATAACAGACATGGCAATTTGCGGATTGTCTTTTGGTGCAAAGGCAATAAACATTGAATGATCTTCACCATGCGGGTTTTCAACCGTCCCGGTCTTACCGCAAAAAGGAATGGTATCCAGTTTATACCATCTTGCGGTTCCACTCTCTCCCTCGACCACATCAAGCATGGCATTTACCACTATCTCCCAATGCTGAGGGTCAATATTAGTATTATTTCTTTCAACGGTAATAGGCTGTTGGATTGTTCCGTCTCCATAGGCCTTGACAATGTGGGGAGGATAAAAGAAGCCCCTGTTGGCAGTAATAGCCACAAAATTAGCCAGTTGCATGGGTGTGACAAGGATTTCACCCTGCCCGATAGCCAGAGAGCGAATCGTCAGTGCGTTCCAATGACCCTCGGAGTAGATCTTATCATAAAGAGTATATTCCGGGATGCTGCCACTCAGCTCAAATGGAATATCCGTATCAAACCTTCTTCCAAAACCCAGTCTGATCACATGATCATGCCAGCATTGAAAGCCTTTCACAACATCCCCGTTGTCCTTGCTGTTTATTATCGACTTGAATACATTCCAGAAATAGGGATTACAGGAATGCTGGATAGCGTCATTAAGTGCCAATGGAGTTGTATGGTAATGGGTGCAACGTATTGGTCGCGATTCAGGGCCATCGCATAAATATTCGGTACCAGGAAACAATGTTTTCTCCTGCAGGCCAATCAATGCATTCACTAACTTAAAGGTAGATCCTGGTGAATACGTTCCCATGATCGCGCGGTTCATCAGAGGCTTCAAGGTGTCATTGGAAAGGCCTGTGTAGTTTTTGCTACGGACACGACCGACAAGCAGGTTGGGGTCGTAGGAAGGACTGGTAACCAGGGCAAGGATCTCACCCGTTGCTGGCTCAATAGCCACAATACTGCCTTTCTTGTTCTTCATGAGGGCTTCTCCATATTCCTGCAAGGCTGCATCAATGGTGATCGACAGGTTTGTACCCTTAACCGCAACCGTGTCGAACTCGCCATCACGGAAGGAACCCTTTTCCCTGTTGAATACATCAACAATCTTAAGCTTTATCCCCTTCCTTCCTCGCAGGGAGTCTTCATAAAATTTTTCGATACCACTCTTTCCAATATAGTCGCCAGACTTATAATATGAATTGTTGTCAACTTCTGCCCTTGTGACTTCACCAACATAACCAAATGTATGTGCAGCAATAGGTATGGGATATTTTCTTAAGGTCCTGGCCTGAACATAAAAACCAGGATATTTATATAGTTTTTCTTCAAGATAAGCATAGTCTTCTTTTGAGACCTGTTCAATAAAAATGGAAGGTTTGTAACGTGAGTATGTTCTGGCTTTCTGCAGACGTGAGATCAGGTCTTCTTCATCAATCTTTAATATTTTACATAACTCCAGTGTGTCAAAAGCCTGTACCTGCCTGGGAATGACCAGGAGATCATAAGCGGCCTCATTGTATACAAGCAAAGTACCATTCCTGTCGTAGATCAACCCGCGGGATGGATATTGAGTGATGTAGCGAAGAACATTGTTTTCAGCTGAAAATTTATAAGCGTTATCAGGTATTTGAAGGATGAAAAGCTTGATTATGAAAACCAATCCGGTAAGGATAATAATATAGAAAATGATGTTCTTCCGGATTGCATAAACCTGGCTTTTCATAGAACAAATATACCAAAAGATGTTCCATGTTCACATGTACACATGTTCGCATTTATCAGGAAATGCATCGCGTCCGTTTTGTTTACCATATGTGTAAACCTATTTCAGGACGAGACAACATGTGAACATGAGAACATGAGAACATGTGTACATGAATTGTTTTTCTTTATTTTTGCTTTCAAACAAATTAGGATTTGAATCAAATTAAGCAGCTTGCAGGACAAACCGTAGTATATGGAATGGGGACTATCATTCCCCGCCTGCTGAACTACCTGCTGCTTACCCCGTTCTACACACGGATCTTTCTTCAGGGAGAATATGGTATTGTAACTGAACTATACGCCTACGTTGCCTTTCTTTTTGTACTGTTAACCTATGGAATGGAGACGGCCTTCTTCAGGTTTTCGGAAAAGGAACAGGATAAAAAGAAAGTATATTCCACTGCACTTGTAACCCTTCTTGCGACCTCGACAATATTTATCCTGTTCGTTCTTGCATTTGCTGAACCAATAGCCAGGCTGATACAGTACCAGGATCATGTTGAATACATAAAGTATTTTGCATTAATCATTGGAATTGACGCTTTCCTCGCTATTCCTTTTGCACGGCTGCGTCAACAAAACAAAGCTTTGAAATTCGCCATCATCAAGATCATAAATGTTCTAAGCAACATTGGCTTTAATTTCTTCTTCCTGCTCGTTTGCCCAAAGATTTATGCCACAAATCCTGATTCGGTATTCCTGAGTTTTTACAGTCCTGAAATAGGCGTTGGTTATGCATTTATTTCTAACCTCCTGGCGACCATCATCACATTGCTATTGCTCCTGACGGATATGTTTACCGCAACGGTTAAAGTCAGTATGACACTCTTGCGCAGCATGTTAAAATATGCATTCCCCTTGCTTATTGTCGGGATTGCAGGTATGGTAAATGAAGTGTCTGACAAACTGCTTTTTAAGTTCTTGCTCACTGTTCCGGAGCATATTACTGATGGCAAAGAATATGTCCTTAGTCAATTGGGGATATATGGTGCGAACTATAAACTTGCCGTTTTGATGACCCTCTTCATCCAGATGTTCCGGTACGCTGCCGAGCCCTTTTTCTTCTCGCATGCTAAAGAAAAGGATTCCAAAAAGCTCTATGCTGATGTAATGAAGTATTTTATCATCTTCTGTCTTATCATATTCCTTGCCGTAACCCTTTACCTTGATATTTTTAAATATTTTATCGGAAAAGACTTCCGGGAAGGACTGCATATTGTCCCTATTGTCCTGATGGCCAATTTATTACTGGGGGTTTTCTTCAACCTGTCTATTTGGTATAAACTGAATGACCTGACCCGGTTTGGAGCCTATATCGCCCTGGTTGGTGCTACAATAACCATTGTGCTTAACATATTACTTGTACCGGCCATGGGATATACCGGTGCCGCCTGGGCTCACTTTGTCTGTTACTTCGCCATGGTGCTGATGTCATTTTTCCTTGGCAGACGATTTTATCCAATTGCTTATGACTTCAGACGGATTTCCATTTATTTTATCATTGCAATGGCATTTTATGCATTTGACTATTTCATTCAATGGCAGGACATTTATTTGAGATGGACTATAAATACTGTTTTGTTTATTTCATTTATAACGATTGTGATACTGATGGAAAAAGCGGTATTCAGGAAAAGTTTTCAATAAAGCATAACTATGAAAATCAAGATTGTCAATGCTTCAAAGCACGTTTTACCGTCGTATGAAACAGCATATTCTGCTGGAATGGACCTGCGGGCCAACCTGGATGAACCGGTAACCCTTAAATCACTGGAAAGAGCTTTGATACCTACTGGCTTGTTTATTGAACTGCCACAGGGCTACGAAGCACAGATAAGGCCAAGGAGCGGACTGGCAATCAGGCATGGGATCAGCCTGGTGAATACTCCAGGAACCATTGATGCAGATTACCGTGGAGAGGTTAAGATCATCATGATCAACCTTTCAAAAGATGACTTTGTGATCAATAATGGTGAAAGGATCGCGCAGATGATCATTGCATCACACGTAACAGCCGAATGGATAGAAGTAGATGCACTTTCAGAAACAGAACGAGGAGCAGGAGGCTTTGGGCATTCGGGAAGATAATCATTTTGCATGTTCTCATATAAGCATGGACACATTTAGCAAGGAACCATTCGTACATGCGAACATGTGTCCATGTGTACATGAATCAAACCTTCGGCAGCCTTATCAGAAACATTGTTCCCTTCCCTGGTTCACTTTCGAAACTAATTTCTCCACCGGAATTAATCACAATATTCCTGGCCATGGCCAGCCCAAGTCCCATACCACTGGTTTTTGTTGTAAAGCTCGGAGAGAAAATCTTATCGGCCTGATCTGCAGGTATTCCAGGTCCATTATCAGCCACTTTGATAAGGAACTCATTGTTTTGTGACTCAACGGAGATCTCAATTTTTCCGGATTGATCCTGCCCTATCGCTTCAATAGCATTTTGTATCAGGTTGTTGAATACACGAAGAAGCTGCTTTTGATCTACAAACACTGTGTAATCCTGGGCTGGCTCAAAATCAATGCCCAATTGTATATTTTCTGTGTCCTTAAATAAGTCAATGCCATTTTTAATGATGTCGATAAGGTTCACCTTACGGGATTGAGCCAGGGGCATCTTGGCAAAGTCAGAAAACTCGGAAGCAATCATCGATAAAGTGTCAATTTGCTCAACGATAGTTTTGGTAAAGCGTTTGAGGCGCTTGCCAAAATCAACATTTTCTTCATCCCAGGCCTTTTCAAGGTACTGGACACTGAGTTTCATCGGGGTGAGCGGATTTTTGATTTCATGGGCAACCTGCTTGGCCATTTCCCTCCAGGCGCTTTCCCTTTCTGATTTAGCGAGCAGATCAGCGCTCTTGGCCAGCTCATCGATCATGCGATTATATTCACTGATAAGCTTGCCAATTTCATCGTTGCTTTCCCAGTTGATCTTCTGGTTAGATCTTCCAAGGGAAAGGCTGCGCATCTTGTCTTTGATGAGTTGCAGGGGCCGGGTTGTGTACCTGGAAATCAGCAGTGTTAGAAAGATAGAAAGGGCGATGAAGAAAATATATATGTTAAGGAAAGTTGTCAGGAATGAAGAAATTTCTGTCCTTAACTCAGAGGTCTTTGAAAAATAGGGAAGGTTGAGGTAAGCAACAATTATATTCTGACTGTTGCGGAATGGAATATATGCAGAAAGGTAATTGTACGAACCAATTTTTTCTTCATGAATAAAGAGAAGCTTTTTATTGACAGAAAGCATCTTGTATGCATCAGCATTCATACGCGTTGATATCAGGCCCTTTTCAAAAATCCGTGGCCTTGATGAAGCAAGTAGATTACCGGATAGATCATAAAGGTTAATATCCGAGAAAAAAACCAGAGAGAATTTGTTAAGCAGACCGGATAAATAAGATTGCATGTCTACAGAAAGATATGGCTGATCAGCCAGTTTATGCTCCAGTTCAATAAGTACAGAATGGGTTTTCTCCTTCAGGATGGCATAGTTCTTATCATCATTAAGATTCTGAATATAAGTTACTGATACATAGCCCACAATAAAAAAGATAATAACAATAATAGTGATAACGGATACCTGGAGACGGCTTCTGAAGTTAATGTCAAAAGAATAATTCTCAAAGGGAAAGACAATGAGCAACAGGTAAATCAAGGTATAGATGGCGTAAAATAGTAATAGGTATGAAAATGGTGCAATAGCATCAAGCAGGTTAAGATTCTTTTTGCTTAAGATAAGCTGGTTCTGTTCATCCAGCGGGACAATGTAATGGCTATAATTATTATAATTGAAAAAAGCTGCATCTGTCGTTAAAAGATTGTCCGGCAGATCAATGCTGTAAATATAATTTCCGTATTTATAAACCAGCTGGCCATCACGGTACCTGGCGTATGAATAATTGCCCGTCTTAGGAAAATGTGCATAAGATGATTCGATAAGTAGTTCAGGGTAACCCAGTCCTTCATCCGGAATAAATGGAGAAAATAATTCGGAATATATGTCAAATATGATGATCTGATCGGCAATGGTCGCAGGAATACGGACGTGTGAAATATAACTGTTTGATTCGTTGAGATTATAACGGAAAAGATTATCACTCAGGGAATGGTCACCATACTCACGTATCAAGCCCCTGAAATACTCATCACAGTTGATGAGAAAATCCTCAGGTTGAATATCAAGAACTTTATCAGGGAAACAGATTGTACTGTATCTTTCGTATCCCGGGAAAATATGACGTAAATACTGATCTTCAAGGTATTGAACGGCAGAATCCTCAAATGCAGGATCTTCATATGAAAGCACAAGAAGGCCCTGTAATGTAAGGTCCCTTGATATTTCCTTGCTGGCGATGCTGTAATTAAATTCTACAAGAGGGTTATAGGTCTGCGTCAATTGCATAGCAATCATCTGCCTCTCTTCCTTTTCCTTGGTGGTAATCATCGTCTGCAGGGAGTAGGTGCTGAAAACAGAAAAGAGAAAAAGGTAGAATATGATACTGTAGAATGTGATAATCCTTCGTTGATAAGACTTGAAGAAAAATAATGAAATGATATATAGGGCAATGAAGAAGACAAATATATAATCAGTTGTCTCAAATAAAACATTGATAAGGATAGTGGTAATGGCAGCAAGCATCCACATTAGGATAAAGGACTGAAACTTGCGGTTTGATGATTGGTAAGCATATTCAAATAGCCTGATACTGATCAGCACATAGGCTAAAAGCATAATGAATATGGCTGATAGCCCAATGAAGCTATATGTGGTAATCAGGGAAATATCAGAAAGATTCAAAGAGAAATTAGCATCAAAAACAAGGCTTCTGGAAAGTGAGAGAAAAGGAAAGAACAGCAGGAAAGACAGGACCAGCATAAAATAACCACGGATAAAAGATAATGCCGGGTTCTGGGTCCTGGAAATTAATTTGGGCCTGAACTTTAGATTAAAAACACTTGCTATGCCCAGCACGACCAGCATATTCAGGATGAGATCCCCGGGAGAGGGAAAGAGGTCTGAATGAGCAAAATAAGAAGCGCTGAAAAAAGCTGAAGATGTTATTACTCTTGGTATTTCAAAATAGAACAGAAGCCATCGAAGCAGGATCAGGTCGAAAGAGTAGGTGATGATATAAATGTATTTATTTCGTAAGAAGCCTGCAAATTTTTGGTATAGATGAAAAAGAAAGATGATACATGAAGTGAACATGAGAACATACAAAAGAAATAGTATGGTATATTGCCATGTTAGCAAGGACGCGTTATCAGGGAATTTTAATGAAAAAAGGAATTTATCACCGGAGGAATAAATATCATATGTTTCCTGAAAAAGACAGACCCTGGTTCCGGAAGGTACAGAATATTGCGGATGAAAGTCATTGTTAAGAAATTCATTCTCGTAGGAATATTGATGACCTAACAAACTCATTCCGACAATCTGATAATCTGAAGTTGTCAATTCATCTATATAATAATAGCCATCCTGAAGTTCTATTACCGAAGGAGCCTTAAAATTGACGAAATCAAAAGAAGTGAAGGGGATTGAATTATCGGACCAGAAAACCAAAGAATTTTTTTGAAAGACTAAAATGATTATGCCATCATCCTGATAAAGGTCATTAGGGAAAATGTCATACAAAGATGAGTTCACATAATTTGAATCTGAAATTATGTTTTTTGCCTTTTGAAGATAATTCGAAACTGTCTTCTCATTATTTTTAAATTGGGTTATAAAATGATCAAATGCAATATCGGATTTATTGGAATTTTGATAAAATGAAGATAGCCCTACAAAAATAATTAGGAAGGCAAGAAAAAAACTTGCAGAGATCTTCAATTTTCTATTGGCTGATGTAAAAAGGCGCATAATCCCTTTAAAATATTGAAATACAGAGCATTATAAATCGATTAATATGAGCGTCCCTGATGTGTTTTCTTCGCATTTTTGAGTTGCAATACTAGAAAAACATGAACGTTTATCCAGGGGCTTAAAAATAGCCTTTATCCAATTTTATAGATAAATATAAGACTGGAGAAGTTATTTTGGTTAAATCTGGCAGAAAAATTAGAATAACAACCCTTTAAAAAACCTTTAAGTGCATTTTGATTTCCCGTCCTATATTTTTCACTTAGCAAACTAATATAATAAGCATCAAATTTCATGGGAATTATTTTTTCCAGATTGAAATGATGCATTTTCATAAGTTCATTTATAGTATCCTGGTTGAAATGATAAAGATGCCTGGGAACATCATATGCAGCCCAATTCGATTTGTAATGAAGCGCATCCCATGAATCGCTATTTGGAACTGCAACAATGAATGTGCCATTATCACTTAAAACCGACTTTATTTTATTGAGATGCTCATGGAGATTATAAACATGTTCCAGAACATGCCACATGGTGATCACATTAAATTTTGTTTCATGGCTTTGTACCAGTGTGTCGAGATCTGTGATTTTTATATTGTAATTTTCCTGTGCCAATTGCCTGGCACCATCATCAGGTTCAATACCTGTAGTTATCCAGTTATTCTTTTTAAATACATTAAGCAATTCTCCTGTTCCACATCCTATATCAAGTATAGTATTGCCCTGTGAATTGCGCTTAACGATCTTGTACTTCCTTTTGATGGTATGCTGTCTGACCATCTGATAAAGAGAATTAAATAATCCACCTTTGACGTTGGAATGGGAAATATATTCCTCGGATTTGTAATATGAGGGTAGATCAATTTCATTAGGCCTGGGATTTGTAAAACGCAGATGACAATTGTCGCACATTAAGATATGGAAATCCTCTTTTGAAAGAAAATGATCCCTGCAGTCCAAATATTTAGAAAATACCTGATGTTTACAGGAAGGACAATGGCTAAGTTCGATCATGAGGCAATGTTACACGTGGAACAATTTGTTTACCTGCCCAAATATACAATCAATGCTGAAATATCTGATGGTGAGACACCGCTAATTCTTGATGCCTGTCCTAAAGTCTGTGGTTTAAGAGAAGAAAGTTTTTCCCTTGCCTCCCACGACAATGATTGCAGTTGATGATAATTGAAATCATCCTTAAGTTTTATATTTTCAAGTCTGGATAGTTTATCGGCCATTTCACGTTCCTTATTAATATAGCCCTCGTATTTAATCAGGATTTCAGCTTCATTGATAACCTCCTCGTTAAAAGCAGGATTACTGCTTACAAAATTTTGAAAAGAAGGTACGTTTTTGATAAGGCTGTGAATAGAAATTTCAGGGCGCAACAGGACAGAGTCAAGTTTAACCTTCTGTTTGATGGCCTTTGAATTTAAACTTTCCAGGTGCGGATTAATTTCCTGTGGCGTGGTACTTGATTTTTTACAAAACACCCTGATTTGTTCAACAAGATCAAGTTTACGTTGCATCCTGTCAAAACGATCCTGGGAAGCAAGTCCAAGGTCATATCCCTTGGGCGTTAATCGGAAATCAGCATTATCCTGCCTGAGCAAAATTCGATATTCTGCCCTGGAAGTAAACATACGATATGGCTCATCAACACCCTTTGTGATGAGATCGTCGATCAGAACACCAATATAAGCATCTGAACGACCAAGAATAAACTCGGATTTGCCGCTTAATTTCAGGTGTGCATTGATGCCAGCCATGATTCCCTGGGCAGCAGCTTCTTCATAACCCGTTGTTCCATTTATCTGTCCGGCAAAATAGAGGTTTTCAATCAATTTTGTTTCAAGGGTATACCTGAGTTGAACAGGCGGAAAGTAGTCATATTCAATGGCATAGCCCGGCCTGAAGATTTTGGCATTCGCAAAACCAGGAATTTTTCTTAATGCTTCGAATTGTACATAGTCTGGAAGGGAAGATGAGAAGCCGTTTATATAATATTCGACAGTGTTCCATCCTTCCGGCTCAACAAAGAGTTGATGAGCGTCTTTTGATGAGAAGCGATCAATTTTATCTTCAATGGAAGGACAATACCTTGGTCCAATACCTTCTATACGGCCCATAAACATTGGAGACTTATCAAAACCTGTTCTTAAAGTATCGTGAACGGTTTGATTTGTAAATGCCAGGTAGCAACTCCGCTGTTTTGTTAAAGGAGGCGTATCTGTATAAGAAAATTTACCTGGATTATCATCTCCTTTCTGTTCCTCTAATTCGGAAAAATCAATAGTCCGGCCATCAACCCTGACAGGGGTTCCTGTTTTCATCCGGTCTGACTCAAAACCAAGCTTAACAAGATCCTCCGTTAAGCCAGAAGAAGGCTTCTCCCCTATCCGGCCACCAGAAATCTTTTTTTCACCAATATGAATGATGCCATTAAGGAAAGTACCATTGGTAAGGATAACTGATTGGGAAAGAATTTCATGGCCCATGGCAGTTTTGACACCGCGGATGGATTTGCCATCTGTAATGATGGACACAACCATATCCTGGAAGAAATCAAGATTGGGAATAGCCTCCAGCTGGTCCCTCCATTCTACCGAAAATAGCATTCTGTCACTCTGGGCGCGGGGACTCCACATTGCAGGACCTTTAGATCGGTTCAACATACGGAACTGTATCATGGTCTTATCAGTAACAATTCCGGAGAGACCACCCAATGCATCAATCTCCCTTACAATTTGGCCTTTGGCTATACCTCCCATAGCCGGGTTGCATGACATCTGGGCCATGTTCATCATGTTCATGGTGACAAGCAATACACGAGAGCCAAGGTTAGCAGAAGCGGCAGCAGCTTCGCAGCCAGCATGTCCGGCACCCACAACGATGACATCATATTGCTTGAACATAAGAGAATGTTTCACGTGGAACAATGACTGAATTCCCTGTTATCAGGGCAGCAAAGATAGGTAATAATCTTCTTTTTCGGACATGAGGGTCTTGCCAGCAGGATCCGTATCATCATATCCACTGAGATGGAGGATGCCATGAATGATAAGTCGATGGATTTCATCTGTCGAGCCGACTTTAAAGATCCTGGCATTTTCCCTGGCTCTTTCAATACTGATAAAAATATCTCCCTGAATTTTATCATCCTGGTCGGAATAATCAAAAGTAATGGTATCTGTAAGGGTGTCGTGGTGCAGGTATGATTGGTTTATAGGCAAAAGGTAGTCATCATCACAAAAAATAAAATTGATGAACCCGGCCTGCTTACCTTCAAGTTCAATACAGGATAATATCCATGCACGAATCGTCCTTTTCCCCTTAAGTGTAAAAGGAATATTTTCGGAAAAGAAATGTATGACTGGTTTTATCTCCTCCATGAATAATAAAAACAATACTGAAATACTTCTATTTTACTTTCTGCTTAACCTGCTTAAAGTATTGATTGAAATGTTTCAGCCTGTTTTTCATGGTTTTTTGGCCAATCCCTTCGATTTCGAAAACCATTTCAACAGTACGACCGTTATCGGTAAACTTCACGTCATCAGTAAGTGACCTGATCAGAAATAATCCGCGTCCCTTTTCAGCTTCAGCATCATCTTCAACATCAATAGGACTTGGAGTGCTGTCGTAGTCAAAACCTTCTCCTTCATCAGAAATAACAAAAGACAAACCCTTTTGACCTGCGTCAAAGAGAATGGTAACCTTTTTGTTGGAATCATTCTGATTACCGTGAATTACGGCGTTTTTGAAGGCTTCTGTGAGGGTAAGTAGAATATTGCCAAAATAGGTATTGTTGAGATTGTAATGCTCACAAATTTCCTCAACGAACCTTTCAACGATCGTAATGTTTGTAAGATTTGAGGTTAATGTTAATTTTTCCATCTAAAGTATAGAAAACTTAATCCATAAAATTATAAAAATATTGGGTCACTTTGTTTTTATAAAAAGATTTTAATTGAGGAGGTATCGTTTTTAACAGTTCCGCCTCATTCGATCTTAATCTTTTATACTCGAAAAAATCCTCAGGGTTACTAAAATTTTGATTTTTTGCCTCAGTACTTTCCCTACGTTCTTCCTTCTCTCTTTCACGCGCTGCTTTTTCATGTTTTAAAAGCCTTGTAAGGATATCCTGCTGCCTTCTGAGGGTCTCATTTGAGATCCTTTTGTTAACCAGATCCGTCTCAGTTTTTTCCATTTCTTCCATCAGCTTATTGATGCCTGCATCACCAGCTACACCATCTTCTTTAAGTTGCTCAAGATAACCTTCAAGCTGCCTGCGAATAGCTTCCTGTTGAGCAGCCATACGGGCCAGCTCCTCACTCATGCCACCCTGGCCTGTTTTGTTGCCGGGTTTTTCACCTTTCTGCATGCCTTTTTTCATTTCCTCCAACTGCTTGTTAAGTTGCTTTTGGAGATCACTCATGTTTGACTTTCCAGGCTTTCCCTTGCCCGGCTTGGGATTGCTGGAACCAGAACAACTGGAATTGCTATCCATGTTCAGGTTTTGCTGCATTTGTTTCAAGGCTTCAGACAACAACAGGGCCAGGTTATTCATGGAGGTCATTACGTATTGCTGTTTACCGGCTGCGACAGCTCTTTTGCCCGGGTCATCCAACAATTCCATGGCTTTATTAATATCCCTGTTGATAGACTCAATCTCCTTGTTTACAAAGGGTTGAATGCTTTCCTGGCGCTTACTCAGCGCATACAGCGAATCCTGAACAATGACCATGTCATCCTTAATGCGCTTTTGCTCCTGGACCAGCTCGGGGAACCTGGGATCACTGGGATAAGTATTTCCTACTTCCTGCATAAGGTCTTCCTGGTCGAATGAAAGCTGAATCAGGTTTTCAAGGATCTCACGCAATACACGTGCATCCTCCTGAAGCGATTCCTGGTTCATGGTTTGCTGCATATCGAACAGTAACTCAGACAATTCCTTCATTTGTTGTCCGGCATTTTTCTGCGATTCATTCGCCTTTTTGCGTTGCTTGTTATCCAGTGCATTCTTACTGTTATCCAGCTCTTCCTGGATGGCATTTTCTGAATTTTCTGTATCAATCAAAGGATTGGGTTCTTCCAGTTCTTTATTCTTCTCGTCAAGGTCATCCAGGTCCTCACGGATATCCTCAAATTCTTCATTGATACCTTCCTGTTCCTTCTGCAGCTCTTCAATATCCTGCTTCCTGTCTTCTGTCTCTTCGGCAAGCTTCTCCTGCTTTTCAGCCAGCTGGCTGATCTTTTCAATAGTTTCGGTTAATTTTTTATCAAATTCCAACTGTTTGAACAGTTCAAGACTGCGATCCAGTTCTTTGCTGATCTCCTCGGTTTGCATATCCATTTTCTCCAGCATTTCATTGACCTTGTCTTTATCAATGTCTTCAAGCATTTCCTGGATTTCATCGATAAGTTTTTTCATCTCATCATCCATAATTTGTTCAAAAAGCTCCTCAAGCTGTTTTTGCTTCTCCAGGATTTCTTTGTTTACCTCCTTGTATTGCTGCTCCTTTGCCGACTTCTGAAGGTTTTCCTGCTTAAACTGATCAATTTTATCCTGTAATTGTAACTGCTGATTGATCAGATCCTGTAATTGCTGCCTGTCCTCCCAGTTCAGGGTTTCCTTATTGATCATTTTCTGGTGCATCTTTTCTATCTGCTTTTGCAGCAATTTAGTATCATTGATGCTTTTCTCCAGGTCATCCTTGATGGCCTCATTAGAGGCATCAGTTTCTTTCTCAATCTCTTTAAGCGTTGGTGCACGGAATAACATCTTTTGAGACCTTGTCATTTTGCTGCCATTGACTCCGTCATTGTCCCAGATCTCAAAATAATAAGTAATCTCATCACCAGGCCGTATATTCAACCTGTCAAGGTCGATATGATGAAAGAACTGTTGTTGGTTGGTGGCCAGGCTGATGGGCAGCTTTTCCTGGTTCAACTGTTCTTCAATCCTGATGGAATCAAAATTGTTTAAGTATTCATAGTTGAATGTAAGCGCTTTAAAACCATAATCGTCCTTAATCAACCCCTTAAAATAAACATGTTTCTGAAACGAAGAATCATAGTATTCCTCTACAAATATGGTAGGATAAAGGTCCGGGATCACTGTTAGAGAATAAACCAGGCTGTCAGAATTTTTCAGGAATTCATTGAATACGGAGATGGCATAAGCCACCGACTCCTTAAACCTTGACGCATAAGTTGCTGTATTTGAACCAGAAAGGTCTAATAAATTGGAATTATTCCGAAAATTAATATTAATTCCTTTGGCATCTCTTGTATAGAATTTCCACTGCACCTCTGTCCCTTCGGGGATGATGAGGTCGCCTGTATTATCAAGGGTTTCGTCTTTTTTCCCGGTGTAGGCAGGATAATCCAGATGTGTGTCAAAGTTCAGGATGATGGGCCTGGGCAGTACGCGCAGCCTGTAAGATTTGGTAGCAAATTCATCTGTAATGATCCTGAAATCAATGTCCTGCTGAACATTCATGAACTTATAGTGGAACTTAACGCTATTTTCCCTGCTTAAGCGAAACTTTGAGTTATTATATTCAATGAATAGTTGTGAAGGAGCTTCTTCACCGACAATCATGACATCAAGCAAAAAATCCTCCTGTTGTATGGCTTCGAGAGATTTTGATTCTATAATAATTTCGTAAGGTCTGGCTTTCTCAAAATGCTGGTTATGGTGTACGATCCTGTAAGATGGTTCAGTGACCAATTTAGGTGAGATCAACAGGATCATTAGCAGGATTAGCAGGGGAGGGGCGGCGTATTTCAAATATCTCCTGTTCTTTTTCAGGTCAATAGCCTTAACAAAAGGAATAGGGTTCAGTTCCCTGGTCCTCTGATCAATACTAGCTTCGATGAGAGCAAGACTTGCATGGTCATCCAGGGCATCCTTCAGCTGTAAGGTATTCAGTAGCTTGTCATTAATATCCGGGAAATGCCTGCCAATGATCAGGGCGGCTTGTTCTCTGGAAATACGCTTTCCGAAACTTAATAATTTTTGTAAAGGGAATAGGATAAGTCGCCAGAAAATGATGATGTTTATTCCCAGATAAACGTAGAAAACAATAGTCCTTGTCTGGGAATTAAAGTAGGAAAAATACTCCAGAATGTTGATAAACAAGTAGAAAAGCACAAAAATACCAACAAAATATAACCCACCTTTTAACAATTGGTTCAGGTAATATTTCCTGGTAAATCGTTCCAGTTTACTAAGAAGTATATCGAAATTTTCACCCATATACAGAACAAATGCTTATCCTAAAGCGTTAATTCCCTAGGAATTAAAAACGAATTTTACTATAGTTTATTTCCGGTAAAATACAAAATAAACACGCAAGTAGTTGATCATACAATTAAAACACTGAAAAATGAAAAAAGTTCTTACAGTTGTTACACTACTACTTACTTCAATTATTGCGTTTTCACAATACACCCACATTGAAGAAGATGGTATGGTTTGTCACCATGCCAAGGCATATAACCAACAAGGTTATGTTTTTCAACCTCACCTTCAATCCTCCTTAATCAACGATTATGATGTTAAGTTCTATTTTCTCACAATTCATGTCGAAAATTATACTGTTGATGTAGAAGGAGTGGCAAGGATAGATGCTGTCGTTACTGCTACTGCCATGGATACCTTTGCGCTGGAGTTATACAGTGATATGACAGTTGACTCAGCCAGGATAAACGGGGAGACAGTAAGCATCAGCCATATTGGCGATGATCTGTTCCTGATCCCGGGAGAGGAACTGAGCAAGGGTGAAAATGTTTCTGCTATTGTTTATTACAGGGGCACTCCGCCGTCAAGCGGTTTTTTCTCCGGTATGTCAAATGCCTATAACAGTACATACGATAAAAATGTCACTTGGTCTCTTTCAGAGCCATGGATAGCCAAGGAATGGTGGCCTGTAAAGCAGGATTTGCAGGATAAAGCTGACTCATCATGGGTATTTATCATCACTGATGAGAACAACCTTGCAGGATCACAGGGAGTGCTGACTGCTGTTACCCCGCTGCATAATAACAAATTAATGTTTCAATGGAAATCAAAATACCCCATTGCTTATTACCTTATTTCTGTGGCAGTTGCTGAATATGAAGAGTATAATATATACGCAAAACCCGGTGAGATGGGAGGAGATTCAGTGCTAATACAGAATTATATCTACCAGGGATCACTGAATGATTACAAAACAGACATTGATCATACCGCAGAGATGGTCGAGTTGATGTCAGACCTCTATGGCCTTTATCCTTTCTGGGAAGAAAAATATGGGCATTGCCTGACCGAATTGCCTGGTGGCATGGAGCATCAGACCATGACGACTATTGGCAATTTTGGCTTTGGACTGGTGGCCCATGAGCTGGGACATATGTGGTTTGGGGATAATGTTACCTGTGCTACATGGAGTGATATCTGGATCAACGAAGGGTTTGCCACCTACTCTGATTACCTGACCAGTGAGTACATCCTGGGGTACCAGGATGCACAGGATTGGCTGGA
Organism: uncultured Bacteroidales bacterium; assembly: GCA_963753055.1. Taxonomy (GTDB): domain Bacteria; phylum Bacteroidota; class Bacteroidia; order Bacteroidales; family B18-G4; genus JAUWGC01. The sequence goes on along the minus strand of CAVWAP010000009.1, from coordinate 487,305 downwards.
AGGGACACACGATTACGTCATGACAGCACCTGATGGCAGTGTTTATATCCCCCCGGATCAGGCTACTACCATTGGCAGGATATTTCACGGCAGGTTATCATATCGAAAAGGTGCTTCAATAGTACACATGATCCGTTTTGAGCTGCAGGATGACGATGTTTTTTATGATGTTTTGCAGACCTTCCAGCAACAGTTTGGAGACAGTGTTGCAACGGGTGTCGACTTCCAGGAAGTGCTTGAAGATGTGAGCGGACAGGATTTTGACGATTTCTTTGAGCAATGGTATTTTGGAGAAGGTTTTCCGAAATATTCAATTGTCTGGAACCAGGCTGATGGAAACCTGAACATGAATGTAACACAAACGACATCAACCAACATCACCACTTTATTTAAGATGCACATGCCATACCGCCTGAACTTTGACGATGGCTCGGATACGACCATATTACTTTATCAGACAGACAATTACAATTATTTTGGCATACCCATAGACAAGACCATCAGCAGCATTGATGTGGATCCTGAAAACTGGAACCTTTATGAACTCATTGACATTACTTTCGGTATTGAAGAAACCGAGAGTCCTGCCTATTTTACCTTTGGACCTAACCCTGTTAGAGACCAGGTGAAGATTTTCCTGCCCAATGAAGATGGTGGAAACTACCAGATAATCGTCTCCGATCTAACTGGTCGTGAGGTCCTTCGCCAGGAGCAAAATGGAAAAGAGATCACCTTGGAGTTGAGTGCCTTACGACAGGGAGCTTACCTGATTCGTGTGCAGAATGGGGAGTATTTGGTAAGTAGGAAGTTTGTGAAGATGTAAACTAAGATACTTGATACTAGATACTGGATACTAGATTCTGGATCCTGGATAAAATCTCAAATCCCCAATGATCAAGAATCTAGCATCCAGAATCTAGTATCCAGTATCTAGCATCCAGTATCTAGCATCCAGAATCTTTCCATGTATTATGCTGCCTTTCAATCGCTTGTAGAAATCCATTCAGCTGTTTCCCCAGGATAATGAGCTTATTGTGAATTTGCTGATAATTATCTTTGTCTTTAATGGACCCTGTCTCGTAAAGAGTTTCTAAATGGTCAATTGTTTCGTCATTAGAGGATAAAGCATATACAATGAATTTAAAAAACTCATTTTTATATACTCGGCGCCCATAGCCTTCAACAATATTTGCGCATACTGATTTTGAAGACCGTCGGATTTGCGATCCAGTTTCATATAATTCATACCGAGGCAGACTATGACTTAGTATATGAATATCAATTGAAATTTCCCTGGCAAGTTTCCAGATTTTTAAATGCTTATAGCTCATGATTACTCCTTTTAATGTTAATACCCCAAAATGGTATTTGTTCCATAAAAACCTACTCCAGTATCCAGTATCCAGTATCCAGTATCCAGTATCCAGTATCCAGTATCCAGAATCCAGCATCTAGTATCCAGCATCTAGCATCCAGTATCTAATTTCTAGCTTTTCGAACCATAAGTTTTACTAATTTTGCTTGAAATATCGAAATTATGCCCGAATCTTTTGTCCGTGTGCGATTCGCGCCAAGCCCGACCGGTCCCTTACACATTGGCGGGGTACGAACAGCACTTTACAACTACCTTTTTGCAAAGAAAAATAAAGGTAAAATGATCCTTCGCATCGAGGATACAGATCAGAATCGATTTGTACCAGGTGCAGCGAGTTACATCATTGAATCACTTGAATGGTGTGGTATCCAGTTCGACGAAGGGGTGGTGGAGGGTGGCCCTTACGGGCCCTATTTGCAGTCCGACCGAAGAGGATCCTATGCGCAATATGCTTTTGCCATGGTTGAACGAGGTCATGCTTATTTTGCATTTGACACGATTGAGGAACTGGAAGCCATGCGGAAAAGGCAGGAGAAATCCGGTGCACAACTCACAGGCTATAATCATCAATCAAGAAAGGAGATGAATAACTCTCTAAACATGAGTGATGCAGAAGTGAAAGAAAAGATCCATAATAGTGATCCCTACGTGGTCAGGATAAAGATACCCGAGAATGAAGAAATCAAGGTTTATGATGAGATCAGGAAGGAGATCAAGGTAAACTCTAACACCCTGGATGATAAGGTATTATACAAGTCAGATGGGATGCCAACCTATCATCTTGCCAATGTGGTGGATGACCATTTGATGAAGATCTCTCATGTGATCAGGGGAGAGGAGTGGTTGCCATCCCTTCCCTTGCATGTATTGTTATACAGGAACCTGGGCTGGGAGAAAACCATGCCCAAATTTGCCCATCTCCCGCTATTGTTGAAACCTGACGGGAAGGGGAAGTTGAGCAAAAGAGACGGAGAAAGATTAGGATTTCCAGTGTTTCCTTTACAATGGACCGATCCTCAAACAGGAAATGTCTCACATGGATACAGGGAAGACGGTTATTATCCGGATGCTTTTATCAATATGCTGGCCCTATTAGGCTGGAATCCGGGAACAGAGCAGGAACTCTTCAATATGGATGAGATGATCAGGGCATTCAGCCTGGAAAGGGTGGGGAAGAGCGGTTCAAAGTTTGATCCGGACAAGGCCAAATGGTTCAATCATCAGTATTTGGTAGCGAAGACCAATGAGCAACTGGCAAGGGAATACCTGGAAGACCTGCAGGAGAATGGTTTTCGGATGGAATATGACAAGCTTATTAAGATTGTCAGTTTAATCAAGGAGAGGGCCAATTTCATCAAGGATTTCTGGGAGCACAGCTGGTTTTTCTTTGCGGCCCCACAAGCCTATGATGAGAAGACCGTTAAGAAAAGATGGAAGGAAAACACCTCTGAAATACTGGAAAATATTCTTCCCATATTAGAAAATGAAGAAACCTTTCAGCGTGATAAGCTTGAATTTCAAGTTAAGGATTACGTAGAGCAGAATGATTTACCCATGGGGCAGGCGATGATAGGTTTCCGCATATGCCTTGTCGGCAGCGGCAAGGGACCGGATTTGTTTGCAGTTATGGAAATCCTGGGCAAAGAAGAAACCATAAAAAGAGTTCGAAAAGGAATTGAATCGATAAAAAGAGATCCTAGATACTAGATACTGGATGCTGGATAAAAATTCAAATCCTAAATCATCAAGGATCCAGGATCAAGGATCCAGGATCAAGTATCCAGGATCAAGTATCCAGGATCAAGTATCATTACACAAATATCATGACTACAATCGCTTTAGAATCCATGGAATTTTACGCCTACCATGGTTGTTTCCAGGAGGAGCAGATCATCGGAACCCGTTTCCTTGTTGATTTGTACCTGGATACGGACACTACGGAAGCTGAGGCAACAGATGATTTAAGTACCACTGTGAACTATCAGGAAGTTTATTTGTTAGTGAAGACAGAAATGGAACACAAATCTAATCTCATAGAGCATGTTGCACGGCGGATCTTAAAAAAGATCGGTGAAAGGTATCCCCAGCTTGTTGATGCTCGTATAAAGGTACAGAAGATGAACCCACCCCTTGGTGGCAAGGTTGAATGTGTCAGTGTAACTATTAAGCTATGAAGAAGCAGAGCTATAAGATCAAGAACAAGAAATGTCCTTACTGCGGCGGTACTTTTGAGTGCCTTTCGCGGGACAGCTGCCGTTGCGGCACCACCTATTCCCAGGATGCCAGCGACAAGCTCATCCAAACTGTATCCCCGACCTGTCCATGTCCTGAATGCGTCAGGATACTGGCAAGCCAGACCAAATAGCAGGAAGTAATTAAGTAATTAAGTGATTAAGTGACCTGCCCCTGCGAAGGCAGGGGTTGAGTGATTGAGTTATTATGTTTTTGGAAACATTTAAAAAACATGTAACTTTGCGCAAGTAATAAGGTCTCGTGGCCGAGCGGCTAGGCAGGGGTCTGCAAAACCTCGTACAGCGGTTCGAATCCGCTCGAGACCTCATAAAAAAGCGCGTTTCAAGAAATGCGCTTTTTTGATATCTGAAATCTGATATCTGATATCTGATATCAGATATCTATTCTCTGCTCAATCCTTGATGCAGCGAACGCTGAAACCAAATCCTTTGTTGTCACCATAGTCCCTGTCCACAATCGGATTATTATAGCTGAGGTAGCGATTCCAGGCGCTTGTTGAATTGCCCTCTGTTGATGACCACCAGAGCCCATGTTGGCTATACAAATAGAAATAACCATTGCTGTACCTATAGCCACCAGGCAGCCCTGTAAATCCATACAGACCGGAGCCATTACCATTACCCGACCATCCATTTGTTGACTTCAGGTTTGTACCTGCATCATAGCCCCGAAGTCCATAGAGGTTCCATATCTGGTCTCCGATACTATGTTGACTGTCTACTGCTCCTTCCAGTACCTTCCATTCCTCATCTGCTGGAAGATGCCAGCCTGGTGGACAAATGCCTTTAATGCCTTGCTGCGTAGAATATTGCATCATTTCATCCCACTGGTAAAGACCACCGTATTGATTACAATTATTCGTGTCATTATAATAACAGTATTTCTCAATAATCCCATTATTGGTCATTTCAATGGTTCCATGGATCATCGTCCCCAAATTAAGGTTCTCCTTCAGCCAGCACTGGCTAAAGATCTGAACCGTAGTGTATACCCGTTCTTCATAGTTGACGATTGGAGTTCCGGGACAAGGAATGTTATATGCGAACTGAAGGGTATAGGTCTGACTCGTATCAGGTGAGTCCAGCAGTCCTGACTCAAGTGTGTCCTTGTACCCAATGTATAGTAGTTCGTCACCGAGCCCGAAAGTAAATCCTTGCATGGCTTCAGACGCTTTTTCCGATGAAACCACATCATCATATCCCTGGTATGAGATCGAACACTGCTGACCCTTACATTGGCTTGAATTTACCATCTTGATGGACTTACGGTAATCATTCCATGACGCAGTTAAAATATACATCCGCTCGTTGCCGGGGATGAAATTGAAGGTATGAGTACCGGCTTGCAGGTCTCTATCCAGAGCGAATAAGCTTCTGCCCAGCACATCAATAACTGTCAATACTGTTTTTCCTGGCTCTGGCAAAGCAAGCTCTAAAGTAGCATGGTCGGTAACCGGATTAGGGTAGCTCCTTATCCTAAATTCTTCTTTCCGGTTCTTAATGTCAGGTACGCCAACAGGAACATTCAACACCAGGATAGTATCGTTCCAATGCAGCACCGTATCACAGTCCTGGGTTCGGTTCATGACCTTGATGCTGTCAAGCTGGACACAGGATGCACTGTCTATAGCAGTGAAGGTAAGGGTGATGGTTTGCTGGGGAAAGCCAGTCAGGGCGCTCAGAAAAACCAAAAATGCTATGAAAAATAATCGAGACATATCATTAATCTGTTTATCCGTTTATAATATTTTCCTCCACTCCTTTAATTTATTGATATCTACTCCTATACCGCCACATACAATTATGACCACAGATTTTGCGTTTTCCAAAACTTTATGTTGTTCGTAAACCACTGCTAAGGAAGCTCCACATGCCGGTTCCGTTAAATATCGATGGTGATTGGCGAAATCGATGCAGGCAGAAACCGCTTGCCTGTCATTTACCAGTACTGATTTTATTTCATGTTTTTTATCCCATTCCAATGTTTGTTTGGAAACTGTTTTCGCTGCTAAAGTTTTAGCTATACTCTCAATTTTATCCAGAGTCACCAATTTGCCTGCCTTCTGTGAGGCTGAAAATGAAGCTGTGCCTTCTGTTTCAACCGCTATAACCGGAACATCCTGCCAATTATTCTTATGTAACCCCTGCACAACGCCACAAAGTAATCCACCTCCACCCACCGAGAGAATTATGGCATCTGGTTTTGATATTTCTTCTGCAATCTCATCTATCATGGTAGAATGTCCTTCCCAGATGAGCGGGTGGTCAAACGGTGGTACGTAAAGACCATCTATTTTTTTTGAGAATTGTTGCGCATATTTATCTGTTTCATCCCATACATCACCTTTGACTAAAACTTCTGCTTCCAGTTCTTCTATTTTTGAAATAGTGTCCTGTGGAGTTGTGCTTGGGACAAAAACAGTGGTTTTTATGCCGAGGTACCGACCCGCATAAGCAGCGGCAATCCCGGCGTTACCTCCGGAAGAAGAAATAAACTGGGTTTTTCCATCTTCTTTTGCCTTTTGACAAAGATGTCCAATGCCGCGGATTTTAAAAGAACCGGTTGACTGGGTGTTCTCAAGTTTAAGTAAAATCTGTGATCCTACTTTTTTACTCATCGGAGTTGATTCAACCAGTGGTGTATGGAGATGCAAATGTTTCATTTACGCTTCTTGCTTTCACGATACATATCCTCTACATTATCAATTTGCGGCGATTCATCAATGGCTTTCCAGTCAAATTCTTCATCGAAAGGATCCAGTGCTTTCTGTGGGTCGAACACCCTGCTATCCACTGGCAATGCATTGTAGGGCCGATAATCAGGGCTATCAGTAAAGAAGTCTCCCAGGTCATTCGCCCCTGCGTCATATTGATTCAGGTAAGGCAAACCCAGAATATTCCAGAAGGTTTTGAATAAACTGCCAAAGCTATAATGCCCATGACTTACATAATCTCTTTTAACCCAGGGGGAAATCAGCATAAGGATGCTGCGGTGAGCATCAATATGATCAACACCGTTTTGGGCATCATCTTCAGTAATCACGATCAACATCTGCTTCCAATAAGGTGTATGCGAAAGATATTCTACAATACGGCCCACAGCCAGGTCATTATCAGCCATATAACTCTCCCGGAAGGGATATCCGGCATCCGGACGATCACCTGCGCCATGATCATTAGGAATGATAACTGTGACTATGGCGGGCATACTATCTTCACCCACAATCCATCGTTGATCAAATTCTTTGATAAACTGATCTATCCTGAATTGGTCAGGGATGGCCATATTATATGTAGGGTACGTTTTCGAACTACGCTCATAAAGAGGCTGGGGCATTGGGTAGTTGATATACTGGCGGATTCCGGTATACTTATATTCGGCTTTATAAATTGCAGGTTCAAACATTACGCTAAACCCGAAATTATAAAAGGGCACTTCGTGGCGCTCTAAATGATCCCACATGGAACCTGCTTCATTATAATCCTCCGGATAAATTGCTCCGGCCGAGCCGGTCATGGCAAAGACACCGCGTGCTTTTGAGTCTCTCCTGAAGTTACGGTTTCCCCCATAACTTGCTGCCGTAGCAGTCTCACACCACTCATTCGGATAAGTATTCACCAACCAACGATGACCATCTGCAGAAACATCAGAGTCTACATAAAAGTTGTCTGAAATGGCAAATTGCCCTGCCAATGTCAGGTGGTTGGGCATAACCGTCACATTTGAAACCGAGTCTGTCCTGCTATTATTTGTGAATGTCGCCCGTAATCCATAACGTGCAAGTGTTGTATCGCCTTCCCCTTTCTCAATTTGTCCGAACACCTCATCATAGGTCCTGTTCTCCTTGGATATAAACACAATATGTTTAATTGGACTTTCCTTTTCTCCCGGGTACAATGGGACCGGGTTTGACATCCTGTGATTAAATACAGGATCATCGGCCCTGGTAAATCGAAAATTATTTAAAATCACCTGTTCAGTCATCTCCTTGAGTTCTTCATCAGTGGGAATGTCAACAATTTGCAAGCTTCCCTTCATCAGGGATCCGATATAGCTTCCTTCTGCTCCCTTTTTAAAAGCTGAACCTCCGTTGGGGCCGCTTCCAAAACCCTTGGCATTGGCGATAATCAGCTTTTTCCCATCGTGGCTCACTTCCACTTTTGAAGGAAACCAGCCGCTTGGAATATGCCCCATTACCTTTAGGTCTGCGATATCGATAACCGCAATGGCATTAATCCCTGATTCGGCGACATATAATCTTTTATGGTCCGGACTTAATGCCAGACCAAAGGGGATAACCCCCCGAAACTGCCTTACGCGCTCCTCGGGTTTTAGATAAATGGTATTGACAACGGTATCCTGTGCTATGGATATCACTGAGACATTATCATTATTTCCATTGCTGACAAACACATAATCATCGCTTGCAACCATTGAATTTGGACTGGAACCTCCCACTGCCGGGATCCCCTCAACCAGGGCACCAACCAGGTGGCCGGTTTTTATTTTGCCAACAAGTATAGGGTTGTCTTCATCTTCAATATCAACCACAAACACTGAAAACGCTTCAATGGCATTTGGGTCGCCCAGACCGGGGATGAATACAGTGTCATTTTCTATGCCTTCCTCCATCTCATTGGACCCGTAAGCAAAAGCCGGGTAATCAATGGGTTTTACCCTGCATGTATCATGTGGTCCTTCCTTAATAAAGGAATACTCAAACATGCCCACATTGGCTACATAAGCCTTTTTTTCATCAGGGGAAAGACAGATGCCAAATGGATATCTTCCCACTGGAATTGAATGCTTAAGTATTTCTCTTTCAGTATCTATTACAATCATTCTAAAGCCTATCTGGTCAACGGCATAAAGTGTCTTACCATTTTTACTCAGCACGAGATCACCAATATAACCATGTGTATAATCCACTTTTTCGGAAAGGAATGAACAATCAATAAAACCTTTTTTATTTCCAGTTCCGACATCAAAGAGATAGATCTTATTCTCCTGACCTCCGGCCACATAAATAGTCTGATTGTCGGGTGATATGGCAAGGCCCATAAAGACTGAAGCCAATACACCCCTGTCGGTGGAAGGACCCGGTGGTATTTGCTGAACATCAGGGTTTTGTGATAGAATATTACGGATTATGGTAATTGACAAAGGACCAGTTCCTGAATTGGCGGTAACCGCAGTATTGCCATCAGGGCTTATGGTTAATCCGTAAGGATGTGGAGCAGTGATAATACTCTTCCCGGCCGGGGTAATAAATCTGCCATTCGGGATAACAGTTTGCCCGCTTTTGTCAATTGTCGTGTATTTATTCCCGGCTGGTGCAGATATGATCCAGAGCGCTTCATCCTCAGAATTGTCTTGAAAATTACATCCAAAGAGAAACAGCAACAATAACAAATACCATATTGTCCCCTTCATCTTTATTCTTTCTGTTCAGTGTTCACTGATCACTGATCACTATTTTTCACACATCGAACAGAAATTGCATCAGGCTTGGTATAGGTGTAGGTTCCGACATTATCGACCTGAGAATAAATGCCTTTGAAGCTGGCGTAATCCTTATTTTGCTCGGTGGATGACCAGTAATATGCGCTGATGCCACCCTTTCCGAAGAATCCTGCCTTATCACGATAGCCGCTCATCTCCGCATTGAAATTCGATGCGCCACCTTCCTTCAGTTCCTTTCCGGCATAATGAACACCACCATAGTACTTAATCAGGGTTGACCATTCCTGGTCACTGGGAAGGTGCCAACCTTGCGGACAAGCTCCCACAGCAGCGTCCCAGGTATAAAGGCGTCCCCAATTATCACAATTGGTGTTTTCCAGCTCATAGCACCATGAGTCTGGCGTTTCATAATTCAGGTTTTGTCCCATCCACTAAAGTCCATTGGCTTCAAAGATTTTGTATTGCTGCCCATCTCGTTCATCAACAAGCATATCAGGCTCAACCGGCTCAGGCTCAACTTGTGTTCTTGCTTTTTTCTTTGGTGCAGGGGGGGGCGGAGAAGGGGGTTTGTGTGCCTTGCTCTGCTGAACAGGGACCTGCAGAGCTTGTCTTTGATTGATGGAATCAATAGCATTTTGCACTGCTTCTGCAATGGCTTCATTTTTTTCTTTTTCAAACTTCTCACGCTGCATGCAGGTGTAATACACGCCTGCAGCAATCACAATGATAATGATCAGGATACAAACTAGTGTTCTTTTCATAATAAAAATTGTTTTCTGTTTAGATATTTATTTATTGAGTTGTTTCTTTATATTTTTGGCTCCCTGACAATATAATTTATTACCCCTTTTGAAGTTTGGGGAAATAAAGTATCAAACATTAACACTTGGTTAATATAAATATATAGTTCCATATCGTTTTGAAAAGCGTAATATTCGAGCAATATGGTATCACGAGTAAAATAGTGACTATGAATATATAAGCAAGAATTAATATCATATTCATGAACAGTGTGGTTGGTATCAGTCCAGGTTAAATAAACAGTATCATTGGGCTGAACAGTGCAGGCCTTAATACTGATATTACATTTTACAGGTGGAGAATATGGAGTTATAGTGTCACCATCACTATTGTCATCTTTGGTACAGGCAAAAAGGACGACAATAAAAATCACAAGCCATTTTTTCACGAATCCCTAGTTTTATGCTAATTCCTTAATAGTCTCTTCCATACCTTATCAGAACTGCTCCAATACCCTTATCCTCTCTCCAATAGGAGGGTGTGTTGCAAACAATCCACTGATAGAGAATCCTTTCTTTTTCTTCTTTTTATCCAGTGGATGCTCAATGAATAGCTGTGCAACATCCTGACGCTTAACAGCTTCTATCCTGGGATCGATAGAAATTTTTCTCAGGGCGGAAGCAAGCGCCTCGGGGTTCCTGGTCATCTCGGCTCCACCGGCGTCGGCCATATATTCACGATTGCGGGAGATGGCAAACCTGAATAAGGTTGCCAGCAGGAGGCCGACCAGTGCCAGTGCAAGTCCGATCAGCTGGGCACCTCCTCCACCTTTCCCGCTGCTGCTTCGCCGTCCACCGCTGAAAACCATGCTGCGAAGCATCATTTCAGCAATGAAAGCAAAGATCCCCACAAAGATGATTGAAACGATCATCAGCCGTACGTCACGATTCTTGATGTGAGAGAGCTCGTGGGCGATAACCCCCTCCAGTTCTTCGTCGTTAAGCTTGCTTATGATGCCGCTGGACAGGGTCACAGTGAATGTCCGTGCATTAATGCCACTTGCAAAAGCATTCAGTGAATCATCCTGTATGACATTCACTTTGGGCATTTTCATGCCCGATCCAATACATAGATTTTCCACCAGGTTATAAACCCGCTTATTCTCTTTTCGCTCAAGCGGCTTCGCCCCGGTGGCCCGCTGTATCATGGAGGTATGGGAGAAGTAAGCGATCAGGAACCAGATGGCAACCCCAACCGTAACCCAGGGGAATGAATACAGAAATGCAGTATTGGCCTCATTTACCGGGCTGACATCCTGGTATTCAGAGTTGGCTGAGGTAAAGAAAATAAACAACCAGACAAGTGCATACAATACCAGCGGAAACAGGATAAGTAAAACAATAGATTTGGAATTGTTACGCCAGATCTGTGTCTGTATACCAACGTATTTCATAAACCTAGAAATTTACCTTGGGTGGTTCTTCCATCTCAGCCCTCCGGTCCTCGCCAATCTCAAACATAATCTCCCGCTTGAAGCCAAACATGCCTGCTACAATATTGGAAGGGAATACCTCAACAGCATTATTGAGTTCCTTGGTTGCAGAATTAAAGAAACGACGCGCTGCAGCAAGCTTATTCTCCACATCAGAGATCTCTTCCTGCAATTGCATGAAATTCTGACTTGCTTTCAGGTCGGGATAAGCCTCCACGGCCACTTGCAATCCACCAAGTGCAGCAGTTAACTGATTTTCCGCCTTGATCTTGTCATCAATACCGGAAGCCTTCATGGCATTGGCCCTGGCCTCAGTGACGGCTGTCAGGACCTTATCTTCATGCTTCATATAACCCTTGACAGTGTCTACCAACGTTGGGATCAGGTCATGACGCTGGCGAAGCTGAACATCAATATCAGCAAAAGCATTTTCACGGTTATTGCGCAGCTTAACCAGGCGGTTATAGAGGGAGATCAGAAATATTGCTATAATGACGATTATAACAATTACAATTACTATAGCCATTTTTATAAGATTTTAATTAGAAATATTGTTCCTATTTCAAATATATGATTTTTATTGATATACTTTGCTTTTAAATAATTAGTTTTTTAATTTAGTAGAAATATTCCGAAAATTTAATATTCTGCCATGATAAATTTAAGTCAACAAATCAAAAAGGAATGCCGGGAGAAGGGGATCAACATACAGCAATTGGCAAAGAGCCCCGGTGTTAATATGTCTACTTCCGGCTTATATGCCGCACTGGCAAATAATTCCCTGAAGGTCACTACCCTTGAGGCAATAGCCGCAGAGCTTAATGTACCTGTGGCAACTTTCTTCGGAGGAGGTAAGCAGGCAGGTGAATTTGAAGATAAGATACTTTTTCTTGAAACGCAGCTAAAGGACAGGGAGAAAATTGCAGAGTTAAGCAATAAGATGCTCCAGAAGAATGACTATGTAATTAATTACCTCAGTGAGCAGGTCAACCGCATTAAATCAAGGTATAAAGAGCTTCAGGTAAACTTCAGCAATATCGACAAGATCTATGACGAAGAACTTTCAGATGGTAAAAAGAAAACTGCTGCTGAAAAGAAGCTGAAAATGCTGTATGAGGAGCTGAAAGAAGTTCGACGAAAGATTAATGCGATCTTAAGTGAGTGATTAAGTAATTGGGTGATTAGGTAATTAAGTAATATGAAAAGTATAATATTCGGTTTTGTTATAGCTATCCTGTTGGTTTCCTGTGGGGATGATATTTCTCAAATAACATACAGCACAATTTCATCTGCCCCAATAACAATATCTGTTGATGATATCAAGGTTGAGGGTGATCTGGGTGCATTTGAAATCGACATGGAATCGACCGGACAGGAACCGGGCATTCAGATCATTACCCTGAAGTTAACTTCCTCTGAACCAGCACAGCCACCTGAGTTTACCCTGAAGTGGAGCTTCCCTTCTATCGACGTATATGCTTTCTGGAATTCAACTATAAACCCTGACAGGGCGACCTATTATTATAACAGGGTGACTTCCCGGGCCTCCAGCCAGGCCCCGGTATTGTGTTTTTTGAATAGCAATGATGAAAACCGGCTGACCCTGGCTTTATCTGATGCACTAAATAAAGTTAAAACCTCTTCATATCTTAGAGAAGAGGATATTCGATTTCATTGTTCTATGACATTCTTTTCAGAACCTCATCCTGCCATAAGCGAATACACCGTAGAGCTCAGGCTGGATAATAGAAAGATACCCTACTACGAGGCTGTTTATGATGTATCTGACTGGTGGGCAGGGAAAGATGGTTACAAACCCGCCGATGTGCCTGAAATGGCCAAAATGCCGCTGTATTCAACCTGGTATAGCTTCCACCAGAACCTGGATGCTGCAGAAGTTGTGCATCAATGCAGGCTGGGCAAAGAAATAGGACTGGATGCAGTAATTATTGATGATGGATGGCAAACGATGGACAACCAGAGGGGTTATGCCTTTACCGGTGACTGGCAGCCTGTCAGGATCCCGGAAATGAAGGCTTTTGTTGATAGTATACATGCATTGGATGTAAAGGTTATGCTGTGGTATTCCCTCCCATTTATTGGAGAAAAGTCCCAATTGTATGATCGTTTCAAAGGAAAATACCTGCATCACTGGGAAAGCCAGAGTACCTGGGTGCTGGATCCCCGCTACCCCGAAGTAAGAGAACATATAATCGGTACGTATGAACAGGCATTGCAGGAATGGAACCTGGATGGCTTCAAGCTGGATTTCCTGGGTTGGTTTTATGCTGATGAGAAGACAGACCTAACGGCCAGGAACGGAAGGGATTATGCGTCGGTCAACGATGCTGTTGACCGCTTAATGACTGATATCATGCTCAGGTTGAGGGAAAAGAGGCCTGATATTCTGATTGAGTTCAGGCAACCTTATATTGGACCATTGATGAGGAAATATGGCAATATGTTCCGTGCCGCCGATTGTCCGAACATGGAGATTATCAACAGGGTACGAACTACTGATCTAAGGCTGCTGAGCGGCAATACCGCAGTGCATTCCGACATGTTCCGGTGGCATCACCAGGACCCTGTTGAAAGTGCTGCTTTGCAGATCCAGAACATACTGTTCAGTGTTCCGCAATTATCTGTTAAACTGGATTCTGTCCCCCAGGAACATGTTCAAATGGCTGCTTTCTGGATAAATTACTGGAAAATGAACAAAGCCATACTCATGGATGGTAAGTTCATACCAAGAAACCCCGCCGCATTATATCCTGTACTGATGGCTTATAATACTGATAAGATGATCGCTGCTTTGTATAACGATTACTTTTTAAAGCTTGAAGTGCCGGACCTTAAAGCAATAGACGTAGTCAATGCTAAAGGAAGCTCAGAAGTCGTTGTAGAGTTTACTGATGACTTTGGTGAAGCAATAATTGAAGTATTTGATTGCTCTGGCAGAAAACAAGATGCATTTGAAATGAAGATCAAAAGGGGTGTCAGGAAATTTAATGTCCCTCCTTCCGGCTTATTGGCAATAAAGCAAAATTCAGAGTAGATTAGTTCCCCTCAGTTGCTTTGAGTTGTTGAATCTCATCTTCAAGCATATGCAGCTTGGCTCTGAGCTTCTTGTTAGTTTTGGTAAGACCCTCAGCATTAACTACCAAGTCTGACTTTTCCTTCCTGAGCTTTTCAACCTTGGTTTGAAGCGTTAGGATGGTATTCAGGTAGATGGTGATCTTTTGCTTTAATAATCTGAAATTGTCTGTATTTGACATTATCAAATGAGATTAATTATGTCAAATTTACGGTTTTTTTATCGAAAACCATAAATATATAACACTTGACCTTTAACAATAAAATTTGGATCGTCAAGCTGATTATCACAGACTATCTTTTTGTACTGATAACCGTCATTATAGTACTTTTCAGCAATTAAGAAAAGGGTCTCATCAGGTTGTACCACATGCTTTATCACATCTGGTTTAGCTGGCCTTTGCTTCAGGGTTAACTCAAGCTGTAAGGCCTGTTGCTGTAAAGCTTCATTTTCTTTGATCAATTCCTGCTTTTCAGCAACCAGGGTTTCTACCTGAGCCCTCAAGGTTTCAGCTTCCTGTTCAATTCCGCTGTACTTGTTGTTCAGATAGAAAACAGACCCAATCCAGAGAATTAACAGAACAACCGCAATTATGCCTAGTACATAGTTGACAGTTCTCCGTGTCCTGTAACCTTTTTCAAGGTCCTGAATGAGTCTAAATGATTCTAAATCAGAGTGACAGTTTGGACATTCCCGTGTCCCTGTCGGGACATTCTTATGATGACAAACTGGACATTCCATAATCGTAATAGCAGATTTAGTTAAGTTTTAGTGGATTGCAAGATAAAAAGCGAAAAAGATCTTTCCAAATAAATACCTGTAATTAGTGGAAATCACGTATTACCTGAGTAATTGGTGATGTTATTTATCCTGGCAGATCTATCAGGAGGAAGTCGGCATGTTTATGTGAGACGATCTGAATCTCCTGTTCATCTGAGATTCTTGCCTGGTCCCTTTGCCTGCGCTCATCCTTTGAACTTCTCCTGCTTGTATAATAGCCTCATTGCCAGTGTTGTCTTTGTGGGAAATCTCTCCCTGCATGATGATACTGATGATCTCCATCTCCCGGTGGGGGTGTGTGGGAAAACCAGACTGTGGTTGAACGATATCATCATTAAATACCCGCAATGGTCCGAATTGGATGTTGTCGGGGTCGTAATAATCCGAGAATGAGAACAGCCAGTATGTTTGCAGCCAGCCATAATCAACAAAATGCCTTTCAGCTGCCGGGATTGCCTTGATCATAATGGGTAGTTTAAGAAGATTAACAAAAAAAACAATGAATTGTTTGATCCGGGATGGAATCCCGTAAAAGCAATTCTAATTATTTGTATAAAATTCTAAATATTAATTCTCGGGATGCTGGATAGCACCCTCATAAAACCTGGGGCAGTTTTCTTTCTTCTTGAAGATACCTTTAAAGAAATTCTTGACAGGGCCAAGCAATGCTCCGACCTTGCTCACACCCTTACTTTTAGGGTCAGCAAAACTCCCATTTACTTTTTGAGAGATCGAAGCGCAGCCATATTCATTAAGCACAGCAAAGGTGAAGTCATTAAATTCGCTGTGAGCAAAATCAATTTCACCTTTGGCGGCCAGCCTGTTTTTCAGGGTTGCAAATGCAACATCGCTTGCATTTGCAACACCGTTAGTAATCTCCCAATATGATTTAAATCCGGTAATATAACTTGTATCCTGCTTACTTGGAACCATAAGGCGGGCAAAGTCGTATCCTTTTGTAACAACAGGACCTACAGGCCCTGCGACGAATAAAGCTCCAATATCTATTAAAGTAAATCGCTGGCTTTTTTCGAACTTATTGAGGAAATTATCAATATTATATCCGTAAAGGATCAAGTCATATCCTTCAAGATTGATGAATCCGTTAAAAGTACTAAACATATCATGCCCCGTATTGAAAGACAAACTGGATTCAAAATTCATGATGCCGGAAAACAGCGTATCCATTTCCAGGTTCTTGAGGAGTTTCTCAATACGAAACCCGGTCATCTTATGATTAATCGTTACATGAACAGGGGAGCTGCCTATATCGAGGAAAATATTCCCCTCATCTTCCCGCTGTAACTCTTCCTCTGAAGCATAATAGATGTTAATCAATTGATTTTGCCCCTTGATAAAAAAAGACATGTTATGAAACCGGAAATTGTTTAGCCTGAAATGTCCGGCTCGTAAACTGCCCATAAAACGAGAATTTCCCCAGTCTATACCCTCTTGAGATCCGGTAAATTGCATGGTGTCTGATGTTATATAAATATCGCCAAGCACTATCGTATCCCCATTTGCCTTGTCGGTGAAATGGATCAACCCCTGCTTTACAGTAATCCTCCTCAGGTCAATATAATAATGGAATTCATTGGTATCAGCCTGACCAGCAGTTTCATCCAGGCCAATTAACGCCCAGCTGCTCTTGCCACCTTCATCATACCAGACATGGAATTTGGGCCTGATCAATTCCAATTCGTTGATCTCAACCTTTTCATTAAAAAGGAAAGAGAAAGGAATCGTGATGTTAACCTGCTCTCCTGAAAGAATATCCTCCTGCCCATTGTCGAAAACCACGTCATAAATCTTTATCTTGATGCCGGGTATGATCCGCACCTTGATATCACCTCGTATCTCACAATTTAATTCAAGCTGATACGAGAATTCCTCTTCAAGCAGTGCTTTTAGTTTATTAGCGGAGAAAGACAAATAGATGGTAAGGCCTGTAAATAAAACTGTTACAGTTGCGATGAAAATAATTAATCCAATTCTGAGTTTTTTACGGCGCAAGGCAAAACCTTTAGAATTACTATAAAAGTAAATCATCTAGACTATTAACTCAAGCGACAAGAAAAAATTATTATTTTTATTGATGATAAACACCAAGCTGAGATTTCTTTAAATACTATGAAGATGAGGAAAACAACTATAATAATTGCCTGTTTAATAGCAGGTTTCAGCCTGGCTGCGCAAGATTACCATTATTGGTCAGAACAATTCGGAGCAAAGTCGGATTTACTTGGAGGAGCAGTGATTGCAGGGGTCAGGGATAATTCGGCATTATATTATAATCCTGGGACCCTTGGTTTCATTGAAGGCAATTCCATCTCTGTGACGGCTACGATCTATAAATTTCAACGAACCAAAATAAGGAATGGGATAGGGGACGGGCTTGATTTTCACTATAATCGCTATGCATACTACCCACAGCTGATTTCAGGCATGATCGATATTTTTAAGGATGATCGGTTAAAACTGAGTTATACCTTACTTTCCAGGTACAATAGCAGGATGCGCTTCAATAAAAGAGCCCTCGCAGAAATTGAATTCACTGAACCCGCTCCAGGTACAGAATATTATCTGGGCGCTTATGAGTATACAAACGAATTTACCGAACAATGGGGAGGAATTGGCCTTGGCTACAGGGTAAGTGATAAGTTTTCGGTTGGGGTAACAACCTTCATTTCATATCGTTATCAGACTTATCGCAATCTTGTTTCAGCAACTGGAATACCAGTAATTGACTCTGCCTATCTTATAGCATCATTGTCTATTGGCCAGGATGTTCTTTATGTAAATTGGAAGTTATTCTGGAAGCTTGGAGTTGCATGGGACTGGGGTAAATGGAAGCTTGGCCTTACCCTGATGACCCCTTCCCTGAATCTTTATGGCGATGCGGATGTACAGCAGGACTTTGCTTCATATGGCCTGGGGGAGTTTTACGGTCTTGGACAAAACATTGATTTCATAGCCACTGACAGACAGGAATACTTATGGATGCATAATAAATCACCTTTGTCCATAGGTCTTGGGATAAGGCATGCCACAAAGAAATCAGATATTGAAATCTCAATGGAGTATTTTTTCAAGATTAACGATTACGAAATGATCCATGCTGAACCCTCACCCGTCATTTATCCCAAAAACATATATAATGATGCCATTGGCAATATTAAGTTTGTGAGTGTTCAGGGCTGGGCCAATGCAGTGTTTAATGCAGCTATTGGATGGAGGCAAACCCTGAATGAAAAGTTTGATCTCCTGGCGGGTTTTCGGACCGATTTTAACAATTTTAAGGATCAGGAAAGGGAGTTGGATGAAGGCTTCATTATGCGCGGAAGAACCTGGGATATCTACCATCTGTCTGTCGGTGCAGCCATGAAATTTGGCCAGAGTGAAATCGCTGCAGGGTTTCAGTACATATTTGGTGGAGGCAAAGATCTTCGCCAGTACGCCAATTTCACAGACAGGGGAGAATCAGGGCTGGAGTTCCTCGGTGAGCCACAAAATACAATGCAGGCAACGGATCAGGGCCTGGCGCTAATTATTGGATATACTTATTTCTTCGGCAGCGGAGGCTCCATTAACCTGAAAAAAGATGAATAATATCAAATTAAAATAATTCTAACAATGAAAAAAATGATTTTTCTGTTTTTACTAATTTGTTTGATGGTAAATACCGGCTATGCTGATCAAAAAGACGATTCCACGAAAGTAAAAAAGAGAAATATTTCCCTGAAAGCGTTTTACCAGGGCGGCTCGGTGATGGGAACCAACGATTTTTTAAATGGAGAGAATTCAACCGGGGAACCAATTAATAAATTCCATGCATTATCATTCCAGTGCAATTGGGACACTGATGGAAAGAAATTATGGCAGCAGTTATACAACTACCCCTCCTACGGTGTTGGAGTTTACTGGGTTAAATTCCCGCAAACTGATGAACTAGGTAACCCCACAGCCATATATCTTTTCTTTTCGGGGCCCTTTAAACGCTGGAATAAATGGACATTCAATTATGATATTGGCTTTGGCCTGACCTATAACTGGAAACCTTACAATGTTGAAGAAAACCCTTTTAATATTGCCGTTGGGTCACACAACACAGTATATATCGATGCCGGAGTATCAATAAACTGGATGTTTGCAAAAAGATGGGAACTTTCCGCAGGCTTTAGTTTTACACATTTTTCGAATGGCGCTACGGCTGTACCCAATTTTGGCATAAATCTGGTCGCTCCAAGAATCGGGCTGAAATATAAGTTCTACCAGGGAATCCCTGAATATCACAAGCAGGAAGTTCCAAAATATGAGGCTGAGTGGGAATGGTATGGCTCACTTGCACTGGGCGTAAAACAGATTGAAGTTGATACTACAAATACAGGCCTGAGTGATAAATACCTGGATGAAAATTTTGGAGTGTGTGTGATATCAAGTGCTATCCTTCGGCAGATCTCATATAAGTCAAAATTTGGGCTTGGGCTTGATTTTGTATATGATGGATCAACCAATGCCCAGATTGATGTATCAAATGGTACCCCGGAGGCGATTGATGTTCCCTTCACAGACAAGATAAGCATCGGAATATATGGATCTTATGAGCTGGTAATGAACAAGATATCCCTGGCGATTCACCCAGGATATTATATTATTAGAAAGGAAATCGAAGGTCAGCCGCCTGCATTTTATCAGCGGATCGGACTGAAATACAATTTTTGGGAAGGGATGTTTGCCGGGATCTTTGTCAGGGCGTCTAATTTCTCAAAAGCAGAATTCATAGAATGGACATTGGGATATAGACTAAGATGGTAATAAATCAAAAATAACAAAGCATATGAAAACATATATTCTTGCTTGCTGTTTACTGGTAATACCAAATATTTTTATTGGCCAGGAGGTACAGGACTGGAGTGATCCCAACAACGTGGTGGTCAAAGATCAGCAATTTGAAATTTATGCTGTCCGTAACACAGAACAGGTTCATAAATCAACCAGGGAAGTATCTGTACTTCTGAATTATGTTACCGGTGAATTTTATTGTGGCGTACAGCAAAAAGACATACAATTACTCACTGATGATGAATTGCCTGAGAATATTGAAAGAGACGACCGACCTTATTTTCAGATTAAGGGCACAATGCCGGTGGAACAGATGCAATACAATGAAGCCACCGACCAGGCTTATAAAGTTGAACTGGAGCTGATTATTAATGGACAGACAGCTAATCTTATTTTTGATATTCTGGTCAAGAACTATAAGCAAACCAGCGGAGGATTCAGGCAATTTTTAGGATCTGCTGATTTTGATGTCCGTGATATTGGGATTACTGAATTTGTAGGTTATGAACCTGAAATAAAACTTGTATTTTCATTTCAGGCATTCAGCAAAACAAGATAATGGCCTGATCAAAAAAAAGCCGGACCAGGATACCCGGCTTATTTTGATTTTTCATTCCTGTCGGTACGTCCGTTATCATAATGGCCCACAAGGGCAACTGCTTTTCCATTATCGGTGATAACTTCAAGCCTGAAATAATCAATCTCTGTGAACCAAAAGGTGTTTTCATTCATGGGTATCATTTCCATCCTGGGACCCTCACCCCGCTGATAGATCAATTTACCATCCTCCATGCTGATCTTCCTCGGGCCATATATTCCGGTATATGACTTTAATAGTTTGGCATCTAAGCTGACCGGGTTAAATTTGGCTTCTAATCCCTCTATTGTCCATTGATAGTATGCTAATATTTCCTGATCATCTTCTTTTTCCTGCAGTTTTTTCAATGCCATTAAATAGGCTTTGTCAAAAGCTTCTATTTGAGGAACTTGAATATGTGGTTCAATGCCAACACCTTCCCAGTTTGTTTCGGTAATGGGGTTGATAGCACGTCCGCTTGGCAGCCCCATGGCAAAATTGTCATTCAGGATTTTCCTGTCAATAGGATGTGCTCCACCGCCCGTTGTTTCTCCAATTATGGTCGCGCGCTCCATGTTCTTTAGGTTGTAGGTAAATTCCTCAGCTGCTGAAAATGTACGATTACTGGTCAGTACATATACATCAACATCTGGAATTTGTTTACCCGGAACAAAAGGAAGGGTCCAGAACTGCTGGTATTCATCCGTTGGCCTGAAATAGAAAGAATTAATATGCTTTGTTTCATCTTGATCATACAGGTAGGATGTGATGAGTTGTATCATGGATGGTGAACCACCTCCGTTTTGCCTGAGATCAAAAATGAGCGCATTGGTGTTGGCCACAAACTGCATGGTTGCTATTGCTGTTTCACCACCATAATAAGCGTTAGCAAAGCGGGTAAGGTTTATGTAACCAATATTGCCGGGAAGGATCTTCACTTCCTGGAAGCCAAAATTTACTGTTTTCAGCTCGCGGAGAAGCTGATCCTTCAGTTCGGAATCGTCTTCCTCTTCACGTGCCTTCTTTATCATGGCAATCATTTCAGGTTCATATACTACACGGAGATGCCCATCATGCGCAATCTCTTCCATATCAGCTGTTAGTGTTCGTGCAAATTCTTGCGGGTCTTTAATATCAGTATACTTGCCATCTTTTTTATTAACAAGAAGCATATCCGACATTTTCTTGCCCACATCAGCAAAGACATAGTTCTTTTCCAAAGTATAAGCAAGGCTGTCAATAACCAGTCCCTGTTCTGCTACATCAACTGATTTTTCTGTTTCCTGGGATATAACACAAGGGCCAAATGCCATAAAGATGGCTGCCAGGATTGTGATTATGAGAGATTTCCTTTTCATTTTTATATGTTTTTAGGGTTAATGTTCAATTCCATAAGTATAGAGCACCTGCCTGATGGTTCTGAAAGACCGATGTATTCTTTAATGTCCTGAAATCCGGTTTGTTTGTACAAATTAGTTGCGGTTTTTAGGTTATCATGGGTAAAAAGAAGCATCTTTTGATAATTCTGTGCTTCTGCAATTTTGATAGCATAATAGAGCATATGTTTTCCAAGGCCAAGGCCCCGAAATTCCTTTTTAATGGTAAACTTTAGCAACTCACATGCATGAGTGTCAACCTTGCGAATGGCAAGGCTTCCAATAATATCATTCCCGTGCATTACCATATGAATTGAGCCTGATTTATTGATGATCTCTGTGAGGGGGTCCGCAAGCACTTTACTGTCATATGGAGTGACATCGAGAAATTCTTCAAGCCAATCCCTGTTCAAATCAGAGAATACCTCCTGATAAATGCCCTGGTAAGGGATGAAGTTTATATCCCTGATCATTCTGGACTTAATCTTATCTCTTACCCGCGCATACATACTTTTGTGTGCATAAGCGTTTTCAAGTTGGGCAATATGTTCAAGAAATTCCGGATCACTCTCTTTCAGTAATTCATCTGTTGCCTCAAATACATCATCCCATGTCTCCTGGAGATCATGGGCAAGTTCAATGCCTTTCTTACTGAGACTGATCAGCCTTTTGCGGTGATCCTGCGGATCGTTGGAAGCTACAACCAGCCTCTTCTTTTCAAGTACATTGACCACCTGAACCACAGCCGGGTGTGACTGCTCAAGTTCCTTAGCTATTTCCGTGATGGGTACAGCTTTCTTTTCCAGCAGTAACTGGAAAATTGTAAACCATCGAGGTTCGAAATCAACATGTACTTCTTTATAAACCTTCAGGACATCTTGCATTAATGTATCACTCAGATTTTTCAAGCGGCTTCCGAAAGCCTTCTGGCCAAGTTCTTTTATGTATGACATTGTTTTTAGGTAAGTGCTTACGTATTATTTGCTAAAATTATACCAAAATTATTAAGAATCAAATAATCAGGCCATTAAATTTGGTGGTGTATGAGAAAAAAGAGATATTTTTGTGCAAATATGAACAGTTTGTTCGGCTACGGACATTGTTTGTTACCAATACTACGTTGTTTAATGCTTGATTATAATATACTTATTTCCATCGTACCTGAATTCAAGGTTGGCTTTCTTAACGCCTGGATTGGAACCTTTGTAATTCTGTTATTGCCGGTTATTTTTCGGTGGATTATTGGGAAAAGAGAGTTCAAAAGAGCCGGTACTTTAGAGGAATATAATAAAGCAGAGAAAAAACTAATAGACTATACAATGGCCGTATTTTACCTTACAGTACTATATTCAATTGTATTGCCTTTGAAATTAGGGACAAATGGATTTTATGCAGGGGCATTCATCTATTTTATGGCATTAGCAGGTTTACTAGCAACTTATTTCAGTTTTTTTTCGGTTCCACAGGGCCAGCTGGTTACATCCGGAGTCTTCAGAATATCAAGAAATCCATTTTATTTTTTTACATCCATAGCATTTCTGGGAGTAGGCATTGCATCTTTATCATGGTTGCTCATTCTACTGACCATCATATTTGCCATTTTGCAACACGGGATAGTATTGGCTGAAGAGAGATTATGTGAAGTAAATTACGGGAAAGCATATCTTGATTACAAGAAAAATGCTCCAAGATATTTCTTGTTTTTCTAATGCTGATAAGCACACTATCCCATTCAATGAAAAATGACTACATTTTAGTCAGGCGTATTTTAACCAGGTGATCCCTTAAGCGCTCAGGAAGGATTGCAATAATTTTTCTCAAGGGATCATGGTTGATACGATATACATATCCGGGCCTGTTTTTCCTTGATATGTTATATATTCGTTTTGCCACCACCCCGGGCTCCAGGGTTTTTCCAATATATCTGGGTGCAATTATTCTAAATTTATCGAATTCTTTTTTAAATATTAAATAATCATGAGGGCCTAATTCTTTAACCTTCAACAGCAGGGGTGTATTGATGGCACCGGGACGTATAGAGATCATTTTTACACCTTTGATCATCAGCTCCTGGCGAAGGGTTTTATGGAGGCCCTCCAATGCAATCTTGGTCACCTGGTAAGGTTGAAAAGCGCCAGGAATGGCGATACTATCACTGCTGATGGTGATGATCCTGCCTTTGGCCTTTAACAGGAGGTGTAAGAAATGATGTACCATCCTCAGGGTGCCCATTGAGTTTACGTTAATCATGTTCATGACCAGCTCAGGATCTGTTTCAGACAGTGGAAAGTTATCAGCAATACCTGCGTTGTTGATCAATATATCCAACTTATCAGTTTTCTGGCTAATCAGCTGAAGGGCATTTAAGATATCGCCAGTACTTGTAATATCCAGGTTTAACCTTTGAACATTAGGATGCGTGTTATCATCAGGGAACAGGATATCGCCTGCAAAAACCCGGAAGCCGTTTTCGGCATATATTTCTGCAAGGGCCTTGCCAAGGCCACTGCCTGCGCCTGTTATTAATGCAGTGTTCTTTTCATTCATGGAAGTACTGTTCGGTTTACCAAATCGTATCTGTCTCCAGGCTTCAGAAAATAGAATTGCCTGCTGTTATCCTGTAATTTTGTCTGCTCAATGCTACTTTCTGACCAATCCGCTTTATCCCTGACTTCACGGATAAAGGTCCCATCATAAATGGCAACATAGCTCTGCCCATATACCTGGAATTCATTGCCCCGGACCACGATAGCAGTGTTTTCATCCAGACCGATACCAAGCAGGTGTGGGTGCTTTTCAATCACCTCGAATAAATCAAATTGCCGGTTAAGTGTCAGCAAATGCTGATCAATAGCAGTATTGGAAAGGAATCCAAAGCCTTCTTCATGATCTCCCATCATAATCGTATTTGTCTTTGTATCCCCCCTGACCAGGTAAGATCCAAGAATAGTTGCTCCTGCAGAGCTTCCCCCGATAACACCTCCACGATCCAATAATGTGCTTAACCCCTGCATCGTTTTAGTCCCCAGGTATGAATCTGCCAGGCGCCATTGCCGTCCCCCTAAGATCCAAACACCACTGGCCTCCTGAATTATCTTTACGAAAGAATCTGAATTGGCTTTTTCACGACTTCGGGTATGTAAAAAAGTAAAATTATTAAACCCATATGCATGGAACCTCTGCGTTTGCGTCATTAAGAATGAAGTATCGTTCAATACCTCGTCTCTCCGGGCTGTGGTGAGGATTACAACCGGAGCATCAGGGCCACCTGCAAGTTCCATGAACTTGTGAAAGATAGCAGTATCTGTCAGGCTTCCACCTGCAATCACCAAAGCCCCCTTTTCCGGTCCTGTAGAAACAGCTGCCTGATCATCAGATGACTGGTTCTCACAGGAAACTGCAACAAACAATAATAACAGGCAGATGTACCGGCTCATTTTCCTTAAAGATTTAGTATCTTACAGTTTGCAAATTAACAATTTAATATCATATGTTATGAAAAAAGCGATACTCCTCTCTTTCGGTTTATTGATTTGTGTTTTAGCTGGAGCACAAACTTATATGGATTTAGCAGACGATATGGATATATCCAGCAATTCCTTTATTGTGATCAACCCGGGCAACTACTCAATAAATGATGCAGGTGGGGATGGTTTGATCAGGATCAATGGACAGCATAACATTATCATCGATGGGTCCGGTGTTAATGCTGATGGCATTGATACTACAGGTTATCTGATCAGGATTGATAACTCCAGGGACATAGAAATAAGGAATTTTGAATCAGCCAGCCTGTTTTATTATGCCGTCTATATTACTAATTGCGATTCAATCATGATCCACCATAATGATTTCTCACATAATAAAGTTGACTCATCGGGTTGGATCAGCATATGGACCAATTACCAACAGGCCCTGGGTGGAGGTGTGATGATGTATGAAACCAACTATGCTGAGGTTTACGAAAACGATATGCGCTTTCAAAATGATGGTGTGGCACTTTACTATTGCGATACAATTCAATTATGGGAGAATAACTTTTCATGGAACACATCCTTTGGGATCAGGATGTACTGGACAGACCATTGTAACATCCACCATAACAATTGCTCCCATGTCAACCGGCCTTTTACCAATCCAAGCGACTGCGCTGCCTTGCTGGTTTTGGTCAGCAATGAAAACCTGGTTGAGCACAATGATTTATCCTATTCAGGCGATGGTATTTTCCTGGGACAATACCAGTATTCAACTATTCCAAACAACAATATTTTTCGCTTCAATGAGTGCTCTCATTCACCTCACAATGCGATTGAGGCAACATTTGCCGATGGTAATGTTTTTTTTAAGAATAATTGCAATTACAGTCATTATGGCTTGTGGTTAGGCTATTCCTTCAATACGATTGTAGATAGTAATGAAATCATTGGTAATCAGCACTCAGGGATTGCAATAGACCGGGGGTTTAACAATACTATTTCGAATAATGATATCAGGGAAAATCCAATTGGGGTTGAGCTGTGGGAAGGTGATGGCATTTCCCCTTACCAGGACCAGTTTTCTCATGATTATTTAATCACAGGGAATCATTTTACCGGGAATGAACTGGTTATTCATTCTGACAATACTGAACATACGATACTTAAAAACAATAATCTCCAATATAATAACCATGGGATAAAGCTTATAGGTGATATATCAGACGACACATTAAGCCAGAACCTTTTTTATAATACCTGCTTCTATCATATAGAGAACCAGTCTGCTACAAACCTTTATGCTCAGGAAAATACCTTTTTTGCCCTGGATGAGGATTTTATCGAATGCAATATATTCGATAAGAACGATGATCCTTCAAAAGGGGAGGTAGATTGGCATCCTTTCACCTATGGCAACACACCCATAATAAAAACTGACCTTGTTGATGACATGGCAGAGGTGCCGTCGTTTTGGTTCGCTTATCCGGAGGCATGCTGGTGGTGGGATTCAGCAATTGCGACAACGGTAAGCTGGGATTACATTGATAAGAAGGTAGGGGAAGCATCTGTTTTTTGTGAGACGGGCAATGGCTGGGATCTTGGTTTGCAGTACTGGCCTGCCGGAGATACAATCGTTTCATGGACACTGACAGAGCAGGATACACTTAAATTCTGGCTGAAGACTGCCAATAATACCGGATATGGTTTTCAGTTTTATCATGTCAGGGTAGGAAATAATTGTGGCGGCTACTATCGCTATGAAGCGTCTTCCAATATATTAAATAATGCATCAGGCATCTGGCGGGAAGTAAAGATTCCACTGGCAGGAGGTGGCAACCCTAACTATTCAAGGACCGAGGTTGGTGATGTGTCTTTTGATGATATCAGCTATGTAGCTGTGCATGCAGATACCTGGGAGTATGGTTTTGAGATTTGGCTGGATGGAGTGCATTTTACATCGATGTCAACAGCAATGGAAGAACTGGCGGAAGAGGGCAAGATCTGGATAAGCAACTATCCTAATCCTTTCACGGAGACTGCTACCATCACATTCAACCTTCCGGAAAGCTCCCATGTATACCTTGCAGTATATGATATTTCAGGAAGAGCGATGATAGTCTTAAAAGATGAATTGATGCCAGCAGGTCTTAATAAAGCGATTGTATCAAAAGGAAACCTGGCAGAAGGCGTTTATTTCTATCAACTAAAAGCAGGTAAGCATCTGCTCTCAAGAAAACTGGTCATTAACTGATAAATAGATCTTTATATTTCAAAGTGTATTTCAAACTCTTCAGGAAGTTTGAAGGCTTTTCCATGTCGCAGATCAGTTGTTTTCGCGACATATTTTGTGGATCGAAAACACCATTATTGTCTTCTTGTGATTTCTCCAGGTAGTCGAGACAAACCAATCCGCGACTGATAATCAACATCATCTGGGTATAAAATTTACACCGATTGGCCTTTTTGTAGGTTAAGTGTTCGCATTTCCGAAAAAACGAAATTATAAGATTCTGGTATTCAGTCCGGAAACCGGCTAAATCAGGGATGCCATCTACCATGGTTTTGATCCCCTTCCGGGTGTCCTCCCACACATCGAAAACATCATTTGTTAACTGCACCAGGGAACCCAGCTGATGCACCGCTTCTTCCTCTTTTTCATCCATTGAATGATCCAGTATGCTACGACAACCTTGCAATGCAACTCCCCCTTTATTAAAGCTTATCCGGCGAATTTCATCATATGTGATATCTGGGTTTTTCTGACTCAAACTATCGATTTGAGAATCGATAATCTGCTGCAAATATTTCTCAACCACCAATGGGTTTTTAACATTATCCAATAGCAGGTCGCGAAATGCCCGTAATAAGATAATAGTTTCATTGTCAGTATTTTGCGAGGAGATGGCATCTCGTATGTCCTTCGCATTCAGCTCTTGATCATCAAATAAAGCATCAAACAATGGAGTCAAAGCACCCAGGTATCTGCCAGCCAAAATTTCTTTATCTGTACATGAATAACCACGTAATGTTGAGAACCAGAGGTTGGTGATCCTGAGGCCAATGGCATAATGCTTTAAGGGTTTAAGGTATTTTTCTTCGAGTTTGTAGCCATATGGTTCCAGGATATCATTTGCCTGATCTTGAATAATAAGGCTATCCCTTTTACCATGATATTTAACCTGGTAACCTAATTGGATTAATTGCCTGAGTAAAAGAATAATTTTCAAGACCAGTTAAGATTTCATTTTTTATTTAGAATAGCCAGCATCAAGATTCACACTCAGGGTAACTGAATCATATGGGCCAAGTTGTATTTCCCCTTCAACCTTGTTTAATTTTTCTTCATTAAGATTGCTGAAGAACAGGCCTTTATCCAGCCTATGATTGTTGCGGAAAAGTGAAACTGATCTACTTTCATTGCCTGGATTGTACAGCCTGATGATATAGCTTTGATGATCCATTGAAGGCTTTAGACCCGTTATGATCACTTCCTGATCACCTATTGAAAATAATGATGATGCAGACTCAGATTTTTTGTGAACCGGAACTGCCAGTAATGGCTGGCAAACTGACATTGATACCTTTTCTGCCTCTGCCAGATTAAATGATTCATGTGGTTTGATAACATATTGGAAACTGCATGGGCCTTCCTGTGCAGCAAGGTAATTGGTTTCCCAATAGTTATTCATCACATAAGAAAAGATCCTGGGCGACTGTTTTGCCTGGTCCATCCATCCGTAGACAATGGGATCGCTCATGATATCACCAACTTCAAAGATAGGAGCATCGGGTGATACAACAGTTATTCCGTAAGAAGCGTTAGACACATCAATATACCTTTCAGCTGTGAAGAAGTTTTTATTACATCCTTTGATTTGATCCTTTTCCGGGGAATAATTTGCAAAGGCCAGGTCAATAGTAACCTCGGGTTCATCTATATTGAAAGGAAATGCGAAATGCACTCCTTCGGGAGAGTAGATTTTTTGCTTGTCAACAACATTATTGATCTCAATATAATCGATGCCGCTATATAATGTGATCTCCCTGTCCAGTTTATCACAGCCTTTAGCTTTCGATTCAACAGATAATGTAACCATTACTGGCCCCAAATCATTAATTGACAGTTGACCGTTGACAGTTGACAATTTATTCCCCGGATCTCTGCCTTCCACATACCAGTAGCTGTTCAGTCCACCGTCTTGGGTATCATCTACCAGCTCCCTTCCATTTTTTTTGTCAACCAGGCTGGTAATATTGCCTGTCTGTTCATCGACAATAGCTTTAAAAAACTCATTTTCAATACTGTTCCCGTTTGCATGTAAATCTATACCCGGCTTCACTTTGCCATGCTTTAGGGTATAGACTTTTGATCCCAGCGGAGGGATGTCATCTGCGATGAAGACAATTTCCCCTGAACTCAGCTTTTGCCAGGCATATTTTTTGCCATTTTCATCAAGCAGGATATACCCATCCGGCATGTCAAAATTTTTCATATAAATTGGCCCGGAACGCTGCCAGGAGCAAGTATTGTAGACCTTTATCCCGGTTGGGATGCCATCTACCTGAATTTTTTCACTCGAAGCCTTATCCAGCAGGCCTTTGCTAAGAGAATCTGCCCTTTTGGAGAAGTTCTTTTTTACTTCCCACTGATGCCTGGTAAATTCTGCTTCCGGCTCGCTGATGCTATTCCAGGAGCCCCAGGTATGCTCATTGAAGAGCAGCACTTCGGTCCAGCACCTTCGGAATTCATCAGCGGGGTAGTATTGAGGTTTGATCATGGAATAAAGCGCTTCGGCTTGCACCAGGCGCTCGGCACTGCGCTGGGTCGTCGCCGTCTCACGAGCTGAGGAAATAGCCCCGTCCTCCCAGAATGCCGTAAAATCTCCACTGACTTCGGGCAATGTGCTACCATACTTTTCTTCAAAACCAGCGAAAGCCTCAGAAACGGTACTGATCAAAAGCTTAGGAGTAATATATTTTTCATTCCAGTCCATTACAAACCGGGTAAGCTGCCTGTCAGGAGGCCCATTGTCGGAACCAATATTATATCGCAAAGGAACGATATCATAAGCATATCCCTCAGCATGTAATTGTTGAATGTACTCCAGGATTTTAGTTTCTGCAAGGTCGCGGTTGAGGTTTTCATATCCCAGCCCGGTATGAAAAAGTGAATAGCCCTGTCCATGGATCCAGGTAAGGACCTTTTCTTTGCCTGATGGGGACACCCAGTAAAAAGGCTTATCTCCCCATTCCCTGATAGTGTATCCAATTCTGTGTCCCTGGTTGGTTCCCAGGGAAAGGTACCTGACTCCACTTTTAGACAATACAGGTACGATGCCCCATGACCATCCCGGGATGTCGCTGATCATAGCGGATCTTAGGTCCACCCCGCATAAACCTGCTGTTTCCCTGGCACTTTCTGTCATCCTGATCAGCTCTTCTGAGCTGCTCAACGCCAGCAGGTTATTACCATAGAATGCATCCAGTTCGATCCAGCCTCTTCGGATGGCCTCAAGCAAAGCATTTTGTTTGTCTTTCGGTTTCTGCTGCAGGTATTGGTCTACTGCCCACATCACCTCTACATTCCATTTAAAGCGTGCTTCTGCCGGGTTCTTCCTGGATTCCTTTGCCAGATCGATCGACATTTCCAGCCACTCCCATTGTTTTTCCAGTACCTCTTCCTGCACATGGGTATAGCCGATATCAACATGTGAATGATGAATAAGATAAATCGTTCTTGGTGTTACCGGTAAGATCCTGGAAGATATTCCGTATAAAAACTGATCATGAACACTTACCTCAATCGACATATATTGCATGTCGTATACCCGAGGAATCTTAAAGCGAACAATATTATATCCTTTTTGTAATTCAACCTCCGAGACCTGCTCGCCAGCCTTAATAGTTGCCATGGTCGGTTCTTCAAGGTGAATAATATCCAAACGAATCTGTTGATATTCACCTTCCGCATCCCTGATAACCGCCTGTTCTTCAATAAGTTTGCAAGAAGGCCGTATGCTTTTTTGAAAGACCATGAACCAGCTCATGCTTCCTGCATGCTCTCCTCTTACTTTAATCTCCAGGGCTTTGCCGTTTTCATATTTATTGTTGGGCACTGATAAAACCATATAACCCATCAGGTCGCCATATTTATCAACAAGCAGCTTGTCAAAGCGGAGCTCGACATCATTTGCTAATGACCTGCTCACCGGGTTCTGTAAGGTATCGTCAGGATTGGCAAGGACAAATAGATGTTCACCATTGATATAGAAATTAAATTCATGCTTGTCTTCAGGATTTACATCAATCCCGATCAGCATGATATACTCTGATCGATCCTTTTTTTGATCTTTGGGAATAGCGTCTGCCTGCCATACGATATAGGCTGAGCTATCGTCTGACCTGACAAGCAATGAAAGGCCCACATCTGCATGTGGTGAATGGTACTCAAGGTCCTGTCCCTTGATTTTCTTAGTAAATCCCGGAAGGTATGATGATTCTTGTGAAAAAGAGATATACGGAAGAATTATGAGTAGGAAGAATAATATATTGAACTTCATTTGAAAATAGGTTTAATAAAAAAAGGGACTCCATCCCGTAGGACTCCATCCCGTAGGACTCCATCCCGTAGGATGGAATCCCTCTGGCCACCCCTGCAACTAATTAGTTTTCTCAATTTTAAAAACCCAGGCATAACTACACGGTGTGCTTCCTCGGGAATCATTTGGTACAACTATCATAGACCTGGAGCCTGTCTTTTTCCAGTCAATTGGAATATCTGAACCGAGCAGGGAGACTTTGTGGCCATTTTCAAGAGAAATTTGCGATAAAGTGATGCTTGGAGGAAGCTGGCTTTCGCCTTCATCAGCCAGGTAGATGGCATACACTGTCCCGTCTTTCTTCTGGGTAAAACATACTTTTCCTTCTTTGTAAGGTTCGATAGCCCTGGTTTCATAAATGGCTTCACTGTTGACTTTCATCCATGCAGCATACTCTGCCAGGAGGTCATAGGCGCCCTGGTGCCATGTGCCATCAGGACCCGGTGCAATATTCAGTAATAAGTTACCACCTTTAGCAACAATATCCACAAGCAAATGTATTGCATCCCTTCCGCTCTTGTATTTTGCTACAGGCACCCACGACCAGCCGCCACCGGCGATGATGCAGGATTCCCAGGGGTAGGGAAGAGCCTCTTCAGGCACACGGTTTTCTGGTGTCAGATAATTCTGGTTCTTGCCCGGAACAGCCCTGTCAACAACAATGAGTCCTGGTTGTTTTACTCTGGCTTTTTTCACCAGCTCATCCATCCTGATATCCTGGTCAACGATTTTACCCTTTATAAATCCCGACTGTGAGTTTCTCACTTTTTGCCAGTAAACATTATCCATTTCATCTTTATCCTGTTTGGCGACCCAGCCGCCATCCAGCCAGAGAATATCCATTTTACCATAATCTGTCATTAGTTCCATGATCTGGTTATGTGTGAACTGCACATAGTTTTCCCATCTTTCAGGGTATTCCAATGGATCATAATTTACGTTCCTGTCGAGTGGAGGGAAGTAGGGCCACCAGTAATCATCATTATGCCAGTCGGGCTTGGAGAAATACGCGCCTGTCCACATCCCGGCTGCCCGGAAAGCATTAAAAATTTCCTTAGCAATATTTGCTTTAGGGTTGGAATGGAATGCACACTTCGGATCAGTTACTTTGTAGTTGGTTTGCCTGGTGTCAAACATGCAGAACCCATCATGGTGTTTTGTGGTGAAAACAACATAACGCATCCCTGCTTCCCGGGCCGCCTTTGCCCACTTCTGGGGATTAAATTGTGTTGGGTTGAAGGTGGTTTGCAGGTTTTCATATTCCTGTACATAGGCAAAGTAATCCTCCGGGTTATTCCCTTTTTTCCTTTCGCACCAGCCATAATCTTCCGGACAAATTGACCATGATTCTACAACGCCCCACTGACTATAAGGACCCCAGTGCATAAGCAGGCCAAACTTAAGGTCCTGCCATTCATCAAGCTTTTCTTTAACTGCCGGATCTGTTTCCGGAACATAGCCCTGCAAATCGTGCTGTGCTTTTATTAACCCTGTATGCAAGAGGCAAATAATAGCTACGGTTATAATTTTTTTCAGCATCTCTTATCTTTATTTTTTTTATGGATCAAAAATATGATATTCGTTGTTTTGTTTTCAATTCAATTTTAACAGGTTGTGGATTTTTACCAACAACCTCACCCTTCATCTTGATGGTATGCCTGCCCTGGTCCAGCATCAAGCTACTGTTTGCAATGGGTTGTGTGGAAAGTATGTTCCACTCCCTGTCAAATACAGTAAGCTGCTCACCTCCTGAATATTTTAAAATATAACCATGTCCCAGCTTGATCGGGATCTCAATAGTATTGGTATTGTCTATTTCCAGCACCGGGTTTTCAAATACTAATGTTTTTGGCACTGTAATTACAAATTGAAGAGGTTGTGAGTCGTAGGGGTTATTAAATTCGAATACTGACCAGTTCAATTCTCCGGGTTGTCTTTGCTGTGTTGCATACTCATATCTCTGAACGGAAAATTCATAAAGCTCGGGTTGCTTATCCCCGGATTGCTCAAGATGAAATTCGAACATGGGATCTTTAAGGATTTCCTTTGTTTCATTATTGAAAACCTGATCCATCCTTACCTTTTCCCATAAGCCGATCAGGCCCAGGATCTGATCTGTAAGTCCATTCTCTTCCAATGATTTATAATTGCACACGAAACCATACCCGGCATCATAAGCCACTGATTTGGCCAGCATCCATTCGATATCTTCAAGACTCGTTTCCTTGGTCAGCAGGAACCAGCCCAGCATCCCCGGCATGAGGTTCCTTTGAAAATAAGCCTGGTTTTTAAAGCGGTAATCTGTCTGGCTCTCGCGAAAGCCTGCATACCAAGGCTCGCCCCAGTTCATACGTGTATAGATATGCCAGAAATAGTGGGAGGTGCGGCTTGCATCGGCGATAAAGTGTTTTTTAATATTATCATCAAGGTGCTTGTACCATGTTGTGGTCATCAGGATCTCACCGTAATTACCCATCCCGGTCGAACGGTTACCTTCAAGCCCGTCAAAAGAAATTTGCCGCAGCCCACATTTATTATACAAACCAGCGATGTTCACTGCCATCTCCTTGCTCAGCTCAGCATTACTCAGGAATACATTATATCCATGGTCTGCCAGCAGGGAAACCTCTGAGCCACTCTTATGGCCAGATGATTTTGTTCCAAAGGCACCACGTATACAATCAAGCAGGAAATAAGGCGCGTTGTCGCTGACTTTCGTGTAGGTGATCAGTTCATCATCAATGACCACTGTCTTTAAGTTGTTGTTTTGCATCTGCCTGAAAATATCAGGTGTTTCGATTGGAACATCTTTCTGGTTTTTATTCATATCCATGGTAGATATGCTTGATCCAACCTTTGCCAGGCGCTTATCCGGCACAGGGGTAACGTAGGCATCATTGGTTGTGATGAAGTTGGAAAGAAAATGGACACCGACATGTAATCCCTCTTTTGCAGCCTTGTCAACACAAGCTTTTAAACCCTCAGCCCCATTGGGGAACTGGTAATTAAACTGAAAATGCCCCCAGGTATCAAAAGGCCCAGGATGGTAGAGATATTTTAATCCTGCCTTTTTTGTATAATCGATTGCCTTGTCAATATCGTCTTCACCAAAAGCAAGTATAAGATACGCTGCCGATGCTTCTTTGGATTGCTTTCCCCAGATCCCACTGATCTCAGGATGTGGTAGGTTTTCAGCCAGCTCGATCTTGCCGATCAAATCGAGTGTTTTATCAACAGGGCATCCAAAAAGAGCAATTTTAGAACCAATGACCCCGCCATCGTCATAGGGAGGAATCAGGTACCGGTCATGCTGCCAGTTTTGAGCAATTCTTGCCTTGTTGCGGTTCCTGCAATAGGCCTGGAGGGTGCTGCCGAAAGTATCTGGTTTGGCTGCCTCAACTCTATACAATACATAGCGTTTCCCCTCTTCGTTCAAATCTGATGGGTCTTCGCTATCGAATATATCAAGCTGTGGCATGCAATCATTCTCATTCCATGGGTAACCACCGAGTGTTTTGGGATTTAATGCCTGCAGGCCCAAAGCAAATGTTTCGCCACGAACCACACCCACTGTTTCTCCAATACTTTTATTGATTGTGGTAGGGTAGGGACCCCAGATGACCAGGTCCACCAAATCAACAGGTTCAATATTGGCAAGTTCGAAGTTCAAATGGGTGCTTCTGGTCGTGAAATTAATATCGGCTGCTACTTTTCCATTGTCAAACCCAAGTTTTAGCAAATGGTTTTCCTGGTCAATAATCATTGATCCCGGGGCATAAATTGAATCATCGATCCTGATGGAAAGTACAGGCGTAGTAAAGCCTTCGGGCATGTATTCTTTGCGCCCGGATTTATCATAAAAAGATGTAAACTGGCCCTGTTCATCGATTCTGACAGAGAGGTAATCTGTTTCGAACTTGTGATGAGAAGGGCCACAGGACCATAAGCTAAACAGCAATATATAAACAAGTAAACTCTTTATTTTCCGCATAAATCAGGGTGTTATAAAATGATCTTTTGTATAAGTCTGATATCACTCGAGGATGAACCGATTAAAAACTCATATTCCCCAGCATCAAGTTTAAACTCCCCCTCTTCCGTATTCCAGTAATTCAGAATTTTCCAATCAAGGGGAATAGTTGTTCTTGTTTTTTCTCCGGCTTTTAAACTTACCCTTTGAAATCCAAGTAATTCTTTTTGAGGCTGTGGGTACACAGGGTTAATTCGCCTGGCATAGACCTGTGCGACCTCATCACCTTCATAACCGCCTGTATTTTCAATTGTTACGGTGAGTTCCTGCTTATTGATTTCCGCTTCATCATATTGAAATGAAGTGTAACTTAATCCATAACCAAAAGGATAGAGCGGCTCATCCAAAAAGTATTTATAGGTCCTGTTTTCCATACTGTAGTCATCGAATGGTGGCAAATCGCTTGAGGAACGATAGAAGGTAACAGGCAACCGGCCTGAAGGATTCACATCTCCGAAAATAATATCTGCTACAGCCTTGCCTCCGGCTTCCCCAGGGTACCAGGTGAATAAGATAGCATCAGCCAGAGTATCAATTTCCGGGATAGCCACTGCACTGCCACCGGTAATGACAACAATAATGGGTACATCTCCTATTCTTTCTCTCATTTGTCGAATGTAATCAACCTGGTTTCCGGGAAGTCTGATATCCACCCGGTCTCCACCGTTCGGATTTAATAAAGCATCATTTTCTTCACCTTCGTAAAGGGCGTTGATACCTATACAGGCAATGAGGGCATCTGCTCTTCCGGCCTGCCAGAAGCCGTGAAAGGTACTGTCGTTATGGAACAGGAAGCCTATGTTATGCTCAACGATAGTACCTGCTCCGGCTGCTCCGATGATCCCTTCAAGTACAGTGGTCATATCCTCTGAGTATCCATTGTAGTTGCCGAGCAATGATTTGATATCTGCCGAGGTCGGGCCTACAACCAGGATATTTTTCATGGAAGCTTTATCCAGGGGCAGGACCTGGTTTTCATTCTTCAGCAACACGATAGACTTAGCCGCTGCCTCATAGGCAAGATCACGATGTTCACTGCTATTAATGACTTCCGGACCAATGCCTGAAAATGGAACCTGTTCATCCGGATCAAACAGGCCCAGTTTAAATCTTGTCTTTAGCAATGGCCTGAGGATACTGTCAATTGTTAATTCTGATATGTACCCCTTATGCACAGCTTCCGGAAGGTATTTGTAGACATACCCACAATTCAGGTTAACTCCTGCCTTTGCAGCCATTGCAGCAGCCTGGATCTCATCAGTTACGATCTTGTGCCTGGAAAAGATATCATCAAGGGCCCAACAGTCGGATACGACATGTCCCTTAAACCCCCATTGCTTGCGTAATATCTCACTTAGCAGATACGGGCTGCCACAGCAGGGCAGGTCATATGTCCGGTTGTATGCACACATCACGGATTCGACACCAGCCTCAACAAGCTTTTTGAAGCCAGGCAAATAGGTTTCATGAAAATCCACTTCTCCAGGAATAGCATTATAATGATGCCGCAACTTCTCCGGTCCGCTATGTACCACAAAATGTTTTGCACAGGCAGCTGCCTTCAGGTACCTGGGATGATCACCCTGCAATCCTTTCACAAATGCACTGCCCAACTCACCAGTCAGAAAAGGATCTTCACCATAGGTTTCCTGTCCACGACCCCAACGGGGATCCCGAAAAATATTGATGTTTGGTGTCCAAAAGGTTAAACCGGCATATTGTACACGGTTATTGCGCTTCACCGATGCATTGTATTTGGCGCGTGCTTCTTCAGCAATGGCCTCACCTATGCGCTTCATCAGGACGGGGTCCCAGGTTGCAGCCAGGCCTATGGCCTGAGGGAAAACAGTGGCTTTACCGGCCCTGGCTACTCCATGCAGGCATTCATTCCACCAGTTGTACTCCGGGATACCAAGTCGCTCAACAGCGGGGCTATTATAAAGCATCATCTGAGCTTTCTCTTCCAGGGTAAGTCTGCCAATAAGGTCATCGATCCTTTGATCTATCGGGTGCTGTGGGTCTTGAAAAGGAAATTCATAAGATACTTCATCACTACACCCTGTCATTAAAAGAATGAGAATCAAGTAAATACAGATTTTCTTAATCATCTATAATAACTTTTTGGTTGATCTTATAAAGTTGTTGTTCATTCATCTTTACAATCGCCCTGTCATAGGTCATCAGGCCATTTGTCTCTGTCTCGACATCAGTGATCTGTGTATAGATGCAGGCGCTGATCCCGGGAGTCTTTTTGAATTTTGCGACAAGATCATAAAAAGCCGCATATTTCCTGATCAAAGAACTGGTATCCTCCATGTTTTCGTATCCCCAGTTCTTGGTTTCCCAGGTATGCCCTTCAACAGGAAAGCCCAAACCACCAAATTCGCCAAGTACAGCAGCCCTGTTGGCTTCGGGCTGAACAGGGATGGGTTCAGGATAATGATGAAGATCATAAATGTCTCCCACACCTCTGTCTGCCCACCCGCTGGTGTTACAAACCAAGTGGGTTTGGTCTATGTTCTTGATCAGCCCAACAATACGTTCCGTGTCGTATTGACCCCAACCCTCGTTAAAGGCTACCCACATGATGATAGAAGGATTGTTCCAATGCATTTTAACCAGCTTGGACAATTCATATTCAAACTGGTTTTTATGAATAGAATCAGGCTCCAGGTCCGGTTTATCAGGGCCAACATAGCCATGGGCATTAGGCATATCTTGCCAGACCAGGAGGCCCAGGCGGTCACACCATGAATAAAAAAGCCTGGGCTCAATTTTTACATGCTTACGTAACATGTTAAAACCAAATGATTTAATCTTTTCCAGGTCATAGACCATGGCTTTTTCCGTAGGTGGTGTATATAAGCCATCCGGCCAGTAACCCTGGTCAAGCGGACCGTTCTGAAAAATAAATTTCTTGTTCAGCGATATCCTGGTGATGCCCTCTTCATCCTTCTCAAGGGATATTTCCCTGAGCCCAAAATAGGAATCAACAGCATCAACAATTTCTTCATTTCTGATCAATTGAATATTCAAATCATACAGAAACGGTGACTCTGGAAACCATAATTTAGGATTTGGAATTTCAAGGGTTTGCTTACTTACAGCTGGCCCGCTTGAAGAACATATAATTTCATTGTTTTGGAGCACTGTAATTTCTATGACATCATCTTTTCCGGCTTGATGAATGAAAGGAATGACGTTTATACTGCCTTTATCAATGTTGGCTTGTATCTTGAAATTTTCAATGAAGGTCACTGGTACAGGCTCCAACCAGATTGTCTGCCAGATACCTGTGACGGAAGTATAAAAAATCCCCCCGGGCTTGTTGATCTGTTTGCCCCTGGGCTGATAACCATCACTTGTCGGATCCCAGACAGAGATGCTCAATGTATGTTTTTCATTAAAGCTGATGAACTCTGTGATATTAAAAGTGAAAGGGTCGTAGCCACCCCTGTGTTCCCCTATAAACTTTCCATCGATCCATAATCTTGTTTCCCAGTCTGATGCCTCGATATGAAGCAACACATTCTGTCCCTTCCAGGAAGATGGGATCTGTATTATTCTTTGATACCACAGTTTATTATCTTTCCCAACAGTCCTTTTCACTCCTGAGAGAGCAGACTCCACCGGATAAGGGACAAGGATACGGCCCTGGAAGGTATCTGCTTTTGTAATTGTTTCAGGAAGGATAGCATAATCCCACAAACCATTTAAGTTAACCCAGTCACTTCTTGCCATTTGTGGCCTGGGATAGGATGACCAGGGGTTCTCAGGATTAACTTCAGATGTCCATTGGGTTGGAATGGGACAATCGGCAGGCTGCCATTGTACTGCTTCATTTTGCTTACAGGAAAAAATAAAACAAAGGCCAATACATAAGAAAGGCAATAGAATTTTGCGCATTTTGCTTAGAAGTATAGATTCCAGGTAAATTTAATTAAAAGCTTAATTCATCCGAAATTAACCAGAAACTAAAAGTCCATAACTGGGCAAGGAACAGCAGGATCACTATCGCAATATTCCATTTGTTCTTAAGCTTATCCATCAGGGAGCCGAAAAGCATAAAGAAAACAAAGATGACTGCGATATACCTTGGAACAGTTAATGTATTGTAAAAGAGGGGTATCAATAATGATATCCATATCAGCAAGTTAAGGCTTAATGGTAGCTTCCTGATGTAGACAACTGAAATTGCAAAGAAACCAAACAAGTATGCAATCTTGAAGTAATCCTGCCAGGAATGACTGTTCAGCAGTGGTTGCCAGGGGGCGGTAGTCCAACGACACCATCCGATCTGAGCTGTTTTTAATGCAAAAAAGTCACCGGTCATATCTTTCAGGTACAATCCATAAAGGATAAGGAAAAGCGGTGCAGATAAAAAAGTTAAGGCCGGCAGGTAATCCTTCGCTTTAAGACTTTTCAATTGCTTTGGGTCAAGAGAAATTTGCTTCTCAAGGAAATAGACGAACAGGGGTATGAGTAGCAGCAGTCCATTGGGACGGGAAAGGACCACCAGGCCCAGCAACAGTGTAAATAATGCCCATCGCTTTTGATGAATGCAGATAAATGCGCCCATCAGCAACATCAGGTACAGTGCCTCGGCGTAGTACATTGAGAAATAATAGTTGAATGGAAATACCATCAGTACCACTGTCGACCAGAAAGCGATCTTCTCTGATTTATAGAAGAGAAGCACAAACTTATAAAACAGGACGAATAACAGTATTGAAAAGACCAGGGAGTAGAACAGTGCCATACTGTTAAAACCCGTGTTCACAGCATACATTGAAAACCGCACCGTAAACGGATACAAAGGGAAGAAGGCATATACAGATTGCTGCATGTCGCCGGCTTCACATTTACCCAATTGATCCGGAGTGATTTTCTCGTGCCCTTCAACAGCTATTCTTTCGTACCAATACGACTGGTTTCGTTTAAAAAGTTCAACTGCATCCTGGGAATGATAGATCTGCACTTCCTCGCTAAAGCTGGCATAGCCCATGGAAAACAGGACATACATTATCTTCACCGTAATGGCAATGATAATGATCGTAAGGATTTTATTTTTCATCAGATGATGTTAATAATTACTTTCTTTGATTTGGAAGAAAGCCTGTGGATGAAGGCAGGCAGGACAGGTTTGCAATGCTTTTCTTCCTTCATGCAGGTAGCCACAGTTGATACACTTCCAGATGACCTTATCTTCACGTTCAAATACTTTTCCTTCTTCAAGGTTCTTATATAAAGCCAGGTATCTTTCTTCATGTGCTTTTTCAACTTTAGCGATCATTTTGAATGCTACTGCAATTTCCTTGAACCCCTCTTCTTCCGCAATATCAGCAAAAGCTGGGTATAACTCAGTCCATTCTTCGTTTTCACCGTCAGCGGCAGCCTTCAGGTTTTCCATAGTGTTTCCAATGATACCCGCAGGATAAGCTGCTGTAATTTCAACCATTCCTCCTTCTAAGAACCTGAAAAAGCGTTTGGCATGTGCTTTTTCATTGATTGCTGTTTCATCAAAGATGGCAGCAATTTGTTCAAGGCCCTCTTTCTTGGCTTGCTTGGCGAAGTAATCATATCGCATTCTTGCCTGCGATTCACCGGCAAAAGCCTTCAGCAGGTTTTGCTCTGTTCTTGTTCCCTTAAGTGATTCCATGATTTTAATAATTAAACTGGTTTTAGTGATAAATTAGTTTCTAAGATACAATGAAAAG
Source organism: uncultured Bacteroidales bacterium (assembly GCA_963753055.1). GTDB lineage: Bacteria > Bacteroidota > Bacteroidia > Bacteroidales > B18-G4 > JAUWGC01. The sequence continues at coordinate 445,490 of CAVWAP010000009.1, read as the reverse complement.
TTAAATGTTAGAATATGTTTTTTACCCTCCCCCAGGTTCTGATAGTATGCTATAGATTCCTAAGTATGCATCCCCTCCCATGCAAGGGAGAGCCTGTCCCGAGCGTAGCCGAGGGAGGGACGGGGGGTGGGTAAAAGCTACAACGAACCTAAAACATCATCCAGTGCATCCACCAGCTGATCTGCATTTTCTGATGTAAAGCAAAGTGGAGGTTTGATCTTAATGACATTTTCATAAGGGCCATCTACACCCACCATGACAAAGCGATCCTTCAAGCTATTACTGATCATACTAGTAAGTTCAGTGGCTGGCTCTTTGGTATCTTTAATAAATTCTACCCCAAGAAACAGCCCTGTCCCTCGCACATCTTCAATACAGGAATACTTGTTTTTCAGCTCTATAAGCCTTTCTTTGAGGTAATTTCCAACTTCTAGTGCATTATTTTGTAAATGCTCCTCTTCAATTACATCAAGCACAGCTATCCCGATAGCACAGGAAACAGGATTTCCACCAAAAGAGCTAAAGAATTCCATGCCGTTGTCGAATGACTCTGCAATTTCATCTGTAGTTACGACTGCTGCCATAGGATGTCCATTGCCGATAGGTTTTCCCAGTATAACAATATCCGGTACAACGTCGTATAGCTCAAACCCCCAGAATACTTCACCCAGGCGACCAAAGCCTGTTTGAACTTCATCTGAGATACAAACCCCTCCCTGCTGTCTTATCACCGGGTAAATTTCTTTAAAATAGTCAGCAGGCAAGGGGATCTGCCCTGCACAACCGATAATGGGCTCTGCGATAAAAGCAGCGATATTGCCTTCTTCCTTCCTGATCAACTCAATGGTACGGACCTGGTCCGGAGTAAATGAAGGAGCCACCATGATATTTTCATTCTGGCCTTTGCCTCCCCGGCTGCTGAACTTATAATGACTGATGTCAATAGCTGCCCTGGTGTTTCCATGATAGCCCTGCTCCATCACAAGCACCTTCTCTTTTTGTGTATGTGTAAAGGCCAACCTCAATGCCAGGTCGCTGGCTGCGCTGCCGGAATTGACAAAGAATACTTTATTCAGCGGCCCGGGAAATTTTTTGATCAACCTCGCCGTGTATGCATATAGCTCATCGTAAACATATCTCGTATTGGTATTCAAAGTATGCATAGCGTGCCGGCTGGCTGCTGTCACTTTTGGATGGCAATGCCCTACATGAGAAATGTTGTTACGGGCATCAAGGTAAGTCAGGCCATCAGCGTCATACATGTATTGAAAAGCAGCTTTTTCCATTTTTATTGGCTTCCGGTAGGAAACAGATAAAGCTTTACTGACATGTTTAAATCTCTCCGCCAGGGAGAAATCGATATTTTTGCCTGCAACTACCGGAAGATTTGATGCTGTCCTGAATTCATTTTTTGCTTTTAAAGGGTTGATGGTTATCCACTTGTGTAAAAGTTTCCATGCTGGCTTTTCACTGACAGTGAGATATTCATTGTCGGGGAATGCTGATTTTGAATAAGCAGCTTTTGTGACTATGATGCAAAGTCTTGCAGCAACAAGATAATAAAGACAATCAAGCTCTAATTCCTCAAGAGGTAAAACCTCACAATAGCCTTTGATTATTGGAACAGCCCATTTCAGGGGATCATCCTTATCGAACAAGCCATATGCCAGTGCAATCGCAAGCTCACTCACAAGAACCGTATACATCAGATCACCAAAATCAATAAGGCCGGCAATGGTGTCGTCTTTAACGAGGATATTCAGGTCATTAGCGTCTGCATAAATAATGCTCTTCCTCATTTCTGGCACCCTTGGCCGCACGAATTCATTATACTGCTGGTAGTAATAATCAACAAGTTTGCGATCAGACGGATCCTGAATATATGATGCCTGTTCCCTTGTCTGATCTATGTGGAGGATATCCCATTCATAGCGGCGGGCTTCGATGGTGCTGTCTCTATAATCCAATAAAGTAGTATCCAGCTGTGCAAGAATTCGTCCCAGGGAATAAAATAAATTTGGGGTATGTTTGACCCTGGCCATCAGGTCGCCATTGATATATTTCAATAGCCTGAAGACCAGGTTCCTGCCACTCTCCGTTCGGGTCACATAATCTGATCCGCTGAGCGTATATATTGGCTGCTGGTAATAGCCTGGTATTTTACCAGACAGTAATTTCAGGACTTTGTTCTCTGATATGATCAGGTTCTTGAGACCAGGCTCATCTCTGTATTGTTTCAGAATAAACCGGCCATCCCCTGTTTGAATATCATAATTGATATTGGCATAACCATAGAGCGTAGAAATTTCAACATTGATAAGGCCATATTCCTTTTCAAGTATCTGCTTTAAAAGATTATCCATTTTCAAGAGGATTGAATGGTAAAGATTAGCCAAATGCAAAATTACATTGTAAAAGTATACTGCAACATCACAGTCCTCATCTGTTCTGCTTTCAGGGGCCTCAGAGAATACGTTTTATTTGTGAAATTATTGGAAATTATTGCAATTTTATGGAATGCTCCGAATGCATAACTTACCCGGCCATCCATCACCCAGACACCGTTATTGTGATTATAGAAATAGTTCATATATTCTACAGGTTGCAGTGAGCCCCCGCTGGCCTTGGTGGCTTTCTCAAATTCCTCAATGGCCTTGTCAAGGTTTTCAATAGGGCTGAAATACTTCAGACTATAGCCGAATTCCCAGTCTTTATAGTTCAATGAAAAGTCTCCTTTAACATTGTGTAGAAACCGGTACTTTAGGATGTTCCTGCTTGGGTCCACGCTCGTGGAGTTGTAGCTGAAAGCTGTGTTACCACCGGGGTTATAATCATGGGCAAATACAAGATCCGGTTCAAGCGTGATAGGCATAATATAATTATACCCGAACATAGTTGTGAGATTAAGATCAGAACTCAACTCAGCCTTCCCGGTCAGGGACATATCGACGCCCGTAACTTTGGATTTACCGGTATTTAAAAACTTAAAACCAGCTACAGCGAATTCATATGTTGGGTCCCAGAACCCAAAAAGGTATTCGATGGTATTGCTGTATTCCTGCCAGAAACCAACAATATCAAAATAACCATAGAATTTGTAAAACTTGAACCCCTGCTTTACACCAAGCTCAGCATTCCAGGAGGTCTCCGGTTGCAGGTCGGGGTTATCGAAGACCCCGAATGTCCCTACCGATGTTTTAATGTACCGCTCGGCAATTGTCGGGAAACGGTAACCTTGTCCATAAGACATCCGCAGGTAGGTTTCCTGCATGATTTTCATATTTGCTCCCACCCTGAAGATGGGCTTAGTTGCTTTGATTTCATTATTGAGGTTATAGTACTCAGCCCGGACCCCAAATGAAAAATTCAAGAATTCCCAGAGTTTCTTTTCAAATTCCGCATACATGGATAAGTTGAGTAAATTATTATCCGGTTTGCCTGATCCAAGGTACAGGGTGGCGTGGGAGAAGACATATTGTGCTGTAACGCCGAATATTGCCTGAAGGTCATTTAGCTCAGTAAATTCTTTTCTAAATTGATAGTCTCCGTAAATAATAGTGCTTTTGTTAGCCTGATCATTACTCATCTGGTTATCCTTATAAAGTATACGTCCACGCAAACTATGCCTGACACCAATGGAGGAGTAATAGTTAAAAAACGGATCAGCGTAACATAAGAACTGATCATGCAGAATAACAGCACCTGGATAAGCCCTGAAAAATCCTGCAGAATCATCCAGCCAGGCCATCACCATATTAGTCTTATGTAGCATAAAATTGCCATTCAATCCGTAGTCAAGGCCTTTAAGCTTTTTAGATCTCTTCCTTAGATTGAAATTGATCCTGCCCCTTTTATGTGCCATCTGGCTCTCTTTAAAATTGGTAACAGTGTCAACGACATGGGGCCCGGGGACCGGTGGGCCGATATAACCATGATCATAATTAAAATCTGCACCAACAACAAGGTCAATATTACCCAACTGTCTGGAGTGAAGGAAGTTAGCCCCGGCAATGATGGGTGCACTTTTCCACCATTTCATGTCCCTGTACTTTGGAGCTGTGAAAAAGCCCGAATAAAGATTAACTTTTGTGAGCGGTTCAAGGCGTGGATAAGATGTCCTGATGTAGATGGCACCACTCAGCGCAGAGGCGCCTGAAAGAACAGATGAAGCTCCTTTGACGACCTCAACCTGTTCTATATTTTCAATAGGGACAAAAGCCCATTCTGGCCTGGCTGCATCTCCGGAAAGAAGTGGCAGGTCATCAAGGAAGAGAGCCACTTTACTGCCAACACCAAAAGTAAATCCACTTCCTCCCCTGATCTGTGCTTCTCCGTCAAGTATATTTAGTCCTGGTGTATAATCCAGGATGGATTCAATATTTCTGGTGTTCTTGCTTTCAATCAATTTAGGTTCTATAATAGCCAGGGATATACTGAGCTCTTCAATATTTTTATCAAATTTTCCCGCCCTGATCTCTACCTCATCAAAAAGCTGGCTGAAAGGCTCCATCTCAATAACTTTTTCTTTGATCTGACCTGCTTTAAGATCAATAGAAAAAGTATCTGTTTTCATGCTGGTGAATGAGACGATGAAAGTATAAAACCCCGGATCCAGTACAAAAGAGAATTTGCCTTCCTGGTCAGATACAGTTCCTTTGGTCCGGTCCTGTTTTAAAATTATATGTGCCCCAACAAGGGTTTCGCTGGATGACTTTTCCTTAACAACACCTTTGATAATGCCCTTCCCTTGTCCAAGGACAGCATGCAAGGATATCAGGGTAATGACTGATATTAAGAAAAGCTTTCTCATGCAAAAGTGATCTATTGCATATATAATTTGGCAGTATAGATGCCATTACCAGCTTTAATTCTGCAGATATACAAGCCTGGTTTAAGGTTTGCCGGATATACAATTTCTCTGGCAGGAGCAACTTGTTGGCTGATCAGGGACCGTCCTGTAAGGTCAAATATCTCAAGGTTCAAGCCGGATAAATCAGCAGGATTGTCAATTCTTACAATCACTGTAGTACCTGTGGCAACAACAGATACGCCCTCAAGGATATTTTCAGATACGGCTTCAGGATTATAAATCAGCTTCAGGTCATCAAAATATGCTTCACTTCCTTCAACCGCCTGGGTGCCATTGCCGGAGTTTAATATGCATAGGATGTATTCCGGATCAATGGTCTTAAAATAGTTAAATGGAACTGAAACTCTAGTCCATTCACTTACCTGCTGCTGAGGGAAAAAATAAATCGCTTCAGCCACAAAGTTTTCCTGGGTTCCGTTTTCAGGCATACTTCCTTCATCGGTGTGCAGGATACACCGGACCTTACCAAAATCGTCACCCTGGGGGAAGGCCTTATACCAGAATACCAGGCTGTCTGGCCGATCAGTGAAAGGAGTATGCCATTTTGCATCTGAAGCATTCGTGAAAACATAACCCAGTTCAGGATTAAAATCGGCATGCACCTGCCCATTTGTTAATGACCCATTTGCGATGATCGAAAATACCAGGGCATTGAATACCCTGACACAGTAATTTCCACTATGGGCATCATTGCTCTGCCCCCAGACTACCGGTGCTGCATTGTTTACAATCTCTCCTCCATCGGAGGTCTTTATTGAGCTCCAGTTTGTGGGCTCATCAAGAACTGTACCTGCATCTTCCCAGTCCTCAAAGCCAGGGTTCTCAAATTGTTGCTGGGAAAAAGCTGCGCTGGACATAAATATGACCAGGAAAAGAAGTGTAAGTTTTTTCATGATCCAAGGTGTTAGCGGTTAGTTAAGCAAAGTTAAGGAATAAATAGAGAAGAGAGAAGAGAGAAGAGAGAAGAGAGAAGAGAGAAAAGAGAGAAGAAGAGAGAAGAGAGAAGTGGAGCGAGGCAAAGCCGAGGGACATCCCGCCGAAGGCGGGGAGAAAAGAGAGAAGAGAGAAGTGGAGCGAGGCAAAGCCGAGGAACATCCCGCCGAAGGCGGGGAGAGAAGAGGATATTATAGGTTTTGAAGGAGGGTGTTGTTTTTATCGTAAGCTTTCAATGATAAATTACCTTTTTCAAATGAAGCTTTCAGGATTGCAAAATCGTCTTGAATTGAATAATACTTCTCGGGTTGGTTGCCTTTTGCAGGGACGAGGATAGAGATTAAGTCGTCATTTATGATATTCAGGGATTTGCTGTCGTTGACTGTAACATGCTCAACAACAATTTCGTCGTGAACATTCTTCACAAGGACCAGATGTTGTGACAAACTGGCTTCTTGCGTTGAGAACAGGGTGGAAATGCTCTGGGCGATTACGAATATGTAAAACTTGACAATGTCCATGTCCCTTGAATTTCTTACATCAAAGTTAACACCCAAAACAGGGGATATGGGTTAAGAGGTTGTTAATAAGTGTTAAATAATGTTAAGAAGGGTGAAGAGTGAAGGGTGAAGGGGGAAGTGGGGAATTATTTCGTTTCTCCGACGCTGAACCTGTATAGGATTTCCTGGCCGAAGTCATAATAAAATGGCCTCAGGACCTCACCCTCCAGGGACCAGATCTCGACTTTACCATTCTTGCCAATCTCGTCCGGGTTTTCGTAATAATTCCACCAATGGCGTATCATCCCATCTTCCATAACGTCAATCAAGCGGAATTCATAACAACCCTCCTCAAGCCTGATCGTATCATTATAGGTGACATCATCATCAAAAACAGCCTTTTCATAAATGATTTCACCGCAATCATTTGTTATTGCGAAGGAGTTATCGGCTGCTCGCCCCAGGTCGTTAGTTTCAATATGCAGAATGAATGATCCGGGTAATACCTCCGGGGGTAACGCCGTAGAGGACATGCTATTATTCATCGGGTACTCATCAATGCTCCCATTGGGCTGGTCGACAGTGACTGTAAAGACATGGTTTGCATCAAGGCCTTCCCATGAAGGAGGTGGCAGGTTCACTTCCTCCTGCTCAAGGAATTCAAGCTGTCCGTACCAGGTATAATGGGATTGCACAGCTTCTTTTAAGCCATAAGTTATCTCTAAGGTCTTCAGGGTGTTCTTACCAGTGTTGCGGATAATGATCCGTGGACTGCTACAGATAGGATTTACCCTGCTGTAAGAGTCTTTTGAATTAGGAGCAATGATATCTTCAATGCGTGCATCCAGGTTGAAATTAGGAGGACCATAATAAAACAGCTGGTGCGACATCCTGTATTCACCATCCTTTTCCCCATTATCGCGGTAAGCTTCTATGCCATAGTTTATCAGCATGGTATCACCAGGCTTAACGATACCGGTAAGTTCAAAATCATATTCATCTACTTTGGTGCCAGGACACCATCCTGCCCTGTCAAATGGCCATGTACCACCCTGCGGGTAAATAGGGTTGAATCCACAGTCTGTCCATACATTCCACCTGAAGTGCTCCCAATCATCAATGTAATAAGTATGGGTCTTGCTATCCCATTCACAGCAATTTCTCGGACCATTGTGTCCATGGCCTGAGATCCTTGCTCTCAGCATCATACCCGATGCATCGGGTCTCAGTAGTATCTCTCTGGCTGTCAGCACACTGTCATCTGCCAGCTCACCATATTTGTAGGTTCCAAAAGGATATAGGTTTTCAACAGCAAGCACTTTTCGGGGTGGTGTCCCGGGAATCAGGAGAAACTTCAGGTCGAGCAGCTCCTGGTTATTGCCGGATGAGATGTCTACTTCACCCCTGAGCAGCGGCGCATAATCCGTAACATCATAAACCCAGGTCCAACCCTTATCTCCACCCAGCTTAAGCCTTTTACCATAAGGAGTAACAAAGCTTCCCAACTGGAAAGCTTCCACAGTATCTCCTTTAGGTTTGTAAATGAGCGTGTGGGTCAGGTAATCCCATTCACCACAGGGATATTTATCTCCTTTTGTTGAAGAATCACACTTCAGAGACCTGACCATCAGGATTTTTTCATATGTCAGGGGCCCCATTGGAAACATGGCCTTGCCACTATAATGCTGATTCCATCCTTCCGGACTGGGGTCATCGAAGCTAAATACCTGGACAACAATTGTGTCCCGCTGGCCAAAAATATTGTTATTGAATGAAATAAAGATGATGACAGTAAGTAATAATGCTGTTAAGGTAGAGGTGATCAAGGGTTTGTCCATGCTATCCAGAATATTAATTAAGTTGAATTATGGACAAATTTAATCAATCACAAACAAATCATACTTCAAATATCAGATATCAAATCACCGTTTCAGGATCTTCCTGGCCAGATGGCCACTTTCATTTCGGAGAAATACTATATAAGCCCCTGTTGGTAAAGATGATAGGTCAATTTGTTGCTGATAGTATCCTGCCCCGGCAATAATACTTTCTTCAAATACGGTTTTACCGAGCATATCTTTAATGATAAGCGAATAATGATCATTTGAGCTCAGGTCTATATCAATTGTAAAGATACCCTTTGAAGGATTTGGATAAATTGCAAACTCACTGGCAATGGGTTCTTCAGGAACACCAACAGCTGAGTTATACAGTGGTGATTCCCATAGGCCCCTGCCATAAGTGGCAGCTTTGATCTTATTCTCTTTATAATTGATCTCCATCTCAAGGATAATAACATTCGGCAAACCATCACTAAAGTCGACCCATTCATCTAACTCATTATTTGTAAAGTAGATCCCGATATCGGTACCAACATAAACACCGTCGTCTGTATCATTTTCATAAATGGCACAGTTGACCGGCATATTAGGCAGGTTCATGCTTATGTTTTCCCAGGTCTGGCCAGCATCCATGGTCATATAAACCTTTTCATCAGTGAAGAAACCTGAGAATACTACGCAGACCTGTTGAGGGTCTTTCCCTGAAATTGCTATATCATTGATATTAAGACTGCTTACCGGGAGTATGCCGGTTATATTGGTCCAGCTCTCTCCATCATCGCTGGAAACCCAGAGGCTACGATAATCGGCAGCATAAATATAATTTGTGTCAGAAGGTGCTACTTCCAGGCAATTAAATTCATATTGGTGGCCTATCCCACCGGAGATAATCTCCCAATCATCTCCCCTGTTTGTGCTTTTATAAACATCATCGAAGGCTGAATAGATGCTTGATGAGTTGACCGGGTTTATGATGTAGGGAGGGTTAAACCTTTGGTTTGCCCCGGGAGGGTGAATATTTGTATAATTACTACCTCCATTGAGGGACCTGACAAGTCCGGTACCATAGCCTCCATAATACATTATCTGAGGGTCATTATAATCGATAAAGTTGTCGCATGCCTCGGCCAGGAGCAGCTCGGTAAACTCTGCACCATTAAACAAGGTGGTGCCATTATCCTGCGGGCTGGCCAATGCCAGGCCATCATCGTTTTCGTACAAACCAAGACGATAAAGCTGATAAATTACTATACCATCACTTATATCGAGCCACTCATCACCACTGGCCTGCTGCTGGTAAATTCCACCATCATTACTGGTATAAAGCACCTGATCAAGAGGATTATAGACAAGGTTGTGAATATCAGCATGCACATAATCAGCTCCTCCCCAACCTAACCAATGTGCATTAAGGTCCCACGATTCACCACTATCAAATGACTGCCATATGTTTACTCCACCGACATAGATATGATATGGATCCGTCGGTGAAACAGCCAATGATAGCGTAAACCATCCCTGGCCTCCCACATCATTACCTCCGGCTGCCCATCCAAGTAAGTTCAAATTTGTACCTGCAGAAGTATGAGTCCAGCTGCTTCCATTATCATCCGACATATATACTCCATAAAATCCTGATGATGATGCGTCACTGCAAAGCAGATAAACCATTTCCGGATCAGCAGGTGTCACACCAATGGTAATCCGGTTAACCTGGCTTGGAGTAAAACCGATATTCTGAATAATTCCAAAAGAATCACCACTATTGGTTGATTGAAAGACAATGGCACCTCCAAAATAATTAAAAGAGCTTGCGTATATGATTGAAAAATCTCCCGGACGGTATTCCAGGTCTTTAATATTCCCGCCAAGCACCAGGGTCCAGTCTACTCCGGCATTGGTGGTTTTATACAAGCCTGAGCTTGTGGCAGCAAGAAGGATATTGCTGTTTTGTGGATCCATGATGATCTCGTTGACCTGCCTGGTTTGAATTATATCGAAACTTAATCCTGTTTCTTCCCATGTATATCCACCATCTACTGATCTCAAAACGCCCACACTATATGTTTCCCACCAGACATCACGGGTTCCTGTTGCCAGGTACATGCTGTCAGGATAATTGGGGTTGATCTCCAGGTCGGAAACTCCCAGTGTAGGCAAATTATCCGTAAGTACTTCCCAGGATATGCCTCCATCATCTGTTTTCCAAAGTCCTCCCGAGGGCGATCCAACATAAATGATATTTGGGTCCGTAGGATGAAATGTAATACAATCAATGCGTCCGACACCACCCTGTCTTATACCACTCAAGATCATCGGGGCATAAGATGGCCCCAGGCTGGTCCAATCACCAAAAAGACCAGACCGGTTTGAGCGTTCATCAACTATCCTCATGGCTTCATTCCAATAAGTTGAGGTTGGAAAGGTTCCATCTTCATTGATTCTTCCATTCAGGAAGAAATCCATTCGATTGAATTGCTTCTGGGCCCTGATTTGTACTCCTTCATGATCCTGAAGCCAATTTTGATAAGCTTCTTTCATCTCGAAGAAGTTTGTTGTATTGCGCTTATTATCAGGAAGATAATTCATCCAGGGCTGGGCGAAACCAGCATTTCCCAGAAAAACAGATATGATCAGTAAGGCGAATAGGTTTTTCATTGTTGGTAGGCTTGTAGGGTTAATAAATACCTATACAAAACAATACAAATAACACCTGAAATGCACTACTTGATTTACCTGGGTGTGATATGATTTTACAAACGGTTCTATTTGTCTTCCGACAGCTTTTTAAGCAATTCTTCCTGGAGCGACTTGCTTACCGGCATATACTGATAGAAATCCATTGAATAATTGGCTCTTCCACTGGACAGGTTCCTTAGTTGAGTGGCGTATCCAAACATTTCCATCAAAGGGACAAATCCAATAAGTTTTTGTGAGCCTTTACGGTGACGTCTCATGGATTCAATCTTTCCTCTTTTCCTGTTGAGGTTACCAACAATATCTCCAATATATTCATCAGGTGTATTTATCTCGATCTTCATTACTGGTTCTTTCAGAATGGGAGTGGCTTTCCTGAAGCCATCTTTGAAACCAATAGAAGCACAAGTTTGGAATGCCATATCAGAAGAATCCACCGGGTGGTGTTTTCCATCTACGAGCACTACCTTGACATCCACAATCGGGAAGCCTGCCAGGATTCCTTCATCCATGGTTTTGGTGATACCCTTATTAACTGAAGGGATGAATTCCTGGGGGATTGCTCCTCCCTTGATATGGTTAATAAATTCGTATCCTTCACCTTCATTGGGCTCCAGGCGCATGACGATATGGGCAAACTGTCCTTTTCCACCCGATTGCTTGGCATATTTATAATCCACACGCACTTCGTTGGTAATTGTTTCCCTCATGGCCACTGCAGGTTCTCCAACTAATACCTCCAGGTTGAACTCATGACGCAAGCGATCGACAATGATCTCAAGGTGTAGTTCCCCCATCCCTGATACAACGGTTTCTTCTGTTTCATCGTCGTATCTGGTATTAAATGATGGATCTTCGGCAGACAATTTATGCAATGCTTCGCCTAACTTGCTTTGATCTTTATGTGTGGCAGGAGAAATTTTCAGTTCAATGACGGAAGGGGGTATCTGAATTGATTCAAGGTACAATGGCTGGTCGGAATCGCAAAGCGAATCCCCTGTTTTGGTAAATTTCATACCAATCAGTGCAACTATTTCTCCTGGTCCGGCTTCCTGAACCTCTTCCCGGTCTTTAGCATGTATCCTCATGATCCTACCGATACGCTCATTCTTGCCTTTTGTCGCATTATAGATCTGCATACCACTTTTCAATTTTCCAGAATAAATCCTTATGAAAGTTTGCTGTCCGACATAGGGATCATGAATCAGCTTAAAGGCCAAAGCAGAAAACGGGTCATGCGCACTTGGATTACGGGTATGTGATTTTTCTGCATTATCAATATCGGTACCAACGATAGCACCAATATCAAGTGGAGAAGGAAGATAATCGATAACTGCATCCAATAATAGCTGAACTCCTTTGTTCTTGTATGCAGCTCCGCAGAATACCGGCGTGATCATCAACTTCAGCGTTGCATCCCTTGCAGCCTGCTTCAGCTGTTCGGCTGGTATCTCCTGATCAGCAAGGAAGAGTTCTGCGATCTCGTCATCGTAGTCGGCAATTTTCTCGACCAACAAGGCCCTTGCTTTCTCAAAATTTTGTCTGTATTCTTCCGGGATATCAATTTCAGCACGTTCATGCCCTTGAAATACATAGGCTTTTTGATCAATTACATCGATAATTCCGGTAAAATCATCTTCTGCTCCGATAGGTAGCTGAAATGCAAGTGCATTTGCATCCAGGTATTCATTCATCTGAGAAACGACATCATCAAACTCAGCACCTGTCCTGTCCATTTTATTGATAAAGGCGATTCTTGGAACTTTGTAGCGGTCAGCCTGGTTCCATACTGTTTCACTTTGGGGTTCGACACCTCCAACTGCGCAAAAAACAGCAATCATTCCATCGATAACCCGCAGTGATCGTTCAACCTCAACGGTGAAATCAACGTGCCCTGGTGTATCTATAATGTTGATTTGTGCTTCATTCCAGTGACAGGAAATTGCAGCAGAGGCAATGGTGATTCCCCTCTCCTGTTCTTGTTTCATGAAGTCCATGGTAGCTTGTCCGTCATGGACTTCTCCCATCTTCCGATTGATCCCTGTATAGTAAAGGATCCTTTCAGTAACGGTGGTCTTGCCTGCGTCAATGTGTGCGGCAATTCCTATATTTCTAAGGTTTTTTAATATTGTCATAGTATGGCTAATTTTTGAGACCACAAAAATAAAACAGGTGTACGAATAAAGTACACCTGTTTACGTAAAGTTATTAGTATATTTTTCAGCCCTATTGCGATCCAACCGGTTTATTGGCGTTCGGACTTTTTGGTTTTCCCGCCATAATATAGCTGAACAGGCCTGTTAAGTCTAAATAATTGTCTTTGTTCAGAACCACTTCATACTCTTTACCACCTTCAATTTGAATGGGCAAACTCCAGAGAACAAAATAACCTTTAAAAAAGGTTGTCTTTGTTACAACCCACAATTGTTCTTTAGGATCTTTAATTGAGAATGAAAGAACATCCGTTGGCCTTGATGAGACTAATGTAACATCAAATCCATTTACTGTTTCGAATACGCGGTCCCAGTAAAAGGTCATGGCTGATATGACCCTGTTTTGCATAACGGCAGTATCAGTTGTTGCTGTAAACTGAGATTCAATAAAAGCTTTATTATTAGTAACCAGCGTATCATAAATCTTAAATGGATTTTCTTCAAAAAGTGCAGTCTGGATAACCAGCGGAACTGTATCAGGAAAATCTAGTTTAACATATAATATTGCCAGATCAGGAGGCAATTCTCTTTGTTGTTGCGCATAGATCGATAGTGCGAGTAGTAGAATAAAAAAAGAAAGAAATATTCTTTTCATGATAAATAGTTTTATCTGTTGGGTTAATATAATCTTCTATTGCAGGTAGCCAAAATACTAAATTAATTAAGATAGGGGTAATTATACCATAGTTTTTGGGTAAAAATACTTAATCTTTAAAAAACAAGAAAAGTTACCCGGTCAATCAGGTACTATTTGTTCTTTCTAGCCCATGAATCGCGCAGTGGTACAGTGCGGTTAAAGACAAGTTTATCCGCTGTAGTATACCTGGAATCGATACAGAAATAGCCCAGACGTTCAAATTGAACCTGGTTTCCAGGATCCGCCTCTTTCAAACTGGGTTCTACCTTAGCATTTAGAATTTCCAGGGAATCCGGATTCAGGTTTGATTTGAAATCCTGTCCTTCTTCCACGATATCAGGTTCTTCCTTGATGAAGAGTCGATCATACAGCCTGACTTCAGCATCAAGGGCATGCTGTGCTGAAACCCAGTGCAAGGTACCTTTAACTTTCCTGTCGCTAGGTGCCATGCCACTCTTTGTCTCCGGATCATAGCTGCATTTTAGCTCCACCACATCCCCGCTTTCATCTTTTATCACCTCGTCACATTGGATGATATAAGCATATTTCAGGCGTACTTCTCTTCCTGGGGCCAGGCGGAAAAATTTACCCGGAGGATCTTCCATGAAGTCATCTTTTTCAATATATATCTCTTTTGAAAAAGGGATTTTACGTTTACCCTGGCTTTCGTCTTCAGGATTATTGATAGCTTCCAGCTCTTCTGTTTGTCCTTCAGGATAGTTGGTGATGGTGATTTTCAATGGATTGAGTACACCCATCACCCGGTTGGCTTTCTTATTAAGATCCTCGCGCACACTATATTCCAGCAGGGCCACATCAATGACATTGTCTCTCTTGGCCACACCAACACGTTCAGCGAAATTCCGAATTGACTCAGGAGTATAACCTCTCCTTCTTAGCCCGGAAATCGTCGGCATGCGTGGGTCATCCCAGCCATCAACGATGCCTTCAGTAACAAGCTGAAGCAGTTTACGCTTGCTCATCACTGTATAGCTGAGGTTCAGGCGAGCGAATTCGTATTGTGTTGGGCGATAGGCACCAGGCTCAACGATCTGGTCGAGGAACCAATCATACAAAGGCCGGTGTATCTCGAACTCCAATGTACAGATGGAATGAGTTATACCTTCAAGGTAATCAGATTGTCCGTGCGCATAATCGTACATTGGATAAATGCACCATGAATCTCCTGTCCGGTCGTGGCTGGTATGCATGATCCTGTACATGATTGGATCACGAAGGTGCATATTGGGCGATGCCATGTCAATCTTGGCACGCAGGACTCTTGCTCCATCCGGGAATTCACCTTCTTTCATGCGGGTAAACAAATCAAGGTTCTCCTGAACCGTCCTGTTGCGGTAAGGACTTTCAGTACCGGGCTTGGTTGGTGTTCCTTTTTGCTCACTGATGAGTTCTGCAGGTTGGTCGTCGACATAAGCCATTCCTTTACGGATGATTAGCAGGGCCCATTCATAAAGCTGCTCAAAATAATCCGAAGCATAGAAAAGCCGGTCTTCCCAGTCGAAGCCAAGCCACCTGACATCTTCGATTATGGAGTTGACATACTCTTCCTCTTCCCTGGTCGGGTTAGTATCATCGAATCGCAGATTTGTGAGCCCATTATATGATTTTGCCAAACCAAAATTCAGACAGATGGATTTGGCATGTCCGATATGCAAATAACCGTTAGGTTCAGGAGGGAAACGAGTATGCACTCTGCCATCATGCCTGGCATTGCGGATGTCCTCCTCAATAATTGATTCGATAAAATTTAAAGATTTGCTTTCACCGTTGCCATCTTTAAGATCTGGTTTGTTTGTTTCCATAGCCTCACTGCTTCAATCAAGCGGCAAAAATATAACTTAATCATAAGTAAATCAACAGCAATCTTAAAATTGCCTCAGTATACTTTCCACAGAACCAATATACCCTCCACCAAAAAGATTAACATGCACCAACAGCGGATAAAGGTTGTAAATATCTACCCGGTCGATCCATCCGGGCTCCATTTCATATTCCTGGTTATAGGCCTGGTAGAAGGCCTCACCAAAGCCACCAAACAGACGCGACATGCCGATATCCATCTCACGGTGTCCGTAATATACTGCAGGATCGATGATAACTGCATGCCCCAGCGGACCGGTCATGTAATTTCCGGACCAGAGATCGCCATGTATCAGCGATGGAGGCTCTACAGGGATAATGCCAGGAAGTTGAGCATATAGTTTTTCAAGCTTGTTCAGGAAAGGACGATCTATAAGGCCTTTATCCCTGGCCATCCTGGCCTGCCTCTCCAGGCGCTCAGAGATGAAAAAAGATATCCATGTGTTATGTAAATAGTTACTCTGGGGCAATGAACCAATGTAATTATCATGGTCCAGGCCAAAAGAGTCGGATGTGTGACGGTGCAACCTGGCCAGAGCAATGCCAAATGCTTCCCAGAAGTCCTTCTTTTGTGGGGCTGTTTTCATAAATTCCAGGAGCAGGTATGAATGACTGGCAGTTTCTCCGGCATCCACCACATCAGGAATATCGACTTCAGCGGCCTGGCTCAGTAAGGATAGTCCTTTTGCTTCTTTAAGAAACATGCCCGGGTACCGGGAAGCACTGTTATATTTAAGGAAAAATTGCCCTTTGTTGGTTTCTATCCTGAAGGCATCGTTGATATCACCACCGGATAGAGGATTAGTTCCACTGATTATGATAGTGGTTCCAAGGATATCGGAAAGTCTGGATTGAATATGGACAGACAGATTTTCGGGTAACATGCTCCATGGTTTCTTTACCCGAAATTACATAAATTATACCATAAGGGTATTGGTAGCTTTGGGTTTTCTCAATAACCTTTCAATAAGTATTAGCAGTCCGATAGAAATAAGGAGCATGGCAGTTACTGAAGATAGCTTAACCCCGGCAAACCATTGTCCTACAGAGTTGAGCATGCTAGTAAAGAAGTTAACGACCTTAGGCTGGTCCATTGTGATACCATCAAATATACCTCCCAGGAATGAAAAGTCGATAATAAATACGGTCCCGAAAAGGGTTGCAAGCGCAAATCCAATAATAATCCACATTTTACTGGATATCAGGGGCTGCTGGAATATAGTTTCGACTGTGACGCTGGCACGGATTTGCTCCATGATCTGGCTTGTAAAGTCCTCTCCCGGAGAATCTAAACTGGCTTTTTTGATGAGGTTCCCAAGCATTTTATCCTTGTTTAATTGTTTTGATTTCATTTGTTTCATTTTCGCTGGTTAAACGAGCACATCGACTTTTTCTCCCATTCGATTGTACAAATCCTGGTACATTTTTTTCCTGATCCTGTGTAGTTTTACTTTAATATTTGATTTAGATAAACCCGTGATGTCTGCAATGTCATCGATAGATTTTTCTTTCAAATAAAACATAGTGATAATCAGGTAATCCAGTTCGTTCAGCTGTTCTAAAACGATATTAATCAGCTGCTGCTGTTCCTGTTCATTAAGGTCTTTTATATCATTCCGGACATCATCTTCAGGGATCTTTTCCATCATATTTTCATCCAGTGTTGTCATTTCCAATGATTTTTTGCGTATCCTTGATATGGCAGTATTGTATGTAATCCTGTATAACCAGGTAGAGAACTTGGATTGTTTCTTGAATTCTTTCAGATGTTGAAAAGCCTTCATGAACGCGTCCTGGGCAATCTCTTCAGCATCTTCCCTTCTTCTGGTGATCCTGTTGGCGATGGTAAATACCATTTCTTTGTGCTTCTCTACCAATTGAGCATAAGCGTTTACATCTCCCCCTAAGACCTTGTCAATATAATAATGATCTGATTGATAGCCCATTTGTGAATTAGACGTTTAAATTTCTTGCGGGTTACAAGATAATCAATTCCGGGTGCTTTATCAATAAAGACGTTAAGAGAAAAAAAAAGTTGGAAAGAAAAGGGGCTTTTTAGGAGTCGTAAGCCCATTTGACATAGACAGATCCCCAGGTAAATCCGCCACCGAATGCTGCAAGGATCACGTTGTCACCTTTTTTAAGTTGATTTTCCCATTCCCAGAGGCAAAGGGGAATGGTTGCTGAGGTTGTATTGCCGTATTTTTCAATATTGATCATCACCTGTTCTTTATTGATACCCATTCGACGGGCAGTCGCATCGATAATCCTCAGGTTAGCTTGATGCGGTACGAGCCAGGCAACATCTTCTGACTTGAGGTTGTTGCGTTCCATGATCTCAACAGATACATCTGCCATCCTGGTAACAGCGAACTTGAAAACCTGTTGCCCTTCCTGGTAAATAAAATGCTCACCTCCGGCAACTGTACGAAAAGAAGCAGGCTTGACAGCGCCACCACCTTTTTGATATAGATGGAAAGTGCCTGAGCCATCAGTTCTCAGGATTGAGTCCTTAATCCCGATATCTTCTGTAGCTGGTTCAAGTAAAACCCCGGCTGAAGCATCACCGAAAAGTACGCAGGTTGTCCTGTCAGTGTAATCAGTCATCATCGACATCTTTTCAGCACCGATGACCATTACTTTTTTGTACTTTCCGTTCTCGATGAACTGAGAGGCTGTAACAAGAGAGTAAATAAATCCTGAGCATGCCGCATTAATATCAAAGCTCCATGCATTTGTTAATCCTGTTTTTTCAGCAATGATATTTGCTGTCGCAGGAAAAGCAAAGTCAGGAGTCACTGTAGCGCAGATCAACAGGTCTACTTCATCCGCTTTTGTGCCTGATTTCTCTAATAATCCTTTTACCACTTCAGCACCAAGATCAGATGACCCCTTACCTTTTTCCCTGAGGATTCTTCTTTCCTTAATACCTGTCCGTGTTGTTATCCATTCATCGGTAGTATCTACCATTGTTTCAAGTACCTCGTTACTTAGTACAAAATCTGGTACGTATCCATGGACTGCGGTTATAGCTGCTTTGATTTGACTCATCGATTAAAGTTTAAGTGAAGTGAGGCGCCCACAAAATTAAGCATATCGTGAAAATGCTTCCTTGATGCGGACAAATAATTTTGCTTCATGGATATTTTTTGAGAGAAGGATCATGTTTTTTATGGCAACTGCATTGGATATACCGTGGCCTACCACTACTGAACCATTGATCCCAAGGACAGGTGAGCCCCCATGATGTTCAAAGTCCAGCTTATCAATATATTCATCAGTCAGCCCCCTTCTTTTTAATATCTCATGCATACCCTCGACCTGTTTCAATACTACATTGCCGGTAAACCCGTCACAGACGATCACGTCTGCCTTGCCACCCAGGATATCGCGCCCCTCAATATTGCCAACAAAATTGAAATCACGGTTATCTTTCATTAGCTGATAGGTGCTCTGCATCAGCATATTGCCCTTCTCTTCTTCTCCGCCAATATTCAGTAAACCAATTTTTGGATTTTCAATATTAAATACGTGCCGGGCATAAATGTTCCCAAGAATTCCAAATTGATACAGCACATCTGGTTTAGGCTCGGGGTTAGTCCCAATGTCAAGTAAAAGGGTATAGTGTCCTTTTTCATTTGGGAAGGCTACTGATGTGCATGGCCTGATGATACCATCTATGGTTTTAACAGTATACATGGACCCAATGATCATTGCACCACTGTTGCCTGCGCTCGCAAAAGAATCTATTTTATCTTGTTTTAAGTGCAGAAACCCTTTTGCAAGACTCGACTCAGGTTTTTGTGTGAAGGCTTTGATTGGCTGCTCGGCCATGCCTACTACATCAGGTGCATCAATGATCTCAAAAAGGTCTGCCCGGGATCCTTGCTCTGATAGCTTATGTTTAATGATTTCCTGATCTCCGAAAAGAACAAGCGTATCTGTGGAATCAATTTCATTCAAGGCGAGAATGGCTCCAGCTATTGTAGTGTCAGGAGCGAAGTCCCCACCCATAACATCTAATCCAATTTTCATAAGGTAATTGAATTAAGTCTGTTTATTTGTTATAAGATGGATACTATTCGCCTTTAGCCATTACCAGCTTGCCCTTATAATACAGGTCCCCGTCGACATAATAGGCCCTGTGATAAATATGCACTGTCCCTGTGGCCGGACAAGTACTCAGTACCGGAGCTGTGGCTTTATAATGCGTCCTTCTCTTGTCTCTCCTTGTTTTGGAAATCTTACGCTTTGGATGTGCCATTTTATCTTATCGTTTTATTTTTTATCTAAATTAAATTTTATCTTTTTCAGTTCATCCCATCTGGGATCAGTGGATACTTCCTTTGAATCAACTTCAAGACGCTTGATCATTTCGGGGTTACAGCTGCTGTTGCCATCTGCATCAGCTGGATGCACTCTTTTATATGGAAGATGCAGGATGATAAATTCATAAATATATGAACTGATATTTAAACGATGTGCCGACGCTGGAATAATTACTATCTCATCCGATACCTCTTGCTGCTCTGGCCCAAATTTTATGATGAGCCTGTTACTGCCACTCACTGCTTGCATGTATTCATCTGCACACCTGTCACATATCAACTTTGCATTTCCATCAATAGCAAACTCAAGCTCCAGCATCCTTTCCTGCTTTTCCAGGGTGATGCTTATCTTGAACTCACCTTCATCGATCTCTGTGTACTCAAAGTTTTCAAAGAACTCATTATCAATAATATATTCATAATGATGCGTTCCGACTTTCAATCCATAAAATGGGATTACAAATTGTTCCAGGTAATCCACGTTGTTCCTCCTTTGAAAATTCGGGCTGCAAAATTAATCATTAATAATTTGAATACCAAATATTCGATGTTTGATTATTTATACTGTTAAAAAATTAACAGAAATTTTCAATTTTTGGAAATTATGTATTTATTTTGCAAATCAATTTTAGCTAGAATTCTAATATCACCATTTAACTACTGTAGATTATGTTCAATAAGATGATTGCCGGTATTTTGCCTTATATGCCAAAGAAGTTAATCTGGATTTTCTCAAAGCGCTATATAGCAGGTGTTACCATCCAGGATGCCATTAGTGTGTCAAAGCAATTCAACAAAGAGGGCATTAAGGTTACTATCGACCTTCTTGGTGAATTTATCACCTCGCTCGACCAGGCGGAGGATAATAAAAATCAGTATCTGGAAATCATTGAAACCATTGAAAAAGAACAAATTAATGGGAATTATTCACTGAAGCCAACCATGTTTGGATTGCTTATTGATGCAGAAAAATGTTATCAAAACATCCGCGAAATAGTGAAAAAAGCTGCCGCTTATGATAACTTCATCCGTGTGGACATGGAGGATTCACAGTGTACTGACCTGGAAATAGATATTTTCAGGAGGCTGAAGGAAGAATTTCCAAAAAATGTCGGGCTTGTTTTTCAATCATACCTTAAAAGAACACTGGAAGACATCAAGGGATTGCAGGATTTGAATAGCCCTGACAACCCCATAAGTTACAGACTTTGTAAAGGTATCTATGTTGAACCCGAAGAAATTGCATTTAAGAAAAGGGATGAGGTCAACGAACATTTCCTTAAAGACCTTGAGTATATGTTCCAGCATAAGATTTACGCCGGGATTGCAACCCATGATAAATTTCTGGTTAATGGTGCTTACCATCTGATAGAGCATTACAATGTGCCGAAGCACATGTATGAATTTCAGATGCTGTATGGTGTCACCCCTGATTTACGCAAATCTATTGTAAGTAATGGACATGTTATGAGAATCTATGTTCCATTTGGAAAGCAATGGTTTGCTTACTCCACTCGCAGGCTGAAAGAGAATCCCAAAATGGCCAACCATATCATAAAAGCTTTGTTTGTTAGAGGATAGTCTGGTATTTATTGAATAATTGCTGGTTTTTAACTAACTTTGCATTTTATTTCACTTTGAACAGGCAAGTATGGAAAAAGTACGGGTATTATTCATTACTCAAGAGATCATGCCATATCTTGAGGAAACTCACATGGCTAACATATGTCGGTATCTTCCACAGGGAATTCAGGAGAGGGGACGTGAGATCAGGACGTTCATGCCAAGGTATGGTAATGTTAATGAAAGAAGAAATCAACTGCATGAGGTTATTCGCTTATCAGGCATGAACCTGATCATTAATGATGCAGACCATCCCTTAATCATTAAGGTGGCCAGCATTCAACAGGCTCGTATGCAGATCTATTTTATTGACAACGAAGATTATTTCCATAGGAAATACCAAATGGCTGACAAGAATGGTGCATTCTTTGAAGATAATGATGAGCGCTCAATTTTCTTTTGCCGTGGGGTGTTAGAAACTGTCAAAAAGCTGGGTTGGAGTCCTGATATTATTCATTGCCATGGATGGATGACCAACCTTGTTCCATTATATATCAAGAAAGCTTATAAGGATAATCCATTGTTTGCAGACGCCAAAGTTGTCTACTCTATCTATGATGATGAATTTGAGCCCTTGCTCAATAAAGAATTTGGAAACAAGGTTAAAATTGATGGAATTACGAATAAAGACCTGGCATACTATAAATCACCGAGCTTCGTTAATCTTACCAAATCAGCGATTGAACATTCAGATGCATTAATTTTAGGCAGTGAAAAGATCAATGAGGAGTTGGAAAGTTTCGTCAAGGATTCAGGAAAGCCGATGCTGCCCTTCCAGTCAATGGAGACCTATATTGACGCCTACTCATCATTTTACGATGAGATTCTGGATGAGGAATAACCTGAAAGCACCAATAATCAAATTATTTTACAACAATCAAATTAAGCTGTCTTGAAGATCATCGATGTTACTTTCAGATTGGTTCTTTTTTTGACCCTCGGTTCAGTTATTATTTTCCATTCATGCAAGGAAGAAGCTGATGAAGTAGGTATTGGCCTCAGGCCAGACGAAGATGTCGTTAACGTACTTTACTATGATACGACAAGTATTCAAGCTTATTCCATCCTGGAAGATTCAATTAAGACAGATGAAACACAAATAAACCTGCTGGGCAGCTACTATGATCCGGTTTTTGGTAAGACTGCCGCAACTATGTATACCCATGTAAGATTATCAGAGAATGGTTATGATTTTGGTGACAGCCCGGTTTTGGATTCAATTGTCCTGGCCCTGGATTATTATGCATATTATGGTGATACCAATTCTACATTACAGATCAAAGTTTTCCAGTTAGCAGAATCCATGTATGTGGATTCTGTTTATTACTCCCATCGAAGCATTGCTCATGATGGGACAGAGCTGGCCAACTATTCTTTCGATCCCAGGCCCACCACACCTGTTGTGGTTGGAGAAGATACCGTTCCTGCACAATTAAGGATCAGGCTGTCAGAGGATTTTGGAAATATGATCCTGAATGCACCTGCTTCAGCCATGCTGGATAACGAAAACTGGCTGGAATTTTTTAAAGGGTTTGCCCTTGTCCCGGAGGAGCCTGCTTCCACCGGATCGATTTTATCTTTCGATCTTATGTCTGCAGCCTCCAACATGACAATTTATTACAGTAACAGTGAACAGGATTCTTTGAAGTTTGGGTTTATTATCAATGATAATTGTGCCCGTTTCATGAATTATAATCATTATGATTACCAGGATGCCAACCCTGATTTTAAAGACCAGGTCCTTAACGGAAATACATCCCTTGGTGATGAACAGCTATATCTACAGGCTATGGCGGGTGTGAAAGTATTGATCAAATTTCCGTATATCAAGAAACTTGTAGCTAATGGAAGAGTTGCAGTTAATGAAGCTAAGTTTGTTATCAACGATGTGATGCCTTCCGAAGAGTTTCCATCACCGAACAGGCTGGTTGTGGTCGGTATTAATGAAGAAGGGAAAAATGTTATCCTGCCAGATCAATTTCAGTTTTATTATGGTGGATATTATGATACCACAAATAGCCAGGTTGTATTCAGGATTACACGGTATATCCAATCATTACTCGAGGAAGATACAGAAGATTATGGATTACATTTATTGGTGGCAAGTGCCAGCCTGGTCCCAAACCGGCAAGTTGTAATCGGACCCATGCCTCTTCCCCCTTTACCTTTTTCAAAAAGACTCAAATTAAATATCACCTATACCCCGGTCGAATAAAGTTAATATACCCTTCTCACAGAATAGTATGAAAAAAGTAGTTGTATCTTTGTTTAATTATTAATTAATCAAATAGCATCATGTGTGGAATAGTTGGTTATATAGGAAGTAGAGAAGCTTATCCAATTCTGATCAATGGCTTGTACAGGCTGGAATACAGGGGTTATGACAGTGCCGGTATTGCCGTGCTGGACGGAGCAATTCAAGTTCATAAGTGCAAGGGTAAAGTATCCGACCTTGAAAAGCATGTTGCCAACGAGAAGATCATAGGTAACATCGGAATTGCACACACACGATGGGCCACACACGGTGAGCCGAACGATATCAATGCACATCCACATTATTCTGAATCCAGGGGGCTGGCCATTATTCATAATGGTATCATTGAAAATTACCTTACCCTGAAAGAAGAATTGATGAAAAGGGGACATGAATTTCAAAGTGATACTGACACGGAGGTACTGATCAATTTGATTGAAGACATTCAAACCAATGAGGGGGTTGAGTTGGTTGAGGCTGTTCGAATAGCTCTGAATCAAGTTATTGGTGCATATGCAATAGTTGTTCTTTCAAAAGAGCACCCCGATATGCTTGTAGCAGCCCGAAAAGGAAGCCCACTGGTCATTGGTATTGGAGTAGATGAGTTCTTCCTTGCCTCAGATGCCACCCCTATCATTGAGTATACAAAAAATGTTGTCTACCTTGATGACGAGGAGCTGGCGGTTGTTCAACGTGGCAAGGATTTGAAGATTTTAACCATCAAGAACAAGGAAAAAACACCCTATATTCAGAAACTCCAGTTAAGCCTTAACGCATTGGAAAAAAGCGGCTTTGATCATTTTATGATGAAAGAGATCTTTGAACAACCACGTTCCATCCGCGATAGCTTCCGGGGCAGGCTTAATGCCAAGAAAGGCCATGTCATGCTGGGTGGGATCATCGATTATGAACAGAAACTGATCAATGCCAAGCGCATCATTATCGTGGCCTGTGGAACGTCGTGGCATGCAGCGCTTGTTGGTGAATATCTTATTGAAAACCTTGCCCGGATCCCGGTTGAGGTGGAGTATGCTTCTGAATTCAGGTACCGTAATCCCATCCTTTATGAGAATGATGTGGTTATCGCCATTTCCCAGTCCGGCGAAACAGCAGATACGCTTGCGGCCATCGAACTTGCTAAATCAAAGGGTGCCACTATACTGGGAATATGTAATGTGGTTGGCTCATCCATCGCCAGGATGACACATGCAGGTTCATATACCCACGCGGGGCCAGAAATAGGTGTGGCTTCTACAAAAGCATTCACCGCCCAGGTTACTGTACTGGTAATGATGGCATTGCGCCTGGCAAAGATCAAGGGGACCATCTCTACGTCAAGATTCTATTCTTTGATAACAGAGCTGGAAAGCATCCCAAAGAAGGTAAGGGAAACCCTTAAAGTTGATGAGCAGGTAAAGGTGATTGCAGAAAAGTACAAGGATGTCCGGAACTTCCTGTACCTGGGCAGGGGATATAATTTCCCTGTGGCCCTGGAAGGGGCATTGAAACTCAAGGAGATATCATATATTCATGCCGAAGGTTATCCAGCTGCTGAAATGAAACACGGTCCTATTGCACTTATCGATGAAGCTATGCCCGTAGTATTTATTGCTACCAGGAAGGGTATGTATGAGAAGGTATTGAGTAATATCCAGGAGGTTAAAGCTCGAAAGGGGAAAATTATTGCCATCACCACTACTGGAGATACCATGGTAAAAGAAGTAGCTGATTATACGATCGAAATACCGGAAACGGAAGAGTTGCTGGTACCTTTACTGGCTACTATTCCACTTCAGCTTCTATCTTATCACATTGCTGTCCTGAGGGGTTGTAACGTGGACCAGCCAAGGAACCTGGCGAAATCAGTAACGGTGGAGTAGTGAGTACTAACTACTAATTACCCTAATCTATTTTCTACTGCATCCCAATCCACAAGATTCCAGAAATCAGCAATATAATCCGGCCGTCTATTCTGTTTGTCAAGGTAATAGGCATGCTCCCAGACATCGCAGGTTAACAGTGGAGTCAAGCCATTGCGCAATGGGTTGCCGGCATTGCTTTCCTTAATGATTTCCAGGTCGCCGTAAGCATTTTGAACGAGCCAGGCCCAGCCGGAGCCAAATAATGTTGCTGCAGCGGTTGAGAACTTTTCTTTGAAAGAATCAAATGAATCAAAGCTGTCGTTAATGGCTTCTAACAGCTTTCCGGAGGGCTCACCGCCCCCACCTGGCTTCAGGCAATTCCAGTAAAAAGTATGGTTCCAGACCTGTGCACCGTTATTAAATATACCACCTTCTGCTTTTTTGATAATATCTTCCAGGCTGGCATTTTCAAATTCGGTACCAGGAACCAGTTTATTCAGGTTGGTCACATAAGCATTATGATGTTTACCATAATGAAATTCGATGCTGCGCTGAGAGATATATGGCTCCAGCGCATCCATTGCATAAGGCAATTCAGGTAATGTAATGGACATTTTAATTTGAATTTGGGTTAATACTTAAATCAAGTTCCATTTCCCTGGCACATGGCACATGGAACATTGAACATTGTACATGGAACATCTTTCATTTGTCTTCTGAAAGAACTTCCATTGCTTTAAGGAACGTTTCGTCAGTAATATGGTAGATGGGATAGAAGCCTTCATCATCAAACAAATTACGGGCTATGTAGGCTTTTAGCAGGACCTTGATCTTATTTGAAAAATAATCACTTGTTTTAGGATCGAAAGGTACACCATGATCATCGGCAAAAGCCACGAAATCATTGTATAGACTATTTGAAACAATAAAATCAGCTTTGAATTCCTGGGGAGTCTGGAATTCTTTCAAATTTTGCCGCCTGGAGTCAGCATATTTGAAGGCAAATCTAAAAATCAGGCCTTTCCTGACCAATTTATTGTAATATTTTGCTTCATCATCCATCCTTACCGGGATATAGATATCTGGCATGATACCACCTCCTCCGTAAACTGTTTTGCCTCCGGGAGTTATGTATTTCAGGGAGTCGTCAAAATGGATGCTGTCGGCATTAGATATCTCACCATTTATATAACGCTCATAGAATTCGGTATAATATTCTTCATTGCCATTTTCATATGAACGTTGGATGCTCCGGCCTGTAGGTGTATAGTACCTGGCAACTGTAAGCCGGATGGCAGACCTGTCGGGCAGGTTCAGTTGCTCCTGGACAAGGCCTTTACCAAATGAACGACGGCCAATGATGGTTCCCCTGTCATTATCCTGTACGGCACCGGCAATGATCTCGCTTGCTGAGGCTGACCCTTCATCTATCAGGATGACCAGGTCATAATTTTCAAACATCCCCTTCTTTGTCGCATAGGAGTAATCCCTGGGCCTGTTATTCCCTTCTGTATAAACGATCAGTTTTTCGGCTTTGAGGAAGTCATCAGAAATCTGAATAGAGGATTTTAGATAGCCGCCCGCATTGCCTCGCAAATCAAATATCAGCTTCTCCATACCCTTTCCCAACAATTGATCCAGGGCATGGACAAATTCTTTATAGGTCGTTGCAGCAAACTTGTTTAGCTTGATGTATCCTATGCTGTCATTAACCATATATGCGATATCTACGCTGTATGTTGGAATAACATCACGTATGATTGTAAAATCAATCAGCTCTGGAAGCCCACGGCGGAACACACTTACGTTCACTTCCGTTCCCCTTCGCCCTTTAAGTAGCTTCATGGCATCATCACTGCTGAATCCGACTCCGGCAACCAAGGAATCATTGATTTCAACAATCCGGTCACCTGCAAGAATCCCAACCTTTTCCGAAGGACCACCTTCAATAGGGATTATCACCAGGATGGTATCTTCTTCTATGCGGAATTGAACCCCGATACCTTCAAAGTTACCCAGAAGGTGCTCATTTACCTCATCGAAGGTGCTTGCAGGGATATATTGAGAGTGAGGGTCAAGTTGTTCGAGTATCCCGGCAATCGCATCATCTGTCAATTGATCCCTGGATACTGAGTCCACATAATCCTGTTCAATATAATTAATGATCTCGGTAACCTTATTATACTGATCATTCCGGAAATTCAGGAAATTATGCTGGTAGGTTGATATTGGTGCCAGTTTATAGCCCAGGTATATTCCAATAATAAGTGCCAGGGATATAATGATCGGCAGGGTGTTTCGAAGGTTTAGCTTTATTTTTTTCATGCAATTCTTAGTAAAGCAAGCTACTATGCCTTATGGAGTATTAATATTGGGGAGCTGCAAAGTTAGTAAATTCAATGATGCTAATCCTTATTTTTTTCATCCAAAGGCTTAAACTTGAGGGCAGCGGAGTTGATGCAATATCTTAAACCGGTAGGTTCTGGCCCATCATTGAAAACATGTCCGAGGTGACCATCGCATTTGGCACATCTGATTTCTGTCCTTACCATGCCATGGCTCTTATCCAGCTTTTCAACCACGCCACCTTCGTCAAAGGCCTTGTAAAAGCTTGGCCAGCCACAACCTGAAGCATACTTGGTTTCGGAGGTGAATAATTTGTTGCCACAGGCCGCACAATGGTAGTCTCCTTTTTCTTTATGAAGGTAGAATTCTCCTGAAAAGGGAGCCTCCGTTCCTGCTTCGCGCAAGACATTATATTGAACATCTGTAAGTACTTTTTTCCAGTCCTCATCACTCTTTACAACCTTTGTTTCCATATTTTTGGTATTTTTATCATTATTGGATATCTCTTGTCCAGCAGAATGTATAGAGATGATTATCAATATTGAAATGGTAAATATTCTAAATAATTGGAACATGGAACATGGAACATTGAACATGGTACATGAATAAACAATTATGAACGGGTATTGTTTCAAGAAAAAACGAAGGCCCGCCATCCGGCGGGCCTTCTAACAACCGATTTATTTATTAACCAAAATGTTTAATCTCATGAAATTATAATTGTACGGGATAATAAACACCAAAAATTAAAGAACGATGTACATCAATGAGCTAGTAGTTATAGCTGTAGTTAGATGCATAGTTTTAATGAACGTTAATTTCCGAGATACACATTTAGTTTATAAAAAGCAATCACCATGCCAAAGTCCTTAACACACTCTAAATCAAATGTTAATAAATGTTAAATTAAGAGGTCTTGACAAGGCCTTGATAATTTCGTAAATTGACCGCTGTAAGAAAAACCGACAAAGCAGGTATTTTTACCTAAAAATAGGGTTACCTTTTGGCAACTTACAGTATTAATTAGCGTAAAAGATTATTGAACTCAGGAGAAAACCTGAGCATTTTCTGGCAAGCACTTTCAACAATCCTTCCCGGTTTATAGACCCGAGATCCTCTTATTTATTGCGTTTTTGAAGGGACATCCTTTCAGGGAATGTTATTTCCCCGAACGGATACTACCATTTCTGATCAAGACCAAATTTAACTATCGAAAGCCTATGAGACCGACTGTACCCTTTCTAAAAGCAATTATTGTTTTTCTGATGGCCACTTCATGGCTGATAAGTCATACCGGGACGGCGAGAGCCCAATGCCCGGTAGTAGCCGATTTTGCCGCCACAGTTTCATGTACCTCTCCACTGCAGGTTCAGTTTACCAACAATTCAGCTGCACTGCCTGGAGGAACGATTGATTCATATGAATGGGATTTTGGTGATGGAAATACTTCCACCGCCACAAATCCAATACATAATTATGCCACTACCGGTGTGTATTGGGTTGTCCTGACAGTTTATGATGTGTCGGGGTGTTCATTAGCTGCGTTAAAACCTGTGCTTGTCTATGCAGCTCCAACGGCTGCATTCACATTCAGTCCGACTAATCAGTGTTCGAACGTTCCCATCCAATTTGATGCTACAAGTTCAACGGGTACAGGACTTGAGTATACCTGGGATTTTGGAGATGGAACAATTGTCACAGAAACAGATCCACTGATTATGCATACATTCAATGCAAGAAATAATGCTACCTGCGACAATTTAACGAGTTATATTGTTACGTTGACGGTAACAGACATCAATGGCTGTAACGCTAATAGAAGTCGTGCTGTTACGGTTAAGAGAATACCTCAACCTTCTTTATATGATGTCTCAGGATATAATTTCAGTAATTGTCATAATGATCCGGATCCGGATCATCCTGAAGATACACTTACCGTAAACAATACAACGGCTAACATGGCCTGTATCGACAGTATGGCCATTTATTGGGGTGATGGTACAAGCACCCACGGCATCAACCCGGCTGACTTCCCAATTACTCATATATATGACTCACTGGGAGTCTTCTTCCTTAACTTCATCGCCTATGGTACAAACGGATGTGCTGGAGATACAACTTACCTTGTTGCCAACCAGGCTAACCCGAACGTGGGTTTAAGTGCACTCGGACCAAACACCGGCTGTGCGCCGTTTGAAATGATCATGAGGTTGGAGAACTATCACATGAACACACCTGGTACGACCTATACCTGGGACTTTGGTGATGGAACACCGACAATAACCTGGAATTATAACCAGCCATTTATCAATGATACCATAACACACATTTACTATACTTCACACTGTGATTACGGGCTAGATTATTTTACCGTATCAGTTACAGCAACCAATACCTGTCAAACAGCGGTCATGGAATATCCTAATGTACGTGTATACCTTGCACCGATTGCTGACTTTGAAGTTGATTCAGGCACCTGTGTCAATGAACCAGTACAATTCATTAATACATCTCAGAACGGATATGCATCAAGCTGTGATTCGACAACAACTTATACCTGGGACTTTGGTGATGGTTCGCCTATTTCCCATGCAGTGCATCCGAGCCACACCTATACGGTCCCGGGAACATATGATGTTACCTTATTGGCCTGTAACACACGATGTGGTTGTACCGACACTACCAAGCAGGTCACCATTACGGGGACCCATGCTGATTTTGATAACACCATCCCCTGTTTTGGTGACCCATCATATTTCTTCGACCTGTCTTATGCCTATGATGATTCAACCTATGATCCTGATCCGGGCATAGCTATCATCAACTGGGTCTGGGATTTTGGTGATGGCACGATCGTGACGGGCATACCCAATCCGTCCCACATTTACGCTACACCGGATACCTTCCTGGTAACCCTTACAGCCACCAATGAGTTTGGCTGCGACAGTACCATAAGCAAATGGGTTTATGTACACAATTTCACCGTCGCTTACACCAAGACCGATGTATCCTGTTTTGGTTATAATGACGGTACCATCACTGTGCTGGCCACAGGAAGCACTGATACGCTTTATTATACCCTGCTGCCACCCAATATTACCAACATCACAGGTTTCTTCGGTGGCCTGAGTGCCGGTCCTTATTTCGTAAGGGTTAACGATACTGTTTGTGACATCCTTACCGATACGATATGGATCTTAGAACCCGATCCCATAAAGATCGATTCCGTACATGTTGACCATATAACCTGTCATGATGACAATGACGGGCAGATCATCGTCTATGCCAGTGGTGGTACAGGACTGATCTACGACCTTTACGCTGATTCGATTGCTGGTGCACCGGTAACAAACATCAGTGGTCTCTTCCAGAACCTGTCGGAAGGTAACTATTATACAGTGGTTCGTGATTCCAATGACTGTCCGCCCGACACCGCCGGGCCTTTCTTCATCATCAACCCCCCGGAGATGTACATCGACTCTATACAGAGCACCAACAATTCGTGTTTCGGCCTGGATGAAGGCACCATAACTGTTTGGGCCTCCGGAGGCATTCCTCCTTACACCTTTGTGCTGATGCCTGATTCTGTAGTCAATACCACAGGCTTCTTCACCGGACTGGCTAATGGAACATATACAGTGGATGTAATAGACCAGCACAATTGTGTTATTTCAACAATCCCGATTGACATTATTTCACCACCGGAGATCACTTTCGATACCCTGCACACGGACGTGACCTGTTTTGGTTATAATGACGGAACGATCACTGTGATGAACGCTGCTGGTGGAGCTGCTCCCGGTTTCTATGAAATTTCCATCGATGGTGGGTTCACCTGGCAGACCATAGGCTTCTTCCCCAACCTGGGGCCGGGGTTCTACAATGTGGTGGTTCGCGACAGCCTCGGCTGCGAATCTTCCATCGTAGTGATTGAAGTCGTGGAGCCGGCATTGCTTCAGATCAATAGTTTTACTACCGTACCACCAACATGCCATGGTTGCCTTGATGGACAGATCACAGCCAACGTTATTGGCGGCACTCCTCCATATAACCATAGCTGGTCAAACGGTATGTTTGGCAACCCGATCACCGTGGGAGCAGGAACCTATACTGACACGGTCACCGATGCCAATGGCTGTACTACATTTGCCACCGTGATCCTCAGCGAGCCGGATTCACTGATCCTGCTGCTCACTGCAGGTGATGTTGACTGTTACGGCGAAGCCACAGGCTGGGCTGCAGCCACGGTCGCAGGCGGCACCGCACCCTATACCTATGAATGGACCAGGGTCCCTAACCCCACTGTCATAGGGACTACCGACACCATTTTTAACATTATTGCAGGATTATATGCGGTTACTGTTGCAGACATATACAACAATATTGTCCGCGATACCATTGAGGTACATCAACCGGATACCGGCCTCATCCTCACACTAACTTATTCTGATACTGTGTGCTACGGCATTTCAAATGGCTGGGCCAAGGTTGAGGTCACCGGTGGCACACCATCCTACAGCTACCTCTGGGGTGGTCCCATTGTAGCCACAACAGACTCCATTGCCAACCTGGGGCCAGGTGTATATACCATTACGGTGACGGACAGCCTTGACTGTGTTGAGGTAGCATCCCTCACCATACATGAGAACCCCTATATGGAGGTCCAGGCCTATGCCAATCCTACGGAGATCTGCTCAGGCTTCACGACCCAGTTGAGTTCTTCACCTCTGGGTGGCACACCGCCATATTCATACAGCTGGTGGCCGGTTGCAAGCCTCAGTGATCCATTTGCGCAGAATCCGGTGGCAACACCAATAGCCTCTACAAGATACTATTTACAGATTACCGACGCACGCGGCTGTCTGGCATTGGACAGTGTTGATGTGACCGTTCACCCTTCACCAATAGCCAACTTCACTTATAATAACCCTTGCGCCAGTAACTTTGTACACTTTACCGACGAGTCAATACCTAATGGTGATTCCATCTTCAGCTGGCACTGGGATTTTGGGGATGGTAATTCCTCAATACTAAGGAATCCAAGCCATTTTTACACCATACTTGACACTACCTATACGGTAACCCTGATTGTTCAGAATATAAACGGCTGCCTTGATACAGCGTGGAAGAATGTTTATGTCAATCCACAACTTGGACTTGACATTTTTGCAGATTCAGTCTGTATTGGAGAGGAAACACACTTCAGCTATGCAGTTTCCAATTTCTGGTCGCAGATCGATTCTGTCTTCTGGGACTTTGGTGATGGAAACACATCTACACAGCACAGCCCGACACACACTTATGCATTGCCGGGGGTATACAATGTATACCTGAACGTGAAAGATACCAGTGGTTGCGAAGAGGCGACCAACAAGAATGTCATTGTGTATTCACTACCGGTGGCCTTCTTCGGGGATTCCACCTCCTGCGTGAATAATATGACCTATTTCACCGACCTTTCTGTGCCATCAGCTCCCAGCATTACAGCATGGTTCTGGGATTTTGGAGATGGCAACACTTCCACATTGCAGCATCCCTCGCATATGTACCCCGCTGCAGGACCATACATGGTTACACTCACGGTGACCAACAGCAATGGTTGTGAGCATACATATTCAAGGGAAATTTTTGTTATCCTGCGGCCAATAGCCGATTTTAGTGCCGACACCGTCTGCCGCGGTGAAATTGTACATTTCCATGATCAATCACATACTGCACATGGCTTTATCAATAGTTGGTACTGGGATTTCGGAGACGGAGCTACCTCCGTGCTCCAGAACCCGGTACATACTTACACAACTGCCGGAATATTTAATGTGACCCTGATTGTATCCAATAACCTGGGATGTTTCGATACAATTATCTATCCCATACCGGTATATGAACTGCCAGAAGCCATTTTTGATGCTACCACTGTTTGCGAAAGCGACCCGACACAATTCACTGACTTTTCACTGCCCAATGCGGCATCCATCGTAAGCTGGTTCTGGGATTTTGATGATGGATATACATCCAACCAACAAAGCCCATCCCATATTTTCCCGGGAACGGGCACATACGATGTGCTTCTCAGGGTAGTTAACAGCAATGGATGTGTGGATGACACCATCGTTCCCGTTGTAGTCGACTCCCTGCCTGATCCTGACTTCAATTATGATTTTCCAACCTGTGTGAACGATACGGTTCATTTCTATGACCTTACGGCACCTAATGCCGACAGTATCGTTGCATGGTTCTGGGATTTTGACGACGGTTTCAACTCAACACTGCAGAACCCTGCCCATATTTTCGGTGCAGGTGGAATTTATCACGTCAAGCTTACGGTGACCAATTCCAATGGCTGTGTCGATGAGATCACCAAATCCTTGCTCATCCACCCGCAGCCCGTGGCCAACTTCAGTTATGACACAGCGTGTGTGGGGCAGACCACCTATTTCTATGATCTCTCCTACACTTCGACTGGCCAGATCATAGACTGGTACTGGGACTTTGATGACCCTGCCTCGGGTGCCAACAATAACTCAACACAACAGAATCCATTTCATTTATTCAGCACAGCTGGCATTTACAATGTCATGCTCATCGTAACCAACACAACCTTGTGCCAGGATACATTGTTCAGGCAGGTTGTGATCAATGATCCTCCAACGGCCAATTACAGTTATGGCAATGTCTGCCATAACGATACTGCAGTGTTTTATGACATGACAACATTGTCATCTGCGCCCATAGCGGCCTGGATCTGGGACTTCGGTGATGGTACAAGCCTGTCTTACGGTACACACCGTGATTCAGTGACCCACGTATTTACCACGTCCGGGTCATACATGGTTACCCTGACGGTTGTTGACTCCAACAGATGTATGGATGATGTAACCAAGATAGTGGTTGCCCATCCATTGCCTGTTCCGCTGTTTGATTATACACAGATTTGCGAGAACAACCCGACCCACTTTACCGACCTTTCAAGTGGTTCCGGGTCAAGCATAATTTCATGGAGCTGGGACTTTGGTGACCCGGCTTCCGGAGCTTTGAACTATTCTACTTTGCAACACCCCTTGCACCAGTTCACATCCTCAGGCCTTTATCAGGTATCCCTGACCATTGTCAATGGCAGAGGATGTACCAATATAATCACCATGCCTGTCGAGATCGTACCAGGTCCGGTAGCTGCTTTCAGTGCTGATTCGGTTTGCATTGGAACACCAACCAACTTTATTGATATCTCAAGCGTGATCAATGATACCATTACCAATTGGTTCTGGGATTTCGGCGATGGCTTTAACTCAATCGCCCAGCATCCGTCACATGCTTATACTACACCTGGTACTTACTTCGTCAACCTGACGGTAACAACAGCAAATGGATGCATGGATGACATTACCAGGACAATGGATGTCAACGACCTGCCTGTTGCCGACTTTGATTATGCAGAGCCTAACTGTGCCGGTGACAGTACGTATTTTACAGATTTGTCTTATTCCATAGGTGTAAATATTATCAACTCATGGTATTGGGATCTTGGCGACGGTAACAGCAGTACCGACAGGCATCCTGTACATAAGTATGATTCACCGGGATTGTATAATGTAGTGCTTACGGTACATGATACCAACGGATGTTCCAACAATATCATCAAGCAGGTATGGGTGAATCCCAGGCCACTGGCCGAGTTCACGCATGTAATTACCCATTGCGACACGGTGCACTTTACCGATGGATCCTTTGCCGTCGGCGGCAACATTATAGCCTGGTCATGGAACTTTGGAGACCCGGCTTCAGGATGGGCCAACAACTCCAACCTGCAGAACCCCATGCATGTTTTCTATGGAGCGGATACTTTCAATGTACAGTTGATTATCACCAACTCGCATGGATGCCTGGATACCATGGAACACCTGGTGACCCTCAACAAGCCTATAGCCGATTTCGTGGTGGATACAGCATGTGTCAATGGTGGTACACAGTTTAATGACTTGTCATACGCAGCTGGTTCTACCATATCAGGATGGCATTGGGACTTTGATGACGGTACGACATCCACAGCTACCAACCCATTGCATTTCTTTACCGCACCGGGATGGTTTAATGTTGTCCTGACCGTCACTTCTTCAGACGGATGTGTTTCACAGATCATGAAGCCTTGTTACGTACACCCATTGCCAATGCCTGACTTCTATGCAGATACGGCATGTGCATTCAACGAAACATTTTTCACAGATATGTCATTACCATTGGGTGGTATCACCTCATGGTCATGGAACTTTGGTGAACCAGTATCCGGTATGAGTAATTATTCAACCCTGCAGAATCCATCACACTCATACTTATCATCTGGTGTATACAATGTGACACTGGTAGTGTATGATATCCATGGCTGTGAACATTATATCGTAAAACCGATCTATGTATCACCTGAGCCAAATGTAAACTTCACCTATGCAGATAACCAATGTGCTGAAGTGCCTGTATACTTTAATGACCTGTCATCTACATCAACAGGATACATCAGCCAATGGATCTGGATCTGGGGTGACAATACACCAAACGATACCATTCATTATCCAAATCCGCCAAATGCTAATCATACATATCAAAACGGCGGAAACTTCATGGTGACACTGAAGGTGGTTACCAGCAATGATTGCGAGGCTCTTATGATGAGGAATATTCACATAATCCAGAATCCGCTGGCTGACTTCTTCAGTGAGAACTCCTGTGAGGATGTTTACATCAACTTCTGGGATCAATCACTTGCTAATGGAGGGGGACCAATTATTGGATGGTACTGGGATTTCGGTGACCCTGCTTCAGGAGCCAATAATAATTCTTATTTGCAACATCCGGTACATATCTTTAGCACACCTGGTACCTATACAGTAACACAGATTGTTACTAACGGCAATTACTGTACAGACACCATCTCCCGTGAGGTTAATGTTCATGAAACCCCGGGAGTGGACTTCTACTCCAATCCTGCATGTCATCTTACACCAACGCAGTTCTTTGTTAACCTGACTGTAACGAATGCAGCAGTGATTACAAGCTACGATTGGGACTTCGGTGATGGTAACACATCATCATTGATGAATCCGGTACATACTTATGGTATACCAGGCATTTATGATGTGAACCTGACGGTTACAGATACCAACGGCTGTGATAATACAGCTATGGAGCAGATTGAAGTATACGAACTTCCGGTGTCTAATTTTAATACCTATGGCAGTATGTGTGCATCAGATGACGTATACTTCCAGGACTTCTCAATTGCCAATCATGGTATTATTGAAGCCTGGATATGGGATTTCGATGACGGTACACCACCACAGATGATCCAGTTCCCACAGAATCCAAACATATCGCATCATTTTGGACAAGCGGGAACCTATGGTGTTACACTTACTGTATTCAGTACAGATAGCTGTATGCACTCTTTTACCAGGAATGTGATTATTCTGGAAGAGCCTGCAGCTGATTTCAATTCCAGTGCAAGCTGTGAAGGTAACCCGGTTGATTTTACAGATATTTCTCTTCCTGGTGGATCAGGAGCATTGACAAACTGGTACTGGGACTTCGGTGATCCGGGATCAGGCTTGTCAAATACTTCAAACAGCCAGGATCCACAGCATACTTATGCTTATGGTGACAGCACATACTATGTATTGCTGATCGTTGAAAATACAAATAACTGTTATGATACCATTGTAAAGCCTGTTTATGTCTATACTTCACCTCCGGTTGATTTTGTTTACGAGGCTAATTGTGAAGATATACTGACCCAGTTCTATCCTGACTCTTCAGTAGTGAATATTGCCAGTATAGCAACATGGGAATGGGACTTTGGCGACGGATCTACAGCGTACGTGCCTAATCCGACACATATGTATCAAACAGCTGCAACATATACAGTTACATTAACAATTGCTGATATCAACGGATGTGAAAGCTCAATCTCACATGATGTAACCATTACACCACTGCCAGAAGCTTTATTTGCGGCTCCATCACATAATTGTATGGGGGCACCGGTATTCTTCGATGATAATTCAACAACGACATCGGGTTATATCACAAGCTATTATTGGGACTTCGGTGATGGAACAGATACAACCATCTATTTCCCGGGCAACCCTGATATCTCACACTTATTTACTTTTTCTGGTACTTACCAGGTAACATTAACGGTAACTACTTCAGATAACTGTCAGAACTATACTGAACAAACTGTTAACATTGATCTTGCTCCTATTGCTGATTTTGAAAATGAAGGTCAGTGTTCAGAATTACCAGTACAATTCTATGACTTATCACAACAGAACGGTGGTGGGTATGTTATTAGCTGGGACTGGAACTTCGGTGACCCATCGACGGGAATCCAGAACCAGTCTACAACACAGAACCCGGAACACTTATTCAGTGCTTCAGGTACTTATAATGTGACCCTGATCGTGTTCAACGCAGAAGGTTGTGGTGATACAATCGTTCAAACCGTTGAGGTTAGTCCACCGGCACCGGTAGACTACACACATGATGGTCATTGCCACCTGACGACTACCTACTTCTATATAGATGAGACAATTACTGATATAGGTGCAATTACATCTTTCACATGGGACTTCGGTGATGGTACTCCAACATCTAGCGTCATGAACCCTGAGCACGTATACGACCTCATCGGTTATTATGATGTGGTGTTGACAGTTACAGACACCAATGGATGTTCCAGTGCGGTAATGCACCCTGTGGAGATTACAGCCATACCATCAGCAAATTTCACATATGAATCCACATGTGTTGAAGATATCACAAACTTCTATGATAATTCAACCATCAATGGTGAACCTATTAGTTCATGGTACTGGGACTTCGGTGATCCGGCTTCTGGAACGGCCAATAACTCAACTGTGCAGAATCCTGAGCATGATTACCAGCTAGCCGGAACCTACAACGTTAAGCTGATTGTTACTTCAGCCAGCGGCTGTCAGGACTCCCTTGATATGGCTCTTGACATCATACCGGCACCTGTTGCGGGCTTCACTTATGAAGTGAATCCTTGTGAAAACGGACTGGTTTACTTTACGGATTCATCCTTTGCCAATCTTGGTGAAATCACATCATGGTTGTGGACTTTCGAGCCAGGCCATTACTCATCTGATCCTAATCCGGTCTATGTGTTCTCACAAACGAACACCACATTCACTGTCACACTTGTGGTTGAGGATGAGAGTGGATGTACAGGTACCATAGAACATGAAGTTTTTGTACCATTAGGGCTGCAAGTTGAACTTAGCAGCAGCGATGCCTGTCTTGCTGAAGCAATGGAGTTCGGAGCATATATCAGTTCTCCTGCTAATGACAGCATTGTCGAGTATCTCTGGAACTTTGGTGATCCAATGAACCCAAGTGCCCAATCAACTTCAGCAAGTCCAAGCTATACCTATCCAATTCCAGGAACATTTACTGTTTCACTGGAAGCCACCGACAGGTTTGGTTGTGTAGAAACTACATACCAACAGGTAGTTGTGGATCCACTTCCGGTTCCTGATTTCAGCGTTGCAGTTGAACAATGCGACAGCAACTTCTATTTTACAGATCTTTCTTCAGGTGCTGGTGCATCTATTGTGACATGGAAGTGGAACTTTGGTGATGGCAGTGCCCCTGTAACCATACAGGCACCTAATACTCCTGATATGGTACACCTGTACGCAGAGCAGGGTACATACAATGCCAGCCTTATTGTCACCAATGCCAATGGCTGTACAGATACAATTATGAAAGAAGTAACGCGAGGTCCTTGTGTCATAGGTAACTTTACTTTAAGCGACACATTATGCTGCCAGGGTAACATTATTACCTTCGTCGACAGCTCGACCATGCATGAATATATTTACCTCTATGAGTGGGACTTCGATGATGGAACAGATACAGTTTATACTCAAGAAGCCCACGTTATCCTTCACAAGTTTACCGAAGCACGTAATCACAAAGTTAGACTGGTTGTCCATGCCAATGTCAATGATGTTGAGTTTAAGGATACCTCTATGAAGATAGTACGTGTCAAGACCAGGCCAATACCTGAGTTTGCTTGTCCTGATGCTTGTTTGGGTGACTGGTCAGTATTTACTGATAAGTCTGAAACACCAATGGGATACATTAAGGCATGGAACTGGGAGTTTGGCGATGACTGGCAGCAGAGTACTTCACAACAAGAAAACCCTGCCTACCAGTACAGTGAAACAGGTGAATATGTTGTTCAGCTGACAGTAAGAAATACTTATGGATGTACCGACTCCATTAAGCATATTGTTAACGTGAATGCTATTCCTGAGGCAGACTTCAGCTTTGAAAGTGTCTGTCTGGGTGACCCTGTGCACTTCTGGGATGAATCTGACCCTGTTGAAGGCAATATTGCATACTGGAGATGGGACTTCGGTGATACACTGAACTTTGCAGATACATCCAAGATCAAGAATCCATATTACACCTATAAGCGCCTGGGTGAGCACACTGTTGAATTGGTTGTTGCCAATGAAAAAGGATGTCTTCATAAGATAGAGAAAGATGTGGAGGTACATCCTAACCCATTGAGCCAGTTTGATATCGTTCCCAATTACCAGGGTCAGCAAGGTGATGTCCTGGCTGATGAGGATGCTCTTGGTGCTGATGGTTATGAATGGAACTGGGGTGATGGATCAACCACCTGGGGCAATGAAATGCCGGTTATGCATACTTATGAACAAGACGGTGAGTATTCTATCCAGCTGGTTGTATGGAATGATTACGGTTGTATGGATACTTCATACCATGATTATGAATTCATGTTCAAAGCACTATATGTACCAAATGCCTTTGCACCAACAGGAAACAATAATAAGGTAAAACTCTTTAAGCCTAAGGGAAGAGGCTTAGATATCTATATCTGTGAAGTCTTTGACACCTGGGGCAACAGGCTTTGGTCATCTGAATTGGTGGATGAAGCCGGCCGACCTGTAGAAGGCTGGGATGGAACATTCAGAAATAAGCAAATGCCGTGTGATGTTTACATCTGGAGGATCAAGGCTGTATTCCGTGATGGTACGGTATGGGATGGTAATAGCGTAGGTAATACCGAAGGTTTACAACAGATACAGCAGGGAACGGTTACACTGATTCAATAACACCATTAAACCAAATTACAAATCACTAAGCCAGATCAAATGAAAACTATTTACTGCCAGACAAAACAACTAGTCAAACTAAAGATTCTGTTCGCAATGTTAGGGATCTTCCTGATGACCATGCCTGCCATGGCACAGGATCCTGAGTATTCTATGTGGACAGTTAATCCGACTTACTACAACCCGTCTTATGTGGGTTTAGCACAGGGTATGAGAGCCAGGTTTACCTACAGAAAGCAGTGGGTTAAGTTACCTGCTGATTTCAGGACCTTCAACTTCAATGCTGATTTAGCGGCCAGGGAAGCGCCGGGATCAGGTGGTATTGGGTTGATTGTCGATTCCGATAACGAAGGAGAAGGTATCATCAAGCGTAACATGGCTGGTATTACTCTTGCAGTGCGTGTTCCTGTTGCAAGCAGCATTGTCACACAGTTTGGTATACTCTCATCTGTGATCCAGAAGAAGATCGACTGGAGCCGATTTGTATTTACTGATCAGCTGGATGAGGTATATGGTAATATTTATCCAACATCATTCGAACACCCTGCTGATGAAACGGTTGTAATACCGGACTTTGGAGCAGGTGCACTGATGCGTTTTGTGGCCAATACATGGAAGCATAAAGAGCTCGTTGGAACGCTGGGACTGGCAGTCCATCATATTTTCGAACCCAACGAAGCTTTCCTTGGAGAGGTATCCAGGTTACCAAGAAAATATGTTGTTTCATTTGATGTCATGGTTCAGGATATGCAGGGCAAAGGACCGAACAGGCTGTTCAAGTCAACAAAGAAAGGATTCCGCTTTAATCCAGGTTTCATTTATCAATACCAGGGCGGTATGAGTTCATACCAGCTGGGTATCAATATGTACAAGCATCCATTGTATCTTGGTATCTGGTATCGTAATGATGAATTCAAGTTCATGGACTACGATGCCATCGTTGCTATGGTCGGTATCAATATAGACTTTGATGACCTGAACCGGATGAAGTTGTTTTACAGTTATGACCTGCAGCTGACCGACCTGATGCGTGCCACCGGCGGTACCCATGAGCTGGTGCTGTTGTTTGAATTTGATGCCATGCGCCTGTTTGGCGGTGGTGACAGCAAGAAATATAATAGGGCTGGTAATT
The DNA here is from genome assembly GCA_963753055.1 of uncultured Bacteroidales bacterium. Taxonomy (GTDB): domain Bacteria; phylum Bacteroidota; class Bacteroidia; order Bacteroidales; family B18-G4; genus JAUWGC01. The sequence continues at coordinate 403,213 of CAVWAP010000009.1, read as the reverse complement.
ATACAGCAAGACGAAGACATACAATGCCAAAGGCACTTGAGTGTCCGTCATTTTAGCTGAGTGTCCCCATGCCCGTTACAGCGGGTATGAGGTCTCTCATATTCCTCTACATTTCTGTGCTTGCTATCAAGGGCTCTGTCCAATCTAAATCAGAGCCCTTATTTTTTACTCCTCCGTGTCTCCCCAAAAGGGAGATTATTTATGGGGTTCCGTACTATATCGAATCCTTTTTGCACGATCCAGAATGCGTGCATAAAAAGCATACCCTCCAAAATTGTTCTCAATTTTCAGCAGCAGGCCGTTCCAGCCTTGTTTAAGATGCAAGGGTATGGTGTCCTGGTCTGGTTCGGCAATTCGAACATCCAGGAAGCGATAGATCTCCTCTCCGTTGAGGTATACTTTAGCCCCATCATCCGACCCAATAAAGAATGGAAGCATTTGATCTTGAGGGGAATATATATGTGTAAATGCATAGGTGACTACCATTTCGTAGGGTTCTACCTTATCCCACAAACTAACATATCCATGATCAGGTGTTCTTATAAAATTCCATTCCACCGGTTCGTTGTTGGCACCGGTGTAGGTTTTGGTGAAATCGATCTCGCGCTCCGGAGGGAAGACCTCATCCAAACCATATCTTAAAAGATCAGACTCCCTTCTGTTGGGGAAGGGCCCGATGATCTTCCAGGCAGGAATAAAAGTTCTTTTAGGATATAACTTGATAGCATCAATACCAACGGCAATGGTGTCTTTTCTTCCATTTTTCAACTTAAATGTGAGTTCCACAAGGCTGTCAATGGGGTTGATATTCCTGATATATAAACCTTCGGGAGGAAAAACGACCTGGTGATTGGCAAAATATTCACCCAGCTTTCTGTAACCCTTATATACTTCAGCCATACCATATTTTGGCCCCCTGGTGAAGAATACTTCCATATCATAACCAAGTTCCTGAAGATGCGGGATGATCAGGCTGAACTCATCACCGGAACGGCCTTCAAAGTATAGCTGCTTATGCCCACTCCACTCCGGACCGAAACCAGCCATGTCCATCGTATAGGCATCGCCATCAGTATAAAGGATAGAAAGATCCTCTGCTTCAATACAATCATTTGGAACGACAGCCCTGAGTGGGATCCTGAGTGGAGCCGGTTTGATCTCCGGGAAGGGGGTATGAGGCTCAGTCTGGTACCAGTATACTAAACTGGAGAAATCAGCTACCACTTCATTGTTGTGGCCGTGTTCGATAGTGAAAATGATAGAGTCCTTAAAAGGTATTGGGTCAGGTATATGATGCCTGTATGCTGATATACGCCCATTTTTATCATTTTTATATATCAACCCATGGTAGGGAGCTGAAAATTCACCGGTTTTAAAGTACCAGCCACTGGTAAAGTAATCCTCGGTCCCTGTCCCATAAATAGATGGATGCTTTTCTCCATCGATATAAATCATCTCATCACCCTCCAGGTAAAACAAGCTACCTGTATATGATTGCATGTTCATGTTAACACCCACCACATGACCCTGACCACCGGCATTCAATATGGTGTAATTGGAATCGTAGTCGGTCCGTATGTCCCTGTTCCATTGGGCATGAAAGTAAGCGACATCCTCTTTTAAAGGTTCATTTAACTGATAATGGTCGATATGATAATAAAAGGCATAAATCTCCTGTCCGGTTTCATTGACCACCTCAATACGGGCAGACTTGTTATAAGGCATGGGGAAGTAACAATAATATCCACCGCTGCTCATGCCAATATATTGTGCTGTAAAATGCCTGTATTGAAATCCGCTTCCAAAAAAATCACCAATTGGTGCTTCAACTGATGGGGTTTCTTCATCATCCCAGTACATCCTGAGCAGTATCCTTCTGAGGAAGTATGGATCCCGTGAATCGATAGTTACCCATATCCGTGTAATTACACCCGGCCCGGGTTGGTCAAAGATTGTAACTGTCTTGTCTTTATGAATATTGATCCTGTCATTATTGCCCCCTGTTGTGTCATAGCTTGAGGCCTGGATCAGTGTTGCCGTTTTCAGGTAAGGCAGGCTACCTTCAGAAAGAATGCTGGTCAGTTCATCTTTCTTTTGTTCTGCACCACAGCCTGATAGAATCAGGGCTAATAATAAAATACAGATCCCACCCGGGGGGAAATGAAAATTTAACTCTTGCATGCGATTATTTGATTTGGAGTTTAAATATAAGAAAAATGTTGTTCGGAAGCGTACAACAACAGTACGATACGATACATTTTCACTGCCTTCTGTTCAAAATGATCACAATAATATACATGTAATCAGATGGTTAATTGGTATGGCACAATGTTAGTTTAATTATGCATACTAAAAACCATATGACCATGAACTTAAAGATTTTCAAATTGTTATTCTGTTTAATTTCAATTTCATTGATGATGAGTTGTGCTACAGAACAGAAAGAGATTACGAAAGCCATTGATCCGGCCAACATGGATCAGAATGTAAATCCTGGAACTGACTTTTACCAGTATGCCAATGGCACCTGGGTGGAAAATAATCCATTGCCTCCGGAATATGTACAATATGGAGCTTTTACCGAGCTTCGGGAAAAGAACAGGGAGCAGCTGAAAAAGCTGGTGCTGGACGCAACGGAAGCTGAAGATGCCTTACCGGGAAGCATCAAGGAAAAAATAGGCCATTTCTATTTTTCTGGTATGGATACTGCCAGGATTGAGAAGCTGGGGATAGGTGCTTTGAAAAAAGAGCTGGAAGCCATTGAAGGCATAGAGTCTGTTGAAATGCTTCAAAAGGTAATGGCCCATATGCAGCTGCATGGGGTAAACCCCTTATTCTATGTGTATTCTGCACCTGATCAGGATAATTCTGAGTTTGTCATTGCCCAGATGTGGCAGGGAGGACTAGGATTACCGGATGTAGATTATTATACAGGTGATGATGAGCGGTCGGTGGATATCCGTAAGGAATATATTAAGCATGTTGCCAATATGCTTACGCTCACTGGCCTGGATAAGTCAGCAAGCAAACAGGATGCAAAGACCATCATGAAAATGGAGACCCGCCTGGCAAAAGCTTCAATGACCAGGTTGGAAAGACGTGATCCGCATAAGACACATAATAAAATGGATGTCGCCGGACTTCAGGAACTTTCTCCCGGAATCAACTGGGATGAATACTTCAATCAGTTAGGCCTGAAAGACCCGGGTGAATTAAATGTAGGCCAGCCAGCATTCTGGAAAGAGCTTGGCCTGATGATCAATGATATTCCAATCGAAGACTGGAAGAAGTTCCTGCGCTGGAAGGAGATCAACAGGACGGCCAATTACCTGAGCTCCGATTTTGTACAGGCTGATTTTGACTTTTATAACGCGTACCTCAGCGGGCAGAAAGAGATGAAACCTCGCTGGAAGAGGGTCCTGAGCACTACCAGCAGCTCTTTAGGAGAAGCTATCGGGCAATTATATGTTGCTGAATACTTCCCGCCGGAAGCCAAAGAACGTATGGTTGATCTTGTCGCCAACCTGAAGATAGCATTATCTGCCAGGATCATGAACCTGGAATGGATGAGTGATATAACTAAGAAGGAGGCGATTGAAAAGTTAAAAGTCATGCGCGTTAAGGTTGGGTATCCTGATAAATGGATTGACTATTCCAGCCTGAAGGTAACGGAAGGATCATACCTTACCAATATCCAGCATGCAAGGAAATTTGATTTCAACAGGGAAATGGCAAAGGTTGGAAAGCCTGTTGATAAGGAAGAATGGGTTATGACCCCGCAGACAGTGAATGCCGGCTATGTGCCTTCCATGAATGAAATCATTTTCCCGGCAGGCATCCTGCAGCCTCCTTTCTTCTTCATGGATGCTGATGATGCCGTTAATTACGGCGCCATAGGTGTGGTGATCGGACATGAGATGACACACGGGTTTGATGATAAAGGCAGGTTATATGATAAGGAAGGGAACCTTGCGGATTGGTGGACAGAAGGAGATGCCACCAGGTTTGAAGAGAAAACAAAGGTGCTTGTTGACCAGTTTAACAACTTTGCCATCCTGGATACGCTGCATGTGAATGGGAAGTTGACGCTGGGTGAAAATATTGCAGACCTGGGCGGTTTGAATGTATCATTTGATGGCCTGATGATGGCCTTAAAAGATCAGGAAGCAGAAAACATTGACGGGTTTTCCCCGGAACAGCGATTTTTCCTCTCCTATGCGCAGCTCTGGAAGCAGAATATCACTGATAAGGAGCTGATGAACAGGCTGAAGGAAGATGTTCATTCTCCCGGTATTGCAAGGGTGAATGGTGCGGTGGTCAATATGGACCAGTTTTATATGGCCTTTGATGTGCATGAAAACGATCCATTGTACGTAGCACAGGAAGAAAGGGCAAGAATCTGGTAGCTGGGCGCTTTATTGGTTAATATTATATTATGAACGTAGGTATGGACCTTGTTGGCATTAGCCGGCAGGGTCCTTTTAAATTGCTATATTTGTTTGTATCCTACAGATAGCAGCATCATGAAAAAATACATTTTCTCTCTCTGGATAATAATATTGATCCTGATCCTGATACCCGGCCCATTATACATATTTGCACAATCCCCACCTGCATTCAGGGTAGATAGTATTTTTGAGCCCCAGTCACTAGACAAGTATTGGTTGTATCATCCAGGAGATGATTCAAGCTGGTCTGCGATGGACCTTGATGACAGCAGTTGGGATACTGCATCGACCATACTGAATCTATCAGGTAAAGAAGAAGCTTTCTTCTCCGGGATTGCCTGGTTCAGGCTGCACATTGAGATTGATTCATCACTGAGAAATGGTGCCTTCGTTCTATTAATGGAGCAGCAGGGGGCGGCAGAGATCTACTTGAATGGGCAATATGTTGGTAATTATGGCACCGTTGGCTTAAGCGAAGACGAAGAGCTTACTGTTAATCCTTTAAATCTCCCAAAGCAGATCCAATTTGGTGATACCACGCGATACGTTATTGCAATTAGGTATTCAAACCAGCAAGCCTGGCATTATTATAAGAATTATAATCAGGAAGAGGCAGGGTTTGGCATGTCAATCTCAAGGTTAGATATCGCAAGTACTATCATGCGTTTTGAGGTTCTGTCTTCCTATTTTATTTATTTCCTTTTCATGGTATTCCTGGTCCTGGGCCTGATGCACCTTTTGCTGTATATTTTTTATCAGCATAACAGGTCAAACCTGTATTACAGCGTTTTTATGATATTCTTTTCCTTCATATTACTTGTCATATTGCTGAATGCTACCATGCTGAATGACCCTGAACTTAGTACCATAATCTCATACTTCTTATCCTTGCTGCTTCCGATATTTTTTATTCCGCTGGTTGGGTTCCTTTATTCCCTGTTCTATAAAAAGATCCCATTGATGTTTTGGATCGTAACAGGATTTGCGGTTCTCCTTTCCATCCTTTATTTTATCCATATAGATGGTATTCAGTATTTCTTCATGGTATTCTTTTTACTGACTTTTGTTGAGGTTATCAGAACAGTAATTTATTCATTAATCAAGAAAAAGGATGGAGCCTGGATCATCGGAACAGGTGTAATTGCATTTATCATATTCTTAACCTTTATTCTCTTTCTGGTAATTATACAAAGTGAGGTTTCTATCAGTTCCAGCGATCCTTACGGGGTGCTCCTCATTATTATCCTGATTTTTGCCATATTGAGCATTCCCATTTCCATGTCGATTTACCTGGCACGGGACTTCGCCATAACCAATAAAAACCTGAAAATTCAACTGGAACAGGTTAAAATTCTTTCAGCCAAGACCATTCAACAGGAAAAAGAAAAGCAGAAGATTCTTGAAAACCAGAAAGAAAAGCTGGAAGTTCTGGTTAAGGAAAGAACAAAAGAATTGGCCCAGGAAAAGGGAAAAACAGAGGATCTCTTATTGAATATCCTTCCTTTAAAAGTAGTGAACGATTTAAAGAAATCCGGAAAGACTAATCCTGAGAGTTTTGAGAATGTTACGGTCTACTTCAGTGATATTGTAGGCTTTACGAAACTGGCCACCAAGCTTGAACCCAATGTATTGATTGATGAATTGAATGATATGTTTACTGCTTTTGATGATATCATGAGCAAGCATGAATGTGAGCGTATCAAGACCATAGGTGATGCCTACATGGCTGTTTGCGGGTTGCCCAAACCAAACGAGCATCATGCAAGGAACATCATCAATGCTGCATTGGAAATCAGGGAATATCTTGAAAACAGAAATGAAACGGCAACGATTAAGTGGGAGATCAGGATAGGTATCCATAGCGGGAAGGTCGTTGGGGGAGTGGTTGGTGTGAGAAAGTATATCTATGATGTCTTTGGCGACACGATCAACACAACCTCACGCATGGAAAGCAATTCCGAGCCCATGCAAATCAATGTTTCCGAAATCACCTATGACATGGTAAAGGACCAGTTTGACTTCACCCCACGTGATATTGTCGAGATCAAGGGGAAAGGGGAGATGAGGATGTTCTTTTTAAAGAAATAATCAATAAAATCAGGTTCCATGTTCGATGTTCAATGTTCCACGTTCCAGGTAATTTAAATGGCACATGGTCCATGGTACATTGAACATTGAACATGGAACATCATTATTATTCATATTTCAACACCCCTAATGGACTCTTAGTGGCAGCTCGCAGGGATTGCACAAACACCGTCAGTTGTGCTATTATCAGTACTGAAACACCTGCAAGGATAAACCAGAAGATTTGCAGATTGACGTGATAGCTGAAATTATACAGCCAGATCCGCATACCATACCAGCCAATAGGTACGGCTATGAGAAAAGCGATCAGCACAAGGCGAATAAAATTCCATGAAAGGTTGCGTATAATGGAGGTAGCGGACGCACCGAACACTCTTCGGATACCTATCTCACGGTTGAATTGCTCGGTGACAAAGGATGACAGGCCGAATATACCGAGCAGCGAGATAAATATCGAGATCAGGGCAAAATAACCAATCAGCTTTTGAAGGTTTTTTTCACTGGAATACTGTTCTTCCATCAGGGAAGAAAGGTATGAATAGTCATATGAGCTGTTTGAATTGAATTGCTCCCATTTTTTCTCTATGAATTCTATTGTTTCGACCTGGTTCTTCTCATCGATGCGGATACTCAGATAATTATTAGGCCTGTCTGTCAGGAAAAATACCATCGGACCGATCTCTTCATGCAAGGAATTGAAATGAAAATCCTTGACCATACCGATAACCTTATATTCCAACGGGTCCTGATAACCTGTAAAGATCTTCTTGCCAATGGCCTCATTTCCCCAGCCAAACTTTTTCGCAAGCGACTGGTTGATAATAACGGCGTGTTCATGATCGGTTTTATGTTCCTTGTCAAATCCACGCCCAAGGATCATCTGCATCCCCATCAGGCTGATGTAATCTTCATCCACATACATTAAATTCATCAGGTGTTCTTCCTTCTTGCCCACACCTTCAACCTGCATCACATCCATGTACATGCCCAGCCCCGGCTGACTCAAAGAAGTGCTGACAGTCATAACATGTGGGTTCATCAGTAGTTCTTCCTTAAAAGAAGGTATTTGTTTAATAAAGGAAGTATCGGTCACATGTGTGACAAGCACATTTTCCTTGTTGAAGCCAGGATCGGCATTATTCATGTAATTGATCTGTCGGGTAACAACTATGATGGCTGAGATCATCACTATAGAAACAACGAACTGAAATGTGATCAAAATCTTTCTCGTGATACCACTTTTTCTGTTGGTATTGATCTTCTCCCTTAACACCGTTGCAGGAAGAAATGATGAGAGGTAGAAAGAGGGATAGCTGCCGGCAATAAAACCAACCAACAGTGTGAGGGTAATGATCATGATGATAAAACTACTGTTACCCAGGTAATCCATGTTCAGTTGTTTTCCACTAATATCATTGATTACGGGAAGAAATAATTCAACGATCAACAGGGCAAACACCAGGGAAATGAAGGTTTGGATCACCGACTCGGTCAGGAAAAGGCGTATCAGTTGTGCCCTGGAAGCCCCCATAACTTTCCTGACTCCTATTTCTTTCGCTTTTAACGATGACCTTGCAGTGGCAAGGTTCATGTAATTGATGGCTGCAATGAACAGAATGAAGATAGCTATCAGGGTGAAGATGTATATACTGGTCATGTTGCCAACCTCAAAATCCCATCCCAGTTGGGTCTTCAGGTGTATGTCTGCAATAGGGGTAGCCATCAGGTTATAGCTGCCATTTAGCTGCTTGCCAAATTCAGCCATGTGTTTATCATAAAAGGCCGGGAATTTTTTATAAATGCTCTCCATGCTGGCATTTTCTTTCAGCAACACATAGGTATAGAGGCGAATGGCCCAGAAATGCTTGGTGTTCAGATCGAAATACATTTTTTCTCCAACAATCCTGGCATAGGAAACCATGGAGACCAGCGCATCGAACCGGACATGGGAATTATGTGGCGGGTCTTCAATAACTGCCGTGACCATGCATCTGAGTCCATTACCCATCACCACAAACTTACCCACAGGATCTGTCTCCCCAAATAAACGCTGCGAAAAGCTTTGCGTAAGGACAATGGTATTTGGTCCTACAAGTGCATTGTCAGGAGTTCCATAGATGAACTTATGCGTGAATATCTGAAAGATGGAGGAGTCAGCATAAAATGCTTCAGTAGTATAGAAAGTCTTGCCATTATGCCGGAATGAAGTATTATCAATCTCCCTGAACCTTGTGAATGCCATGACTTCAGGAAATTCATTCAGAAAAGCAGGACCAAATGGGAATGGGCTCTTGGCTACCTGCTGGTTTTTATCTGAGATGGTGAAGTCTGACTCCAGGCGGTAAACTCTTTCGTGATTTACATGGTGTTTGTCATAGGTTAATTCATCCTGTAGGTAAAGCATAATAAAAATGGCACATGAAAGGCCAATTGCCAGGCCCAGGATATTGATGATCGTGAAAAATTTATTATGATAAATATTTCTGAAGATAGTCTTGAAGAGATGCATGTCTGCCAGTTTAGAACCTCAGGTTCTTTTCATTGTGCTTTTTTCCGTACCATATTAATATCATAAATTATACCAATATGCCTATAGTGTTGTTTGTAAGGGTGTTAGAATGTCATCCGATATTACTATACTTCTGGTAAACTGTACGAATAGTACACATTTGTGAACAGAACTGAACATTGGGGAATGGGATATACTGTTATATTACTATATCGCGCTATGGGTATTCTATGTGTATTCTAAGTTAAAGTCAAGTATTTTTTAGTTTTTCAAGCTGCATATTGTGCAATGGAAACATATGGAGTTCCTCTGGTTATTGTTGCAAAAACTCTTCCAATTAATTTATTTCTCACGTTATTGATAACAATTTTCTTATGCTTTCCTTCATCTATCTTCTTTTTGAAGTATTGCCGTATTTCCGGGTCATGGTTGATTGCAGCCAATGCTGCGTTTGTAAGCAGTGCTTTAATCGTTTTATTAGCGTAATGACTGATCCTGGTTTGACCATGTATGCTTGTCCCTGAACTATGCTCAAAAGGAGCTGAACCCACATAGCAAGCAAACTTTCTTGCATTATCAAAATCTTCAAAGCAATTTGTATAAACAATCATATATGCCGCCGTAATCATCCCAATACCTTTCACCGAAGTTGCTAATTGATACTGATGTTTGATTTTATGATGTTGATCTATTTGCTGGATGATTTCATTTTCTATTTCTTGTATTTGTTTGGTATAAACCCGGATCATTTTTTGTTGGTTTTTGATCAACACATCACTATTGCATAGCCCTAAATACTCTTTGGATTGCTCCATCGATGTTTTAAAGCTGGCTCGATTCCTGGCTAACCTGGATCTATAAGAGAGCAAATACTTTAGCCTGACCAATTGTTTTGATCCCAAGGTGGTCATTCTTAACTTATCCTTGTGCAAAAAGGCATATTCAGCAAGTCGGAAAGCATCAATCTGATCGTTCTTTCCCCTTTGTATGCCCAGAGATCTTTTTACCTGCAACCCACTAACCTTGGTATAATGTAATCCTTTATCCTCACAAAACAATTGCAGCGGGAGATCATACATGCCAGTATGTTCAAAGCAAATGACTAAATCTTGTAAATCTTCCAGGTTTCTTTCCAACCAGATGATCATTTTCTTTAAACCTTTACTGTTGTTATCAAAAACTTCCTTGGTTCCCTTCCCATAAATACAAGCATCCAGTTTAGCTTTTGAAACATCAATTCCTAAAAAAGTTCTTTTTTTCATAACTTTGAGTGACTTTGTTTTTAAAATAGTTGCATTAACTAAAACCTTTATTGGACCTTAAGTCCAAGATTCTAACAAGTTCTTGCAACTGTGAATGGAAGAATGGGGACTAAAACGCATAATAGACCATCTGCCTTGCTCTATGCTTAGTTCACCCCATTCTTTCTTTTTTCAACAAAGCCAAAGATAACTTCAAATGAAAAAGGCTAAACTAAAGGCCTCTATGTGTTTTCTATGGGTATTCTATGTGCCTCTATGATTCAGGTTGCAAGTTACAAGACGCAAGACGCAAGATGCAAGTGGAACGAGGCAAAGCCGAGTGACATCCCGCCGCAGGCGGGAACCCAAGACGCAAGACAAATGTGAAATGTAGAATCTAGAATGTAGAATGCATTGCCTGCCGAAGCATGGCGGAGGCAGGGACAATGGATCTCTGTTCAGTTTTCACTAAAGAAGAAAATCACTGCTGCTTCACGTTTGTCTACATCCTTCGCAGTTCCGATCTTGATACCATACTTGTCGCGCACATCCCCATCATCCTCTACTGATCCGATTTTAATACCGTATTTGTCGCGTACATCCCCATCATCCTCCACCGACCCGATTTTAATGCCATATTTATCGCGTATGGTGCCATCATCATCTATTTTGCCGGTTTTGACACCATATTTGTCCCGGATATCACCGTCCTTATCAAACTGCCCGGTCTTGATCCCGTACTTATCCCGGATATTGCCATCTTCTTCCACCTGCCCCTTCTTGATACCATACTTATCGCGAATATCCTGGGATGATGCACTTGGATGAATTATAAAAAGAAAGAAAAATAGAGTAATTAATAGTAGAATTTGCTTCATAATTTTCTGTTTGTAATGTTATTGAGTACAAATATTCTGCCAGGTTCTATTTTATTTTGATTGGCGTGCGTTTGTAACGCGTGCTTTCATGGCTTGTTTTCTTACGCATAGTTTTGAAGTTAGCGCGCGTTTGTAACGCGTGCTTTCATGGCTTGTTTTCTTACGCCTAGTTTTGAAGTTAGGGCGCGTTTGTAACGCGTACTTTCATGGCTTGTTTTCTTACGCCTAGTTTTGAAGTTAGGGCGCGTTTGTAACGCGTGCTTTCATGGCTTGTTTTCTTACGCATAGTTTTGAAGTTAGCGCGCGTTTGTAACGCGTGCTTTCATGGCTTGTTTTCTTACGCCTAGTTTTGAAGTTAGGGCGCGTTTGTAACGCGTACTTTCATGGCTTGTTTTCTTACGCCTAGTTTTGAAGTTAGGGCGCGTTTGTAACGCGTGCTTTCATGGCTTGTTTTCTTACCCATAGTTATGAAGTTAGCGCGCGTTTGTAACGCGTGCTTATTAGTTGCTCGTTTGTAACGAGCGGGTATGGTTACATTAATTAACATTTATCACATAATTTCAGGGGACAAAATTTGATTTTTGGTATTAACCAGTAAGCAGTGCAACACAATACCGTGCTATATGTCAGACAAGTATAAAATATATGAAGCGGATAAGGCTTATTTCATTACAATGACTGTCGTTGGTTGGATAGATCTATTCACCAGAAAGAATCATAAACTCGTTATTGTAAATTCGCTCAAGTATTGTCAAAAAGAAAAAGGTCTTGAAATATATGCATGGTGCTTGATGTCAAATCATTTGCATATGATTGCCCGGGCGAATGGAAAGAATTCACTTTCTGATATTCTGCGAGATTTTAAAAAGTTCACTTCAAAGGAATTAGTAAAACAAATTATTGATAAACACGAGAGTAGGCGACCTTGGATTCTAAGATACTTTAAATATTCCGGAAAATATCTAAAACGTGTTGAAGGATATAAACTCTGGCAAGATGGTAACCAGGCTCAACTCATATATAGTTCTATGTTTTTCTATCAAAAGCTTAATTACATTCATCAGAATCCGGTAAAAGAAATGGTTGTTCAACATCCGGAAGACTATTTATTCAGTTCTGCCAGAAATTACGCCGATCTGGATTCATTATTGGATATTGTCATTGAATCTCATCAGTTAATAACATACTGAAAATTACGCGTTAAAAAACGCGCTATAAGAAGGCACGCGTTGCAAACGCGCGCCAACATAGAAAGCACGCGTTACAAACGCGCGCCAACATAAGTTGCAAACGCGCGCCAACATAAGTTACAAACGCGTGCTAACATACAGTTTTAGTCATTACCTGTAACTTGCAACCCCTGCTTTCGCAGGGGCATGCCTGCAACTTGCAACCAGAATTGTGTATTTTTATCATTCCAAGCTTCACCACCATGAGAATCATAGCCAGAATCCTTTGTGTTTCAATTCTTATTGCAGCATTTGCCAGCTGCCAAGAGCCTTCAGAAAACCTTCCAAACATCGTCATCATTTTTATCGACGACATGGGGTATGCAGATGTTGGATGTTTTGGGGCAACTGAGATCAAGACACCTCATATCGATAAGATGGCAGAAAGAGGTATGAGATTCACAGATTTTTATGTGAGCCAGGCTGTCTGCAGTGCTTCCAGGTCCAGTTTGCTGACCGGCTGTTATTCCAACAGGGTGAGCATTCTTGGTGCTTTATCTGCCTTTGCAAAGACAGGCATTCATGATGATGAGGTTACGCTGGCCGAACTGCTAAAACAAAAAGATTATTCAACCGCCATTTTTGGGAAATGGCACCTGGGCCATCATCCACAGTTTTTACCCCTGAAGCATGGCTTTGATGAGTATTTTGGCCTGCCTTATTCCAACGACATGTGGCCGCATAACCCTTATAATACAAGCAATCCCCCATTGCCACTATTTGAGAACGACAGCATTATTGATTATTTGGACGATCAAACATACCTGACTACCTGGTACACAGAAAAGGCAGTTGATTTCATCGATAGGAATGCCGATAAACCATTCTTTCTGTATATACCACACAGCATGGTACATGTTCCACTGTATGTATCAGAAAAATTTGAAGGAAAATCCAACCAGGGCCTTTATGGGGACGCAGTCATGGAGATAGACTGGTCTGTTGGAAGAGTGGTGGAGACACTTGAAAAAAATGGTATTGTCGACAATACACTGATTATCTTCACATCAGATAACGGTCCCTGGTTGAATTATGGTAATCATGGAGGCTCTGCTTATCCCTTGCGGGAAGGCAAAGGAACAGCTTTTGAAGGAGGACAAAGAGTCCCTTGTATCATGCAATGGCCCGAAAGAATACCGGCAGCCAGTGTTTGTCGGGAACCGGTAATGACCATTGACATACTACCTACTGTAGCTGAAGTAACTGGGACCGGATTGCCAGATAATAAAATCGATGGTAAAAATATATTACCATTGATGGAAGGGACAGATGGGGCCCTTTCACCACATGATGCCTTGTTTTTTTATTATGACAGGAAGCTGAACGCTGTACGGAGCGGAAAATGGAAACTGCATCTACCACATGGCTACCGCACCCTTAAGGGTAAGCCTCCGGGAAAGGATGGGATGCAGGTAAGCTATGATTACATGTGGATAGATACCGCTCTATACAATATGGAAACCGATAAAGAAGAGACCATAAATGTGGCGGAGCTATACCCTGAGATTGTGGATAGTCTTTCTCAATACGCCAGGGAGATAATCAGGCAGTTGGGTAATGACGATGTTGTTGGGGAGGAGGTCAGAACCTCAGGCTATATTGAAGGATTCGTTGCTGAAAAACAATATATTGACCACCTGGCAAAAGGCAAAGAGATTACATTAAAATATCCTTACAGTGAGCGATATACAGGCGGAGGAGATAAAGCCCTGGTAGATGGAGTAAGAGGAACTTCTGTGTTCAGGGACGGCAGCTGGCAGGCTTTCCGCGGAGTTGATCTGGATGCTGTGATCGACCTGGGGGAGGTAAAAGATATCAGCAGTATCGCTGTTACCTTTTATGATGCCGTCCCATCCTGGATCTTCCTGCCCCTGGAAGTTGAGGTAAGTATTTCAAAAGACAGGAATAATTTCCAAATAATAAGAATCATAAATGAAATCATTGCTGACAAGAACAGTAGCATTGCGGAGATGCTCGTAAGTTTTCCTGAGCAGGAGGCCAGGTATATCAAGGTAGTGGCCAGGAGCATTGGCTTATGTCCGCCTGGGCATTCCGGTGAGGGTAAGGAAGCGTGGTTGTTTGTTGATGAGATAGTGGTTAGTGATTAGTGGCCTGCCCCTCCTCGCTTTCGCGAAGCTTCAGCGAAGCAAAGGCGTAGGCAGGGGTTAGTGGTTGGTGAAATTGTTAAACTGTTAAACTGTTAAATTGTTAAATGATTAAATTTAAAATTCTGTTCAGTGTTCAGTGTTCAGTGATCACTTTTATATTCAGACCTGTTATACTTCTCGTTCTGCTTGCAATAATTTTCGGCTGCACTAAAGACTCACCACCCAACATAATATTCATAATGAGTGATGATCATGCGAGCAAGGCGATCAGTATTTATGATTCATCATTGATTCGGACGCCCAATATTGACCGCCTGGGTCATGAAGGAATAAAATTCACCAACTGCTTTGCTACCAATGCCATTTGCGGGCCAAGCAGGGCCTGCATCCTGACAGGTACCTATACACATATCAATGGTCAGATCAATAACAGTGTCTCTTTTGACGGTTCGCAGCTCACTTTCCCCAGGCTTTTGCAGGAAGCAGGTTACAAGACTGCCATGATCGGTAAATGGCATTTGCGCAGCGAGCCTACCGGTTTTGATTATTGGAATGTGTTGCCCGGGCAGGGGTCATATTATAACCCTGATATGATAGAGATGGGGGAGAAGAAGCGATATACAGGTTATGTAACCGATATAATTACGGACAAGGCCCTGGAATGGCTTCAGGGGCGTGATCCGGACAAGCCTTTTTGTCTGATGGTGCATCACAAAGCACCTCATCGCAGCTGGATGCCGCGACTGGATCTTGCCAATGTTTTTGATACAATAAAGTTCCCGTTCCCTTTCAACTTCTTTGATGATTATCAGGGCAGGAGTGATGCAGCCAGGGAGCAAAAGATGTCGATTGCCGATGATATGTTAATGGGATATGACCTGAAGATGAGCGACGCACCGGGATCTGATGAGATCATAAAGGATGGTTACCTGGGCGAGTTTAACAGGATGAATGAGAAGCAAAGGGAAGCATGGAATGAAGCTTATAGGGAAAAGAATGATGCTTTCCATGCTGCTCATCCGGAAGGAGAAAAGTTAGCTGAATGGAAATATCAGCGCTATATGCAGGATTATTTGTCCACGATTCTGGCTGTTGATGAAAGCGTTGGACAAATACTGGCTTACCTGGATGAAAATGGCCTGGCGGAAAACACAATGGTAGTATATACCTCCGACCAGGGCTTCTTCCTGGGTGAAAAGGGCTGGTTCGATAAGCGTTTTATGTACAGGGAAGCCTTTGCCATGCCCCTGTTGATAAAATATCCAAAGGAGATAAATCCCAAATCCCTAAACAGTGAATTAATTACCAATGTAGATTTTGCCCCAACCTTTCTGGATTTAGCCGGTGTACAAATTCCAGAAGAAATGCAAGGCAATTCGTTCAAAAGGATGATTTACGGCGAAGATGATATCAGCTGGAGGGATGCTGTTTACTACCACTATTATGAATATCCCGGAGCCCATATGGTGAAAAGGCATTATGGGATCAGGACCGAGCGCTATAAGCTTATTCATTTTTATTATGATATTGATGAATGGGAGCTTTATGATCTCCTGGATGATCCGCAAGAGATGAATAATCTGTATGGTGATACAGAATACCAGGAAATTATCAGGGGACTAAAAGTGCAACTTGCTGATTTACAGGATCAATATCAGGTCCCATCAGTTGAAGAGGAACTTGCCCATGCAGTCATAGAGAAAGATCATCTTGCAACAGGAAAAGCAATACAGTTATTGACAACCCCGTCAGACCGGTACAAGCCCGGAGCAGAAACCCTGATTGATGGGAAGATGCACCAGCTTACACTTTTTTCATCAGGTGATCTTTCACAATATACCGGATTTAAAGGCAATGATCTGGAGGCCATCATCGATCTTGAAAAGCCGCTCGATGTTCAACACATTGAAGTTCGATGCCTTCAAAAGGAAAGCGCATGGATATTTCTTCCAACAGAGGTTATAGTACAGGTATCGGAAAATGGAGTGGATTATATCAACCTGCCAGAGACCAAAGAAAACATTCACTCTGCATTTGGAAATGACCGTATCCTTGGGTATGCAAGTTCAGGAATTGAGTATCCGATCAGATATATCAAGGTTAAGATAATCAACCAGGGTGTTTGTCCGGAAGGCCACCCGGGCGAAGGAAACCCCGCATGGTTGTTTGTTGATGAGATAGTGGTTGGTGGTTAGTGAAATTGTTATTTTCAATCTCTTTTATCCCCGCCCTCGGCGGGATGTCGCTCGGCTTTGCCTCGCTCCACTTCTCTCTTCTCTCTTTTCTCTTTTCTCTTTTCTCTTCTAGTACACTCGTCTCGGTCCTCCTTTAGGATAATCTTTTCCATCGCCATTTTTAATGGCGGTTTCGAAGTCATAGATGTCGGTTAAAACAATTGGATTGCCACGCATGGACTTTTTTTCCGCAAAGAAGCGAATTTTCTGAGGTACGGGTGTCTTGGGCAGGCCTGTGATCAGGTAATCTCCAATGCCATTATAGGCTGCCGGGATCCCGATTTTAGAGAATTCACCATCCTTTTCCGTATAATAGTAGTAAAACACATCCCTGGTCTTGTCGCTCAGGTACAGACGAAGCTTGAATTTCCCTTCTTTTTCCACATCATTCTCCGGATAAAAGAGTATCCTGGCAGTATCCTGGATTACTTCACCGTTTTTAGTATATTCTTTCGTTCCCAGCAAGGGCTGGCCTTTTTCATATGGTATTTCTGCTTCCAGCTGCCCGTTATCATAATACTTCTTCCTGGTCCCACTGATCAGGCCATCAACATAAGGTGTCTGCTGGTAAATCTTACCATCTTCAAAATACCACTCTGCCACACCATGCTTCTTGTCGTCTTTAAACAGGACTTTTTCTTTAAGCTTACCACCAGGATAATAGGTCCAGAAGGGCCCGTTCTTCTTGCCATTCTTAACTGTTTCTTCTGAAATTACAATACCCTGGTTGTCCAGCATCTGGTAAATGGTGTCACCATTATCAGCCAGGCGAAATGGCCGGTCATCCTGCTTTGCCGTCGGGTTACAGGAAATTTGAATCAGCAAAAGAGTTACAACAAAGAATTGGAGGCGATTTTGCATTTTAAACAATTTTAAAACCCAAAATTAACAAATCTCCTGTAAACGCAATATCGTATACCGCAAACTGTAAATTGTAAATCGTAAATCCCTAGTTTTTTATAACGACTTCCCCCGAATAATTTTCAATATTTATTTCAGGGATCACCTCCGCTTCATTAGCACCCCTGGTGATGCCTTTGTATTGGAACTTATTATCCTCTTTGTGATAGCGGATCTCACGGAATTTATCTTTAGGATATTTCACTTTGGTATACTGCACATCTGTGGTAAGCTTATACTGTGCTCCTTCCTGCATAACCAATGTCAGGTTAGTATACTTCCCGGTCAGTTCGATTCCTGAAAAATCATTATTAACCTGGAAGATATTCATTTTATCATCATAGCTGTTCAGGTAAAGACTTGAAGCAAGCTCATCGATGGTGAAAGTGGTATACTTTGAAGTAGTCCTTAAATCACCGACATATTCAATAGTAACCTGGTTGTCGTAGCATTCCGGAAACTTGAATTGTCTGACAGAGACCAGGTTGATCTTTGAGTATTTGGCTGTAAGTTTCAGGTTGTCAATTTTTCCTGCTTTGAAAGTGCAGTCATAAATGGCAAGGTCGCCAGATGTAAAATTATTAAGTATCAAGGTGGTATATTTCCCTTCCCCGGAAACATTACCATGCTCATTGAAATATACTTTATCATCATAGACCTCAAGATTGAGGTTGCCGGCTTTTTCAATATTCAATTCTGAGTACTTGGAATGCAGATCCAGGTCACCGGTTGTTATGACATCAAGCTTGGAATCATAAACCTGCAGTTTGGTGTCACCCAGAGATTTAATATCTGCAGAGGCATACTTAAGGCCTATCCTGTAGGCATTGGGGAGATTGCCTGCTTTGAGGTCGCAACTATAGATCTCCAGGATGACTTTTCCAGTCAGATCAGGAATGCTTACGTTTTCATATTTCTGGGCCAGGCTGAATTCGATCGATGCCGGGATGGTCAGTACATAGCTGACACTTAATTCCTTGAGTTTCACTTTGGTGCCATCTATAAGTGTGATAGTAATCTTTTGGATACCAAGGTTGTTCTTAGAAATATAATTTTCATAGAATTTAGTGTTAATGCCCAGCTGTGTACTGTTATGAGTAATTTTTGGATTGCTGATGGCCTCTAATATTCTTTCAACATCCTCAGCCTTTTCAGCTTTAACATAAGCAACAGCCTCGAGTTTCACCTTGTTCTGGTTCCATGTTTCCACAACCAGGTCGCCCACCTTGTTTTCAAATTCTATAGCGGTATTTTCAGTGATGTCAAATTCCCTTGTAAGTGTTTTGTCTTTGCTGATATCCTGGGAGATGGCGCTTAAGGGTGTAAGAACCATCAATATCGTAAAAACATAAATTATTCTAGTAAACCTGTGTTTGATGTTCAGTTTTGTTTTCATGACTTTCGTGTTTTTCAATTTCCATTAATAACTTCTCCAGTATCCGGATCTTTAATTCGTAATAATTAAGCATCGACTTGATAAGACGAGGGTTATTGCCAAGTTCCTGCAGATCTGCAACATATTCCTCCTGGAGTTCATCCAACAACTGCAGTTCTTTGTAGAAGCGTGCATATTTTTCATGGTCAACCTGGTATGATTGAATCTCATTTAGCTTCTGGTCGACGGTCAGTTGAAAGATATTTTCTTGCGAAGCCAGCTCTTCAGAGATGTCGGCCAGGGTGATGTCCCTGGCAGGCTCATTTTCCTTCAGCGTAAGGCTGAAGGTCAGGTAGCCACCGGCAATCAGCACCAGCAGTGCAGCGGCGTAACGCATGACCTGCATCCGGATCCTTTTGCCGCGTGTCATCTCCCTGTTGATGCCTTCCCATACAAGCTGATCGTCAGGCTCTTCAACATCCATGGCCTTGCGCTGCTTGTAGACATATTCTTCAATAGGCTGTTTCATAAAGCGTGCTTTTTAATTTTTCCTGCAACAAGGTGCGGGCCCGCAGGTACTGTGACTTTGATGTGGACTCAGAGATACCCAGTGTTTCAGCGATCTCTTTGTGGCGATAACCTTCCATACAAAAGAGGTTGAAAACCACCCTGGCACCTTCCGGCAGCTCCTTGATCGCATGATGGACGATCTCAGGGTCCAGGTCCGGGATGCCTTCGTCTGTTTCAGGTATATCAGCTACCCGGTCGGTAAATTCATCAAGAATAAAAGATCGTTTTCGTCTTAAGAAATCGATGCATTTGTTGATCACTATCCTCTTGAGCCATGCACCGAAGCTGGAATCGCCCCGGTAGCTTTTGAGGTTTCTGAAGGCTGCAACAAACGCATCCTGGAGCACATCTTCTGCATCGATTTTGTTTGGGACCATGCGGATACAGATATTATACATGGCTTTTGAATAAAGCTTATAGAGCCTGTATTGTGATCTGCTGTCGCCTTTGCGGCACAACTCAATCAAGTCCCGATGCATGTTCTGCGTATCCCCGCTCAATGTGTTGCTTTTGTTATTAATGACGTGGAGTTTGCACGAAAGTTGGAAATAGTGTTGAAATAACTTGTAAAGATAATAGAAACTGATGCTGGATACTAGATGCTGGATACTAGATGCTGGATACTAGATGCTGGATACTAGATGCTGGATACTAGATGCTGGATACTAGATGCTGGATACTAGATGCTGGATACTAGATGGTCTACAAATCAGTTTATCGTTCACTGGCCATAGGTCCTGGTACTTCCAAGAGTTCGACCATTATCTCATTGCGTCTGTTAACGAGTTGGAAAGGTGGGTTATATCCCAGGTATTCGAAGCGTGGGTCGTATATGAGTCCCTTACGGTTCAGAATATAGAAGAGTTCTTTACTGTAGTAATCAATTTTTGCGTCACTGGCCCAGCCATCGAAGGTAATTGAAGCAGTGTATCGGGCTTCTGAGATTTCAATGTCAATTTCAGGATTATTTGGTTCAGGCAGGCTGTCTTTGGGCCATGAAGAAGGCATAACAAAGCTCATGGTGTAGCCGTTTCCCTGGTTTTCCATTCTGACAGGGGCTGTCATAGCGATCTTTTGATTTTCCTGATTGCCACCGAAGATATAGTTTGCCAGTTGTCTAAAGCCCTGTCCTGATGATTCTTTATAATTTCCGTTTAAATCAACTGAAGCATATGTGGCCGGTGGATAATAACGTATTTCTAACGGACCATCCTTGTAAATAAGCTTATAGGCTTGTTGTTCAGTTTTATTTGAGTTGCTCTGGCCATATACCTGTACGATAGCAATGATGGCCATGATGATTAGAATAATGATGAGTGCTGTTTTCATGATGATTGAGGATTTAAAAAAACCGGCCCTTAACTTTTGTAAGGACCGGTTGAGTTTATGATAAGTTTTAATTTGTCGGTGGAAGTATCACCTTATCGATTGCGTGAATCACGCCGTTGGTTCCCTGTACGTCGACAGCGACAACCTTAGCTGATCCATTGAGCATTACGCCCATTGAACTTACATTGATATTTATATTGGCACCATTGAGTGATGGCACAGCACCAGTACTAACCTGTGATGACCTTACGTTAGCGTTGACCACGTGATACAATAAGATTGGGGTCAGCGCCTCAGCTGTCAGATCATTGATACCTGAAACACCAAGGTCTGAGAAAAGCATCTCAAATGCTGCATTCGTTGGAGCAAAAACGGTAAAAGGACCAGTTCCACTCAGTGCATCAACCAGGCCAGCTTTAACAACAGCTGATACAAGCGTGCTGAAATTGCTGTTACCTATCGCCAGGTCAACCACGCTTGGTGGAAGCAATACTTTATTAATTACGTGGATGACTCCGTTTGAGGCTTCTATATCAGCGGTAGTCACACTGGTATTTCCGTTAATCATAACACCTTTGTTCAGCTCAATCAGCATTGAAACGCTGTTGTTGTCCGGACCGTTGGTGTTTAGTGTTTGTACATAACCATCTGAGAGGCTTGAAGATTTAGCTTCAATTCCCAGTACATGGTAAAGCAGAATAGGGGTCAGAGCTTCAGCTGAGAGGTCTTCAATGCCATTAACACCCAATGCTGAGAAAAGATCATTGAAAGCATCGTTTGTTGGAGCGAATACAGTGAAAGGACCATCGCCTTCCAGGGCTGATACCAGACCTGCTTTTTGTACGGCTTCAACTAATATGCTGAATTGACCATCGCTTGCAGCTGTCTGAACAATGTTCATATCTTGCTGTTGTGGTTGAGGTTGCATGTCCTCCTCGTCGTCCTTATTACATGAGGCCAGGATGATGCCAGCTGCCAGTAATGGCAGTATGAATAATTTTCTGAATTTAAATTTTGATTTTTTCATGATTTTATATATTGTATAGTTATTTTTTTAAAAAGTTAAACAAATTAATCACAGCTTCCTGATGATTTTGAGGCTGTTTTTGTATTTGGAACAAGCACCATATCGATCACATGGATCACACCATTGCTGGCTTCAACGTCAGTGATAATCACATTAGATGAACCGTTGATTGAAACACCCTTTTTAGAGGCTTCGATCTCCAGGGAGGCCTTTTTATTCAAGGTTGGAACAGTTCCGCTTTTAACAT
Organism: uncultured Bacteroidales bacterium; assembly: GCA_963753055.1. Taxonomy (GTDB): domain Bacteria; phylum Bacteroidota; class Bacteroidia; order Bacteroidales; family B18-G4; genus JAUWGC01. The sequence goes on along the minus strand of CAVWAP010000009.1, from coordinate 381,030 downwards.
CTTTTGCCATGACCTTGCCACTGACCACATGGTAGAGCAAAATTGGCGTAAGTTGTTCCTTGCTCAGGGCATCGATACCTGATACACCCAGTTCAGCGAATAAAGCTTTGAAAGCATCGTCTGTCGGAGCAAACACAGTATAAGGACCTTCAGCGCTAAGTGCTTCAGCCAGGTCAGCTTTTACTACTGCCTCAACAAGAATACTAAAACGCTCATCGGCAACTGCGATTTCTACAATATTATTTTTCTTATTGACTTCTTTAGCCGGGCCAGAGGCCAGTGCTGATGAAGTAATTAATAATCCTAAAAGCATTGCAATAAGATTACTATTTCTGATTGATTTAATTGTTGTTTTCATGATATAAAGTTTTATGTGTTTGTTAAATAAATTTCGATTTATGATAAACAAACAACATAGCCTATCATTTTGTTCAATGAAAAGTAAAATAAATTAAACAAAAGAAAGAAAAGTATAGAAGGAGATTCTTATACCCACCCCCTTGCCCCCTCCCTCAAGAAGGAGGGGGAACACTTCAGATTATTATCCTGAGTACTTCGACTGAGCTCAGCATAAACTCCGTCGAAGAGCTTTGAATGCTAAAGCTCGAGAACCTCAAGAGTGGATAGATCAGCTGTGCCGACTCCGTGAGCGGCAGCAAATTCAAACGTCTGGATCTCGTTAGGCATGAAGCCCATGAGTTTGGCGGCGTAGACATCTGTGGCAACGGGGTCGATACCTGCAACCAGCTTATTGGGTTTAACGGTCTGGCCCGGACCCCGTGGACCGTTTTCTGTGCAGCATTCAATAGCATCGATGAGGCAGAGGTCAGGCTTACGCAGGGTGGAAAGGTCGGCAATACATTGTGAAAGGTACCTTTCTTTACTATAGGTATATTCGCCATCGGGAGAGTGCATAAAGCGGTTGGTTGTTCTATCGGTCACGCCCATTAGACCTTTGAGTGTACCGGAGTAGATAGTGCCGTTATGATGTTTGGCAATTGGTATATTTATAAAGGTATCGACATCAAGAAAGACCTGGAATAGTTCAGCTTCTTTCAGGTCCACACCTTTGGGGATTTCAACCTTAGTGCGTTCATCCCCGTATTTGATCTCGTTGATGAGGTCTTTCATGTCCTCATAATATTTGCTTTCTTCCCAATAGCCTTCCCTGGCGGGTTTGAAGCAGATGATCTGACCTGCCCCGGCATCTTTGGCTAATTTTACAAATGCCAGGGCCACATCCGGGCTGGTATATGTACCGGGGTTCACCCAGGGGGAGTTGACCAGTATGCCAACACTTCCGCCCGGCTTGATGAATTTATCAATCCCTCCAAGGGGTGCCAGCAATAGTTCCATGCTTCCCATCGGGTCGTCGCCGGCAATCGTAACGATATCTGGCGTACCAGGAGCTGAAGCTCCTTTAAGGATGTTGGGGATAAATGGAACACTCGCAAAAGCAGCGCCAGTTGCAAGAATACTGCCTTTGATGAAATTACGACGATCTAATTTTTTCATAATATGTTGGATTTGATAGATAAAGATACAAAAAAACGGAGGTAAATATCTAGTGGTTGGTGGTTGGTGAAATTGTTATATTGCTATATGGCTATATGGCGCTATGGGTACTCTATGGGTACTCTATGGGTATTCTATGTATTTTCTATGTGCCTCTACGTGTTTCTATGATTCTCTTGGGATTACTAAAAACTTATTTTGCCGATCATTCCATTTTTCCCAACGAGCCAGCAGCTTGATCCAAATACCTGGATGCGATGGACATCTTCGAGATTATTTTCCCAGGGGGTCCAGGAAATCCCGGCATCATTGCTGATGAAGATTTGGCCATTTTCTTTATTTTGATCACCTGCTGTGATCAAGGAGCCATCATGCAGTAGGGCTAAGGATCTTAACCTGTTCTTTGTGACAGGAGTGTTCTTCCAGGTTTGCCCCCCATCGGCAGATCTGATTATTTTGCCTTTGAAACTAACAGCTACGATCGTGTGATCATCAATGAAAAGCAGGTCTCTTATCTGCCCGGTGGTTTTAGTGCTGTCATAGAACATGATGTTCCAGCTGTCATGCTCATTTTTAACAATCATGTTATCCCCGCTGCCCCATAATAGATCAGCTGGTGATTTTTCCAGGTTCAGGATCATGGAGGGCGACTTGAAATCCGTCATTTCGTTCCATGAGCTTCCTCCATCCTCTGTAAAGTAGATCTTATTGTGTAGTTTTCTATCTTTCAGAATAGCGCCGGATACCATTCCATTTAGTTTGTCTTCAAACCACATTCCGTAGAGCAGGAGGTTGCCGGCATCTATTGCAATGGACCTGTCGAGCCAGATTTGCCCGCCATCGATAGTTTTATAGATTTTACCTTGTTCTCCACATATCCAGCCATGTTTATCATCAATAAACTGGATTTGTTCAAAGTAGATTGAGTCAAGGTTTGCCGCTATCTCCCAGGATTCACCCTTATCTGAAGATCTGAGGATCTTTCCTGTACCATAGGTGTAGATGAATAGTGTACCGTTGGGTGTGATTTCTATATCGTGGATACCATCATTGGTCCCGGGATCGATTTCTTCCCAATTGATTTGTGGGTAGCCTGCTGTGCATATACAGAGCAGTGCTATTGTCAGTAAGGCGTTTTTCATTTGTAAAATGTTGAATTGCTTTATATAAAGATAACACTCCTTTTTGCATGTTCTTTTTTCTTGATAAAAAAGAACCAAAAAATCAAGGCTTCTGAATTATATTCATACTTTTCAAAGGCCGTATATACTTCCTCCAATGTGTTATATTTTTTTGAATACCAGTCCAGGTGTAGAAACCTAGGGATGCGGACAGAGGCTCTTTGCCGAGGGAGCATTCCAGTTTCGGAATCTGGACGCCCCCCAGCGGGGGTGGAGCGGTACAATGATTTACGATTTACGATATACGGACTACGATATACAATATCAAATTCCAAATCACAATTCCATGAAAATTGAATATTGGATCAATTATAGACTTGTATATTATTTGCCTGCCTGCCGGTAGGCAGGGTCAATTGGAGCTTGGTGAATTGCTTTGCTGATCGGAGCTGTTTTACAGCGAAGATCAGGTCAATTCTTAAGAATTTTTGAAAAACTTTCATATCTTTGTCCCCCCCAAACATTGGGTACAAACCGACACGCCCGGGTGGCGGAATTGGTAGACGCGCTGGTCTCAAAAACCAGTGGGGTAATTCCCGTGCCGGTTCGATCCCGGCTCCGGGTACACGTAACAATCTAGAACCCTTGATAATAGTGCATTATCAGGGGTTTGTTTTTATGGTTGTGGTATTGGCATGGATTTTATGGCTAATTAGCTATTATATTTCAGTTATTGTGGTATCTTTTCATAGCCCTTATTATTAGTCAATACCAGAAATCTAGATTCGTTCCCATCTGAATGGTGAAAAAATGGTCCTAATGGTGGTGACATACCCCTGTTTTTTGAACGATCTTGCTGCAAGTTATACATGACTACCATTCCTGGGTTAGGTTGTAGAATCTATTGGGATTTCAAAACTGAAAATCATCAGGGCACCAGAATATTCCTGAAATTAGCGATATAAAATATCATATTACCCGAAAGGGGTATTGATAAAGCTTAGTAACGGAAATGTACTTGTATTGCGATAAATGAAAATATAATACACGTTTCCATAGTAGAAGTCATTGAAGACCAACTTCAAGTGCAAGTCCTAACCGCGGCCTTAAACAAAGCATTTCCCTGGTAAATTCCCCACATTTTCTTTTTCCCATCTTAAAAAATATACCAAAAGGGTTATTGTGGCCATTATCTGGGGGCTATAACTTTGTGTTATTGAAACCATTGAGCCCTTAAAATCAATATTTATTAAATACGATGTTCACCTAAAATTTAATACCTAATACCTATTGCAAATCTGTTAACAAGCTGTTTTAAATAATAGCAAGCAGTTAACCATAAGTACTTTGTGATTGAACAGCTGGGCTTGAAGATCAATAAAATGATACCTGTCTACAATTTAATATGAAAGGAGGTTAATATCTGAGCACAATCAATAACAAGATTAATTATCAAAAAGGAGGAATTATGAGAAAAATATTATTTATTATTCTGGGATTAGCAGTAATTGGATGGCTAATTTCAGGATGTGAACAAGAACCAACAGAATCCAAGGAAGAGGCTGTTGTCCTGGAAAAAGGAACACGCGGTGCTGATAGCTCGATACTTAAGGCTAATGGAGATAAAATTTTTACACTCTATCTTCCTGTACACGGCTCAACTGGTCTTGGAGTTGCAGTCAATTGTGAAGATCCAGTTACGATTTATTATAACTATGAATTTCGGCCATATCTTTATTTAACAAATAAAGCTGGCAATAACCTTGGTTCGGTTGCACTGGCGGATGTAAACGGAAATTCGATAAGTTTTGGTGCATTAGCATGGGATGAGTCCCGTGGAATGATCTGGGGTGGGACCGATAATAGAGCACATAAACCATTGAGTGTTTATTTAATTAATCCAACAACCGGATTATGTACTTATATCTTTACAATGAAGACTCCCGGATGCTGCGGTTTTTGTGACGGATTGGCTTTTGATGGAACCGACAATTCAATCTGGGTTTCTGATGATATTGCAACCTTCGTTGAACACTGGGATGTATCAGGTATTGATGCCTCCGGTTCAGGGACTTCTTCATATATTGGAGCAATCTATCCGATAGATGCAAGTGGCAACCCAATGGATAAAATTAGCGGAGTTGCAGTCGGTAGAGGTGATTTGCTATATCTTGGTAGAAATGGCTATGGCCAAATCGTAAAAGTAACTAAGTCAGGTGCTTACCTTGGTCATTTCGCAACTGCAACTGGCCGTGATGAAGATCTGGAGTGTGATTTAATATCCTTCGCTCCTCTGGAAATTCTCTGGTCAAGGGATGCATATATAGATATCATTGAAGCCTTTGAAGTTGAACCGGGAACCTGCATTTGTGGTGGAGTTGGCGATTATTACGTGCCATTTGATATAAAGCCTACGAGTTGTCCTAATCCACTTAATGTAAAATCTGGCGGCCTACTTCCAGTTGCAATTCTTGGAACCGCGGATTTTGATGTTGCACAGATTGATGTAGGTACGGTTCAGCTTGAAGGAGTGGATCCTATCATGTCAAACAATGAGGATGTTGCAACACCATTTGAGCCATTCTCAGGAAAGGAAGACTGCAACCTTGATTGTAATACATATGGCCCTGATGGATTCATGGATCTTACATTGCAATTTGATAAACGGGATATTGTTGCTGCACTTGGAGAAGTAGAGGATGGAGATTGCCTGGTATTATTTGTCACCGGAGATCTTCTTGACGGCACTCCATTTATTGGTGAGGATGTTGTCTTAATCAAGAAGTAAGGAAAGAACTAATCTGTAGATAGTCTTTCTATAGCGGCTCCGGGTACAACAAAAAGAGCGTAGCAAAGCTGCGCTCTTTTTGTATATGCCAAATGGATTCAATATATATTGACTAACTTTATAAAAAAACTATTTAAAACAACACGTATGTTATTGAAAATAAAAAACATCAGTTTACTTTTTGCGTTCCTGGGTATGACCATAATTAATCTGAATGGGCAGGATATGTTCGAAGCTACCCAGCTGACCTTTGATGATGATCCGGAAGCTTTTCCGTCATGGTCACCGGATGGGAAATTCCTGATTTACTCCCACATTTTCATTGAAGACACGCTCGGGAAAAATGGTATTTGGAGGATCACCACTGACGGAAAAGAGGCCACGCAAATTTTCAGTGGAATTGCCGAACATCCCAAATGGTCGCCTGATGGCCGGTATATTGTTTTTGATGCAGATACCGGTAGCAGCATTAAGATGATTCCGGCAGAAGGAGGGGTTCCTGTTAATATAATTCCTGATTCCATTCACATCTTGCATGGTGGCTTGCCCTGCTGGTCGCCCGATGGATCTCAAATTGCCTTCATGGAGGGGACTACTTTATCAGTGTATGTTATGCATATTAAAACTGGCAAGATTGCAAAAATCTTTCAGAGTGAAGATAATATCCCACTCCCTGCATGCTGGTCACATGACGGAAAAAGTGTGATCGTAACCCTCATGGAAAAGGGGACTCATAAATCAACTGTTTTGCAAATATCATCGGATGGGGAGGAAATAAAGGAAATCTCCGGGCTTCATGAAGGAATATACCGTTACATTGCCTTGTCACCTGATGGAACCTTTATGGTTTATGCGGCCGTTGAAGAAGGAATCCTGGGATTTTGGATCCGGCTTGCTGAAGGAGGTAAATCACTTCAGTTTGTTTCGCAACCTAGATTTAATGAAAGCCCCTGCTGGTCGCCGGATGGCAAAAAAATAGCTTTTACAAGCACCCGATCCGGGAGTTTTGATGTGTGGGTGATGGATATAGACACAGAAAAAGTGTTGAAAGAACTACAAGCACTAAATAAATAAACTGTTTAAGCCGGTGGTATCCAGTAGCCCGGAAGTGAATGTTTTTACACCCCAGTGCCATAAGGAATATGAAAATTGAACAGTATAATATTTGTTTTTCATTTTCACCAGGATTAAAATGTTTAAGATGTTTAATATTACCCGGAAGCAAAAGAAGTCATTTCATCAAATAGTAATTCTGCAATGGCTCTTGATGTATGATTATTGAAAACAACTCTCTCACTTTTTCCAAATTCATCTGACTGTATTGAGATATTGATCTTCACTACTTTTGATTTATTGCTATTTGAACAGATGTCGACCTTCTTTTGGATTTGACCGGGAATTTTGCCAAAGTCCTTTGCCTGGAAAGTAATGATAAGATCGTTATCTTCTTTCTCTTCATTGATCAATTGCTGACTGGCGGGATCAGTTGAGCTGGAACGGTTAATACTGCGAGTAACCTCAAGTGGAAAAGCTTTTTCAAGGAGCTTATTAAGAAGGATGAAACCTATGCCTTGATTATTATATAACAGGTTCCCGAAGATAAGCAGTGTAATCTTTTTACCGTGTTTATTAGTGATATGCATTCTGCTGATAGAATGAGGGATGATACTTAATGAATCGGATCCAATAATTTCAATTTCTTGTTTAAAAGAACTATAAATACTGTAAAGAATATCAGCAATTTCATTGCTGAAAAGGGAATTGATACAATAATACAGTATGTTATTTTTGCGGAGAGCTTCTTCAAATTCTGAATCAGAGTTCCCAATTATAACAACTTTGGCTTCTGGAATTTCTTTATTAAAATGTTGAATAAACTCAGGTCCGTCATTATCAAAAGGTGCTGCGTTGATAAAAACGACTTTGTTTTTTTCTTTTTTTAAAGTCGTAATTGCCTTTGAAACCGAATCTATGCAATTTACACCATACCCCATGTTAGCAAGCCTATTCTTGTAATCTTTCAATTCATCTGTGCGTTTGCTGAGAATGACGATATTCCGCAGTTGCATTTTCTTGAAATCCCTTTCAAAATCAGCAGGATCAATTCTCGCAATCCAGGACTCATCGAAATAATTTTTGTCGATCAACGGCGAACTGACGGATAAGTTATGGTTCACCTCCATTATTCTGCCTGACAGAGGAGATGGAATAATGATCCTGAATTTATAATTTAAAAGAGATCCCGCAAGTGGCAGTCCCTGATATACCTTATCATTAACTTCCGGAAGCATAATCTCTGCAATATTATCTGCAATAAAATCAGGAAGTTGTCCACCCACCCTGAACGTACCATCCTCGCCTTGATCCAGCCAGGCTGTTTCATAAAACAGGATTGGCTTGCCGGCTGATTTCCATGCCGGCAATACTTGTGGTTCTGATAATTTTCTCTTCACATCTTTATCCAGCGGGCTTACCTCTGGAATAATCCTTCTTGTCAATTGCAGGATATCATCCGGAGTGAATGGTTTTAAAATGTAATCGGAAGCATGTAAACGCATTGATGCTATCGCCGTGTTGATGCTGGGATAACCTGTTACCACAACGACCGGTAAATCTGGTGCCTTCTCTCTTAATTTTTGGAATAACTCAATCCCATTCATTTCTTCCATCCTTAAGTCGAGAAAGACAAGGTTGTATTTTTCTGATGCTGCTAAATCTAATCCTTCACGTGGGCTGATCATCGTATCCACTTGATACCCTTTATTTGATAAGATGCTTGTGAAGCTGTCACAAATGACTTGTTCGTCATCAATGACTAATATTTTAGGTTGTGTTTTCATACAAATGCTTATGCAATATGTATTCCAAATTCCGGTTTCTGGCGAAATGAAAATTTTTATGACCACTATATTTTACGGCATACCTGCCAAAATCCTTTATTCAAGGCATATACAGCCATGTTTTCTTTCGGTTGCCATTCGACGTAGTCGGAGGAAAAATAATTTTCATATAAAGATTAATGTGGCAAGAACTCATACAGTGTATGCCCTGCTTACACACCTTTTTGACGGGATTAATTTGTTTTTAAGTGAGGCTTTTTGGGGTTATCCCATATTTACTTAATAAGTGATGAAAATTGGAGCGCTGCATGCCCACACTTGCTGCAGCTTTGCTAACATTGCCCCCGGATCGTTGAAGTGCTTCGATCAGAAATTGTTTTTCAATCTCCCCGGCGGCATTTTCCGCAACCTGTTGTTTTAACACCCTGAAATCGCTCCATTTACGAGGTAAGGCATGAATTATATTTTGAAAATCAAAACCCTGTAATTCTGGAGGAAGGTGTTTTGGTTCAATAATTTCTGAATCACAAAGAATGGCTAATCGTTCAACAAGATTTTTTAATTCACGGACATTTCCTGCCCAATGATAGTTTTCCATTAAACGGATAGTTTCGGGAGCAAAAGTTTGTGCCCTGATATTGCTTTTCTTTCGAATTCTTTCTAAAAACGCTACAGCAAGTTTTAGAATATCTCCTCTGCGTTTACGAAGGGCAGGGATAAAAATAGGGATTACCTGTAAGCGATAGAAAAGATCTTCGCGAAATTTATCATCCTTTATTCTCTTCAATAAATCTTGATTGGTGGCTGTAATCAGGCGGATATCTATTTTCTGCTCGATGGTATCACCGACTTTTTTAATTTCTTGAGTATCCAGGACCCTTAATAATTTACTTTGTATTTCTAAACTGATATTGGAGATCTCATCTAAGAACAAGGTCCCGTTATTTGCTATTTCAAAGAGCCCTTTTTTGGTTGCAATAGCGCCGGAAAACGAACCTTTCACATGACCAAACAGTTCACTTTCCAGAAGGGATGGGACCAGGGCACTGCAATCACATGCAATAAATGGTTTATCATTTCGCAAGCTAAGTCTGTGGATGGCCCTGGCCACCAATTCTTTACCCGTACCACTTTCGCCTGTAATCAGGACTGTTCCATTTGTCGGTGCAACCCGCCTGATCAGTGAAAAGACTTTTTCTATCTCGGGGCTCTCCCCGATGATCCCTTCAAATCCCTGGTGCACATGCAATTCTTTTCGTAAAGCTATGTTTTCTCTTAGCAAAGCGGAATGTTTTATCACTTTCTGAATACAGATTATCAGTTCATCGGGAGAGAAAGGCTTGCTAATATAATCGGCCGCTCCTTGCTTGATGGCTTCAACGGCAGTTTGTATAGTTGCATGACCGGTAATGATAACGATCTCTGAGGATATCCCTGACGACCTGATTCTTTTTAATATTGTCATGCCATCCAGATCTGGCATAACAATATCGAGCAATATCAGGTCATAATGGCCGGTTAAAGCTTCCTCAAGTCCACGCCTGGCTTCGGATTCAAAAGCAACCTCATATTTCTTTTCCGGCGAAAGTATGCGTTTGCAACTGATACCGACTATAGGCTCATCGTCAATCACCAATATGCGGTAATTCACAGTATGATCTTTTTTATCATTCATTGTTCCCCCGTAGTCTTTTATTGTTCATGGTTGATTTATTTACAGGCAAAATGATGCTGAATGTGGTTCCTGTTCCTTCTTCACTTTCACATGCTATATAGCCTGCATGTTGTTCTACAATGCCATAACTGATGCTTAAACCCAATCCCGTTCCCTTACCAACGGGTTTGGTTGTATAGAAAGGATCGAAGATCTTGTCAAGGTTTTCCTTTTGTATGCCGCAGCCAGTATCTTTTATTGCAATAAGCAAGTTACGGTCGGTTATTGCCGTGGTTATGGTGATGATGCCTGATTTTGAAATCGCTTCCGCGGCGTTAAGGATAATGTTAAGAAACACTTGCTGCAGCTGATTTTTGTCCCCATAATAGGGCGGGATTTTTTGATCATATTGCTCTTCAATAACAATTTTACCAAATTCTTTTTGACTTCTTATCAGCTTCAGTATTTGGCGTAAAGTGTCATTGATATCAATAAATTCCTTCTTAAATGGAGTCTGGCGTGCAAAATCCAGCAGCCCCTTCACAATATCCTGAATTCTTGTTGTTTCCCTGATGATCACTTCCACATCCTTCAAATCTTCTCCAAAGGTGTTTTTTTTCTGCTTCAGTAAATGGGCGAAAGTGAGAATACCGGTCAGCGGGTTATTTATTTCATGGGCTATTCCGGCAGATAAGCGCCCGATGGAAGCGAGCTTTTCACTTTGGTTGATCTGTTGTTGGGTGATCCTTTGCAATTCATCCTCACGTTGTTCTATGGCATCGGCCATCTGGTCAATGGATTCACAAAGCACACCCATTTCACCCGGCGGACGGATTTCGCTCCTGGCTTGCAGGTTACCTTTTATTACATCCTTGCTCATAGCAACGATATTGTCAATAGGCTTAAGCAATATCCTGGTATAAAAGAACATCAGCACCAATCCGGCACCCGCACTGATGCTTATCATAAAAACAAAAAACATAATAATGACTTTTTGCGGTTGCCTGAAAGGCTCTTCGAGTAGTCCTACATAGAGTGATCCGATGATTTTATTGTCCGGATCACGGATGGGTTCGTAAGCAGTAATATACCAATTATTGACAACGAAGGCCCTGTCATCCCATACCCTTCCTTCTTTGATCACCCGGTCATAAACTTCTGCGCTCATGCAGCTGCCAACAGCTCTTTGATCAGCTGTGTTCGTTACATTCGTGGAGATCCGAAGATCATCAAAAAAAATTGTTGCTGTGCCTATGTCTTTTTCCTGGTAATGTTGATCCTGAAATACCTGTGACTTAATTTTATCAACGATCTCAAAATAATTATTTACCAGGTAGCCCCCCATCAGAATGCCCAGGGTGATTTCATTTTTTTCATGATCCAATGATACAAATGGTACAGCAGCTGCTATAATAAAGCCCCTCTTTTCGGTTTCTTGTGATTTGGGCCTTGCCCTGGGTGTTTCTTCTATACTGATAATGGCACGATTGGCGAGTTCTTCACTTTCATTTTTCAGTAAATCATGGGAAATCACCATGGTCCCTTTAGCATTTATCCCTTTCACCAGAGACTGTTGGATAACTGCTATGCCCGATACATCATCTCCGTAGTGTGATGGATTATGGGCCCGGTATATGACCCGGCCATCATTTCCCACAAGCGTGAGCATATCTAACCCACTGTCGTCGTATACGTTTTGCAATACTTTCCCCAGGTCACCTTTAACTTCCTCTTCCAGCGGCAACCCTATACTGCGCCGATAAGAGATGGCCTGGAGTACCTGTTCAACCTGGTCTACAGCACTGTTATAGATATCATGGGCAGAATTTAAATCCATCCTCACTCGTGTCTGCACTTCGCCAAAATATACCCTTTTTACATACATCGAAGTGATCAAACCTAATATTATGTTTGACAGCAGGATGATTATCATTAACCCGATGCTTAGTTTTATGCGGATTGACATTTTCGTTTATTTAATATCGAAATACAAATACAAATAGATCAATTAGTGTCTAATTACTGTTACTGAACAAGACCGGTTTAGCAGTGAGCATGAACCAGCCCCAGTAGGCGAACTGACTGCCATCCGGTTCTAACCCCTGAATTTTCTCCAGGCTTTCAGTTGGAAGCAGGAAAGAGAACCCACCTGATAATTTTACTCCCTTCATGAGTGCCACTTCCAAAACCAAATCAATTTCTGAAGCCAGGTCCTTTTTCAAAGATATATTGCTATCAGTACCTGCTGTAGGATCAGCGACCCTGTTTTGCAACCTGAAGAAATGATAATCAACAGCCAGGTCAAATTTATCAGGGCATTGATATCCCAGCCCTCCATACAAATCTGCCAGTCCTCCGCTGGAGGTGGCAATTCTCATATTGCTGAAATAATCCATCAATCCGTAATACTTGTGCCGGGCACCATAAAAGACATCAAAGAAATGGTCTTTTGCCTTGTAAGCATTATTTTGGCTCAGGGCATCCTGTCCTGACAGATAATCCAATCCGACCTTGAATGAAAATGGGCCGGTCTTATAATTGCCACAGAGATTAAACATGTGGGCACTTGCATCCTGCCCGATTTTATTTTTTCCATTCTGATAATAGAGGCTTGTTCTCATCCCGAATTTTTGCAGGGAGTATTTAAAGAAAAGACCATAAGTCCCTTTGATGTATATTGTGCCTTCTGATTCAGGCTTCTGAAACCCTGTTGCCATTGCAATAAAAGACAATAGGGTGTTTTCATTCAATGCTTTGGAGAGGTACAGGAAATTAAGCGATTGTATCCTGCTGCTAATACTTACTCTTTCTGTCAGTAATGTATTGGTAACCGTATCGAGATAGATAATTTCAGTGTAAAGATTATAATCCCCGCCAAAAACATTCTCTTTTTTGTTGTTGATAGAAAGTCCTACATGCAGGTTCAGTTCATTCTTTGAGAATTTATACAGGAAGGCGTCATAGGTAATTGCCATTTGGTTCCAGTTGCGCCTGGCCAAAAGTCGTTCATCATCGTATGAAAGAATTGCCGCCAATTTTAAATTTGTGGTATTTACCTGCGAGTAATTCTATCCATCCTTCTTTCAGGTCAATGCTGGCATTATCCCCGAACACCCCGGTGGAAGAATATCAATTGTTCATCTCCCCATACCCTGGTATCCTGCAGGCTGATACCGACAGCGAAACTTGGATGTGAATATTGAAATTTATGCGGGTTCGCTGGCTGATGAAATTTGAAGCAACCAAACCAGGCTGCAGTAATAATTTGTATCCATGACGGATCTCTGCCCTTGGCCTGATTTCTGCATCGATCATAAACTGGGACAACCCTATTTTTACAATAAAGAGCAGCAATAATGTAATAATTGTGGTTTTCATTACAATGCGAATTATTATTTTATTCTTTGTTGATATTTTTGATTAATTAAATACTCCTTTTATAAACTGCCTTGTTTTTTCCTCTTTAGGATTATTAAATATTTCCTCAGCCGGTCCCTGCTCAATTACTTCGCCGAGATACATAAAGATGACATTGTCGGCAATACGTTTTGCCTGTCTTAAGATATGCGTTACCAACTACGATTGTATACCTTGACCTGAGCTCCAGGATTTTCTTTTCAATGGCTTCGCTGGAGATAGGGTCCAGGGCGGATGTGGGTTCATCAGCCAGGATGATCTCCGGATCCACTGCCAATCCTCTTGCCAGGCAGAGCCTTTGCTGCTGACCGATCGATAGCCGTGATGCCGGTTCCTTTAACCTGTCTTTCACCTCATCCCAAAGGTTTACCATATTGAGATAATGCTCCACACGCTTGTCAAAAATTTTTTTCCTTCCTCTTCCACTGATCCGCAATCCGTAAGTGACGTTCCTGTAAATACTCATAGGAAGCGGGTAAGGTTGTTGCGAAAGCAAACCCATACGTTGCCTGAGAGTATTTAAATTGTTTTTTATTTGTAAAATGTCCTGGCCATTAATCATAATATTTCCAGAAACGCTTACATCATGGTTAAGGTCTATCAGACGGTTAAGGCATTTTAAGAGCGTTGTTTTTCCGCAGCCGGAAGGGCCCAGAATTACCGTTATCTTGTTTTTTGGAATTTCTGCATTGATATTTTTCAAGATATGTTGCTTCCCGATGTACAAGTCGATGTTGTTCAGTTTTATTTTTATTGATTGATTTTCCACTTTAATCAGAGATTTTGTTTTTTTGATATTTTGATGAGAAAAATCGTGATAGAAATACTAATAATCAAAACAATCAATGTCAGGATTACCGCCGAAGCATACGCCCTTTCCTGGACTTCAGGGACAGGTGAAGTAAGCTGGAAAAAAATAGCCAGTGGGAGCGTTGCTGTGGGTTGTGTCAAGGAAGTGGGTAAATGATCAGTATATCCTGTTGTAAACAGGATGGAGGCAGCATCGCCGATGGCCCTGCCAAAAGAAAGTAATACTGCTGTAATAATTCCGGGGATACACTGTCTGAAAAATACAAAGTAAGCTGTTTCTGATTTTGTGGAGCCTAGCGACAAGGAAGATTCCAGCAATCCTCTTGGTACATTTTTCAGCACCTCATCCATTCCTCTTATCATGATAGGAATGATGAATAAAGAAACGGTAAGATACCGGCAATAAGCGATGTCCTCCATCCCATATAGATCATGAAAGTAAACCCGAAGGCCCCGTAAACGATAGAAGGTATACCCCATAATAAATCAAGAAAAAAGCGGATGAGGTTAACCAGTTTTTTATGTTTAATAAGGTGAATATTAATAAATAAAGAGACAGGCAGGCTGATAATAAAAGCGAGTAATAGTTGCTCCGAGAGAAAGATATGCAGATCCAAAATTGCATTGAGTATACCTCCTTCTTTGCCAAAATAGAATCCACCTTTTGGCGACTGGCTGATCATTTCCCAGGATAAAGCCGGTAAACCTTTTACCAGGATGCTGCTGATAAGCAATAAAGAGCAATTATGATAAGCAGGGTTGAACAAAGCATCAGTACCCGGAAAAACTGTCTCTTCTGCCTTTTTGATATCTGAGGCGTAATATTTTTATAGTGTATTTTCATATCGGACGATTAATATAGCGTGAAGTAAAATTGAAAACGATCACTACCATAAATAATAGAAAAGCAGCAAACATCAATGCCGAATCGTACATTGGAATAGAAAGCATTTCACCATAATTATTAGCAATTAAAGCAGGCAAAGGGTATCCAGGTTGGAAAATACCTGACGGGATTTTAACTACATTTCCCACGACCATTAAAACTGCAATTGTTTCTCCGAAAGCTCTCGAAATTCCGAGCCCCATGGCTGAAATTATACCGGGACCGGCTTTTTTTACGGTTACAAATTTGATGGTTTGCCACTTGGTAGCTCCCAGTGAAAGGGAAGCTTCTGACAGCTCTACCGGGACGGTCCTGAAGATTTCTATCAGGATATTAAGAATAAACGGAATGATCATGATAGAAAGCACCAGGCCGCCGGCCAGGATGCTGTATCCAATTGTCTGTTTGCCAAAAACAGGTGCGATGTAATCACCAACAAAAGGTACAATTATAAGTATCCCCCATACTCCGTAGATAACAGAAGGTATGCCTGCCAGAATATCGATCACAGGCTGCATAATTTTCAACACATAAGGTTTAGCATATTGTGTCAAATGGATTGAGGTCAGCAGGCATACTGGACCAGCTATGAGTATGGATAATGCGGTAACCCACAGTGAAGAGATAATGAAAGGCAAGAAACCGAATTTACCGCTCATGGGTTGCCATTCTCCTGAGAATAATAAGTCAATGACAGAATAATCTTCCAGCAAGAGATAAGACTTGATCATCAGGCCCCCAAACAAAAGAAACGGCAGCAGGAGTATAATTGACAGGCTTATTAACATCCAGCTGAAATGGAATCTGTTTTTCAGCCTCCTGCTAATTTTATAGAGTTTCAATGCTTAGTTATTTTAATTTCGTCAATTCCGCCTGTATTTTATCACTCGAAAGCCTGACATAGCCAGCTTCATTTACGAATGCCTGTCCCTCAACAAGAATCCATTTAAGAAATTCGATCGTGACCTTTTGATCAGGTTTGCCATGCGCCACAAAATACAGGTCCCTTGCGGGTGGTGAAGGATATATTCTGTCACGTATCGCAATCATAATCTCATCGATGGTGCCATAGAATTTTTCATTATTATCCACAGTGCCATTATTGTTAAGATCGACAGGGATTACATCCAGTCCCTCGTAGCATTTTCTCGTTTTCAGGTCATAGATGTATATCACATTATTGTATCCAATGCCATTAGGGTCTCTTTTGATGGCATCCGCCATTCCCGGGTCACCAAAGACGCCAATTCCAAGCAGGTTTTCCTGGTCCTTCCCTAAAAACTCTCCCCACATCTGTGCGGCTCCGCAAGCGTCTGAGCGAGTATATACATTCATGGGATAGTTACCGGTTAAGCCATAAACCTGGCCCCAGTCTACGATGCCACCCTTTATAAAAATATTTTCAAAAAGGCTTTTCTGGATGCCATCCGATTTTATTTTGTTAAATAGAGGATTCTGATCATTCATGGTAGGTAAGACTGCATCTTTAGCCACAGCCATCCACCAGCAGCCTTTTGTTTTTTCCGAATCACTTATGCCCCTTGAAAACATACCAAGATCTACCATCCCCGACAATGCATCTGTCATACCTTTCCCGGCTCCTCCTGCGGATATGTCAATCCTGACATTTGGATGGATCTTCTGATATTCATCAGCCCATTTTACAGTCAATGGGTACAATGCAAAGGCCCCGGAAATACTTATTGCACCTTCAAATTCACTGGTTTTTTTCTTGCTTGTTGAATTGGTGCAAGCAGGCAAGACAAACAATATTAAAACAATGTTGAGTATTGAAATAATTGATTTTCCCATGACATAATATTTTTGAATTATACAGCAAAAGTATAACTGGAAACTGTTTTAAGAAACAGTCTAAAAACCTAAATATTAACTGGTTATAATGCTAATAGATCAAATACTTATGGATTCAATAAGCATTAATGCGTATACTAATTTATGGTAATGGCAAGGATTTATAAAGGCGCTGATTCAACGTGGAATGTCAAGTTTAATATTCTTTAATCAGCTTATTCTTAATCGCATACATAATTAAACTTGCTGTATTTCTTGACTGGGTTTTACTTAATATATTCTCCCTGTGTTTATCAATCGTTCGTTTGCTTACACACAAGACATCTGCAATTTCCTGGTTTGACAATCCTTTGCAGATATGATACAATACCTCTGATTCCCGCACCGAAAGAATATCCGGACTGTCTTTAACCTCATCTATGTGCTTTACAAGGTTATACAGAATATCGGGGGAAAAATAATTACCACCTTCACCTACTGCTTTAATGGCATTTTCAACCTCGCTAATATTGGACTCTTTTAATAAAAACCCTTTTACGCCTGCGTTGATCATCTTATAATAATACCCTTCATCTCCATACATGGAGAGCGCTATTATTTTCAATTCAGGGTATTTCCCCAGGGCTTTTTTGGTGGCTTCCACTCCATCCATTCTAGGCATATCAATATCCATCAATACAATATCAACGCTATCCTGGTCGATGTTATCTAAGAACTCGACCCCATCAGAAGCTTCATAAATAGTATTGACCACATCAAGATTTTCCAGCAGCAAGCGCAGGCCGCTTCGGAACAAAGCATGGTCATCAACGAGTATTATATCATAAACATCCATTGGCTATACATTCACTTTAATGTTGATATGGACGCCTTCATTTTCGTCGCTCAGGACATCAAAAGTCCCGTTGATAGATTTAATTCTTGATAAAATGTTAGATAAGCCCATTCCCTTGATTTCTCCATATAATACTTCATCAACATTAAAACCAACCCCATCGTCATAGTAGTATAATGAAAGCACCTTTTCTTTTAAGTACAGGTCGATATTTATTGTCTTTGCAGAAGCATGCTTTAATGTATTGGATATCAATTCACAAATAACCCTGTACAAGATCACCTCGACATTGTAGTCGAACCGCTGATTATTCAAATTAGAGTTAATATCAATGATAATGGTTTTGGACACACTCACCTTTTCGGCAAATGATTTAACGGCACTTAGCAAACCAAAATTATCAAGGATATGCGGGCTTAAATTATTAGAAATTTCTTTTATGGAACTCAAAGCTTCATTAATCACAAGTTCCATGTTACCTATAATTTTCTTATTGGTTTTTTTATCTCCTGAGTGAGAGAGTGCTGATACGGACATTTTCACGGATGAGAGCAGTGGCCCCAGGCCGTCGTGCAGATCCTTGGCAAAACGTCTTCTTTCTTTTTCTTCTGTTTTTATGATTGTGCTCAATATCCTGCTTTCCGATTTAAGCCTGAGACTTTCAATTCGTTCAAGATCTCCAAAAATCTTTTTGATAAAAATAATACCAATGGCTATCATGATCGAAATGCAAATACCTATCCAGTTGCTGGTGGTTACAATTTGAGGCTCGTCAGTAATCGTTAAAACTTGCACCAGTTCCATTACTCTTCTCACAGCCATAAGGCATAATGCAAACGACAGGATGATCCATGAAATATTATATTTTGTCCGTTTAATGAGGCTGATGGCCATAATAGCCGCAAAAAACTGAAGAAGAATTGCCGTTATTAATGCAATTACAATGAGCATTAAAAGAATATTAAAGAATTTACATGTGCATGAAGCACACAATATCATCGTAAAATTAAGAAATAATCACACATCAAGCTAAGATGATTGTGATATTAGAAGAGCCTGAAAATATTGCGGATACTGAAGTAATCAAGTACCGGTTATTTAAAAAGTAACTCCTTCACCAGTATCGATAGCTATCAGGAGTAAACAGAATTTGTCAACCGTCATTTGTCAACTGTCAACTTGCTATTGAGTCACAATCAACTTCCGTACCGCAACTTCATCCCCAGCCTGAACCCTCACAAAATACACTCCAGCTGGTAATGCTGACACATCAAACTCCATTTCGAACACTCCTGGCATCACCTCTTCTTCAGCCAATCTCCGAATCTTCTTTCCGGAAATCGAATATAAATCAGATATCAGGTATCGTTGTTCGTTATTCGTTATTCGCAGACGCACCGCGTCTGCACTCGGATTAGGATATAACTCAAAGTTGCCCCTGGCAATGGTATAGGACTCAACAGGTACAAATTCATCCGTTGAATACTGGACCAGGTAGGCATGGCAGCGGAAATGTGGTTCGGTGTGAGTTCCTCCGTTATAACCTGTATTAAGAAGATTGGTATATTCAGCCAGGACAAAATCAACGCTCAGGTCATTTCCCGGTGTATAGTGACCATCCAGGTCCCATTCCCATGGTTGTACATCCTGCCCTGGGCACCAGCCGGCGCGGGAATACTGCCATGTACCGCTTTGTGGAGAACATGTGTTATCACCGCAATCGTTTTTCCATAAGTGCTGGTCAAAGGTCTCGGCACCATCAATCCAGATATGGTGGGTAAATTCTGCAAATTCAGCAGCATTCAGGGTATTGCCCTGTCCGTGCCCAGTCATGGTCATTTTTATTTTTGCTGCCTCAGTTTCCGGATTAATAGGGATGTCTCTCTCCGGAAAATCGTAGGAGACGGCAGTATCACCATACACCCAGTTATGTTCATTCCACAGCCTGTCAATCTTGATATAAGGATATTCGGGCACACCCGGTACGAATTCCAGTTGCATCGTTACCAACCAGCCGGAAGCACCCCATACCCTGATAATACTAAGAAAATCAGTTTTCCCGGTAAGAAGTGGTTTGAAATCAGTGATATCCCATACCCATCCGCCACAGGCAACACCATAAGGTGTAATGTAGCGGATTATTTCATACTCATACCCTTCGTGGAGAATGGATAAATAAGCGGGCTGGTCCCATGGATCGCAACCACCTACGGGGCATTCCAGATCCACATGTATATTAATCTCCGAATAATTGGATAGGTCATCCGGCAAATAAAGCGAAGTAGGGTGGGTTTGTCCTGCAGACCCGAAACTATGCGGTTCCTGGTTATACAGATAATAGTTATTGGTCTGCGAAATTGTCTCTGTAAGTGCATCGTTGTCTGGATTGCCATCTCCTTCCAGGTAGGTGTATCCTAATATTTCAACTTCAGTGCTTCCGGAAAGATCCACGGGATCGGAAAAGGTATAAATATAAGAGCTGAATGGTTGCAGAACATCTGTAACAGTTTCTGTGACGATTGCTCCGCCATCGATCTGGTAAGAAACTTCAAAGCCGGTAATTTCCTCGGTTGAGAAGTTTTTAATATCAAGTTTTATCATCTCTGCATTGGTAAAACCACCACCAATTATCGATGGGGAGGCAATCCCGATCACACCGACATCATCACCGGGAGGCATAAAGCCATCCACCCAGGATGATTCATCCATATTCAATAATGTTCCTGTATTGTTGTTAACTGTCAGATCTGCAATGGTATTGCCTGTTCCTTCATTCATGGGCCAGTAGCCTACCAATCCTGGTTCACTGCCGGTCAGTTCAACAGTCATATTCTCCTGTATCTCCTGCTCAGTCCGGGCCACCTCCCATATCCTGATCTCATCCAGTATACCATTGAAAAATCGTCCTGGCCAGGTCGGGTTGTCTGCGAAATTCATGACAACACCTTCTGCTAAAGTGGGTGTCCCCTGAACCTCAATTGTTGCCTGCATGATACCATTGACATATAATGTCATGCTCGTCCCATCATATACTGCAGCCAGGTGGTACCAGCTGTTGATGCCCAATATGGGCCCGGTGGAAACTGCCGTCCATGCCTCATCGATGGAGTGATTAAACTCGATACGTCCATTCTCACCTACGGTGAACCCATAGCCTTTGTCTGGACTGGTTCCCTGCTTACTTATCATGCATGCACCCCAAATACTTCCAGCCCAGCTCTCTGCATTCATCCATAATTCTAAAGTCAGCAACCCGTTGGGGTTCAATTCCGGACTATCCAGTACACCTATCTTATCATCGAGTCCATCAAAATACAAGGCATGGTTCTGAGCATTTAATATTAACCCAGCAGCAAGCATTACAAGCAATAAGCCTGTTCTTATTATTGTTTTCATTGGATCTAGATTTTAATTTATGATTAATTTCTTTGTTGAAACCTGGTTCTTATATTTCAATTGAATAAAATACATTCCATTGTCTAAATGGCTGGTATTTATTATTTCAGAATCGGACTGCAATTCTTTGACAATAATTTTTTGTCCAACATTGTTGGATAAAACCATCATAAGCCCTTTGCCATTTTTAATACAGTAATGATCCCTGGCCGGATTTGGGGAAATACTGACCATTTCCAGCTTTTCATCAATAACAGCACTGGGTTCAAGCGGGATCTCGGTGGAGGCATAACCTACACAATAATACCCATCCTTTAGGTTCAGGTCATTGAAGATCAGGTTCTCATTGAATACCTGGTCAGGATGGGCAATTGCCAGGAAATTGTCCGTCGAATTTCCCCTGAACATTAAGGCATAGAGCTTTGCATCCTCACCAGCAGGCAATTCATCGCCACCACCGGCTGCTTCAGATAAATTAAAGAAGACATCACTTATAATATCACCACCTTTATTCAGGTACCATTCCCTGTTAATCCTGATAAAATCAGCAGGTGACTCATCCGGGGCAAAATCCGTTGCTGTGCCGGTCAGGCTGTTGTTTCCAAATAATAAATATTTATTAAATTCCTTCTCCTGTATATCTGTAAAAATTGTCAGGCCACTTTCAGAACTGGCAACGTTAAACTCCTCATCCAGGCTCCCGCACCATGCAGCAACGGGATCAGCCATATCATACATTTTATCATCGCCAACCGGGATAAATGAATCTGCCCAGGACCAGCACGGATCATCACTGTTTCTTAACTCACCTGTATTATCATTCGAACTCATATCAGGAACAATCGTATCCTGGGCTGTATTGAAATTGTAATAAGCAACCAGGCCTTCTTCATCCCCTTTAAGCTCTTTGTACATATATTCTGAGATCTCTGCCTCTGTCCTGGCCTTGTTCCAGACCCTGACTTCATCGAGGGTACCATAAAACTGGAAAGAATTGGTTCCCCAGGGTGCTGCACCAATAAGAAAAATAGCCTCATTGGGTGCAATGGAATTGGGTGGAAATATATCGACACTGGCGACAAGCTGGCCATTGATATAATCACTTAGTTTCATGGTTGATGCAGAATATGTGGAAGCTATGTGCACGAAAGCGGAATCCTGCGGAATAGGCCCTGCATTGGCATATGGAATTTGCTGTAAAGTAGGGTTCCATATCTCGGTGTATACATTAAGATTTTGGAATCCAATCACATAACCGTTATCAAAAACCTCACCGTCTGAATCAATTTTACCCATTACTTTACGATTTTCACCGAAAGTATAGGCCCTGATCCACAATTCAAGTGTCATTTCATTTCCCACATTAAACATATCTGCATCCCCACAGTCGATATGTAATTGAGGTTGGTTAATATTCCATGTTTCATAGTCTATATCCCAGCATTTTCCAGCTGAAGTCTGCGACATGACATGAACTGATATCAAACTAAAAGTTAGAAGAAGTATGTATGCAATATTTTTCATGATGTAGAATAATTATTGAACCTCAAAAGTTACAAGTTTTTAGCATTCAAATTAATGATCCCACCAGATTTTTACATATTCATTATCCGGGCCCTGTTGCACAAGAGCTGCGTTATAATTATCCCTGTTAAGGGTATATTCTGAATATGGATAGATCAAGCGGTTCGGAAATATTTCTTTATCAATAGTATTGCCGTAATAGTCAAGCAGTTCAGGAAAGCCTGTCCGCCGGTATTCAGCATAAGCTTCGTAACCGTTTTCAAAAGCAAAGCTGATCCACTTCTGGGTAATGATCTGAGGCAGGTCTGCTGCCGGTAAACTTTCAATATAGTTGACAATATCTGGCTCAGGAATCTGATCCTCCTGCTCCAGGTAGGAATTATAGAATTCCATATTAGCCCTGACTCCCTGTTTTAGCAGTTCATCTGCACTCTCTGTCCAAACACCATTGAGCGATGCTTCGGCAAGTAGCATACAGACTTCTGAACGAGCCATAATTACACCAGGAGTATTGTTGTTAAGAAACCAATCACCTATCTTGGAAATATCGTCCCATTCACCTTCTATTCCCAGGTCATCATTCAAATTATAATTATCCCATTCCGGACTGTCGTTGGGCAACAGGTTTGGGACACCATTGTATTCCGGTACAAAAGGAAGAGATGACAACAAGCCTTTTTCGAAAAATATTTTTACGCGGGGATCATCCGAATTGACGAGCAGGTCAACAAAGAATTTGCTTGGGTTGTTTTGCACTGTCGATTCACCCCTGAACATGGTTTCATACAAATGATTCTTATGGGCACTATTGAAAGGAAAGAGTGCATTGTCATCATTCGATTCGATTAAAGGCTGGTTTACCAATTCCATCAATGTAGCCTGATAGGTTTCAAAATCCACATTATTAATTCTTGTAGCAAGCCTTAGCCTCAGAGAGTTGCTAAAAGCAATCCATTGGTTCATGTTTCCGGCATAGATAAGATCAGATGACGGGTCGAAAAATGGAAGCTCCGGATCGAACATACTGACAGCACCTTTCAATTGCTCTAGCATATCTTTATAAACAGATTCCTGATTATCATAATAAGGTGTAAAGTTAGATTCCGTAATCCCCTTGAGTGCGTCGGAATACGGTATATCGCCCCATAGGTCAGTTATTTTATGAAAGAGATTTACTTTCCATATGATTGCTGCAGCTTTCATGTTTGATATGCCGGGATATTCAGCGGATGAGTTATTATCATCTGCCATATCAATGATGACCTGTAGATTTGAGAGTGCATTTGAGTACTGCTCTCTCCAATAAGCGTCTTTTCCTGAAGGGATGATATATTCTTTTCCTGGTTCGACGCCACCCCGGGCAGCCATGTACATCGCCCAGTTCATCAATCCCCATTGTTCCAGGTTAACATCAGAATTGTAATTCCCGGCCCCCTGTTGCAGTGCATAGCTAAATAGATAATTTGGATTTGCAGTCAGTGGTTCATTGGGGTTTACATTCATCTCTGTTAAATCCTTTTTACAACCTGTAAAAAGAAGGATGACAATTAAAACGATATTGATTTTAATAATGTATTTCATCCTCAAGTCTTTTAAAAGTTCAGATTTAGTGAAAATCCAATACTTCTTTTGTTTGGATAAGAATATAGTTCATATCCCTGCCCGTTGCCATTTGTATAAAATGTTTCAGGGTCTATGTTGGGAACAGCTTTATAAATAATCCAGAGGTTCCTGGCATAAACCGAAAAAGATGCTTTTTTCATTCTTAATTTACTGATCCATTTTAGGGGGAAGTCATACGTCAGTATCAATTCCCTCAACTTCACGAAGCTTGCATCATAAACAAAAGGTTCATGAATTTCATTGGTCCATTCAGAGAACTGGTCCCAGTATAGTTCCGGATTTACATAGGTATGGTTGGTTTGTCCACCGACATCAACACCATCAATTATGGTACCTTCCGTATATGCACCTTCCGCGAGGTAACCACCGGTTGCTATCCAATCTTCTGGTTCCAATCCTGCCTCCATCCTTGCATTTTCAGAAGCGTACCATGATTCTCTTCCTTCAAGGGTTTCTTCGAAGTTTCCCGAATACCCGTAACCATACATGTTGGTGCCGGCAAACATTTCCCCGCCTATCCTTGCATCAATAAAAAACGAAAAGGTAAATTGTTGCCACGATATATTATTAAACCAGGATAGTGAAAAATCAGGATTGACATTTCCCAGCACCTGGGGAACCTCATTTCGGACATACATACCGTTTTTATCTACAAGTTTATTCCCTTCTGCATCCCGTAAAATTGCATAGCCGACTATATCACCATATGGATGACCCGGTCTGGCTTCAATACTCAGGTTCCAGTGTTCCAGTAACTGGAGGTTGTCAATATTTTCATCAAGTTCCAGCACCATGGATTTATTATTATTGAAGTTTAATATAAAATCCCATTGAAATTTTTCCCGCTTGACAGGAACTGCTTTTAACTGTATTTCAATACCCTTGTTTTCAATATTTCCTGCATTGATAAGCGCCTGCACCGACCCGGATGCCTGGGAGATATCTGCACTTACGATCTGGTTAACAGAATTTGTTTTATACCAGGTGAGGTCAAGACTCAGGCGGTTCATGAAAAACCGCAGGTCTGTCCCAATTTCTATGGATTTTGTCCTTTCTGGTTTGAGGTCCAGTGGAGGAACCTTGTTTGTTAAATAGGCGATGGTACCATATACATTTGAAGTGCTGTCGATGAAGAAAGTAGGATTTAGCTGATAAGGATCTGCATCATTGCCAACTTCAGCGTAAGAAACCCTCAGCTTACCGAAGGAAAGAAATTTTAGACCTTTATTTGAGAGTGGCAGGAGCTCAGAGAAGGCAAAACCAAGGCTTACAGAAGGATAAAAATATGAGTTGTTGCCGGCTGGTAATGTTGAAGACCAGTCATTTCTGCCTGTTAAATCTAAAAACAGGTAATGTTTGTAGTCAATTTGCCCAAAGCCATATATAGAATTGATGGCTTTTTCAGCAAAAGTGGACCTTCGGTATGGTTCGTCGACACTGTTGTCCAGAGAATAGTCCCCGTCGATAATTAAGCCTCCATTGGTATGTCCATCGTATCTGTCCCATCGCTGATACATGGCATTCCCACCAATATTCAGTGTATAGGAGATATTTTCGGTGATGTTGTTATGATATGTTGCCAAAAAGTCACTGTTAATTAGAAACTGTTTGATCTCATTTTCACCATAATAACCTAATGAGCTAACCAGGCCACCACGTGCATCTTTCTGATATCCTTCAGTTACAGAATAGTCCGGGGCTGTCCTTATCATTAAATCCAGGTGCTCAGAGAGATGATATGTAAGAGAGGCATGCCCGAAAACCCTGTCCTTATCATCACCGTTAAGCCTGTAATATGGATGATAATATGGGTTGCTTTGCCAGGCCCAGTTCATGTACCAGGTTTGTTCATTACCATCCTCATCCATTAAATAATTTTGCATAGACTCATTCCGGATATGCCTGGGCATCATAATGTAGTTCCTGTTTACATTGTCGTGGGAGTCGGACAGGTCGAAGCGATTATTCACCTTTTGCCTTACATAGGAGATATAAGTCTTAATTTCAAACTTTTTTAGTACCCGGGCATTTAAATTCAATCCAATATTTGTTCTTGAAAAAGAGGCATTCGGGACAATTTCACGTGTTCGAAGATCCGCCAGGGAAACTCTGTAATCCAGGTTCTTAATACCACCATCCAATGAAATTGCATTATTAAATGTGATACCGTTCTGGAAATAATTTTTATAATTATCCGGTTGTGGATCGAAACTATATTTTTTCCCATCCCAGTCGATGATCTCCTGTCCTTCCATTTTGGGACCCCAGCTTCCATATGCGGAAGCACTTGTTGTATTATATTTGGGAACTCCATTAACTATTTCAAATGGTGGCGTAAATGCACCATTCCTTCCACCACCATAAGTGTTTTGCAAATCATATAGTATATATGGCTGGTCGATTGAAGTATTATTGGAAAACGAAACACCTATTCCCTTTCTTTCTTGTCCTTTTTTGGTGGTGATCAGGATTACTCCATTGGCAGCTTTGGAACCATATAATGCTGATGCACTGGCACCTTTCAAAACGGATACGCTTTCAATATCATCCGGGTTGATATCTGATATACCATTTCCATAGTCGCGTCCACCCCAGGTGTCCTCAGCGTTGCTGATGGTGGTATTTTCGATGGGTACCCCATCCACTACAATTAAAGCCTGGTTATTTCCTGAGAATGAGTTGTTCCCTCGTAAGACAATCCTGCTTGAAGAGCCAGAACCCGCATTTGTTGAAGTAATCTGCAACCCGGAAACTTTACCGGTAAGTTGGTTTATTACGCTGGCATCACGAGTAACCATCAGTTCTTCCGACTGCACTTCCTGTACTGAATAACCAATGGATTTTTTCTCCCTTTTTATTCCAAGAGCTGTAACCACAACTTCATCCAATACCTGGGCATCAGGGGACATAATTAAGTCGATGATTTTTTGATCGCCAACTGATATTTCGTGTGTTTCAAATCCTACATATTTAAATATCAGGATATCAGATGACTTTACACCATCAATATTGTATTTACCATCCAAATCAGAGATCGTTCCTTTGTAGGTTCCTTTGACCAATATGGAAACTCCGGGGAGCCCTAATTGATCTTCAGAGGAAGTAATTGTACCAGAGATTGTTTTTTCCTGTGCAATCATGTTCCCTGCACCTATCAATAATCCAAATAAAACCAGTAATATTTTCTTCATATATTTCTAGTTCTGAAAAAGATGCTCCTTGATCAACTCAGCACGCCATACACTATCTCCCTCCTTAACAGTGAGATACAGTGTGTCACCTTGCAGCTTTTTACTGGTCAGGGAGCAGTATTCATCGATCAGAAGTTGTTCCACGTTTCGACCATTCAGCTCCAGGATCTGAGTGCCAGCTTTAAGGCCGGCCTTGCCTGCAGATGAACCATCATAAACAAAAAGCACATATAGCTCGTCATCCTGAAGCCCATAACTGAATCCAAATGATCTTATATTTTTTGTATAAGATTCTTTATTTCTGAAAATGATTTGTTTGCTTTGCCAATCAATGATAAAGTGATAGTTGCGGAGTACCCGGGTGCCGAGGATGGCTCCGGACCTGTCATTTTTGTCGGAATTTATCACGATGGAGTCTATGGGCATCTGCCCGAATTGGAGTTCCCTGACCATGGAAGAGTAGCTGGTGTCGAAGCACCATCCGAAGATCCCGTAAGAGCTAGATCCATAACCTTTTATGGACTGGGGGCTTTCTGACTCAACTAGTTTGAGATATGCGTTATATGGTACCGAGATGCTACCGCCGCTCCCCAGGTCGAACATGATATTTTTCAGTTTTATATCATTGACCTTGGCATGAACATAGGGAGTCCCCTGGATACTGGTACTAAAATCCACAACAAGTCCCGACCCTGTATCATCCAGTTTGCCCATATCATCCGTCAGGGTGATCTTCTTCTCTTTGTAATTGATATCCCATATCGCATGCCTCATCAGGTTAGCGCCGATCAGTCCATCAACACCAAGGCAATGCAGCTCGGTGATGCTATCCAGATCAAAGACCATGGCTGAGGTATTGGAGAATGACAATCCCCCAAGTTTAATCGTATCTATGCTGACGATCTCAAGGTCTGCAACTTGTCCTTTGGAGTCGACTGCCATACCGGTCGATACCGTCAAAAGGCCCAGCTCATCGGCCAGGGATTTACTGATCAGGTTAGGTGCCCCTGTGTCGAGGATGAATTCACGTGTTTCACCCCTGATTTCGGCTTTTAAGATGACATATCCTTTGCGTTCCTCGAACCCGATCACCTGGTAAAAGCTTTCCTGTGCGACCTCACCCGCTTTAAAAAGCTTGATGTTTTTGATCATGGAGCATCCGGCTAAGAACAGGAGCAGGATGATGAATACCGGAGTCAATCGAAGCATAGAGCTAAGATACGAAGAAATTCAGTGAACACTGACCACTGATCACTGAACAGATTGCTAAGCGCAAGGCGCAGAGCGTTTGGTGTCCCTCGACTCCGCTCGGGATGATAATATTAGTGCTTATTGTGATTGTTAAATGATTAAATGGTTAAATTGTTGTTTTGCAACGTATGAGTCGATTACAAACAAGACAAAAGACAAAATTTTAAAGATAAAAGTATCTATATGAACCAATTTTATCTTTCGCCTTTTATCTTTTGTCTTATCATCTCCCTACTCCTCACTCCCAACTGGTTAATGTGTCACCACCAACTTTTTCATCCGCACATTATTTCCAGCCTGCATTCTGATGAAGTAGACTCCCACTGGCAGATCACTTACATCCACGACTAATTCTTGTTCTCCAGGCTTAACTTCCTCATTAATTATTTTTCGAATTTTCCTTCCTGAAATATCATATAAATCAGATATCGAAGGCATACAATACTTGAACAAGGGTTTGGATAGATTTGAAATTCAATGGTTTCCAGCTGCGAATCAGCTTCAGGTATGCCGGGATCTGAAAACGACCAACCCGATTGACCCGGCGAATGCCGGGATCTGATATAACACAAACCTGATTAACGTACTATCAGCTTCCTCACCGCAACCTCACTTCCCACCTGCACTCTAACAAAGTAAATCCCCGCCGGAAAATCACTAACATCAACCTCAATTTCATGTGTTCCGTCAGGCATTACTTCATTGACCAATTCCCGAATCTTCCTTCCTTCAATCGTAAATAAATCAGATATCGTTAATCGGTATTCGTTATTCGTTAATCTCAAGCGCACCGCGCTTGAGCAGGGATTAGGGAATAAAGTAAGCTCAAAGCCATCTCCCCCGGCATCCATTTCCTGCGTTCCAACCAACCCTCCATTATCCGTATGCAGCACGGCACCTATTAAACCGACTGCCCAACCATGGCCGGAATCGACAAAGTCTAGTCCATATAGTCCGAGTTGGTAACAAATATCTTCATACATGGTCCAGCTCATACCTCCATCGACAGTATAATATAGCCTTCCTTGCTGGTATGAGCCACCGCTAACCGCCCAGCCAATATTCTGACTGGTAAAATGAATGTTGTTGAACCCGGGTTCACTACCGGTTGAGATGTCAGTCCAGGTATTTCCACCATCAGTTGTTTTCATGATAAAGGCTTCGGAGATTGTTTCATTATCTCCTGCGGCCCAGCCAATTTGATTGTCGATAAAATGCACATCCCAGAAGCGATGACCAGAATTAAAGCTTTGTTGCGTCCATTCCTGCCCACCATCCGTAGTCCCAAGGATTATTCCCTCTGTCCCCACTGCCCAGCCGTTGTTTTCATTAATAAAAAACATTCCATGCAGAAGCTCACTGGTGGTGCTATTCTGTGGCAACCAGGAACCGCCACCGCTGCTGGTATGCAGGATCGAACCTCCGGTACCACAGGCCCATCCATTATTCTGATCGATGAAGAATATATCATACAGGATCTCATCGGAAACAATATACTGGTCCTCCCAAAACTGGCCCCCGTTTGTGGTATGAAAAATATAGGCCCCTGATTCCCATCGCCCGCCGGCAACCCATCCATTTAATTGATCAGTAAAGCAGACACCCATAAAATGGGCTTCCAGGAAAAATGTCTGTCCTGTCCAGCTCAGACCTCCGTCATCTGTTGAGTATACGGCACCATCTTCACCAACCACCCATCCATGATTCACATCGATAAAGTCGACATCGTAAAAATTACCCCCATAAATACCGGAGTATGCCAGGTCCCAGCTTATTCCTCCATCCTGTGTTCTTCTCATTCTACCATATTCACCCACGGTCCATCCATTTAACGGATCAATCATACAGATCCCCCACATGTTACGTCCATCGCCTGCAAATTGCGTTTCCCATGTCTCTCCACCATTAGCGGTATTGGCTATGATCCCATTGAGTCCGGTTACCCAGCCCTGATTAATATCTGTAAAAGAAACATCATTGGGAGAGTAATCCTGTGATTGCATCTCCCATGTATTGCCTCCGTCGGGAGTATGTAATATGGTTGCTGCTCCGACAACCCAGCCATTACTCGCATCTTTGAACTGCAAACTTCTCATCGGATCATTTACCGTAGTGTCAATCTTCCATGTGGTACCCCCATCAGATGTGCTGAATATCAGGCCACCAACAGCTCCGCTTCCGTCACCAGCGATCCAGCCATTCATCGTATTTTCAAACTGAACACTCATGAATTGCGCCCCTGTGGCAGGGGAGTCAAGGCTCCAGTTAAGTCCACCATCGACCGTGTTGGCCAGATAAGCTATCTCTCCCAGGGGACCTATCCCGGTACCGGCCAGCCAGCCGTGTTGTTCGTCGGTGAACCAGATATCATTCCAGCTTATATACCGGTGAAAAGATTCCTCTGTCCAGTTTTCGCCTCCATCGCTGGTATGAAGGATAAGGTCTCCATCCTGAGTACCGGCCAGCCAGCCATTATTCTGATCTGTGAAATGCACGCTGTTAAGGAAGTAGTCGGGATGTGTGCAGATATATTCCCAATTTTCTCCGCCATCAGTTGTGAGAAGGAGCGTGCCGGCGGTACCAACGGCCCAGCCATGCTGTTCATCCACAAACTGAACTTTCTTCAAAAGATTTCCCTGGGGCAGCGGGGCTTGCCAATGCCATTGGCCTTCGGCCAGGTGAACAGTGAACACTGAACACTGAACAGTAAGAAGGATGATAAGGAGGTTTTTCATAATCTGATTGTTTGATGGGAATCTAAATTTACAAAAAGATCATGAAAAAGTGGTTAGTGGTTAGTGATTGGTGGTTGGTGAAATTTGGATCCTAGATCCTAAATACTGGATTCTAGATCAAAGAAAAACCACCAACCACTAATCATAATTTTATTAACTTGCATTCTCAAATTTCATAGCATAGTTAATGTCCCAGAGCGCACCAGATAGATCCAAGAAACCTTTCCGCAACTTCGCCTTACACCTGCATCCGGTAAGTATCAATAAGGAAGCGATACGGTTTAACAGGACCTTTGGGCTGGGAGGAATGGCGGCGCTGCTGTTCATCGTACAGGCATTTACGGGAATATTATTACGCTTTTTATATGAGCCGGTGCCGGAAAAGGCATACGATTCTATCCTCTTTATACAGGAAGAGGTATTATTTGGACAATTTATACGCAACATACATCATTGGAGCGGGATATTCTTTGTGCTGATTACCTTTTTGCATTTGATCAGGACTTTTTATTCTCAGGCATACTACACCCCGAGAAGAGTAAACTGGGTTATAGGTGTTGTGCTGTTATTCATCGTGATCCTTTCAAACTTCACTGGTTACCTCTTGCCATGGGACCAGCTTGCTTTCTGGGCCATCACCGTGAGCACCAATATGCTGGAGTACTTTCCAATCGTGGGTGGCTGGCTGCAGACCGCCATCCGGGGAGGTACAGAAGTGGGCTCTGCCACCTTGCTGAACTTCTATAACTTTCACACCAGCATCCTTCCATTGTCACTTATCGTCCTGATGGGATACCATTTCTGGAGAGTGAGAAAGGCAAAAGGCATCGCTCTGCCTGAAAGCAGGTCCGAAGTTGAAAAAGTACACACCTGGCCCAACCTGGTACTCAAAGAAGTTACCGTTGCCCTGGTCCTGATTGCCATCATCCTTCTGATCAGCACCTTCGGTGATGCACCACTGCTCGAACGAGCCAACCCATCCTACTCACCCAACCCGGCAAAAGCACCCTGGTACTTCATGGGGGTACAGGAGCTGCTGCTTCATTTCCATCCATTCTTTGCGGTCGTTGTGATACCGGTGCTGTTTTTCGTGGCTATGTTCTGGCTACCCTACTTTAAAATAAAAGAAATTAAACCTGGAACATGGTTCCACTCGGAAAAGGGAAAGAAACTAACTGTTTATTCTGCCGTCCTGGCGCTGGTGGTGACTCCACTTGCAGTTCTGTTTGATGAGTATGTGATGGACTTTGAAGGATGGTTCTCGAGCTGGCCGTTATGGCTCAGTACAGGTCTCATTCCGTTCGTGTTGTTGGTTATTGGTTGTTGGTTGTTGGTTGTGTTGTTGCGAAGGCGTTTCAAGGCAGATAAAGTGGAAGTAATAATTGCATTCTTTACGATATTGGTGGTGTCGTATGCTATACTAACTGTAATAGGGATAATGTTCAGAGGTGCTGGGATGCAATTAATGTGGTTTGGATAGTTACGGGTTGCGAGTTGCAGGTTGCAAGTTGCGAATTGCGGGTTTCGGGTTGCGGGTTTATTTGGGATTGTAGATTTATGAATTGAGATATGAAGAGTTACAAGGATTTAGAGGTATATCAAATGGCTTATAAGCTTGCAATAGAAGTTCATAAAATGACCATGAAACTTCCAAAGTATGAATTATATGAGCAGGGAAGTCAAGTGAGAAGATCATCAAAAAGCATAAAAGATAATATTGCTGAGGGTTTTGGAAGGAGAAGATATAAAGATGAGTTTATTCGATTCTTGATTTTTGCACATTCATCATGCGATGAAGCAATTGCTCAATTATCTATGATCAATGACATACATTTTTCTGAAAATCCAATAACAGAGCTCATTGAACAATATGATTTACTTGGGAAACGAATAAATAAATTTATACAATTCGTTGAAAATGAGTGGAAATAGCAGTAATAAAAACTCGAAACCCGTAACCCGTAACCCGGAACAAATGGTGAGTCGCAGAAGTTTCCTTAAAAAGGCCTGGGGCGTACTGGGAATCATTGCCGGGATCGAGGTTTCGGCATTGATCGTCAACTTCATGTACCCCGGTGAGCGAAAGAAGAACTACGCTGCAGGTGGTTTTTATAAGACCGTGGGAAAGGTTTCGGAGATACCGAACAACAGCGTTATCCCATTCCGCAATGGTCGCTTTTACCTTGTCAGGCTAGATGATGGTGGCCTCCTCGCCCTCTCCCTGCGCTGCACACACCTGGGTTGCTCAGTGACCTGGGATGCGGATGAGAATATCTTCATCTGTCCCTGCCACTCATCAACCTTCACCATGAGCGGTGATGTGATCAAGTCGCCGGCACCAAGAGCACTCGACCTCTTTCCTGTCGTAATCGAACAGGGGATAGTGAAGGTCGACATCAGCAAGCCCATCTCCAGGAAAAGGTTTAACAAAACGCAGATCACCTACGCATGAGAAACTGGCAGATCACCGGATTCATCGCTACCCTGGTCATAGTCATGACCTTTCCCCTGTACCTTATACGGGTGGCCTACCTGAGCGATGATGCCGTGGATCATACGGAGGCGCAGTTTGTGGGTGCACAGACCTGCATCGAGTGCCATAAGATGGAATATGACCTCTGGAAAGGCTCGCACCACGACCTGGCCATGACCCATGCAACGGAGGAAACAGTCCTGGGCGATTTCGACGATGCGGAGTTTGAATACAAGGGACAAACACATAAGTTTTACAAGCGCGATGGCAAGTTTTATGTTTATACCGACGGAGGGCCGGCAGGTGAGATGATCGAGCTGGAGGTGCTGTACACTTTTGGCTGGACACCGCTTCAACAGTACCTTGTTCCCTTCCCCGACGGTAGGCTTCAGACTCTTGGCCTGACATGGCATACCACACATAAGGAATGGTACCACATGGCAGATGCAGTGTATGCCGGTGATGAGATCAACCATACCAACTGGTTACACTGGTCCAACCTGGGCCAGAACTGGAACGGCATGTGTGCCGACTGCCACTCTACCAACCTGGTGAAGGGCTACGACTTTGAAACAGGCGTGTTCAACACCACCTGGTCGGAGATCAACGTGAGCTGTGAGGCCTGCCACGGTCCGAGCTCCTTCCACCTCGACTGGGCTCAGTTACCAGAGATGGCCCGGCCGGTGAATACCAACTACGGACTGGTGGTCCAGACCAGCGAGATCGACAATATCCAGTATGTCGACCAGTGTGCCCGCTGCCATACCAGGAGGATGGCACTCAGGGATTATGATTTCAAGTGGCACGACCTGCTCGACCATATGGTTCCGGAAATGGTAAGGGAGCCGATGTACTTTGCTGATGGGCAGATACTTGAGGAAGACTATGTTTATGGTTCTTTCGTCCAGAGCAAGATGTACATGAATGATGTTCAGTGCAACGACTGCCACAACGTGCACAGCCTCCAATTAATAGAGACCGGCAATAAACTTTGCCTGCAATGCCACCTTGCCGAGGCCTACGATACTTACGATCATCATTTTCATAAGTACAAAGGTGAGCAGGGCGATGCATTGGCATTTGCTGATGACACCACAGTCTATGAGGTAGGTGAAGGTGCCCTTTGCATCAACTGTCATATGCCGGGCAGGTACTATATGGGTGTCGACTTCCGTCGCGACCACAGCTTTCGAGTGCCACGGCCCGACCTCAGCGACAAGCTCAACACACCCAATGCCTGTACCCAATGCCACCGTAATGAGACGAATCAATGGGCTGCCGGTTACCTGCGTCAGTGGTACGGTATCAGCATCAAACCACATTACGGCACCACCCTGGCTGCAGGGCACCAGGCCGATCCGAAGGCATATGATCAGCTCGTCACCATCGTCAATGATGAACTCTACCCACCTATCATCCGTGCCACAGCACTGTCTGTCCTTGGCGAGTTCTATACTGAGCAGAGTATCGAGGTCCTTCGCAAGTCCCTCAAGGATCCGGAGTCTATGATCCGTAACTCAGCTGCAAGGAACGTACCGATACAGTCGCAGGAGATCATCAATGATCTTATCCCGTTACTCAACGACCATGTGAAGGCTGTCCGCATGGAAGCTGCCGTCCGCCTGTCTTTCGTCCCCGAAGAGATGGTAGCTCAAAAGCACATGAAAGCACTCAGCGAAGCCCTCGACGAGTACCGTGCCGCAATGGAGTATTCCGGCGACTTTGCACCCAGCAGGCATAATCTGGGCAACTGGTACTTCAACCATGGTGACATGGCTGAAGCTGAAAAGAATTTCCTTGCTGCCATCGAGATCGATGACCAGTTTTACCCGGCACAGTCCAACCTGGCTATCTTATATAACCAGCAGGGAAAGAACGAGCAGGCAGAGGTATTGCTCCGCAACGTTGTCAAAGGCAATCCTGACAATGGCGAAATGCATTATTCCCTCGGGCTTCTCCTTGCCGAACAGAAAAAGTACCCGGAAGCTGTCGAGCAACTTCAATTAGCATCGGAGCTTATACCCGACCGCTCCCGCATCTTTTACAACCTCGGTCTGCTCCAGAACCAGCTTGGCAATCCTGACGAAGCTGAAAAAGCACTCCTGGCAGCCTATGCGTTAGAAGAGGGGAATTTTGATTACATCTATGCCCTGGTAGATTTCTATTTAAATAGAAACCGGCCTGATAAAGCAAAGGAATATGCTGTAATGTTGAAGGAGAAATTTCCTGATAATGCTGCAGGTACAGAGTTATTGGAGTATATTGACGGAGTTTCTAAGTAATGGGAATATGCAAGCTTAAGAATTGACCAATGCACCAATCTGCATCAATTGACCAATTAAGATACAATTCTCCAAGAGCTCAATGCTAAATTTTCAAAGATTTTTTGGGTATATACCGGGATTATAGGTATTAAATAATAGACCCATAATCCATTTTATCATGAAAGCGGAAGTAAAATATGATCTTGAAGAAAGAACCATGAAATTTGCTCAAGCGATTCGGAGCTATTTGCGCACTATTAAAAAGAAATCTGATATTCAAAACGATGTACAGCAATTGATAAGATCGTCGGGATCAGTCGGAGCAAATTACATAGAAGCAAATGATTCTTTAAGTAAGAAAGACTTCTTGATGAGAATTAGAATTTGCCTGAAGGAAGCTAAAGAAACAGAGTATTGGTTAAAGTTAATTCATGATACATATCCTGATTCCAATAAACTTATCATGGGACAACTCATTAAAGAAGCACATGAGTTGAGATGCATTTTTGCAAAAATCATTCAAACCACACTTCAGAAATCAAAAGTTTGAAAATTGAGCAATTGATCATTGAAATTTGGAATTTATTTGGTCAATTGGGGCAGATTGGTGAATTGGTCAATTCTTCAGATTAATAGAACCTTCCAATATAGAAAAACCGATTCCACCATTGAGGCGAAATCGGTTTGCTTTCTGAAAAAACTAATAACTATTTATAGCCAAAGGAATATTGTTCCTGAATTCCCATTGTGGTACCAGTCTAGTTTGAACTTGGTGGGGCAGTCGCCGTTGGTGACGGGTTCGTTGTTGTTGTCGAAGCCGAAGGTCAAAGTGGCACCCATGTCGGCACTGGGAATATCCAGGGAGTGGATGCCGCTGACAGGATCCCAGCCACATACTTCTTTATGTGCAATAGGTTGTGGTGTGCTGATATAGAACTGATCACCGAAACGGTTTACACCCCATGTTACAAGATTGGTATAAGAACCTGATTCACCGAAGCCGTTGATTGACAGGACATAGTTTTGCCATGTTCCGGTATACACCAGCCTTCTTGCAATATTCCAGGTCTTGTTGGTTCCATTATCGAAAGCGATGGTCATCATTCCTGAGGTCCTGTGGATCACCTCGGTCACTCCGTAACCAAGCTGTAGGATGAAGCCGCCAGATGCGTTTTCATGCTTTTTGTTACCATTGATGATGATAGACTTTCCGGTAGCGACCCTGGTCACCTGCAGGTTGATGATATACACATCGACAGTAGCACCTGGCATCCACCATTTGGTCCCAACATGTCTTTTTACACGAACCTGTCCGGTACGGTATAGGTTTTCCCAGCAGTTAAGCCCGTGGTATGTAATAAAATAGGTTATGGTATCATTGATAACGCCAGTGGAGTCGATGGTAACGTTACAGGGCATCCAGTACATGTCCCTGCTGGCCTGTCCGTTCATGACGGCCTCTACGTCCTTATCGATATCATCAGAGACCTGTTGCTGGAACTGGTCGTCTTCCGAGACTTGTTGGATTGAGGTTGAACCTTCTTCTCCAGTCTTTGGTTCGGGTTCATCTTCTTTCTGGCAGCCTGTGATAGCGAGAGAAAAAGCTGCGAAAAGAATCAGTGCTAAGCGAAAAATCTGTGTCGTTTTCATTTTGCTTGTGTTTTAGTGTTTCTTGTTATACACATCAGTGTCTGGATACCCTTATGTGAACGATTAATTTTTTTTCTTCTCATCCATCAAGTGAACACTGAACAGTGATCAATGAACAGTAGTGACCGGTCACCTCTGATCAGTGTTCACTGTTCACTGATCACTGTGAATGATAGCTCCGTAATAAAACACACCCCAAAAAACCCCGTTCCCCCTTCGCTGAGGTTTGAGTTGACATTTGAATTCGCTGTGGGGAACATGCTGCCCTGCCAGGTTGACTCTAGTAAGAGGTCACGGACATAGGCTGCGTGTTCGGCAGTAAGCGAATACCTGCGCTCGGTGATGATGCTGCCAGCCGGGAAGGATATCTTTTCAACTTCCGGTACGAAAATCTGGCTTACATCCAGCGTCGGCAGGGTGTAGAACAGCATCCTGGCCCGGCAGGTGTCCGGGTCGGCATTTTCATAGCCGGGCACTGCAGTCCAGTCGATCAACACCTCCCACTTTGCATTGCTTTCAGGGTCGAAGTTAGATGCTACATAATCTATATGGTATAAGTCATTGTTGTCATTCTTTGAATAGGTCAAGGGATTGAAAAACCTTCCAGGCACCATGGTAGCGCTGGCTGATATATACTTATTGTCGCTAAAAATCTGCAGGGTATAGCTTTTATTGAGCAAGGCAATGAATGTGGAGTCAGTCCAGTACGTCCCGGGATTATCTTTATCTTCTTTCAGGATCCAGTCCTCATCCTGGTTACTGATGATCACTGAAGCTCCTTCAACCGGCATTGCTTCCTCGTTCAACTGCGCCATGGGGTAGCTCAACCTTATCGACTGCGCCTTGAACTCGCTGGTCAGGGTTGCATCCACCACGATCAAATCAATCTCATCTTCTGGTAAAGGCCAGTCGGTTTGCTTGACGCAAGAGGAGGCGAAAAGAAGTACAGTTAATGATATGTAAATAATGTATTTGTACATTTTTTCTCTTTTTTCTTTACCCACCCCCCGTCCCCCTCCCTCAAGAGGGAGGGGGGGCATGCCTGGCAAACCTTTGCATGGTTACCAGACCTGGGGGTGGGTACAAAAAGTGCGTATTTAGTTTCTATCCATTTTTTTTAAAACTTAAACTGATAATTTATTGAAGGTATCACTCCTGCTACTGAGATCATGGTGGGTACGAGCTCGTAGTTGCCAATCAGATCTGAGGGGACGAGGAATTTGCCTTCGCTTTCTTCATATTTGTTAAAGCTTACGCTGAAGGGGTTGGCCCTGCCGTAAGCGTTGTACAGTGTCAATGACAGGTTATGCTTATACCTGTTGTCCGGCTTATTAAGCCTGTAAGCCACTGAAAGATCCAATCGATGATAATCCGGCAGCCTGTCGTTGTTCCTTTCACCATAAATCGGAGTAGTGTAGCCATCATAATCATAAAAGCCGATGGGTGTGGTGTATGGATTGCCTGTCCTGTAGATAAAATTCGCGGAGAATGACCATCTCTTCTTTGTCTCATAAGCCATAAAAAAGGCAAAATTATGCGGTACATCCCAGTAGGCAGGATAGATCTCACCATCATTCACTTCCGGCACCTGTGCAAAAGTCCTTGACCAGGTATATCCCAGCCACCCGTTGAAGCGGCCCCTGGCTTTACGCAGCATGAATTCAACGCCATAGGTCCAGGCGTCTCCAAAGCGCAACTCTCCTTCTATCAGTGGGTTATAAAGGAGGTTCGCATGATCAGCATAGTCCATATGGTTTTCGTAGAATTTGTAATAAGACTCCAGTGAGAGCTCCCATTTCTTTTCAGCCCAATCGAGGAAATAGCCAGCACTGAGCTGTTGGGCTATCAATGGTTCAATGTTGGGCCCGGCCACAGTCCATACATCCAGGGAGCTAAAAGGCCCTGTACCATTCGACATGACCCGGAGAAACTGTCCCATACGACTATAACCTGCCTTCAGGGATGAGCCTTTGCGGAAGGTGTATCCGAAAGAAAACCTTGGCTCGGGGACCACGAAGCTGGCATAGTAATTATTGCTTCCCACCTCCAGCACATCGATCACATTATGGTTGGCATCGAAATAGTATACGCTGGTAGGTCCATAATCCACCCATATGGGCAGCCTGATGCCATAGTTGAGTGACCAGTGCTCACCAATGCGTTGCTCATTGCTGGCATAGAAGACATATTCCATCGACTTGTACTGTGGTACCTGTCGCAGGTACTGCTCATCCTCAGGTGTGCGAAGGTGAATATTGCCCGGGTTGACCCTGTACTGTGACATGCTGAACCCCGCCCTGATCGTATTTTTGGAGTTGATGTACCATGAGAGGTCACTTTTCAGGCTGGTATTGGCTATGGTTGACTGCCAGTACTCCTCCTCATCACTGGAGAGGTACAGAAAGTATCGATAATTGCTGTAGTTCAGGGTGGTATTCATGAAGAGCTTATGATTGAACACATGGTTCCAGCGAAGCGTGCTGGCAATATTATCCCAGCTAATGCCGAAGGATGAAACACCCAGTCCCTGCTTCCGCTTAAACTGGTCCTGCCCCATATATACCGTCAGGTAAAGCCTGTCTTTCTTATTCACCTGCAAATTAAACTTGGTATTCAGGTCATAAAAATTGATCTTAAGGCTGTTATCGCTACTGGCCAGCCTGCCCAGCCATCCTATATTGGATATACGGCCTGAGATGATGAATGATGCTTTTTCTTTTTTAAATGGCCCTTCGAAGGTCAGGGAAGACGCGTAAATTCCAATGTTTCCCCCGAAGCCGAAACGCTTGGAGTTCCCTTCCCTGGCTGTGATATCAATGACAGAGGAAGCACGACCGCCATAGCGTGATGGAAAGTCACCTTTATAGATCTTCATCTCATTGATGGCATCAGGAGAGATCACTGAGAAGAAGCCAAAGAGATGTGCAGGGTTGTAGATGGGTGCTTCATCGATCATCATCAGGTTCTGGTCGAAGTTGCCACCCCTGACGAAGAAGAATGATGATCCATCGCCGAAAGAGTTCACGCCCGGCAATACCTGCAGGGCCTTGATCACATCCACCTCACCAGCGAAGCCGGGCAGCCTGGATAATGTCCGGCCTGTCATGCGGAAGTCACCAAGCTGGTCAATACCAGGAACAGCACCTTTATCACTGGCCCTGATAATGACCTCGGTGATACCCAGGCTGACCTCATGCAGGTTGACCGAATGGTGCTGATCTTCACTAATCGTCGTATGAAGTGTATCTGCTGCAAAGCCGATAAAGGAATATATTATAGAGTGCTCACCATGTGGCAGGGTCAGGGAATAAAAACCGTAGGCATTGGTAATGGCACCATATTGGGTTCCCGGCAGGTAAACATTTACCCCGATGAGAGCTTCTCCGTTGTTGTTATCACGAACATAGCCGCTTAGTGTAGAACGCGGTGTTTCAGGTACAGAAATGATGACTGCTCTACTTGCAGGTGTCAGGACGACATGCTCCTCAACCTCCTCCCAGCTTATATTTGTATTGGACAATACATCGTCCAGTACATCACTGATGGGCTTATCTACAGCCTCATAGCTCACTTTCTGCTCCGTATCGATCAGTTGTGTGCTATATGAAAAATGCACCCCACTTTTTGCCGAAATCTGATTTAAAACCTCTTTCAACGATTGATTTTCAACCTTCAGGGTGATAGGTTGATTTAGGTCTTGTGCTTGGATAGTAAAGACAAAAGACAAAAGGAAAAAGACAAAAATATATTTAATTTGTCTCGGGGACATGTGGTCTTTACGTTTTAAAACATCGATCAGTTACATGGATTACCGGATAGAATGGTTTTGTCGGGTGAAGATTGTATTTCAAGCGCCAGGGTGGAGGTGATGACCTGGAGGACTGATGGAAGGCTCTGATTCTCGAAGGTGGCGGTAAGCCTGCAGTTGCTGAGGTCCTCACTGGCCAGGGTAAGGTTGGCTCCGTAGACTTGATTAAGAATACCAATGACTTCATCCAAT
This sequence comes from uncultured Bacteroidales bacterium, assembly GCA_963753055.1. Classification (GTDB taxonomy): domain Bacteria; phylum Bacteroidota; class Bacteroidia; order Bacteroidales; family B18-G4; genus JAUWGC01. The sequence continues at coordinate 339,245 of CAVWAP010000009.1, read as the reverse complement.
GGCTTATCGATAAAGATCATGAGGTTTGTTTTCCATGCCATGAAGTTGGGATCTTCATTGCGATGAATTGTAATACTTTTTTCAGTTTTGTGCACCAGGGCCTTTTCTCCGGGAACGAGTTTTACAGCTTCTTTCTCCTTATCCTTGTAATATACTTTCACCGAACCATCTACCAGTACCACTTCGGTTTCACCGTTGGGCTTGCGGGTGTTGACATTGAAAGTGGTGCCTAAAACCTTCACCCGCAACCCGTTAGTGGCGATGATAAATGGCCTGGTATTATCGTGGGCTACATTAAAGAAAGCTTCCCCTGTAAACTTCACCTCACGGAGGTCACCGCTGAATTCCTCGGGATATTCCAGGGACGAGTTTCGGTTGAGGTTAACAATGGTACCATCGGGCAGGGTGGTTTCAATAACTTCATTGGTGGAAGCAACTGCAAGCATATCCGTGGTGCCGAAGTACTGGTAAAGGAAGTACAGCGGGACGACTGCGATGAGCAAAATAGCTGCAATGCGTGTTGCCCAGCGTATACCTTGCATGACAGGTGAGATTGAAACGACCTTGTTGTCCTCTTCCGCAGGCAGCAAGGACTCCATCATGGTCCATTCATTATCGATATTGATACTTTCTTCCAGCTTCTGATCTTCAACAGCCTGCCAGGTCTTCTGGTATTCTTCGAAGAGTGTTTTGTTCGCAGGATGGTCCATGACCCATTGGGAGAGCTCCTGAATCTCTTCAGGCCTTGCTTCCCCGGCAAAGTAGCGGGTGATTTGTTCAGTATGTTTGTCGTTATTCAGCATGGCTTGACTATTATACACATCAGAATGCCTTTACCCTGATACCATATATAGAAAATATAAAATAATGATCAAATAATCCTTCAGACGCTCACGGAGGTGCTTAAGGGCCTTAGACATCTGCGTCTCCACCGTCTTCACCGAGATCCCAAGCCTGTCGGCTATTTCCTGGTATTTGAGATGCTCATGGCGGTTCAGTAAAAACACCTCCCGGCACTTCTCTGGCAGCTCATTGATTGCAGCATCTATTTTTTCTTTCAGCTCCGATGCCTCCAGCATATCGCTCTGCTCATCTGCCCTCTCAGGATAAACACCTTCTACACCCAGCAGGCCCGAATCGAATTTCTTATTATCCCTCAGGTAGTTCAAGGACCTGTTCCTCACCGATGTGGAAAGGTAGGTCTTCACCGACTTTTCCATATCGATCTCTGCACGCTTCTCCCAAAGTGAAAGGAATGCCTCCTGCACCACCTCACGAGCAGCTTCATAGTCCTTCACATAGGTGATGGCGAAGCGCACCAGGCCAGGAAATTCGGCGCGGAAGAGAGATTCGAATGTGTGTTTGTCGAGCATACTTTATAAAAGTAACTATTAAGTGAACAATGAACACTGATCACTGAACAGAAAAACAGATCACCACTGCTCAGTGTTCACTGCTCAGTGGTCACTGGATTTTCATATATATATTTTGTATATTTATTACCCCAACCAAAACCCAAACCTATGAAAAAAATAACGCTTTTCTTCGCTGCGATATTATTTTGCGTGCTTTCAACTGCCCAGGCACCTCAACTTCAATGGTCGAAAACCTACGGTGGTTCTGAGTATGAATATGCATTTAATATTGAGGTTTGCCCCGAGGGCTACCTCGTTGCCGGGCACACCAAATCCTTTGGACATGCCAATGATAATTTTGATATTTACCTGATTCGTATCGATGATCAGGGCAACGAGTTGTGGACAAAAACCTATGGAGGGTCACGGAATGAATTGTCCCTATCATGTGAGCAAACCCATGATGGTGGTTTTATCATTTCTGGTGTGACACGGTCCTGGGGCCTGGGCGGATCCGATGCCTATGCACTCAAAGTTGACCGAAATGGAGATTCCTTGTGGAGTAAAAATTACGGAGGTGAAACCTGGGACCAGTTCTATTGTGGCATTCCCACCCTTCAGGGAGGCTATGCATTCTCAGGATATTCTTCGGTGTATTTGAAAGGTGACCAGTTTTACTTCGCTAAGACTGAAGGAAATGGAGATACCAGTTGGACGTACACTGTAGGAGGTGACGACCAGGATTACGGCTATTATATGAAACAACTTGATGGCCAGGACTATATTACAGTCGGTCATACCTGGTCGGAAGGAGATGAGTCACAGGTATATCTGGTAATGACCGATAAAGATGGTGGCTGGAACTGGACAAAAGCTTTTGGCGGACCATTGGAAGAATATGCTAGATGGATTGATGTCACAGATGAACCCGGTTATGTGATCGTGGGCTCGACACAATCCTATGGACATGGTTCAGACGATTTCTGGTTGGTTAACACCGACAATGAAGGAACACCAATGGACACCTATACTTTTGGTGGCGGAGATTCGGAGGTGGCTTCCGGTGCCAGTCGTGATGTTGACGGAGGCATCCTGATAGCAGGAAATACCTGGTCATTCGGTGTGGAGGCAACTGATATGTACATGATGAAAGTCACAGAAGACGGAGATTCAATATGGTCGCTAAGCTGGGGTGGACAAAACTGGGAATATGCCTATGATATCAAACCTACGCTTGATGGAGGCTATATTGTAGTAGGAAGGGAGCATGACATTATTAGCGGTGACTATAACATTGTTGTGCTCAAGTATGGCAATCAACCTATGCTAAATAATGTTATCTATGAACGCAACGGACTGAACAAACCCATAAAGGATTTTGAACAGACCTATGATACCATCACCATCGATATACCGGAAGATGCAAACATCCTGGGTATGGTTGTCTACCTGGATTCCATAATCCATCCCAGGGTAAAAGACCTTTATATAAAAATCTGGCATCTTGACAGAACATATGGCCAGGTGGCCAGGCCACATGGAGGAGGGGCCAACTTTATCAACACTGTACTGCACCCGGCTGCTAACCTTATGGCCGAAGCTGGCCAGGGACCTATGACAGGCCTTTACCGCCCAAATTTGTCTGTTGGTGGCATAGCCATGAACGCTGATCCAAATCAATATATCCTTCACGTTGACGATGCCTCAAACAATAATGAGGAAGGCACCTTGCATGCCTGGAGGCTGCAGATCTTTTATGAAGGAGCGACCGGCATTGCAGATCCGCAGGAGGATGAAAAGGTATTGCTGGAGGTCTATCCTAATCCCTGCGCAGACGCGGTGCGTCTGCGATATCTGATTCGTGATATCGGATATCTGATATGTGATTTATATATAAGTGATGGAAGGAAGATTCGAAGATTGGTTGAAGAAGAGGTGATGCCGGGAGAGTATGAGATGGAGGTTGATGTCAGTGATCTTCCGGCGGGTGTGTATTTTATCAGTCTCCAGGCTAACGATGCTATACAGACACGGAAGTTGATCGTTCGATAGCTAAGCGCTAATCACCAACCACCAACCACTAACTAACAACCAACCGTTAGTAACTCTTCACTACTGCTCAGTGTTCAGTGTTCAGTGTTCACTACCTTTAGGATTCTAAATCTTTTAAATGACCAAATAGTAATGAGAAGAGCAGTTAAGCTGTCTTTCTTTCTCATGACCATCCTGTATGTCCAACAGGGTGTCGCTCAGGAATTTGTTCTTGTGGAAACAAGCACGTATGAAGTCGATATGGTGCATGATATCTTCATTGAAGGAGACTATGCCTATGTGTCGACGGATTACGGAGTAGATATTGTTGATCTTTCGAACAAGGCTGACCCTGAGCTTATTGGGAGAGTAAAGACTGATGAACCAGCCAATGGTGTTTTTGTCAGGGACACGATCCTGTATATGGTGACCATGGATAATACCCTGGTAATTGCTAACATCCGGCATCCGCGGGAGCCCTTTGTTATCAGTGTTACTGACCAGCTGGATAATCCGAATATAATTAAGGTTGAAGGGAATTATGCTTTCATAACACAGTGCCAGGGACAGCTTGTTGTTTATGATATCGCAGATCCCGCCAGTCCTGATTGGGTAAGTTCAATGTATCTCGGGAGAGCAGGCATGGGGCTTACCATCGAAGAGGGTATGCTTTATGTTACAGTTCGTAGCAAAGGGATCTATATCTTCAACGTTGGCAACCCTGCCAATCCTGATTTTATTTCTGAGATGCCTGTGAAAGGCAGCGCACGCAGTATCTGCATAGAAAATGACATACTTTATGTCGGTTCGCATACGGGCCCGGTGAGCATATACAATCTCGAAGCCCCACTCTCACCAAAAAGGCTGAGCACTGTCAATGACAGTGGTGAAGCCTACGGCGTCTTTGTAAAAGACAACATCCTCATCGTTGCCGACCACCAGCGTGGCGTGCTGGTATATGATGTCAGCAATCCCAAATTCCCCGCCTCCCTTACCCAGTTGGAATGCTTCGCCCATGGAGTGTGGTTTGACGGAACATACATTTACGTCATTGTGGATGGTGGAATGAGAATACTACAGTTAGTGACCCGTGACCCGTGACCTGTGATCAGTTTTTTTGATTTACCATGTTCAATGTTCCGTGTCCCATGTTCCATATTGTATTTGTCATAATATATGATATTTTTTATTATTTTCACTAACCACTAACCACTAATCACTAACCACTAACCACCAACCACTAACCACTAACCACTAACCACCAACCTCCATGAAACACATCACTATCTTTTTTCTACTGTTGATGATTCATCCCCAGGAACAATTGCCTTCCGCATTCGATTTGCGAGAAGCAGACATCTTCACTCCCGTCAAGCATCAGATGAACCTTGGCTCCTGTGGGGCGTTTGCCGCGGTGGCGGTGATGGAGGCCTTGATCAAGATGGAGACAGGAAAAGTTGTTGACCTATCAGAGCAGCATGTGATCAACTGTTCGGATGAGTGGGTGGCCAGTGGGATCTCCTCTGTGGATGCGATGAAGTTCATGACAGAAAATGGGATTGTGAAAGAGTCGGAGTTGCCATACGAGGACAAGAAGACCAGCAAGAAGCCCGGTCATATCTTCGACTATAAACTTACTGAGTATCATGTTGTTGAAACGCATAAGATGGAACTCCCGGAGAAAGTAAAGACCATCAAAGGGACTATTTTGAAATACGGTCCGGTGGCCACTAACATGATTTTTTACAAGGACCTTGATGCGTACACCGAAGGCATTTATGAGTGGGATGGCGTTGCAACTGAGGAAGGTGGACACTGGGTCGTCATTGTCGGCTGGTACGATCACTTCGAAATAAAAAACGGAGGCTACTGGATCTGCCGCAACAGCTGGGGACCGAATTGGGGAGAAGAGGGATACTTTCGCCTTCCATACGGGGAATGTGGGGTTGATGACTATTGGTTCGTTTATGGAATATATTAGTGATTAGCTTGCCCCTGCGTCGTGTGCCGGGATCTATCAAAACACAAACCTGATTAACGTACGATTAGCTTCCGCACCGCAACCTCATTTCCTGCCTGCACCCTGATGAAATACACTCCAGGAACCAAATAACTCATATTAATTTCCTTCTCGTATTCACCAGGTGTTTGCTTCTCATGAATCAATTCACGAATCTTCCTTCCCGAAATATCAAATAAATCAATTATCAGATACCTGTCCCGAGCGGAGCCGAGGGATCCGGTATCATGAATCAGATATCGAACACGCGTAGCGTCTGAGCAAGGGTTTGGATAAATTTCAATATTAAATAACCACTTTTCATTTCCGGGAACTCCGCTTTCATCCTCAACCTCAATAAGTGTACAAGCGTTAGGCCATTTTCCCTCTTTACCATTAAACTCCGTTGTCTTTGACAATATATTTGAAGCACTGTTGTATTTAAAAATTGTACCAAAGCCGCTTTCACCACCCCAGCCTGATACACCATAGAATTGACCGTTTGAAGCCTTTAACAGGCTGCCAGCCGGGTAACTCCCAATCGTTGTCTCATCAAATTCTGCTTTCTTTGAAAACTGCTCAGTATCTGGATTATAGGTAAATAATATGCCGGCATCATTGACTCCTCCACGTGTTGCTAATCCATATAACAGTCCATTATCAAGAAGAAGACTTCCACGGGGATGAGCACCCTTGTTGGTTCCATCAAAATGTTCTTTCACCTGAAAATCAAAGGTCACCGGGTCATACTCAAACAGGACACCATCATTAAAGGTCCCTCCCTTGTATGTCATACCATATAGTTTTCCATTATCCGCAAGGGCAAGTCCTGAATATGGCCATTCACCATAGGTAGTATTGAAATCAAATAACTTAACAAAATTCGTGCTTGCAGGATCGTAGGAAAATAAGGTACCCAATCCATAATCACCTCCCCTTTCGGCTGTACCATATAATCTCCCATCCGGGCCTTCACAAAGATCACCGATAGGGCGATAACCGGAAACAATTTCTTCGAAACTATATAAGTTTTGACAGTTGTAGGTTACCGGATCGAATTCAAATAGGGTTCCCCCATAATGTGCCCCACCACTGTTTGTAACTCCATAAATCTTCCCGGTAGAAGCCTCAATTAGTGCCCCCTGGGGATTACCACCATCCACCATCCAATCAAAATTATGCCGGACATTGTAAGAATTATCCTTGGGATTGATCTCAAAAATCACACCTGAATAATTTTCCCCACCTGTAGGAGTCATGCCAAACAGCTTCTCATTTGAATAGTACATAAGGCTTCCAAGGGGCTGTGCACCTTCTGCTGTGGCATTAAAATCAAACTTTTTGGTAAAGATGTTGCTGACAGGATCATATTCAAAAAAAGTACCTTTATTAAGGGTTCCTGCATTGCTGGCTGTTCCGTACATCTTTCCATTACTGGCCAGGAATAGGTCATCAGAAGGATGTTCCCCAAAATCCTCATCATAAAAATCCACCAGCTTGACAAAATCCTCAGCTACCGGATCATATTTAAACATTGTACCTGAACTATTGATCCCCCCGCCATTTGTCAACCCATAAAGATATCCATCGTTTCCAGCAATAAAACTACCGTTTGGAAGTGATCCAAAAGTTACGCCATTAAATTCAAATTTCTTTGTAAGGATATTGGTTGCCGGATCAAAAGAAAATATTGTCCCGTTGTCCGAACTACCACCCTGGGAGGTCATTCCATAAAGTATATTATCAGAAGACTCAAATAAACTACCATATGGCATTGAGCCATTGTTTGTTCCATCAAATTCAATGATCTTGAGATATGTACTTGTATTAATATCATATGAAAAAAGCACACCCATATCATTGATCCCTCCTTTGGGAGTTAACCCATAGAGCTTTCCATTAGCCGCTTGTATAAGGTTTCCAATAGGACTGGCGCCTTTTGAAGGGCCATTGAAGTCGACTTTTTTAACGCAGAGATTGGCAATGGGATTGTATTCGTAAAGCACACCCATATCAAAATCACCTCCCATATAAGTCATGCCGTAAAACTTCCCGTTAGCAGCTTCAATAATGTCCCCGACAGGCCTGCGGCCATAATTGGTCCCATCAAAACTAAACCTTACATCGTAAATCTCGGTTTCCGGGTCGAACTCAAAAATTACACCCTCATGGTTGGTACCCCCCCCTGGAGTCACCCCATATAGCAATTTATTGCTTGCAAGAATCATACTGCCTTCAGGTGAGTGTCCATTTTCACCATCAAATTCAACTTTTACAGTATATTTATCCTCTGCCGGGTCGTAACAAAACAATAGGCCTAAATCCTGAATTCCACCTCCATCAGTCAAGCCATAAAGCAACCCATTCTCAGCTTCCACCACATGTCCATATGGCCTGGAACCTGTATATTGCTGGAAGTGGTAAACAGCCTGAAAATTTTCTCCGTTGATATCTGTCTTAAATATCACCCCGGCTGCTGTTTCCCCCCCACTTCTTGTCATTCCCCAGAACTCCTGGGCTTGCAGGGATGTTGAAAGAATTATTGTAATAATTAAAAGATTCAGAAAAAATAACAATCGTTTCATAACTAGATGGTTTTTGATTAATGAGATAAATATAGGTAAATTAATTATGAAATGCCAGTGCCAGATTATCAATTGTCACTCGTCACTAATAATGGCTATCTGAATCCATTATAAATTGACAAAATCCTGTAATATTTCATATTTTTATCAGTATTTATAATAACAAGCACATGTAAACCTGAAATTATGTGGAGTAATTATATTAAGATCGCTTTTAGGAACCTGATCCGTTATAAAGGATTTTCGATAATTAATATTCTGGGCCTGTCGATCGGCATGGCCTGCTCAATCCTGATCTTCCTTTGGATACAGTTTGAGCTGAGTTACGATAAGTACAATGAAAAATCGGAAAACATATACCGGCTGGTGCAAACGCAGTATTATGCCACGGGTCCGCTGACCACCACCTGCATGCCCGGACCAATCTCAGATGATATCCGGGCGGATATACCTGAAGTTGTGAATTCCTTCATGTTCTACTGGCAATCCATGTTCTGCAGCTATGAAGACAAGATACTGGAGGAGTCGGTATGTCTGGCCGACCCACAAATCTGGGAAATGCTTAATTTCAAGTTCCTGCAAGGAGACCCGCTACATGTGTTTGATGACCTGAACTCCATTGTCATTACAGAAGAAATGGCAAGGAAATATTTTGGTGATGAGGATCCCATTGGGAAGGTGTTGACCATGAACCAGGAGCATCACTTCAAGGTGACCGGGGTCATTGAAAAACCACCGGCCAACTCATCCTTCAAGATAAAATCCTGCATCCCTTTCAAGTATATGGAAAACCTGGGCCACAACCTGGACCGGTATGGTTGGAACTCCTATTATGTCTATATACAACTTCATGATGAAGCCAACTACACAGATGTCAATACCAAGATCAAGAATTATATAATTGAGAAAAAGGATGATCCTGATGATGAATCCAGCATCGACTTGTTCCTCTTCCCGTTTGAAAAGATGCACTTGCATTCGTACCGGGGCGAAGGAGGAAACATCCAGTATATTTATATTTTCTCGGCAGTAGCTATATTCATCCTGCTGATTGCATGCATCAACTTTATGAACCTCAGCACGGCACGTTCATCACGGAGAAGCAGGGAGATTGGCATACGAAAAACGGTGGGTGCCTACCGCTTGCAGATCATGCACCAGTTTTTCGGGGAGTCCATGCTCATGACCCTCATCGCCTTTGTGCTTGCCATCGTCCTGATTTACCTGGTGTTGCCCAGCTTTAACGTATTTGTAGAAACGGAACTAAGACTTGATCTGCTTGATCCCTGGAACATCTTGGGGTTGATCCTCATACTTGTCTTTGTCGGATTCTTCGCAGGCAGTTATCCGGCCCTGTACCTGTCTCGCTTCCGCCCCATTGGCGTTCTTAGAGAGACGATGAGTAAAGGCAGGGGAGGCAAGTTATTCCGCCGTGCGCTGGTCATCTTCCAGTTCTCCCTATCTATCATTCTTATCATCTGTACCATGATCATTTTCAACCAGATGGATTATATTCAGAACAAGGAACTGGGTATTGATAAAGAACATGTTTTTTATCATTACATGAGCGGGGGTAGTGCCGACAAGTACGAAGCCATGAAGGCAGAGCTTCTGCAGGACCCCAATATATTGCACGTTTCAAGGGGTAATACATTGCCGTTCTGGATTGGCAGCAACAGTGGCGGCTTCGACTGGGAAGGCAGTGAAGGCAATAACGATATCCTTATTGGGTTCACCTTTATTGACTTCAATTATGAAAAAGTGATGGGCCTGAGCCTGAAAAGCGGGAGGTTTTATGATGAGCAGTTTACTACTGATACAGCCAAGATAGTGATCAACGAAAAGCTGGCGGGTTTCATCAGTGATGAAGAAGTTGTTGGCAAATGGTTATCATGGGGCGAGGAGCATATTGAGATCATAGGAGTTGTTGAGAACTTCCATCACCTTCCCATGCACCATGAGATCGATCCCCTGGTCATGATCTTATCTCCCGAGCAGGGCAGATATCTTTATGCCCGTTACAACCCACAGAACAAAGATGCAAGTGAGGAGCGCCTGCAACAGGTCTGGGAAAAGTTCAATCCTAACTATCCTTTTGATCCACAGCTTCTTAATCAAACCTATGATAATACCTTTAGTGATGAGAAGAAGCTTGGTGAGATCTTCCGCATATTCACACTCCTTGCTATCTTTATCTCCTGCCTGGGCCTTTTTGGCATGGCAGCATATATTGCCGAGCAGCGGACCAGGGAGATCAGCATCCGCAAGGTCTTTGGCGCAGAGATGCCCACGCTGGTTTACATCATGACCCGCGACTTTATGCGCTGGATCATCATCGCCAATATTATTGCCTGGCCCATAGCGTGGTACGCCATGAAGCGCTGGCTCGAGAACTACATTTACCACACCAAGATCTCCATCTGGTTCTTCGTGATCGCTGCACTAGTTTCGATTTTTATTGCAGTACTTACTGTCGCATTGCACGCGATAAGGACTGCGAGGCGGAACCCGGCGACGGTACTTTCAACGGAATAAGTTGTAAGTTATAGGTTGTAAGTTATAGGTTATAAGTTATAGGTTATAAGTTATAGGTTATAAGTTATAGGTTTATGTAAGTTATAAGTTGAAATCAAATATCAGATACAGCGTCCGCCGAACAGGCGGATCATGAATCACGAATCAGATATCATTCGTTATCCAGCATCCAGCATCCAGTATCTAGTATCCAGTATCCAGTATCTAGTATCCAGTATCCAGTATCTAGTATCCAGCATCAACCAACAACTGGTTTCTAATACTCGTCCCAACTCTTTATTGAAAGGTCTTCCAGGTTCATTTTGGAGAAGGCTATGATGAAGGCGCTGGCCAGCCTGGCATTGGTGATAAGAGGGATGTTGTAGTCGATGGCGCTGCGGCGGATGAGGTAATCGTTGGTTAATTCGTCATCGGAAAGATCCTTTGGTATATTAATGACCAGGTCGATGGCGCCACTTCTGATAAGGTCCACGGAATTAGGTGCTTTCTTTTCCTGTGGCCAGTTGGCAACAAAGGATTCAATACCGTGGGCTTTCAGGAAATTATGTGACCCCAGGGTGGCGTAAAGCGGCATCCCATTCTCGGCAAGCATCTTGATTCCGTTCAGCAATTCCATTTTGGACCAGGAAGGACCGGATGAAAGAAGTACTCCTTTGTTTGGAATCTTGTAACCGACAGACAACATTGCCTTGAGTATTCCTTCATAATAGTTCTCTCCCAGGCAACCAACCTCTCCGGTGGAAGACATATCCACGCCCAGCACAGGATCGGCTTTTTGCAGGCGGGAAAAGGAAAACTGGGAGGCCTTGACACCAATATAATCCAGGTCGAAGAGCGACTTGTTGGGTCTTTCAACAGGCAGGCCCAGCATCACCTGTGTGGCCAGTTCAATCAGGTTTGATTTCAGCACTTTCGACACAAAGGGAAAGCTGCGGGATGCCCTGAGGTTACACTCTATCACCTTGATATCATTATCACGGGCAAGAAACTGCATGTTAAATGGGCCACTGATATTAAGTCTGCCTGCAATATCCCTGGAGATCTTCTTGATCCTTCTGACAGTTTCAACATAGAGCTTTTGTGGGGGGAACAACATGGTTGCATCACCTGAATGCACACCGGCAAATTCAACATGCTCGGTCATGGCATAGGCCAGGATCTCACCATTTCTTGCGACGGCATCCATTTCGACCTCCTTGGCATTCTCAATAAACTCTGATACCACCACAGGATATTGTTTGGATACTTTTGCTGCAAGCTCAAGAAAATAACCCAGCTCTTCCTTATTGGAGACAACATTCATGGCCGAGCCAGAAAGGACGTAAGAAGGCCTGATCAACACCGGGAAACCCACTTCATTGGCAAATCCATAAATATCATCAATCGAGGTCAGTTCCCTCCAGCGGGGCTGGTCCACACCAAGCTCGTCAAGCATGGAAGAGAACTTATGCCTGTTCTCTGCACGGTCGATAGAAACGGGCGAAGTGCCAAGGATCCTGACTTCCTGCTTGTAAAGCCTCATTGCAAGGTTGTTGGGGATTTGTCCACCGGTAGAAACGATCACGCCCCTTGGTGTTTCCAGGTCGATGATGTCCATCACCCGCTCAAAGGTCAGTTCATCAAAATACAAACGATCACACACATCATAGTCTGTGCTCACGGTTTCCGGGTTGTAATTGATCATGACCGAGCGGAAGCCCTCATGCTTTATGGTTTGCAGGGCATTGACACCACACCAGTCGAACTCCACGCTGCTTCCAATACGGTAAGCACCAGAGCCCAGGACGATCACGGTCTGCTCATCATCAAGGAAATCGATATCATGTTCCGAGCCGTTATAGGTCATGTACAGGTAATTGGTCATGGCCGGGTACTCAGCAGCAAGTGTGTCGATCTGTTTAACATAAGGAAGAATGGCCCTGGATTTTCGGTGTTTTCTTACCGTCAGCAGGTCATTGGTGATATCGTCTGCACTGCTTTTAATGACCATCCTGGCCACCTGGAAGTCTGAGAATCCCAGCTTCTTGGCTTTAAGGAGAGTTTCATCGGGGACCGCTGTGATCTTGTCATATTCAAGCAAGTGATTATGCATGTCGAAGATATTCCTGAGCTTGTGCAGGAACCATCGATTGATCTTGGTTAGCTCATAGATCTTTTCCGTAGAGAAGCCCTGGAAGAATGCAGATGCGATGAAGAAGATCCGCATATCGGTTGGGATGGCAAGGTCTTTATCCTGTATGATCTGGTCTATATTGAGGTTGCCCACAAAGCCATGCATGCCCTGGCCTATCATCCGCAGGCCTTTCTGTATGGCCTCTTCAAAGGTGCGGCCAATGGCCATGACCTCACCCACGCTTTTCATGCTGCTGCCAATCTCACGTGAGACACCCGCGAACTTGGTAAGGTCCCAGCGTGGCACCTTGACCACAACGTAGTCGAGTGCAGGCTCAAAGCAGGCTGTGGTTGTTTGTGTGACAGCATTCTTCAGCTCATGCAGTCCATATCCCAGGCCCAGCTTGGCCGCGACAAATGCCAATGGGTAACCTGTAGCCTTGGATGCGAGTGCACTTGAACGGGAAAGGCGGGCATTGACCTCGATCACCCTGTAGTCCTCCGATTCCGGATCGACAGCGTATTGGACATTGCATTCCCCTATGATGCCGATATGGCGAATAATACGTATTGACAGCTCCCGCAAAAGGTGGTATTCCCTGTTTGTCAGCGTCTGTGAGGGAGCAACGACGATGCTTTCACCCGTATGTATGCCCAGGGGATCGAAATTTTCCATGTTACAGACAGTGATGCAGTTATCATACACATCGCGCATCACCTCGTACTCAACCTCTTTCCATCCTTTGAGGGATTCCTCGATGAGTACCTGGGGAGAATAAGAAAGGGCCTTATTGGCTAGCGTCTCCAACTCCCCGGCATTGGAACTGAACCCTGAACCCAATCCACCAAGCGCATATGCCGCACGAAGGATCACGGGGTAGCCCAGTTCCTCAGCAGCTTTCAGGGCTTCATCCACAGTGTTGACAGCCACGCTGCGGGCTGTCTTCACCTCTATTTCCTGCAGCTTGTCGGCAAAGATCTCCCGGTCCTCTGTTTCTTCGATGGCCCTGACCGGTGTTCCCAGGACACGGACATTATATTTCTCCAGGATATTGTTTTTAAATAGTTCGATACCACAATTCAATGCCGTTTGTCCGCCAAAGGCCAGCATGATGCTGTCCGGTTTTTCTTTTTGGATGACTTTCTCGACGAAGTATGGGGTTACCGGTAAGAAATATATCTTATCGGCAATACCTTCGGATGTCTGCACCGTAGCAATATTCGGATTGATCAGCACCGTGGTGATGCCTTCCTCGCGTAATGCCTTCAGTGCCTGGGAACCCGAATAGTCGAACTCTCCGGCCTCACCGATCTTGAGTGCCCCGGAACCGAGGATCAGGACTTTATGTGGTTTGTTTATCATTTAGTTAAGTGATTAGTGGTAAGTGGCCTGCCCCTCCTCGCTTTCGCGAAGCTTCAGCGAAGCAAAGGCGTAGGCAGGGGTTAGTGGTTAGTGAATTAACCAACAACCAATAACTTATAACCTATAACTTACAACTCTGATAGCGCGCGTTTGTAACGCGTGCTTTCTTATAGCGCGTTTGTAACGCGCGTCAAACTTAAAAACCCATACTGCTGGGGCAGGAGATTTCTCGCTGCGACAGCCATCGGGACTCGGGAAACAATGCTTCGACGGAGTTTATACCGAGCAGTGCCGAGGTGCTCAGCATGACAGTTTAACAATTTAACAGTATAGCAATATAACAATATCTCTATTTCCTCTGATACTCCTCAATCACCCGAATGAAATCATCAAATAAAAACTCCGTATCCACCGGGCCGCTGGACGCTTCGGGGTGGAACTGTGAAGAGAAGAATGGCTTTGACTTATGCCTGATCCCTTCGCAGGTCTGGTCATTCACATTGATAAAATATGGCTCCCAGTCGCTGCCCAGCTTTTGATGATCCACTGCATAACCATGATTTTGCGAGGTGATATAGCAACGATTGCTGTTGCTCATCAACACAGGCTGGTTATGGCTGCGGTGCCCATAGCGCAGCTTATAAGTATCGCCTCCCGATGCCAGGGCCATCAGCTGTGATCCCAGGCAGATCCCGAAGATCGGTTTGCCGTTTTCAAAAGCTTTTTTGATTGTCTCGATGGTCTCCACTGCACATCTTCGGATCACCCAGGCCCGTTGGTCAGGAATAATCCATCATAATCCAACTCCCTGATATCCTGGTTGTAGGGTGCCCGGATCACGGTGGTATCACGTTCTAAAAGGCAACGGATGATATTCAGTTTGACACCGCAATCGATGAGCAGGATGCGGTGCTTTCCCTTGCCGTACTCAACTGGTTTATTGATGCTAACCTGGCTCACCAGGTGTTCTTTGTTGGGATCATATATTTCCACGTCTTGCTCATCAATAATGATCTTGCCCAGCATGGTCCCTTTTTCCCTGAGAATCTTTGTCAGCGCCCGTGTATCCAGATCGAAGATGGCCGGCACCTTGTTTTCCCGCAGCCATTCCGACAGGCTTTTTGCGGCATTCCAGTGGCTGAAGTCGAAAGAATAATCCGCGATGACCAATCCGCTCACCTGCACCTTCTCCGACTCAAAGTGCCTGAGCAGTCCATGTTCCATTTCCATTTCCGGGACGCCGTAATTACCGATCAGGGGATAGGTTGCAACAAGGATCTGCCCTTTGTATGATGGATCTGTAAGGCTTTCCGGATAACCTGTCATGGCGGTATTAAAAACCACCTCGCCGGATACCGATGCTTCGAAGCCGAAGGATTTACCGGGCATCTGGGTTCCATCATCTAAAATAAGGGAAGCGTTTTTCAATGGGTTCATTGAGATGCAAAAGTACTAATTTCTGGTGACCTGTGACCTGTGATCTGTGATCAGGAATTCATTGTCCCTGCCTTCGCTCTGCTTCGGCAGGCAAAGCATTCTAGATTCTACATTCTACATTTCACATATATCTTCTGGCTTGCATCTTGCATCTTGCGTCTTGTAGCGCCATATTTCTCACTACTCAATACTCACTACTCAATACTAACCAATAACCATTCATTACCTGAAACCAGCTGCATGTAAAACCACAGAATGATCTTCCATATTTCGGGTGTATATTAGAGGATTGTATGAGTAAAGACAAACACCATGAAGAAACCAGCCGGTATTCTTGCTTTGATATTATTCTGTATGTGCACAATTAATGCTCAGCATCAAAATGTGGTTGTCGGTAATTCAATTGCAGGTCCGTGTACCTACCGAATCGTCTATTGCCATGAATCCAGCTAATCCGGATGAGATCATGGTTGGTGCCATGAGTAATAATTACTACATATCGGATGATGGTGGGTATTCGTGGACACATGGGATCATGCAATCACCATGGGGAGTGCAGGCTGATCCCGTGATATTGGTGGATAATGCCGGGCGGTTTTATTACCTGCATTTGCCGGATGTAATTGAACGAGTGGTTTGTCACAGAAGGGACGATCTTTCCAGTGGGTGGTCGCTCGAATCGTTCGCTGCCTATGATGGTACGCATGAAACCGATAAAGAATGGGCTACCTATGATCCGGTGAATGATAAAATATATTTATCGTGGACATATTTTGATGAATGGGGGAGTTCTAATCCCAATGATTCTTCGTGCATTTATATTTCCTGGTCAGGGGACGCCGGGGAAAGCTGGGTTGATCCCGTCAGGATAAGCGATAGGAAAGGCAATGCCCAGGGAGGATCTTACTCCATGCACGGTTCTTATCACAACTACCGGTCCAAACGCTGAGGTTTATATATGCTGGTGGGGGCCTGATGGATTGATGTTTGACCGCTCGCTTGACCAGGGGCTGACCTGGTTGACTGAGGATATCAATATCACCAACCATGTTAACTGGATCTATACCATACCCGGGGATTGAGTTAGGTGTATCATTTCCGGTGATAGCTTGCGACCGGAGTGGAGGAGAGAGCCACGGCAACATTTATATCTGCTGGGCAGATAAGAGAAATGGATCGAGTGATGCTGATGTATTCATGGTCGTTTCATCGAATGGTGGGCTGGACTGGTCGGATCCAATCCGGGTGAATGATGATCCGCCGGGAAGACATCAGTTCTTTCCCTTTGTTACCGTCGACCAGGTGACCGGTAAGATATGGGTCGTGTTTTATGACAGAAGAGATCATAGCGATACTAACACAGACGTATACATGGCTGTCTCTGAAGATGTTGGAGAAAGCTTTGTTAATTTCAAAGTCAGTGAGTCCTCATTTGTTCCATACAGCACTGTGTTTTTTGGACATTATATTGCCCTGGCTGCTTTTGATGACAAGGTCATCCCGGTATGGAACCGCATGGACACAGGAGTCAGCACTTTGATGTGTGCCATTGTCGATCCTGATATGGTTGGCAGTGAAGAATTGTCATTAGAGGCTGATGTGAAGATGACCAGCAGTCCGAACCCATTCCAGGAAAGCCTTTTCATTTCCTTCAAGATCTCCTGTCCCACGACAGTGACGTTGAAGCTCTTCGACCTTTCCGGCCGTCTGATCCATACCATTATTGACAACCAGGAATACAGTTATGGCAAGTATGTAGAGAAGATCCAGTCTGACCAGCTGGATCTCAAACCGGGCTTGTATCATATCAAACTGATCGCTGGCAGCAGTATGGTGGTGAATAAGGTTCTTTGTGTTCCACAGTGATCAGGATTGATCATGAATGATCTTCCAGCCGTCGGGGAACTTTTTGTATAGAACGGTAAAATACCCTTCTCTGGACTGACCATCTGGATAAACGAGATGAAATTTTCCGGTTACCAGGGCAAGATCGTCTGAAAAAGCAGGAACCTCAATTTCAGAAAACTCCAACACGCCCCGCAGGTTTTCATCATTGAACATATCCACAAACAGGGCATAAATGGTATCCCAACCATAAAATCTCTGCATGCTGGATTGCATGGTGAGGGAATCGCTCTTCCAGTAATATCCCATGTACGCTTCCTGGTCTCCGCTATTCCAATGTTCCTCCATTTGATCAACGCATTTAAGCACTTCCTTTTTGGCGTTTTGGGACTGAACAGGACTTGCTAATAAGGCAAAGCCAGTGATAATCAGGAAGATGATGGTGGTGGTTTTTTTCATAGTGTTCATTTTTAATAGAGTCTTGTTGTTAGGATTATATTGAATTGTTTCCCATTGTCCCTGCCTTCGCTCTGCTTCGGCAGGCAAAGCATTCTACATTCTACATTGTCTATTATCCCTCGACTTCGCTCGGGATGACAGCTGTGCTTTGTCTATACTTTTTTGGTCTCGACTCCGCTCGACCCAACAGTTTAACAATATAGCAATATAACAGTATAACAATTTCACTAACCACCCCTGCCTTTGCAGGGGCAGGCCACTAACCACTAACCACTAATCACTAGTCACCAACAAAGTATTCCTTACTCCCGAAATTTATTTGGTACGTCTCTTCGAATCCGCCATCGCCATCATTTATCATAAGGTACCAGTGGCCGAGGATGTTACCGTCGCCTTCTTTGGTCATGATGTCGCAGAGGCCGTCGGCGTTGAAGTCGCCGAAGTAATGTGTGTACTGGCCGGCCCAGGCCATGTGGCCGTTGCCAAATTTCAGCAGGTATGGGGAGGCGAATTGCTCATCGCCCTGGTTTAGTGATATTTCATATTGAAAGGCTTTGTCGCCGCCAAGCCATTTGATGCCGATGTCGCACAGTCCATCCCCGTTGAAGTCGCCGGCAAAAGGAAGATAATCACCCTGGAAAGGTTTTTGGAGACCATCAACATTGATAGTCCAACCATGGTCGAAGTGTCCATTTTGGATGTTATTTAGCACGGCCCACTTGTCGAGCATCTTAAAGCCTGTGCAGGCTACGCCGATATCGTCATAATCGTTTCCGTTGAAGTTGCCGGTAAATGGTATATTGGGGCAGGTGAATGAGAGGTTGCTATTGCCAACCATGACCCTGTAGCCTTTTTTGAAGTCACCATTAAGCTTGTTGTTATGGATAAAGCAGATGCCGTTTGATTTTCCTTCTGTGCCGCGGATGATGATATCATCGTACCTGTCGGCATTGAAATCTCCTGCTGTGGGAATATAATTTGTGCCAGTGTATGCCGTATCCATGTCCAGTTCTATCTTGGTGGGAGGGTAGAAGCTGCCGATATGGTTATTGAGTGCGATATAAAACTCCCCTTCCTGCCGTCCACTGGTAAAGTGCAGTCCCATATCATCGTATCCATCAGCGTTAAAGTCGCCAACAAAGAACATGCGTTTGACCGGGAAGAGGTTGACAATGACCTTATTCGAAACTGAAAATCCAGTTTTAGGAGGAATAGCCTCGCCCATCCCCATCTCATTATATTTCTCAGCAAATGCCTTATACGAGCTCTTCTTCATCCCCACCATGATATGTGAATACTTCTCTCCCGTACTATTCAGTTCTACAGACAGTATTTCACCCTCAACCTGTTCAATCAGCTCCAGTACTTCCAGCACCCGCACATCCTCAATTTCTCTTTTCTCCCCGCCTTGGGCGGGATGTCCCTCGGCTTTGCCTCGCTCCACTTCTATCTTTTCTCTTCTCTCTTCTCGAAAGATCCCACCGACAGTAGCAGCTCCTCCCTTTCCTTTTTTGTGCTCAACGATGCCGATAACGTTGGTGCTGATGGTGGTGGGCAGAAAGATTTCTTTCGGAACGGCCAGGATGAGAAGGATTATGATGGCTGCCGCAGAGACAGTGACCACTGACCACTGACCACTGATCAGTTTTTTTGATTTACCATGTTCAATGTTCAATGTTCCATGTTCCAACCTGTGACCTGTGACCTGTGACCTGTGACCTGATTCAATCTGCGCCATAATTTTGGTTCGAATCTCCTCCGGTGCCGGACTTCGCTCTAGCTTCCTAACTGCATCATGGTAATTTTGAAGTTGTTGGAGCTTCGTCCGGCAATGCTGGCAGGAGGATAGATGCTTCTCAACTTGTTGATTTGTCGGATCATCCAGTTGGTTCTCGAGGTAGTCGTACAGCAGGTATGTTATGTGTTTGCCGTTCATTGTTCTAAATTTTTAGAAATTATTCCAGCAACTTTCAATCGCGCCCTGTTCAGCGTACTTCGTACAGTTCCAAGTTTCAATCCAGTAATTGAAACTATCTCTTCATAAGAATGCCCATCCAGGTCACGAAGAATTAAAACTGTTTTTTGTTTGCCCTTTAGCGTATTAATAGCATTCTGCAGAATCTCATTCAGCTCTTTGTTTTGAATTAGGGTATTTGGATTTGAATTATTGTTTAGGATTTCGAGATTAGGATTTAGAATTTCATCTCCAATTCCATTCCGGACTGCCGTTTGTTCCATACGGTATGCTTTAGACGATTTCATGTTCTTGCATGTGTTTAGTGTAATGCGGTATAGCCAGGTGGAGAACTTGGATTCGAAGCGGAATGAATTTAGATTTTGATAGATACGGATGAAGATATCCTGTGTACAGTCGGAGGCGTCTGCCTCGTTTCCCAGATATCTGAGGCAGAAATTATACACACGGTCCTGGTATTTTAGCAGCAGGCGTTCGAATGCACCTGAGTCGTTCGTCTCAAGAAACAGTTTTATATCAACCTGGTCGATGTCTGTCATGTTCTTTTCTGGGGTACATAAAGTTAGGAAATTAGTAGTTAGTATTGAGTATTTAGTATTAAGATTTTCTAACTACACACTACTCATTACTCACTACTAAATACGCCGTATTGTCTATCCATGCTGCCAGGTACGGCTGTTCTGCTCCATATTCTTTCAGGTAGATCAGGAATGGTCCGTCGATCACCATCCGTCTGGCACTCGGGCCTTTTTTAAGAACGATTTTTGCTTCGGAGCCGGCGCGGGCGCCCAGGTTATCAATTTCGAAGTTGATAGATTGTTCCGCCAGGGCGAAGAAGTATTTTTCAAAGCCTTTATTTGCAAGGTGTTTGCCAAGCAGTTCTCCGTATATTTTATTTGTATTTAAATTGATCTTTGGTATGGCGAGGATGTCATCGGGTATAAGTTCACGATACGAGTACGTTGGGTTCTTAACTCGATCTTCCACTCCTTCGATAGTCTTCAGCAGAGTTTTTTCTCTTGGAACCTTCGCAATTATAATTTCCACCCAGCCGTATTCGGTTCGGGAAGCAATGAAGCGGAGAGAAAATTCTTTTTCACCCCACTCGTGATCTGTGACCTGTGACCTGTGATCTGATTCATTGATATCTGATCCAGGATCTAGTATCCAGGATCTAGCATCTAGTTTAACGATAAACTCATCTTCATTGACAAAGTCTACCACTTTCACCTGCGCATTATATTTTAGCAGGTCTTCCTGCTCATGAAGGTTTATCCCAAAATATTCGCAGCGCGTGAATTCGTCTGTTCCGGTGTAGAATCTCATGGGATGGCCGAAGTCCTGAAACGCAACCGGCCACTCGAGTTGTTCCTGGAAGGACGAGGTACATATAATGCTGTCACCGTTTTCTGTGATCCGTGAATCCGAGACATAGTTGGGACTGTATGCAGCCGTTTTGCAAGATCCATTGAGGTTCCCTGCGAGGCTGACCGGTTCCTGCAATTTTACATCATCTTGCAAGACATTTTGCGTGAGTTCATGCCAGGCACTTTCGAAGGACGAACAGTAAATGATGTTTCCGCTGGCTGGAAGTTTTTCGTCAAGATGAGCGATAACATGGGATTGTCCATGTACATTGATGTTTGTGCAGGCCAGGAAGATAAAAGCGATGGCCAATAAGAATGAGCGCGAAATCATTGTCGATTCTACATTGCCCATTCTGCATTTTTCGTTTATCCGGTATCTTGACCCAGGTGAGCACTGAACACTCCCGATAGCTAAAGGGACTGAACAGTCGAGTGACAAGTAACTGACAACTGACAACTGACAACTGACAACTTTTCTTTTCATGATGTGTGATTTTAGGGGTGCATCTGCCTATTGGACAAAGTCTACCTAAAAAAGTTCCAAATTGTTTAAAAAGATCACAGGTCACAGGATACTAGATACTGGATACTAGATACCCCCGCTGGCGCGAGTCTGTGACGCGTGAGTGGGATTAGAACGACCTTCTCTTAATTGACCAATTCACCAATCTGTATCAATTGACCAAATAAATCCCAAATTCTAATTGCCCAATGATGAAATTTTCAAACTTTTTTGAAAATTGAAATCTGATTATTTGGTATATTGTAATTTAATTGGTCAATTGGAATTCGGTGAATTGGTCAATTTTCACGAGTCCTTGCCTCTGGCGAAGGGCTCAGCGTTGGCGCATCACTGAACAGAATTTAACAGTCCCGCCAGGGCGGGATCAGTTCCACTAAGGCTTCGGGTTACACCCTCAGCCAGTGTGACCTTAAAAAAGCTTGAAACTATAGTTAGGATTGTTGAGGTGAATGGCAAGAGCATCAATTTAGCCCTTCAATCTTCGTTCAAGGATTTCGATGATGCCCTGCAGTATCACAGTGCGATTCAGCAGCAAAACATTGATGTGATCATAACAAGGAATGTCAGGGATTACAAGGATTCTGCGCTTCCTGTAATGACGGCTGAAACCTGTCTTAAGATTATAAATAGTGAGGCCGGAGCATAACAGGGTATTTGGTGATATACTTGACGAAAGTCATAAAACAATAAAATACTATGGACTTAAAAGAAATCCAGCGGCATATTGACCAGGTAGTTCATAAGCAGAACAACCAGTCGATGCCAGAATTTGAGGGGTATTCCCCGTTTGAGATGCATCAGATACTGCATTTTACTTTCGGGCCGGATAGCCCGGTCAGGATGGAAAGATTAACCGAACCTGATTTTCAAAGAATTCCCATGCTCAACCAGGTGAAGTACCTTGCCGGGTTGATCGGCCAGGCGGGCGGGATTAAGCTCACCGCCAAAGGGTTTTTACCCACAAAAATCGTTGCAGACATTTACCAGCAGGGATTTCTCGAAGATGTACATATAGAAAGGGGCATTTCAAGACTGTACAGGGAAGCTGATTCGATGACGGTGAACCTCACCAGGATCCTTTTGGAAATTTCCGGATTGGCCAAAAAGCGGAAGGGCGTGCTGGGTTTAACGAAATCGGCCAAAAAGCAGCTTGCCGACGATTATGAGCTATTGCGGTTGATCTTTATAACATTTGCCAGCAGGTTCAACTGGGCCTATTACGATGGATACGGCAACAACCAGATCGGGCAGCTTGGCTACGGGTTCTCTTTGATCTTATTGTCGAAATACGGGCAGGTAAGGCGGCCGGATACTTTTTACGCGGAGAAATACTTTAAAGCCTATCCATTGTTGCTGGATGAGCTTGAAGTACATTACGGAACGTTAGAAAGGTACTCGTCACGGTGTTATTCGCTGAGGACCTTTGAAAGGTTCCTGGATTATTTCGGGTTGGTCGGCATAGAAGAAGAAGGCAAGGGATTTGATTCGGTAATTTACGTCAAGAAGACGGAATTATTTGACAGGTTATTTACATTTACGCCACATGGGAAGCGGGGAACAGGCTCGTGATCTGTGAACTGTGACCCGCTGGCGCGCGTCTGTGACGCGTGAGTGGGGTTAGAACAACCTTCTCTTAATTGGTCAATTGGAAATCGGTGAATTGGTCAATTTTCACGAGTCCTTGCTTCTGGCGAAGGGCTCAGCGTTGGCGCATCACTGAACAGAATTTAACAGTCCCGCCTGGGCGGGATCAGTTCCACTAAGGCTTCGGGTTACACCCTCAGCCAGGGTTACTGATTTAGCAATTTATCAGTGTAACAGTTTTCGGTTCACGATTCACGACTCACAATTTCATCTTGCTTAACATATTCAAATTCACTAAATTTATCAGTTAATTGCTACGATTTGATTCGAGTTAAGGGATTATGTATTCAGGTATTCTGTTGATTGAATAAGCTATAACATACGGTTTAACAAATTCATTTTGGTTGCATACGTGCATAAAAGCTGAAAATGTAAACAGGTTAGATGAAATTATTAACATTGAAATGTGAATGAGGTAACTTTAATAATTATACTATTTGGAGTAGTTGCTTTATTTGCTTTGATTTTAAAAAATTTAAAGCAAAAAATCAGAGGTAAATATGGCGAGATAAAAATTTCATTGAAATTAAAGCGACTGAGCTCCAGAAAGTATAAGGTCATAAATGATGTCTTAATTAGGAATAAATCAAGAAGCAGTCAAATTGATCATATTGTAATTTCAAAATATGGTGTATTTGTAATTGAAACCATTGCTGTCCACTTAAAATAAGCTGAGGGACAGCTGGTTATCAAAAAGTTCTTTGACATCATTGTAATTCATATTTGTAAGAAGCTCTTTTACAGGCGTTTTGTCTAAAAGGGATATACCCAAAACCTGTAGAATTTCGTAGGTTGATCGCTCAATTTTTAATCTTTTTCCAATAATGGCTACTAAGCAATACGCAATAATTGCTGAATAAACCTGTATCCGAACAGCGTTTTCAGATGTACCCCAAAAGGCTTTTACCTTTAGGTGTTGCTTAATCCATTTGAAAAATAATTCGATTTGCCAACGGTTTTTATATAGGAACGCTACCTGTTCAGGAGAAAGCTCAAAATTATTAGTCAGAAAGACAAAAGTTCTGTCTGTTTCCTGATCATAGAACTTAATTCTTCGTAGCTTTTCAGGGTATTCTTTCGAGACATAATAACCGGAAAGCTTGCCAATTTGATCGCATCTAACCCCAGTAGATCTATCATACTTCCTGGAATACATGCGTTTGAATTGCAGGTTGCTCCTTGCTCTGATCACGAAAAATGCAGAATGCTGCGTAATCTTGTAAAGCCTGGTAAAATCAACATAGCCTCTGTCGAAGATATAATATGCACCAGTCTCATAAAAAAGTAAATCCATTGCATTCATATCATGGACCGAAGCAGGGGTAATATGCACAAAGGCAGGAATCTGGGTATTAATATCTAACAAGGTATGGAGTTTTATTCCTCCCTTGGTTCTTCTGAATTTGGCCCACCAGAAAACGCTTAGGCAAAGATCAATAGTGGTGGAATCAAATGCATAAACCTGACCTTTGATTTGAAAATCATCATTTGCCCTGTCCTTTCGGGCAATAGCAATGAGATAATAAGCAAATTCTTCGAAGATTTTACTGTTGCGATTCAAGTTAGCTTTAGCCAGATTACTGAGAGTGACATTTTTACCAAAGCCCAGATGATATGATTTACTGCTATGAGCATTAATGGCTACCATCAGATCTCGCAAACTATCCCGATTGGTAAGCTGACCGAAAACCATGCAAAGCAGTTGATTCCAACAGGTAAAGTGCTTAACATACTTGTTACCATCATATTTTCTAACAAATTTGTCAAAAATGCGCTGTGGTAAAAACTCTATGATTTGAGCATAAACATATTTTCCATGATTCATTGTTATTCGATTTGCAGGCTAACATAATCAATTCAAATCGTCACCACGTGAAAAAGCTCGCAAAACATGAATTATCAATGATTTCAAAGAACGTGAACTATTTTTTAGTAGACACTAATGAAATGATATAACTGTTAAATTATTAAATTGTGATTTCACTAACCACCAACCCCTGCCTACGCCTTTGCTTCGCTGAAGCTTCGCGAAAGCGAGGAGGGGCAGGCCACTAATCACTAAATCTGTCATCCCAAGCGCTAAGCCGTCGACAAGCCTCTAGCAGTCGATGGGTAAATTTCCGTGTTATTGCCAATTGTCAACTGCCAACTGTCAACTGTCAATTTATCCGGGTAATTACCATATATAGCCTGTATATTTATGTCTGCTTACCAATGTCAGACTAAATATGAAAAAGCTTTTATTTATTACTACCCTGCTTTGTTTTATTTTCGGGACAGCCGTTTCACAATCACCCCAGCTGCAATGGTCACATATCCACCAGCTCACTGAAGATATAGATGATGGAAAAAGCATCAAACAAACATTAGATGGCGGATTCATCATCACTGGTTCCGGAGCTCCCTACGGTTTGACCACATATACCGACGTGATGCTGGTGAAAACAGACGACTCCGGGACGGTTCAGTGGACCAAACATTACGACTTTGGCTTCTTCGAAGATGGTTTGTCCGTGGCCCAGTGTGATGACGGAGGATACATTATCGGCGGGATCAGGATGTACGGTGTGTATCCTTTCATTATAGACCCGGTGAGTGATGGACTGCTGATCAGGACAAACGCCGGTGGGGATACATTATGGACACGGTCCTTTGATGCGGGAGGGAATGAGTTTTTTACGGCCGTTCAGCAAACTAGTGACGGAGGCTTTATTCTAACGGGCGCCAGGGATTCTGAAGCCATCAGACCTGTCTGGGAAATTAATGAAGAAACGGAGCCTGATCCGGGCCGGACCTGGCTGGTGAAAACGGATGCCGGCGGTAACATCACCTGGACCCAGGAATGGATATTCTACAGCAACGGTAACGACGTGATCCAAACATCCGACGGTGGCTACATGATCACAGGATGCGTATTCCAAAGTTTCAATGGATGGCAGAGCGATGTGCTGATGATCAAAACCGATGAGACCGGGTGGAATACATGGGAACAAAAGATTGGCACCGATGACTATGAAGTTGGCTTCTCAGTGAAAGAATGCAATGACGGGTATATCATTGCCGGACAGACTAAGCCGGTTGGGGAGGATTATAATGGACTTGTCATCAAAACTGATCTTACGGGGAATGTCAGCTGGATGAACACACCCGGTGGTGCACTTAGCGATGCTATCATGTCGGTTGATATCAGCGATAACGGGTATTATTTTTCCGGGTCAACAAACGGCACCTGGTGGATCACAGCAGCTACCGACATGTGGCTGTTCAAAACTGACCTTCTTGGAAATATCCTCTGGGAAGAAATTTATGATATCAGACTGGTCGACGTCTCCTATAGCGGGACATGCTGCCAGGAAGGAGGCTATACTATTATCGGAATGACATCTATTGGCTGGGGAGGTGACCTGTGGATGACGAAAGTATGCGACGCACCTGCAGGAGAAGAGGAGAAGCGGATAGGATCGGAAATAAACCTGGAAGTATACCCTAATCCCTGCACAGACGCGGTGCGTCTTCGATATCTGATTCATGATATCGGATCCCTCGGCGGAGTTTATACTGAGCAAAGTCGAAGTACTCGGGACAGGTATCTGAAATCTGATTTATATGATATTTCAGGGAGGAAGATTTGGGAATTGGATTGCAGGGAACAAGCAGCTGGAGAGCATGAAATCGAGATTGATGTGTCTGATTTGGCAAGGGGTGTATATTTGGTCAGGGTGCAGGTAGGAGACCTGATAAAAGTGAGAAACTGTGGTTAAATAGCTGGATTTATGATAAGAAGTAATACTGTGGCATTCCATATTGATTGAAAATTGTGAATTATGTAACTCTTATCTATAATTGTATAATACATTCCAGAATCAATAAGTGCCACCTTTGTATTGTGAAATAATTTCACACTGACCCGCCGGAAGCGGAAATATATAAAAATTCAATAAAATGACTAAAATAATAAATTTGATTACTGTACTAACGATGCTTACATCAGTAATTGTGCTGGTGGCCGTCAGTGGGTGCAAAAAAGATGAAGACCCAACACCAACACCCCCTAAAACGTCTACATATAACCTGTTGGTAAAAGATGTCCTTGGCATATCTGGCAAAGCCACATTTACAGAAACCAGTAGCACTGTAGCTACTATAGATATAGCACTGACCGGTGCCCCTTCGGGAACCCATCCGGCAGAACTGTGCATGAATTCCGCAATTGAAGGAGGTGCAGTTGTAATTGCCCTTAATCCAGTTGACGCAACCGGAAAAAGTTCGACAGAGGTAAATACGATGAGTTACAACCAGCTGATTGCTTACGATGGATTTATCCAGGTACTTAAAAGCAGTAGCGAACCCGATGTAATTTTAGCACAAGGCGATATAGGTGGTAATGTGATAACTACTACCCACAAAACCTACACACTGGATACGATAGGTTCATTCGGAGTATCCGGAACAGCCCTGTTTGAAAAAAGGGTCAATGGAAATACCCTTGTGACCATTTCTGTTACGGGCGCTATCGCCGGCGAGAATTATCCAGCGACAATTAACCTGGGTTCAATCGAATCTGTGGGTGGCGGGCCTGTTGTAAAGGCACTGAACAATGTTGATGGAAACACCGGTAAAGGTTATACGAACATCCGAAAACTTGATAGCGGAATTGCCATCACCTATGATAATTGGTTAGTATACGATGGTTACATAAATATTTATCAGGCTTCGGTAAGTTTAGACAATATAATTTGTCATGGCAATATAGGATCGAATTAGACTATAATTGCTAATGCTGAAAACACTATTATATAAAATTTGGCTCGAAATATTCATTTTACCTGGTTATAACGATGGAGTGAATGAATGAGCCGAACTCAAAAAAGTGATTTTGAAAATAAAACCTGATTCTATTCAATTAAACACTTTAGACCACTCCGGAACCATTTCTGGTTTGAGAGGAGCAACAAGGGAAGAATTACAGCAGGTATCTGATTATTGGGAATTAAATAATGTTGAAATAATTGCCGCCCCGCCGCAAAGAAAAGATTTGCCATCATACAGGAATGATGTAGAAACAGCAATTTTAGAAACCAAAGCGCGTAGACTTGCACGTCTTGATGTCTTGACAAAAATATTGGGTATGCATGTCAATGAGGTGAACAAATACCTGGATGTTTTAGAGGGGGAAGAAAAAATTGAAACGGTAGCCAGGAAAGAGGTGTTTTTTATCAAATAAAAACTTGATACAACAGCGGATCACATATCATAGCGCCACATAGAAAACACATAGAGAACCCATAGCGCCATATGCACAATACTTAATACCTAATACCTAATACTTATTACTGATTTTCCCTCTAATCATTATTTCCCCATATAGTATACTAATCTTCCGCCCGCCATGATCTCCTCATGCAGCAAATACAATTGGTCCAGAGGCCTGCCATTCAATTCAACTTTCTCGACGTGGACGTTTTCATCCGACTGGTTGACAGTTTGGATGATAAACTGTTTGCCGTTTTCGAGGTTGATGGTGGCGGATTTAATAAGCGGGCTGCCTAAAGAATATTGAGGTGATAC
Source organism: uncultured Bacteroidales bacterium (assembly GCA_963753055.1). Classification (GTDB taxonomy): domain Bacteria; phylum Bacteroidota; class Bacteroidia; order Bacteroidales; family B18-G4; genus JAUWGC01. The sequence goes on along the minus strand of CAVWAP010000009.1, from coordinate 310,447 downwards.
GGGGCAGACGGGGTAGAAACCCATGGCGCTGAAGATGTACCAGGCGGACATCTGGCCTATATCGTCATTACCACATAGCCCGTCAGGGTGTTCGCATACATGCTTCGCAGGATCATGCGCACCCGCTCCTGTGTTTTCTTTGGTTCACCAGCCCAATTATAAAGATATGGGATATGGTGCCCTTGCTTCTTGCCATCACATACATCCCGATGATGCCTCACGGGGGATGTCTTCGGTATGGGCGATGTATTTGTCGGCCAGGGGCTGTGTGAAAAGTGAATCCAGATGTGATGAAAAGCGCTCCTTTCCCCCCATCATTTCAATCATGCGGGGGATGTCGTGCGGGACATAGAGGCTGTAGTTCCAGGCATTACCTTCAATAAAACCCTGGCCATGCGTGCTGAGGGTATTGAAATCCTTTTTAAAGGTGCCGTCGGATAGTTTGGGCCGCATGAAGCCGATGGAAGCGTCGTAGACATTCTCGAAGTTGCGGGAGCGGTTGATGAAGGCCCGGTGGTGGGAACGGTTGCCGGCTTTTTGGGCTAGCTGTGCGATGCACCAGTCATCGTAGGCATATTCCAGGGTTTTGGATACGGAAGAGGAGTTTTTGTCTTCCGGCACATAGCCCAGTTTCATGTAGTATTCCAGTCCGTCGTAGTATTTGACGCCGGCTGTGGTGGCGCAGGCTTCCAGGGCATGGTTGATGTCGTCGGTGAGGGTGCCTTTGACATAGGCATCGGCGATGACCGGCACGCTATGGTATCCTATCATGCACCAGTTTTCGTTGGCGTAGTGAGACCAGACCGGCAGCATATTATGTACGCTTTGATCGTAGTGGGCCAGCATGGAGCGAACCATGTCGGCATTGCGGGCAGGCTGGATGATGTTGAACAGCGGGTGCAGGGCGCGGTAGGTATCCCAGAGGGAGAAGACTGTGTAGTTGGTGAAGTTATTGGCTTTATGGTTGTTCTGGTCCAGGCCACGGTAGAGGCTGTCGACATCCATGTATTCGATGGGACCGAGACAGGCGTGGTAGAGGGCGGTGTAGAAGTTTTCTTTATCGGCAGGGTTGAGGGCTTCGATCTGTATTTTGGAAAGTTCTTTTTCCCATAGCTCATTTGCTTGTTGGCGGGTTTGGTTGAAGTCCCAGTGCGGAATTTCGGCTTGCATGTTTTTGAGGGCGCCTGCTGTGCTGGTTGGAGAGAGGGCGAATTTAATTTTTATTTGTTCATTTTGCTCTGTTTCGAAGTCGAAGTACAGCTGTATATGTCGCCCGGCCATTTCAGGGAAGTTTTCAGTCTCATCAAACTTGCGCCAGAAGCCGCCATAAGGGGTTTTATCCAGCTTCTGCTGCCCGTAGGAAGTGAACGGTTTGGAAAAGGCCATGGCGAAATAGACCGTCCGGGTGCGGGCCCAGCCGGATGTCATAAGGTAGCCCGTGACCAGGGTATCGTTTTCGATACGGATGAAGGACCAGATGGTTTTTTCTTCATAGTTATAGATACTGGATCCCAGATCCTGGATGATATGTGATTGAGACGATTTAGGGAAGGTGTATTGATGAAAGCCTACCCTGGAGGTGGCGGTAAGTTCGGCGGTGATGTTATAGTCTTCGAGGAGAACCTTATAGTAGCCAGGTTTGGCAGTTTCGTTATCGTGAGAGAATCGAGAGCGGTATCCTGATGAAGGATTATTGGCAGTACCCGGGTTCATTTGGAGTTTTCCGGTGGTTGGCATGATGAGGATATCTCCCAGGTCTGAGTGACCGGTACCACTAAAGTGTGTATGGCTGAAGCCGACAATGGTATTGTCGTCGTACTGGTATCCCGAGCAGTAGGCATATACGTCGGGGTTGTATCTACCATCCACCGCATAAGGAACCGTATCCGGCTCCGGGCTCGGCTGCACCATCCCGACAGGCACGGTGGCACCGGGGTAGCAATGACCCATGCGCTGGGTGCCGATGAGCGAGTTGACGTGGGATGTGAGGTTGGTTTGCGAAAAAGAATATATCCAGAGGAATAGCAGGCTAAGGAATACGAATGTTCTCATTTTGGGTGGTTGATGAATTCGTGGTGGTAAAGGTAAGGATTGTTTGAATGTTAGTAGTTGGTTGATGTTTGTTTCTCCGCTTTCTGTTTTTCGATCATTTTGAATATTGTGATTTGGAAATTGTATAAAGTGTTACTTTAACAGCCTCCACTTTTTTTCGGTATTCAATACCAGTTACAAGATTGCCCGTCTGAACGAATACGGAAGAAGGTGTCTAATGTTCAGGATTGACAATTTTATGATATATGATTTTGAAGGCACAATCAAGGATTTAATAATATGGAGAGGAATAAGTTCCAATTTGATGTTTTATAAAAATCAAATTATTGGCACTTTTCTTGTATTATTGCCATAAATTTGATATATTTGTATTAAACAAATTCCACTATCAACAAAAGACTAAAAATAGAAGAGATTAAGAACTTCTTTGGTGAAGATAAAACCATATCTACCCAAGACATTTATGATTTTTATGAAAGATTTGAACCGAAGATCCCAAGAAGTACAGTTAATTGGAGAGTTTATGAACTTACTCAAAAAGGAATTTTAAACCGGGTGGGTAGAGGTTTATTTACATTGTCACAAAAGTTGAAGTTCATTCCAATTATTGAAAGCCATCATATTCAGATCAATAAATACATTAAAAAAAAACTTCCAATTAAAGAAACCCGTCCGAACCTTTATCATAATATTCTAGATTTCAGCATTAAAAAAAAAAAAAAAAAAAAAAAAAAAAAAAAAAAAAAAAAAAAAAAAAAAAAAAAAAAAAAAAAAAAAAAAAAAAAAAAAAAAAAAAAAAAAAAAAAAGAAAAAATCTTCACATCCCTATAATCCACCGTTAAAAATTATAGCTTAACAATTTGCATAAAACTTTTCTTTCAGTTTGTAAAACTAATTAAACTATAAAATCTTAAATTGATTATGTAGATATTCTTATGATATTTACCAAACTGCATTATGCATAACATCTAAACCTTATATTTATTTGATTATAAGCTTTATCTATTTATTAAAAAATAACCATATATTTTTTCTAATCATATTATTTAAAAGCAATTACACAACTATAAAGCAGCATATTTATCACAATTAGTATTAAAAAACCAAAAACTTTAAAAATTTAATCCATTACAAATAGCAGATTATCTCTCATATCATAAGCTAATATAAAATAACAAATTAAAAAAATCAAAACCTAAACTTTTTTTTACTTATAAATCTATATTAATCTATTAATACTCTCCACAGTTTTATATTAAAACACTCACAATAACATCAAACAAATATCTACATAACCATCATCAAAATAAAAGCTACAGATTATAAATTAAACTAAAAATCTACATAAAATTTTAACACAGCAAACATATATAATTACATTACTAAATTCATAAATAATAATAAATATATATCCTACCATAATTTATCCTAACCCCCTAAAAAAAATCTACATAATTTTTCAAATTATCCAAATTTTTTATATTCAACCCAATTATTATAATATCAACAACATTTTCCATTTATTTCTTAAAAGCAATAATACTTAATTAACTTTTTGTTTATAAACCTTAGCTTCAATAAACCTTTCCTTACTTCAAATATCTTTACTAAATACCATAAAAATATTTAGCTTCAATTAAATAAATACATTTTTACCCCAAATTACTAGTCTCACATTTCACCTACATCTTCATATCCTTAAATTTTTTATAAAATCAAATAAAACAAAACCTCATTATCCTTCAAATTTCAAAACCCCCCTAATTTCACCCCAATAATAATTTTCCAAAAACATCATACCAATATTTCAATAATTATCAAAAACAACTCCTTATTTCTTTATATTCACAATAACTCATTAAATATCCACAAATATCTATATAAAAATTCAACTTAAAATATCTAACTACAAATCCACCAACACACCACAAATTAAACCAACACCACACCAAACAAACCCAAAACACAAACTCCTCCAGCAATTATCAGATTCATCCGGATCTGGTACTCCGGCATCAGGAAAACACTTTCCTTAAAACCCCAACCCTCCTCACCAACCATGAAACGAAGAAGGACAATGGTATGGCAAGACAGGCAACCAGGAAGAACTTTAATATTGGATGCAATGCCAGATCCTTCAGAAGCACTGAAATGGCTATTAGAATCGGGGCGTGGAATACAAAGACGCCAAAGGCATTGTCTGACAGGAACTGCTGAAACTTTCCACCTACATTCATACGGTACTTGTACAGACCCACCAGTGCAATGATAAAGGTCACACAAAAGAATGATTCCCACAGGGCATAGAAAAAAGCAGGCCAGTTCAGGCCTCCTTCAATTAACATTATTCCTTCTAGCAGGCCACCAGAAAAGATGATCGCCAACCAGGCCGGGATCCCGATACCCAGGGAAATGAACAGCCATCGCTTGCCATCCTGGAATGTGACCTGCTCAAACAACCCGGATGCATATATCAAAATTCCCATAACAAACATGATCATGTACGCTGAGAAAAAACAGAACTGCAGGTTGTAAAAATCAGTGCCAAAAGGATAAACCAGGCGTATAGCAAAGGCAATAATGGTGATTATTGCGATGAGCAATGAAACATTCAACGGGGTTATTCTCAGGCTGATACTGAATTTGCGCCGGATGAATAACTTAAAGATGACAACGTAAATCACATTAAATATCAATAAGGCTTCCACAAACCAGAGCGGGCCTGTCCAGCCCAGGAAATCGAGGTCTTTTATGTTATTTATATAATACTCAAGTATATCAAGGTCAGGATGAGCAAGCTTCACAGCTATAGGTTGTATGATGAACATGTAAAAAAGCAGGGGAACTCCTAACCTGTACAACCTGCCTTTAATAAATTTTCCAGCACCCTTCTTCAGTAGCGACCGCTGGGTAAAATATCCTGAAACCATGAATAAAAGCGACATGAAATAAGCCTGAGTAAACGTTAAGTAAAACGCAAAAAAGATGGTGGAGAACAGGTCCACCTGCTCATTCTCTTTGTAGTACCACCCGCCTATTCCGCTGTATGTAACTGCAGTGTGAAGAATTACTACAAGGACAATAACTGTTATCCGTAAGTTGTCGATCCAGGCTATTCTGTTCATATGATATTTCAGATCAGTTCAATATAAATATAACCATAATGTATTATACTGCTTCAAGCCTGTTGTGCTTTATATGTATAGTTCTTTTTTCTTGATAAAAAAGAACCAAAAAATTAAAGGCCGTTCCATCCGCTATCTGGCATCATAGAAACGAATAGAATACCTTTAGCACCATATATCATGACCTGTAACCTGTGACCAGTTTTTTTAATGTATCAAGTTCAATGTTTAGTGTTACATGTTCCAACCAGAAACCTGAATCATAGAGGCCTATAAAATACCCATAGCGCCATAGTATTGTCAATTGCCTGCCCTGGCGAAGGCCAGGATCAGCTGTCAATTGTCAACTTATCTAGTATCTGTATCCATTATCCAGCATCTTTAACAAAAATCAAATATGCAAACAAACTAAATTCGTTATATTTGCCTTCCCCTTATCAAATGCCTTACTAAATGAATAAAACTATTTCTGCTGCCTTAAAAGCTCTCCTAATTGCTATATTATGCACATCGATTGCCTGCATAAGCTCCTGTGAGAAAAAGAAAACGAGGAAGAAGCTCCCGGACCAGGACCGATAACCCCCATTGACACCAACAACACTCCTCCGCGATGCGCCCTCGAAATATGGCCCGGTTCGGGATACCCGGGAACGGTTTTTGTTATCTCTGCATTGGTCTTCGACGATGAAGATGATAATGAAACGCTTGAGACGCGTTTTGATTTTGAATATAATGAAAGCAACGGCTATACCTGGGATACGGATTGGTCGAACGTTTGCCAGGTGCAGCATCCATATGATGACATCGGCGTGAAATGGATCGCTGTCGAGGTAAGAGATTCCGGAGGCCTGACGGATACTACCGTTTATTCGGTCGAGGTGCTGGATCCGGCAACTAATGAGCCGCCAAACGAACCCACCTGTGAGTTCCCGAAAATCAACAGCCTGGTTGGGCCCACCATGGTGACCCTGCACTGGACCTGCAGCGATCCGGAATATGATATACTCTCATATGACCTGTATCTGGGGACCAGCCCGGATCCTCCATATTATCTCACGATAGTCCAGAATGGATACCTGGAACAGCCTCCGGTGTTGCCAAGCACAACCTACTACTGGAAAGTGGCTGCCTATGATGATTTTAATCCAAAAGTGCACAGCCAGGTATTTAAGTTTACAACAGACGCGGAGGGCAATATTAATGTCCCATGTCCGGAACAGCCGACGGTCGAACATCGGGGGAAGGACCTATGAGACTGTGAAGATTGGCACCCAGTGCTGGTTCAGGGAAAACCTTGACATTGGCACCATGATCCCGGTTGCCGGGGCGCCCACAAACGACGGTGTCATTGAAAAATATTGCTATGATGACAATCCTGCCAACTGCGATGAGTACGGTGGATTGTACAACTGGAATGAGATGATGATGTATGAGCCGGGTGGGAAAGGCATCTGTCCCGATGGATGGCATATTCCTTCAGACTATGAGTGGGAAAACTTATGTGCATACATGAGCGGAAGGAAAGGAGGAGCCCTGAAGGAAACGCAGCATCGATCACTGGCTCAGTCCTAATGAGTATGCAACTAATCTAACAGGATTCTCTGCCTTTGGAGGAGGATTTATGACCTGCCTTGGAAACGGTTTTAGTTACTTCAAGGAACAGGGCTCTTACTGGACATCAACCCATAGCGGCGATAATGCTGTGTACCGCTCAGTCGAGTACGATAGCGGCGCCCTCTGGCGTGGAGGCTTTAAAAAGGATATGGCGTATTCGGTAAGGTGCGTTAGAGATTGATCCTGCATCCAATATCATAGCAGCCATAGACTACACATAGAATACCCATAGAAGCTAAGATACGCCATATTCATTGTCCATGCTACATTGCCCATTCTGCATTTCCCATGTGTCTTGTGTCTTGCATCTTGAGACTTGCGTCTTGCTTCTATTTCCAAATCCCACCGTTCTTTCGAAATCTGGAAACCCTCATTGCGACAGCACCACTCTGCCCCGTGATCTTGGTTTCGATGTTTTGCAAGCCGCTGAAATTCAGATTGGTACTGAAGCCGGTTTCGAGGTAGTTGGCAATGGCACTGCCTTCGCCCTGAATCTCAACGGTACGATCTCTTTCGGAGCTGCCCAGGAAGACAAACTCGGTTACCGAAAAGACATTCGTCACGACAAACCAACGCCTGTGCTGCCAGGAACCAATGCCCTTGATATGATTGCCCAGGCGGATCAGGTTGCTGATACCAATACCATTAAACTGCGGCGTCTTGATATAATAGGTCTCTTCTTTCTGGAAATTAATGTTGATCGTAGCCTCGACATTCATTTCAATGTTGTACGGACTGACCTCGACACCAGCCTGCATCACACGGGTCCGCACGCCCTGTGCCTGGAAATCCAGGGATGCATTTCGCTGCACGGTCTCGGTTTGAAACGATATGCCGAAATCAGCAATATTGGCGATCTTCACAAGGATTCCATCATTCCGCTGGAGAATGTCTCCAAGCTCTATGTCATGACCAGGAAGCCATGCGGCTTCGAGTGCAAGGTTTTGCTTTACTCTTCTTGTGTATTTTTTCGCTATACTCATGGCGGTGGGTATTGATTGTTCTTATTACTAAGATAATTAAGAATTGACCAATTACCAAGCTCCAATTGACCAAATAAATCACAATGCTCCAATGATCAATGTTCAATTTTCAAAAATTTCGAGCGGAGTCGAGACACCCAATCTAATAAAACCAGCATCTGTCACCCCGAGCGGAGTCGAGGGGCAAGTACCTCATTATTCAGTATAAACTCCGTCGAAGGATCAGCTTGCATTGTACTCAAACTTCCCAAAGGCCATAAAAAATATTTCTCTTTTCTCTTCTCTCTTTTCTCTTCTCTCTTTTCTCTTCTGCGTTCTGCGTTTTGCGTTTTGACTTTTTCAAGCTAATCAAACAGTAATATTTTCCCCGTCATTTCGTTTTAATTATATATGAAAAAATGGTGCCTGCTTTTCATATTTGGTTTGTGCTTTTTTGGTGCTTTCTCACAAATTTTTTCCGGGAAAGTCATTGATATCCAGGATCAAAAACCTGTCCCATATGCAAATATCGGGATTATTGGAAAGGACCGGGGGACGGTTTCTGATATGAATGGTGAGTTTAAGCTGGAATTAGACAGCAATTACGATAAAGACACGATCCGTATTTCATGTATTGGATTTGAGCATAAAAAATATTTAGTGCTCGATATTAAAAGAGCTGACTTTATAAAAATTGAATTATCCCCAAAGGCCTATCGTTTAAGTGAAGTAATAATACATCCCACTAATACAAAAACTTATGCCCTCGGAAATTTCTGTGACTCCAGTTCCTGCTATGGCAATTCATTTCGATCAGGCAAACTGGGAACAGAAATTGGTATTATGATGGAACTCCCGCGCAAAACAGAAAAAGCATTCCTGAAAAGCTTCCGGTTTTACGTGGGAGAATTTACATTTGATAAATTCCCGGTGCGCATAAATATTTACAGTGGTAAAAATGGCCAGCCCTATCAAAATATACTAAAAGCACCCATCTTTGTTGACATAATATCTGCCGGCGAATACATTGTCGATCTTGTTAATTATAATATCATTACCACCGGCGACTTCTTTATCTCACTGGAATACTACAGAATCCATGGTCAGGATGATGGAAAACTTACCTTTTGCGCAGTCCACAACCGCAAGATGTTCAAGGGGAATGGCTTCTACAGGTTAACCAGCCAGGGAAACTGGCTGCCCGAGCCGGGAGATAACCTGGGATTCTCTGTCCTGGTTGAATGTGATTAATGATCCATACGATCACAATCCACCAACCAGTTTTAATTGATGTACCATGTTCAATGTTCCAACTGGTCCCTCGACTTCGCTCGGGACAGGCATCCGGCATCCCGCCAGCGTAGGAAACCCCTCGACTTCGCTCGGGATGACAGGGTTTGTTTTGTTTAATGTGCTGTGTCGATTCTTGCTGGAGCCCAACAGTTTAACAATTTAACAGTTTAGCAATTTAACTAACCAGAAATTGTCAACTGTCAATTTATTCTGCAGAATCCATAACTTTATCCGATCAAGCAGTTTTCGTACAGAAAGACAACTAAATTATAAACATTGACATAACCTATCAAATGAAAGAATGACTAAAATATTCAAGAAAATATTCAAATGGACAGGAGCGATAGTTGGAATAGTTATCGTATTGATCCTGCTGGACATAGGTGTGCTGGCTATACCGGGACCATTTTTTCCGGAGGAAAAACAGTATGGATCCATCACCGTTTACAGCGAAACGCCTATTAGACGAGAGACCGATTCCATCATGGCTGAAGTGTTCAGACGACTCAATGCGGTCCCAATCTATGATCCTGAGAGAAAGTACAATCTCTGTCTATGTTCTACACAGGAAAAGTTCACCTCCTTCGCCCGGTTGACCGCGCGAGCCAACCGGATAATGGGCTTCTGTCTTTTGGGTAGTGCTTATGTAAATAAAGATTTCATTATTGAACTGGGCATGAGAACCGGAGGACAACCCCGGTATTTGACCCGCGAAGGAAGTGTTGTGCATGTGGCAACCCATGAACTCATGCATGGATATTTAACTGACGCCTATGGAAGTTTCGCTGCCCGAGCTTTACCGGAATGGAAAACCGAAGGATACTGTGAGTACGGCGTCAACCAATTTGTTGCACCCCAAGACAGTGGTTACTCAATACCGGAACGAATCGATATTTACCTTGATAACTCCCGGTGGAATCCTACTGCAGAAGTACACCGCCCTCACTATTTATGGGGACTGATGATGGAATATCTAATGAATGTCAGGGGATTGAATTTTGAGCAGGTGATGGCCGACAGCGTTACCAAAGAAGATATCTACCTGGAGATGATGGATTGGCGAAAGTCGATTAGAGAGGAAAATTGATAATACTTTAATAAAATTTAAGGAAATAAACAATCAAAATATTGCATATACGGACTTGCTGAAAGAAGATGCAAGTAATGAAAATAACTTGAAAAATAATAAATAACGCTCGCTGACATACAGCAACCATTATCATAGAGACTCATAGAGACGTTTTCATTATCCATTCCACATTCTACATGCTAGATTGTCCATGTGAAATGATAGTCATTTCGACTGAAAGGAGAAATCTCCTGCGCTAGCGCCATGCTGTATAGCCTATGTTGTGTGCAATGTAATAAGACAAGCAATTATCTAACAGAGTTAACGTTAAATGAATGACTAATTAAATATTTATTATTATGATAAACAAAAGACTTATTATCATTGTTTTTTCGGTCATGCTCTTATTGCTTATCCCTATTATAGCGATGCAGTTCACGGATGAAGTTAAGTGGACTCTGTTTGATTTTCTTGTCGCTGCTGTTCTCTTATTGAGTGCCGGACTGACCATTGATTTTATAATAAGGAAAGTAAAAAGAACTAAATATCGGATTGCTCTTATTGTGGCTCTTTTAGCAATACTCTTCCTTATTTGGGCAGAACTTGCAGTTGGCATCTTTGGCACACCTCTCAGCGGACAATAAGCCCATAGAAGACGCTTAGAATACCCATAGCACCATATAGCAATATAACAGTATAGCAATATAACAATTTCGCTAACCACTAACCACCAACCACTAACAACTTCACATTATAAACCTCATCGCCCAGCTGCAGCCTCAGAATATATATTCCTTCCTCTAAATCATTAACATCCACCTCAATTTCATATTCCCCTGGCATTTGCTCTTTTTCCATCAATCTCTCAACCCTCTTTCCTGAGATCTCATATAAATCAAATATCAGATGCCTGTCCCGAGCGGAGCCGAGGGATCTGATATCATGAATCATATATCGAATGTGGGTAATTCCTGAAGTCGGATTAGGGTATACAGTCAGCTCTTCTGAATTAATTTCCTCGATCCCAACCAGCAGCACGTTGATATAATTCTCCTTCGCTATCGAATCAGCGCCTCCTGGTCCGGTTGAAGTTAAACTGACAGTGTAAATTCCGGAGTTCGGATAAATATGAGTAGGGTTCTGGACAGATGATGTGTTTCCGTCGCCGAAATACCATTTCCAGCTGTCGACAACGCCGCTGGTATGATCTGTGAAATCGACCTGCAAGGGGAAAAGCCCGCTTGTGGGATCACCACTGAAATCAGCAAGTGGCGGAAGATGAATTACCTCGATATAATCGTTCTTAACTTCCATATCTGTGCCTCCCGGACCGCTTGCGGTCAGGCTCACGGTATAGGTTCCTGCATCCTGGTACTCATGCAAAGGATCCTGCTCCGTCGAGGTATGGCCGTCTCCGAAATCCCAGTGCCAGGTGTTTACGGAATCCACCGACTGGTCAGTAAACTGCACTGCCAACGGCAATGTGCCGGTGGTTGGGTTACCGGTGAAGCCTGCCGTAGGAGGTAAGTAGTCGACCTGTATATAATCAACCTTGGTGATAGAATCCGTGCCGGCCGGACCGGTTACTATAAGCTCTACAGTATAAAGACCGGGATCACTATATTGGTTTAAAGGATTCTGCTGTGTTGAGGTACTGCCATTACCGAAATCCCATGACCAGCTGCTTACGGTGTTCTGCGACAGGTCAGTGAATGCAACTGTCATCGGTGGCAACCCTGCTGTTGGCGTGCCTGAGAAATCAGCTATCGGTGGCAGGTACATGGAATATAGATCTGATGACCAGACTCCTCGTCCAAAGGTAGCAGCATAAAGCCTGCTGTCATCAGGATTATTATCATCGTAATAGATCTCCAGCTCGGTGACCACCACGTTGGGCAATCCGTTGCTGAAAGGTGTCCAGCTGCCTCCGTCCTGCATATAGTATACACCGGCATCTGTCGCGGCATAAAGCTCAATGCCAGAGGTATACTGGGTGTTCTGTATCACACACATTACGGGCAACAGTGGCAGTCCCGCCGAAATATTGTTCCATGTTGTGCCTCCATCAAGGGTCTCATACACGCCATCACTGTTATAGCCTCCCATCGACACCCATACGTGATCGGGGTCGTCATCTTTAACCGAAACATACGTGATATTAGCAGTGCTTACAGGCAAATTGCCATTGATATTGGGCCAGGCCTGTGAAGGGCCTCCACCGGTTGTTGTCCTGTAAATATCGCTGAAGGTGGCTGCGTAAATATAATTGGGGTTGCTAGCCGAAATGGCCATGTTCCGAAAGTCAGTGCTGCTGCCCTGGTTGCTGATCTGCGACCAGTTATTGCCCTGGTCCGTGCTCTTCCAGACATCACTGTACCCTACATACAGTGTGTTGTGATTGATTGGGTCAATCAGGTACGGCGTGCACCAGGCACCACTGCCAGGCAGACTACCTGTGATATTGGTGCTGGACCACCAGTAACTGGTCGTCCGGTAAATACTTCCGTAATACAGCGCTCCGTATTGTGTGTTCTCATCGGTATAGTCGACGATGCATTCGAAGCCATCACCCCCAATCACATCGTTCCAGGTGCCACTGAGCAGCGCCTTGGTCCCATTATCCTGCAATCCAATGATCACCTCATCGGCATTGGTCTGCCCAACACCCATCCTGTAGATCTGTGAGATGGCCAGGCCATCCGACAGGTGCGACCAGCTGCTGCCTCCGTCGGAGGTCTTGTAAAGACCCCCGTCATTACCTTCAAAGAGCGTTGAAGTACCATTCTGAAAAACAAGATTATGCTTGTCGGCATGCACATTCTGCGCATAGGGTGAGCCGCAGCCAGTCCAGTGGTTCACAATGCTGAACGTGACCCCTCCGTCGGAGGATTTCCAGGTATTCACCCCACCCACGAATACGACATTGGCATTGTTGGGATCGGCAGCAATACAAAGGTCATAACTGCCCTGCCCGCCTGAGTCGCCTCCACTGCAGTTCCATCCCAGGAGGTTTTTAGTAGCACTGGAATAGACCATCGTAAATGTTGATCCGCTGTTGGTCGATTTATAAACACCATCCAGGCCACCATCGCTGGCTGCTACCAATGCATAAACCCAGTTGGGCTGGTTATAGCTGACAGCCAGCTCGGTCCTGCGGCCTGTATAACTGGCCACATTGGTCCAGCTTGTTCCTGAATTGGTGGAAACGTATATGTAGGTTGTTGAAGATCCTTTTGTAGAGCCATAGAGTGTTGTGGCATCTCCTGGCTTGAATTCCATATCGATGAATGATGTTGAAGTCAGGAGCGACCAGTTTGCACCGGCATCTGTGGTCTTATACACACCCTGTGTGGTGGCTGCATAAATGGTCTGGTATCCTGAGTTCGGGTCCATCAGCAGGCGGTTCACCCTCACCTTTTGTCCCACAGTGAAACTCAGCCCCGTGGTGGTCCATGTAGCACCTCCGTCCATAGATTTTAATACCCCAACACTGTTGTTGTCATTGCTTTGCTGTCCGCCCAGCGACCACAAGGAGCCACCGTCACGGTCGCCCGTGGCGATAAAAAGGATATCCGGACCTACCACTGCATTCTGGACAAGTATATCACTTACGCCCAGCACTGGCACCGTGTCGTTCAGGTTGACCCAGTTGGCACCATCATCAGCGGTGTACCAGATGCCGCCGCTGGCAGCACCTGCATAGTATTCATTTGGACTTCCCGGCACGAAACCAACACAGTTGATCCTGCCCAGTCCGGCATAGCCTCCTGGCGAGCTGCTCGGACCAACACTGGTCCAGTCGCCCGAGATGCTCCTGTTATCTTTTAAGCACTGGTGGATTACATCCAGGGCAGCCTGGTCCGGAAACTCACCCGTTCTGCGGTCTATCCTGCTCTCCCAGTACCATTCCCAGCGCTTGAACTGCTTGTAATAAGGCGCCTTCACCTCTTCTCCATCCAGCAAATATTTACCGTTTACGACGTTATAGGGTTCCCAGTAATCATAAAAGGCATCCTGTATCTCGTAAAATGTCAGCGTTCCGTTTGCCAGCTTATCCTGGGGCAGGTTCTCTGTCCACTCCTGCGCATAAGTCACAGTAAATAAAGGCAATAGGAATGTTAGTGAAAGAATAATCCTTTTCATAAGTCAAATAATTTGGTTTTGTTGGCTCAAAGATACAATTCATACGAATATTGGGGATATATGTTGCGGGTTGACATGCGTCAACAGTGAACACTAACCACTATTATCTATCTTTACTGCATGGAAACTGTCGTGGTGCTTGAAGCGGATGAATTTGTGCAACGATCGCAGGGTGCGCTGCTTATTGATGTGCGGTCGCCGTTGGAATATGAGCGGGCTCATATGCCGGGGGCGCAAAGTATCCCTCTCTTTAGTGATAAGGAGAGAGAGCTTGTTGGTACCCTCTATAAGCAGCGTGGGAAAGAACCGGCTGTTGTGAAAGGACTTGATATTGCCGGGCCGAAGATGACAGGCTATCTTGAAGAGATCGGCAGGCTTGCAGGAGAAAGGAAAGAGATGCTGCTCTACTGTGCACGGGGCGGCATGCGGAGTAAAAGCATGGCATGGCTGTTCAGCACAGCAGGCTACAGGCCTTATCTGCTGAAGAGCGGATATAAAGCCTTTCGGGCCTATTGCAGGGAGATACTTGGCATGCCCAGGGACGTTCGTGTCCTGGGAGGAATGACAGGTAGTGGCAAGACCGGAGTGCTTATGGAACTGAAAGCCATGGGAGAGCAGGTTATTGACCTGGAAGGTCTTGCGAATCACCGGGGATCTGTCTTTGGTGGACTGGGGATGGAAGCGCAACCGAGGACGGAGCATTTTGAAAACCTCCTTGCCATGGAATGGCTTGCGGCCGACCCGGGCAAAACCCTGTGGCTGGAGGATGAAAGCCGCAAGATCGGACATGTAACCCTTCCTTTGCCACCGTTCGAACTGATGAAACAGGCGCCGGTGCTCATGATGGATGTGCCTTTTGAACAAAGGGTAGAGCGGCTGGTGACAGAATATGGATCCTTTGATGGCGATACCCTCAAATCCTTAATAAGCCTCATTACGCAAAGACTTGGGCATCTGGATGCCGGAATGGCCATTGCGGCCATTGATGAAGGCAATGTCAGGAAAAGTATTGAGATCGTCCTGACCTATTATGATAAAGCCTATCGTTTCCAGGTAGCGAAGCGGCAGAGAAGCAGCGTGAACTGGATCGATTGCCAGGACTGTCACCGAGGGCAGTAGCAGAAAAACTAATCAGTGAACACTGAACAGACACAGAAATTTCCAAACTTCAACTTTCAATTTTCCATCTATTTAAGCAGCTGTTTGCTTCGCTTAGTTAGTAATTCCATGTAGTGTTCTTTAAATTCACTGCTCAGGAAGCTGATACTGATCATCTCGTTCCATTTCTTTTGTGCACTGGACAGGTCTTCCAGGATATTGCTTATGCTGCGATCATTCAGGCTCATCCGTTCCTTACCCAGATAGTCAATCAATACAGTACTGGACAGATTGCTCTTCTTGCCTTTGATGGGTAAGGCAGTTTCTTCTATATTGCCTTTTAAAACAAGGGTTGTGCTTAGAAAGTCGTAAGCCGGCGCCAATTCAATCTTCTGATCCCTGCGGATCAGTGAATAATTCTTCATATGCATGTCCTCGTTGCCAACCATGTAATTGAAAAGGATGCGACGAAATAGTTTTGCTTTCTCCAGGACCGGAAAGGTGCTATAATTGTCGACAAGCTCGATCAGCTTCTCAGTACTGTAACTGTACTTGGTATCACGGGTCAGCCCTGCGACCTGCGCAAAATCTTCTACGGCAATCTTCTTGTTTCTACCGTGACGGTCGAAGCGTTTGATGAAATAGGTTAGGCTGCCATCTTTCGAATAAACCATGCCATGCAAGGGAACCTCGATGCCGGCCAATCGGGCCATCCTCATGGTGAGATCTTCGTTCTCAGGAAGCTGGGGGAAGATATGATGCTGCGGCTTGAGAATGAATTTGCCGTGGATATCCACCACGTCAAAGCAGTGTGCCTTGACATTAAGCACTGCACTGAGCTTGGGCTGCACACCCTGGATGGACATCCGTACTGCCCTCATAGCTGCTTCATGCCGCTGTTCTGCGGCATCGTAAGCCAGGTTATCCAATTGCTCCAGGTGAGGCGAAAGTGATCTCAAACCGGAATTGGCATATTTACCATCACAGGCTTCATAGCTGATCGGACACCGGTTCATATCTCTTCCTCCACCCTTACTATACCCACAAGATCAGCACCAACTGCCATCAACTGGGAAAAATAATCATCACCATCAAGCTTCCGTTGCCTGAGCAAACCATCAAGCTGGATCCCTTCAGGGAGCAAGCCGTCAAAAAATGGGGGGAAACGACCGAAGTGAAAAACCTGAACCTCAACAGGCATGGCCAGGCTCACCGGCTCACCTCTATATTCCTGCAGGTAAGTGAACCGATAGCGCAGGTTGAATTCTTCTTCCACCAGCCACCCGGCATGCAACTTATCAACGTATACCTTTGCTCTTCTCATAAGCCCAGTTATTGAATTCATCCATTAAAGGACCAGTAAATGTAATTTTGATGTTCAGCGCGTACAGGATCTTTTCAAGGGTGATGAGCTGAACACTACGCTTACCTTTCTCAAGGTCAAAAACAACCGTTTTCCCTGTTCCTGCCAACTCAGCCAGCTGCTTTTGTGTCAAACCTGCTCTTTTCCGGTGAAAGCGAATGAGCTCAGCAATCAATTTTGAATCTTCCATTCTATGTTTATTTACTGCTATAGCAGCAAATATAATCATATATTACTTAAAAAGCAAGAAAATATTATTAAAATATAAAATAATACTGATACAGCAGTAAAATATCGTTCACATACTTCTTTATCTTTCAAATCTTAAGAAAATATGTAAGAATTACTGTTGAGACAGTAAATAACCGTTATCTGATTTTTTGATGTATCATGTTCAATGTTCCATCCGGTATCTTGGAGCGCGTTATAAACGCGCAATAAAAAAGCACGCGTTACAAACGCGCGCTATCGGGCTGAACAGTATTTTCGATTTGCGTTTTTCGTTCTGCGTTTTTCGATTTATCCAGTATCTAGTATCTAGTATCCAGGATCCAGTATCCAGCCATCAAGATCTGCTTCTATATCATCTTGCAATTCCTTATCAAGAAGATTAAAGAAATCATATCCAAGATACTTTTCCAGTGAATCGACACTGATAGCATACTCAGTCACCTGGCCGCTGGCGGTATCGTTCTTCATCAGGAATGCAACTGCTTTGTAGTCGGGTGGGGAGATGTCGAAAATGACTTTATAGTAATAGCCGGGGACGGGCAGTTCTGGCCTGGCATGGTCCGGATGGGGCTGCCAGGGTCCGGTGATGACGATGATGCTGTCGTTCTCCATGGCGTACTCACGGACCTGGCCTTCCAGCTTCTTCCAGATGCCGCGGTTGAAGCCCGGCAGCTGAGGCGCGATGTTCGACATGTAGAAGCTCTGATCAACCTTTTCCTGTGAGCTCATCAGGTCTTCGCAGGGAGCAAGATGACCACGGTCATAACCGCTCTTAGCATAATGCTTCGAAGGGATCACGAAATCTTTCAGACCGGGGTCTGACTTGAAATTGTTCTTGCGCTTGGCCCGCTTGTTTTCCAGGTCAATTTTTCTCAATTTATACAATACCATTGACGCCAGCTTGCTTGTTTTGTTCAGGCTGACCATGAAGCCTGCATATTGCAAAAGCGTATCGTTTTTTGCTTTCATATCTGGTAAATACGCTTTCAGGTTACTTGGTAAGATAAAGATCTTTCTCTCCGGCCAATTAGTAAATAGCACATACCCAATAGCCAATATCACAATGAATGCGATGAATAGGAGCGATCTGGTAGTTATTTTGTTACGAGAAGACATTAATGTAAAGATAATTATTAGTGAACACTGATCACTGAACACTGATCAGAAAATCATTGTTTAACAGTTTAGCAATATAGCAATATAGCAATATACAATTACACTAACCACTAATCACTAACCACTAATCACTAACAAACAACTTTGCTTATATTATCTTTGCATTATGACCAATGCAAACTATTCACTTGTCGAAAGATCATTCCTTACGCAGAAGGAACCACAGGAAAGCCATTCCAGGTTGCCGTATATCGTGGTTGATAATTTCCCTATGCTGGGCCAGCTGACAGCCATGCGCTTCCTGGAGTGGGTGAGCAACAACCCTGAAGGCGTGATCAGTCTGCCCACCGGCAAAACTCCGGAATATTTTATCAAGTGGACACAGTTTTTATTGAAGCACTGGGATGATAAAAAGGGCCTGGATATCAGAAAGAAGCATGGCCTTGATCAGGTTGGTAAGCCTGATTTGAGCGGACTTCATTTCGTCCAGATAGATGAGTTCTACCCCATCAACCCGGCACAGCACAACAGCTTCTGTTATTATGTGCAGGAGTATTATATCAAAGGGTTTGGACTTGACCCGAAGAATGCTTTGATGATCAACACAAATGAGATCCCGCTTTTTGAGGGGCGCAGGTACCGGGAGGTCTTTCCGGATTACAAGGTTGACTTATCCTTGCGTTACCGGGAAGCAAAAACGACCTTCCAAGATATTCAAAAGCAGTCCATCATGATGATCGATAATTGGTGTGCTGAATATGAGCAAAAGATCAGGGATAAGGGAGGCATTGGGTTTTTTCTTGGCGGCATAGGCCCCGATGGCCACATTGCATTCAATATCCGTGGTTCCGATCATTACTCTACCACTCGTCTGATGGAAACCAATTTTGAAACACAGGCTGTGGCTGCCGGCGACCTGGGAGGCATTGAGATCTCCAGGAACAGGCTTGTGATCACCATCGGATTAAGTACCATCACCTTTAACCCGGATGCTGTTGCCATAATTATTGCCGCCGGTGAGGCTAAAGCCGGTGTGGTTCAGGATGCCCTTGAAAATCAAGCCTCCAACCATTACCCTGCTACAGCATTGCATAAACTGGTTAATGCCCGCTTCTATCTCACACAGGGTGCTGCTGTCAAATTGAAAGATCGCATCAACGATTACTATGCTGATGGACCATGGACACAGGAAAAAACAGATCGTGCGGTGCTTGACCTTGTAAAGAAGCTAGACAAGTACGGTCATCATCTGACGGTCAACGACCTGAAATATGATGAATATTGCAGGATGATACCCGGACTGGATAAAAATACCGTTCAGGATGTCGTTCAACGCTTCAAGGAGAAGATCAGCAAAGGATTGGCCAGGGAAGAAAGGCAGCGTTTCTATCATACCGGACCGCATCACGACGATATCATGCTGGGAATCATGCCATATGTCTCACAACAACTGAGGCAATCGTCAAACACCATGGATTTTACGATCCTCACCTCCGGTTTTACGGCGGTTACCAATGCATTCATCATCAATGTGCTGATAGATATTTTGCAATTTATGGGTGAAGGGAAGATTCAGATGATCCATTATCCCGACTTTTTCGAAACAGGGTACAAGTTCAAGTGGGACAAGGATGTTTACCACTACCTGAACAAGGTGGCCTCCGGAGAGCCACATGAACGAAGAAGAGGCTTGAGTCACAGGATGGTCAGGGCCATTGTAGACATCTACAAAGTGAAAAGTATTGCTGAGCTGCGCTCGCAGGTAAAGCAGGCCATCAAAGTGTTGAAAAACGCTCATGATGGGGAGAAGAACCCACCGGAGATACAGCAGCTGAAAGGCATGCTGAGGGAATTCGAAGAAGAGCTGGTCTGGGCGCATTTCGGTGTCCAGGTTAGGAATGTGTATCATCTGCGGCTTGGGTTTTATACCGGTGATATCTTTACTGACCAGCCGGAGCCGGAAAGAGATGTGATACCTGTTGTGGAGATGCTTCGTGAGAAGAAACCTACGGTGATCAGCCTTGCCTTCGACCCTGAAGGTAGCGGACCCGACACGCATTATAAGGTGCTGCAGGTTATTGCTGAAGCCATACGGCTATGGCGTAAGGAAGAAGATGTCAGTGGCTTGAGGGTCATTGCTTATCGCAATGTGTGGTACCGCTTCCATCCTGCGGAGGCAGATGTCATCGTTCCCGTGTCGCTTAATTCACTAGCCATCATGGAGGATGCCTTTACTGATTGCTACCTGAGCCAGGTGGAAGCGTCATTTCCCAGCTACATGCTTGATGGGAAATTCAGCACGCTGGCACAACAGATCTGGATCGATCAATTGAAGCATATCCAGCTGTTGTTGGGAAAAAATTACTTCTACGAGCATGAATTGCCCCGCCTCAGGGCAGCACACGGATTGCTTTTCTTCAAGGAGATGGATGTTGATACCTTTTTGGGCCACGCGCGGCAGCTGGAGAAATCGATTCAAGGGGATTCAGTGAACACTGAACAGTGAACACCAGTTTCTTTGTGACAACATTTATACCAGTCCGCTTCCTCAATTAAAATTCTAACTCGAATCGTAATAAAAACATGTTGTAATCATTGTTATTATATTCCGTGTAGGTTCCGTCAAACAGATAAATA
Organism: uncultured Bacteroidales bacterium; assembly: GCA_963753055.1. Taxonomy (GTDB): domain Bacteria; phylum Bacteroidota; class Bacteroidia; order Bacteroidales; family B18-G4; genus JAUWGC01. Next base: position 289,744 of record CAVWAP010000009.1, on the reverse strand, counting down.
TCTTTATGGAATTTTGCCATTTGGTACCTGTATCCAACACTTATGCAAATTGATACTTCTCCCTGTGCATTGACTTTGAAACCAAGGCCTGTATTAAAAAGAGGTCCAAGTTGAATCATCCCATCCAGGCTATCAGTCTTTCCAAAAGCATAGCCTGTATCAAAATAACAAAACGGTGAGAATTTTCCTTTAATGAAATTGACCCTTGAATCAATAAATATTGGCAAAAGATAGGTGTCACTATATAATTCGAGACCAATTCCAACACCAATGAAAAAATTTGGATTCGGTCTATAGCCATTGATAGTGTTTACGGCAAGTGCACTGTGACCTTCTGAAAATATAAAATATACTCCTGTAATGTTTTCAAAACCACGTTCCTTATACTCACGAACCAATGTGTCATTGTCGGTCTCCTGGGCATGCGTGGGATCAGAAAAAAAACAAAGCCAAAGCAAAATGCCAATCAGCATTTTTGAAAAACTGAAATAATTAACCACCAAAGCAAGATAATAATCAATTAAATGTATTGCAAATTTTTTCGCAACTGACTATCGGACAACAACCAGCTTTCTTGACATAATATCAGACCCAGTATGAATTTTCAATATATATATTCCTGCCGGCAGATCACTTACATCAACCTCCATCTCATGCGTCCCTGCAGCCATCTCTTCATTGACCAATTCCCGAATCTTCCTTCCTGAAATCTCATATAAATCAAATATCAGATATCTAGAACCTGTCCCGAGCGAAGTCGAGGGATCATGAATCAGATATCGCAGACGCACAGCTTCTGTGCAAGGATTCGGATACATCATAATCACCCCATCCTTCTCCCTCTCCGCCATCCCGATACTCATGCTCTGGATAGTTTCAAATGCTACCAGAGTTGGTGCAAGGTCTGCTTGCTCGTAATAGGACTTGAAGCGATCGATCTCGGCTGAGGTGTGGGAGAATGTTTCTTCGAGCCATCGGGAGCTCACTGTCTGGTAGTAGACCGAAACTGTGATGGATAAAGGGCCTGTTTGGCCATAGGTGGGTATGTTATAATGCACAATATCTGATCCGCTGCCCTGGCTCCCGTTCATCTTATTAAAATCATCGTCTCCGACTGCTGCTCCGATGATAGCTACGGTATCATAGTTATTGTGCTGGTCGGTGAAACCAACAGGAGGCAGGCGGTTGTTCTTGAGTTGATGATCAGCATACAACAACACTGTTGTTAGATCACCATTCACATCACCCATCACCATCTCGTAGAGCTGCACCTGTCCTTCGTCGTTGATCATGTCGTGGTGTGCTTCAAAGGGTGTATCTTCCTGTGTCAGCTGATAGTTTTCATCCATCATACCACTGTGGAATACGGTATCACCTTCATTATCAGTAGCAATTAAGGCTACAAATACCCTGCGGCTTGGGAAGCCTGAAGGGAACTTATGCCCGACCTGGTTATTCAGCTTCAGGTTGATAAAAAGGGTGTCATCTGTCCGTGCCTCTTCGCTTAAGATGATTGATAGGCTCCTTTCCTGCAGCATCCTGGTTGCCCTGGCAATGGTGGAATCCATCTGTACATCAGTGGCGGTTACGCCAAGATCCTGTGCATTGTCCTTCAGCATGTTCAGCATGAACACGTTGGCCCCGGCGAAATGATGCATACCGAAAGGTGAACGTGGTTCCAGCCATGGTGGCATGGTGCTGATCTTCACCGGGTCATCTATGCGAGGCACGTGGCATGTCTGGCAGCTGGTACCCATTCCGGGAAAGGATGAGTTGGCCCATTCGTGGTAAACAGCCTGTTCCACAAACTCGTTACCGGTAGGCTGCCCGTTAAGATCGACGGAATTCGTGAGCAATGTATGGCAGTTGCCACAGAGGCGGGAATCCATAATCTGCGGTCCGTACGCAGGTGTATAGCCAATATTGTTAATCATGGGTTGGGTGAATGGCGTTTCATACGGTCCCCATGTGATTTTCTGATCACCGACATCCAGGTGCCCTGAGAAGCTGCCCATGGATTCGGCCTTGATCTGGTGGCATACGGTGCATTGCACACCGTCGAGGGCCAGCGGGTTGGATTCCATCTCTGCGATGGAATAATATTCTTGTCCCAGGTGATGGGCATTGAAGTTGCCAAGCGGAGCATGGCAGCTTGTGCATTTGTTTTCGATGACATCCTGAAGGCCAGGGTTGACAAGCACTTCATGACTCACCTTGGCTCTCCACAGCGGGTCCTTTGCTGCGTTGGCCATCATTGTTGAGCGCCAGTCGGAAATGATGCTGACCGACTCACCCTGTCCGTTAACCTGGCTGTTGTGGCACAGGAGGCACTCGCCGGAGCCGGCAAAGAGCTCATTATAACCCATTGGAAGTTCGCCCCCCTGGTATTGCGCAAAGCCATAGAGGAGGAGGACGATTGCGATGATGGGGGTTGTGGTTTTTAGTGTGTATTTCATAGAGTGTAAAGATAATTATTTCGTGTTCTGAAATTTCATAGAGACCCATAGCACCATATACCATTTTCTGGTCAGTGTTCAGTGGTCAGTGTTCACTGAATATCCCTATCTTTGCCTTCCACATACTTAAAAAATCAAATCATGAAAAATCTATTTATCCTTCTTATTCCCGCTATTCTGTTATCATTTTCAGTCAATAGCCAAAACATACATACCGAAAAAGGATCGTACTACTGCTCTCATAAGAAAGCGAATAATCCCAACCATATGCAATCCTTGCGTAGCCCGAACACGCCTCAACATAAGTTTAATGTGCAGAATTATGAACTGGTATTTGACCTGTATAAGAATTTTGCATCTCCGTACCCGCAGGATTTCACAGCCACTAACACCATCACCTTCAGGGTTGATACGGCGCTGAACATGATCAAGCTGGATGCGGTGAGTACATCACTCTCCATTCAGGGCGTTGGCATGGCAGGGACATCTTTTACCCATGCCCAGGATACTTTGACCATCATGCTCGACCGGACCTATGACCCGGATGAGATCGTTGATGTAAGCATTGAATACAGTCACCTGGACGTGGAAGACGGCAATTGGTTTGTAAACGGTGGGTTCGTCTTTACAGATAACGAACCGGAAGGAGCACGTAAATGGTTCCCTTGCTACGACAGGCCGGCCGACAAGGCCACTGTTGACCTCACCGCCAAGGTGCCAGCCGATGTGCTGCTGGGCTCCAACGGAAGATTAGAAGACTCAACTACTGTTGCCGATACGACATGGTTCCATTGGATCAGCCGTGACCCGGTGCCAACCTATCTGACAGTAATATCAGCCAGTGCGGGATGGAACCTGGATATCGTTTACTGGGACAGGCCCTCTACTCCCGGCGACCCCATGCCGATCAGGTTTTATTATAATGATGGAGAAAATCCAACATATATTGAAGGCCAGGTGCCTTTAATGGCTTCCTACTTCTCAGAATCATACGGTGAACATCCTTTTGAGAAGGATGGCTTTGCCACATTGAACAATGAATTCACCTGGGGAGGGATGGAGAACCAGACCCTTACCAGCCTATGCACCGGATGTTGGGGTGAGTCACTTATTACTCATGAGTTTGCTCACCAGTGGTTCGGTGATATGATCAGTCCGGGCACCTGGGCCGACCTATGGCTGAATGAAGGCTTTGCCACCTGGTCAGAAGCATGGTGGTGGGAAAGTGATGGTGGTTATAGTGCATACAAAAATGATATTGATAACAATGCTTCTTATTATCTTTCTGCCAACCCTGGATTCCCTGTGTATAACCCTGAATGGGCAGTCAACACACCTCCCAACAGCACACTGTTCAACTATGCCGTTACCTATTGTAAGAGTTCCTGTATTCTGCACCTGCTAAGGTATACACTTGGCGATGAAGCCTATTTCCAGGCGATCTACGACTATGCTACCGATACCGTCAACTTTAAATATAAAAACGCTGTCACAGAAGATTTCCAGGCTAAGATAGAAGCATCTACAGGCGAGGACCTTGAGTGGTTCTTCTCTACCTGGGTCAAACAACCCAACCATCCCAAATATCAGAATTCCTATAATTTCTTTGACAATGGTGATGGTACCTGGGACGTGGAGTTCCTGGTCAGCCAGACACAAACCAACGCCCCGTTCTTCCCCATACCCATAGAACTATATATCTACTTTGCCGATTTTACAGATACCACTGTCAGGGTGATGAACGATGTAAACGACCAGCTCTTCACATTTACTTTCGACGTGGAGCCGGCACTCCTGTTCTTTGACTGGGACAATGAAATCGTGCTGAAATCCGCTTCCCTGGCAGTTGGCATTGATGAAAGCAAGGTGGGTAATTCCGAATACAAGCTATATCCAAACTTCCCTAATCCAACCAATGGGCAGACCAGCATAAGCTTCTCTATTCCAGTTGGTTCAAGCGTCAACCTGTCAGTTTACGACATCACTGGTAAAAAGGTGATGGAACTACTTAACGAGCAATGCTCACAGGGAACACAGGCAATAAGCACCGATGTATCAAGGCTGCAGGCAGGAATCTACTACCTGAGGATGCAGGCAGAGGGGGTTGTGAAAACTCAGAAGCTAGTGGTTATTGACTAGGAATTTCCGATTCTGTGTTTGCAATTTTGTATTTACAATACGATTTACTATGTAAGATTCTAAATTGTAAATTCATATCTTCAATTGTACAATCTAAATACTGAATTGTCAATTCTTCAGTTGGATTTCGCTGTCACCTTTCGTATCTTTAGATGTGTAATCATCAAACCCTCAGGTATTATGAAAAGAAATCTGTTTTGCATCATTGCGATTTTCTTGGTAATTCCAGCTATGGCACAAACGCCTGTCCCAGCCGGGAATGTCAGTGGCACATGGAACATGGATGGATCACCATACCTTATCCTTGGTGATGTTATGATCCCCACCGGGCAAAGCCTGGTGATCAGCCCCGGCGTCCGTGTGGAGTTCCAGGGCCATTATCATTTTTATGTGCAGGGTTCCCTTATTGCTGAAGGGATCGAAAATGATTCTATCATGATCACCATCAACGACTCCACAGGATGGCATAATCTCAATATTCCTGATGGTGGATGGCATGGGTTCCGTTTTGGCTATTCCGCTGCCAGCAGCGATTCTTCCCGAATACGGTATTGCTTGTTTGCTTTTGGAAAAGCTGTAGGAAGCAGCGAGCTTGACAAGCACGGGGGGGCCATTGGCGTGTTGAATTATCCCGACCTGGTCGTTTCAAACTGTATGTTCTACTCTAATGGAGCCCAGGAATCCGGAGGAGCCATTGCTGTGAACAATGTTCCAATTACCATTCAGGATAACAACTTCTGGCATAATAAAGCCTATAATGGAGGTGCTGTTTCCATGACATCTTCATCGCCTTATATAGCAAATAATTTCTTTGTAGATAACCGTGCAAGCAATTCCGGTGGTGCTATCGCAATGTATTTGAACTGCAATCCGGAGATCAACACCAATCTTTTGGCCGGTAATTTCGCAGATTATGGAGGTGGCGTGCAGACTATGACTGATTGCAACCCGGTACTGAGAAATAACCTGATATATTCCAACGTGGCTTATGAAGAAGGTGGTGGGGTAGACCTTGAAGACAATTGCCAGGCAACCTTCATCAATAATACAATCGTTGATAATTTTGCGCTTTTCGGTGGAGGTATAGATGTTGAGGTTAACACCAGCCCAATATTCATCAATACCATCCTCTGGGGCAACACAGCCTTTGTGGATGGTCCTCAGATACACCTTTTCTCCGAGGATTCTGATCCTGATTTTTACTATTGTGATATCAAAGGAGGCACCGATTCTATTGGAACCTGGTACGGCGGGACCATCTATTTGAACTTTACAGGATCCTATGAGAACAATATAGATCAGGATCCGGATTTCTATTCCCAGGGTAACTACTGGTACCTTCTAAACGACGGTTCACCCTGCATTGATGCCGGTGATCCGGATACTCAATATAACGATCTAGAAGATCCTGGTAACCCTGGCTTTGCCCTTTTCCCATCCAAAGGCGGATTAAGGAATGATATGGGTTGTTTTGGTGGACCCTATGTGCTATCTCATGAAATAATTACAGGAGTTGATGAGACTGTAAAGCCGAGATTGAAGGATGAGGATATTATATTATTTCCTAACCCAGCTTTAGATCATTTGACTATCAGATACCGGATGCCGGATCCCTCGACTACGCTCGGGACAGGTTCTGGATACCGGATGATTGATCTGTATTCGATTGAGGGAAGGAAGATTCATGAATTGGTCAATGAAGAGATGCCTGCAGGGACGCATGAGATGGAGATTGATGTGAGTGATTTGCCAGCGGGGATTTATTTCGTCAGGGTACAGGCGGATGGGATTGTGAAGACGCAGAAGCTGGTTGTTTCGAAATAGGAATTTACGATTCTGTGTTTACAATTTTGTATTTACAATATGATTTACTATGTAAGATTTTAAATTGTACATCATATTATAAATTGTACAACCTAAATACTAAATTGTAAATTCTTCGGTTGATATCCCCTTTATATTTCGTACCTTTAGGTTTCTCACCTAAAAACCAACGCCTTATGAAAAAAAATTTACTCACTTTAATTGGGCTTTTCTTGATTTTCCCAGCAGCAGCACAGATAACAGTCACCAGCGATCATATTGTGGGCGCCGGGGCTACCGTAGTACAGGGTATTGATACCATCACCCCGCTTACACCTGGTGGCGGTGGTGCCAACCAGAGCTGGGATTTTACTTCCGTCGTCGTGCAGGATTATGATACAATGTGGTTCATGCTGCCGGAAGAAACGCCTTATCCATCAGCTTATCCTTCAGCAAACCTGGCAGCTGAGATCTACCAGGAAGAGATGTTCGTCTTTTTTAACAGCAATACGCAGGAGATGGCTTTACTTGGCGGGGCATGGATAGAAGAATCTACCATACCTCCTGTAATAGCTCCGATCACACCCAAGTCAGTTATTGCTGCCTGGCCAATGGATTACCTGGATAACTATACGGAAAGCTATGTGCAGGAATTCAAATTCCCAACCCCTCTTCCCCTAAGCATGGACTCGATCTGGATCAAGTTTTATACAGATAAGACCACCGTTGTTGATGCCTGGGGCACCATTACCACTCCTCTTGGTACCTATGAAGCTCTTCGGGTCAGGGAAAATACATCAGACAAAGATAGCATCTGGGCCTATATGAGGGGAGGGTGGACCCTTGTTGAGGCAGAAAGTAAGATTGATGAGAATTATTCCTGGTGGACCAACGACCCGGACATTGGATTTCCTATTGTTGAACTGAACATTGACACCGGCACAGGATTGCCGGATGATATCTTTTTCCTGTTGCATGAGCCGGTTTATGGGATTGGGGAGCCGGCGGTGGCAGGTTCTGTAATGGCCATTTTTCCGAACCCAGCTTTAGATCATTTGACTATCAGATACCGGGTGCCGGATCCCTCGACTACGCTCGGGACAGGTTCTGGATACCGGATGATTGACCTGTATTCGATTGAGGGGAGGAAGATTCGTGAATTGGTCAATGAAGAGATGCCTGCAGGGACGCATGAGATGGAGATTGATGTAAGTGACCTGCCGGCAGGCGTATATTTCATCAGGGTGCAGGCAGGGAGTGAGATTGCAGTGCGGAAATTGATTGTAGCAGACTAGTATTAAGTATTATGTATTAAGTATTAAGTATTAAGTAGTGAGTAGTGAGAAATCTGGTCAAAGCTTAACAATATAACAGTATAACAATATAACAATTTCAGTTCATTCATACCTCAGCGCATCAACCGGGTTTTTCCTGGTGGTCTTGATCGTTTGAAAGCTTACAGTCAGCAGTGCTATAAGAATGGATATGACGGAGGCCAATACGAAGGTCCACCAGTTTTGAGTGATCCTGTATTCAAAGTTTTGCAGCCACTGGTTCATCAGGTACCAGGCTGCAGGCCAGGCCAGCACATTGGCGATGATCACCCAGCGGACAAACTCCCTGGTCAGGATACCTGTAATTTGACCGATAGATGCACCGAGGGTTTTGCGGATGCCAATTTCTTTTGTTTTCTGCTCAATCAAGAAGGAAGCCAATCCCAGGAGCCCAAGGCTGGCAATAAATATAGCCAGTATCGTAAAGATGACAAATAGTTTTCTTGTTTGAACCTCACCTTTATATATTGCATCATAATCTTGCTCAAGAAAGGAATAATCAAAGGCCAACCCGGAAGCGTACTGGTCCCAGGTTCTATTGATTTGTTGTATCATCTCCTGGTAGTCACCTGGTAGGACCTTGATAGCAACAAAACTGGCTCCCCACTGATAAGGGCCATCAATATTCAGCAGTGCCATAGGCCGAATATTCTGATGCATAGATTCATAATGAAAGTCCTTTACAACACCAATGACATGAAAATAATGGCGTTCTTGCCACCAATCATTGATCTTTTTATTGATCGGATCCTCATAACCTAACAATTCCCATGCAGCTTCATTGATGACAATACCCAATGAATCGGTTTGATACTCGTCCGAGAAGAAACGACCTTCTGCCATCTCCAGGTTCAGCACATCTTTATAATCTTCATCACAAAGGCAAATATTCAGGGAAAAAGAAAAATCCACATCTTCCGCACCATAGCCAATATTGGAGAATGGTGTGCCAGGTAATAAACCATTAACGCTGACCCCCTTGACAAATGAAAACTGTTCTACATCCTGTTTAAAAACATCAAGCTTATCATCAAGTGCGCCGGGATTTTTTACAACGATAATGTCTTCCTTGTTGAACCCAAGTTTTTCATTTTGCAGAAATTGTAATTGCTGGTATACAACGATCGTGCAAATGATCAAGATCACAGAAATGAAAAACTGGAAAATCACCAAAATGCTTCTCAATATTGATCTCTTGCCACCCTTTTGCATGAACCCTTTCAAGACTATTATTGGTTGAAATGCAGACAAGTATAATGCTGGATAACTGCCGGAGATAATACCAACTGCCAATCCAAGCATAACGATCATAATCACCGCAAAGGGCATTGGGATAAAACCCAAATCAAGTTCCTTTCCAAATATATCAGGGAAAATCATCAAGACAATGGAGATCAGAATAATAGCAAGGACCAGGGAGATAAAGCTTACTATTACTGATTCACCGATGAATTGCCGGACAAGGTTCATCCGGGTGGATCCAAAAACTTTTCTGATACCAACTTCTTTTGAGCGATAAGCTGATTTTGCTGTAGCCAGGTTCATGAAATTTATACATGCGATCAAGAGGATAAAAATGGCTACAACGAAGAAGATATAAATGTATGATGCCTTGCCGTTTGCTTCGAATTCACCACTCAGATCGGAATGAAGATGTATGCTGGTAACTGGTTGCAAATAGTATTCCCAGAAGTTTCCCTTATCAAGGGCTTCCTGGTACTTGCCGCCAAATAAATATTTATCTACAAAGGCAGGCAAGTGTGCTTCAACACTGTCGGCATCCGCTCCGCTATGCAGGGTAAAATAATTTGCGAAATTATTATTGAACCATCCTTTATTGTTAGCTAAATCGTCATACGTATACAATGATACCAGGAGGTCGAAATGCAAATGAGAATTTGAGGGCCATTCTTTGACTAAACCTGTGACTTTTAAATCATGATTATCTTCAAAACGAAGAATTTTTCCCATCGGGTCTTCATCTCCAAAATACTTACTGGCTATTTTTTCGGTAATAACGACCGAATTTGGTTCGGTCAATGCCGTTTTAGGTTGGCCGGAAACAAATTCCACTGTAAATATATCGAAGAAGGTGGAGTCAACATATCTTGCCCGTGGCTCCATGAAGACAAGATCTTTATATTCCACCATGGAATTGGACCAATTAGTGATCCTTGTAACATATTCTATCTCCGGGAAAAAGCTGTATTGGGCAACAGGTAATCTGGCAGGAGTATGAACCTGATGGATCTCAGTATTTCCAATCAGGGCTTCAACACCGATACGGTATATTCTGTCCGATTTTTCATGAAAGCTGTCATAACTTAATTCACTGAACACAAATATCATAATAAGGATGCTGGTGGCAATACCAACCGCCAACCCAACAATATTGATCAGGGAATACCCGCTATTGCGGATGATGTACCTGATACCTGTTTTTAAATAATTGATGAACATTGGTTAAGTGGTTTGGGAACATGATAATATTTTTGTCCAAAAGCCATGCCGAGATCCTATTATACTGAAAGACATTGATTTATTAAATGTATTCAAATAATATTTATATATAATGTGTTTGAATTCGTAACATCCTTGTTCGTATATGGACAACACCCGGAAGAATCAAAGAGACATACAGAGACCTATAGCGCCATATAATTGTCAATTGTCAATTGTCAATTGTCAACTGTCAATTTATTCTGCCTCTTGCATCTTGCGTCTTGCGTCTTGTAGCTTGTGGCTTGCGTCTTGCATATTGAATCTTGCATCTTGTTAACTCGTTGTAGCATAGGTTTATATTTGTAACTATATTCGCAGCCAACCAACCAAATTTATTATGAGAAACATTATGCACCCTTTGGCCGTGATGGGCATGTTCCTGATCGGTCTTCCCCTTTATTCACAGGTTTCTTTCGACAAACACAGCATTACACAGGATTTTACAGATGGCATGGAGGTATGTCCGGCTGATATTAATGACGACGGGCATATGGACTTTGTGGCTGCCGGCAGGCTGGAAGGCGGACAGGTGGCCTGGTGGGAGAATGATGGCTATGAGCAGTTCACAAAACATGTTGTTGAAAATAACCTTGACGGTATACGCAGCATCCGTGCTGTGGACCTCGACCAGGATGAGGATATGGACCTGGTTGGATGCACTGTATTGGACAGTGACGTGCTCTGGTGGGAGAATGATGGGGATGAGAACTTCACCATGCAGCCGATAGACCTTGACTTCACCGGTGCTCATACAGTGGCTATCTATGATGTAAATGGAGATAGCTATCTGGATGTACTGAGCTGTGGCTTCGTTGTGAGTGGACCCAACCCGGAAGTAGCCTGGTGGGAAAATGATGGAAGCCAGGGCTGGACAAAACACTTCATCGATGATCGTTATCAGCGGCATTGTTCTGTCGACTGCGGTGACTTTGATGTGGATGGTGATCTGGATATTGTCTCCTGCGGAGAGCAGGCAGGCCATATCGTTTGGTGGGAGGTGGATGGTACTGCACATTTAGTGGATACTTTGATCTACGGTATTCATACTGTGATTGCCAAAGATGTTGATTATGACGGTGATGCTGACCTTTTAGGCGCATCCTGCATTGGTGGCAAATCGCATGGTACGAAAATAACGGAGATGGAACATTTATCAAGCACTTTCTGGGTGCCTTTCCCGGGGCGCTGTGGCTTGATGCAGCCGATTTCGATGAGGATGGGGACCGTGACCTTGTCGGTGCACCCCAGGGAGGATCGAAGCTGTCGTGGTGGGAGAACGATGGAAGCCAGTATTTCACAAAGCATGATTTCTCTGATCCTTTTTATCAGGCCTTCTGCTCCTGGCCCATGGACATGGATAATGACAATGATACTGACGTGATTGCCATCGGGTATACGTCTGATGAGATCGCCTGGTTTGAGAACCGCCTGCATGATCCCAATCATTTGATCTGGCCCGAGTGTGTGGTTTACGATTATGATCATGAGCGTTACCTGGTATCCGCAGCTGGCAAGGGATGTATCGTTGAGCTGGATACAGCTGGCAACCAGACTTTATTTTATACCGCAACACAGGTACCACTGGGCATGGTCATCTCAAATAACGTGCTTTATATATCTGACGATGAAGATACGCTCAGGGGCATCAACCTGGATACCAGGGAAGAGGTTATGAAACTCAAGTTGCCTGCTACATATAGTATCGATGGCCTGGCGGCTGATAGCAATGGCTACATATACGTCGTCGATACCCGGGGCAGGATTTTCAAGGTCAACCCTGTGACACAATCATATAATGTATTTGTCTATTCAGGTGAGCTGCCCATGTATTTACAGGATATTGTCTACGACCACTTCAATAACAGGCTTGTCGCTGCAGCATACCAGGAGAATGTATCTATCTATTCTATCAGCCTGGAGGATTCAACGGTCACGGAACTGGTATCAAACACCCTGGGATATTATGATGGCATCACCATGGATCATGATGGCTATTTTTACCTTGCCAGCCATAACGGAGGCAAGATACTTAAGTATGATCCGGATTTTAATGAGGATCCGGAGATCATTTCCACAGGCCATGTGGAGCCCGCAGGATTGAATTACAATACCCACGACCACATGCTGGCTATACCGAATTTTGGAGGGAACAGCGTGGATTTTATATTTCTGGGACCGACGGCCGTCGATGAATATCTAAAAAATCAAACCAACATTATAATTAATCCGAATCCATGCTCGGGCACAGCACACCTTCGTTTCACTGTTCACGATTCACAATTCACATTGGTGGATTTGTATACCGTTACAGGCAAGTGGATTTGCAGGTTGATGGAAGAAGAAAAAGCACCTGGTGACTATGTGCTTGAATTTGATGTGGAAAACCTGTCCGAAGGTGTTTATATTGTAAGAATACAAGTTGGAAGTGTGATTGAAACACAAAAAATAGTTGTAAAATAGCTAGTCACTAAACACTAATTTACAGCTGCTACTCCAATCCTTGGCAATTATCCTGGCAAGGTAAATACCATCAGGTATTCCACGGATATCCAACTGGTATTCTTTACCACTTATCTCTTCATGTATGATTAGTCTTCCGTAAGTATCAAAAATTTCGAGAGTTAACGGTAGCTCATATTCAGTTTCAATAATGAGGTAGTCCTTTGCCGGCACAGGAAAGATATGTACTTCAGGCTGTTCAAGTGAAAAGCTTTCTCCAATATCCACAAATCCGCAATCCATAGCAAATTCGAGCACTTCATCGCGCTGTTCGCGCAGGCCCTGTACGCTTGGTTTAACCTCATAATCGGGTACGATGCCGATTCGCTGGGTTTGTGTGTAATCAGCGTAAAAGGTTCCAAGCCCCGTCAGGTAGGTTGTTATTTCCCCAGGAAGATAAACCATGGTCACGTTTCCATCGGCAGCAGCTGTCTGGCTTCCTATCTTAATACATTCTGTATGGTAATCAAAACCCATACAGGTATATTCAGCCTGGCTGAGGGTCATTTCATTAAAAAGGACAATAAGCTTTCCGGCATATTGGTTGGTATTGCCATAGCCGATGGTTTCAGCCATCCAGACTATCGTACCAGGGTAGTCAGAGCTTGGTATCGTGAAATTGGCAATATACAAAGGGTCAGGGTAGATATAGTTTACGATATACCAGAGCGTACCCTGGGGGTATGAACGTATATCAAAAACGATGGCATCTGTTTCCCAGAGCTCATCAAACATGTCATCCACATCATTCTGTGCCAACCTGCCCATATCAACATATCCATAGTTGCACCCAGCGGGGAGAGTGGTATCATACCAGACCGGCCCTGTATTCTCAAAGAACTGGTTCCAGGCGGCTGTGCTCCAGTTGCGATCAGTGGTTTCTAAGCGTGTGCCATTTTCATTTTGGAGAAACATCTCCACCTCTCCATATTGGCCCCTCAAGACGTTATTGTTAAGGTTCATTTGCATTCGTGACTCATTTGAAGCAGCGATATACGGGCGTAAACTGTCCTTATAGTGCTCAATTTCAACACCATCCACCTTCAGAATAATATCTCCAGGGAAAATATTCGTAACCGTCTCATGTACTTCTACAACCACCATCTTGTCATCAGCCTGCCTGGCCCAAAGCCGGGGGAAATAGCCTCCAAAGTATGAGTACACCTGGTTGGCATTAGTAAAACCATGGGTATCGTTGATCAGATGAACCACCCGTAATACAGCCAATCCGTATTCTGTTCCATCTGAAGCCTCATAGAAATAGGGGATCATCTGCTCAAGCGAAACATCCCATTCCTGGTCCATAATATCTGTATAGGGGAAGAAGTATTCAATGATATTCCAATACCTGAACAGGGACAGTATCCTCAGGTTTGAGTCGGGATAGCTGCCTGAAATATAGTATTCATCATCGTAAGAAAAGTTTGGTTGACCTGTTCCGGCCGTAGGATAGACATAGCAATTGTCCTGTGGCTTAAATCGCACACGTATGGTGTCAAGCACATCGGTCACCGCCTGTGATAAGGCTGTGTCGTTGAACCAATCCAGGTGCAGGTTAAAGAAAAGGCTGTCGGGTATATTAGGTGGGGGCCCGGATGGAATACCCATTTCACCAGGTGCCATGACCATGTTATACAGGATATCTTTGAAATCCTGGTTTGTTTGTGCAGACTGGATTTGAGGCAGGGTATTGACCAGAACACTGTCCCAGTTAATGCTGCAATCTTCCATAGCTGTATGGAAATATTTCACGTAACCCCAGACCTTACAGGTATGATAGAGACGCTGGTAAAAAACACTATCTGGAACAGCCTGTGCAACAGCTGTATTTGCCAGGAACAGGATTCCAAGCAACGCAAAAAGATGGCGAAAGTATTTCATGATTGAGGAAATTATTGTGGTAGGCTAAATATATGAAATTTATTGATCTATTACAAATGAAGTTGACAGTTGACGGTTGACAATTGACAATTGAAATAATATCGAACAATTTGTATTTTCAGTTGTCCTATTATTGAAAAAAGCGAATAACATGTCAACTATACTCATTACAGGCGCGAGCGGCAATCTTGGTACTGCAGTAGTTAAGAGGCTCGTGCAGGAAGCCCGTCAAATAGTAACCCTGGACAGGACAGCTGATAATCCGGCAAAAAATGGCAATAAATTAATTGAAAGTATCCAGATGGATATACTGGATGAGGCTGGTTCACAGGAAAGAATAAAAAGCATCATTGATGAAAAGCCTGATCTGGATGCTGCTGTGCTGCTTGTAGGTGGTTTTGCCATGGGCAAAATTGAAGATACCAAGCTGTCTGATATTGACAGGATGATCAACCTGAACTTCAAGACAGCATACAATATAGTTCGTCCACTATTGCCTCATTTCCTGAACCGTCCGGAAGGTGGTCATTTTATCCTGGTTGGAGCGCGTCCACAGATGCACCCTATGCAGGGAAAGGACATGATTGCCTATACCCTGGGCAAAAGTTTAGTATTCAAGCTAGCTGAATTCATCAATGCAGAAGGTAAAGGGAAAAATGTTGGAGCAACCGTCATCGTTCCTTCCATCATTGATACAAAGATCAACCGTGAAGCCATGCCCAACGCCGATCATAGCAGCTGGGTACCTACGGAGCGAATAGCGGATGCAATAGCCTATACCTTATCATCTGCCGGGCGCATGATGCGCGGCACTGTAATTAAGTTATACAATAGATCCTAGATTCTAGATTCTAGATCCTAGATCCTAGATTCTAGATCCTATATCAAATCTCTTCTCTCCCCGCCTTCGGCGGGATGTCCCTCGGCTTTGCCTCGCTCCACTTTTCTATTCTCTCTTTTCTCTTCTCTCTTCTCTCTTCTCTCTTATCTCTTTTCCTCATAGAGGATAGGTTGGCCAAACCCAACATCCGCCAGCGCATCCATCTGAGTTGCGGCATCTCCTGCCACGACATAATACATCTTATCTGGAATGATGTACTTGACGGCAAGATCTCTATGCTTATCAAGAGTCATGTTACGTACTATTTCTTCCTCACCTTTGATATAGTCCTTGGGCATGTCGTAGATGCTGATATTCTGTAACATATAAATCAATGACCTGAGAGTCTCGAACTCACGGGCATTGGATTTGATCAATGCATTCTTGGTAAAGTCCAGGTCCTCTTCTGAAATACCTTCACGATACTGTTCCATCAGTTCTTTAAAGATCTGCACTGATTCAAGGGTTGCGGATGAGCGGACACTTGCTGATGCCATAAACGGTCCGGGTACATGATAGCCTGAGAAATAGGTACGTGCACCATAGGTGTACCCTTTTTCTTCCCTGAGGACCATATTGACATTCCCGTTGAAGGAACCGCCCAGCTTGTGGTTCATCACCGTGGCCGGATAATAGTTATCATCGACACGTGCCAGTCCTACACAGCCAATATTGATCACCGACTGCTTGGCTCCGGGCACATCGACAAAGTACACTTGAGACTCTTCCAGTGGGGGTGGATAGCTGTATTCAGGGAAGACCACTTCTTTGGCCTGCCAGCGCTCAGTCAGTCCTGCCAGGGAATTTACTGTATAGTCTTCACTGATATCTCCTGCAATATGGAAATAGGCAACAGAAGGTGAAAAATTAGCATCATAATAAGCTTTGAGGTCGTCGATTGTGATCTCAGCTACGCTCTCCTCTGTTCCCATACTACTGATCGCCAGGATATTATCATCACCATAAACCAGATGGTTGAAAGCATTTCTCGCCAGTGAATTGGGATCTGCTTTCTGGCGTTTCAGGCGGTTTAACACACTGGTTTTGGCCAGCTCAAACTCTTCCACATCCCACCTGGGCTCCAGAAGTATTTCTTCCACAAGTGCAAGGGTTTTATCATAGTTTCTTGCAAGGGTATTTACTGTGATAGTAATGCTGGTATTTGAGGTGCTCATGTAGATGCTGGCACCTAATTTTTCAATCTCTTCCTCCAGCTCCAGGGGAGTCTTGTTTTTAGTACCTTCCATCATCACATCAGTCACCAGGTTGGCAACACCAACTTTCTCAGGACTGTCAAGGTAATGTCCACCTTTGATGACAATATTAAACTGTACCAGTGGCAATTCATGGTGTTCAATACCATAAACTTTCATACCATTTGCCAGTTCATCATCCCATACCACAGGCAGGTTCAATAGTGGATCAGGTCCGTCCGCTGGCTGCACAGAGCGGTCAAAGCTGGTTTCAGTCATGACAATTTCCTCTTCTTCCATCCCTTCAATATTTACTTCGGTGGCTGTCATGACATCCTCTTCAACAACACCTGCATCAACAGATCCCTTAGCCATCATATCCAATTGTCCTTTGGGTACAAAGCTGGTAGCCAGGAATGGCTTGTCCTTAATGTATTTATTGTAAACCCTGATGATGTCATCTTTAGTCACTGCCTTGACTTTTTCAATATCAGTTGAGTAATATCCAGGATCTCCTGCATACTCGTTGTAATTGGCCAGCACAAATGCCTTATAAAGGATGCTGCTCACCATATTGTAGTAATCTGTTTCCAGGCTGGCTTTGATACGCTCCACGTCTTCATCAGTAAAGCTTTCTTCCTCAAACATCTGAAAAGATTTGTAGATGCCATCTTCAATCTCTTTCAGGCTGACCCCATCGTTGGCTGTTACTACAATATTAAAGCTGCCGGCAATCTCCTGGCTGCCGTTATAAGCATACTGGCTGGAGGTGTATTGGTTTTCCTTTTCCAGTACTTTATAAAGGGGTGCTTTTTTACCCTGTGACAACAGTTCGCCGAGGTAATCCAACGCATAGGCATCATCACTGAAATTCTCAACTGTGGGCCATATCATGCGGAGCTGGGGTGCCTTGGCAAAGTTGTCTTCATGATACAACTTGACCGTTTCTGCCAGGGTCACAGGCTGTGGTTGTGGATCGACAATATCACCACCCTTTGGTATCTCGCCGAAGTACTTTTCAATCAGTTTCTTAGCGTCTTCCACTTCGAAGTCGCCAGCCAGCACAAGCGTTGCATTATTGGGAACATACCACTTTGAATGGAATTCCTTAACGTCAGGGACCGTGGCATTGAACAGGTCTTCCATCTCACCGATGACCGTCCAGCTATAGGGATGTCCTTCCGGATAAAGATTTTTGGCAATCACACCACCTGTATGTCCGTAAGGGCGGTTATCGACACCCTGGCGCTTCTCGTTCTGCACCACATTCTGCTGGATAGCGAATGATTTTTCGGTCACGGTATTGATCATATAACCCATGCGGTCGGATTCAAGCCAGAGTATCATCTCCAATGCGTTCTTGGGGACCACTTCGAAATAGGTGGTAGCATCATTGCCTGTGCCTCCATTGAGGGTACCTCCTGCATTTTGTATCTTCTTGAAAAACTGGTCTTCGCCTACATTTTCAGAGCGTTGGAACATCATATGCTCGAAAAGGTGTGCAAAGCCGGTACGGCCTGGCACCTCACGGTTTGAGCCAACATGGAATTGGATGGCCAGGGCCACGATAGGATCGGACCGGTCGACATGCAGAATAACATCCAGTCCATTAGATAATGTGTACTTTTCATAATCGATCTGTAGTTTAGCTTCTTTTTGCACACCTGTATCACAGGCAGTCAGCATAAAAGCCAATACTACCAGGAAATAAAAAATAGATTTTTTCATGATTATTTTTTTATGGTTTGGTTGGATTTCTATAAAAGTAAGCAAAAAAGTGAACAGTCCCGATATCTATCGGGAGTCATCAGTGAAGTTCAACTATACACTATCCACGGGCAGCTGGTAAGAACTACCAGACTGACTGAATCCATGAACATAAGCGACCTGCCACATGGACAGTATGTATTGATGCTAAGGGATGAAAAAAATATTGTAGAAGCAGTAAAGATCCAAAAACAATAACCCCCCTCACTCTTCACCCTTTACTCCTCACTCATATTTGAGCGCTTCCGCCGGGCTTGTTCTGCTGACTTTTGCTACCAGGAACGCTATGGTCAGCCAGGCAATGACCAGGGTGATGACCATGCATAATATAAATGCTGTGGCACCGATAGACCTGGCATAGGCAAAGGTCTGCAGCCAGCGGTTCATGAAGAACCAGGCGACGGGGATGGCAAGGATGTTAGCCAGCAGCACCCAGCGGGTGAAGTCAAAGGAAAGCTTGAGCAGTATCCTTATGAATGAGGCCCCCAGGACTTTACGTATGCTGATCTCTTTCCTGCGCTGCTCGGTAGTTAGGGCAGCCAGTCCCAGCAAACCCATGCAAGCGATGAAGATGGCCAGGATGGAGAAGCTCAGGAATACTTTTCCGAAATGAGCCTCGTCCTGGTAAACATCAGCAACATAATTGTCCAGGTAGAAGTTGCTGAATGGCTCCTCAGCGAAAGTCCGGCCCCAGGCATTCTCAACTTCCCGGCTGACAGACTCCAGCGTACTGCCCTGGAACCTGATCAGCAGGTAATAATAATAGCCCGGATCCTTCAAAGTGATAATGAGCGGCTCAATCTTTTGATGGAGGGTTGCAAAATGATAATCCCTTACAATGCCAATGACCTTATGTTCACCGTCTCGATAGATAGCTTTTCCAATGGGATCATCCCAGCCCAGCAGTTTTGCCAGTGTTTCATTGATGAGATAAGCTTCTTTGTCGGTAGCCATGCTTTCATCAAACATCCTGCCCTGCACAACCGGAATGCCTAAAATATCCATATAATGCTCATCGGCAAACAGCGCATGGAACATCATGGATTGGCTAAATCCTTCAGGAGTATATCCATTGCTGGTATAACCCCAACCCGGAATATCAGATGCAGCAGATACCATTTCAACTCCGGGGATCTGGCCTATCTGCGACTTGAGTGCATCCAGGCCCAGCTTGGATTGTTCACTTTGGAATTCCACAACCATAACGTTGTCCTGATCATAACCCAGGTTCTTATCGTTAATATAACCCAGCTGACCGTAGATGATAAGCGTACAGATGATGAGGGAGGCAGAGATAAAAAACTGTATGACTACCAGGATGTTACGAACGATGAACTTGCCTCTCGCTGAATTAAATGTGCCTTTTAATATTGAGACGGGCTGGAAACGGGAGACGTAGAATGAAGGGTAGCTGCCGGCCAGGATACCGATGATCACGGTCAGGACGATGAGGAAGAGGAGCAGCCACAGGTTGGAGGCGGTGAACAGGTTTAATGTTTTACCAATAAGTAAGTTGAAGTCCGGCGTGAAAGCCTGTATCAACAGCAGGGCTATGACCAGGGCTATCAGTGCTACCAGGACTGATTCTCCAATGAACTGCCTGATGATATGGAGGCGATGAGCGCCTACTACCTTGCGCAACCCCACTTCCCGTGATCTGCGCAGGGCACGTGCTGTAGCCAGGTTCATGTAGTTGATGCATGCAATGATAAGGATGAACAGTGCCACAGTGCTGAAGATGATGATATTGGTCAGGTTGCCCCTGGTGCTGATATCATAATCTACATTGGCATGAAGATGAACCCTGTCCAGGGGCAGGAGATCCATATGCATGACCCATCCTGCATCACGGTAGATATGGTTAATATGTTTTTCCAGGAAGTCGGGGAACCTGGCTTTCAGCTGTTCAGGATCGGCTCCTTTCTTCAACAGTACATAGGTGTAGTATCTGTGACCTCCATTCCAGCCCAGGTACATGTTTTTTTTATGGTAAAGGCTGGTGAAGGATATCAATGCGCTGAACTGCATGTGCGAGTTTGATGGGATGTCGCGGATCACGCCGGTCACCTTCAACGGTTCTTCATTATTAAGGCTGATGACCTTTCCAATGGGATCATCTTCCCCAAATATTTTTTTGACAGATGATTCAGTCAGGACAACCGTAAATGGCTCATCCAGGGCCAGCATCGGGCTCCCTTCAATAAGGCTGAAGTCAAAAATGGAAAAGACGGAGGAGTCGATATAGGTGATGTTATTGAGGTGGTAGTTTGTCTCATCGTATGTAAAAAAACCGTTCACCGGATTAGAAAAACGCATCATGCTTTGCACTTCGGGCAGCTCTTCGATCATGGAAGGGCCTATCCCGGCAGTCATGATGGAAGATGTGGAGAAAACACCTTCCGACTCGCTGTTATAGTGAACCCGGTAGATCCGGTCTTTCTTGCTATGGAAACGATCAAAGCTCAGTTCGTGGAAGATATACAGGCAAAGCAGGATCGTAGCCGCCAGGCCAATCGACAGGCCCAGGATGTTGATGATAGATATACCTTTGTTTCTCCAGAGGTTGCGTAGCGCTACGAGAAAATGATTCTTGAACATGCGGGGTAATAATTGGTATTTCAAAGATAGTGATTAGTGGCCTGCCCCTGCGTAGGCAGGGGTTAGTGATTAGTGGTAAGTGAAATTGATATATTGCTAAACTGTTAAATTGTTAAACTGTTGGGTCGAGCGGAGTCGAGACACCCAATCTTATTAAATCCGAGTCTGTCGCCCCGAGCGAAGTCGAGGGGCCAGATGCCGGATAAAGTCAGATCGCAAAACGAAAAAATCCACAATTCTGTTCAGTGTTCAGTGTTCACTATTAATTATCTTTATATTTTAAAATTCCTGCCGATGTTATCACAAGCAATAGAATGCAACGAACCATATGATCTTGAACCTGAAAGGTTAGAAAATACAACTGATCCTGATTACATACAGCCCTGGAATGGTTACGCACCGAAGTGTACCCATCATGGATCAGATGATTGTGAGGAGCACTCTGTTCAGAAGGCGAATATTAAGAAGGAGTGGATCTACAGAGCTATTGAGGTGAAGGGGAACAGGTGGGTGGAGATGGCATGTGATCTGGCGAGGGAATCGATTGGTAACCAGGGTGGTCCTTTCGGTGCAGTTGTCATTCAGGTGGATGATGAAACCAAGCGGATCATACGTTACTGGAAGAGCCATAACCGCGTAACGCTGGACAATGATCCCACGGCTCATGCTGAGGTTATGGCCATACGCAGCGCCTGCCATTCCCTTGGCCTGTTTAGTCTGAATGAAATATCAAAGGAAGCATCTTCGCTTCCACAGGAAGGGAAAACCTCGCACTGTGAGGTCTTTTGCAGCACCGAGCCCTGTCCCATGTGCTTTTCAGCGATCTTCTGGGCACGAATACCGGTTGTATGGTTTGCCGCCACACGCTTCGATGCTGACCAGCCCGGCCTCAATTTCTCCGACGCCGACCTATACAGGGAACTGGCAAAGCCATATCCCGACCGTCAGACCCGGGTCTACCAGTGCGAAGTCGATAATTCCCTGGATGCGTTCAATCTCTGGAAGCGCAGTTCGAATAT
Source organism: uncultured Bacteroidales bacterium (assembly GCA_963753055.1). Taxonomy (GTDB): domain Bacteria; phylum Bacteroidota; class Bacteroidia; order Bacteroidales; family B18-G4; genus JAUWGC01. The sequence continues at coordinate 267,673 of CAVWAP010000009.1, read as the reverse complement.
TGATTATTAGCATAGTGGTTAGTGGTTAGAATCAGATACAGGATACAAGATACTGGATGCAGGATGATATCTGATTCATGATTCATGATATTTGATTTCAACTTATAACTTACAACTTATAACTTATTACTGTTCTGTGTTCACTCAACTGGCAAAGCCAGACATGCCTCTCGTAAAGTCATCAGGATTTTTGGGTTATTTGATGTATATATTTAGCCAAAAATCAAATGACTATGAAAAAATCTATGAACATAGTTGCAATTCTTATTGCAATTTTTTGCTTAAGCATGATGGGCGCACAGGCCCAGGATATCTATTCTGCCGTTAGCGATGGCGATACGGAACAGGTAAAGGAAATCCTTACCGCTAACCCCGAATTATTGAACCAGAAAAATCAGGATGCCCTGACTCCACTCAACCTGGCTGCATCGCAGGGGAAGGCCGAGGTTGTGGCCCTTCTGCTTAAGATGGGGGCTGATCCCAGCCAGGGCGATAATGAGAACTCCATGCCAATACACCTGGCAGCCATCAGTGGCAACCAGGAGTGCATTGATCTGTTCCTGGATTATGGTATAGACATCAATATACAGGATGACAATGGAAATACGGCATTGCTGTTTGCACTTATGTACAGGCAGCCAGTCATGGCCACATACCTGGTAGAAAAAGGTGCTGACCTTAACATACAAAATAACCGTGGGTGGACTGCTTTGCAGTCGGCCGCAATTGGCGGGAACCTGGAGATGGTCACAACCCTGGTGGAAAACAAAGCTGATGTAAACAAGCAGATTGAAGGAGGGATGACACCATTGCATAGTGCCACTTCATTCGGTCACCTGGATATTGTTGTTTACCTTATTGAGAATGGGGCGGATCTTGATATTGAAAATGATAACGGAGAGCAGCCATTGCACTATGCTCAAAACCCGAATACTTATGCGGTAGCGGAATACCTGATCGAGAAGGGTGCCGATGTGAACCATAAAAGCAATCACAAGATAACGGCCCTCCATAGTGTATCTGGTCGGGGATCCACAAATGTGGCTCAACTTCTCCTGGATCATGGTGCAGACATTAATGCACCAAGCCTGGATGGAAGGACACCACTGGCTTTTGCAGCCTGGTCAAGGAACCCGGATGAGATGAGCAAGTTCCTGATCCTCAATGGGGCAGATGTCAACCCCGATCCTTGCAAACTGGATAAAGCCTGTACCTGCGGTCCGACCTGGTCGACACCATTGCATGTAGCTACCAGGCATGGGCAGCTGGCCATGACAAAGAACCTGGTCTCCAATGGTGCCAAAGTAAATATTTTTGATGCTGAAGGCTTGACGCCATTGCACCGAGCCGTGATGAACGGTGATGAGGAGGTGATCTCCTACCTGCTTGACCATGAGGCATTCATCGATGTCAGGGAAAAGAACCTGGGCAGCACGGAATTACATCTGGCTGTTGCCATGGGTTTTGGCGAGGTTGCTGACCTTCTGATTGAGCATGGTGCAGACCTGAATCCGGCTGACAATAATGGCATGACCCCCCTGGATTATGCATGGTACTATGGGCACAGCGACCTGGCCTACGAGCTGCTGGCAGCAGGCGCCAATGATGAGAAACTGGCGGAACAGGTCAATGCTCCGAATATGCTGGCTGAGGTTGTTGGCGAAGGAGAAGCAAAAGTGTTTTTCCTTGGGCATAGCGGCTGGGCCGTTAAGACACAGAATCACTTCCTGGTATTCGACTATTTCTGTAATTACTGGGAAGAAAAGCCCGATGATTCTTGCTTTGCCTCAGGGTATATCATCCCCGAACAGATCAAGGATGAGAATGTCACCGTTTTCTGTACGCACCGTCATGCAGACCATTTTGACAGGCGTATCTTCAACTGGCAGGAGACCATACCGGAGATCAATTATGTGCTTTGCTGGGATGCAGGTGATGTAGGTGCTGATTATACCATGATCCCGGTGCATGAGGAAGGAAAAGTAGATGACATGGACATCTATGTAAACCATTCCACCGACCTTGACGGCGGCTACCTGGTTGAGGTTGATGGCCTTGTAATCTTTCATATGGGCGACCATGCCAATGGTGAGGATGACCTGATGGCTGAGTTTACCGATGAGATAGACATGATCGCTGAGAAAGATATTGAGATCGACATCCTTTTTGGTGGTATCCGTGGATGCAGCCTTGGCGAGCCCGAACAGGTCAAACAGGGATTGTATTATACACTGAACACCCTTCAACCAAAGCTGTTTGTTCCCATGCATGCCGGTGGCCATACCTTCACCTATAAAGAATTTGTCGAAACTGCCGAAGCAGATGGGATCAAAACCCGTATGAAATATATAGTGCATAAGGGTGATAGGTTTGATTACAAGCAGAGTGGTAATGAGATTGTTAGTGTAGTAGATTAAAGGAATCATAAAGTATATTTTTTTGTACCCACCCCCTGGCCTGGTGATCATGCAACGGTTTGCCAGGCATGCACCCCCTCCCTCTTGAGGGAGGGGGACGGGGGGTGGGTAAAAAACACACAACAATGCTTCCCAGTTCCTGCATCAATCCCAACATTTTATTTGCAGCATTCCCAGAATATTGGTACTTTTGCGAGCTCAAACAATATCCAAACAAATGTCGAAAAAGAACCTGGTAGGAATTTTTGCTGGCAGGGCAACGAAGTACCTGGGGGAGAAGATCACAGAACATTACGGTGAAATGCTTGGACATTCTACCGTCAATGTATTTTCTGACGGAGAGTTCATGACTTTCTATGATGACAATATCCGTGGCAGGGATGTCTTCATCGTTCAGTCAACTTTTTCACCTACTGAGAACCTGTTTGAGTTATTGATGATGGTTGATGCTGCCCGCAGGGCTTCCGCACAGAATATTGTTGCTGTTATTCCCTATTTCGGTTTTGCCAGGCAAGACAGGAAGGACAGGCCCAGGGTTTCCATCACGGCTAAAATGATTGCCAACCTGTTACAGGCCGCAGGTGTCACCAGGATCATCACCATCGATCTTCATGCCGACCAGATACAGGGCTTTTTCGATGTGCCTGTCGATCACCTTTATGCATCATCTATTTTCATTCCTTACTTAAGAAGTCTGGATGTGGAAAACCTGACCATGGCATCACCGGATACTGGTGGAACACGCCGTGCAGCTACTTATGCCAAGGCGATGGGCACTGATTTTGTGATTTGCTATAAGCAAAGGGCCAAACCTAATGAGATTGCCAAGATGGCATTGGTTGGCGATGTGGAAGGACGGGATGTGGTATTGGTTGATGATATTATTGATACTGCAGGATCTATCACCAGGGCAGCCCAGCTGATCATGGAAAATGGAGCCAATAGTGTCAGGGCATTCTGTACTCATGCGGTTTTTTCCGGACCGGCATATGAAAGATTGGAAGCATCACCTTTTAAAGAAATTGTTGTTACCGACACCATTCCATTGCAAAAGCAATTGGATAATATCACAGTTATTTCTACAGCTGAGCTGTTCGCCGATGTGATCAAAAGGGTAATAACCAACAAGTCAATCAGTAATTTATTCAAACTAACAGATAATAAATAGTACAATTTAAATTTTATTAAAAATGAAAACAGTATCTATGAGCGGTTCTCTTCGTGAGAACGTAGGGAAAAAAGATGCTAAGAAACATCGCCGGGAGGGCAATGTCCCCTGCGTGATATACGGTGGCAAGGAACAGGTCCATTTCTATGTGGATGAACGTAGCTTTGCCAACATTCTTTTTACCACTGAAGTATTCATCATTAACATTGATCTGGATGGCAAAACTTACCAGACCTTATTACAGGATGTACAATACCATCCGGTAACTGATAAGGTTCTGCATGCCGATTTTCTGGAGTTGACTGAAGGCAAACATGTGAAGCTTGCAATACCTGTCAGGCTGGAGGGTAGTGCTTCCGGTGTGATCAAGGGTGGACGGCTGGTGCATAAAATGCGTAAAATACATGTCAAAGGACCTATTGATGATATTCCGGAAGAAGTGGTCATCGACATTTCAAAGCTTGAACTTGGCGACACCATTAAGGTCAAGGACCTCGGTATTGGTAATTTAGAACATCTTGATATTCCTTCAGAGATGGTAGTAGGGGTAAGGACAACCAGGGTGGTTGTTGAGGAAGAGGAAGAAGAGGAAGAAGGAGAAGAAGGAGAAGAAGGTGCCCCGGCAGAAGGAGAAGGCGCAGCAGCAGCTCCAGCCGATGGCGCAGCCAAGCCAGCCGAAGGTGGAGAGAAGAAAGAAGGAGAATAGCATTTTTCCATGAAATATCTTATTGCTTGTCTAGGTAACATTGGCGAAGAGTATGCCAATACCAGGCATAATATCGGCTTTGTCATAGGTGATGCCCTGGCATTGGATGGCAAGGCCAGGTTCGAGCCCGGGCGTTACGCTGATGTTACCAGGCTTAAGTTCAAAGGCCGTACCCTGGTCGTTATCAAGCCAGCTACCTATATGAACCTGAGTGGCAAGGCTATTCGCTACTGGTTGAATGAAGAAAAAATTCCAACAGAAAGGATGCTAACTGTTGTCGACGACATTGCCCTGCCCCTGGGCACGATGCGTGTACGTCGCGGTGGTGGCGATGGAGGCCATAACGGACTGACATCAATTATTGAGAACCTGGGAAGCGGAGAATTTCCCAGGCTAAGGATCGGTATTGGTGATGACTTCGCCCGTGGCTACCAGAGCGATTATGTCTTAGGCAAATGGACCAGGGCTGAGGAGGAGATCATGATCCCACGAGTCAATGAAGCTGTCAAGATCGTGAAGAGCTTTGTGACGGTGGGGTTGGATAGGACGATGAATTTGTATAACTAACGGAAGAATTGACCAATCATTGGAAATTGACCAATTACCGAGCTCCAATTGACCAAATAATCAACAAATTTCAATGATAGAATAATAAATTTTCAAAAGGTGAATTTCATACCTTTGCATCTTGAAAATTAGATGGATATCATGAAAGATGACCTCTTTAAAAAAATAATAGCACATTCCAAAGAATATGGCTTTGTGTTTCAATCCAGTGAGATCTATGATGGTTTGAGTGCAGTGTACGACTATGCACAAAATGGTGTTGAACTGAAAAACAACATAAAGGAATACTGGTGGAAATCCATGGTACAGCATCATGAAAATATTGTAGGAATTGATACTGCGATCTTCATGCACCCAACTATCTGGAAAGCGTCAGGTCATGTGGATGCTTTCAACGACCCCATGATTGATAATAAGGACTCCAAGAAGCGTTACCGTGCAGATGTATTGGTAGAAGATCACATTGCCAAGATCGAAGGGAAGATCCAGAAAGAGGTCACGAAAGCGGCTAAGAGGTTTGGTGGGTCATTTGATGAGGTTCAATTTGTAACTACAAACCCAAGGGTAATGGGTTATAAGGAGCAAATCGAAAGTATCAAGGACCGCTTGTATAAATCAATGGACAGTGATAAGCTTCAGGATATTAAAACCTTGATTGAGGACCTGGAAATTGCATGCCCGGTTTCAGGATCACGGAATTGGACAGATGTTCGACAGTTTAATCTGATGTTTGGTACTCAAATAGGCTCCCTTTCTGAAGACGCCAATACAATATACCTGCGCCCTGAGACTGCTCAGGGTATATTTGTCAACTACCTGAATGTCCAGAAGACTGGCAGGATGAAGATTCCATTCGGTATTGCACAGATAGGAAAAGCCTTTCGTAATGAGATCGTAGCACGGCAATTCATATTTAGAATGAGGGAGTTTGAGCAAATGGAGATGCAGTTCTTTGTTAGGCCCGGTGAAGAGCTCAAATGGTTTGAATATTGGAAGGACCAGCGTCTGAAATGGCATTATGATATGGGCATCCCACAGGAAAAATACAGGCTTCATGAACATGAAAAATTAGCTCATTATGCCAACGCTGCATTTGATATAGAATTTGATTTCCCTATTGGCTTTAAAGAGCTTGAAGGTATTCATTCCAGAACAGATTTCGACCTTGCTGCACATCAGGAATACTCTGGTAAAAAACTCCAATATTTTGATAATGAGCTGGATGAAAGCTATGTACCTTATGTTGTTGAGACTTCCATTGGCCTCGATCGTACATTTCTGGCGGTTATCAGCCATGCTTATACCGAAGAGAAGCTTGAGGACGGGTCAGAACGAGTAGTCATGCGCATCCCACCCTTCCTTGCTCCCAAGAAAGCAGCTATCCTGCCTCTTATTGCCAAGGATGGCCTGCCTGAAAAAGCGAGAGAGATCATGGACACATTGAAGTATGATTACATGTGTCAGTATGAGGAAAAAGATTCAATAGGCAGACGCTATCGCCGTCAGGATGCCATTGGAACACCGTATTGTATCACTGTTGATCATCAAACCCTGGAGGATGGAACCGTTACTATCAGAGAAAGAGATTCCATGAAACAAGACCGTATTCCTATCGAAAAGATCAAAGAAATTATCTCAGAAAAATTAAAATTGAACCATTGATCCTTGTATAATTGTATCTTATTTGGTCAATTAAATCTCTTAAGGCAAACTTGCCTTAAAAGATTGGTAGGTATCAATATAATCATTCCCATCTTTTCCTCCCAGGCTCTGCCAGACCTCATCGATGTTTTGCATCCTGTTAGTCGGAGATGGATGTGTGCTCAGGAATGTCGGAGGATATTGTGCGCCTTCCATTTTTTCAAAGAAAGCGCGGATACCACGGGGATTATATGAGGTTTCATAGAGGTATTTCACCGACCATTCATCAGCATCATTCTCATGATCACGGCTGAAAGCCAAAGTTGCCAGGCCGGCAGCAAGACTGGCAGCTATCTCAGCAAGCTGATTTGGATTATTACCCAGTAAAATTCCTGCTAAGATCTGGATGCCATAAGCTTTTGTGAGCTGGTTGGTGGAGTGCCTGCGTGCGGCATGTGCCATCTCATGGCCCAGGACGCCGGCGAACTCAGCTTCAGTATCGAGAAACCTGATGATCCCGGTATAGAAATAAAGATACCCTCCCGGTACGGCAAAAGCATTCTGAACTGTGTCGTTATGTACGATCTTCATCTGCCATACAAACTGATCATCATAATTAACAAGCCCGGAATTCAGAATGGAATCACGAATACGGTAAATATGACCATAGGCTTCCTGGTATTGAACCTCATCCAACAGGGGATATGATTGTGGGTCAGATTCAATCTGCTGGGAAAACTCCTGGCCAAAGGCCATATCATCATTAACGGTGAATAAATTGAATGGGCTTGGTCCACCCTCATCCTTTTTACAGGAGGAGAAAGAAATAGTAATTACAGTTATTACTGTCAGGAATAATGCAAAAGTCTTTTTCATAATTAGTTAGATACTTTGTTTCGGTCTGCAAAGATAATGAAAATCAGTGAACACTGATCAGTGAACACTGAACAGAATTGATGATAACTCACTTGATAGTTCTGCGCAAAACCATATCGCTTCCGCCCCTCATTCCATCGACGTAGTATTATTGCAACGACTTTTCGCAGGCAACTTCATGGTTATCTATGATTTAATTAATGTAATTGATCTTCCAATTAAAAATGGCTGAGATGGAAAAAAGTTCACGACCCTGGATTATGGATATCATATCAAGGGTGGAAACATAAAACTCCATGAAGGAAGCATTATAACCAAGTCCAAGAGCCCAGTTGGTTTCATTTAGCTGATCATATGTCACTCCGCTTAAGATAATTGGGGCTTTTCTTGCCAGGCTGATATTCAACTCCAAAATGAATAACGTGGCTGTCAGTGAGTTTGAGGGTTCATTATTAAGTCCTTTATTAAAATCAAAAGCAAGTCGCAATTGACCCTGGAAACTTATCAAAAAGCTGATCAATTGGACGGCAACTCCTGCTCTTATCGCAGTGGGGAGAGGAACGGTAAATCCCCCTTCTTCCCTGTCACTTACGCTTGCATCAGCACTGATAGAGTCGATCAGTGTTTCATCCAGATTACCCAGTATGGCAAACGAAGCTTCTATCCTCCTGGTACCTGCATTACTACTCCATTCAAGTTTTCCTATATCGCTCATGGCCAATCCAACCGTTATCCCTTTATTTATCTCAGCGCTGAACCCCAGGTCGAATCCCATCCTTTTTACTGCCGCTTTAGGGAACAGAAATATTATCTGGTTCTTTCCCATCTGGTTCAAAGAAATTCAGGAAAGTCATGTCGGAAGAGAATGAGCCCCGGAGGTGGCATCAAAGGATGCGGCCAGTATGGTGTCGTGAGAGGATGCTGCAGCAGAAGCATTAATCACTATGTCCTGGTATATAAATCCATTATAGTATTTTATGCTGACACCACCTGTGACACTTTTAAAAATATTCCCATCCGGGTTATGATATAATTCTTCGGGAATAGGATAATCCATATGATCTCATCCACCAGGTTTTATAGGTGAACTCATCGAGGGATAAAGATCCGTCGAAAGGTTCACCATTGTCGAGGGCATCTGGTACAAAAACAGGGAAATTGTAAATAAGCTGCGATATAGTCTGTTGTGGTGAAAGCGAAAGTTCCAATTTCCTCACTTGGTTTGATTGCAATTGAAAAGAAACCTATAATAGCGCTTATTGAAGTGGTTCCTCCATTAGTTAAATTTTCAATGATTATCATCAGAGCCCAAACGATTTATGGCTCGGTCATCTATTACCCCGGCATAATAATTAAATGAAGATAATGTCCTCTGAATGCCGTAGCCACGTGCTGTCAGGCTTGGGAAAAGAATACTGATCTCTTCTCCTCCAGGGTTTTTATTAAGCAATCCCGGATTTGTTCCTACCGAATAAAGCCGTAGGAATTAGCGGTATAGGTGTTTGCATCACCGATATTGCGAGCATTGGTAAGACCATAGGATCCGAATTGGGATTTGCCGCTTAATGCACATAAAGTAAATATGAGTAAGATTAAGTATTTATTGTTATAATTCCTCATATCGAGTTAATCCTTCTGGAAGCTTATGTATTTTCCCACCAGGACTGCAACAATTATAGCCATATAGAATTGACCGCAGGTTGCCAGCAATGCAGCCGGTATCCTGGTTTCTTCTATCATCGGCAAGACATCTCCATAACCCAGGGTGGTGAGGGTAATAAAACTATAGTAGATATAATCCATGAGGCTGAATGAAGCATCACTGGAAATATTGAAAGCATTGTCAAAAATTGATTCAATACAGCAAATACGAAACCACCCTCAACGGCCATAAGTAAATAGATGGTAATGGCCATCAGGATCATATTCAAGTTAACCTGTCTGCTCCTTAACATGTGAGTGATAAGAATAAACAGAATGTAACTGAAGTAAAGAAATAGAAGAATATTACTTATTTCATTATCAGCATTCGGAGTTTCCAGGAAATGTGTGATCCAGATTATGGCAATAACCGCAAAACCTATGGCAAAGCCATACTTAAGGTTCTTTTCTTTTTCAACCAGGAGGTAAACACTTTGAATGGTCACCACCGAGAGCAGGATCGTAATAATTATTCCTCCAAAAAAATTGCTGGGAACAAATGGGGGAATAACTATGAACAATAAGACTGCAGCGAAAAGCAGCACATACCTGTTTTTAAATAATATATGCATTGTGATGGGTTTTAGATTAATTCAAAGATAATTATAAATCGTGATCTGTGACCTGTGAACTGTGACCTGTGACGGGATATTATTATATTTGTGATTGTATATTTATTTGAAAAGAACCATTTATGAATTTAATATTATCCTTATGAAAAAGTATCTACTTATTACGTTTGTGTCAATATTCTTTTTTCCAATGTTTTCACAGGCTCAAAGCAAAACCATGAAATATTGGGTGACAGGCCTGGAAATACCTTTTGAGTGGGCCTCAATTGACAATGAAGGTGATAATTCCGGTAGTATTGTGCGCTTTGCCCCGGTGATCAATATCCAGACCCTTTTTAATATTGATCCCAGCAAAGCAATAGGATTCATTACAGGAATTGGTGTACGCAATGTGGGATTTATCTACGATGTTCCGCAGCAGTCAGTAAGGAAAAAGTATAGAACATACAACATTGCTGTCCCCATTGGCGTCAAGATTGGTGATATGACCCGAACTTTCGTCTATACAGGTTATGAAATTGAATTTCCTTTTTCATACAAGGAAAAGACCTTTGTTAATGAGATCAAGGAAGATAAATTTGTGGTATGGTTCTCCGATAGGGTCCCGGTCCTTTATAATTCCGTGTTCGTAGGTATCAACCTGAACAAAGTCCTCAATCTTAAATTTAAATACTACTTCACTAATTTCCATAACCAGGATTATACAGCAACTGAGAATGGGGAGGCGGTTCAGCCATATAAAAATCTTAATGCCAATGTCTTTTATATTTCACTCAATATCGGCCTGTTCAAGAATGTAAAATTTTATTACGATAAGAGTGATTTCAGGTAAAAAGACGGATTTCGTATTAACAAAGATCATTGCCACACTTGGACCGGCAAGTAACTCGGAGGCAATGATAGAAGAACTGATCCGTGAAGGGGTCAGGGTGTTCAGGATCAATTTTAGTCACGGGTCCCTGGATGAGCATGAAACAGTTCTCCATAGGATACGAAAAGTATCAGGCAGAATAGGAATCGCTGTTGGTATCATGGGCGACCTTTCCGGACCAAAGATCAGGGTTGGGAAGGTTCATGAGCCTGGCGTTTATTTGAAGCCAGGTAACTTGGTTGAATTTCAAAAAGAAGAGATCGAAACACCCGTACAATCTGAGGATTCTGATAAGATAATTTTCTCAACTACATTTCCTTTGTTCATAGATGAAGTCCAGGCAGGGGAAAATATCCTGCTTGATGACGGCAATGTCAGGTTGATCTGCAAGGGAAAAAAGTCAGACAGGATCATCTGTGAAGTGGTTGATGGTGGACTGATCACTTCCAGTAAAGGGGTTAATCTGCCTGATACTGATCTGTCTGTTCCTTCCCTCACTGAAAAAGACTTTGCATGTGCTGAATTTGCTGTAAAACTTAATTTTGATTTCCTGGCCCTGAGCTTTGTCCGCAGTGGCGCAGATGTAAGGCTGCTGAAAGATCACCTTAAGACACTGGGTGCAAGGCCATCCTTGCCTTTCTACGAGAGTAATGAGAATTCCAGATCTTCACAAGAGCCTGAAGACCTTACCAATATGATGCCGGTTATCAGTAAGATAGAAAAGCCACAGGCCATTAATGACTTGAAATCCATCCTGGATGAAACGGATGCTATCATGGTGGCTCGAGGTGATCTTGGCGTGGAAATGGATCTTGCAGAGGTTGCCGTTTTGCAAAAGCGGATCATCAACATGTGCAAGGAAAATGGCACACCTGTCATTGTTGCTACCCAGATGCTTCAAAGTATGGTTGATGCCCCTGTGCCCACCCGGGCAGAAGTATCCGATGTGGCCAACGCCATATTTGACGGTGCTGATGCTGTTATGCTTTCAGGGGAGACTGCTGTAGGGCAATATCCGGTAAAGACAGTCAGGATGATGCGGAGGATCTCTCAGAAAACCAGTGCTTACATGAGGGAGATGGCTTATGACAGCTCCCTGGTCAAGTTGCCTGAGCGCTATCCGCACCGAAATGCAGCCATTGCTCATGGAGTGAAATTTATGGCAAGGGAGCTGGATGCAAAATTGATTGTGCTATGGTCCCAGTTTGGAGGCGAAGGCGTGCTGATATCACAACAGAGGATGACCAGGCCGGTGCTTGTTTTCACATCTCATGAAAGGTCCATCAACCAGCTCTCCATACTTTATGGCTTGCATCCTGAGCTTATGAAGCAACCGGAAAGCGGCAGCAGCTTTATAAGCAATGTCGATCAACTCCTATTGGAAAGGGGCTGGGCAGAGAAAGGCGATACAATAGTCATCGCCCTTGGCGAGCCAATTGACAGAATCGGGGTCACCAACAGGTTGGTCGTTCACATCGTTGGTGAAGACACCTGATGATGGATGAGCCTGACATCAAAAGAAATTTTATTACATTTGACCCTCATTAAAATACATTATTCATGAAAAGAATTATAAACTACAAGATTGTTGCATTGACATTTATCCTGGCATTTATGTTAGTATCCTGCTATAACAAACAGGAAGATACTGTCCTGGCTGATCTTGATATCACCCTAACACATTATGATACTAAGTTTGACTTCTCGAAATACAATACATTTTCAATAAGGGACTCTGTTGGATTAGCCAGTGATTACCTTACGGATGACCAGATCTTAGAGTTTTATGAAGATGGAGGTGCCAATGACCAGATCCTTGCATACTGGAAACAGGCCTTCATTGATCTGGGATATCAGTATGTCGAGGATTCCACATTCGATTTTGGTGTTAATCCTGTCGTATATATGGTTCAGAATTCAACATCAATCGTCTATGGAAATATATGGTATGGAGGCTATTATGGATGGTGGGGATGGTACCCGCCGCCTGTCTATGGCCCACCCATCGTGGCTGAAGTAAACTACAGTGTCGGAACAATCACAGTCGAGATGTCTGATGGGCAGTCCATGCGTGCTTATTGGGCGTGGCTTGATGGAAAAACCCCGGAAGAGATTGAAAATGCTAATCCAGCCGATGTACCCCCAATTTATATTCGCTGGATGGCAGCCATCAATGGTGTAGTTTCATCAGACAATAACCAGAAAAGTAGTACCGCTGAAAGAGGCTTCAAGGAAGCGATTAATCAATCTCCATACCTAAAAAAATAGCAATATGAAAAAGACATTAATCATACTCTCTGTACTCATCCTTGTTGCTTCATATAATAGCCATGCACAGAAAGATGACCAGTTGATCATGGAATTTAATTATAATGTGAGCCTGCCTATGGGCCAGTTTAAGGATTTCATATCCAAGACTGGTACCCGTGGATTCGAGTTTGAGATGAAGTATATGCTCAATGACCATATTGCTGTCGGGGGTAACCTGACCTGGTATGGTTTCACTGAAGATTTTGATCGCGACACCTATTATTTTGATGGAGGAGCAATTACCACCCAAATATGGAACTATCTCACCGTCTTCCCGATCAGGGCAGTCTTTACTTACTACTTTTTGCCTGATGGAGATGTTAATCCTTATGTTGGCATCATGTCGGGTGCGTACTATGTTGATAAGGAAAGTGATGTTGGATCACACAATTATCAGGATAAGAGCTGGCATTTTGGGCTGACACCCAAGGTGGGTTGCTACTTCCCTATGGGAGGCCAGACGGAGTGGGGCTTCAACTTCAATATCAAATATGATTACATCCTTTACAACAAGACTACTCTCAGAAATGAGGAATGGAACAGCCTGACTTTCTTCGACTTCAGCCTCGGGGTGATGGTGTTTTTCTAATAAACTGATATACTGTTATACTGTTATATTGTTATATTGCAATATTGTCACTGATCAGTGTTCACTGGTCAGTGATCACTGGTAATTAACATTCGATTGTTGATACTATTTGTCTACCACCTGAGAAAATGGCTGTTCCACATATTATCTTTATCGGCAGATTTGGATTTTAATGGTTAAGACTAAGGCATTTCTGTTGAACGCGATTTCAGCACTGTATTTGCTAACAACCCCGGTACTATCAATGGCGGCAGAAAATGGTACCGGGGTTTATCTTTTAGGTTCTAAGGACCGGCAGATGGCAGTGTTTCATTCCCAGGGTATGTTTATCAAAAATGATTTTTCCTATATGACCGGAGAGTTTTATGGCATGTATATGCATGGGAAGAAGTTTGAATCTATAAAGAACTGGGTGGCCATCAATAATACAACCTTGAATTATTATTCCGGAAGAAGGCTGTTTGGGGGTATCTATATGGCTGGGATGGAGCTGCGGATCGTAAGCAATGAGCTGACCATAGTCCCTGAAGTCATTAACGGGATAACAAAAAAAAACGAAAGTAAGATAGGGCTGGGAGATCTGAAAGTAACACCTATTGCCTTAGGATGGAACAACAGGGGATTTTTCCATTACAGTGCCAATATATCCATATACATACCTACCGGCAATTACGACAGCCAAAGCTTTGCCAATACGAATAGTAATCATTTTGCCATAGGACCAGAATTTGCCTTAACTTATTTTAATGAGTACTCAAATACTGATGTTTCGGCCAGCGCTGGCCTCATTTATAACTTTATAAATCCGGCCACAAATATTCAGTCCGGTCCGGAGTTCCAGATGGAATATGCATTTGTTCAGGCAGTTGAGCGGCACTGGAGTCTTGGTGTTGCAGGTTATTTCTATTACCAGCTGGCTAATGACACAGGTGAGGGGGTTCACGATGAAAACCTGTTAAGCAGGTGTAATGGCTTCGGCCCCATCATTGCTTATGACATGAGGCAGGGCAGGACCACAATTGGACTGCTGACAAAGATGTATTTCGTCTTTGGCAATGAAAATACGCTTATTTCCAACTCCTACTGGCTGGGCCTTACTTTGAAGTTCTGGTAGTATCCGTGATTACCAGCTTTAAAAGTTCCAATATTATTTTGTAAATTTGATTTTCCCGTGCAGATTGTATTGATGCGGAGTTTATGTACAGGCAAAATCTCATAGTTTTTTTACGAACTGGAATAACCATCATACTGGTTGTTGTACACCTTGCCGGATTGGCCAAAGGCCGTGACAAGACGGATAAGATCATTCTCCTTAATGGTGATGAAGTGACCTGTGAGATCAAGAATGTGCAGTATGGCCTCCTGACCGTAAAGACAGATGATATGGGGACCCTGGAAATCAAATGGGACAAGGTTGCCCGGGTTCAATCCACCTACATTTTTGAAGTCGAGATGACAGATGGTAGCATTTATTTTGGAAAATTTGGGGTATCCACGGCTGATCAAAGAATCACCATTGTTACAGGGCCATCAGTAAAGGAAGTGGATATTTTAAATATTGTGACCATAACCCAAATTGATAATAGATTCTGGAGCAGAATGGATGGCGGGATCAGTATTGGTTTAAACCTGACAAAAGCCAATCAATCATTACAATGGAACACCAATTTCAATTCAACATACAGGGCCCGAAAATATTTTACCACCCTATCTTATGCCGGTAATTATTCTGTTCAGCAAGAGGTGGAACCATCTACGCGCCAAGACCTAAACTTGATTTTCAATAAGAATTTGCCCGATAAATGGTTTGCATTGGGATATACCGGGGCAGTGCACAATACAGAGCTTGGTCTCAAACTACGCTTGTCGCTTGGAGCTGGTCCTGGCAGAGCATTGATCCAGACAAACAGAAATGATTTAGGTGCCATTGTTGGCCTGGTAGCCAACCGGGAATGGGCTCTGGATTCATTAAACAGTGTGAGCAACAACATGGAAGGGATATTATCTTTGAGGTTTCGCCGATTCAAATACGATTCTCCTAAATCAAATATATCTACTGCCCTGTTTCTTTACCCCGGATTGATTCCATGGGGACGTTTCCGGGTAGAGATCAACCTGGAAGTCTCACAGGAAATTGTCAAAGATTTTACCATTGGAATCAATGGCTATTTGAGCTATGACACCCAACCTATCTCAATCGGTGCATCATCTATTGACTATGGAGCTAACCTTACTGTAGGATATACATGGTGAGAAAGGATCTGATTATGAAAAGGGTTGTTAGTTTTTGGTTATTGATTGTTGGTACGATGATATCATATGGTCAGATCTCGATAGATGTCGGTGATGAAAATATTGATACCAATTATATTGAGTCGTATTACAATGACCTGGTAGTAAGGACATTTACTTCAACCAAGTATACGGAAACAGGCATCAATGACAGCAATCTGGAGCAAAACCTGGTTTATCATCCCAATGACAGGACCAACATTGGACTGGGATTCAATTATCGTTGGATTGGGCTTAACCTGGGTTTTAACCTGGGTTTTATAAATAGCGATGATGATGTCTATGGGGAAACGAAGTACTGGGATCTTCAGACACAGTTTTATTTGAGGAAATTCGTTATCGATTTCTATCTTCAGCATTATTCCGGCTTTTACCTGGAAAATACCAAAGATGTAATGGAAAACTGGCCTGATGATGGATCTTATTATATTCGCAGGGATATCTCAACTTATATTGGTGGTGCTAATGTGCAGTATATTTTCAACCACCATAAGTTTTCTTATCGGGCAGCATACCTGCAAAATGAAAGACAGAAGAAAAGTGCCGGGTCCTGGACCGTGGGTGGTGCTGCTTATGTTTCTGGATCTGATGGTGATTCTTCCTTCATTCCTTCCAATATTAAATACCCTGAAATTTTCAATGGTTATCATTTTAACAGATCAAGAAGTATTAACCTTGGATTCAATGGTGGCTATGGTCATACCTTCGTTATCAAGTCAAAGTTCTTTTTTACTGTTTCATTGGTTGCCGGATTTGCATTAGGGGCATCCAGCATACATATTATCGACCAGGAAGAAGATACAGAATCAGGATTAACTGTTGATTTTACAGGTACCAGCAGGGTGGCATTTGGTTACAATAACAGACGTTTGTATATTGGAATGGCCTTTCTTAATCTTTTTATCAGGAGTAATTCACCCCTGGAGAAAATGTGGCATATCTATAACTCGGGGAAAATCCGTTTTAATATCGCCTACCGGTTTAAGATCAGAAAAAACTTAGGGTTTTTGGGATTATAGGCAAACAAATTTTTTATACTTTTGCTGTTCGTTAAAAGATAGTAGTTTAACATTTTAAAATAACAAGTATGAAAAAATTATTCAAAAGGCAGACATTTTTCTTGTTTGTGGTTGTGATGGGGCTGATAATCATCTCCTGCAGTAAGAATCCTACCTATACAATTGAAACCAGCGACCGGGATATGGTCTATACACAGTTTATGGAAGGTACGGATTTTGCCGATTACAAAACATATTTCATATCTGATTCAATGGTTTTTGATGAAGATGACGATATTAGTGCCGATGAGAAAGCCATGCTCCAGAAAACCTATGAAGCTGTATCTGCTGAGCTTGTGGTAAATATGAATCAGCGGAATTATACGCAGGTAATGACAGAAGAAGGAACAGATCTTGCCTTTAGCATTTCCATCGTTACCCAAACCACTTACGTATTTGGTTATGGCGGCTGGTGGGGCTATCCAGGTTGGGGCTATCCCGGCTGGGGCTATCCTGGTTATTATTATCCCTGGTACCAATACCTGGGGTCCTATGAAGATGGAGCCGTGATTACAGATATGATAGATCTAAAAAATGCAGATTCAACATCTCAAACGGTTGATATGCCATGGTCCTGCCTGATTGGAGGGATTTTAAGCTCTTCAAGCAGTGCTAACACCCAAAGGCTGACAGGATATGTGGATGTGGCTTTTGAGCAATCACCATATATTAAAACCAATTAATATACTTTGTTTAACCAGAAAAAATTTAAGACAATGAAAAAATATATCATCATATTATTTGCCGTAATGGCTCTGGGCATAAGCAAAGGAATAGCCCAGGAAAGTACCATATGGGAGTTGGAATGGAACATCTCGTTCCCAATGGGAGGAATGAAAGACTTTTTCAATGAAAACAGCCTTCGTGGAATTGAGTTTGGAGGAACCTATAGCTTTGAAACCAATGTAACCGTGGGTGGAACAATGACTTATGCTGCATTTTTCAGCAAATCAGATTTCATCACTGTGGAATGGGACAACAAAGCCCTTTCAGCTGTTCAAATGCGTGATTTGTACAGCTACGCATTTATGGCTGAAGGTGGCTATGCATACAAGAGTAACTCCCCTGTTACACCTTATTTCAAATTAGGTATTGGAGCTTACGGGACCGAGCAGTATACTACAATTGGCCTGCTTTACCTAAACGAAGATAACTGGGATTTCGGGATGCGCCCGGAGGTAGGTTTCTATTATGTGCCTGAGTTTTTCTCTATGGGTGTTATGGCCAATATCAAGTATAACTGGATTCCCAGCTATCAGGGCTCGGGCCTGCTTGATCAGGTTTCTTATCTGACACTTGGTTTAGGTATTGTTTTCCAGTTCAACTAGTCGTATAAAAAAAATATTTAAGCCATCATTCTGAAATTTCAGGATGGTGGCTTTTTTTAAGGAATTTCCAGGCAACTGAAATCCTGAAGCTGCTATATTTGAAATCATGCAGTCCCTGCTGAAAGGCTATTTTATAGTTGACCTTATCTCGTTGAAGGAGGAACTTCAGGCGATAGACCAGAGGCTTGTCACCATTGCCGATATATCCTACATATCCACCCAGCTGATTGGTTATCAGAAGTCTTTTAATATTCAGGTCAAGGCCAGCACCATACTGGATGGCATCATTTTGATGGTAATCAACCCGATGGGTCTGCCAGGCGAGAAACCCTGCTAACAAGTAAGGTCTGAAGCTAATATGATCTTTCTTCTTTGATTGAAAGCTCTTCCCAAAAGAAAGATCAAAATTGTATCCCGGTGCGTCGGTAAAGCGGGCATCATGCAGTCTGCCACCTGAAGCGGTTCTGAAATTGGCACTTAAGAGAATATCAGGCCAGTTGCCCCTGTTTTTTATTACCTGGACCAGTACGCCGAAAGATATATCACCAGCAGCCCAGCCTGTGCCACTATATGTTCGGGCAAACCTTTCATCACGTGTTTCCTCAGTCATCGTAAAGTGCTCGACAACACAGGCATCAACCTGCAATGCCACCTTACAGTCCAGCAGGGGGTAATAAAACTTGCCATAGAGATCCTGGGTATTATCTCCATTACTGAAATGAAGATCCACAGCCCCTTCAATATATGCATCCGGGAAAATAGTGCCATTCCTGATCTCAGGCACAGGAAGTGCATTGGGTCCCATGTATGCCGGATTGGTAATGATGTATTGAGACCAATGTGTTACACCATCCCAGTTATGCTTTTCATTCCACCATGTAAAATCCTGAGCAAAAGCACCTGAGGGATAAAAAAGATGCTGTGTGACTAAAAGGATTAATCCAACTTTTAAGAAAAAATACTTATATTTCTGAATCAAATTGTTAATAATGTTGTTTTTATGAAACCCTCCGGATAATTTGTCAACCTGATGACTGCCATCTGTTTTCTGCTATTGGCATTGTTCACCCTGATACCATTTACTGATGCTTCGAAAGAAAACATGATAGGTTATGATTCACTCTGCACCTACGTGCCTGTCAGTACCCTGGTCCTGCTGGGCTTTAGCATTGCCTATTTTATCTTT
Organism: uncultured Bacteroidales bacterium; assembly: GCA_963753055.1. Lineage (GTDB taxonomy): Bacteria > Bacteroidota > Bacteroidia > Bacteroidales > B18-G4 > JAUWGC01. The sequence goes on along the minus strand of CAVWAP010000009.1, from coordinate 248,391 downwards.
ACAAAGAAAAATTAACTTCCAAGTGTGGCCACCATCACTGCTTTGATAGTATGCAGCCTGTTTTCTGCTTCATCAAAGACGATGGAAGCAGGTGACTCAAAAACATCATCAGTGACTTCCATAGCTTCAATTCCAAACTTCTGGTAGATCTCTTCACCCACTTTGGTGTCGCGGTTATGGAATGATGGCAGGCAGTGCATGAATTTTACATTGGGGTTGCCTGTTTTTTGCATCAGCTGCTTGTTAACCTGGTATGGCATCATTACTTTAATCCGCTTTGCCCACTCCTCAGGAGCCTCACCCATTGAGACCCAGACATCGGTATAGAGAAAGTCCACGCCCTTGACCGCAGCGTCTACATCTTCAGTGATAGTAATGCTTGCCCCGGTTTCTTTGGCTATCTCACGGCATTGTTGAACCAGTTCTTCAGCTGGCAGGTAGTCTTTTGGTGCGGTAGTGCGGAAGTCCATTCCCATCAGTGTAGCACCTACAAGCAGGGAATTACCCATGTTGTTCCTGGCATCACCAAGGTAGCAGAATGAGATCTGGCTCAACGGTTTATCACAATGCTCCATCATGGTCATCAGGTCTGCCAGTACCTGAGTTGGATGGTATTCGTTGGTTAATCCGTTCCATACAGGCACGCCGGAATGCTCACCCAGTTCTTCAACAATATCCTGACCATAACCCCTGTATTCAATGCCATCGTACATCCTGCCCAGCACCCGGGCGGTATCTTTCATGGTTTCTTTTGCTCCGATCTGTGATCCAGTCGGGCCGAGATAGGTAACCTGGGCACCCTGATCGAAGGCTGCTACCTCAAAAGCGCACCTTGTACGCGTAGAAGCTTTCTCGAAGATAAGTGCTATGTTTTTACCTTTGAGCTTTTGTTGCTCAGTACCAGCATATTTAGCTTCTTTCAGATCAAGTGAGAGATCGAGTAAAAACTTAATTTCCTTTGGTGTGAAATCCAATAACTTTAAAAAGTTCCTGTTCCGCAGATTGAATGCCATTTCTTTATGATTGTTAGGTTATTAATTATTTATTCTCATCAACCGGATGCAAAATTAACATAAATAATAATTGGTTGAAGGATTAAGCTATCTTTGCTTTGCATGATACCTGTCGATCATACGCTGGTCTCTGATGACCTGTATCTGGTGCGTTTTGCATGCCCGTTGGAAAAGTGCAAAGGGGCCTGCTGTGTCGAAGGTGACGCAGGTGCACCCTTAACCGAGGAAGAAATTGCACAGCTGGAAGATCATATTCAGGACATCAAACCATATATGACGGAGAGAGGCATAAAGGAGATTGAAGAAACAGGGGTGTTTGACTACGATGCCAGGGGCGATTTTGTTACGCCTTTAGTGAGAGGCCTGGAATGTGCTTTCACCAATTTTAAGGATGAAATAGCTTTTTGTGCGATTGAGAAAGCCTGCCAGGAAGGAGAAATAAATTTCCAAAAGCCCGTTTCATGCCATCTGTATCCCATCCGTATATCCCAATTAAAAGAAGGTGAAGCTGTCAACTATCACAAATGGGAAATCTGCAAGAAAGCGTTGAAGAAAGGGAATACAGAGGGTGTTCCACTTTATATATTTTGTAAAGATGCTTTGATACGGAAGTATGGTATGGGATGGTACGAGAAGCTTAAATCGAAGATTTAAGCTTCAGTGCTACCAGCTGCGGAAGCAGCTGCCATATTCTCAAGTTCCTTATCGATATGAAACAACCCGCCTTTATCGCCTTTGGCAAGCTTGAACTTGTCGAGGATGGTGCTGAAAAGGCTTTCTTCTTCGATCTGTTCGGTCACATACCACTGCAGGAAGTTAGCTGTGGTGAAATCACTTTCCTTCATACATAATCCTACCAGGTTGTTGATCCTGCCGGAGATATAGATCTCATGTTTCATGACTTCCTGGAAGAGGTGCTCCAGTGAATCAAAGGCTGCTGGTGGTTCTTCAAGTTTCACTGAGAGGGCATGTCCACCACGATCGTTAAGGTAACGAATCAGCTTCATCATATGCATCCTTTCTTCATCAGAATGTACATACAGGAACGCAGCAGCTCCGGGGTACCCATTTACTTCGCACCATGAAGCCATGGACAGATAAATCCTTGAAGAATGTTCTTCAGCATGGATTTGCTCATTTATTGCTTTTTCAATTGTCTTTAATATCATAATTAATATGTTTTATTCATTGAGTGCATTGGCACCGCTGACTATTTCAATTAACTCATTGGTGATAGAAGCCTGACGGGCTTTATTATATAACAACCTCAGGTCTTTCAATAATTCCTGGGCATTATCAGTTGCTTTATGCATGGAGGTCATCCTGGCACCATGTTCGGATGCAAAAGAGTCGAGAATAGCTTTATAAAGTTGTACTTTCAATGACTTTGGCAGAAGCTCCTTGAATATCTCTTCTTTCTGAGGTTCAAAGATATAATCTATACTGTTAGATGCTTTATCTTCGCCTTCAACCTCGGCCATTTTAATAGGGAGATAGGGCTCATTCTGAATAATCTGCATGGCAGCATTCTTAAACTGGTTATAAATGATCTCAATGCAATCGTATTTGCCTTCTGCGAAATCATTCATCAGCCCTTCTGCCATTGGGACCACATTGTTATAGGTAAGCTCGTCATAGATCTGTAGATTGTATTCGTCAATCTGGTATTTCCGCCTTTGGAAATGCTCATAAGCCTTTTTCCCAATGCAATAGAGATGCAGGTTGCCCTGGTCCTTTTGCTGCTGATACTTCTCAGCGATGACCTGGCTTGTTTTCTTGATGATATTGGCGTTAAAGGCACCGCACAATCCACGGTTGGATGTGATCACTACCAGCAACACCTTCTTTATTTCTCTTTCTTTAGTGAAAACGGCATCATCACTATCGAGCTCAATGCTGCTGCTGATATCCTGAAGCATATGGGTAAGCCTGGAAGCAAAGGGCCTGAGCTTAAGGATAGACTGTTGAGCCCGCCTGAGCTTGGAGGCAGCAACCAGTTTCATAGCACTGGTGATCTGCATGGTCGAATTGACCGAGTCGATCCGTATTCTGACTTCCTTTAAGCTTAGCATATGTTATTCCTTTTGGTATTTCTTTGCAATGTTAGCGGCAGCTACTTCCAGGATCTTAATAGTCTCATCGGTAAGCTTTCCTTCCCTCAGTTCCTCCAGCGTTTTCTCATGGTTCTCATCCATGAAATTCAAAAACTCGAGCTCAAAATCCCTTACGCTGCTCACTGGGACTTTTTTCAACAATCCCTTGGTCCCACAGTAGATAATGGCGATCTGGTGCTCAACACGCATCGGTGAGTATTGAAGTTGCTTCAGGATTTCCACGTTACGACGTCCTTTTTCAAGGACGGCCATCGTTGCGGCATCGAGGTCAGATCCAAACTTGGCGAAGGCTTCCAGTTCACGGAACTGAGCCTGGTCAAGTTTCAGGGTACCTGCGATCTTTTTCATTGCTTTTATCTGTGCATTTCCTCCCACACGTGAAACGGATATACCAACATTGATAGCCGGCTTGACACCTGCGTTAAACAGGTTAGTCTCCAGGAATATCTGTCCATCAGTAATTGAGATCACATTGGTTGGGATATAAGCTGAGACGTCACCTGCCTGGGTTTCAATGATAGGCAGCGCAGTAAGCGAGCCACCTCCTTTAACATGCCCTTCCAGGCAATCAGGAAGGTCATTCATTTTCTTCGCCACATCATCTGATGAGATCACCCTTGCAGCTCTTTCCAGCAGTCTTGAGTGGAGGTAAAAGACATCGCCAGGGTAGGCTTCACGTCCAGGGGGTCTTCTCAGCAGCAATGATACTTCACGATACGCCACTGCTTGCTTGGAAAGGTCATCATAGATCACCAGGGCCGGCCGGCCGGTATCACGGAAGTATTCACCGATAGAGGCCCCGGCGAAGGGAGCGTAGAATTGCATGGCTGCAGGTTCGGAGGCCGTTGCACATATAACGATAGTATAAGGCATAGCACCATGGGTCTCAAGTGTTTTTACCATGTTGGCGACAGATGATCCTTTCTGTCCGACGGCCACATAAATACAGAACACTGGTTCACCCTTATCATAAAATTCCTTCTGGTTGATAATAGCATCTATGGCAATAGCAGTCTTTCCCGTCTGTCTGTCACCAATAATGAGCTCACGCTGTCCGCGTCCAATAGGGATCATGGCATCGATAGCTTTAATACCTGTCTGCAATGGCTCATTCACCGGCTGACGGTAGATTACACCAGGGGCTTTTCTTTCCAGGGGCATGTGAAATTTCTCCCCTTTGATCTCTCCTTTACCATCGATAGGCTCTCCCAGAGTGTTGATGACCCTGCCCAGCATTCCTTCGCTGACCTCGATAGAGGAGATATTACCTGTACGCTTTACAATATCCCCTTCACGGATTTCAGTGGATTCGCCAAGCAATACAACCCCGACATTATCCTGTTCAAGGTTCAGTACAATGCCTTTCAAACCATTTTTTTCAAATTCAATCAGCTCTCCTGCTTCCACATTGCCCATGCCATAAATACGCGCAATACCGTCACCAACTTCAAGCACTGTCCCTACTTCTTCCAGTTCTGCTTTGTGCTCAAAGCCTGAGATCTCTTTTCTCAGGATAGCCGAAACCTCTGCTGGTTTAATTTCTGCCATAATATATCTATTATTAAAATTCTAAAATCCTTTAACGTAAAGATTGAAGTCAGCAACATCACGTTTTATCAACTGCAACTGTGTTTTGATGCTGTCATCATATTTCTTGTCATCATAAGTGAGAATAAACCCACCGATGATTTCTTTTTTAACTACTTCATTCAGTTCAATTTCCCCTTTTGTCTGTCCTTCAAGCAAGTCTATTACTTTTTCCCTGATCGACTTATCTATTGCAGCAGCCGTTTGCAGGTGGACAGTAATAATATTCTTGAAATTCTTGTAAAGGTTTACAAATTCTTCTCCGATGGTACCAAGGTATGATTCTCTCCTTTTCCTCAGGATGATCAATAAGTACTTGAAGGTGATTTCATTTACCCGTTTTTCAAACAGGCTTTTAAAGATCGCTCTTTTTTTATCAGGGTTAACCGGGGCATCAAGTACAAGCCGGAAGTCTTTGTTTTCTGTATAGACATCATATACCAGCTGCATATCCTTAAGAACCTGTTCCAGGATATCCATCTCCAGGGCAAGACCAAAAAGGGCCTTCGCATATCTTTTGGATAGTATGCTTGTCTTTTTCATCTAACTAGTTGAGTTTGGCTTTACCGATGAGCTTTTCAATATAATCTTTTTGCTTGCTGTCGCTGCTGAGTTCCTCTTTGAGGATCTTTTCGGCTATTTCGATAGAGATCTCAGCGATCTGGTTCTTCAGGTCGGTCATAGCTGCCAGTTTTTCATATTCAATGCGTTCCTTGGCGCTTTCCACGATCTTGTCGGCCTCCTGGCTAGCTCTTGACCTGGCATCTTCAATGATCTTATCCTTTACTTTCCTGCCTTCACGAAGGATATCATCTCGTTCTTCCTTGGCTTGTTTCAACAACTGTTCATTATCAAACTTCAGCTTTTCCATCTCTCCCTTTGCTATTTCAGCTGCTTTAATTGATTTCTCGATGGCATTTTCGCGTTCGTGAAGACTTTTCAGAATAGGCTTCCAGGCAAATTTCCCCAGAACGAAGATCAGGATACCAAATACCAGTGCCATCCAGAAGATCAATCCTATACCGGGCTGTACTAGTTCCATATGATGTATATTACTTTTTATTCATAATAAAGCCTTTACACCTTAACCAACCGTTAAGGTGTAAAGACCCGTTTGTCTTATAGAAATACTATCAAAAGACAAACAACAATGGCAAAGAATGCAACCCCTTCAATCAGGGCGGCAGCAACAATCATGTTCGACCTGATGTCGCCGGCTGCTTCGGGTTGACGTGCGATGGACTCAACTGCACCGCGGCCAATCTGACCGATGCCGATGCCAGCACCCATCACAGCAATACCAGCGCCAAAACCAGCGCCCAGCTTTGCAAATGGGGCCATCTCACTTACCACTTGTAATAAAATTGCTAATAAATCCATAGTTCAATATATTGATTATTATACAAGAATTCTAATGATGCTCTTCCGTTGCCATGCCAAAGTAAAGGGCTGACAACAAGGTAAATACATAAGCCTGGATAAATGCAACAAGCAGTTCAAGCAGGCTCATAAACACTGAAAACAAAACAGATACGATAGATACACCATAACCAAGGTAAATGTTCATATTTCCAAAGATGAAAATCAGACTGATAAAACCCAGGATGATGATATGCCCTGCAGTGATGTTTGCAAAGAGACGGACCATCAACACAAAGGGTTTGGTAATTATACCCATGAGTTCAATTACCGGGATCAGTGGTATGGGAATCTTTAACCACCAGGGGACATCCGGTGGATTGAAAATATGTTGCCAGTAGGCCCTGTTTCCGCTGAAGGAGGTGATCAGAAAGGTGAAAACAGCCATAACACCTGTTACTGCCAGGTTACCTGTAACATTGGCACCACCAGGGAATATAGGAACCAGTCCCAGTAAATTGTTAAAAAGGATAAAAAAGAATATTGTCAGCAGGAAAGGCATATAACGCGTATAATGCTTCTCCCCGATAGATGACTTTGCAATGTCATCACGTATGAAAATGATAATAGGTTCCATGAAAGACTGCAATCCTTTTGGTGCCTCTCCTTCACGTCTTTTATAAGTCCTTGCGATAGAGATAAATATCAGGCATATCAAGAAAGCGCTGATCATTACCGCAGCAACGTTTTTGGTAATGGACAGGTCGGTGGGCAATGTTATGGGTTCACCTTCTTTGATGATCTTTCCTTTATACTCACCTTCGGTTTCAAGCTTATATCCCTTGTATGCACTGTGCCCGTGATGAAACTTGCTTGACCAGAAAGTAACCAGCTTACCCTCATCGACTAAGATTATAGGCAGGGGTATGCTTACATGATGCGCTTGCCCGTCAGAAGATTTATAACTAAGGATATGCCAGTCGTGAGAATCAACGATATGCTCTATGATCTTCTTGCCTGCATTGTAATCTTCCTCCTGGATATGCTCCATGTCTTTTTCATTGGCATTCTCTCCTGTGCCATGGTCATTATGGGGCTGACTAAAAGTGTTGAGGCTGATCAGGCCTGTAAAGATTAAACTGGCAAGGAATACTCCAAAGACTTTGAAAATGTGCTTACCCCTCATATAATAAAACCTATATTCTTTCACAAAATTGAAGGTGCAAGTTTACAAATATTTAGGCAATTTTTGAAGGTTTTGACCATAAAAATTGTCATATAGCAATATAGCAGTATAACAGTATAACAATATAGCAATATGTCAATTTTATAGAAACCTGCTTGGATGGGAATGTTTTTTTTAGTATTTTCATAACATCAATCCTTAAAGCATCCCGCCATGAAAAAAACAATCTTGCTCTTGCTACTCCTGCCGATTTTAGCTTTACAGTTTTGCAATTGCCCCGAAGAGGCTAAATATAATCCAGAGAAAGACCTTTCAGCTATACGCACAGTATTGGAGAAATATACCATTGCCCGCGAAAATGAAGATATTTTGATGATAGAAGAAGTCTGGTCCAATAATGAAGATATCATCCTGATCGGCACCGACAGTGATGAGAATTATGTTGGCTGGGAGCAGATCAAAAAAGCCGTACAGAAGCAATTCGGATCCTTTGAGAGTGTATTGATATCAATCACAGACCAGAAGATCCATACTGACTTGGATGGCCGGACGGCTTGGTATTCACAGATTTTGAACTATAACTTTATTTATAACGGAGAAGCCATGAGCTTTGAGGGGATACGTTCAACCGGTGTATTACAAAAACAAGAAGGTAACTGGAAAATAGTTCAGGGACATCTTTCGGTTCCCATTGAAGTGGAAATCGATAAAGAAATGACGCATTAGCTCAATCATATAAATCGATCCAAAGTGTGTCGGCAGTCGGTGAAAACCAGCTGCCGTTTTTTTTATGGTATTATATAATCCCGTCGAACTGTTTCAGGAAGCGGAGGTCATTTTCGAAATATAAGCGGATATCCCTGATCTGGTAAAGCATCATGGCAACACGTTCTATGCCCATACCAAAGGCAAAGCCAGTGTACTTCTTGCTGTCGATGCCGCAGTCATCCAATACCTGGGGGTCAACCATGCCACAACCCAGGATCTCCAGCCAGCCAGTATATTTACAAACATTACATCCTTCTCCATTACAGATATTGCATGAGACATCCATCTCAGCTGAAGGCTCAGTGAAAGGAAAGAAGGAAGGCCTGAAGCGGATCTGTGTGTCTTCACCAAGGAGCTCCTTAGCGAAATAATACAGGGTCTGTTTCAGGTCTGCAAAAGAAACACCTTTGTCTACATAAAGCCCTTCAACCTGGTGGAAGATACAATGTGACCTGGCTGATATGGCTTCATTCCTGAAAACCCTACCCGGGGAGATGGTCCGGATAGGTGGTTTGGTATTTTCCATCACCCTTACCTGCACAGAAGATGTATGTGTACGCAATAGGATTTCAGGATTCATTTCAATGAAGAAGGTATCCTGCATATCACGGGCCGGATGATCGGGAGGAAAGTTAAGGGCAGAGAAATTATGCCAGTCATCCTCAATCTCCGGGCCCTCGGAGATTGTATATCCAATGCGGGCAAAGATATCAATGATCTTATTACGGACAATAGATATCGGGTGTCTTGAGCCTAACTGGAATTCATTGCCAGGCCTGGTCAGATCTATATCTGTCGTGCTTGCCTGCCGGCCTGATTCCAGTTTCTCCCTAGCTTCGTTTATAATATCCTGGGCGCGTGTCTTAAGCTCATTGATCAGCTGTCCGATCTCCTTCCGGTGTTCATGCGGCACATTCTTGAAATCAGCAAACAAATCCGGGATTGAGCCTTTCTTACTTAGGAATTCAATCCTGAAAGCTTCCAGATCTTCCCTGGTTGACAATACCCGGGCGTTTATGGCTTCCTTAAGCTGATTGATCTTGTCTTTCACGTGCCTGCGATAGCAATGATTTTACTACTTAATGATTTCTATGGAGAACTCTATTTCCTGCTGAGGTACATCCCCTGGCTTTGTCGTTGGCACATTGGCTATCTGGTCGACTACATCCAATCCACTGATCACTTCTCCAAAAACGGTATAGGCACCATCCAGGTGAGGTGTTCCTCCGTCGGAGGAGTAAGCCTTGATCTGTTCATCTGTATAAGGATACTTGGTTCTGGATTCGATAGCCTTCATTTCATCGGCACCATAACGCCTGCCCTGCACAATATAAAATTGGCAACCTGAAGAGTTTTTCTGTGGGTTAACCTGGTCGCCCATCCTGGCTGCAGAGATCACTCCTTTTTTATGGAAATGATTTGGCCTGAATTCTGCCGGGATAGTGTAACCTGGATCAACATTGCCTTCTGCATTGTGTCCGCCCTGTATCATAAAGCCTTTGATGACACGATGAAAGTTAGAGCCTTCATACCATCCTTCTTCCACAAGCTTAATAAAGTTGTCCCTGTGCATGGGGGTGTCGTTATATAATTTACAAACGATATTGCCGTATTCCGTTTTAATTGTAAACATAGTTTCTCCTTGTTTGCTGTCCTGTGCTATAAGTGATGCTGATACCATCATGATAGCGATAATAAATATTACTGTTCTTTTCATCATATTTTTATGGTTTAAAAAATCTTTGCAATATTACGAAAATCGAAGGAACTGAAGAAATGATCTTATCATTTCAGGGGTTTTTCACTCATTTTTTCCTCAAAATGCCTTCTGCAGAGTGGTTCATATGCATCTTTCTCCCCCAGCACGACCAGGTCATCATCCATCACTTTACGGTAGGAATAATTAGCAAGTTCTCCACATTCAATGCAGATAGCATGAACCTTGGTCACATACTCAGCAGTTGCCAGGAGAGAAGGGATGGGACCAAATGGGTTACCAAGATAATCCATGTCCAGACCTGCAACGATCACCCGGATGCCCGAGTGGGCCAGCTGGTTGGCTACATTGGCCAGTTCCATGTCGAAAAACTGGGCTTCATCGATTCCCACAACATCAAAATCGTTGGCGAGCAGGAGTATCTGTGAGGCTGTCTGCACAGGTGTTGATTGAATAGAGGTCTCATCATGAGAGACAACGCGGTTCACATCATAGCGGGTGTCAATAATAGGTTTGAAGATCTCAACCTTTTGCTTGGCTATGATAGCGCGGCGAAGGCGACGGATCAATTCCTCTGTTTTACCAGAAAACATAGACCCGCAGATTACTTCTATCCAGCCGCTTTTAGAGTGATTTTTTGTCTTTTCCAGGAACATTTACCGTCTCAACTCAATCTTTTTTATCTTTATTCGTTATTCATACAAATTTAGTAATAATCAGTATTAATAAAAGGGATTTGTTGAATATGAGCAGTAATTCCATATTGTCAGAGCTTGAAAAGATGATCGCCGACCTTGAGCGAAGTTATAACAGGTTTAATGAACATCCTTCCCGGCTGGAGATTGACCTGATTAAAGAAAAGCTGAGAACCATTTATGACCTCGTAAGCGAGGTTGAACCCGGAGGAGAAGAGAAAAGAGAGAAGAGAGAAGAGAAAAGAGAGAAGAGAGAAGAGAAAAGAGAGAAGAGAGAAGAGAAAAGAGAGATTGTGGAAGACGCGGTGGAGGAAGTAATGGAGGAGCCAGAACCGGTTATTGAAAAGCCTTTAGAGGTTGAGGACCCCAAAGATAATGGCGTTACACTTGCTGAGAAATTTATGGCGGGAGATGACAGGACCGTGGCAGCGAAGATCACAAAATCGGTGATCCAGGACCTGAAAACGGCTATCAGGCTCAATGATAAATTCGTATTTATCAAGGAATTGTTCAATAATAATGTCCTGGAATATAATGAAGCTGTGGATCAGCTGAATATTGCCGGTTCGAAAGATAAAGCTGAAATCAAACTGCTGGCATTGAAAGAGAAATATCAGTGGACCGTTGATACGGAGCCGTTCCTCAGGTTTACTGAATATATTGATAAGAAATATTCATAAATAATAAGCATGTCGAAACTTTACCTGGTTCCCACACCTATTGGAAACCTGGGGGACATGACCCAGCGGGCTATTGATATCTTAAAAAGTGTTGACCTTATCCTTGCTGAGGATACAAGAAAGACAAGCTTCCTCCTCAATAAATTTGAAATAAATACAAAATTAACTTCTCACCATCAGTTTAATGAACACAAAGCCGTTAAGGGCATTGTTGAAAGACTTTCAGCGGGAGAAGAAATTGCCCTGGTGAGCGATGCAGGCACACCAGCCATTTCTGATCCTGGCTACCTCCTGGTCAGGGAATGTATCACAAATGGTATAGAGATTGAATGCCTGCCGGGCCCAACAGCTTTTGTGCCAGCCCTGGTAGTTTCAGGTATCCCTAATGATCGTTTTATTTTCGAAGGCTTCCTCCCTCATAAAAAAGGCCGTAAGAGCAAGCTTGAGTGGCTCAGCCAGCAACCTTATACAATAGTGTTTTATGAATCCCCCTACCGGCTGATCAAAGCCATTGATCAGTTTATTGAACATTTTGGGCCTGACAGGCAGGCTTCTGTTTCCAAGGAATTGACCAAGATCCATGAACGGACCCTCAGGGGCTCACTGGAAGAGATCAGGTCATTATTGGACGATGAAGTCATCAAAGGAGAATATGTCATAGTAGTCGCAGGTAATAAAATTTAACTATTCCTTAACACTCTTCCATGTAACGAAATTCCTGGGCAACCGTCTAATCATTAAAGAAATGGTTCTTTGAATTCCTGTTCGTTAGCGTACATTTTTGTTTAGCAGTGGACACTTTTCAATATTATTTTAGAATAATTCTAATTTATAATGTACAGAAAAACAGGATGTTATATTGTTTGGCATAGAATTAGATGATATAATAGCAGAACCTATAAAGTTAAACGGTTAAAACCTTGATATCATGAAAACATATAAAATAGCAACACTGGCATTAACTCTGATCTTATGTGCCAGCATTTCAGTAGCAGGAAACAAAGGAAAGAAAGCTAAGAAAGCTGAAGCAAAAGTAAAAACAGAGATTACACAGCAAGATATATTTAATAGTTTGAATACTGAGTTCGCCAAAGCGAGCGAGGTCGTAGTAGTAGATGCTAATAATGTTATTAATAACCGCATCCCGACCGATACCAGGAATTCCATGTATAATGAATTGCAATATCCTAAGTTTGCACAGGACGATCAAAAGCAAGACCTTGTGGTCATAAGCTTTACATATAAAGAAGATGGATTTATGCAAGTATTATCAATCAATTCCTCTGATCAGGAATTGAATCAATATATCATCTCGAAACTTGAGAATATCAGGTTGAAAGATGGCTCTGTTACCATAGGAAAAGCGTATAACGCTAAGTTTCATTTCAAGCTTCTATAGTAATTTTATGTTAGTTAAACATTGGGTGCATTAGTCCCGGCTTCGGTCGGGACTTTTTTTTTGACATGATATTACCGCTTACTTATCTAAACATGCCATTTACTGGTTCTATCTTGTTTATCTCACTGTAAATAGATATCTTGTCACCCGTTTTATGAATAATTATATACCATGAAAAAGCTATTCCTACTAGTGCTACTTACAACTCCATTATTTGTCCTTTCGCAGGAGAGAGAACAGATTGATTATAAAACTATCTTCCGGAACAATCATCCTCTCACCATCCAGGATTCGATATATCTGAGTAAATTGCCTGTTCTTGAATTGCCAGATCATTTTAGAGGAAGGGATTTGCCTGTTATTCATGATAATAGCGGGAGTCAATACTTACGTCCCATATTCAGCCAGATCGTGTACCCCAATTGCATGCAGGCATCAAGCATAGCATATGGCTTTACCTATGAGATCAACTGTAAGCGAGAAGTATCATCTGCATTACCAGAGAATCAATATACAACTCATTTTGCCTGGAATTTTATGAATGGTGGTCATGGTTGGTTTGGTGTAAATTATTTACATACCCACGATGTGCTTTTCCGCAATGGGACACCGAATCTGGTAGATTATGATGGTTTTTATACAGGTGGAGGAGAACGCTGGATGACAGGCTATGATAAATATTATCATGCCATGCAGAACAGAATTGAAGGCATTTTTGCAATTCCTGTAAATACGGAAGATGGACTTTTGACATTAAAACACTGGCTTTACGATCATCTTGACGGATTGCCTGTTGGTGGTGTTGCCAATTTCATTGCCTGCAGCCCCTGGAATTATACCAGTTTGCCTGATGGGACCCCGGAAGAAGGGAAGCTTGTAATGGTTGGGTTTTGTCCTGAGGCGCTGCACGGTATGACCATAGTGGGTTGGAACGATTCAATCCGCTTTGATTATAATGGTGATACCAGGTATACCAACGATGAAGATATTACCGGAGATGGAATAATTGACATGCAGGATTGGGAGATAGGTGGTGTAAAATTTGTCAACAGTTACGGAGACCAATGGGCTGATTCAGGTTATTGCTATATGATGTACCGGACATTGGCAGCTCCAATTGACCAGGGTGGGATCTGGAGCAATGTTGTCCATATTATTAAGACAAAGGAGATTTATGATCCCATGTTGACGATGAAAGTCAAGCTAAAACATAATGCCAGGAACATGATTCGTGTCAGGACCGGCGTTTCATCTGATGCCAGCATCGGCTATCCAACCAATTTCTATGATTTTTCCATTTTCCAGTTTCAAGGCAGTAAAATGCCGATGCAGGGCTGTGATACTATGGAAGCATGTAAGATCATTGAGTTTGGGCTGGACATCACCCCCTTGTTAAGTTATGTCGAGTCCGGCAAAGCAGCCAATTTCTTTCTACAGGTTTATGAGAACGATCCTGAGGGTGAAGGAACAGGTGAAATCATAGAATTTTCACTGATCGACTACACATCTGGCATAAACGAGATCCCATACCAGGGTGGTAGTGTCCAATTGGTTAATAATGGTGTGACTGTTCTAAGCATTCCTGCAACGGTTAATTTTAGCCGTCCTGAAATAAGCACCGGATCACTTCCGGCTTTCACGGCATCCCAGCCATACCAGGCACAGCTGGATGCAAGTGGAGGAGTTGCGCCATACACCTGGAAACTACGAAACAAATACAGTCAAAATACAGGCCAGGAAGAATTTCCGAATATTACAGGGCAGCAGCTGGTTCCAAATGCGCAGTATGATAGCATTTTTACCATAGGGCTCGATTTTCAATTTCCATTCTTTGGCGAGTTATATGATACTGTCAGGGTGAATGCCCTCGGCTATGTCTTTTTTGATGAGGTCATCAACCATTGGCCATACATGAAGCTTGAGTCATATTTCTTCAAACATATTAAAGCGATTGCCCCATTTAAAAGCAAGAGCCTGATCCATTACTCATCTTATGATGATGGATTGTGGTACGAAGCCAATGAAGACTATGTAATATTCCGATGGAAAACATCAATCAAGGACCAGGATGGAAATTCTGAGCTCAATTTTGCTTTAAAACTTGAAGCGGATGGGAATATAAAGATGTACTATAATGGAATTGAGTATTCAGGAACTGTAGATTGGGCAGGTGGTATCTCAAACGGTAATGCTATTGATTATCATATCCTGGATATCCCGGATCCCAGGCTAATAAAGGCAAATACGGTCGAAGAATTTATTTATCATCCATCACCTACGCAAATATCAATCAGTGAAGAAGGGCTATTAGAGATACTTGCTGATGATTCTTCAACTATCTACGACATCCATGTGGTGGCCAGTGATCAGAACAATATGAAGGCCTTCCGCTCCTATCAATTGTCAGATTTAATAGTTACATCATACACATTTGATGTGAATGGGGATACCAGTATTCAGCAGGGGAATGATGTGCTGATTGATTATTCGATCAAGAATATTAGTCCACAGCCTTTAGTAAATGTTAATGTCTCCATTACCAGTGACGATGAATTCATTACAATAACTGATGGCGTACAAGGATTTGAAACCCTTTCCCCTGGTGAGACAAAATCTGCTTCAGGAGCATTTCGATTTACAACGAGTCCTTTAATACCTGATGGACATGCCATTATTCTGGAGAATAAGATCATGAGCTCTGCCGGTGAAAGAGAAAGGCTGATAATAACAAAAACGAAGGCACCTGCAATCCAGTTTGCTGATGTGCAGGTCGATGATGGAAACAACGGACGGCTGGATCCGAATGAATATGCTGATCTCATCATTCGGATCAGTAACAGTGGCCGTGCTGCTGCCATTGATGTAAGCGCTGAATTAGTCTCATTGAATAATTTTGTAAGTGTTGAAGGGAACCCTGTGATCTCTTATGGAGATATTCATGCCGGCCTGACAACAGCGCGAAGTTATGAAGTGTTTGCATCACCTCTGACACTGCATGGGTTTGAATCTAAGTTTCTTTTAAAGATCAATGATGGTTCAGGCATCCAAAAAACCGATACCGTACAGATCATGGTTGGCAAAAAGCCGGTTCTGATCATCGACCTTGACCCACAGCACGATTCTGGACCTGGAATGCTGGAGGCGCTTAATGAACTTGAGATCTATGCTGATTACACCAGGGTTATCCCAGGTTCACTGGCAAATTACCAGTCTGTCTTCCTTGCCCTGGGAATGCAATTGAATTTTTATGAACTATCTGTTGAAGAAGGCACTTTCCTGGCCGATTACCTGGGTGATGGTGGTAAGATCTACCTTGAAAGCAGAAGGACCTGGCGCGATGACGTACAAACTCCTCTTCAGAGCATGTTCAATATTGATATTGATAATATTCCGGCGATGTATTATATCGTTCAGGGTATTGACAGCACATTCACAGAGGGAATGGCTTTTGAAAATTTAGCAAACCCCCCATTTAATTATTACTCGCTTGTGCCTGTTCCTCCTGCATATGATATACTTCAAAACAGGGCTGATAGCCTTTCTTGTGCAGTAGCTTATGATGCTGGCGATTACAAAACAATAGGCTGTGTAATTGAATTCGGACACCTGCTGGATGACACTTCCTCCAAGGTAAATCTGATGGAGCAGATACTCTTCTTTTTTGATATTCACCTGTCAACTATTGGTATTGAAGAATTTAAACCGGAGCAAAGTCTGACATCAACATATAATTACCCTAATCCTTTCAGTGATAACACAAGCATATCATTTACACTTCAGCGGGATAGTAGGATAAGCTTGGGCATCTATAATTTGAATGGACAGTTGGTACAGGACCTTGCTCATGATAAAGAATACACCAGCGGCACCCATATAATCCACTTTAACCCGGGCAATCATGGACTTCCTGGTGGGATCTATTTATACAGACTTGTAAGTGATAAGCAGGTTGTGACCAGGAAAATGATTCTATTAAATTGAATGATGTAACCTTTATTAATATGAAAAAGCTACTTCTCATTGTTCTTTTATTATCCCTCCTTGGCTTTGGTTCTGGCATCCCGGAAGCGCCCATGGAGGATCATGTACCAGGGCAATTTATTGTTCAGCTAAAGATATCAGGGACAGATGGGTTATCACAAGCCACACAGCTTTTCGAAAAGTCGTTTCAAGGCTCTGGCATGAAAGTGGTCAAGGTGCTTTCTGAAAGGATGGGCATCAGTCTTTTTGAGTTTGATTATAAGTCAGTTTCGGAGTTTCAATTATTGAATGAGGTCAAAAGGCATGATCTCGTGCACCAGGCTCAATTCAATCATTATATAGAGCTACGGGAAACAGAACCTGATGATCCTAGTTTCCCTGATCAGTGGGCACTTAAGAATACCGGTCAGCTTAATGGAGTGGTGGACGCCGACATTGATGCAACAGACGCCTGGGATATTACTACCGGTGGTATCTCATCACTTGGCGACACCATAATCATCGCAATCATTGATGATGGCTTCGACCTGGGGCATGATGACATAGACTACTGGGAAAATTATCATGAAATTCCCATGAATGGTATTGATGATGACAACAATGGTTTTGTTGATGATTACCGGGGTTGGAATGCATATTCAAGCACCGGAACCATCATTTCTAAAGACCATGGTACGCATGTTGCCGGCATTGCAGGTGCTATCGGGAATAATGGCCTTGGTGTAACAGGCATTAACTGGGATGCAAAGATACTTCCCGTGTTGGGATCTTCAACGACCGAGTCAATAGTAGTGGAAGCATACGGCTATGTTTATGCCCAACGGGCAAAGTATAATGAAACAAATGGTGTGCTGGGAGCATATATTGTCGTTACGAATTGCTCTTTTGGGGTCGACTACGGACAACCCGAAAATTACCCTGTCTGGGGATCCATGTATGATTCTTTGGGCCAGATTGGAGTGCTTAGCTCAGGTGCCACAGCCAACAGGAATGTTAATGTTGATGAAGTGGGTGATATACCAACAGCATTTGAAAGTGATTACCTGATCACGGTTACTAATACGGATATGAAGGATGAAAAATACCTTGCATCAGGATGGGGTCCGGTATCTATTGACCTGGGAGCACCTGGCAAGAATATTTATTCGACACGTCAGGGAAATACCTATGGGTATAAGACCGGTACTTCAATGTCAGCTCCACAGATATCAGGCTCTATAGCCCTGATGTATGCTGCGGCAGAGCCTGCCTTCCTGGAATCATACCATAATAACCTTGCCACCGTATCCCTGTTATTAAAACATTACATGTTGCAAAGTACTGAAGAAATACCAAGTCTTGTCGACTCAACAGTATCCGGTGGAAGATTAAATGTGAACAATGCAATTGAGTTGCTGCTGACACCTGTTTTGGAATCTTACACTGACTCACTGAAAGTATCTTTATTACAGGATTCAATCGATGCTGTAACATTTGAGCTGATCAGTTTTGCTGACCTGGAATTGGGTTATGAAGCCACTATTCACCCTGGCACAGATTGGCTGAGCCTTGAACCTTCTTCCGGAATCATCCCTGCAAATGGTTCAGTAAATCTTACTGCTACTTTCAATGCTGTGGGCCTAGACCCTGGAATATACCTGTCAGGGATTGAAGCTATGAATATACGGGGTGATAAGGTGCTAATTGAAGTTAAATTGACCGTTCTGGAACCTGCGGGGGTCCTGGAAGATAATATTATGGAAGGATCCATTAAGGTATATCCCAACCCCTGCTCAAGCGATGTGCGCTTGAGATATCTGATTCATGATTCCTCGACTTCGCTCGGAACAGGTTCTAGATATCTGATATTTGATTTATTTGATATTTCGGGAAGTAAGATTCGGAGAATTATGGAGGAAGAAAAGCTGCCAGGGGAACATGAAATTGAGGTTGATGTTAGTGATTTGGTTCCTGGAGTGTATGTTATCAGGGTTCAGGCCGGTGCTGATGTTTCTCTGCACAAGATTGTTAAAATTGAATAATACCTTATCATTGTTTCCGGGCAAGCCAGAATGAAGGGTTCTGTAAAGTCTTGGCTTTCCATATTTCGAAATGCAGCTCTGTCTTGGATTCTGAGGGATCAGTATAGATCTTTCCAATGGCCTGCATGGTAGCTACATCCTCACCATTCTTGACAAACACTTCACTCAGGTTTGAATAAACAGTAAGATATTCACCATGTCGGATGATGACGACCGTGTTGTAATTTGGAACTGCCATTATCCGGGTTACTTTACCTTCAAATATTGCCCTGGCATTTTCTCCTTCAGTTGTGAGGATATTAATACCATTGTTTTTCACTTTAACATGTTTGAGTACCGGATGTGGGTGTTCTCCATAAGTACTGGAGACTATACCACGGGCAGAAGGCCAGGGAAGCTTGCCTTTATTGTTGGCAAAATTGGTCGACAATTCATACTCAACAGGGGTAAGCGCCATATCCTCTGTCTTTTTCATTGAAGTCTCTCTTTTAGCCCTCTCCTCTGCCAGCCTGATCTCTTCTGCAATGATGTCTTTGATCGACTGCTCTAGTTTCGCTGCTGCCTGCTGCTTATCGCGGAGTTCTTTCTTCAGGTCCTTTTCCTTCCTGCTAAGCTGAATAACACTATTGTTTTTACTAGCTTTCTTCTGGGTTAGTGCATCGTTTTCTGCTTTTAACTCAAGAACAAGAGACTCTCTTTCAGCTATTTGAGTTTCATATTCTTTTATCTTCCTATCCAACTCTAATTGTGTATCCTGGATTAGTTTAACCTGTGTCCTGCGGTATGTACTGTATTGCTGAAAATACTTAAGACGGCGATAGGCCTGGTTAAAGTCGTCTGCAGAAAAGATAAACATAAGCCGGTCATATGTACTCTTATTCTTGAAAGAATAGTAGATCATCCTTGCATATTCCTCTTTTAGTTTCTCCAGGGATGAAGTCAATTTTCTGATACTGTCATTATTACTGGCAATCTGCCGATCGAAAAACTTTATTTCATCATTGATGTTGATGATCAGCAGCTCTCGTTTCCTGATCTGGTTATTGAGGATGATAAGTTCATTCAGTGATGACTCCCTGACCTTCCTGGTCTGGCTGAGCAGCGTGTTGGTATACTCGATATCCCTCTCAAGTTGCTTTTTATCGGCTTCAAGCTGATTCTTATTTTTTTGAGCAAATCCATGAACACATACCATAGTCATAAAGACCAGCAATGCAATTCGAAGAAAGATAGTAGCGATATTATGTGTTGCTTTCATCATTAATAGACACGCTCATATTTTTCAGGGATGTTAAACGGGAAGTTCAAGGGTTCATTGATCCTAATCTTGGTGCATTTGATATCCACATCAATTTTCTCTTCAATATTCTTAGATAATTCAAAAAGCATAGCAAATGGATATAACTGGCCTTCAACTTCCTGGAAATCGCCATAATAGGCATCTAATTTCTTATTCTCCTTCTGGATTTCCTTGATTGATACCTTTGAGATCTTAAAGGTTTCAGGATCCAGCCAAATTGTCTGGATGTAAACCTGTGGAGGAATATCGGATTCCTTTACGTATTTTTTGAGCTTGTGTCTGCCGGCAGTTGATAATCTGTATTCAAGATTATCGATTGACGCCCTGAATTTTGTCTTTTCGTAAAATTGAAAATCATTACCTATGACCAAGGCCTGCAGAATGTCAAAATCAACAGTGGTATTAAGGTAATTATTCACGAACTGATAATCCCCAACAAAATAAATTTTGTTCATGCGGTCCATAAACTTCACGGAATCAGTTGTGATCATTAGACGAGCAGCTTCAATTCCCAGCAATGGAGTGAAAGTAACCCAAATAACACTGTCCTTCCTGATCCTGATTTGCCCTTTGAACTCAGTAGTTTTCTTCCCATGTTTATAGTCTGTCTTGAACTTTGCCATAAACCAGTCGAAATGTAATTCATTTTTACTGAGTTGTTCAAACAGGTAATCAGGGCCTTCTTCCTTAATAGGTTGTTTATAGGTGCTTTTGGTGGATTTGCAAGAAATTAAAAGGCTCAGGCTTGCAATAAGAAGCAATCCAGGCAAGATATTTTTACATTTTAAGGTGCACTGTGGTCTGGCAACCATCGATTTGGGTTTATTCATAAAGTTTTTGGTCTTCAATCTTTTTTTCCAGGAATTCAGATGCTTCACCATTTCCTTTAGCAGCCCTCTTCCAGTATTCCAACGCCTCATCAGCGCGCCCGAGCTGGTACAATACATCACCGTAATGCTCAAGCACTTCCGCATTCTCTTCTGTATGGTTCTGGATAGACTTCTGTATCCATACTTCCGCTTCTTCATAGCGCTTCAGCTTATATAAGACCCATCCGTAGGTATCCTGGTTGCTGCTGTTATCCGGATCCAACGCTACTGCTTTCTTTGCCATCTCCAGGGCTTTTTCAAGGTCACGGTTCTCCAGTGACAGGTAATAAGCATAGTTGTTAAGTACAATTGAGTTATCCGGGTCAATCTTGAGGGTTTTGTCATAAACATTAAATGCTTTCTCATCCTGTTTTGTTTGGTGATAAGCATCGCCAAGGTAAGCATAGAATTGTGCCAACAATGCATCATTGCCAATTACGAATTTCTTGCCTCTTTCAAGTAGCTCAATGGACTCTTCATAATTCTCTTTTTGGAAATTTGCTACAGATGAAAACAGGTAGGGCAGGGGCTGGTTTGGAAATAAATCCATAGCCCTGGTACTTTCATCCAACATGGCATCATAATCTTCAAGTTCTGCTTCGGTAAACAGCAATTGTTCCCAGACAACGTATCTGCTGCTGTCGATAGCAATGACCATCCGAAACTCATCCCTGGCTTCTTCAAAGCGTTTATCGCGATAAAGCAGGTCAGCATGAATGGAATAGGCTTTGGGATCATCAGGATGAGTAGCAATCAATATCTCTGACAAGGCAAATCCTTCATCTTTCAAATCTTCATAGAACTCGGATACTGTATAGTAAGCCAACAAAATATTGATTTTAGTATCAATGTCCAGACTAGGGTTGGCAAAGCCCAGTTTCAGGTGCTCGAATGACTGTTCCCTGTCATCTCTTTTCCTGTAGTAATCGGCCAGGGAGATATGTATGTATGCATTCTCAGGATCAAGCTCAAGCACTTTCATATAAGCATTCAATGCTTGCTTGTCTTTGCCATTGGCCAGGTATAGCTCAGCCAGCATGGAATAATACTTCTCATTGCCGGGAAACGCTTCAATAAGCTTGGTAAGCTCTTTAATGGCTTTTTCCGGTTCGTTCTGTAATAAATAAATCTTTTGTTTCTGGATTGATATCTCCTCTGTAACACCCATCTTTTCTTCCAGCTGGTTATAGATGTCGATGGCTTCTTCGTACTGTCCGGCGAACAGATAAGTTATTGCAAGTTCATAATAGTACTCGTAATTGTCCGGATATCTTTCAATTATCCCCAGCTGTACTGCAATGGACTCTTCAAATTGATTATTCTGCTTATATAGGTTTGAGAGAAGAACCTGGTAATAAATGTTTTCAGGATCAGTTGAAGACGCTTTTTCAGCGTATTGGATGGCTGGTTCAATTTCTCTTTGAGAGCGGTATAGGCGTGCCAGCTCATACATTGATGCAGCATCATTGGGGTTTATCACCAGGCATTGCTGGTATAATTGCTCAGCTTTAGCAAAGTTCCCCAGGATCTTTTGTTTATTAGCATCAATGAAAAGGGCTGAATTGTCAGGGGAAGTGCTTTGCGGGCCTTCACCCGATTTTGTTATTGTTGCATTTTCCTGATTAGCTACTTTGGTCGATTTGCATCCTGCAACGGATAGCAAGATCATAGCGATTATAGGTAATAGTAAATAATTTCTCATAGTTTTTTGCTATTCGCGGATTACAAAGGGTGTAAAAACTTCATTGCTTTCATGAAGTGCACGGTCGACGAGAATGGCACTGAATCTCACCGTATCAAAGTCGGAGTTGAAATTGTAAATAAAGATAGTATCCTTGATGTTACCTTTGATGGCTTTATTTCTCCCTGATGGTGTTAGCATGGGGATTCTGGCACTTAAAGAAACAGTATCGTATTCCTGGGTTGAGGGATTATAGCTCAGCAGAGGGACCTCAAGGACTTCCCCGTTTTGTACTTCAAAATATGTTATTATGAAATTATAATAATAACGGTTGTCGGGATTATAAGGAGAGAAAGTATCTCCCTGGGCAAGGCCGATATCACCGTCCCCATCCGTATAATTTACGGAGATCACTCCCCTGTCGTAAATGCCGAGGTCCGGATTGTAAAGAATCACAAAGCTTTCATATTCCAATGCAGGGATCTCTGAAAAATCTTCACGCTTATTGCACGAAGTCAACACGATCGACAGGATCAATATTAGAAATAAGTATATTTTTGGATATAGTTTCATAAGTGATCGGAAGTAAAATTAGTTAAAAACCATTAACAGGCAAAGCAATTGAAAAACACCATCGCTGAAAACATCTTTAAGATCACTGATTACAATACTTTTAACGATCAAGCGCTAAAAATATTTCACCTGCAATATCAGCATAACCAGGTTTATAAAAATTATATAGATCAACTGAGTTTTGATGTCAATGCCATTCAATTGATAGAACAGGTCCCCTTTCTGCCAATAGAGTTGTATAAGAGTCATGACATTATTTGGGATCAGCATTCACCAGAGTTGATCTTTCATAGCAGTGGTACCACGGGAAGCGCGCCAGGCAAGCATCCTGTGGCAGATGCCAGCCTTTACAAGAAAAGTTTTCTCAATTGCTTTAATTTGTTTTTTGGGGACCCGCGGCAATACAGCATCCTGGCACTTCTTCCTTCTTACCTCGATCGTAAGGATTCATCATTGGTATTTATGGTTAATGAACTTATTCGGTTAACTGAGGATGAGCATAGTGGTTTTTACCTGGATCAATATGATCAGCTTCTTGATAATCTGGAAAAGGCAGCTCCGGAGAAGAAAGTAATCCTACTTGGTGTTACTTATGCTCTCCTTGATCTTATAGAAAGCAGAACGGTGAATTATCCGGAGCTGATCGTCATAGAAACTGGCGGTATGAAAGGAAGAAGGACTGAAATGATCCGCGAAGAGCTACATCAATTATTATGTGAAGGTTTTGGAGTGAAAGAGATCTATAGTGAATATGGCATGACTGAATTGCTATCCCAGGCCTATTCAATGGGGAACGGCCATTTTCGCACTCCTCCCTGGATGCGGGTTATGGTGAGGGACCTTCACGATCCGTTTGCTTTTTTGCAGGTGGGCAAGACAGGGCCAATAAATATCATCGACCTGGCCAATATCTATTCCTGCTCCTTCATTGCCACACAGGACCTCGGCCGTATACATCCTGACGGCTCCTTCGAAGTACTTGGAAGAGTTGATTTTAGTGATGTGCGGGGCTGCAGTCTGATGGTTTGAACAAAGGAACAGAGGATTTGAAATCTAAGATCATATCTTAAATCAACACTCCTCTGTTCCTCTGTTCAAAAGGTGTTATTTGATTTTAACTATCTTGCTTATAGAAACATCATTACCAGCCTGAAC
Organism: uncultured Bacteroidales bacterium; assembly: GCA_963753055.1. Classification (GTDB taxonomy): domain Bacteria; phylum Bacteroidota; class Bacteroidia; order Bacteroidales; family B18-G4; genus JAUWGC01. The sequence goes on along the minus strand of CAVWAP010000009.1, from coordinate 224,293 downwards.
CCTGATAAAGTAAATTCCTTCAGGTAAATTACTCAAATCAATATCCATGTCATAAATTCCAGCACTTTGCTCCTCTTCCAGCAATCTATCAATCCTAACTCCAACAATTGAAAATAAATCACATATCAGATATCTGGTATCTGATATCTGATATCTGAGGTGAAGGTTATCTGTGAAAGGATTCGGATAGATGACTGTATAAAGATCCTCAGTGCTCTCAGGTATGCCAACCGTATTATCAACAGTCACCTCAATACTTTCTGAGAAATCACTCTCACCGCATTGATTAATGGCTTTTGCGGAAATATAAGCAGTACCCCAGTAAGAAGTGTTCCATAGTACTGTACCGGTAATGCTTGTACCACTGATACTGCCTGCCTCAGCAGGATCGATTGCCCAAAGGTATGATGTGGCATTATCTAAAGAGCCAATTGTATATTCTGATACCGGAGTAAGCAGTACATCGATATAGGTTGGTCCTTCTGGTTGGTCTGGTGCTGCGGGTGCTTCGATGAATGACAGCATCATTTCATCATCAACGGTACTGCCCTCATCATCGCTTGCTACCAATGTAAGTTCTACAATTCCTGCTTCGAGGTCAGCCGTACTTGGTGTATACACAGGGTCCAGGATGAAATTATTGTTAAAGGTACCGGTACCGGAAGTGCTCCATCCCACGGAAACCCAGTCGGTTGCTTCACCGCTACACTGAAAGGTTTCATCCTTGCAGATATCATCATCGGGGCCAGCATAGCAAGTCAGTGCCATGATCGATGGCATGGTGATATAATCCAACCATGCACAGTCCTGGCCTATGCCACCAGATGCATTCTTCTGGTAAATCCATTTAAAGGTATGCCAGCCGGGATTAACGGCAAAACTCTCCCTGGTCCAGCTTGTGGTTGTCCCTGACCAATCTGCCAGCATATCATTATCAATGAAAAAACAAAGCTTATCAAAACTTTCAGAAGAGACTTTACGAATAAATGTAATGCTGTCGGGCACCATGACCTCCAGCGTTAAGGACAGTTCGCTTGTTTCTCCATCATTTATCAATCCGGATTTAGCACTATAAATGCCTTCATAAGGAAATACATGGGTGATTTCCCAGGGCTGGTCTCCATCAAGGACCCATTCGAATTTTGTGAAATCTCCTGTCTCCCAATCCTCATATAATAGCCCGATTCGTTTTGTGAAGACTTGTGATGCATTGTAAGGACCTGCAATTATATTATATTCCAGATCGATCAGGATGGATCCGTTAGGTGTTTCAGGGTCAACATGGACCCTGAAAACAGCATTTTTGGAACCCAGCAAACCTAGTGATCCAACAGTATCTGTTGTATTATCAAAGGTCAGATAAGCATTGTATGAAGCTAAGCTTGCAATTGCGAATTCTGAGGGACAATGCCCTGTATTCCTATTTGAAATCTTAATATCAGCAGTTTCACCAGGATCCAACCTGCCATTACCATCACCAAATTGGCTGTCGTCAATGGTGATTCCAAGAATGCTGAGAACAGGTGCGTTAAGTGTTATGGTAAACTCCTGGGTCCAGGTTTCCTTTTCAACACTTTCTATTTCAAGCTCAAAATCAATTACATGCTGATCTGGGATCACATCCTCCACTTCAAATGCAAAAGCATTATTATTCCATAAAATCGATTGAGAAAGGATAGTCCCGATCTCCTGATAATCATCACTAACGGTGATATAAGGATCACTTCCTATTAGCGTTGCCGTAGTGTTTAAAGCATCTGCCCCGCCAAGATTTTCCAGGGCAATATTCAGATAAACCATCTCACCATAATCGGCAAACCCATTATTATTTCCCAGGGAGTCGTTTATGGTGTTGTCATTAAGGATCAGGTAGGGACCTGTGGGATTGGTAATGACCACTGTACCAAAGTATGGTTGTCCATTCTGTTTCGTTACCACAACATCCCCGATACCAGCTGTATAGACAGGTTCCATTGTTAATTCCGCTATCCCGCTATCGTCAGCTAATGCTGCAGCAAGCAGCTCTCCATCAAGTGATAAAGCAACATAGGCATATGGTTCCGTTGTAACGGTGAACGCAGTAGAACCCAAAGGAAGTAACTCCGGATAACTGACTGCCATCTCAGGAGGTTCTGAAAAATACACCATCAAAGAAGGATCACCAAGGACATTATAAATATCCCAGTAATATTCAGCGGATGATGGAGACCCTTCCATGACTGCAAGGTTGCCGGCGAATACCATTTCATCCTGCGACACATACCACTCTCCAAATTCTTCACCATGGTCATGAAAAGCCCTGTCGTACATTCCTAATCCTGTTTCTTCATATGGTGGAGGGTTTTGAGAGATGGTACCAACACCAACACCCCAATAATAATCTTCATCCCAATAGGTGCTGTTGGAAGCACCGATATAACCAACGGCTCCTTTATTTTCAGCCCGGACAATAGCTTCTCCAAAGCATTCGTTTACAGCATATTCGCTTGAAGAACAACAATTGCCAACCAGCAGGCCATACATATCCTCATTTTCCAGTGTGGCGATGTCACCAATGGTAAATGATGGATCTCCCCATCCCTGTGGACTGCAATGAGCTGTATAGTTACCATATGTCACCCCGTTGCTAATGTCTTGTATAATTGCCGCACTTGAGCTTCCGGACTCAGGATACAGATAAGTATGTGATGTGATCCCATGATCCTCATTGAAATAGTTGATTGTTCCATAGTTTATCTGACCATTGGCCCAGTCGTACCCATGCCCTGCATCTACACCCGCTACCATAACAACCTCATTCAGGTAATCCGGATCGGGCATTGTATATTTTTCATATTGTAAAGTCTTATCAATCTGTGGCTGCAACTGTTCAACGGTTTGTGCCGAAAACCTGCCATAATAGATTTCAGGCATTAAATCACTTGTGAACTCACAGTAGAGCCTGTCAGTTTCACCATTACCATTCTCCCAGGTCGGCAATTGCAATATGTCTCCAACAAACAGGACGAAAGAAGGAGCAGGATCATCGGCAGTACCTGCATTGTACAGACTGTCGATATATGACCTTATCGACAATGTTGTAAGGCCCACATTTGCCTGGTCCGTATAAGCCTCAATCACAGTGAATCCTTTCAATTTCTTCCATTCAATAAGGGGTTGCAATTGGCTTTCAAACATCCTGGCTGAGATAATCACATATTTAACCGGGTACCGCATAAAATTCTCACGGTTGCTCAGGGGCTGGTAATTAATTAATCTCTTATGAAGGCCTTCAAAGTATGGTGAAGCATAGCGATGCTTAAGCTCCATTGTTTGCTCAATATCTGCACCTTCAGACACAATCTCAAAGGTGATTTCCTTGAAAACTTTGAGCGTATGGCTCACGGGATTGTATTGCACCGGAGATATGTTCAGACGTCCAAGGCGAATATTCCTCATGATACCCAGAACATCAACAGTTACCATAGGATTGGTATTATAAGCATCCACCTGGTAAGCTGAAGCATCATATACAAGGTCATGTTCATCCTGGCTCTTCGACCGGGGCGGTTGACAGGGATACAATTTGTCTGGCAAGCCGTATTCATGTAAGCTTAATTCAATATACTCGGAGGAAACAATGTTGATCTTTGGTGAAGCTCCCAGTGGAATCTCAATAAGTTTTCTCAATACCGGTAGCTCCGGATGACCATAATCCATGTTCCTGACATACTCAGGAATAAAAAGTCGTGTAAACTCACCTTGCTCAGTGTTTATGATGGAAGTTTGGATACCAGCCAGTGCATTTGAGGCTGTAAACTTCAGATATGTATTCTCATCTACTTCTAACCTGGTCTGCCCTGTTGTATTGAACTGGAGGTCTTGGGCATTAACAGACAGTGTGAGACTGAACAATACGATCCAAAAACCGGTTAAAGTAGCTCTGACCGGTATTAACTGAATTGCTTTCATGGTTTTGTTATTTTCTTATGATGATCTTATTGGCCATGTAAATATCCTTTCCTTCAACAACAAGGAAGTATAAGCCTTCTGGTAAATCATCAAGATTAATATGATCTGTATGTTTTCCGCTGAACTGGATTCCAGATCTGGAATAAGCCACTTTACCCAATGTATTATAGATGATCACATTCAGATTATGTGTTCCAGAGGAGTTAAAGTTCACAATAAATTCACCATTATTTGGATTTGGGTAAATTGCTATATCCAGGTTATCAGGTAATTCTGCTAATCCCACTGTATTATCAACAATCACCTCAATGCTTTCTGAAAAATCACTTTGACCGCATTGGTTAATAGCTTTAACAGCAATACTGGCAGTTCCCCAATACGTATTATTCCATTGTACTGTACCGGTAATATTTGTACCACTGATACTGCCTGCCTCAGCCGGATCGATTGTCCAGAGATATGCTGTGGCATTTTCAACCGGGTCAATAGCGTATTCGGATTCCGGAGTAGCCCATACGTCGATGTAATCAGGCCCCTGCGGTATAGCTGGTGATTCTGGTATGGTATTGAAAGTCAGTGTCATTTCATCATCGACTGTACCACCTTCATCATCTGTTGCAACTAGCATAAGTTCCACATTCCCTGCCTCAAGATCAGCTGTGCTTGGTGTATACACAGGGTCCAGGATGTAAGTATTGTTAAAGGTGCCGTTACCGGATGTGCTCCATTCCACGGAGACCCAGTCGGTGGCTTCACCCTGGCATTGGTAGTCTTCACCGGAGCAGATCATGTCATTCGGTCCGGCATAACATGTAAGGGTCATGATAGGTGGCATGATGATATAATCAAGAAAGGCCGCATCACTACCTGATGAACCGCTAGAATTTTTCTGGTATACCCATCTGAATGTATGATTTCCTGTTTCAACCCTGAATTTCTCCTGTGAATAAGTCTCAGTACCTGTCCATTCCCCTTGCAGGTTGTTATCAATATAGAATTTTAATTTATCACCAGATTGAGATGAAATTTTTCTCCAGAAATAGATTGTATCAGCAGTCATGATCTCCAGAAACAATGACAACTCACTTGATTGTGAATCATCGATATCTCCAGACTTGGCGTGGTACATGCCTTCGTAAGGATATAGCATGGTAATTTCCCATGGCTGATGTCCACCTTGTTGCCATTCAAAACTACTGAAACCTCCTGTTTCCCAATCTTCCACAATCAGTCCTATCTTACGGATGAAGGAATTTTCTTCAATAAATTCACCTGAAGTCAGGGTATAGTCAAACTCAGCCAATATCACGCCATTAGGTGTTTCAGGATCCACATTCACTGTGAATTCTGCATAGATATGTCCCAGCAATCCTAATGTTCCAAGGCTGGCTGTTGTATTATCAAATTCGAGATAATGGCATTCAGAATATATTGTTGCTAAAGCGTTGTTTGCAGGACAATGCCCGCTATTGAAATTCTTTACTTTAATGATTGCAGTTTCTCCAGGATCAAGGCGTCCATTGTTATTTCCTGTTGCAGCATCATCAATAATCATATGGCCAATGTTTATGATGGGTGCATAAGTTGCTTCTTCTACGGTACTGAACCAGGTCGAATCATTCTCATCTTTAGCTGTGATCTCGACCAGGAAACTGTGCTCATCCGGTGAGCTGGCTGCTGCCTGGAATGTAAATGCCCCTGGAACAGACACTACTTGTCCGGCTGGTATAAGGCCATAATTTTCTGTAGAATCTATGAGTGTGATGTATTCATCGATGATGCTAATCGTCACTTCCACATCATTTGCATCTACACCTCCGAAGTTTTTAAGGTCAATTGTGAATCCCACCAATTCGCCATAGTCAATAAATCCATTGCTATTACCTGCAGTATCGATGATATCATGATCCTGGTACAATACATAAGGAGTATTTCCAGGCATTGCCGAAACCTGGTCTATATGTGGAATAAAATTAAAACCGGTAATTGCCAGGTCGACTACGCATGGTTCTGTAATTTCTTCAAACTGCAATGTGGCAGTACCATTTACAATAAACTCAGTGGCGATAATCTCTCCATCAAGTGTCAGGCAAACCAATCCGCCCTCTGCGCTGGCGTTTACAGTGAAAGAAGTTGAACCAATGAAAATTTGTGGCAGATAGCTGGCAGTCATGACCTGGGGCATCGCTGTTCTTACCATCACTGATGGATCACCAAAGCAATTCCATGTATCGGTCATCTCCCAGCCTGCTGAACCGTATTCATCATTCATCTGCATGCAGCCATTCATCGAGAGGCCGCCGAATGACCTTTTAATATTATTGGCGTATGATTCCACAAGTATATCCACCATCTCATCCTGGGCACACATTGGTGGGTTCCAGCTCTGGTTGATCGTCGACATTAATGTTGCAACGGCACCTGTAGGTACACCATTATTCTCTGCGCGTAACCATGCTTCAGCAAAACAGCTACCACCAACGAAGTTACCGTTTACACAGGCTACTGACCAGATAAACGGCCACATATGTTCATTCACCAGGTTACTGACGTCACCACTGGAAAATCCGGATGAACTCCAGGCATTAGTGCTTCCATGTCCACAATAATTGATGATTGTTGAACCGGAATTGACTTCTGAGGCCACCATAGCAGGAGTTGGGTTACCTGGTGCATCATTACCTCCCTGGCTGCCGTCGAACAACTCGGCTGCATAAGTATATGTAAAGTTCAGCAGGTCAGTATTAATGTTCCTGATGTGCTCATAGTCATACTCATTGTCATCTCCTGTTCCCTGGCTACTGGCAATACCAATTGCACGTGTAAACCAGTCGAAATTCATATCAGGGTTTAATTCATATTCAATCGTCCTGGCCACCTGGATATCAACATGGTCAGTATTCTGGGCAGAAAAACGACCCACAAACAAATCAGGATAATGGTCGTTACCAACAATATAACTATAATCATTGTCAGAATCGCCGCTGGCATAGGATGAGGGAACCTGCTCCGCATCACCGACCAGCAGTACGAAAGTCAGCCCATTATTATTATAATAATTGGCAATGTAGCTCTTAATAGCAGCTGAACCTCCGATTGTAGCTACATCTACTACTTCAACAGGAACTCCAATTTTCGTTTTCCAGTCAACAAATGGTTGAATTGCCGGGATAAAATCATCATAAGCAATAATCAACATGTTGCCGATATCACCCACCGGGTCATACTTAGTGGAATTAGCATTAATAAAGTGGTTGTTATAAATGCTACTAAATTCCTGTACAACGCTTGTGAAATCCTTGGTTCTGTTCAAGGGGTTCAAGCCAATATTATTAACCTTGTAAACCTTAACAGTAATCTCATCAAACACCCTGAGCACTTTAGTCACAGGATTGTATTGAAATGGGTTGATCAGTATAGTCTGGCCTCGATAATCCCTTATGATGTAAGGGTCTCTCAGGGTGGCCAGGTCTCCTGGGAAGAACGCATCATCCTCGTAAACAGCCCCATAGGTATACGGAACAGTTGCGGGATCAATATCCCTGGTGAAATTGCCTTTAGATGGGGCAATTTCCATATTGCTATATTCAGTGAATTTGGATGATATTACTTCAACATCCATCCCTGCTAGGTCAGGGATAATTATTGAAGTAACCACCTTGGGTAAATCGGGGGCACTGCCAATCAACAAGGTCGTGGCATTGTCCACGCTCACGGTGAAAGCCTGGCCTCTGGGTGTCTGCACTTCATTGAAGTAGAAACCATCCAATGAAACTTTTATTACGGTTTGCTGCACATTGGATGAAATGAGCTCTACTTTAGCCGGAGCTGGTTGACTTGATGAAATTGATATCCAACTGTTGCTGAATAAATGAATACTGGCAAACAACAGGATTGCAAGGAATATTGTCTTTTTCATTGCTAAGCTTAATTTGGATGATGTGTGATAATCTTTTCTACTTATCTATTGATGATTAGTTTCTTGGTTAATAGCTTATTATGGGTGTTTATTTGAAGGAAGTACATACCTTCTGCAAAGCTGTTAAAATCCAGTGTTTTTGTTAGTTTGCCACTGAATTGAACATTAGAAGCTGTATATACAACATCACCAAGTGCATTAAACACCCTTATTTCTATACTCTGTTCTGATCCTGAGTTCAGGTCGATCATAAAAGTTCCCATGCTTGGATTGGGATAGATATGCACATCAATGCCATCCACCAGTTCGTGTATACCTGTTGTATTATCAACAGTCACCTGGTATTCTTCTGAGTATTCGCTATCACCACAATCGTTGATAGCCATTACACTGATCATGGCACTGCCAAGGTAGGACAGATTCCATTGAACATTACCGGTATTTGTATTACCACTGATAGTTCCTGCCTCAAGTGGGTCAATATGCCATGAATATTCATTGGCATAAGGTACAGTTGCAATTGTGTAGTCAGAAGATGTAGTCACCATCAGGTCAACATAATCAGGTCCATCTGGTGTTTCGGGTACTGCAGGCACATCCAGAATAGCCAGCATCATTTCATCATCAGCTGTACCATCTGTGTTTTCTACAGTGATGGTTAGCTCCACTGAACCATTGGCAATATCGTCTGCACTTGGTGTATAAACTGGTTCCAGGATTGTCGGATCATCAAATGTTCCGGTACCGGAGCTGGTCCACAGAATTTCATCCCAGTCGGTTGCGGCTCCATGACACTGGTATTCATCGCCAGCACATATAGAGGCATCCGGCCCTGCGTAGCAGGTTAGGGTCATCCTTGGTGGCATGATGATAAAATCAATCCATGCTGCATCACTACCTGATGAACCGCTTGAATTCTTTTGGTAAACCCATTTGAATGTGTGAGTACCTGTCTCAACCCTGTATTTCTCTTCTGCATAGCTGCCAATACCTGACCAGTTTCCCATCAGGTCATTATCGATATAGAATTTCAATTCATCGCTGGCCTGAGAAGATACTTTTCTCCAGAAATAAATAGTGTCAGCTGTCATGATCTCCATTGATAAGGATAATACACTCGTTTCTGAATCATTGATATCTGCTGAGCGAGCATGGTACTGACCCTCATAGGGGAACAGCATTGTGATTTCCCAGGGTTGGTCACCGCTATGCTGCCAGTTGAAAGAGGTGAAGTCACCTGTTTCCCAGTCTTCCACCAGGAGTCCGATCTTACGTGTGAATGATTTTTCTTCTTCGAAAATGCCGGAACAAAGCAGGTAGTCAAATTCTGCGAACACCACTCCATTTGGTGCATCCGGGTCGACATCAACTTCAAATTCAGCATATTTATATCCAAGCAAGCCCAGGGTTGCAATCGTATCCACGGTATTATGCATCGTAAGGTACTGGCTCATTGTCTCAATGCTGGCTACAGTGTTTTCAGCCGGACAATGCCCTGTATTCTTATTTTTTACTTTAATAATTGCATTCTCTCCCGGATCCAGCCTGCCGTTGTTATTTCCGTTCTGGCTGTCATCTATCACCATTTCCAGGATGTCCAGCACAGGAGCATTCAGCAACAGGTCAAAATCTTCTATCCATACCTGGTCAGAGTTGAGGTCCTCGATGATCATGTCAAAACTGACAACATGCTGATCAGGTGCATCTAAGGCAATATCCATTGAGAAAGCGCTATCTGCAACTACAAATGAATTACCAGGTATCATACCCCACTCATGCACACTATCAAGGATGGTAAGGTAATCATCAATAGCTGTAATTGTGGTCACTACCTGCATGGCTGTATCCAGTCCAATATTCTCAAGTGTGACATCCAGATTGATTTGCTCACCGAAATCAGCAAACCCATTATTGTTACCTGTTGCATCATCAATATCATAATCTGTAAAGACAATGTATGGTCCCTGTGCAGGGATAATTGGAATATCCATTTGATACGGGAGGTGATTATGGTAAGATACTGTAATAGTAGCTGTCCCAGGATCTAAAACAGGTCCGCCAAGGTCCAGGACTACCTCTCCCGTAGCATCTGTAAAGCCTAAGGCATAAACAGAGAGGTCATCATTTGTGAGACATACCCTGGCACCCTCTACCGGGCCTGAGCTGTTTTCAACTTCTACATTAAATTCGTCTGTACCCAGGAACAGGGTAGGCAGGTGGTCAACAATAAGATCCATAGGCTGTAGTGTCCATGGTTCTATCGAGGCATCTCCCAGCCATAGATAGGTTCTTACGTTTGACCGGCCGATAGTACCGTGATTATTTACCACTGTGATATTGGCATAGTTGGTCACATAACCTATATTATAAATTCCTTCTTCAAAAACAGCCTTATACATTTCCTTGTCATAATCATGATTAGGGATAGTATAGGAAGGTATAATTGCTCCATTGATGGCTACAGAGGCCACCGGTGATTTCATGAAAGATTCACAGAGGCAATCGCCGGCAAAGGCTACAATATCCATGTTATCACAACATACATCAAACAATACAAACAGCCTGTCTTGATTAGTGAGCTGCTGGATATGAGCGTTAGTAAAGCTACCGGAAGGGCACCATTGCCAGAATTCTGTTGCACTGCCATGCCCGCGGTAGTTGAATATACCGCAGGAATTAGCATTTATGTAATCAATGATATCCTGGTTAGAGGCACCTGCTCCGCCATAACACTCTTCAAATATCGGGATTTGGAGAGCGTAGGAGTAGTTCTCAATTTCATTTTTACATTGTGTATACTTCGCTGGATACTGTTCCTCATGAGCAACCAGGATAGTATTTTCTGCCCAGTTTGTTTCTGAGTCGGGCTCCTTGTAGAAATCCAGCGTCTTGTCAAGCTGCAATGCTAATTCATCAAGATTATCATAAGTGAAGCGGCCAATGGCCAGGTCTGCAAAGTGATCGTCCGGACCATCCAGGCAAACGTACCATGTATCTGAATAGGATCCGTCCTCACCGGATGGTTGCCACCAGAACATTGGAACATCATCCGGGTCACCCGGATTATTTCCGCCATTAGGATAGGCATCACCCACCATCAGTACATACTCCAGGTTATCGGAAGTATATAATTGCCCAATATAATCTTTAAAGTCCTGGGGGGTATTAAAGCCGGCTTCCATTGTCCTGACTTCAACCCTGAAGCCCTGCCTGTTCTTCCAGTCAATGAATGACTCCAGTGTACTTAATGGATTCGTATTGGTGATGATGAGGTACTTGATGTCATCGCTGTCGCGATTATTCATTGTATATCCAAGTGATTCAAAATTAAGGATTTTGGAAGCATACATCTTAAAAATAGGGTGGTTCAGATCTTTACTTCTGTTCACGGTAACTTCTGTATCAATATCATAAAATTCAACTTTAATCCTTAGCCTGTGGATCACCTCAAGGGATAGCTGAGCAGGGTTATATATAAAAGGGGTGACATGCAGGCCTGAGATTTTAACATCCCTCCAGATACCTGGCTTGTCAACTGATACATTTGAAGCAGGATAGCTTGTTGACTGTTTGTAGAAAGCCTTATCAATGACAAACTCATCACTTTGTCCACCTGCGACATCCTTACTCGGGGTTTGAAATGGAAAGATATTATAATCCTCCAATAAGGTTGTAGCTAAAGACATGATAGAAGCTTTAATTTTCTTTCCGGATGGCATACCAATGATCTCATTGATCATGGGAAGCTCCGGTTTACCAATATCTTTTGTCGTTTGCCAGCTATAAAGTTCAATTCGCTGGTATATTGTACCATTTACCTCCACTGGTGTAACATACATGCCAGGGATCTCAACGTCAATAATGACATTATTGGTGTTTTGCTCAATTACTGTAACCACTGGATTTTGAGGTGTATCACTGCTGATTGGAACCCAGTTTTGCTGTCCGTAAGTGGCTGCTGCCAGGAGTAAAGCGATTGACAGAAAGTAGAATTTTATTGTTTTCATGATTAATTGGTTTTTACTACAAATTTTAGAAGCTACTGATTAAGTTTTATTTATGCCATGGCATAATAAATACAAATATACTATATCATAAGACATTTTGAAATACTTAATAGTTGTATATCAGGCTATTTGGAATGGTTTTAAATAAAATATGATATATAAAAAAAGGGATTCCATCCTACGGGATGGAATCCCTGATTATCATGAAAAATACGGTTATTTTACAATCAGCTTCTTGTAATATACGCCCTTATCGTTTTCAATGATCAGGAAGTACAAGCCTTCGGCCTGATCTGAAAGGTCGAGAGTACCTTTGTAAGTACCTTCGAAAGAGAGGTTTTGAGCAGTGAAGACAGGGAAGCCAAGGGCATTCATTACCTTGATATTAACTTCCTGCTTATTACCTGAATTCAATTCTATATTACAGACTCCCTCTGATGGGTTCGGGAAGACAGATACACCGATACCGATGCTGTTTTCTGAAATACCGAACGAACTTTCAACAGATATATCAAAGGAGGTAGATGCCGGACCTTCTCCGCAATCATTAACTCCCTGCACCGTCAATTGGGCAACACCATTAAATCCTGGTGTCCAGGTGACTGTACAGCTGTTATTGTTCATAACCAGTGTTCCGGCCGTTGATGGTGTAATCATCCATACATGGTCAGTTGTATTAGGAGTCACGGTTGTGGTATAATCTGAAGTCGGATTTGTATCACTGTTGACGGCATCTGCTCCAGTTGGTGTTTCCGGAGCGATTGGCAGGGCTTCTACTGTTACAGGAGCACTTCCTTCGCCAATATTAAAGCAGCCTATGTTATCTTCCACAGTATTGATGGTTACATCCATAGTTTCTGTTGGGCTGACTGATATCTGGTAGGGTGATGATGGGATATCGATCTGTTGTGTGCCACCCATGGTAGTGATAGTCCATGGACCGGCTCCAGTAAGTTCAACAGTTAGATCAATACTCTCACCTTCACAGATTGTCCCACTACCAGAGATAATGGCTGTCGGCATCTGATTAACAGCAACATCAATACTTTCAGATTCTGGTCCGAGCCCTGAGCTGTTTAATGCACATACACTCAACTGGGCAGTTCCATTGAAAGTTTCGCTCCACTGCACGTAGGCAACTGTATCTTCACCATAGGTCAATTCTGTTGCTTCAGGTGGATCAGAAAGCCATACATACATTGTTGCACCAGCAACGCTGGTGGTTGTAAATCCAGTGTTGTTAGAGTTCTGGCATACCTGAGGCGGGCCAGTTGGTGCCGGAGGAGCTTCCGGAAGTTTTTCCAGGTTGAAGAAGCTCAGATATTTCTCCATCAGATCCATCTTTGTATACGAGCCGTTGGATAGTCCACCGAACTCAAATGATGAACCAATAGTCTTGTAGTTTGATCCTACAAAGGCTACAGCACAATCAAACAACGTGGGAGCATTGCTGAATACAGTAAATGCATCAGATCCTGCTTCAGGCTCGATATAGTCAATCCAGTTATTGTCACCGGCATAGCTATAGGTCATACCTTCCGTAAAAGTTGCATCCTTTCCAATAATTGTGGACAGGTCGTTACCTCCATCAGAAATACCATGAATATTAAAGTAAGGATGAACTGGTGTTTCAGGGTCGTAGAACCATGTATCACCACCTTCCATATAGAGATATCCGCCATTATCAAGGTAATCAGCAAGCAGCTGTCCCTGATCATCAAGGAGCTTGGTGTTGTCACTATAAACACCCAGGCAAACAAAGATTGTAGAGTAGTTGCCAAGTTCTTCCGGGAATACATTTGTGTATTCAACAGAAATGCCTAAATCCTGAATGGCTTGCTGGATCTGTGTTCCTGAAGGCACATTGGACTTGTCCAAATCGATCACCAATGCTGGCATACGGCCTATGATAATGTTAAACTGACCTTCAGCTTCAAGGCCTCCAAAGCCTGTAAACTCTATAGTACATGTTGCACTATATCCCGGAGGGGCTATTGGCAAAGCAGTGATGCTAAAGCTTTGTTCCGCCATGGCACCATTGGCAACATCTCCAAACTCCTGAGGATCTGAATTAATCGTGATATATGGATCAGTATTTAACATCTCTCCCATGACAGTATATGCGTCGGCAGATCCTGTATTTGTAACAGTGACGATCACATTGACTGTCTCGCCAGGATCAACCCTGCCATTACCATTTCCCTGCGAATCATCTATTTCAGTAGATACGAACTGCAGGTGAGGTGCATGGGCCATAGCACTGAAAGCACTGTTCCATGTATCGTTACCATCAGTGGCTTCCACGTTGAAGATAATTGTATGCAGATCCGGAACATCACCACCAACATCAAATGCAAAACCATCAGTCACGGTAACCACCTCGCCGGCAGGTACTGTTCCATAGTCGGTATTGTAGGTAGTAAAGCTAACATAATCGTCTTCTGAACTTATCGTGACAACAACATTTTCGCCATCTTCAATTCCTACATTCTTCATGCCCAGTGATAAAAGGATTGATTCACCATAATCCAGTTCACCGTCACCATTTCCTGCTTCATCATTAAATGTAAAATCTTCTTTGATTACGTATGGCCCGGTAGGTGGGATAACACCAATCTTGGATTCATACCTGTAGTAATTTGTCTTTGTAACAACAATATCTACTACCGCTGGAGGATACTGTGCCGTGATAGCAATATCGACAGAACCACCCGTGGCATCAGCTGTACCAATTATCTGTCCATCAACTGATAAAGCGATAAATGCTCCGTCATCAGCCTGTACTGAGAATGTCTCAAGCCCTGCCAGCAGGACATCATCATGTATCACTGTCAGGTTCTGAGGCACTTCTGAATACAGTGTCTGGAAAGCATCCCCATGGTGATGGAACAAGTGTTGGGTTACAGCTTTATATTGTGGAATACTAGGCCAGTTAGAAAATTCAAGGAAAAACTTACCACCTGCATTTCCAAAAGCAGGCAGCAATCCTCTTGGTATTGGCGGCTCCTGGTAGTCAGGCATGAAATCCGGCCACATGTTGTCAAACACACCCCAAACATAAGTATCGTTAACAAAAGAATAAGAGACTTCTGATGCTGCGGTTAGTCCATTTGCACCTGAGTTTTCTCCATTATAAGTATAGCGATGGAATTTTTCAGTAAAGCACTCACCTGAAATATCATATTTACCTGTCAGACAGTTAATGGAGAAGATAAAACAGAGATCGGTGTTGGTTAAACCATCGATGTCACCGTTGCTGTAATCCGGTTCTCCCCAGCCATATTCATAACCATGGTCACGGTGTTGCAGCATAAATGAACCTGCATTAATGGCATTATTGATCATTGAAGCGTTACCACCACTCCAGCCACCAAGCTCAGCGGGTGTTAAAGGGATATATCCCAAACCAGCTGGTCCAAAATAGTCAATAACCATAGAGGTGTTTTCATTAGTAGACCATACTGATCCTGGGGTTCCTGAATAGATCTCATTGATCCTTACAGGGTCTTTTCCTTGGACATGTTTAAAATACCCACCTACGGTTTCAGAACAGATCTGGAACCATCTTTCCGTTTGCCAGCCTAACGCTGTGATTGGATGATTATAATATCCAGGATCTGTCGGTGGATTTCTTTCATGGTTTAATACCTTGGTTACCATTGTTTCCAGGTGGGTTTCGTTCTGGGCAGTCATCCTGGCCATAACCACTTCTGGCAGGTCATCACCGTTAATATCTCCATAAATATTATCAGAAACACAATAGTTATTAAACGATCCCTCTCCCCATTTTGGTGATGTAATGGTATTACCTGTGCTACCGTTATTACCCCAATCTGCCATCAGCAGACATGCAACGGTATTCCAGTTGTTGTATGCATTATTGATAAATGTTTCAATTGCAGTTGCATCGTTACCACCTACTTCGGGAATTGTAAAGCACTCAGTTGCAATTCCTTGTCTGTTCCTGAACAACTTCAATGAATCACCCCAGGCTATAAATGCTGGATCATCAGGTGTGATGATGATATAATCAATTGTTTCATCCCTGTTGGCTGATCCTCCATTTTTTGTAAAATCCAATTTTGGGAGTGAGCTGTAATTGATCAGGATATCATCAAGGATAGGTTCAAACCAGCGGTTTCTATGTTTATTGTCTCCAAATTGTCCATTACCTCCTTCAAAGTTTACCTTCACCTCCAGGTCCCTGTAAACAAGCAGTTCTTTCGTTACTGGATTATACTGGTAAGGTGTAACACCTATAATCACCACATCTACACCCCTTACAGAAGATGTTTGAGAAAGGGTTACAGTGTTGCTTGGATAGAAGGCATCCCTGCTGTATATCTTTGTGTTCTTGTTGTAAACCAGTGGTCCTTCATCAGTAACCTTTGGAATACGAGGTGCCGGAGAAATATTCACGTTTTTAAAAGATTCCACCCTGGAAGCCGTGATTTCAAATGTGGGTGTGGCACCTTGCGGAATGGCTATATATTGACCCATTCCAGGTAAGTTTGGTGTACCTTCATCAGTAGGAAGGAAATTACCAGGCATGGCCAGGTGTTTCATGGCCTCGCCTTTGATGTCTATATCAGTTAATGTAAATTCTTTAACGGAATACATCAATTCAACGCCTGTTGCAGATCCCCTGGTCATGGAGAACCCGTGTTCTGACCAGCTATCTGAGTAACTAACCTTTTGCGCAGTTACCGAGCTGAACATTAAAAGTCCCAGTAAGAGAGCCATCGCCCTCCTGGCAAATAAAAGAGTATGGTAATTTTTCATAATATAATTAATTTGTTAAACAATCAGTTATCTGGGTATATTTTTTTGACTTGTTTTAACGATTTCTTTGTTGTAACCAACAAATATATGATTAAATCTGCATATTATCCAGTTTTTTAACACTGGCATCTCTATTCGATATGTAATACTTTATGTATAAAGACCTCATCATTGATCCTGAATTTGCAGAAATACAAACCATCTGGAAGATATCGTAAGTTCACCTTGTATGTATGATGGCCTTCAGGTAATTCCGGATGGTTCATGATTTGTTCCATATGCTGCCCATAGGCATTGAATATATCAATATTGACACTTGAACTGGATGAAAGCCCCAGCTGAAACGTAACTTGACCATTAAATGGATTCGGGAAAACAGATGACTGAAATGATACATCCCTGCCGTCAGATAAACCTACCGATGATGAATGAGGAGGGAAGACGATGTAATCTACCCATGCGCAGTCCTCACCTCCTGTCGTGTAAATATCTTTTTCATAGATCCATGAGAAAGTATGGTTCCCGGCAGTAACAGCATAAGTCTCGGGGCTCCAATCGACTTCACCCGACCAGGACCCGACCACATTATTATCTATTTTGAATTTTAGAAAATCATAATCTTCCTCTGACGATACTTTCTTATAAAATGAGAGTTCGCCAGCATTGAGCACATCAATATTAATTGAGATTACTGAAGTAGTGCTGCTTCCGATAGCTCCTGATTTCATGCAGTATGATCCTTCAAAAGGATCATCTTCGCAGATGGTCCAGGGTAATGATCCTGAGAATTCCCATCCAAAGGAGTTAAATCCCGCTGTTTCAAAGTCTTCAACGACCAATCCCACCATCAGCACAAAGCTTGCCTCAGCAGAATAATGGCCATTCTTCAGCAGATAATCAAAGTTTAAAGCTGTACCAATTGATACTTCCTCATCTACAGTTATTTCAAACTCCGCTTCAACTGAAGCATCATATGGTAAGGATCCGATATTGAACAGGGTATCTGTTATCTGGATCTCTGCATTGTTGCTACTCAATATTCCGATAGCATCCTGGCAATCACTATGTCCGGTATTGAGTGAGTTGATCCTGATGATGGCTGTCTCACCCGGGTCAAGAAATCCATTGCTGTTTCCATCGATTGTATCCTTCACTACTATATCCCCAATTTCAAGGACTGGTGCCAGCAAAGTCATCTGGAACCCTGAGCTCCAGAGTTGTTTGCTTCCGTCATCCGCATCAACAATTAATTCAACCATTTCCTGGTCCGGGGCATTATCCGCTACATTAAAGGTGAAAGCCTCAGAAATGAACTTGGTGGTACCGGCAGCAATTGAACCATATAGCTCAGTGCTGTCTTCAATGGTGAAATATTCGTTACCTGTACTGATGGTGACAGTAACATTGTCAGCATCCTGGTCACCAACATTCTCCATTCCTAAGTTCAGGAATGCATACTCTCCATAGTCGGGCAGACCGTTGCTGTTGCCCGTGATCTCTTCCATATCATGGTCATGATATACTATCCATGGTGATCCTGAGGGTACGATGGCAGTATTAAAGGTTACCGGAAGGCAATTATATCCTGATACGATCAGTTCTGCATCTCCTACAGAGGTTATCTGGGGATCAAACATGATAGTAGCATTACCCAGACTGTCGGTTATACCGACACCATAATAGACATCGTCTTTAAAGAAAGTACACCTGAAGTTGTCCACAGGTGTGCCATTGCTTGTAATAGTCACCTCTATAGAATCAGTACCCAGGGTTATGCTCTGGGGGTATGCTGCCTCAAGTGGAATTGGTTCAGCAGTCCAGATGGCCATGGCGGCATCTCCAAGGATATTGCAATCGTAGAAGCACCAGCGCAGTGCCCCTTCTTCATGCTGGCCTGGTGCATTCACCCATGTTGATGTCTGTATCTTGGATTCCATGTGGGTTGCACCTATCCTGTCTATCTTTTCGTGATACAGAGCGTCTGTAAATTCACGGTGCAGGTGAGCTGAGGGTCCTTCTGTCTGTCCTTCATTAAACCAGCCATACCTGGAATTGAATCCACCGGCAACGACAAAGTTATCGATATAAAGCATCTTTTCAGCTATACAATCACTTTCATCGAAGGCCCCACAGATACATCCATGAGTATAAATGAGTGTGTAGTTCTGATCTACACCGTTAAGCTGGGAAAAGTTGGAATTAGTAATGTCTGACATGTAAAGCCGCATAGTATAAGTGGCATTGGAATGTCCCGAGTGATGAACAAAGGAACGTCCTTCATTGATCCTGGCAATGATATCACTCTGTCCCCAGGATGCATCCCTGTCGTAAAGTTCATAGATGCTATCAGTAGCCGGTATGCCTATTGTGGTGTATCCATTGTCACTATGTTCCCCGATGAGCAGGTCCAGATAATCAGCTCCCCAGGTGAGAGGGTCATTATATAAGTGTTCTCCGGCCATCAACACATGATTCATTTGACCCAGAACCGGGTTGTCCTGGTAGCCCATGGTCTTGTGCAGCATCTTGTTGAGTTCCGTTAGATCTGAAAATGGCAAACGGGCAACGGCAATATCCGGAAGGAGATCATCTTCACCGATTTCTCCCCAAAGGTTGTCGCCGTCATCATTCCATGTTCCGTCAAGAGCTGAATAATACAGGTCGGCAGGGATGTTATCATCTTCATACAATGTACTGGACTGAGCAGCACAATAGAATCCACGATACGGTACAAGCTCGGCATCACCACCCAAAATTACGTAGGATACATTGTGAGCCTGGTATTCCTGGATGATATAGTTTCTTATTTTTTCCTGATCGTCCTGGCCTGTTATCGTAGTGGAAATGTCTTCTCTCGAGGCAAACTGGCTTTCATAGCCCCTGATGAGGTACAGATTCTGCAGGTCTTCAAAATCGCTTTCAAAGGCAGCTGTTGATATTATGAGGATATCGTAGTTACCGGTTTTGGCGTTGTCAAACTTGTAGTTATTAACTAATCCTGGGTTTTGGACAAACCTTTGAACTTTTTCTTTTATGCCGGGTTGTCCATTTCCATTTTCCAGAGCCAGATCAGCATCCATTGATTCACGGGTAGTGATCCGGATAGTAACTTCTTTATAATAAGATAATTCACCTGTCCCGGGAATATAATTGACCGGTGTAAAGGTGCTTGAGAGAATGGCATATCCATTCATAAAATTAGTGGCAAACTTACCTGTTTGTTCATCAGGATATTTTGCAAGGCTATTGTAAATACCTTCATTCAACTGGAAAACGCCTGAACCACCCTCACTTAAAGGGCGTGAGGATTGTTGTGGATATAAGTGGTATTGTCCATCAAGGGTAGTTAATCCTTTTCCAAGAAATTCCACATTGCTTGCGATATGTCCGGGAGGGAGTAATAGCTGAACGGCACAGTAAGGAAGTGATGGTTCACCAACGTGTCCGCTCAGTAATGTGTTTTCAAAAAGGATAACCTGGTGATCGCCAACCTGAACGATCTGGTGCGAATGAAATTTGTAGGTTTTTTCAATGATTTCTGCCTGGGAAATAATAATGGAGAAAACAAGTAGAAGGATAGAAAATGACTTTTTCATTATATCTGGTTTGGTTTTATGGAATTCATTTAATACGCTGAAAAACAGCGCAAGTTAGTATAATATGGTAAAGGTTAGACAATTGCATCAATGAAATAGTTGTCCTGATATTAATTTATACACTGTATAAATAAAAAAACCACCTCTCAAAAGAAAGGTGGTTTTTCTTCATGAATACGGGTTCTTATTTTTGGATAATGATTTTCTGGATATAATGCTTTTCCAATCCTTCAATCACAATAAAATACATTCCGTTAGGCAGATCGCCAAGGTTCATAGTACGCTGGTATTGTCCATTGATACGAATACCTTCTTCCTCATAAACCATGGAATTCATGGAATTATAGATTTTCATGTCTACAGTTTCCTGTGTGCCTGTGCTCAGGTTGAAAGTGAATGATCCCTTGCTTGGGCTTGGGAAAACAGTCAGTTCTTTCTGGCTGTAAATTTCACCAATTCCTACCCATGAGAAGTAAAATTCTTGCGAAATGGTTCCGCAACCATTCTCAGTAACCATTACTGAATAGTTACCACCCTGAGTAGGTGTATAAACCTGGTTGGTAGCATCAGGAATGATCTCACCTTCTAAGTACCACTGGTTTCCTGTTTCAGAACTTGAAACCAGGTCATCTTCTTCCTGCGTAATGGTTGGCTCCTCCGGATATGCATTAACAGTCATGTAATCTACACTCACAATGGTGCTGTCTTCACTACCCTTTGTTACTGTTAAGGTTACATCATAAGTACCTGCAGTATTATATGTAACTATCGGGTCTTCCTCTGTTGAGGTAGCAGGGTCGCCACCTTCAAATTCCCAACTCCATCCTGTGGGGTTACCAGTTGACAGATCAGTGTACTGAACCTCACTGGCTTCACATACTTGAGTGAGATCTGATGTAAAACCAGCTGCCAGTGGAGGAGGCGGAGGAGGCAAAAACATAAGCGGGGTCATAGAACCCTGCAAAACCGCCCTGCTGGAATTATCCTGAACGAATGGAACAATTTCACAATTACCTGCAACCCATCCTGGCTCCAGTGAGAAGTTCAGGTTCAGAACGATCTCATCTGTATTTGAAAAATCCAGGGTTGTACCATAAGCATCCGGGACCATCAGACGACAGGCATGATCCACTTCTGTGAGTCCATACCATGAATAAGGAATATTTGATTCTGTAACTGCCAGGTGAAATACAAGATCACCACCTGAGTATGGTTCTACCATCCGAATAATTGCGGTGATATCATAAGTACCGGCGCTACCAGTACCATAGATCTCTGTTTCAAAATTACAGGGTATGGCAGCAGCGGCTGTAACCGGACCAGTGTAATACGAGTACATATTACCACCACTAATACCACCCACTACATTATTCCCACCATCAAATACAACGGTTGGATTTCCGGTGATGCCATAAAACGATTTTCTGATTGAGGCAACATTATTACCAAAAGGGTCAGTGCCATGGTATGAAATTACCGCGACAGGAAAACCATTTGCTATCAAGTCTGCAACTCCTAGTGCTGCGCTTGGACAGTAAGGTCAACCAGTGACG
Source organism: uncultured Bacteroidales bacterium (assembly GCA_963753055.1). Classification (GTDB taxonomy): domain Bacteria; phylum Bacteroidota; class Bacteroidia; order Bacteroidales; family B18-G4; genus JAUWGC01. The sequence continues at coordinate 202,485 of CAVWAP010000009.1, read as the reverse complement.
TCTGTGGCCTCCTCTACTACTACCCGCACTCTGGGAACCTGGTCGCGAACGACCTGGGAAAACAGTGCCTGTGCGAAAATAGTAACAATGACAAGCATGAATACTCTTTTCATAGGATTAAATTTTAGGTTAACAAATTAATTTATTTCTGAATAATAATTCTCTTATGTGTTGTCTGATCCTCATTACTGATCATCAGGAAGTACATGCCTTCTGAAAAGCCGCTCAGGTCAAGAGTCTCTTTATATTGACCATTGACGACGATGTTTTGTTTGGCATATACGATCTCACCCAATGAGTTGATTATCTTATAATCTACGGAAGCAGGTGAAGCACTTGAGAATTCAATATAAAAATTACCACGGCTTGGATTCGGATAAACCTGGATTCCAATATTTCCAAGGTAGTCCTCAATACCGAAGCTGTTTTCTACTGTAACTTCATAATTACCTGATGCTGGTCCGTTACCACAATCGTTGGTTCCAGCCACATTGATTGCAACACTTCCGGTGTATCCAACATCCCATGTTACAGTACAGGTATTATCCTGAACATTGATTGTTCCGGCTGTTTCCGGGTCAATCGTCCATGTGTAGGAGGTAGCTCCCTGTACTGCTGCAGTTGTATAATCGGTACTTGGTGTGCTGTAAGAGTCAACATGATCGGGTCCTTGTGGCTCAGAAGCCTGTACCGGTAACATGGTAACATCCATCATGATCTCATTTGATACTGCAGGATTAGGTACCGGGCAGAATTCGCTTGAGACCATCTCACAAGCAACGACATCCTCATCTGTCAGTGCAGAGCTGGTGTATGTTGTACTGTTATCTCCAACGACATCACCATTAACTTTCCACTCATAAGTTGGATCCTCACCAGGATTAACCGGTGTGGCTGTGAAAGTAACTTCATCACCCTCACAAATTTCGCTTGTGGTAGCTCCTACAGAAAGGCTGACATCAGTACTTTCAAGTACAGTCATTGTTAGTGAATTTGAAGTTGCCGGGTTACCGTTAGTACATACTTCAGAAGAATTCAGTTCACAGGTTACAATATCCTGGTCTGTTAGTTCTGTAGTGGTATAGGTTGCTGTATTATCTCCGACGATATTACCGTTAAGCATCCAGGTATATGTTGGCTCACCACCAGGATTTTGTGGAACAGCAGTGAATATTGTTTCGGCTCCATCACAAATCTCCAGGGTTTCAGTTTCAATATTTACACTTACCTCAACATAAGCGCTGACGGTCATGGTCAGAATATTTGAAGCTACCGGGTTTTCCAGCAAACAAGGCCTTGATGAAGTAAGTTCACACGCAACCACATCCTGATCCGTAAGTCCTGAATAGAATAGTGTGTCGTTATTATCTCCAACAACATTTCCATTCACTGTCCAGGTCATCAGCGGACCTCCACCCTCGTTCTCGCAAACTGCTGTAAACATTACCTCTTCACCTTCACAAACCTCCTCGTTTTCAGTCTCGACGATAATACTGGCCTCAGCATACTCAAAACTTGAGATATAGTCTTCTTTTACTTCTGTGTTATTTGAATAAGGGCTGGTAACTTCCAGTGTCACATCATAGGCTCCTTCAGTATCAAATATGATACCGCTTGGGTTTTGCTCTGTTGAAGTTTCAGGTGTGCCGCCTTCAAAAGTCCAAAGCCAGCTGGTTGGAGTACCTATTGTTTCATCGGTGAAATTAATACCTTCGTCAACACATGTTGTGGTAGCATCAGCGGAGAATCCTGCAGTCAGAACATCCATGACTTCCATTGTTGCTTCATACCTGAGATAGTTTTGTTTTGTAATTGTCAGGATCACCTCGTCACCAATCTGAAGTGATGATGGCAATGACATCATAGTTGTTCCAAAACCGCCAGTTGCAGTACTCAATATCTCCCCATTATGTGTTAAAGCAATAAATGATCCAGGTGTGGCACTAACTGAAAAAGTATTACTGCCCACCGGAATGATTGGCTCATGTATTGCAGTCATGGCCTGTGGCAGATTATAGTGCACCTGGAGGAATGCTCCGCCATGATGATGGAAAAGATTATAAGTAACTTGCTTATTACTGGTATTATATGGCCAGCTTGAAGCCTCGAGGAAAATTTTCCCTGCTGCATTTCCAAATGCTGGTAAAACGTCTCTTGAATCAGGTGTGGTTGTATAATCACCAAGGAAATCTGGCCACATATTATCCATCATACCCCAGACATAAGTATCATTCACGAATGAATATGATGTTTCAGAAGCAGCAATAATGCCTAAAGCTCCTGAATTATAACCATTTTTAGTATAGCGATGGAATTTTTCAGCGAAACATTCACCTGCCATATTATATTTTCCTGTCAGGCAGTTAATTGAAAAAACAAAGACCAGGTCTTCATTATCAAGGCCATTAATGCTTGAAGAGTTATAAGCAGGTTCTCCCCATCCTGTTGTACTGCCATGGTCCCTGTGCATCATCATAAATGCTCCAGAGTTGATGGCATTGTTAACCATGGTTGCGTTACCACCTGTCCAGCCACCTAAGGATGATGGTGCAGCCGGGATATAGCCTTCTCCATTTGGTCCGAATACATCAACTACTGTTGCAGTATTCTGGGCAGTTGACCATACACTACCGGGTGTTCCGGAATAGATGGCATTGATACGCTCAACAGATTTGCCGAGCTCGTTCGTCCAGAATCCCCCAACAGCTTCAGAACAGATCTGGAACCAACGTTCAGTCTGCCAGCCTAGCGCAGTAATTGGATGACCATAGTAACTCAGGTTGGTCGGCGGGTTACGTTCATAATGGATGAACTTGGTAACCATTACTTCTAACTGGTCAGCGTTATTTGCCGTGATACGGGCAAAGACAACATCCGGCATGTGATTGCCGGTAACATCAGCATAGATATTATCTGATGCGCAGTAGCTGTTATAAATTGGTGATATAACGGAATTAGTAATACCAGTTCCATAATCTCCAAGCAATAAACAGGCTGCCGGAGCAACGCTCCAGTTATAATAGGCATTATTTATATAAGCTTCTATGGCTGCGGTTGAATTACTACCCACTTCAGTTAAAGTAACCACATTGGTTAAAATTCCTTGTTTTGTCCTCCAGTCCCTGATTGAATCAGCCCATTGCTGGAACTCTGCTCCATCAGGAGAAATGATGATGTATTCACATTCTTCGCCTGACCTGGTGCCTGATTGGTGCATCCAGTTGTAGTCTACTTCCGGTAAGACATCACTATTGAGGAGTGCATCTTGCATGATCGGATCCCACCAGCGGCTTCTCAGCCTTTCTTCTCCGAAGACGCCTGTTCCGCCAAGAAAATTGATCTCAACATCAATGTCCCGATAAACAATAAGCTCTTTAGTTACTGGATTGTACTGGAATGGCGTGATACCCAGCATCACGAAATCAACTCCCCTGATCTGCTGGATCTCAGAAATCTGCACAGGCTGAGCTGGATAATAAGCATCCTGTCCGTAAATTTCCATGTTTTTGGCATAAACCAATGGACTGTTGTCATCATCCCATGGGATTTTAGGTGCAGGTGCAAGTTCAATATTTTTATATACCTCTGTGCGTGTAGAAACGATATTCAGCACAGGAACAGATCCTTCTGGAATAGCAATACGGTTTCCATTACCCGGAAGGTTAGGGGCACCTTCATTATTTTGAAGGAAAACACCCGGCATGCTCAGAACATGCATTTGCTCACCGTTGATCTCCATCATGTCAAGCGTGAACTCATTGATAGAGTGGATAACATTAACCCCGGTTTGCTTTGATTGTACTAAGTTATATCCTTGTTTGCCCCAACTATCGGAATATTTAATGTTATCGGCAAGGATCTGAGCAGAGCTTAAGAAGAAAATGGCAAAAGCAGCTGCCACAAATGAATTGAAAGTAAATTTTTTCATAGCTAAATGCTTGAGATTAGTTTTGTTCTAAATTAATTTGGTACGATTTTTAAAAAAATTTGCACTAATATACGAAAAATAATGATATATAGTAATGTAAATTATTCCATAACAGCAACTTTATGGGTATGAACAGCACCTTCAACCTGCATCTTGACAAAGTAAATTCCAGCAGGCAGCTTTTGTTGAAATTGATTGGTGCCATCCCAATGTAATTTATGTACCCCTTCTGCGAATTCTCTATCACATAAATTCCTAATTCTCTGTCCATTCAAATTATAAATACTGATCGCAACCCTTTCCGATTGGTTAAGGTTGAATAAGATGGTGGCTTGATTCTTTATTGGATTAGGATAAACCGTAAGGCTTAACTTTCTTTTTATATGATTTTCCTTCGTATTTGTTACAATATCCCCAAAAAACTCAAGGATTTTATACATCAGCTCTGCTTTAGTAGCTGCACCATCCTGCAAGCCTCCAAATTCAAAAACGGACCCGATGGTTTTGTAATTTCCTGCATCATTGGCAATACTTGTGTAGTACAGGGGAACCTGATTATAAAACAGGACAAAGGCCTCATCAACAGGAATGATCCTGTCGATGCTGGCATTATCACCATCATACTGGTAATTCATCCCTTCGACGAATGTACCTTCAACACTGAGCATGAAATCAAGATCACCATTACCATCCTGGATTCCTGCTATATTGAACATAGGATGCACAGGTGTTGGTTCGTCAAAATACCAGGTATCACCACCTTCCATGTATATATTCCCACCATTGTTCAGGTAAGCGGCCAGCTCTAGCCCCTCTGAAACACTTAGGGAATAGGCATTTCCATATACGCCAAGGCACACAAATACAAGTTCATACAGCTCCAGGTCGTCTGGCATTGTGGTAAGATATGTAGAAGGAATATCCATATCTGCCAGCACTGATTCCATAACAGTACCTGAATTGGTGTTTTGATCCAGGTCGATAATAAGAACCGGGAAACGGCCAATAATCATTTCAAATTCAAGGTTGTCAATATAGCTGCCACCTGATGCAGTGAGCTCAAGTTGAAATATGACAGGCTCACCGATTGGTGTTGAAGCATCGGCAACTACTTCAAAAGATCCTATAGAACTTTGTGTGGATGCCAGGCTGCCAAAATTGCTATTAGCCTGTGTGATATTGATATATGAGGATGAGGTTTGGAGGTATCCGTTTATGTTGTCGGCAGTTATGCCTCCATAGTTTACTATTTCAATTAGTAGATCCACGGTTTCTCCAGCATCGATCACCCCATTATTATTAAATACAGAGTCATCAACTAAAATATCTGACAATACAAGGTTTATACCATCTGCATGTTCCAGGTCACTGATGGCATCCAGGTCGAAACCTATATCAGGACCATTATTTTGTCCACCACCATCATCCTGGATCTTGAAATAACGGGCAGATATCAGGCCTGTACCATTAAAATCAAATTCCCAGGTTCCATAGGCATTGCCTATTAGTTGCCAGGGGCCATCCATTGAAGTTCCCCCGTAAATTGTATACCCTTCAGGTGAGTCGTCACCTTCATAAACCTTGATGTCATTTCCAGGCTCATCGATGACTGCCCTCTGCATATCAATTACGATCCAGCCATCTTTACCGATTGAATAATTTATGCTGTCCGGCTCACCCAGTGCCTCCCATGTTTTTCCTTCATCTTCCCAGTTGTTACCTGGAATCTGGCATGAAATGATTCGGTATGCGTATTGCCTGGCTGAATCCAATGGATTTAGTAAAAAGTTTATTTCAGTAAGTGAACCTTCGAAGACGTTCACGTTTTGCATGACTTGCGGCTCATAACCATTCGCCTCTGCTTTTATTGAATACACGCCGGGGACCAGGAATTTGTGAAAATCGCCAAGGATGGAATCAGTGTAGATTGGCAGGAAATCTTCCACATAGATCCTTGCCTGCACAGCGTTTCCGTTAATAGCATCACTCACCAGGCCTCCAATGCCAAATCCACCTTTCTCAAGCAGCATAAGCATCGGCTCCAGATTAGCATTATAGTAATACATCAGTTGTGAAACGGGTGGTTGTTTGTCTTCAGAGATCTCCATTGTTAAGCCATAGGAACCCATCATACCATAATAGGTTTCTGCTGCGGTACCGTTCGTGTTATAGGCAGTATAACCTGAATAATTTGGCAGGTTTGTATAACCAGATTGCAATGCATATTGCAGTCCGAGATAGGCTATAGCATCATAGTCCGGACAGTCATCTTCCCTGTAGTACCAGGGATAGAGCATCATTTCCAGACCGCTATGGTAAGCTGTATGTATACTAAATTGATGATCTGTCAGGAATTCCCTTAATGCCCTGGTCTCGATTTGTGAATAAGCATCAGGTGAATTACCCCAAGCATCCCACATATAGCCCCAGTCACGGTTCAGATCAACCCCATTCATATTATAACGGGACATAAAGACCCTTCCGTCAGGGTTTACCATAGGATAAATCCATATTTCCCGGTTATCAATGTAGCTGGTGATATCAGGATCGGTTCCATAGTTGGTACAAAGGTGGTCGGCAAAGCGGATAAGGTTTTCCGCTCCACCAATCTCATCACCATGAATACCGCCATCAAATGCGATCTCCGGTTCTGCCTGGTTATGCTCAACACTGTCACTTATTTTTAAAGCAGACAATTCCCTGAGTCCGACTGAAGTCCCGTAGTAGTACTTTTTACAGATTGCCGGATACTGCAATTCCAGGCTGTCCATCCAGTCAATGATTTCTTCATAGGTATGATACACTGTATCCAGCTCCCAGAAGCCTCTGTAATGCTCATTCAGGTCAGCTATCCTGATCTTGTAATCCAGTCCTGCTTCCTTTATCTTTTGAAGTTCTTCGGGAGTGACGTACAGGATGGCATAGTCCCTTCCTGCATCGCCATTGAGATGTAAGCTTTTCACCCTGTCAAGGTCTTCATGCCCTCTAATCGTTACCTGGACCTCCATTTCACCTTTACGCCAGCCATCAGCATGAGCCATAAAGGATAAAGCAAGTAATAAGAAAAGAAGGACAGTAATTCTCATAAGACTATTTTAGTAATATCAGTTTGCCATTCACTACCTGGTCGCCGGCTTGCAGTTTATAAATGTAGATGCCTGCGGGAATGTCCTTTGAAACTGTCCAGTCGAACTGGTGCTGTCCAGCTTCCATTTGTTGATCCAGCAGGGTTTGAATATGTTGTCCGTTGAGGCTATAGAATTCTAATTTTACTTTTTCATCCTTCACCAGATCAAATCGAATGGTCGTATGATCATTAAATGGGTTGGGATAACAAGCATGGACTGGTATATTCTTCTCATTGTCAATTTCTTCAATATCTGTCAGGAGGCCACCAAAAAATTCCAGGATTACCCGCATATAATCTACTTTGGTAAACTGCCCGTCAGTCAGGCCGCCAAACTCAAATGATGAACCTATCGTTTTGTAACTACCTTCATCATAAGCCACAGCGTTGCAGTAGCTGGGTACCTGGTTGCGGAACAATTCAAATGCCGGGAATATTGTTTCAATGCGGTCAATATATGCGTTATCACCTCCATAATTGAAGGTCATGTCAGCTACAAAGCTGCCATCCTGGCCCATAAGAAGAGCAAGGTCGCCACTACCGTCATTGAGACCATTGATATGGAACATTGGATGGACAGGTGTTGGGTCATCATATACCCAGGTATCTCCTCCTTCCATATAAAGGCATCCATTATGATTAAGAAAGTCAGCAAGTGCCTGTCCCTGTGAATAGGTCAGCTCTGTATTATCATCATAAATCCCCAGGCAGACAAAAATGCATTTGTAAATTGCTAAGTTCTGCGGGAATGTGGCAACAATATCAAATTCAACATCCAGGTCCTGTATCGAAGAAGCCATTTGTGTTCCGGAATTATGGTTTTGATCCAGGTCGATGATAAGGATTGGGAACTGGCCAATATAAAATTCCAGGTTATATGAATTCAGATATAGCCCGTTATTAGCGGTAATATCCAGTGTGAACTCTGCAAGCTCGGCAGGAGGTGTGCCCGGGTCAGCCGTCACTGTGAATGTTCCTGTAGCATCTTCTCCTTGAATGATGGTGCCGTAATTATAAGTTCCTTCATCGATTGTCACATACTGGCAGGATGTGGAGAGGGTCCCGATGGTATTTTCTGAGTCGACATTTCCTGTATTAGAAATCGTAATCACGATATCTACTGTCTCACCAGGATCGATAAGACCATTGCCATTACCATTTGAGTCATCAACATAATAGTCTGGCATAATAAGATAAACACCCCACACATGTTCCATATCGCTGATTGCATCAAGGTCGAAGCCGGCATTATCAACACTGGCCGAACCATCACCATCATCAACGATTTTCAGGAAGCGAACCTCAGCTACTCCGGCAGCATCCAGTTCAAATTCTGTAGTCCCTTCGCCACTACCAAGGAAAGTCCATGGGCCATCCATCGTTTCGCCTGCATACAGTTCAAATCCTTCCGGACTCAGGTCACCTTCCCAGACTTTGATATCTGGGCCAGGTTTATTGAGGATAGCTTTTTGCATATCCAGCACAGCCCAACCGTCTCTTCCAATGGAATAATTGACGAAGTCAGGTTCCCCAATGACCTTCCAGGTAAATCCTTCATCAGCTTCATTATTCCCCGGTATCTGGCTGGAAGAGAACCTGTATACATACTGTCTGGCAGTGTCTTTTGGCACAAGCTGAAAATCAGTTACTGTTGATGCAAGCTCCTGAACAACAATATCATTTATGGTTTTTGAGATGTATCCATTAGCTACTATAGTGATATCATAGGTGTCGGCAAGCACGTATTTATGATAATCTCCTGCTGTTGAATCTGTAAATGTTGGCAAGAAGTCGTTGACAAATACAACACCAGCTATCGGTTCTCCTGTGATGGAGTCGGTGACGGTTCCTTCCAGGCCATAGCCAGCATACTCGATCATGGCTATCATAGATGGCTTGTTGTAGTTATAGTACTGCATGATCTGGGATGATGGAGGTTGTTTGTCATATGAAATCTCCATAGACCATGAGATAGCACCCATAACGCCGTAGTTACCATCCTTGGTAGATCCATTTATAGCGTACATGCCTGTATTGCCCTGGCCATATTCCAGATTGGAATATCCGGATACTGAGGAATAAAGACCGGCCAGTTGCAAGATATGGTTAGCATCCGGGGGGGATTGGCTTCTGTAGCTCCATGGACAGGATATATATTCAGTACCGCTATGATAGGTGGTATGTACAACAAACTGGTTATTATACATGCAGGACCTGAGCGATTTGGTTTCCACCTGGGAGTATGCCCCTGTGCTTCCACCCCATTCATCCCACATATATCCCCAGTCACGGTTACAGTCAACACCATTTGCATTGTACCTGCTCATGTTTTCACGCCCATCAGGGTTGACCATATAATAAATCCATATTTCCCTGTTATCAACGATGTATGTAATATCCGGATCAGAACCATAATCACGGCACAGGTCACGGGCAAAACGTATACAGTTTTCAGGCCCCCCGATCTCATCTCCATGAATGCCACCATCGAACATAATTTCAGCTTCATTTTCATCGTCATTCACATTGTCACTGATCTTTAAAGCTCCTAATTCTCTTCCTTCCATTGATTCGCCAAAAATGAACTTTTTACAAATATCAGAACAGTTAGTCGCCAGGCTATCAGCCAGGTCAACGATCTCCTGATAAGAATGATAAGCATCTTTAGTACTCCAGAAGTCTTTATAATGTGAGTTCAGGTCCTCTATCTCAATAACATAATCCACACCTTCTTTTTCAAGTTTATCCAACTCATCAGGAGTTGCGTAAATGATAGCATAGTCGAAGAAGTAGTCACCATTGAGTTTTAATTTTGCGAGTTTCCGGGCAACATTTTCATTGAGATTGACCTTGATTTGCATTTCATCCTTGCGCCAGCCATCGGCTGTGACCAGGGCAGAACAAAATACTGTGAGCAGCAGGGAGAGTATTATCTTTTTCATAATCTTAATTAGTTAAAGTCTAAAAAACGGCAAGGGGCTTGTTGGTTATAAGAATAACAAGCAAATCTACTGAAAAAAACAAAAATGTAATTTATATTGGATATAAATTTCAGGGGAATAGTTTATATCAATTCCCTTGATTGCAAGACAATAGCAAGCAATATATGGTTGTATGGATCAGGAATAGTTTTTGGGTTGAAGTTTGCCTGTGATCACACTCAATCCGTTCATAGCCAATGATGCCATTTCATTTTCGCCCGGATAAACTACCAGTGGAGCAATTTTCTTAACCCTTGATGCAATATGATCGACGAACCATTTGTCGTAGGCAATGCCTCCTGTTACCAGGATATAATCAACGTCACATTCTAATACAGTGTACATTTCACCGATCATCTTGGCTACCTGGTAAGCCATTGCATCATAGATCAGTTCTGCTTCTTTATCACCTTCATTGATGCGGTTTTTAACTTCAATGGCTGAGTTTGTGCCCAGGAGGGCTGACAATCCCCCCTTACCGATCAGCATCTTGTGGATCTCTTCCTGGGAGTATTTCCCACTGAAACATAAATTCACCAGGTCGATAGTTGGGAGTGTGCCGCTACGTTCGGGAGAGAAGGCGCCTTCACCACCTATTGCCTGGTTCACGTCAACCACTCTTCCTTTACGATGGGCCCCAACACTGATCCCACCTCCAAGATGGACGACGATCATGTTCAGGGTATTGTATGGTTTATTCACCTTTTTGGCGTGGCTTCTGGCGGTAGCTTTTTGATTTAGCGCGTGAAAGATTGATTTACGCTGAAACAAGGGATGACCGCTGATCCTTGCTATATCTTCCATCTCATCAACCACTACGGGATCAGCGATATAAGCTTCAGCATGTGGAAGTTCGGATGCCATCTCAAAAGCAATAAGCCCGCCCAGGTTACTGGCATGTTCACCGAGCCGACTGTTACGAAGGTCATCCATCATCTTTTCATTAACCTTATAGGTGCCTGATTCAATTGGTTTGACGATGCCACCACGGCCAACAACCACTTTGACCTTGTCCAGGTCCAGATCAAGAGCCTTGATTTCATTGTAAATTACCTGCTTGCGAAACTGGAACTGATCTGTAATTTTCTTGAATGGTGCCAGTTCTTCATTGCTATGGCGAATATTGTTCTCAAAGATGCAATTCTCATTTTCAAAAACTGCGATTTTGGTTGATGTAGAACCAGGGTTGATGGCGATGATCAGAATCTCTTCCATTCTTTGTAGTTTATTGGGTAGCTGCTGCCAGGATAATACTGTCAAGTTTGGATTCTTCAGAGTCAGACCGGGAGGTCAGGACGATTGGTGCTGATGCTCCCAGTATCACTGAAGCTACTTTAGCATTGGCAAAGAATACAAATGATTTATAGAGTATATTCCCTGCTTCAATATCGGGAAGAAGCAGCATATCCGCATCGCCGGCGACATTACTTCTGATACCCTTATGCTTGGCACTGGCAGCACTAATGGCATTGTCGAAAGCCAGTGGCCCATCGATCAGGCAATTGGGTATCTGTCCACGGTCGGCCATCTTAGACAACAGGGCAGCATCCATGGTTGCAGGCATCATATCATTAACCAGCTCCACTGCACCGAGTACTGCAATTTTAGGCTCATCAATGCCAAGTTTGTTAAAGAACTCAATAGCGTTCTTAATGATATTCACTTTAGCGTTAAGATCCGGAGCTATATTCATAGCCACATCTGAAAGGGCAATCAGCTTATGGTGATATGCAGGAACTTCAAAGAGGGCAATATGTGAAAGCAAGTCATTTTTACGCAATCCCCATTCTTTATCCAATACTCCCTTTAGCAAAGTTGCCGTACCCACGTTGCCTTTCATCAGGATATCAGCTTCACCAAAATGAACAAGCTTTACTGCTTTTGCTACCGCCTGGGTCAGGTTTGGCTCATCAATAATTGTGGTCCTTGATAAGTTGATATTATTCTCTTTAGCAATCTGTTCGATTTTAACCTTGTCGCCAACCAGGAGGCTGTCGATAATTTTCATCTCTGTGGCTTCCGTGACAGCCTCAAGGGAATGCTCATCATGGGCAGCCGCCAGAACCAGCTTCTTCTTTGGTGCTTTTTTAACGATTTCGTGCAAATCGGATAATTTCTTTAACATATCTATGTGGGTTAATTGTTAACGAGTTAGAATACAACTGTTTAAAGACCAATAGCTTATTTACGCTGCAAAATTATGAAAAAGAGGATAACAAAAACAAGATGCGGGCAAAATCATTCTGCATAAAAGTCAATCATCCGTTGGATGGCATCCCGGCAGACCGGGCAGAAGGCATCATACTTTACAGATTTCATGGTGCAATCGATAAAAGGACGGTATACGCCTTTGTCGACATAACCACCACCTTCATACGCACCAATTGTGGTGTTAAATTTGTCTTCAATTGGCGTTGGTACCGGGGTTTCAGGCTTTATCATTGACTTCCATTTAGAGTCAAAATCAACCATTGTTGTGAGATTAGGCTCCCATGGCTCTACGCTCAATGGATAAAAATCCTCAACTGCGACATCGGAAGTATAATATTCGTCACCAAGTCCTGCAAAAGCATGACCAAACTCATGCTGAAAGAGGAAATCAGCACTGGCATTATCGCTTGTGCCCAGGCTATAGAAATTATAGATGCCGCCACCACCATATTTTTCATGGTTTACCAGGATAAATATCTGGTCATAAGGGACCAGGGATGCTATATTTCTCACACTGGTCATGTCTTCCGTGGTAAGGTATCGTTCGGAGTCGAAGGTGTAGAAATTTGTATGGACGGCGGTATTCTTAAAGATGTCTTTTCCTGGTAGGTCGGTGCCCGACTCTTCGGAGATCGACTGTACTGCCCAGATATTGATTTTAAATTTGTTCTGATTATAAGGAGAGGAATTGAGGATATACCCTTTGAACCGGTTGCAGTCCTTGAGGAACTTATCCATTTCACCGGCCGTGTATCCTTCTGCTATGATGACGATGTCCAGTTTGTAATTAGCAGGTCCCGCATAATGTACTTTGGTCTTTTTGTATTTGGGAACTTCATTCTTCCGGATATTCCTTGTTTCAGGATCTATTTGCAGAATAAATTTCTTCTCCCAGGAAAAGTCTTTATTCCTGCTGTAGAAGCTAACATTTACTGCGCTCTTTGGGTAAGGGAAAACCACAGTTTCCGGAAAGGCCTTGCAGGATTCTTTTGCTCCTTCTGTGGCTTGCCATTCCCTGAACAGTGATGAGTAGCCACGTGAGTATAAAAGCTCGTTAGTGAGTGCGTCATACACTTCGAATTTGTAGTTGCCATAGTCAAATTCATCAATGAGGTTGGTCTTGGATCCACCCCAATACTTTTCTATAAACAGGGTGTCGAACATGTAGTGTTCCTCTTCAGCCCCACCGGAATGTGTATAATCAATACGGAGGGTTTTATTCTTGAAATGCTTATTGAACTGAGCCATTGATGAAATGGAGATGGCGAGCAGCAGGATAATAAAAAGGTTTTTCATAATACTGGAATTTAGATAGTGAAATTATGAAAAATTCATTAACAAGTTCTCAACAACTCAATTTAAATTGAATGGAATGTGGTAGTTTTAGTTCGGCAATTCATCAAACCAAATATCAAGAGCATGGGAGGTTTTTTTGGTACAATATCTAAATCGGATTGTGTAAGCGATCTCTTTTATGGAACAGATTATAATTCTCATCTGGGAACTAAAAGAGGGGGTATGGCAGTGATGAATTCCAGGGAATTCAAGCGATCGATCCACAATCTCGAGAATTCATATTTCAGAACAAAATTCGAGCCTTATCTTAATGAGTTCCATGGTAACAGCGGCATTGGAGTAATCAGTGATACGGAAGCACAACCCATCCTGATCAATTCTCACCTTGGAGAGTTCGCCATTGTGACCGTGAGCAAGATTAACAATATTGAGGAATTGACTGAGAGGGCCTTAAAACAAAAAAGACATTTTTCAGAAACCAGTCCCGAGGGAACCAATGCATCTGAGCTCATAGCCATGCTTATTGACGAGGAGAATTCTTTTAAGGATGGGATTGAAAATGTTTATAATAGGGTTAAAGGATCATGCTCAATGCTCATCCTTACAAAGGACGGCTTGTATGCTGCCCGGGATAAACTTGGCAGGACACCTATCATCCTGGGCAAGAAAAATGATGCCTTTGCCGTAAGCTCAGAATCCAGTGCCTTCTCCAATCTTGGTTATGAAACAGAAAAATTCATTGGTCCGGGAGAGATAATTTTCATCAATGCAGATGGATTTGATCAGGTTAAACCACCAGGCGACAAGATGCAAATATGTGCATTCCTCTGGGTATACTATGGCTATCCCAGTTCTGACTATGAAGGTATAAATGTTGAGGAATGCAGGTACCGTTGTGGTGCCGCATTAGCAAGAAACGATAAGATTAAAATTGATTTTGTTTCCGGGATCCCTGATTCAGGCATTGCTCATGCCATCGGCTATTCTAACGAGAAGCAAATACCCTATAAACGAGCTTATGTAAAGTACACTCCTACCTGGCCCAGAAGTTTCATGCCCCAAAACCAGGAGATGAGAGACCTGGTTGCCAAGATGAAGTTGATCCCTGTCAGGTCATTGATTGAAGGGAAGAAGATTGTATTCTGTGATGATTCAATAGTCAGGGGGACGCAGTTTCAGGATAATGTCAAGATTTTATATGAGTATGGTGCTGAGGAAGTACATGTCAGGCCGGCCTGTCCGACATTGATCTTTCCCTGTGAATTTCTGAACTTCTCAAGGTCCCGTTCCACATTGGACCTGGCCGGACGAAAAGCCATTAAAGACCTGGAAGGCACTGAAGATAACCACCTGGATGAATACGCCAGGCCTGGCACGGACCGTTATCATGCCATGATTGAAAAAATCAGGGAACGAATTGGTGTCACATCCCTGCAATATCAAAAGTTAGACGATCTGATCGAGTCTATTGGCCTGCCTAAGGAGCAATTGTGTACGCATTGTTGGGATGGTACAAGTTACTTCTGATCAAGAGCTGCTTTCTGAACAACAAAAATGAGGCATCCTGTGGAGGACGCCTCATAACCAATGTTGTAGTAACCAATGATTGATGAATGTCAGATTTTGCAACAATCCATCAATGTCTTTTTAGAACTTACCGAACTTAAGGGTAAAGTAAGCATTGAAGTTCCGCAGAATATCATTATCGTGATCGAGCAGGGTGATATTGGATGTATATCGGTATGATCCACCAATTGCAATCCTGAAGAAATGAACGATATTGAGTTCTAATTCCATTCCCGGCTCAAAAACGAAAAAAGCATCTGCGTCGATATAGCCATAGTAATATTCAGGTGGTTGTGAACCATCACTGCTTTTCCAGTAATCCTCAAAGTAAGAAATGCCTCCAGCACCAATGATTATAGGGAAGGTGACATGGACAGGATACTTCGGGAAAAGGATAGGCTCTATCAGGAGTCCGCCATAGCCCCCGGCCAGGTGTGTTTTAATCTCATCTCCCGGGGCAGTATTAGATACATCATTGATAAATCCGTATCCGGCCAATCCAAGTGTAACACCATGATTGATCAGCCAGCCACCTTTGACGCCTCCCATGAAAGCATCCTTACCGTCTATTTGAGTGTAACCAAAGCTAATTGCACCATAACCACCACTAGCATGCTGCTTGTCGCCAAATATTGTTCTCATCTCCTGATCATTTTCCTGGGCCTGTATTGCGTAAGGCGTGAAGAGGAAAGCGGAAAGTGTAAGAAGGATAATAATTTTTTTCATGATAAATATATTTTATTAGTTAAATGCATATTTTATTCCAAAGCCAAAATCAAAGAAGCTAATCTTATAAAAGTCTTTTCCAAATAATTCAAAGTAGGGCATAAGCTCAACACTTATGCATATAGGAAGAATATCCATTCGAAATTCTAACCCAAAGAGCCCATCAAGCCCCATCACCGGAGCATACCTGTTTACCTCGGTAAAAAAGGTATATGGTCCCTGATCGTAGGTATAATAAACTTTCCATTTATTATAGCCAACGTGACCACCCACTCCAAAATACCACCAGAACCGGTCTGTCACCCGCTCAAATGCCGGGCGATAGAACTTCAGCAGTCCGGTAATCTGCATTCCTTTCTGGCGAAAGCTTAGCAGCCAACTGAACCCGCTATGCTCATTTTGCAAGTAATCATAGGTAAAACCCCAGGTTGGACCTCCACGAAATCCTATAGAATGTTTTCTTTCCTGTCCAAAGGTTGAAAGTGTGCTGACTAAAAGGATAAGGACAATTAATCTCTTCATATTTAAATCTTTATGGTACATGAATGACAGCACCTGAGCCGGTAATATTATTGTAAACCGAAGGGTTTCCTTTATAATAAATATTCCCGCTGCCTGAGATTCCAGCATCTAGCAGGTCGATTACAGACACGTACATATTTCCTGATCCGGAAATATTAGCGTAACAAGTATCAGCTTGCAATGCGTACGCATCTATATTACCCGAACCACTGATTGAAAATTCTGCAATATCAGCCAGGCCAGAAAGATAAATTTCTCCGGAGCCTGAAATAAAGCCGTAAACCCTTTTCAATACTCCTCCACTTACCAGTCTTCCTGAACCACTGATACTCAAGTTCAAATTGTCACTAACGAATTGTTCAGTAGACAGCATACCTGAGCCTTCAAGTTCAGCATATCTTAATTTCGGAGTTTTGACAAATACCCTGATAGGATCATTGGCCTTCAGGTTGGTATGTGGTTTCTCTCTAACGACCAGGGCAGTACCTGTAACGTAAGTCTCAATGAAAGGGATTAAATTGGTTTCTGCTTCAACAATCACCTCTGTAATTGTATCATGTTTGATGATGACTTCGAAACTGCCTTCCAGGACTACACCCTCAAATGGCTGTACATTCCTGGTTTCAGCTCCAATCTGACCATTGCCCCTCACATACATATTATTTTTTCCACAGGACACCAGTAATCCGGCTAAGATAATTAGCAAAAGCAGTGCTCTGGTAATGTTAAGTGTTTTCATCTTTTTTGGTTTTTTATTCTTCATTCTATATTGACAAAACCTTTGATGAAGGGTTGCAATATTAATAGTTTTTTTATTGTGGTTTGATAGTAACCGTACCAGCCATGTTACTGATCTTGATTTTAGCGGTTGGTTCTGAAGCAGAACCGACCTTGCCATATGTCAGGAATGTTTCTTCCTTCTCGTCTTTTGTTTGACGTTGTATGCCTGTATATTCTTCAGGATATGAGATAACAGTGTGCTCGTCGTGATCAATCTCAAGGCTATAGGATAAGGACCCGGGAAAGCCCAACCTTATGTCGGTATAATTGGAATTCATATCCAGTAGGTGAAATTGCGGTGTTATATTTTCGAGAAATAATTCACCGTATTCAGTTTTCAGAACAATTGTTTTAATAGATTCCTCAATCTTGTAGTTTGTGAAAGATGATTCTCCATTAATGATTCCCACATGTTTTATGTTGAACTTATCTCTGCGTGACTTAATAATCATTTCTGAAACCTGGTCGAGGTAGAATGTTGATGATTTACTGTTTATGGAGAGCACATCAGCATTTGCAAGGTTAATTTCAGAGTAATTGATGCTGAGGTTGCCATTAGCAATTCGATGAATGGAAGCATTTCCAAATTCCAGGTTGAGTATTGTTTCACCATCGAGGTCATGAGCTTTCAGGTCGCCATTTGAAAGTTGAATTTCCAGGTTCCCGGAGTGATCAGTAGTATATATGTTTCCAAACTTATTTTCAATTTTCAGGGTGTTATTCCTGGGATAATAGACAGTATAATCAATCTGGGACTTGTTGTCTGCACTAAACAGAGCATTGGCAGCATCTGAGACCTCTGTCCAGAATGTGCTTTTGTTTATTTCTGTCTTTGCGATCACATAGTAATTGGTTGCAGTAAAGCTAAAATCAATATAGTTAAAGATCTTGTCTACTTTTGATTCCTTTTTGGCTTTCACCACAAGCTCGATTTCAAACCTCACTGAATCTTTATCCCAGGGTTTCAAGTGCACAGTACCATATTTATTACTTACCTGTATCTCCGTCTCGCTTTCAACAGAGAATGCTTTTGAAATATGCCTGCTTTTCTCGTAGTACTGTGCTTCTGCAGCTCCAGAGAACAGGAAACCCGCCAGTAGTGGGATAAGCAACCTGGACTTATAACCTGATCTTTTTAACTTCTTCATCTTTGCTAGTATTTGTTTTTTGTAACTGGTTAAGAATGTCTTCGAGGATAAACAGCTTCATTCTGTAGTTCTGAACCATTGCCTCGATGATTTCTTCATTGGCTACATCATCTTTTAAATCATTTTTCAATTGAACATAAATATTATCCAGCTCATTCATCTCATCCATAATCTCATCCATGACTTTTTTGTTGTCACCAAGTAACTGGATGATCTGTTCTTCCTTGGTGTTGATCATGGATGTATAGTATGCCTCAGCGTCCTTTAGCACCTGCAGCTCCTCAATGCCTTCCATATCCTGGCTCATTTGTGTTTGCTCCATCAGTGATCCTTCTCTTCTGCTGTCCATATAATCATGGAAATAATAAGACGAAACAAAAATGATCACCACTGCGGCTACCCTCCAGGCTATGCCCGACCAGTTTATTTTTCTGACCTTTGGTTCTTCCGGTTGGATTTTATTCCACAAACCCGGATCCGGCTCGAGGTCATTAAACTGGTCCTTGTGATCAAGAACGAATTTTTCAAGTTTATCAAGACTCATATGGCATGGATGTTAGAATATCTTTTATTTTTCTCTTTGCTCTCATATACTGTGATTTTGAATTCGATTCACTGATATTCAAAATCTGGGAAATTTCCCTGTGATCATATCCTTCAAGCAGGTACAATGAGAAGATCATACGGCTACCGTTCGGCAGGTGCTCCATGGCTTTCTTAATACTTTCAACTGAAAGGCCGGGGGAGTAATCTTCTTCATTGTCATTCTTCTCGTCAAAGTAACTCATGTCTTCAAAGAACTGTAGATCTGCTTTTTTCTTCTTAATGTGGTTAATACACTTGTTAATCACTATCTTTTTTAACCAACTGCTGAAATTCGACTCATACCTGAAGGATTTGAGATGGTGGAAAGCATCTGTGAAGGCCTCCTGCAACATATCCTCAGCTTCCTCGCGATTGTGCATCATGCGATAGCAAAGGTTGTACATTGCTTTTGCGTAGAGCTCATAAAGCTTGTACTGGGCCTGGTTATGGCCCTCCTTACTCTTTTCGATCAATTCTTTATGAATTTCCACCCTCTCTACAACTGGTTATGGTTTTTTTGAATTCCACTTGTTAGTGACAAGATTAAAAAGCATGGGTTGCAAAATTTCAGAAATTATATCTAGATTTCTCGATGTTTTTTTCACCTTCTCTCCGATGGCATTATACCCGGTAGTGAAATATTGGGCTGATTATCAGGATAAAAATATGATTTTTTTATCTGCACTTTTTATTTTGCTCTAAATTTTTTATATTTGAGGTGGCACATCAGATTATGTATTGCAACTGTTATAAAATATCATCCAAGAAAGCCTTATACCTCAATATCAAAGAGAGGGATAAATACGATTTTGCCTTCTAACACCTCTCGTATTTAATTTCAAATTATTTCATTAATCCCAAATTTAGTAGTCATATGGAATTGCCATTTGCAGAATCGTATAAAATGAAGATGGTTGAGTCTATCCGGCGAAGCACCCGCAAAGAAAGGGAAGAGTGGATCTCAGCCGCAAAGTATAATTTGTTCAACCTCAGGTCGGAACATGTTTTTATAGATTTGCTAACCGACTCCGGCACCGGAGCGATGAGTGATAAACAGTGGGCCGCCATGATGGAAGGAGATGAAAGCTATGCCGGCGGTTCTTCGTATTACCGCATGAAAGAGGCCATTAAGGATATCCTTGGTTTTGATTATTACCTCCCAACTCACCAGGGAAGGGCTGCAGAAAACGTTCTGTTTTCAGTAATGGTGAAGGAAGGAGACATCGTACCAGGCAATGCCCATTTCGATACCACCAAAGGGCATATTGAATTCAGAAAAGCTCATGCTGTAGATTGCACAATCAATGAGGCTTTTGATACAACTACCGAGCACCCTTTCAAAGGCAATGTGGACCTTGAAAAGCTGGATTATGTACTTACAAATAATCCTGTTGAAAAGATTCCATTGATCATGATTACAGCAACCTGCAATACATCAGGCGGGCAGCCTGTTTCAATGGAAAATATGCGGGCCGTTTATGAGATGGCCCATAAGCTTGGTATTCCTGTATTTGTTGATTCGGCAAGGTTTGCTGAGAATGCTTATTTCATCAAGTTGAGAGAAGAGGGATACCAGGATAAAACCATCAGGGAAATTGTTACAGAGATGTTTCAGTATGCTGATGGTATGACCATGAGCAGTAAGAAAGATGCCATCGTTAATATGGGTGGCTTCCTCGCTTTTAATGATGAAAACCTGTTCAAGCAGGCTTCCGTGTATAATATTATTTACGAGGGATATATTACTTATGGAGGTATGTCGGGAAGGGACATGAATGCACTGGCTCAAGGATTATATGAAGGCACAGAGTTCAATTACCTGGAGACCAGGATCAAACAGGTTGAGCACCTTGGTGAAAAGCTTAATGCTTATGGCGTCCCAACGCAAAAGCCTTATGGTGGCCATGCCATCTTTGTTGATGCCAAACGCTTCTTGCCCAACCTGCCTAAGGAACAGTTTATCGCCCAAACTCTGGCAATAGAGTTATATATTGAATCGGGAGTGCGAGGTGTTGAGATAGGAGCGTTGCTGGCCGACAGGGATCCGGAAACCCGCGAAAACAGGTATCCTAAACTGGAGATGGTTCGCCTTACAATACCCCGGCGGGTTTACACAAATAATCATATGGATTATGTTGCTGCCGGAATGAAAAATGTCTTCGACCGTAGGTACGAAATTACCAAAGGCCTCAAGATAGCAAGGGAAGCGATGATAATGAGGCATTTTACTGTTGAGTTGGAGAGGGTTTAATACCTTCTTGACCTGCCAATAAACATACTTTCAAGTATATTTATAGTATGTTTTCCAAAGATCTACAGTACTATAAATTCTGCCTCTATGGTTTTCTCAAGAACCTGCGCTTCTTTGAAGCCTTCCTGCTCTTGTTCTTCCTGGATAATGACCTTAGTTTTTTTCGAATAGGTATCCTTTTTACCATTCGGGAAGTTACGATCAACCTTTTTGAGGTGCCCAGCGGAATTATTGCTGATGCCATTGGCCGGAGAAGGACAATGATCATGGCTTTCATTTTCTATATCATATCCTTTGGTGTTTTTTATGTATCCAAAAGCTTTTCCATTTTTACAGTGGCCATGATCATCTTTGCCCTGGGAGAAGCATTCCGAAGTGGTAATCATAAAGCAATGATCATCGATTACCTGACAATTAATGGATGGAATGATCAAAGAGTCAGTTATTATGGCCATACAAGGTCATGGTCGCAGCTTGGTTCGGCACTTTCCGCTCTTATAGGTGGCACCATAGTATTTTTTACGGGCCAATATAAATTTATCTTCCTGTGTTCAATTATTCCTTATTTGATTGATCTTGGACTGGTGGCTTCATATCCAGGGTATCTGGATAAATCAATACATAAGTTCAACAGGAAAGCCATCTATCAAGAATTCAATACCATTGCTGCGGAATTCTGGAAAGCCATGAAAAATATAATTGTTCTAAAGGCTTTAGCTAACCTTTCCTTTTATAGTGGATATTATAAGGCGGTTAAAGACTATTTGCAACCGGTTGTAAAAACCCTGGCCCTTTCACTGCCAATATTCCTTTACCTTGAGGACGAAAAGAGGTCTTCTGTACTGATTGGAATAGTTTTCTTTATTCTGCACCTGGTAACATCTTATGCCTCACGAAAGTCAGGAAGTTTTTCAGAAAGGTTCAGGCACATTGCTATACCCCTCAATATCACATTAATCATGGGATTTGGCCTGGGCTTCCTGAGTGGATTCGTGTATTGGCTAAACCTTTACCTTGTGTCAGTTGTTCTTTTTGCCGGGATTTATATTGTAGAGAACCTGCGTAAGCCGATCGGTGTGGCTTATGTGAGCAATACCGTGGATCAAAGGATCCTGGCATCAACACTATCACTGGATTCCCAGGTGAAATCTTTTAGTGCCGCAATACTTGCCCCTATAATTGGTATTTTTGCAGACTACCTCGGCGTTGGTATTGCCATCATGATCGTTTCATTGAGCATGATCCTGCTAACACCATTTTATCGTGCAAAAGTTAAAACAGGATAGATAGAGCAAATGGATACAGAAAAAAAATATAAACGCTACGAAAGATTATATCAGCAGATTGACGGGCTGATCAAGAACAAGAGCTACCTGACAGCTAATATGGCAACGATTGTTGCCGTGCTTCATCATAAGATGGATTATTTTTTCTGGACCGGGTTTTACATGTTAACTGAAGGAGAATTAATTGTGGGCCCATACCAGGGTCCGGTGGCATGTATTCTATTGAAGAAAGACACAGGTGTATGCTGGGCTGGAATTAACCAAAAGGAAGCAATTGTTGTTCCGGATGTAGAAAAGTTTCCCGGCCATATCGCATGTGATTCCAGGTCTCAATCGGAGATTGTAGTTCCTCTAAGAGATCCATCAGGTAAGATCCTTGGCATCCTGGATGTTGATAGCTCTTCATTAAATTCTTTCGACCATGTGGATGCAGAGTGGCTTGAGAAAATCCTGAAGCTTTTGTGGAAAGATAACTAAATTTGATATAAACTAGCATTATGAGCCTTCACGGGATTATCATTATAGCGATTGGCCTGTCCATGATCAGTTTTTCCCTGGCCTTTATAAGTAGTTTCTTTAAGTGCCAGGACTTCCCGGGAACTATGAAGATCTCCTTCACCCTGGCCTCATTCCAGGGTGCTATGTTTACCCTGGGATGGCTATTATCCCTTTCTTTCAGGGGATGGTTGAACCAGATGGCCTGGCCATTGGTGATATTCATCATGGTAATGCTGGGATTGAAGATGGTGCTGATATCCCGTAAAGCCCAATCTCCGGAAAGAGCATTAGACCTGAGCCATATCAGGATACTGATCGGGGCGTCATTTGCATCAAGTATCAATGCTTTCATCATTGGAATGACCCTGGGATTGATAAGCCTGGATTTGATACCTGCTTTACCAATTATTGCCACTACTTCATTTATATTTTCAATACTGGGCGTTATTCTTGGGAGGGTATCAGGCAATGTGAAGTACGGACAGGTGGCTGAATCCATAGGAGGCTTTTTGATTATCTTTATGGGTATTATGCTCTTATTTGAATATGTCAAACTGATATAAAAACAGAAAATTTTTTTATCGTGTCAAACATAAGAATCACCAAGAAATTTACTTTCGAGATGGCTCATGTTCTTAAAAATTATGATGGGCCCTGCAAGCATATCCATGGACATTCTTATGGCCTGGATGTAACACTGATGGGTGAGCCAATTACTAATCCCGGATCTCCCAAAAAGGGAATGGTGATGGATTTCAAAGATTTAAAAACCATTGTGAAATCAAGCATCATTGAAGTTTTTGATCATAGCCTGGTCATCAGCATGGACCATGAACCCGAGCTGATAAATGAGATGCAAAAGCGTTTTGGGAAGGTCAATATTGTTGATTATCAGCCTACAAGCGAGAACCTGTTGGTGGATTTTGCAAAACGGATAAAGGATAAATTGCCTGGGGGCATTAAGTTGCACAACCTCAAGCTGCGCGAAACTGCAACTGCTTATTCAGAATGGTTTGCCAGCGACAACGAATAAAAAAAAGCAACCTCATCGAGGTTGCTTTTTTCATCTTGAGCATACGTTAGTATTTAATTAGCTTCCTGGAAATTGATTCTCCAGTGGCAGTAATGATTTGAAGATGATATAACCCTGAAGGGATACCAGCTGTGTTCAATTGTATTTGTTGAGTCCCTGCTGAAAGGATCATTACTTCGTGTAATATAGTTTGTCCTACCAGGTTCATGATGTTGATCTCAATCCGGGTTTTCTCCATGAGTGAAATCTTCATACGAGCATTATCTATTACAGGGTTAGGGTAGATGTTTCCTAATTCTTCAATGATCTTAGAGTTCTGGTTTTCTTGTATAGTAACAGCCATACCATCTTTAATCAGGATATTAACTTCTTGTGTAGGGTTCCCTTCCTCTAATGTAACTATCACAGGGATTGTTTCAATTCCGGGAATCTCAGTATATATTTTATAGGTACCATAAGCCAGGTCAGCGAAAGAATAATCTCCATTCTCATCTGTCCGGATATATGTATATGGTTCATTATTTGGTCCCAGGAGTAGCATTTCCACACCTTCCAGAAGCTCCCTGAAGCTTTCCTCCTCAACAACTCCATAAACTCCGCCATTGCCACCTGCATAGGTCGAGTCTGACAGCATATAAATATCGTAAACGGCAACTGGCATTGGAACAACCAGATTGGCATTTTGCCAATACAATGCGCTGAGATGATATGTGGGCATATATTGTCCGAAATATGCTGAATTCGGGCTCAGTTCTGCCTGTATATAATAAGCTCCTGAGGCTACATCAGTGAACATGTACATGCCACTGTCGATTGTGGTGGATTGAATTATAACCTGATTCACACCCATTGTATCGAAAAGCATTAAATGGACCTCCCCAATATCGGCAAGCATCTGGTTTTGCAGAAACACTGCACCGGTTAGGGTAAAATTATTAATGGTGTCACCCACAACCCAAACATCCTGGCAGGAAATCGCCACGCAAGTATCCGGGATAGAGTCAAAATGAAATGTTGTCAGGCAAACCTCATATAATGTATTCAGCTGTGGAAATGTATGAGTAGGTGTTTGTCCAAATCCTGTTGTCCCATCACCGAAATTCCAGAAAAAATCTACGTTGTTATTGGCAAGCACTCCGTTCATGTAAGCTTCACCGGTAAAAGTATAAGTCAATGAATCATCAGCGATATAAGTGAAAGCGTTGGTACAACCTCCAGGAGGATTGCCTCCGACATAAATGGAATCACAATATGTATCCTGGCATGTACCCAGGCTGTCCCATATTGACAGGCATACCAGGTAAGTTCCGATGCTGTTGTACGAGTGAACCGGGTTTTGTTGAGTTGATGATTGTCCGTCGCCAAAGTCCCAGAGCCATTGATCATGAAATCCGGTGGAATTATCTATAAATGTGATAGTATATGGATTGGTAGAATCGGGATAGGCATAAAATCCAGCCTCGCAACCTCCTCCCGACTGGCAAATATCGAAATTCACCATAAAACTACTGTCGACAACTATATTAACAGCGTGGTTTGCAACTGGTTGGTTGATTGATACATCTGTAATTGTACCGTAAACAGATAAATTAATATTTTGTGCGTTGGTAGTTAGTGCATAGAGTAATACGACCATTATTGCAGTAAATAACTTTTTCATGGTTGTTGGAATTTGGTGTTAATAAATAAGTTTCGGTGCAATCATTTGATGGTTCCTAAATTTAAGACAAGCGAATTTGAAAAAGTTGCCTCGCTCTAAATGTTATTTGATAAATTTTCTGGAGATTATGTATTTCTCACCTTCAAACCTAAGCATCAGCAAGTAGACTCCCCTGGGAAGACTGGCTGATGATAAGTGAAGTTTATTTTCTCCCTGCTGCAATGTTTGATCATATTCCAGGTTCTTCCTGCCGTGAATGTCAAGTACGCGTATATTAACATTCATTGTTCCCAAAGCATTGATCTCAAGGTTTAGCATATCCCTGACAGGGTTTGGATAAACATTGCCGACTTCAATTAGCGTCATCAAGGAAGACTCACCAATTGCTGTCAGGCTATGATCAGAGATCTTGATAAGAATAGTGTCAATAATTGGAACAGTTTCGTTGATTTCAACGATCACAGGTAAAGCATACTTGCCGGTATGGTCGACGAATAGCTTATAGCTGCCAAAGGAAATATTATTGAAATGGAATTTTCCATCCTGGTTGCAATAAGTAAAATCCAAGGGCTGTCCATCAGTCGTAGCCAGGATAATTTCTGTTGAAAAGGTCGGGTATGGCCGCTCAAACGGTGAATATCGATCCTCGACAATCTGTCCTCTTATTGTCCCCGGACCCGGTTCGACACCTGGTATTTCTTTCAGATAAACATGCATATTGTAAGCGTTGGAATCAGATATAAAGACACTCTGGGCCTGATTCCAGAAATGATTGTCCTGATAATATGTTGCCATGTAGCTCTTAAAATGAGTTGACTTAGGCGTAAGCATGATCTTAACCAGGTATTCCCCGGGTAACTTGTTAGGAAAATGATAATAGCCAAAGTCTACAAAAGTATTTGTGTCGAGTGGTACAAGATGATTGTCTGAATATAATTTATACAGGAGTGCAACCCCTGTATCTCCTGTAGGAAATGGATTATTGATAGGGTGATCATGTGTAAAGGCAAAACCTCCAAAACTAAAATAATCTGGCATCCTAATTTGATAGCATATTGTATCAACACAGTTGATGATATTGCTTTGTGCTACGATAAGGCAAACATTATACTGCCCTTCCTGATTGAATGTATGTTGGGGGTTTTGTTCTGATGAAAAAGAACCATCACCAAAATCCCAGTACCAGAAGTCAATTTCGCCTGTAGAGGCATCATTGAACTGAAATTTATTTGGTTTATAAGAGTTAGAATCAAGAACGTAACTGAAGTCGGCAATACATTGAATAGTATCTGTCAGGAACACCGTATCACAGAAAACATCAAAACAGTAATTAAGGGAATCATTATTGGAGATTGTCAGGCATACCATATAAGCACCTGGTCCTTCAAAAGAATGAACGGGATTTTGATCTGATGAGGCCGTACCATCGCCAAAGGACCAGGACCAATTATTAATCATCCCGGTTGATTGGTCTGCAAATTGAATGGTATATTGCTCAGAGGGGTTTGGTACAGGAATGAAAAATGCTTCACAGCTATCTCCTGAATTGTAATTATATTGTTCCTGTGCAGCTACCATATTCGCACAGACCGAAATGATCAGCACCAAATATGTTATTTTGAGTAAAGTTTTCATAGATCAAGCAGCATTAGAATTTAACATAAATCCCTGTTCTGAGTCCAATAGCGTATGGTTTTGTATTTGAGTAATCAAATCCTGGTTTATAAAGATTACCGAAATAATGCATGTAAACTGGCTCAAGTGACAAGCCAACTCTTTTACTAAATTGGTATCTGAAACTAATTCCCGCTGTAAATTGCCAGCTCGTACTGGTACGTCCGGGATAGGTCGTTTCAATTCTGATGAGGTCGATGTCATTGATAGGGGCCCTGACTTCGGGTTCATCCTTCCATACCAATACAGAAAAGACAACTCCGGCCCGCACATAGCAGGTTAACCTTTTTGTGTTAAACACGTTGTATCCGACGTTTACAGGGAACCGGAGGTACAGGTACTTATTTTGTATTTCCTCAAGTACAATATGGTCAATAGTATCATAGATACTTGTTTCAGTAAGTTCAAACGTCAGCGAATCCGGGTTCTCCGGATGAAGTGAGAACGAAGCAACATCATAATAAAAACCAATACTGTCGTAGCTTGAGTATGCTATCTGGTATTCACCCGATTCCTTATAATAACCAAGTCCCAGACCAGCCTGGAAAGTAAACCTGGAAGGTACATAATCCATGGTAACTTCTCCCGACCAACTGTTCTTATTGTTTTTGCCGGGGTAGAACACTACAGAGGGTGTAATCTGCGCGCCCAGCCAGTATTCAGCCTTTCTTACATAATCATTATTTAGCTGATAACCCAGTGCGATATCATTTGATTTTCGCTCACTGATAATTATAGTATTGTTTAAAAACGCATCTGAAGGCTGATAGGTGACCTGCTTGCAGGTGATTGAAAATTGATCATGGATCACATCGAGGTCTGCCCTGACTGGTTTTGTCGGTGCAGGCACTGTAGGTTCTGCTTCTGATAGTATCTGAGTTTCCTTAGTAGTGGTTGATCCATGATCAATATTTGTTGGTTCTGGTTTTACTGATATTACGGTTGATGGAGCCTTAAGTTTTACAACATCCTGCTGTGTAACAGGTTCTTCAACGGTAGCAATGATCTCATCCGGGATGAAGAAGATAGTATACACAGCGATACCGGAGCCAATAACCAGCATGTAAGGCAAGACTTTCCAGAGAAGAGCTATGAAACCAGCCCCCTGCCTGAAATATCTTTTTTCAATACCTGACCAGACCTGATTGGAGGGCTCCATCTTGAATCCTTCCAGGTTGGAGGTAAAGAAAGTATCAACCTTTTTACGATCACGTTCCATGTGCATTATGATATTGTGTTTTAAATATTTAAGTTCTCAACCCTTTTCATCAACCATCTCCGTGCTTTAAATAGTTGTGTTTTAGATGTATTAACGGAAATGTTAAGGGTATCAGCAATTTCTTTATGTGAATAATCCTCAAAAACATATAAGTTGAACACAAACCTATATCCTTCGGGGAGTTCCTGAATAAGTGACAGGAGCTTCCTCCTTGTAATATCATCATCTGGATGAAAGTCCTCATCATTATAATCTCCAATAGCTTCCTGGATCTCTTCCAGTTGATTATGAAAATAATGTTTGAGGTTTCTCTGGTAATGGTTTATTGCGGTGTTCACCATGATGCGTTTTATCCAACCCTCAAAGGATCCTTCGCCCCTGAATTTCTTCAGGTTAGAGAAAACTTTTATAAATCCTTCCTGCATGATGTCTTCCGCTTCTGACTTATCCTTACAGTAGCGCATACATATTGTTAGCATAGTCGATGCATGATCATTATATATTTGCTCATGCGCATAACGCTTCCCTCTGATACAATCCTCAATTATTTTCTTCTCAGAAGCCATCAAAATATTGCTAGTAACCAGACAGGTTTAAAACATATGGGTTGCCTAAATCTATAAAAAAAGGCATCCCGAGAGTCTGCGAGATGCCAAAAATGCAATAATCGATCTAATCAATTAACGATAATTAGTTTCTCTGCAATTCGCACGTTGTCCTGGGTAGTAAGCAGAACGGTGTACATTCCTCTTGCCAGAGAATGTGTTGCTAAGATCATTCTATTCTTACCCTGGGTAAGATAATCTGACAGTGAGTATACTTTCTGACCGGCATAATTCAGGATGTCTACCTGTATTGAAGATGGCCTGGTCATGTTCACTTCCAGGTATGCTTTTTCTCTTGCTGGATTTGGATAGATATTATTAATGCTTTCAACAAAGTCGGAAGCGATCTCTTTAACTGAAAATACGATCTGTCCTGATAGGATGATCAAGTCGAGATTGTTCAAGGTAGGATTATTGGCATCAATAGTGATATAGGCTGGGATTGTTTCCTTGCCCGGTACTTCAGCATAGACGATATAATTTCCATAAGGTAATTCGCTGAATGTATATTCCCCGCCAGCATTTGAATATAAGTAAGATGCACATTCTTCATCGTTGTTAAGCAACAGGATCTCAACATTTTCAGCAGGTGGGTTGCCTGGATTTTCAACACCTCCAAAAGAAATGGTTCCCTGGATAAGACCATCACCTAACATCATGGTTTCAGGTTGAAGCAACCTGATGTCGCATTCCCAGTTATCCTCATCATTCAGTTGGACAGGTTCTGCATCATTCCAGATGAGTGTATTCCCAAAATAAGTGGGGGCATAATGCTCAAAATGAGTAGAATTGGGATGCAAGAAAGCCTTGGTTGTGTATTCTCCCGGGGCCAGCTGGTAAAAATAATAATATCCCAGGGTGTCTATTTTAGCAGTATCAACAGGGACAAGTATTTCATTACCTTCGTACTTGAACAGGTAAGCATATCCCAGGTCGATTGGGAAACCTTCTGCAAAAACATGACCTCCCAGATGGAAGAAATCAAGAAAACCGGCATGGACGTGTTGAATGATCGTACTGACCTTTGCGTCATGTCCGGAGTGCTTATTTGAGATAGTCAGGCTAACTTCATAAATGCCTTTTTCTTCATATGCATGCCTTGGATGCCTGTCATACGAGATATTGCCATCGCCGAATTCCCATTTCCAGGATACTATGTCTGCACCGTAGGAATTGTCGAAAAACTGGTAATGCAGGTTATTATGATACACGGTATCTTTAACAGCCATGAAGCTGGCCTGGAAATCATTTAATGATTCAGGGTCATAGACTTTAAAGTTCTGGAAAAGATTATAAGTATTGTCCAGTTGAAAACGGAAATATTGTTGTACTTTGATCTGGGCACTATCGTAGGTGATAAAGACCAGTGAACCATCAACAACATTTGTTTGGATAGTATCGTAATAGAAGCCCAAAATATCTGTTGTAATGGAATCGGAATAAGTAAGTGCCGGATTATATTGCAGGTCTGATTCGATATATATGACCTGCCCGGGTACAGGTGCACCATTTTCAGCATTTGTAACCTGTCCTGAGATAAAAACTTCATATTCACCGGTGCCATTGATCTGGCCCTGAGTTATGTATGATGTGGAGATAAGTATGACCAGGGGGATAATCAATCCTTTGATCAGATCATATCTGAGTTTCATGAAACGGTTGATCCCTTTTCCATTAAGATATTGTATGTTGTTGAAACGTTGCATATACCTTAATTTTAAAAGTTGTATAATACTCCAGCTCGCAATCCGATAGCATACGGATGTCTGGACTGTATATAAGCCTTTTCATAACCAGACAGTAAATAATATCTGAACACTGGTTCAAAAGCAAGGCTAAAATGTTTGCCTACTTTGTAATTGATGCCAGCGCTGAACATCAGTTGCCAGTAAGCATTTATGCGCTTTGGTTGCTCATTTTCAATAAGCGTGAAACGGTCTTTTTCTGCCTGACCCTGACCGCCTTTACTTTCATATATGAGCAGATCGACCGCAGGGCCGGCTTTAATAACCCAGGACAGCCTGTTAACCTGTTTACGAAAACCAAACAATAGAGGTATTTCAAGATAGGTATACCTGTTCTTGGTTGGTTTAAATACTTCCCTGATTGAATCATACACATCAACAGGTTGAGTATAATATGTTGGAATAACACCGTTTTCTGTTGAATCAAATGTGACCAGGTAAACATCATCATAGGTGCCCAGGTATTGTTCGTAATCGTATTTATAAGCACCGTCATCTTTTGAGAAATTCAGTCCAATGCCACTTTCGATGATAAATTCGTTAAAATTCAATGCGGCACTGAAATCGAGATGATAAGCACTTTGATTCTGGACATTGTCCTGTGGATAGATGACTACTTCAGGTGTAAAATAAAAACCTAAGGTCCATTGAGCGGACTTCCTGTTAATATAATCTCCCTTATAAACTACTGACCTGTTATCAGGATTATTAATCAGTGTTGGACTTGCCAATGAGGAAGAGCTGATTTCTTTGTTAAAATTGATTTTCCTGGTTGAGAATGGTTCGGGCTTGACTATTGTATTCCCAGGTTCAGGATCTTTAAACTGCTTTCCAAAGCTGGTTTGAGGTCCGGGAGATACTGCTGTGGCAGGAGGGATATCAGCTTTGGCTATGGTACTTTCTTTCGAGGTGGTGGCTGGCGTTGATTGTTGTTCGGTGTCAATGGTTTGCACCGGCGGGGTGATCTTTTCCTTTTGTGTGGCTGCATGAGGCCCTTCAAGCAAGAACATCATGGCTTTGTCGGGTTGTTTCATTATGTTAAGGCCAACCATCAGGGCGATCAGAATGACGGCAGCCATTGAAGCAAGGGTAATGGGATTACTGAATAATGTACCGGAGGTGCCACCTGGTAGTCCGGCCTTGATCTTATCCCATACTGATTCAGGAGGAACTACTTCGAAATTCTCGAATTTCTTCCTGAATACTTCATCGATATGTTTGGAATGTAAATCCACTATTTTACAATTTGTTTGATTCTACCTTGCAAGACTGTCCTTGCTCTTGATAACTGCGATTTGGATGTGTTTTCAGATATACCAAGCATATTTCCAATCTCCTTATGTGTAAATCCTTCGATTGCACTAAGGTTGAAAACCATCCGGTATCCATCAGGCAATTTCTGGATTACCGAGAGCAGTTCATTGGTTGAAAGCTTATCAATTGCGCTTTCCGCCTCATCCTCAGTAATTTCCATTTGTTCAATTTGAATGTCACTGAACTGTTTTGCCCGCTTTTTATAATAGTTAATCGCGGTGTTGATCATCGTCCGCCTGATCCAGCCTTCCAAAGAACCTTCACTTCTGTAGTCTTTCAGATAAGTAAAAATCTTAATAAACCCTTCTTGCAATACATCCTCTGCCTCCATTTTATTTTTGGTAAAACGCAGGCAGATTCCAAACATCTTCGGAGCAAAATAAGTGTAAAGCTCCTCCTGAGCCTGGGGATCATTGTCCAAGCATCGTTGTATGAAGTCCTCTTCAGTATGCATTAAGATGATTTACTAGTCAGTCTGTACAAGGCAGACTTCGTCAACTAGTAAAAATACAAAAAAAATCCAATGAACGCACGTATTATCTCTTAATTCCCTTGAAATAAGGATAATTACCTATTGATTCGGAATTCACTACTTTGAGCATTCCCCTAAACTCAATGCAATTAATAGACAATAAATCTTTGGAAAAGGTTGCACCTTAATTCTTGCCCATACGGCTATATATTCTGATTTTGCCGAGGTACAACAGATAATACATGGAGGGAACGATGACAAGTGTCAGGAAAGTGGCAAATGTCAGCCCGAAAATGATAGTCCATGACATAGGCCCCCAGAAGGCGACATTATCACCACCCATATATAGCTGAGGGTCAAAATTCTCAAATAAAGAGATAAAGTCAAGATTGAGACCGATGGCCAATGGAAATAGTCCTAAAATGGTTGTTATGGCAGTTAATAATACAGGTCTTAACCTTGTTTTGCCACCTTCAACGATAATCGCTGCAGTTATTTCTGCCGGCAGAATCGCACCAGGTGCAAGGCCCATTTCTTTTCTTTTTCTCTTTTTCAGAAGATCGATATAGTCGATCAAAACAATGGCATTATTAACCACAACACCTGCAAGTGAAACAATCCCAATGCCGGTCATGATAACAACAAAATCCATTTTGAATGTAGCAAGACCTCCAAAGACACCGATAGTACTTAATAGTACGCTGGAAATGATTATTAATGGTTTAACAATTGAGTTAAACTGAGACACAAGGATAACCATGATCAGCGATATGGCAATAAGCAATGCCCGGATCAGGAACGCCATTGACTCTTCCTGTTCTTCCTGCTCTCCGGTGAAAGCATAATTGTATCCTGCAGGCATATCAAATCCAGCCATCAAGCCTTTCAATTGATCATTGATCTTTGTGGCATTATATCCTTCAAGGACGTTTGAGTAAATTGTAATTGCCCGTTCCATATCGATTCTTTTTACTTCACCATAGGTTGTGCTGAAGTGTACGCTTGCCACTGAAGAAATGGGTACCTGCTGGATCTTTCCTGTTGATTGGCTCCTGAAAGTAATCCTCTGGTTCATCAAATCCGGCAGACTGTAGCGATATTTTTCATCGAGCCGTAATTGGATTGGGTATTCATCTTCGCCAACTTTAAAATCTGATACTTCTTTGCCAAATAAAGCTGTTCGAATGGTGCTGGCAATCTGCCCTGTAGAAACGCCAAAGCGCCTGGCTTTATCACGGTCGATTGTAACAATTAACTCTGGCTTGCCGACGTTGAGATCTATTTTAAGTCCTTCAATACCATCAATATTGCCCCGTTCCAAATAGGTTGTGATGGTATCTGTAAGGAAAAGCAGTTGTTTAAAATCCCTTCCCGTAATCTCAAGGTTAATGGGTTTACCTGTCGGAGGTCCATCCATTTGTTTGGCAATCGATACCATGACTCCAGGGTATTTCCCAATTAACTTTTCAGTTAATTCCTCCAGAACTTCATGTGTATTATAGTCTCCCCTATCCTGGAAATCGATAAAATTAACGGTTATCAGGCCCCTGTTGAGCTTATCAGATAGATCGAAGATATCATTTTCTGCACGGGCACCGCTACCAACTGTTGTCAATACAGATTTAATAATGGGCTGATAAGGTTCGAGGATGTCAAATACCTGATCTTCCAATTCATACATAAACTCATTAGTGGCATCTATATCACTGCCAATCGGTAATTCCGCAAGGATATTGATATATTGTGGATCTGTTGATGGAAAATTAACAATCTCCGGTTTACTGAGGAAGTAAAAATTAATGGTAATGATCAATAATAATACTGTGCCTCCCAGGAAATAATAAGGATTCTTTTTATGTAATACGAAGCTGATCAGCTGCAGGTACCACTGTTCCAGTCTGACAAGAAAGACTGATTGAAACCAGGCTGATGCAGGGCTAAGAACATAAATATTCAAAATGCCAATCAATGCAAAAATGGCCAGTAATGATCCCAGGGAATTGACCTTGCTTAAATAAGCAAGAGCTGACAGGGCCAGCATTATAAATGCAATAATAAATGATTTCTTTTTATTAGGCCTGGGACTTTGTTCTCCCCGGGTAATAAATGTAGAGGATATGACCGGGATCAGCACCAGGGCTACAAACAATGATGATGTCAATACAATGATCAGGGTCACAGGAAGGTACTTCATGAACTCTCCCATCAGACTGTCCCAAAACAGGAGTGGGAAAAAAGCTGCAAGGGTTGTTGCTGTGGATGAAATAATTGGCATAGCTATTTCGCCCACAGCTCTTTTAGCGGCCTCGTATTTTGAATAGCCCCGATCAAGAAAACGGTAAATATTTTCAACAACAACAATGGCATTATCGACCAACATTCCAAGGGCAAGAATCAAGGAAAACAATACGATCATATTAATCCTGCTTTCCATTAGTCCCAAGATCATAAATGAAAGGAACATGGATGTTGGTATAGCAAATCCAACAAAGAGTGCATTCCTGGTACCAAGAAAGAAAAACAATACAAGAATAACCAGGATAACACCCATGATGATACTGTTCTCCAGGTTACTGAGTTGTTTGCGGACCATATCCGACTGGTCCTGTGTAATAGAGATATTAAGATCTTCAGGTATTGAATGAGTGGTGCGTGCATTTGCAAGCACTTCGAAGACCTGGTCTGTTGCCGAAAGCAGATTTTCACCGCCTTTCTTGATCACCTGCAGGGTTACTACTGGTTCTCTGTCATGTCGTGTATAACTCTTAGGATCTTCAAAACCATAGATTACTTCAGCAACATCCTTTAAGTAAACGATATTGCCACTTTCATGCTTCACAATAATATCTTCAATTTCTTTGGCATTCTGAAATTCGCCGATAACACGGACCGAAAACCTGTTATTGCCAAGCTTTATATCTCCGCCTGACATCGAAATATTTTCAAAGGCAATAGCATTTTCAATGTCATTAAAGCTTAATTCGAATACATCCAGCTTGTGCATATCAACATTGACTTGCATTTCACGCTCGTTAATCCCAATCAGGTAAACTTTGGATATCTCGGTGATCCTTTCTATCTCATCTTTCATGTATTCGGCATAATCCTTTAGCTCGTTAATGCTAAAGTCGCCTGACAAGTTAATGTTGATGATCGGAAACTCAGAAAAATCAATATCCATCACAATAGGATCGGTGAGCAGATCATTTGGAAGATCACTTTTCGCTTTATCAACCGCATCTTTCACATCCTGTAATGCTTTGGGCAGGTCAATATCTGTATTAAATTCAACAAAGATGGCTGACATATCCTGGGATGAAGTTGACCTGAGCTCCTTCACGCCTTTAATGGTCTCTATCTCTTTTTCCAGTGGCCTTGTCACAAGGTTTTCAATATCGAGGGGCGGGTTTCCGGGGTAGATGGTCTGTACCATGATGGTAGGCCAGACAATATCAGGGAATAATTCTTTTGGCAGGGACCGGTATGAATAATAACCAAAAGAAAGCAATACCAAAATGAGCAGGAAAACAGTATTCCTGTTGACTAACGCCCAGCTGGTCAGCTTAAACTCCCGGGCTACTTTATTTTCCTTATCCATTAGCTCATTTTTATTTTAGAACCATCAGAAACCATGTTATATCCTTTCGTGATGATCATTTGCCCTGGTTCCAGGCCTTTTAAGATAATAGACTTTTCCTGGTAAGAAATACCTGTTTCTACGTAAACTTTCCTGGCTTTGTATCCATTTTCATCTTCAGCAGCGATATACATGTATGTTCCTTTGATGTCTTGCTTTAACAGTATTGTTGGCACCACCAGGGCAGCATCGGTATTGTAATCATTGATCTTGATTATTGCCAGAATATTTGGTTTCAGCTTCTCTTCCCTGTTGCTGATCTTCAATTGTACTGTAAAGGATCGATTCTGCGGATTGATCACATTGCCAACACGTTGGATTGGTACTTCCATCTCAATGGCAGGGTAGGATGGGAATGATAACTGGACGATATCACCTTTCTTTATCTTAGGAAGGTAAGCTTCCGAGACCTCCGCATTAATGTAAAGTTCAGACAGGTTTACGATTTGCATCAGTTGCCTGCCCGGAATGGCTAATTCACCTTCCTTATAGAAGATATCATCTACAATTCCATTGATTGGTGAGCGGACATAGGCCATATCCATCTGGGCCTGCAATGTATTCAATTTGCTCTCCAGGGCTTCTTTATTATTCTTTGCCTGAAGATATTGCATCTCTGAGCCGATATTTTGTTCCCATAGCCTCTCCTGTTTCTCAAATACAGTTGTTGCAAGCTGAAGCGAAGTTTTTACTTCTTCGATAGTATTTTCGGTAATGCTCGTATTCAGAACTACTATCAATTGTCCTTTTTTAACACGGTCACCTTCATGAACCTTGATTTGTTTGATCTGCCCGTTGAGTTCTGGGCTGATAAAGGCTTCTGAAATTGATTCTACAGACCCATGAGCTTCAAAATAGTGCTTGAAGGGCGTGTATTTCAATTCTTCTACAACAACAAGGATCTTATATTTATCCGGGTCCTCGTTCTCCATTTCGGTCAGCTCTTTCTCAAGACCACGAATTTCAGTGTTTAAGGTCATGATCTGGTCCTTCTTTGTTTTAATCTCCTCTTTAAGTTGCTCAGCTCTATCGACGGAGCCACAACTTATGACAATAAGGGCAAGAATAAGGAACAATAGCTTTCTCATGGTTTAAAATTTTGTTAACAGGTTTTCAAGGGCAAGTTTAGCTTCCATCAGTGCTAAAATTGACAACATATATTCAGATTCAATTGAAAGGAATTGATTATGCGCCTGGAGTAACTCCAAACTGGTTGCCATCCCCTCCCTGTATTTAATGGCCGTTTTAATATATATCTTCTCGGATGAATTCATGCTTGCTTCCTTATTCATCATAAACAGGTAAGCATTATTGAATTCGGACTTAGTAGTTTGAACCTTTAACTCGAGCCCGGTCTTAAGTTGTTGGTTGGCAACCTGCACCTGCTCCAGGTTTAGCCTGGCAGCCTGTACTCTTGAACTCCTGTAACCGCTGGAAAGAATCGGGATCTTCATTTCCAGGCCCCAGAATGCAGTAGGATACCACTTCCCGCTTTGGTTAAAAAGGTTAAACTCGTTCCTCTGGGCCTGAGTCTGGTAGCTTACGAAAGCATTAATCGATGGATAATATTCAGTCTTTTCTACCTTGAGCTTCATCAGTGCCAGCTGCTCCTGAACCTGCATGATCTTGAAATCAATATTACTATTATAATCAAAGTTCTCCTGCATAAGTAAATAATGATCAGTCTCTTTCATCATCTGGTCAAAATTGGTAACCAGGATAACAGAATCCTCAAGTTGCAATCCAATCAAGTACTTCAGGAAGTTATAAGCAATTTCCATCTGGTTGGTTGAATAAATGCTCGTTGCCTCAAGGTCATTGGCAATCAATTCCAGCTGGTCAACATCTGTATCTTCTGCAAAACCGCTTTCATATAATATTTTTGTTTCTTCAAGGAGCCTGGAAACTTCACTCAGGGTAGTGTCAAGTATTGAATTATTCTTGCGTGTAACCAGGACAGAATAATAAGCCTTTGCCACTTCTTCTTTAATATTTATCTGGTTTCTGAAGTGCTCCAGCTGGGTTTTATCAAGATATTTTCTGGATGCTTGTACTCCTAAGAAATACTTTCCATCCAGAATCAGCTGGTTGGCAATAATATCTGCGGCAGCAGTATACTTTGTTCCAAACTGTACTTCCTGCTCGGGTGAACCAGGACCAAAAGAGCCCTCAGGGACTATAAATGTTGGCAGGGCAATGAAATCATTAAACGCCACAGTGGCACTAACCTGTGGGAAACCATATGACATGTATTCTTTGACCTGCTTGCGGGCAATCTCAATGTTTTTCCCGGAGTTGATCAGGTCATAATTATTTTCATATGCATAATTCTGAGCATCAACAACCGTAAGCTCATAAGTAGATTGCCCCAAGGCATGGGTTATGATCAATAAAAATGTCAATACAGCAAATAGCTGTTTAAGATTGACAAAGAGTGTCCGTACAGAACTTGACATACCTTAAATTTTGAATTCTTTTTTCTTCTTTTCGTAATAGTCTATACCTTCAGGTTTGGCTATGCTTCTAACAAAACTGTCGAACATTACATTGAAGAGCATTTCGAATGAATATTTTTCAGGAGGGAAAAAATTTGGATCATGAATGTCTATCAGGCGACTGATATATAATCTTGAGATCAGTTCAATGCTCAGGTCATCTCTGTAAATACCCTGCCTGATCCCTTTCTCAAGATTTATCTGGATCTTCATGAAAATAAACTCTATGCGGGCATTAATATGCTCCTGGTAAATGTTGGGATAATATTTTTTTAAATCAAATGTAAGCGCAGGACTTAAATTTCTGAATTTCATTGCCATCTCCTTACTTACTGTAAGCAGGATATCAATGGCATTCACACCTTCGAAATTGTGTACATCAAAGATGACCTTGAAGCTTTCTCTTTCGAATTCAAGCACTTTCCGAACCAGCTCTGATTCATCTTTAACGTACTTGTAGATAGTCTTTTCAGGCACATCAATCCTTTCACACAGTTCTTTGATTGTAAGCTTACCAATACCTTCATCAAATGGATATGCCCTTATCTTTTCTATTATTTTATCAAATTCCTGGTTCATCGCTAATACATTGATCGTGGAATGCAAATGTAGAAAAAAAACAATATTGAAGTCTATTCAACCAACACCAGTCTTCTTTTCATTTGTTCTCCCTCATTAGTCAGAACGAGATAATAAACGCCTGGTGTCATATTATATTGGGTGGGATTGAAATTTTCTATATATCTCCCTGCAATCCTGTGCTCCCTGTCAATGAGCGTTATCAACTCCCTTCCATACAGGTCGTATATGACCAGGGAGATCTCAGCCGCATTTCTTAATTTGAACGAGAGATAAGTGCTTTCCTTGAAAGGGTTGGGATAGTTCTGCTCCAGGCTGGCCAGGTTAGGAATCTCATTTTCAGTAGTGCCAACCAGATCCGGGTCTACCAGGGCGGTCCAGACGCTCAGGTCACCATTATGCAACCTTGTCCAGATTGGCCTGATCACATTATCATGGACTGAAAGATTTGTATAGTCCCCGAAGAATACGTTACTGCTTGGTAAAAAAGGTGACTCGCTGATCTTGAAGTTGATAAATGTATCACCCCCATCCTTGGAAACAGCCATATAAACATCTGTATTGCTGTTGTCATATGCACGCCTGTCATAAAAAACAAAGTACAGGTTCCCGTTGGTCTGATCCACATCCATCCAGGTAAAAAACTGGTGCTTGCCAGCTGCATCATCATTTACTCTGGCTGGAGCAGTCCATGTGTTACCACCATCAGTGGATTTGGCCAACCATACATCTGTGTCATCTGTGCCATTTCGCTGGTCTGACCAGTTAACGTATATGGTGCCATTGTATGCACCTCCACTAAGGTCGCAAACAGTTATTGGTAAGCCATTGCATCGTTGGATGCCGGGGACATCGAAATCCCAGCCACCGGGTACATCTGAAATAAAAATATCCTGAGCAAGCCATGTCTCTCCCTGGTCGAGTGAACGATCGAACACCAGGCCGGCAGGACCCACCCATGCAACATAGATCTCCCCATTCGGTCCAACTGCTGGGACAGCTCCTTCTGTAGTATTGTCACTATCAATACAATCACCGGATACTTCATTGATCTGGATCACATCGGACCAGGATTCCCCATTATCAGTGGATTTAGAAAATAATATGTTGCTGAAGTCATTGGAATTGCTGCTTCCATAATCATCGAACTGGGTCCAGGTAACATAAACATTGTTATTGGACCGATCAACAATTGCCCATTCTTTGTCCTGGTTCTTTGGCGTGATGAAGCCCATGTAACTACCATTATTCCATTCACCACCAATCACTTCCTTGGTCTGGCAGACTATCCTGTCTATCCAGTAACCACCCGAAGGTGGATTGGATAAATGAAAAAAGTAAAACCTGTTGGCTGTGTCTACAATGATACAGGGATCACCCCATACGCCATAGGATGATGAGAGTTTTTCAGCACCCCATGTCTGGCCTCCATCTGTCGAATAATACATATTGTCGACATTGGACCCTGCTACCAAATGATCTGTATTATTAGGATTGACCATGATAGAGGGCTCTTCCGGAGCAAAGGTAAATCCTTCATCATCGATCAAAACGTTGGTATGCTGCGCAGCAACAGATCCGAAGAGCAATACCATGAATATGAATGAAATATATTTTGTCTTCATGTGGTTGAACTTAAGATTATTAGAGCCCATAAAGGTATTAAAAAAACAATTTACTGGTACATCCGTTTCAAACAGCACAGTGTTTTTTTCTATTTTTAACAGTTAAAGCACATTCAAGTATGAGAAAGATCCAACTGCACTGGCAGATTCTAATAGCACTGATCCTGGCTGTTTTGTTCGGTGTGTTTTTAAAAGACTATGTGAATTGGGTATCCTGGATGGGGGATATATTCCTCAGGGCCCTGAAGATGATCATCATTCCACTGGTCCTCAGTTCTATCATCTCGGGAGTAACCAATATCGGTAATGCGGAGAACCTGGGGAGACTGGGATTGAAGACGATCCTGTATTATGTCCTGACCAGCACGTTCGCCATCATCACTGGCCTGGTCCTGGTAAATATATTCAGGCCGGGAGTGGGAGCAGACCTGAACCTTCAGCAGGCAGTTGAACTGGAAGTCACCTCACAGTCCCTGAGTGATGTATTGATACGTATCATTCCTGAGAATATTGTAGGTGCTTTTGCCAGCAATACCCAGATGCTTTCAGTGATCTTTTTTGCCATCTTGTTTGGTTTTTTCATCACCAGGGTAAGTAAAAAATCCAATCAGCTGATGACGGATTTTTTCAATGCAGTCTTTGAGGTTATGATGAAAGTTACCCTCTTTGTAATCAGGTTCACCCCATTTGGAATTTTTGGATTGGTAGCAAAGACAGTCTCAGAACAGGATGACCTGATGTCGTTGATGGAGAGCATGGGCTTATATATGATGGTGGTTTTGATAGCGCTATCCCTGCATGCATTCATCACTTTACCTTTAATAACAAAGTATATCGGTAAGGCCAGGCCCTGGAGGCATTTTAATTTTATGAGAACACCTCTTTTAACTGCCTTTTCAACCTCTTCATCCAATGCTACACTACCATTGACAATGCAGGCTGTTGAGGACAACAGCGGCGTATCCAATAAGATCACCAGCTTCACCCTTCCCCTTGGAGCTACTATCAATATGGATGGTACCGCACTATATGAATGTGTTGCTGTTATGTTTATTGCCCAGGCGTATGGTATTGAGCTTTCATTTATGCAGCAGGTCCTGGTAGTAATAACGGCGCTGCTTGCCTCAATTGGTGCTGCAGGAATACCCATGGCCGGGCTGGTGATGATAACCATCATCCTGACCGTTGTCGGTTTACCCCTGGAAGGGGTTGGTCTTATCCTGGCCGTCGACCGAATACTTGATATGTTCAGAACAGCGACCAACGTATGGAGTGATAGCTGTGGCGCGGTGATTATTGCTAAGTCGGAAGGAGAGACCCTTCGGGTATAAAAGAGAAGTGGAGCGAGGCAAAGCCGAGGGACATCCCGCCGAAGGCGGGGAGAAAAGAGAGAGGAGAAAAGAGAAAAGAGAGAGGAGAAAAGAGAGAAGAGAGAGGAGAAAAGAGAGAAGAGAGAAGAGAAAAAGAGAGAAGAGAGAAGAGAGAAGAGAGAAGTGGAGCGAGGCAAAGCCGAGGGACATCCCGCCGAAGGCGGGGAGAGAAGAGAGAGGTTTGTTTGAGTTTTACGATTTTAAGAATAGACTATTATGGCTGAGTTAACAAAAGGAATGCGGATTGGGATTTTGACCGCAGGCGGGGATTGTCCTGGATTGAACGCCGCTATAAGAGGTGTAGGCAAGACCGCTATTGTCCAATATGGAATGGAAGTGTATGGTATCTCTTCCGGGTTCCTGGGGCTGATCAACCAGGAATATCATAAGCTGGAAGAGGAGGAGCTTTCTGGTATCCTTACACTGGGAGGGACAATCCTTGGAACTTCAAGAGAGAAACCCTTCAAGTCGGTCGACAACCAGTTGAAGATTGACAAGCCAAAGCTCATCAAAAAGCATTATAATGAACTGGGCTTGGAGGCACTGGTCTGTATTGGAGGTAATGGGACCCAGAAAAC
Organism: uncultured Bacteroidales bacterium; assembly: GCA_963753055.1. Lineage (GTDB taxonomy): Bacteria > Bacteroidota > Bacteroidia > Bacteroidales > B18-G4 > JAUWGC01. Next base: position 159,574 of record CAVWAP010000009.1, on the reverse strand, counting down.
AGCTTCAAAATTGGCTGAAGAAGGGCTAAATATTATCGGGATACCCAAAACCATTGATAATGATGTATGGGGAACGGATGTGACCTTTGGCTTTGACAGTGCCCTGGGGATAGCTACGGATGCAATAGATCGTTTGCATACTACCGCCAACTCTCATAAAAGGACAATGGTTATTGAGATAATGGGGCACCATGCCGGTTGGCTTACATTGTATTCAGGCCTGGCAGGTGGGGGAGACCTGATCCTGATTCCGGAGATTGAGTATGATGAAGATATTATCGTTAAGTACCTGAACAAAAGGGTGAAGAATAAGAAACCATACACCATTGTGGTTGTAGCCGAAGGGATAAAGACAAAGAAAGGCAAGTCGGCGGGATCATATATTTCTGAAAGGATCAATGAACTGACAGGCCTGGAAACAAGGCGGACTGTCCTTGGTTACATTCAACGGGGAGGCAGCCCCTCCCCAATGGATCGTATACTGGCTACAAGGTACGGTGCTAAAGCGGTGGAGCTGATTGCCAAAAGAGAGTTTGGAAAAATGGTTGCCCTCAAAGGACCTGATATTGATGCGGTCCCTTTAAGCGAAGTAGGCGGGAAGCTACGACTTGTTCCACCCGATTATTCCCTGATAAAAAAAGCCAGGAGCATGGATGTGTGCTTTGGTGAAAGGAGATAAATATGAAAAAATTCAGTAAAATACTTCTCAGGATCCTTTTATATTTTATTGCCCTTCTGGTCGTCCTGTTTATTGTCTTTTATTTGCTTGGCATGGGCAGTCAGACGGTAATGAAAACTGTAGAGCAGGATCCCAGTCACCCTTACCTGGTCCTGGATGAAGCTGTATTGCACGTAGAATCATTTGGGGATACTGCCAATCCTGTTGTGATCGTGATCCATGGCGGGCCCGGAGATGATTTTCAATACCTCCTTCCTTTGGCTGACTTAATGGATGATTACTTTGTGGTCTTTTATGACCAGCGAGGATGTGGCCTGTCAGCCAGGGTTGATGCCAATGAGCTGACCGTTGAGAATTATTACAGGGATCTTGATAACCTCATTAACTTCTATGCAGATACTGGAAAGGTTTACCTCATAGGGCATTCCTGGGGAGCAATGCTGGCAACCGGCTATATCGGGCAGCATCCGGAGAAAGTGGAGAAGCTTGTATTGGCCGAACCCGGTTTCCTTACTCCTGAGTTTGGCAGGGAGCTGCAGGAAAAAACAAATAATTTTGCAGTTGGGTTTAGCTTCCAGGCCATTTACTATATAGCAAAAGCCTGGTTTAAATCCCAGCATGTCCATGGCCCCGACCCACAGGCCAGGCAGGACTATTTCATGCAGGAGGTGGTCTTATCACCAATTGATAATCATCCATTGAAGGACTACTTCTGTGAAGGTAAAATTCAAAATGCAGAGATTGGGTTGTGGCGTATTGGTGCACTTGCAAGCAAGGTTATTCCACAATCCGGCATGAATGAGAAGGGGGAGTTTGAATTCAATTTTGCAGAAGGGATAGAAAACTATCACAATAAAGTCCTTTTTCTGGCTGGGTCCTGCAATAAGCTGATCGGTCCGGAGTACCAAAAACGGCAAATGAAACTATACCCCAATGCTGAATTGGTAGTCATCGAAGGTGCCGGCCATACGATGTTTGGAGAAAAGCCTGAAGAAAGCATCAGGGCTGTCAGGGAGTATTTTAATGAATCTGACCAAAGACTATAAATAGTAAATCATGTTCCATGTTCAATGGACCATGTTCCAAATACCCTGGCACATGGAGATTTGAACATTGTACATGGAACATCGAATGCTTAAAACCCATTAAGCTCCAATGTAACCGTCGGTATCAGTAGTAAAAATCCCAATAATATCAATATCACGATCAATGGTGTGATCCACTTCACCCATTTATCATAAGGGATCTTGGCAACGCCCAGCACACCGATCAACACACCGGAGGTGGGTGTGATCAGGTTGGTAAAGCCATCACCAAATTGGAATGCCATGACTGTAGCCTGCCGTGAAATACCTATCAGGTCGGAGAAAGGCGCCATAATTGGCATTGTTAATGCAGCCTTTGCCGATCCTGAAGGGATCACAATATTGATGATATTCTGTATCACATACATAATACCTACTGCACCAATATCTCCAACACCTTTCATGGATTTACTCATGCCATAAAGAATCGTATCGATCACCTTACCATCTTCAAGGATGATAATAATACCACCGGCCAGACCAACTACCAGGGCAGCTGAAATGATATCACCTACTCCTTCAAGAAAATACTTAACGGTTGTATTATCATTATAACCCATGGCTATACCGGAGAAGATCCCCATAGCAAAGAACAGGGTTGCTATCTCCATGATATACCATCCATAACCCATTACGCCTACAATCAGGAAGAGTATAGTAAACAGCAGGAGTGAAAGGATGAAGAACTGGGCCGATTTTCTCAATGACAGGAGCCCAAGAATCGCAAAAAGACCGGTTGAAACAGGTAACATGGGTAATGTAGCGGAGTTATTGCCTATTTTCATTTCTGTCATGGGATACAACCATGAGAATACTACCAGTGACAACAGGATAATGCCATACGAGATCCAGGCGCCTGCAGGCCTTTTAGTTTCGATAGAATCAAGATCTCCTGCTCCTCTTTTCCTCCAGTAATCATCATCATGATAAACAGGCGAACGGGTAGGATCTTTTTTGATTCTGCGTGCATACCTTAGAATATACGCAATGCCTATGACATTGATAACGACCCAACAGAACAGTCTGTACTCAAAGCCTGAGAACAATGGCAATTCTGCAATACCCTGTGCAATGCCAATGGTGAAAGGGTTCAGGACAGCCCCCGCGAATCCAAGTCCGGCTGCCACAAAACACATTGATACACCCACTATGGAGTCATAGCCCATAGAAATAGCAAGCGGGACCATTACAATAATAAAGGCAATGGTCTCTTCACTCATACCAAAAACGGCACCGAATACAGAAAACAAAAGCATTACAAGAGTGATAACAATATTGTCAACGCCAAGCATTTTAAAGAACTTATACTTTTCGACCTTCTTGGTGAATTTTAAAAATGAAAGTATCCCCACATCGATTGCTTTGCTGCTGTTCATGATCCAGAAAGCCCCGCCTATCATCAGGATAAATACAATAATTCCTGCCTGGCGCTCAAAGCCTTTGAAAATTGCAGCAAAGATTTGCCAGGTTTGCGGATTGCTATCTGTATATTGGAAAGTTACCTCCTGCTTTTCAATCCCGTCTTCGATAGTAACTGTTTCCACATACTCCCCACCCGGTATGATCCATGTCAGGACAGCTGCGATAATAATGATGTAAAATATGATCGCATAGGTATGAGGTATTTTTCTCTTTTTTAACATATTATCTCTCTTTTACTTTTCAGATTTCGGTAATAAAAGCGCATTGAACAAGAGTTTGTATGTGGCTCCTGTGGAGGCCCTGAATTGTGGATGAAAAGCCATCAGGACCAGTTGGCCTTTCCCTTTTTTGAGCCATGCCATGACAGTTTTATCAGCAATGGCATCCTCATCTTTCAGATAGCCACTTAATAAAATGTCCTTCCTGGGGAAATAGCCAATGACCCTTCGATCCATATCAAATCGTGGTAGTGATGTCTGAAATACCGGTGCCCCCCTGTAGAAGATACCTGCTTCTTTTTCCATGCCCAAAGTGAGCAAGTAGTTATTGTTTATATTCATCCTGAGAAATGAGCCCGGGCAGTAAAAGTCCTTGCTAAGCTGTTTTGTCTCATCCCTGATTGGGAGCTGAAACTCCTCAGTGTCATCCTCCCCATGTTTTATACTTAAAGTGCCCATGAACAGCTCTGTTGAGCGGCCCCAGGAAACAATGATCCCGCCTTTATCCAGGAATGTCATAAGCTTGGCCATCCCTTTCTTACCCATGCCTTTTGTGAATTCCGGAGGGTAGCTGCTGATATAAAAAGTACTTCCTGATTGGTACTTGCCATCTATTAAAACAGATTTTCTAGTCCCTGGAAATACTACAACATCATACTCTTTAACAAAATCTGTTTTCTCAAAATCTGCCGGTTTAATCACACGATATGGGATATGAAACTGGTCGAATACGAACCTGGTCCATCCTGCATCCATGTCGTGCATATTGGTTTCAACAAGCGCAATACGAGGCACCTGGAAGGGCTTCCCGGGAATATCGGTGGACTCTGGAATAACCTGCGGTGAGACATTTAATTGACTCCAAAAGTCTTTTATATCATCTTTCGAATTATTATAGACAATAAAGCTTCCTTTTGGGAATTTCTGTTGCTGGTATTTGAATACAGTATCCAAGCGATCCACTTTTAATTCAAGTTCTTTAGCAAGAAAAGCTGCTTTATAACTTTCATTGTGATTGGCTGTGAATATCATACCAAATATTTGTTCAGGCTGGTCCTGCTGAATACTGTATTCACCTTTCAGAGGGTGCATCGGAGGCCTGGCTTTATTACTTATCTCATTGATTTCAAATGATTTAACACCATTGTGCAAGGGCAGCGACCAGCTGGTGATATCGTAAGGTTTGATCATTTTTCCGCCTGGTGTGTAGTGACGGACAGGGAACTGTTGAGCTTCAAGTGCTTCTTTGATAAATGCCCTGTATGTTTGTGCCATTGGGACTACGATGTCGCCTTTAGAGAACATACGATCATGAAACCTGAAGTTATTGCCCAGTTCATTGATGGTGACACCATGCTCAATCAATAGGTTAACCAGGTCGACAAGTTCACCTTGATCGTGTTGCTTCAAGGGCAATACATAGTAAAAGGGTGGCTGTTCGTTGCCTTTCTTTATTTCCTTGATACACATTTCATTTCTGAACTCAAGGATTTTCCTTCTGTGCAAGGAGGAAGTTTTTATGATTGACATGGTGCTGGATATCTCATAGTCAATGATATCACCCAATTTCCACCAGCCTCCAGGCCAGGGTGCAGGCAAATTGATACCTTTCTCATATTCTGCCAGGCCTTTGCCATAGGCTCCTAGCTCATTGGGCTCGATATATATGGGAGTTGCAAGCTTAACGCTGGCGCATTCAGTCAGGAATCCAATAACATTTTTCCAGAGACAGGTATTCGTTGAGCCAGGCCAGTAATCATCAAAAAGATAATGCTGTGAAACACCCAGAAGTCCGTCCCCTGTCATATCGGTCATCATATTTGAGCCAAAAACACCAACCCAGTTCCACACGGCTGCATCTACATTTTGAGCAATGGGATCATGTGGTGGAGGCACGAAATAGCGCACACCGGTGGAGCCCATCTGGTGCTTCTCAACCATGACCTGCGGAAACCATTCGGTATTATAGATCCTGGCGATTACTTTAGTATCCTCCTGTGATAATTTCAGAAAGTCCCTGTTGTTGTCATGTCCAACATATTTATGGTAAACCCCTGGCATTGAACTGCCTTCATGCTTGGTCCCTTTGTATTTATTATAATGGTCTACGATCATGTCCATACCATCTGGATTATGGCAGGGAACCATCATATAAACTACATCATCCAGCCATTGCAATTCGTCTGGATCTTCGGTAGTACATAGCTGGTATGCAAGCAATGGGGCTGACTGGCTTGGTCCTACCTCGGTAGAATGCATGGAAAGGGTTGCCAGAAAAAACACTTTGCCTTCCTCCAGCATATTTTCTTTTTCAGTTTTTTGAATAGCTGGGTTCATTGCCAGCTCTTCATTGATTACTCTTAACTTTTCCAGGTTATTTATGTTCTCCGGAGAAGAGATAAATGCGATGTACATGGGTTTACCCATAGGGGATTGCCCGACATTTTCCAACTTTAAACGGTCAGATGCTTTATCAGCTTCTTCCAGGTATCCTATCAGGTCTTCATAGCTGAACAGCATCCTGTCGGCGCCGGGCCTGAATCCAAAATAAGAATCTGGATTTGGAAAAGTAGATACATCCTGCGCATTAAGTGAAACGCAAAGGATGACGGCAATACATACCAGCAATTGTTTGTGTATTTTCATATTAAATTGATCTAGAATTTTTCATCATATTTGGTCCAGAGAAAATCTCCCAGCTCCCAGGCTTCCTCAACCACTCTGGTACCCCACTGCCTTGTATAATCCGTTAGCATCTTACGGGCTTTAACGGGATCTTTTTCAAGGACTGGCAGGACTTTTGCCTCAAAAGCAGGTTGCATGTCAAATAGTTCTTGTTGCATAGGAGCGAATTTGGCGTCAACATCCTTACGCATGTCTCCCCAGCGTTGAGCGGCGAGGGTTCCCAGGCGGTTGAATGCCCACCAGGCTGATTTACGGGTATATCCATTTGTCCTGCCCGGGGTTTTATAGGGTTCCGGAAGATCAGATGCGCTGCAATATACCGGGATATAGATTGAAGTTGCCACGTTATCCATAGCCAGCCAGACAACGCCACCCAGTGGATCGGGCAGCCATTCACGGCTCTGAATGATCGTGGCATACATAGTGTACCAGCGTGCGATTGTACGTTCACCACGCCAGCCCCATCCTCCATTGATCTTGAAAACCTTATTCATGTCATAAGGCATAAAGGGATTCGCCATGGGAGAGATGACTGTTTTCCCATCCTTATCGGTTACAGTAATATCCTTAACAAAATTAAAAGGAGTGCCCTCGTAATAATCTTTGAAGATGTTTACAAGTTGCTGCAGGGTTACTGGCTTATCTGGTTTTACTGAGAAGGGGAAGTTTTCACCGTTAGGGTCCAGCTTCATGGAAGGAGCTACCAGGTCGAATACACGCCATTCCCTTCGTCTTGCAGCGAATGAAGCGCGGCTTTCCGGTGCGTATGCATAACAAAACTTAAATTTCTCTTTAGATACACACCATCCGGAATCCAGGGCCATATCGTAAATATTGTCAGATACCATAAAATAATCCTTGTCCTTCGGATTGATGTATAAGATCCTGCTGGCATTGGCATTCACAGAAACATGATCGTCCGGAACCCTTTGGGCCACCCATATAGAGCCTACCTTGCCTTTTCCCGGGCCTACGATCTCAAGATGCCAGACTTCATTCTTATCTGAGATGGTCAAGCATTCACCGGCATCGTTCCACCCATATTTTTTTGTCAACTCTCCGGCCAGTTCAATGGCCTCCCTGGCAGTCTTGCACCGCTCAAGCATCAACTGGCAAAGGCGCTGGCAGTCAATTAACCCTTCATGCGATTGAAGAACAGAACGACCACCGAAGGTAGATTCACCAATGGCAACCTGGTGTTCGTTCATGCATGGATAGGCTGTATTGATATAACCATAAGTATGCAATACTTGTGGGATCTCACCGATCTTTTTGTGCTGGTAGATTGGCATGGCCATGGTATCACAATTGACCCTTTTGTACATGGGCATCATGGCACCATCAGGATGATCGGCAGGGGCTTTAATGTCTATCCATGACCGGGTACGGTGACTATCATCGGTATGCGAGGTGATCACCGAACCATCAACAGTGGCCTTTTTGCCAACAGTTACACTTGTGCATTCATCACGGATCTCGCGTGCAGGATCAATCTGAGCGAAGCTTATTACAGGCAATAAAATGCTTGCCATGTAAAAAAAAGCAGGGATAAAAATCCCCGGGATAAGGTTGTGTTTCATTTCACTTCTGGCTTTGGTTTGCAAGCATCTAAAATAAGAAAAAATTGTTACTTTTGTCATCCCTGGTATCATCTTAATCATCCCTGAATGAGCGATCCTATCAAGCATGAATGTGGCATAGCCCTTGTAAGGCTCAAGAAGCCACTGGAGTATTACCTTGCCAAGTACGGGACTTCTTTTTATGCTTTGAATAAGCTGCACCTGCTAATGCAAAAACAACATAACAGGGGACAGGATGGGGCTGGTATTGCCGGGATCAAGTTTGATATGGAACCTGGTCATAAGTATATTGACAGGATCAGGTCTAATGCTGAATCGCCTATTAAAGATGTATTTAACCAGGCATATGAGCAGGTAGGGATTGTAGAAGAAAGGAATTCTAGCCTTTTGAAAGATATTAACTGGTTGAAGTATAACCTGCCTTTTACCGGAGAATTATTTCTCGGGCACCTTCGATACGGGACCTTTGGAAGTAATATCCCAGAGAATCTACATCCATTCATCCGTTACAATAATTGGATGACAAAGACACTTGTGTTAGGAGGTAATTTTAACCTCACCAATGTTGATGAGTTATTTGAAAGACTCATCGATCTTGGACAGTACCCGGTTGATACTTCAGACACAATTACTGTGCTTGAAAAGATGGGCCATTTCCTGGATACTGAGAATGAGCGATTATACCAGCAATATAAAAGCCAGGGGATGGAGAAAAGGTCTATCACCAAAGAACTCGCCCGCAACCTGGATGTTCAGCAGATTCTACAGAACTCGAGCAAGGACTGGGATGGAGGGTACACTATTGCCGGTTTGCTGGGGCATGGTGACGCTTTTGTTATTCGTGATCCTTCCGGGATCAGGCCTGCCTTCTATTTTGAGGACGATGAAATAGTAGTTGCAGCATCTGAGCGGCCTGTCATTCAGACGGCCCTGAACGTCACAGCTGAAATGGTCAGAGAATTGCAGCCTGGTCATGCACTCATTATCAAGAAGTCGGGTGTGGTAAGTGAGTCTGAGTTCATTAAACCTCTGGAGAAGAAAGCCTGCTCATTTGAGCGGATTTATTTTTCCCGTGGTACCGACGTTGATATTTACCAGGAAAGGAAAAATCTTGGAAGATCCCTGGCACCTCATGTGTTACAGGCGGTTGATTATAATCTGAAGGATACGGTATTATCTTTTATCCCAAACACTGCTTCCGTAGCTTTCAGGGGACTCGTTGATGAAATTTTTGGTTTTTGCGACAAGGTCAGAAAGGAAAAGATCCTTCAACTGGGAGAATCGCCTGATCCAAAACAGATTGAAGATATCTTAGCAATAAAACCAAGGGTGGAGCATGTTGCGGTTAAAGATGTAAAGTTGAGGACATTTATTACGCAGGACAACCAGCGTGATGATCTTGTAACCCATGTTTATGACATTTCATATGGTTCCATCAAGCGCGATGTTGACAGTCTTGTTGTTATTGATGATTCAATCGTAAGGGGCACTACGCTGAAGCAAAGCATTATAAGGATATTAGACAGGCTGGGCCCTAAAAAGATTATCATAGCTTCTTCGGCTCCACAGATCCGTTATCCGGACTGTTATGGAATTGATATGACGAAGATCAGTGATTTTATTGCTTTTCGCGCAGCCATCGAATTACTCAAAGATACAAGACAGGAAGGTATTATTAATGAAGTTTATAAAAAATGCAAGGAGCAGGAGCACCTGCCTAAGGAAGAGATTGTGAACCATGTCAGGGGAATATATGATCCCTTTACTGCCAATGACATATCAGAGAAGATCTCCAGGATGCTCACCACACCAGGGATCAATGCGGAGGTCCAGATCATTTATCAAACCATTGAAGATCTTCATGCTGCTATACCTGATCATAAGGGTGACTGGTACTTTACCGGTAATTATCCCACAGCGGGAGGCAATAAGGTTGTAAACCGTTCATTCATCAATTACATCGAAGGCCGTGATGAGCGTGCTTATTGATCTTTGTTAAAGGCTGTACTTATCTGATCAGCCAGCTTTTCAAACTCCTCCTGGGTAAATTGTAATTTGGGCTTGGAAAAGTCGATGTCATACACCGTGTTTATAGGAACCACATGAATATGGGCATGAGGAACCTCCAGGCCCAGGACAGTCAGTCCGATTCTTTCACAATCAATGATTGTTTCAACGGCTTTGCCTACTTTTTTAGCGAAAAGAAATAATCCCTTGTACTCCTCGTCATCAATATCGAAAATATAATCAGTTTCATTTTTCGGGATTACCAGTGTATGTCCTTTAGCAATTGGAAAGATATCCAGGAAAGCATAGTAATTTTCATCTTCAGCAACTTTATAGGATGGAATTTCGCCATTGATGATTTTTGTAAAGATGCTTGCCATAACATTTTGAGTTTATCTTGATATTTCCATTATTTCAAGAGAGATTTTACCAGCAGGGACCTGGATTTCAACCACGTCACCAACAGTCTTTCCAAGTAATCCTTTGGCGATAGGGGAATGGACTGAAATTTTGCCGGATTTCATATCCAGTTCATTGTGAGGGACGAGTGTATATGTCATGATGGCCCCATCGGCTGGATTTTTAATTTTTACACGGGATAATAGCAGGACCTTGGAATTATCCATTTTCGATTCATCGATAACCCTTGCCTGGCTGATGTCTTCCTGGAGTTTAGATATTTTCAACTCCAGCAGACCCTGTGCATCTTTAGCAGCGTGGTATTCGGCATTTTCCGATAGGTCGCCTTTATCGCGTGCTTCAGCAATTTGCTGTGAGATTGAAGGTCGTTCGACATTAATCAGCTGCTCAAGCTCATCTTTCAATTTATCCAGTCCCTCTTGTGTATAATACTTGGTCATTTTCTCAACAAATATAATGGGTTGATCAGAATAGCAAAAGACCCTTACTGAAGGGTCTTTTAAATTTGAACGGCAAAGATACTAAAATCTTCTGAGTTATAGGGTTTTGATTAACTAAAATGCAAAAATAATTCCGATAGTATGAATGCCTGTGAAAGGATCTGTTGAGCGGAATGAGTAATCAACCGCAAAAGAATTTCCCTTTTCTTTATTCAATGGAACCTTAACAGTCACACCAGCGCTTGGTCCTGTGTACACCGTTGTCCGGTCTTTCTTCTTTGTAATACCATCTTCATAGGTGTATCCGGCACGAAGCATCAGGATTTCTTTGAGTGAGTATTCCAGGCCACCAATAAACTGGTCTTTTCCGAATGAATTAGAACGGAAGTTTGCAGCCAGGGTCAGTCGGCTCAAATCGCCAATATAAAAATCATACGCGGCACCAATATCAAGGGCTGCTGGCATTTCAAAGCTTGCAGCTGGCATGTACGTTGACATAGTGTAGCCTGAAAGGGCAGGAACTGATTTTTGCAGAAGTCCGTCACCTGAAAACTTCATTCTTGGTCCGACATTTTTCAGAGCGATACCGAACATTATTTGATCCCTTGCCCCTGTAACATACTGGATACCGGCATCAATGGCTATTCCCTGAGCAGAGACATCTGAAATCATTTCTGAAACGATCTTGATATTGATACCTCCATAAATACTATTTGAGAATGCCTTACCATAAGCAAGATTAATATTCAAGTACGATGGATTGAATTCACCAATACCACCTTCTGGATTAGCAGCAGTAGTTACTTCAATGGACCCGAATGTCATCGAGAACACACTAATTCCCAGAACACTTGATTCGCCCAGTTTTTGTAAATATCCAAATGTGAACAGGTTAATGCCCGTTCCTTTCAGATAGTTTGTGTAGGAGAATCCAAACTCTGATTTATTTGTAAATGCTATACCGGCAACATTGATAAACATGCCCTCCACACCTCTTACGTTTGCTGTATTAACATTACCCCATCCTGAGCTTCTGGCCCATGGGTTGATCAGCAATTCTCCTGCACCGGCCTGTCCTGACCTGTCTTTATTACCGGCATAGGAATCGCCAAGGGGAGCAACCAGCATTCCTATAATGAAGAGTGGAATTAAGTATTTACATAAATTCTTCATACCTATGTTTTTAATCGTTACTAATTCAATTTTCTAGCATTATTCTAGTTAGAATACGTTCAAATCAGGTGGTCTGATGATACCGAACCATTTCAGTATCTTTTCACCTACATCAGATTTAATATGTATTATATACACCCCACTGGCAATTGGTATGCCAGCGAAATTTTTAAGATCCCAATCTAAGAATGTCGCTGCCTCATCTTTAGAATACTGCCTTACCAGCGTACCGTTAGTATTAAAAATTGTTATTTCACATTGTTGAGGCAGGTTAACAATTTTAACCCTGTTATCAAGATAGTTTCTTTCATATCCTGAGTATGCATAATACGGATTAGGCACGACATTGATTTTATCAAGGTCATTTTCTGCCTTAGTAGGTTCTTCATATTGCGTTGCAATATTTTCCGTATCGAACTTATATACAGGATTGAAATTATTTATGTTAGAAGTTGAAGCACATACTGAGTCGAAAGGTACTGAATAGAATCGCTTGTATGGTTTAGTAATGCGGACTCTAATCTTAACTTCAGTTGAAAGCCATTCCTGACCAGGTACAGATAGCGGAATACCGGTATACATCATGGTTGAGAATAGTACTGGCTTCCAAATATGATCCGGAATATTAGGATACAGTTTTGGTACCTCCAGATAGTAACGGCAGGCATCATAGGCCGGGAAATTATAGGTATAACCTCCAACTGATAGCTTCCTGGTAGCATGATCCAGGACATAGACATAGTGTTTACCACCGAATAAAGGATTAAATCCAACAGGATCATAAATATTGCTGGTTGGGTTAAACAACATGTCACGACCATTCTCACCTGATAACCAGGAATCCTCACCAAACATAATGTTCAATCTTTCACCTGTTTCTACGTTGATCGCGTAGCCTGGGAACCATCCCATTCCTGTTGGACTGACAAAGTTTGGATCATCCTCATTATTGCTAATGGTTGTATCTCCAACAGTAGCATAAATACCTTCCTTATTTACTGAAGGTGCCGCTCTGATCTCAAATCTATCGATCCCACCTTCTGACAGAATAGGGTCTGAACACATTTCCAGGACAATACTCCTGGTCCATTTAGATTTATCAGGGGTTAGCACGATATCTACACTGCTGAGATCCGTGAAGCTCATTTGCTGTTTTGTAAGCGCATTATATACAGGACCGAGATCACTCTGATCGTTATGTGCGGTCATGTAGTATGGTGCCCAGGTACCATCAACAATCTTTTCATACACGGCTTCTTCATCCCATGCATGCCCTGGCATATCCCAGTCATTAAAACCTGCATTATCCTGAGCGGTATAATTACCTGCACGGATCCAGTTCTGAGGTGATGCTGGAATATCAATGTCAGGTACGCCATACAACCATCTTCTTGAACTATCTTCGAATGTTATATCACTGTAAATCAGGCCGTTGTTAACAGCAAGACTATCACCTGGCTGATATACCTGGTGTACATTGATTGACAATCCTGTGCCAGGAATTACCTGTTCCCAATTAGCATCAATGGTTGTGTCTGAATAGTATACCTCTCCTGTAAGAGAGTCAGTCAGCTTCCATTTAGCACGAGCGAGAGAAACTGTATCTTCTGGATTTGGAAATTCAGGATCATAGAACTCAAGAAAGTATTTTCCGTTTTTGACGTTCTCAGGATCTACTACTTTAACATCAACAGGACCAAAACCATACTCATATACCGCTTCAAAAGCAATCGGATATTCTGGGTCACAAACGCTCGTGTTTGAGTCAGCTGGGGGTTGGTCCAAAATTTTATTAATAGTCTCAGCAGTTAGATCAATTGGCCTTCCGCCATTGCCTTGTCCCATTATACGAGTAATCTGTGGTCCATCGCCATAATCTGCATTTATCACAGTGCCATTTACTGTAATATGAGGAATAGCTGAATAGGTCGTAATATTTCTACGACCGGCCAGGAATGTTTTTTTCTGTCCATATAATCCATTCAAAACACCTGCTTCCTGGCTGTATGGCATGTATTCATTATAAGAGTATGCAACAACTGTAAAATAATATTGCTTGTTGTTGATGAGCTGGCGAGCTGTAGTAGCAAAGGCATCTTCTGTTATTTCAAAGCTGTGAACGATGCCATTATCGCCACCCTCTACTTCTATAACAGGTATATTACCTTCAATAGCCGGGTCATAATAATAATTAACCAGCATGCCAACACCATTCTTTTTATCAAATTGGGCTACCACTCTGACCATGTCTGGATTATCTTTACTTTCCAGCGTGACAGATGCATCCCTGAGCTGGTAAATGATATATCCTTCAAAACGGTAGAGAGAATCACTACGCAATGAAGGGTCACCAGGATTAGGTTGTGAGATGGTATTATCATATTCAGCATACTTTTCCATGTAGTTGTTTGAGATGGAGGGGTTGCTGATTGTTACTATCAGTCTTTGATTTAACTCAGCAAAGACGAGATCAGGTGCATCTGGACCATCAAGTACTTTGAAACAGTTATCAAATAACTTCTGACATTTGTCATCCACTCTTCGGAGCAGTTCAACTGACTCCCATGGTCCACCTGAGATAGCTCTTGCCCATGGAATACCAACAGTAATGTAATTAACTGCTCCTGGCTTCAGGGTAAAAGGTCCGGCCGATTGCATGAATCGCCTGTCATCCGGGTTATTATCAGCAGTTTCTTCAGTCCAGTAATTTCCATTTTGGTTGTAAGGTCCTGGAGGCTGTCCTTGTGTTCCCCAGTTACATGGGTCGGAATCACCCGGGAACATGAAGTCACAAGGGATATCCGGGAGAGTACCAGCGTTACTTGGGTGAGCATTACCACCATAAACCATATGGTTGCCATCTACCCAGTAACCTTTCAGATATTGATAGTATTCTGCTGCCACCTGTGGGTCACCCTGGATACCACCAGAGTTGTTGTGGAATACATAGCGGCGCATACCAAAGCGTTCATCATCAGTTATGCCATTACCAAAGTTCACACCATTAATGGCCATTGGGTCCCAAATAAACGGTGAGTTCAGAATGGAACAATCACCTGAAAATCTTGGGTTATCCCTGCTATCCGGGTCAATATATGGACCCTGGAAGAAGTCAACTCCAATTGCTGGAGGCTGGTCACCATAGGCTTCAGGTTCTCCACTACCATCTAAGGCGTTACCATTGTAACAATAACCAAGCCCTCTTCCTACATCGCAGCCAACATAGTCATCCCATGCATAGCCAAGGTCGGTATCACACCAGGGTGACATATAAGTTTCTTCTAAAGTAAATGTTGAACGGTTGATGATCTCATAGCTGTAGAAGCTCATGTTATTGATCTCATCATTAGTCGCAAATGCAAAAGCCTGGGCTCTGATCTCCATGCCAATTGGCTGACCCTGGGTCTCTGTATGGACATTACCTTTATCATTAAATACCCACCATAATGTTTGGTCACCCTTTAGCACCTGGTCAACCAGGATACTTCCAACCAATGCAATAGGGTATTCTGTTAGCTCTTCCTCCATTGTAGGTTGAGGTATGTAATTAGGGTCATTGACAAAATTGATAGGACAGAGATCATTGGCGATATCATAATATGGATAATCACCCTGAGAAGGGTCATAGTCCCCATCTCCGTTTACATCCTTAAAAGGAGCCAGGTAATAACTCTGGTTTTTAGAAATATCTCCGTGTGCGGGATACTCAAAAAACGCATCCGGAATTACATAATCCGGAAACTCCTGTGCTTTATTATCACTGTTCCACCATTGCAGGAACAGATCAACCTCTGCTCTTGTAATGAGAGTATGTTGGTCATATCTAACACAGGTCTCTTCGTCAACAGCAGCAGTACCGTCCACAGTAAGTGGCCCCGGCCAGTAGTCTATACCAACCTGCCTGTACCGTTGAGCGGCCAGCTTTAGCTGTCCGTTGACATCCGTACCACCAATCCACAAAGCTCCAGAGAACAATGAAGTAGCTGAACCTTCCTTAGGGATGTAGTACCTTCCGATATCGTCAAGGTCCCACCACATATCACCACCGGTATTGATACGGCCTCTTACATTATTTATATCAAGATATCTAAAGCCTGATGCAGCTGAACAACCAGCTGCTGTGTTCTTGAGACTGCTGGTGCTTTTATTTCCTGCCCCGACAAATTTTTCAGCCTTTATAGAATCGACTGTGACAAGGCAAAGTAGCGTAATTAACAGAAATTGAAATATGTTCTTCATGATCATCTAATTGTTTGTTGTTTTTCAATTTAACACATCTTCTCTTTTGTAGATTGGTTAGAATGAGAATATGAGTCCGAAACGAATCGTTCTCGGATTGCTATAATTGAACGGACTGTCAATAAAGATTGTATATTGATCACGGAATGATTGAGGATCAATTTGATCATTGATCTCTCTTTGCCATTCCGCTGCAGCAAGATAGCCATCATCATCCGGGTTACCTGTTGCCGGGTAAACATTCATTACATTCTTCTGATTAAGGAGGTTATTTATACGGAAGTAGATGTTCAGGTAACCTCTCCTTTGATTTTCACCTTTTCCAATATTGAATGTAATGTCCTTATCAGCAACAAAGTCTATCCTGAATTGCCATGGTAATCTTGAACCATTATATGTACCTCTCAGCAACCTTGTTCCTCCGCCCAGTTGTGAATAGATGTTACGTGAACGGGTATAAGGTACACCAGAGCCACCATTAATAGTAAAGGTAACACCAGTATTCTTAAGAAGCTGGACTGGCGATTTGCCTGATTTCCTGCGCTGGATGAGTGGCCCATTATAATCTTTTCCTTCTGAATAATGATAATCGAAAAAGATATTAAACTGGTGCCTGCGGTCCCAAGCCAATGGAAATTCAGTCCTGAGGTTTGGTAGTCCGGCGTTAACCAATGCTGCTGCTGTGGTTGAGGATGAACCAGTACCATCGGAGAATTGCAATGTATAGTATGCAGTGATCCTTGCGTTATTTGTTCTACGCAGGTCATAGGTAATGGTCATACCTTTTGTAATACCGAAGTCTATATTATTGAATGAAGTATAGTCCTTCGGGTAAGCACCATTAAAACGATAAATTTGGATCATATCACGCATCTCCCTGTAGAAAACAGAAAGCTTAAGTGATGATGAATTCGTTAACTTTTGCTGGAATCCAAGTTCATAGTCAATGGTCTTGGTTGGTTTCAGGTTAGGATTATTAATTGTATTTGTAATACTATTGAAATAATAATACACCCGTGGATCCGACCAGGAACTTTGCGTTGGCCTTTGTGTCAATACATCATAGTGTGCAAAGAATAATGCTACATCAGAAATCGGGAATGAGAATGAGATCCTGGGCATTACATTTACCTGCGGCTCATAATCCTGGAAAGCTGCCAGCTCCGTAGTTGGCGAGTTTGGATTCTTGAGATATGGTGAAACTCCTGAGCCGACGTCCAGGATATTTGGGTCTTGAATCTCAGTACCTTCGGCTGTAAACCAGGTGCTTTCATCACGATAACCAGTGATAAATGTCGGATTGCTGGCATTATCCACATAAACTGTATAATCGCTGCCAATATTACCAGGTACAGAATAATTGCCGCCCATCTTGGATACTAATTCCTCCGTAGCCGGATCTCCACTATTGTAGGCAGTATAGAACAGGTATGGATCAGCCAGCACCGGCTGGTTGGCATCATACCTGTCAACACGTAAACCAACGTTAAAGATCAAGTCTTTGAAAGCAAATTTGTCCTGAAGAAATCCAGCCATGTAAATAGGCTCCCAGGCAGCGATTGGACGGGTATAATTGCCATTTTCATCTTGCTGGTTCCAGAAGTCTTCAAAAGTTGGATTGCTTGATATTTTTTTACCAGTATGATCATAACCGCGATAAAAGACATAAAAGTTACCATCATTTAACAGTTCATCCGGACTGAACATATTGATGTCGAACAAATCACTATCGAGTGTAATCGTATGTGAGTTATTCGCTGCATCAAAATAAGTTATAGAATGATTGTTATAATCGTAGGAGTCTATCTGGATATAGTCGAGACCATCAACTGGTAATCCAAGTTTCTTTCTGAGCTCCTTATCAAACCAGAATTGAACATTGGGGTCATATCTTCTGGCATATTCAATAGTATCCATAAATACTCCGTCACGATAAACCGGCATTGGATTATCCAGGTCGAGCTCACGGATTTGCCAGTTTGTATTACCTCTCATCAGGTTCCAGAGACCTGAAGGACCATATCCATAACTCCTGTCCATTCTTTGCTCATATTGGAAACCAAATTTAATTTCATGGTTGCCAAGGTCCATTGAACCAGATGCTCCAATGCTTAACTGGGTATTGTCAAAAACGTTATAGTTATTGGCAACTGCTCCGGGGCTGTTCCACATACCATAAATTCCGTCTGGACCCTGTCCGTTAAGTTTACCACCTAAGGATTGTATGTCATCAGCAGTACGGTGGAAATCGTTGGTTGGATAAATATCATAAATGTCATCGGTTACATTGGCAATGAACGGATTAATTTCCCTCCTGTTGAATTGCCATAATGTATCAAAGATGTTGTCCATTATCCATACATTGTTAAAGATCTCACCATTGATGGTATCTGATCCCAGGGTATAGTTTTTGTCTTTATACACGTCAAATTGTCCGACATAACCATACTTGAACAGGTCATCTTTATGATCTGGGTCCTGGTTATATCCATAGTTCTGGGTATAGTCTGCCTGTATAGAATAATAAACATTCTTCACGAATGAACGGCTGTCCGAAGCTGTTGGGAACCTCTGTGAGAACCTACCGAACACCCTCCATGTGTAATTAGTGAATTGACTATTCCGGTTATAATTAAACATGGAGTTGCCGTAGTTATAGGCGTTACCCTGGTTGTAAGCAAATGTTCCACCGAAGGTCAGGTTAATTGTTTCTGTAGTTCTGACATCGATCTTGGCGTTAACGTTAACGCTATAGTTCTGTGTGTTTTGAGTCTTTTTGATTGTTTCAAACTGGTCGTAGCCTGCATAATTACCATTCAGGTATGTTCCGGTTCCGAGTCCGGATGGACGCAGTGGATTCTGCTCAAGAAATTCCCTGTATTCATCCTTGGACTTATATAGACCATGCAGATTGGTGGAGGGGTTGCCATCCTGCCTGTGGATAAAATCTCCAGCGATGAAGTATCCAAGCAGGGCGTTTGTCTTATTGCCCTGCTCATCTTTTTTGGAGAATATGGGGCCATTCAGGTTTAATCCAACACGGTTATATCCAAAGGCGTCCAGAAACTGGGATGTTTCAACTTCAGCCCCGAGACCGAATTTCCTGGAGGGTCCCCTGGTTGTAACCTCAATGATACCACCGGTGGCATCGCCATACTGTGCTGGCAGACCGCCAAGGATCACAGTTTGCTGTTCAATGGCGGATTGAGGCAGGGCCCGCGAACCACGCACCCTCATACCATCAATGAAATATATTGTTCCATCCGCTCGAGCACCACGGACATTACCTCTTTCACCGTCTCGTGAGAATACACCACCAACAGTAGCAGCAATACCATCCACACTACGGTTTGGCATTTTATCAATGTCATCCTTTGTTACCGTACCACCAGACTGGGTCTGGTCCTTGCTGATCAAAGGCACCTCGTAGTCAATAATCTCGACTACATCGAGCTGCTCAGCTGTCGATTCCATTTGAATATCCATGAATCGAATCTGGTTTCCAAAGATAGCTACGCCCCTGATCATCAAAGGCTTATAACCAACGTAAGAAGCCTTGACGTCGTATTTACCTGCTTCAATAGGTTTGATGAGGTAATTACCATCAAAGTCGGTGGTTGCCCCGTTTACCTGTTCCCCACCAAGTTCAACAACGATATTAACAAAAGGTAGTGGTTCTTTGGTTACTTTATCGATTACTTTTCCCTTTAGGGTACCAATTGTGGCCTGGGAAAATACCAGCACATTTGCGGTAAGAATAATGCCAATAGTTAAAAGTAAATTTCTTAACATACCTCGGAAATTTTATGTTAGATTTTATTGATTGTGCAATTAACGCGGGTAAAGTTAATAATAAAAAAATGTAATTTCCAAACTTTATTAATAATACCTTTAAAAAAAATTAACAATTCCTTAACAAAGCTCTAAGAATAAGGACGTTCAAGTATTTCCGCCATTATTACAGCCCTTCTAAGGTCAAATTCCAGCCCTTCTTTTGACTTTTCTTCAGCCATCATTTCAGGGTCAAAATCATGCTCATTTTCTTGCTCAATTACCCCTGTTCCTCCTACATTCATTCCATAATTTTTTAGCTGTGCATCTTCAAGTGATTTGATACCCATCTTTTCATATTCCTCTACGAATGATGAAGGTGATTTTTCTTCTTCAGCAACATCCTGATACTCCAAATCCAATTCAGATAAAACTTCCTGGTTTGGCTTCCGGGTAGCAGGCTGGTCTGCAAATATTTGCTCAAAGAATGATTTCGGGGTTTCGGAAGATGCAGATGCTGGCTTGCCCTTCTGAGCTTCCCTCTGCTTTTTCTTCTTACTTTGGATGTAGAAAGTAAAAACAAGCCACAATAAACCGATAACAATATAAATTACATCTTCCATATCAGTGGGTGCATTTTTCTTCTTATCTGTAAAAATATTAAATTCTCGCTAAAAACAAACATAAAATCAGTTAACGGTTACAATAAATCAGTTAACGGTATAATAATTACATCTGTGTCAGGACTTCCAGGATCTGTTCCCTTTTTCTTCGGGAGACAGGAACTTTGCTTCCATCCTTCATCAAAATGTATCCACCCTCATCACGATTGAAACTTTTTACATAATCCAGATTGATAAGATGTGATTTATGCGGTCGGATAAAATTATGGCCGCTAAGCAGCTCTTCATTTTCTTTAAGAGTCTTAGAGATCAGGATTTTCTTTCCGTCATTCAAAAAGAAATTCGTGTAATAATTATCTGATTCACACCGGACGATCCGGCTGACCTCAATGATATGTATTTTGTCAGATGTTGACAGAACAATTTTCTGGGATTCGCTTTCCGGTGTTCGGATATTATCAAGTAAAACCCGGATATGCTTGTTGATATGTGAGCCTGATTTCTTGAGCTCAACTTTCTTAATGGAGTTGACAAGCTCCTCGGGATCGATAGGTTTCAGTAAATAGTCGAGGGCACTGTACTTAATAGCCTTGATGGCATAATGGTCAAAAGCGGTAGTAAAAATAATCTCAAAATCAATCTTTTCGATCTCCTCAAGTAGCCTGAAGCCACTTCCATCCGGCATCTGGATATCAAGAAATACAACATCTGGCTTATGCTGTTTTATCTTCTCAATGCCCTGGCGGTACCCATCAGCTTCGTCTAAGACTTCAACATTTTTACAATATCGCTTAAGCAAGCCCTGTAGGGTTTCCCTTGATTTTT
The DNA here is from genome assembly GCA_963753055.1 of uncultured Bacteroidales bacterium. Taxonomy (GTDB): domain Bacteria; phylum Bacteroidota; class Bacteroidia; order Bacteroidales; family B18-G4; genus JAUWGC01. Next base: position 138,407 of record CAVWAP010000009.1, on the reverse strand, counting down.
TTTCATCCTCAACAATAATGGCCCTGATCATAGGAATGGTTAATGGTATTCAAATATGCAAAAAAAATACGAGATAAGCTTTATTTTTCTATTAAACCTCCTGGCAATTATATTAGCTATGATTACAGGTCAATATAAACCATGGTAATTTCAACCCTGGTACCCAGAGGTTTTCCTTTGGGGTCATTAAGGTCAATGACCCGGACAGCATACTTGTCTTTATATTGCTTATTTAGTAAATCGATCCGTTCCTTGGTGATCAGCATCCCTTTTGATTTCCTCTTGATGCCTGAGGCTTCTCGTATCTTCATTGCCTCTTCCCTGCCAATTCCATTGTCTTCAATAACACAGAAGATAGTGTCTTTGCGTAATTTAAAGTCAATGCTTATCTTGCCTTTCTTAGATTGGTGAATGAGCCCGTGAAGAATGGCATTTTCCACGTAAGGCTGAATGATCATAGGCGGGATTGCCATAAATTCTTCATCGATCTTTGGATCTTTCTTAACTTCATATTCAAACTTATTATCAAACCGCAAGCGCTCGATATCCATAAAATATACCAATGACTTTAACTCATCTTTTAAAGGGATATGAGATTCCCTGGAGTTGGAAAGAATAAGTCGCATCAATTGTGAAAACTTTGCCAGGTAATGAATGGCTTTGTCGGTATCATTTGCAATGACAAAGCTTTGGATAGCATTCAGTGAGTTGAAGATAAAGTGTGGGTTCATTTGCAATCGCAGAGCTTTCTGTTCAATGTCGAAAAGTTGCTTTTCGAAATGCAGCATTTTTTTATCAACCTCATGCTTGGCTCTTATGTTTTTGAACCTCCTGTAAATGAGGTACCATGTTGTTAATATGACAAATACAGCAAAAGGGATACGAAAAGTCCAGGTTGCCCACCATGGTGGAGTAATGATAATGGAGAGTGAAAATCCTATTTCGTTCCAAACACCATCATTATTGGATGCCTGTACATTAAATGTGTATGATCCCGGTCTTACATTGGCATATTCTGCAATGCGACGGCTAGCATCCCTTTGAACCCAGTCAATATCATAATCATCAAGTTTGAATTTGTACCTGTTCTTTAATGGGTTCGTAAAGTCTAAGGCTGTAAACTCGATAGAAAAGAAGTTGTCATTATAATCAAGCAAAATCGTATCCTTATCATTAATATTAATGGGAAGGTCCTGGTTGAATATCTTAAATGTAGTAACTACAACTTTTGGTATTTTCGTATTATGCTTAATATCTTCCGGGTAGAAGGCATTAAATCCATTCATTCCACCAACAAATATTTCGCCATCCTCACCAACGCTAAATGCGTTGCCATTAAACTCATTACCCTGCAAGCCGTCCAGGGCATCGTAATTGATAAATGTGCTGTCTTCCCTGTTAAATTTTGAGAGGCCCCAGTTGGTCGGGATCCAAAAATTCCCATTATTATCTTGCAGTGTAGCATAGGTCACATTGTTGGGCAACCCGTCTTTCATTGTAAAAGCTGTAAACTTTTCGGTGCTGGGATCAAAACGGTTCAGTCCGCCACCCATGGTAGCTATCCAATAAATTCCATTTTCATCTTCATAAACGGAGGCAATATTGTTATTGCTGATACTGAATTCATCCTCAGCATCATAGATGTAACGGATAAATATTCCCGATTCCTTGATGAAGCGGTTTAATCCTTGATATGTACCAAGCCAGATGTTGCCCTGCCGGTCTTCATAAACAGACCAGACAACATCGTGCGAAAGGCTATTATGGTCTTTGGGATTGTTTTGATATAATAGGAATGTATTATTTTCCGGAGTAAAAACATTCAACCCTCCATATGTCCCAATCCAAAGCTTGCCGTCAGATCCTTCGATTAAAGCAAGAACACCATTATCACTGATTGAAGTTGGATCTGATGGATCATGCTGGTAATTTGTGAACCGGTCTCCATCCTGCTCATATTTGAACAGGCCAAAATCTTCTGTACCGATCCAATAGTCGCCATTGCTATCTTCCACAACAACCCTGATCCTGGCCTCAGCTAGGTCAAGGCCCTCTTCAACAGGGTAATGGATCATTTTGTATTCACCGGTGTTTCTGTCAAGAACATTAACCCCTTTTCTTGTTGCAATCCAAAGTAATCCATGGCTGTCTTTCAAAACCCCATAAACAATATTACTTGACATGGTGTTTGGGGTTTCAAAAGAGCGGTTAAAGTGTGTGAACTTGCTGGAGCTTCTATCAAACTTATTAACTCCTTTGTAGGTACCTATCCATATATTATTAGCATCATCTTCATAAATACTTTGAATATCATCATTACTTAAACTCGTATTCTTACTTGTGGCAGGGTATTGAATGAATTGACCTGTTTCCCGTATGAATATATTTAATTTGTTGTTCGTTCCAATCCATAGCAGACCATGAGTATCTTCAAATACAACATTGATCCGGTTATCACTAAGGCTGGCAGGATCGCCCGCCTGATGAAGGTACCTTGTAAATTGATCTGAGTTGATATCATAATGGTTCAAACCATTTGCGGTTCCAATCCAGATGTATCCATGATGGTCCTGGTAAATATCCAGGATCTCATTATCACTAATACTGTTCGGATCCCCGGTATTGAAAAATGGAATAAAAATTTGATCTTCAATGTTCATTCTGAACAAGCCATACCGTGTTCCTATCCATAAATATCCGTCATGGTCCAGGACTGCTTTTGTGATGAAGTTGCTGCGTGAGCTATCTGCCAATGGGGAATAAAAATCGTGATGGCTAAACACATTCAGTGATTGATCATATCCATTCAAGCCATTGGATGTACATATCCAGATATGGCCTGAAGGGCTCTGGCAGACATGTGTGATGAAGTCATTGCTTAAGCTGTTGTTTTCTTCAGGGTTATGCTTGAGTACTGTAATTTCTCCAGTTTGCTGATTGAGCAGGTTCAGCCCACTTTCCGTACCAATCCAGATCTGATGTTTATCATCCTCCATTATTGAACGGATAGTAGAATTGCTCAAGCCTTCCTGCATGGTGTAGATATCAAAACTATAGCCGTCATACCTGTTTAGTCCATCCCAGGTGCCGAACCACATAAATCCCTCATTATCCTGTAAAATGCAGTAAATCACATTTTGAGATAATCCACGCTCATATTTTATGTTTTCAGAAGATATGCGGTCAAATTTGAGGTTCGGAATGTCCTGGCCGGGAAGATCATAGGAAATAATAAGGAAAAGAATAAAAATGGAAATAGCAATAGGATTAAAGAGATTAATCCAATAGGTATTTGATTTAATTGCCTTCATTAAGTGGTCCGATCGGTTTATTGGATTTACAACTTCCTGCAGTTCTGAAAAGTCCTTTCTTGCGCTTCTTATTAGTTCTTTTAGTCTTCTTGGTAGAATTATGCATCATGTCCTGCGTACGTTTCGACTGCATCTCATAATGGTGCTTCAGCGCATACTCATACTCCTTTTTCATTTGCTTCATCATAATCTTTTCCTGCTTTTTATTATAACGGCTCTGCCTGGCCGTTTCCGACCCAATACAGCCGCCATAAGCCAAGCTCAGGCAGATCAAGAGAAGATAAAAGTATCGAACGAGTTTCATGTAGTTCTCATCTTAACCAATAGCCAGTCTTTTCTATGGTTAAGAATCATTAAAATTAGTGAATATAATAATATATTTGTCCCTGCGTTTGCTTAATTTAATTTCACAATGATGATTATTCACTACAAAAAGAGACACTTATTCACTATTTATATTGTATTGGGACTGTTTTTGTTACAAGCTGGTTGCAAAAAGGATGATAATGCCGTTGAGCCACCTTCATATGTAAACATCACTATAAATCCTAATTCTACCGAATACCAGGAGCTCAACACAGTTGGCGGCTGGACTTACATTGATGTCGCCAAACCAAGTCTTGGAATTATAGTTTACCGCGTTACACAGAATGATTTTATGGCATATGACCGTCTTCCTCCTTATGAACCAGATCAATGCTGTAATGGTAATGTCTGTACAACCCTTAATGTTGATATGCCATTTGTTGTTGACACCTGCACCAACTCAACATACCAGATCATCGACGGGTCACCTTTTGATGGGCCCAGCGATACTCCACTAATCCGTTATACTACTTATTATGATGGATTAACCCTCCAGATCATCAGCTAAGCTGATTAGTACCTGTAATGTTCAGGTTTAAATGGACCATTGAGTGGCACGCCGAGATAATCGGCCTGGTCACCGGTCATCTTTGTTAGTTTCACACCGATATGGTCAAGGTGAAGCCTGGCGACTTCTTCGTCAAGCTGCTTGGGCAGTCGGTAAACCCCGATATCAAAATCTTTAGTCCACAACTCCATTTGAGCAAGGACCTGGTTAGAAAAGGAGTTGCTCATAACGAAAGAAGCATGTCCGGTTGCACAGCCAAGGTTGACGAGTCTTCCTTCAGCTAACAAATACATGACGTGTCCATCAGGGAAAAGATATCTATCTACCTGGGGCTTGATATTAACTTTATCAACACCCGGAAGGTTATTCAGCTTGTCTACCTGGATCTCATTATCAAAGTGGCCTATATTACAAACAATCGCCTGGTCTTTCATTTTGGCCATATGATCGACAGTAATTACATCTTTGTTGCCGGTGGCAGTAACAAAAACATTTCCCTCTTCCAGGGCATCCTCCAGTGTAGTTACTTCAAATCCTTCCATGGCAGCCTGCAATGCGCAGATTGGATCTATCTCTGTTACGAGTACACGGGCACCAAAGCCTCTCATCGATTGTGCACATCCTTTACCAACATCTCCATATCCACAAACCACAACAACCTTCCCTGCAATCATTACATCTGTCGCTCTTTTGATACCATCAGCAAGGGATTCACGGCAACCATAGAGATTGTCAAACTTCGATTTTGTGACCGAGTCGTTAACATTGATTACCGGGGCCAGCAGACTGTTATTTTCCTGGCGCTGATACAGACGATGTACCCCTGTTGTAGTTTCTTCAGAAACGCCTCTTAACTCCTTAACTGCCCTGTGCCATTTCTGAGGATCTTCATTAAGAATGGTCTTGAGCTGCTGAAGTATGATACGCTCTTCCTCATTATCTGCTTCTCTGTCCAGGATTGAAGGGTCATCTTCCGCTTCATAACCTACATGAAGCATCAAAGTAGCATCTCCACCATCATCGACGATAAGTGTTGGCCCCTTTCCATCAGGAAAAGAAAGTGCTTTGGAGGTGCACCACCAGTACTCTTCCAGTGTCTCTCCTTTCCAGGCAAACACCGGTACTTGAGAATCCCTGACGACTGCAGCAGCCGCATGATCCTGGGTTGAAAAAATATTACAGCTTGCCCATCTGACATCCGCACCCAGGGCGATCAGTGTTTCAATTAAAACTGCTGTTTGAATGGTCATGTGCAATGATCCGGTGATCCTTGCCCCTTTTAAAGGTTGCAATGGTGCATATTTAGCCCGGATTGACATAAGTCCCGGCATTTCCTTCTCTGCAATCTCAATTTCTTTCCTGCCCCAATCAGCAAGATTGATGTCTTTTATCTTATAATCCACTTTTTTGTCTATTGTTATTGTTTCCATATATTATTTTTTCGGCCTGCAAAGTTAAGGATATCCATTTAAACCACAAAGTATCCCTATTGATAATTTATTCGAAATGCTTACTTTTGAAGGGTCTTGCTTAATATTTTTGATATGCCGGTCAAACTGATCAAACAGATTGATGAACATACAGTACTGGGCCTTTGGGAAATAACTGAAAGCCTGGAATGGCTTCAATCCAATGTTATTTTATCTGAGAAAGAAAAAGAATACTTTCAGCGTTTCAGGGTTGAGGAAAGGAAAAACCAATGGCTTGCCTACCGTCATCTGTTACTGCAAATGATTGATGATGACAGGGTAAATATTGAATATGATCCAGGTGGGAAACCGATAATTAAGGACAGTCATTTGCATGTATCAGTTTCGCATTCAGGTCATTATGCCGCAGCTATTATAAATAAACAAAAGCCGGTTGGTATTGATATAGAAAAGGTAAGTACCCGGATTCAGAAAGTTGAAGGCAGGTTCCTTTCAGAAATGGAAAGGTCCTTTCTTGAACCAGAACAGAAACTGGAAAAGCTTTGTATATATTGGTGTGCCAAAGAGGCACTCTATAAAATGCATGGGCAAAAGGAAATTGATTTCAAGAAACACTTATTCATCGATCATTTCCCCGTTCATCACCAGGGAGAGCTCAATGGTAAGATTCAAAAAGAGAACTATAATCTGTCTTATCAGCTGCGATTTATGAAAATTGATGATTATTACATGGTTTATGTGATGGGTGATGATTAATAGTTGTTTTATTTTTTAAATTTGCATTCCCCGATAAGAAATTTGAATGTCTGTTTACCGTCAAATCCTGAACCAAAAAGAAAAAAAGCAGTTTGCAGTACTGATCGATCCTGATAAGTATTCTGATGCCGGAATTAAGGAAACCATACGATTGGCTGACAGCAGTGGTGTCGACTTTTTCTTTGTAGGTGGCAGCCTGATGATCAGTGACCGGCTTGATCAATGTATATCTCTGATCAAGGAATACTCAAACAAACCTGTGGTCTTATTTCCGGGCAGCACGATGCAGGTAAACAGGAAAGCTGATGCCATTCTTTTTCTTTCCCTGATCTCCGGACGTAATGCCGACCTGCTAATTGGTAATCATGTCATCGCTGCTCCTTATATCAGGCAAACGGACCTGGAGGTAATATCAACAGGATATATGATTGTCGACAGCGGCAAGGCAACAACGGCTTCCTATATGAGCCAGTCATTACCAATCCCTTATGATAAGGATGAAATCGCTGTTTGTACAGCCATAGCAGGTGAGATGCTGGGACTGAAGATGATCTATTTGGATGGCGGTAGTGGAGCGAAACTAGCAATCTCAACCGGAATGGTTGAATCTGTCAGTAAAAACATTTCGGTCCCTTTAATCGTCGGTGGGGGTATCAGATCAGCAGAAACAGCTCATGATATATGTAAGGCAGGAGCTGACCTGATCGTAGTAGGCAATGCAATTGAAGGTAACCAGAAAATTATTCCAGAGATTGCCAATGCAATTCATAAAGTTTAATTCCCAAAAAAGATTTAACATGAAAAAAATTATTTTCATTATTGCGCTTTCCTCTTTCCTCTTTCCTCTTCACGCATTATATGCTCAGGATAAACTGCTGACCATAGAAGACGCAACATGGATGAATAGGGCATTGTTTCCCAAATCGATGAGTAACCTGCAATGGATGGGCAACAGCGCTTATTTTGCCTATGTGGAAAATAATGAAATACTTTCAGGCAAAGCCGGAAATGGTAAAACAGAAGTATTGCTGACTATCGATGACCTGAATGCGGAGTTGAATAAAATAAAAGAGGATTCGCTGAAAAGAATTCCCGGCCTGCATTGGTTGGATAAAGAGACCTTTGCATTTACCTATAATAACAGGCTATTCCGATTTGACCTTAAGATCAAGCAGCTGCGGGAATTAAACAACTATCCTGAAGATGCCCGCAATATTAGCATCAACTATAAAAACATGGCTATCGCCTACACGATTGAAAATAATCTTTTCATTGCAATAGAAGGCCACCAGGTGCAGGTGACCGATGATGAAGATAAAGGCATACTCAATGGGCAGTCAGTTCATCGAAACGAATTTGGAATAAGCAATGGTATATTCTGGTCGCCAAAAGGTAATTACCTGGCCTTTTACAGGATGGATGAAACCATGGTGAGCGAATACCCTGTAGTGGATGTAACCAAAAGGGTCGCGGAGGTTGACCCAGTGAAATACCCTATGGCAGGCATGACGAGCCACGAAGTGACCCTGGGAGTGTTTAACCTTAAATCTAAAAACACTGAATTCATGGATACCGGGGAGCCGGTCGATCAGTACTTAACCTGTGTGACCTGGGGCCCGGCAGAAAAAATGATCTATATCGGACTGCTTAACAGGGATCAAAATCATCTGAAAATGAATCAATATGATGCTCGTACAGGAAACATGATTAGAACCTTGTTCGAAGAGCAACATGAGAAATACGTTGAACCGGAGCACGCTCTTTACTTCCTTGATTCAAAACCAGAATTGTTCCTCTGGCTAAGCGAAAGAGATGGCTTTAAGCATTTATATCTGTATGATATATATGGCAAACTGATCGGACAACTTACCAATGGCAATTGGATGATCACAAACCTGATCGGAACCGGGCCAAAGGATCGCTGGGTATATTTTAACGCAACTATCGATGGAGCCATAAACAACAATATTTATGCCCTGGATATTAATAATGGCAAGACTATCAAGTTGACTAATCCTGATGGATCACACAGAGGCATACTGAATGAAAATGGCAAGTATGTAATCGATATTTATAGTGACACTGCAACAACACGCGTTTATCAGATTGTTGACCATAAAGGAAAGACCATTCAGGTCCTTCAGGAAGATAATAACCCATTGGCTGATTATAAGCTGGGCGATATGAAGATTTTTACCTTGAAAGCTGATGATGGAACCGACCTGTGGTGCAGGATGATCAAACCTGTTGATTTTGATCCTTCCAGGAAATATCCCGTTATTGTATATGTCTATGGCGGCCCGCATGCACAGCTGGTTACCAACTCCTGGCTGGGAGGAGCTGGATTGTTCCTGAACTACATGGCGACCAAAGGGTATATTGTTTTTACCCTTGATAACAGGGGTTCTGCGCACAGGGGACTTGAGTTTGAACAGGCCTTATTCAGAAATATGGGTACGATCGAAGTGGATGACCAGATGGTGGGGATTGAATACCTCAAGTCGCTGGATTATGTTGATCCCGACAGAATTGGTGCTGATGGATGGAGCTATGGTGGCTTCATGACCATCTCCCTGATGCTTAAACAACCTGAGACATTTAAAGTGGGTGTTGCGGGTGGACCGGTTACCGACTGGAAGTATTATGAGGTAATGTATGGTGAAAGGTACATGGATACTCCCGAGCAAAACCCCGAAGGGTACAAAAATGCCTGCTTATTGAATTATGCGGATCAACTAGAAGGAGACCTTTTAATTATTCATGGAACTTCCGATCCGGTTGTTGTCTGGCAGCACAGCCTCGACCTGATCAAGAAGTTTATTGATGAAGGCAAGCAGGTTGATTATTTTGTTTATCCGGGTCATGGACATGGTGTGGGCGGTAAAAACCGCTTACACCTGAACCAAAAGATCGTCAAATATTTTGATGATCATCTATAATGGCATATATTTGATCAAGCCAATTGTCACGGGAACTAATCCCGCTTCTTACACACCAAACCAAAATTAAATAAGATGGAAATAACCAGACTGTTTGATATTCTGGACTTATATAAGACAAAATATGCAGATAAGACAGATGCTTTTGCCAGGCATGGAGATAACAAATGGATAACCTATTCAGGTAAGGACTATGTAGATCTGGCACAGCACTTTGCTTATGGATTGCTCCAATTGGGCCTTGAGCGCGGAGATAAAATCGCCACCATATCACAGAACAGGCCGGAATGGAATTTTGTTGACATGGGAATGTCTCTTGCAGGCATTGTACACGTCCCAATCTATCCAACCCTGAGCGCTGATGATCAGGTATATATCCTGAACCATTCTGAGTCCAAATACCTCATTATCTCCGACAGGATGCTTCTGCAGAAAGTGAAGCCTGCACTGGACCAGGTCACAGCCTTGCATGGTATATATATCATGGATGAGGTTGAAGGAGAGAAATGCTGGATGGAGGTTGTTGAGTTAGGTAGAGTTAACGCTGAAAAGCATAAAGAAAAATTAAAACAGATCCAACAGGAAGTTAAGGAGGATGACCTACTTACCTTAATATATACCTCGGGTACTACAGGCAACCCAAAAGGGGTTATGCTTTCTCATAAGAACATCCTCAGCAATGCAAAGACGACTGAATCAATCCTGCCTTTGGATTCATCCGACAGGGTGATGAGTTTCCTCCCATTATGCCATGTTTATGAACGGATGATGATCTACAATTATCAATTGAACGGAGTTAGTGTTTATTATGTTGAAAACCTTGGAAGGATAGGAGAGTTTGTCAAAGAGATCAAGCCCCATGCTTTTAATACCGTTCCACGGCTTATTGAAAAAGTGTATGACGGCATAGTTTCAAAAGGCAAAAACCTTACAGGAATAAAAAAAATATTATTCTTCTGGGCGTTGAACCTGGCGCATAAATTCGAACTGCATGGTAAAAGAAGCTGGTGGTATGAGTACAAGCGAAAGATTGCTGATAAACTGATATTCAGCAAGTGGCGTGAAGGCCTGGGCGGTAATATCAAACTTATGGTTTCAGGTGGTTCAGCGCTGCAGGTGCGACTTGCACAGGTTTTCTGGGGGGCTAATCTCCCTGTTTATGAAGGATATGGCCTGACGGAAACCTCCCCTGTGATTGCTGTCAATGATCCCAGGGACATCACACGGGTTCAGCTGGGAACTGTTGGGCCCGTACTTGAAGGTGTGACTGTAAAGATTGCTGAAGACGGAGAGATCCTTTGCAAAGGTCCGGGGGTGATGATGGGATATTACAAAGACGAGGAACAAACAAAAGAAGTGATTGATGAGAATGGGTGGTTCCATACTGGCGATATAGGTGTGTTGGTTGAAGGTAAATACCTGAAGATCACCGACAGGAAAAAGGAAATGTTTAAAACCTCCTCTGGTAAGTATATTGCACCACAGGTTATTGAAAATATCCTTAAGGAATCCAACCTGATAGAGTCGGCTATGGTCGTGGGTGAGAATGAGAAGTTTGCTAGCGCATTAATATCGCCCAATCTGAATTATCTCCATTATTATGCTACAAAGTATAAGCTGAATTTCCGCGACAACCCGGAACTGATCCGGATCCCTGAAGTCATTAAGCGCGTTCAGGTTGAGGTGAATGCTGCTAATAAACGGCTTGGCCAGACAGAGCAGATCAAGCGTTTCAGGCTGGTCTGCGAAGAATGGTCGCCAGCCACCGGAGAACTATCACCAACACTCAAGCTGCGACGAGCAGTTGTTTATAAGAAGTATGACCATATCCTCAGGGAGATATATGCGGTAGGATAAGTTGACAATTGACAATTGACAGTTGACAATTACTGATCAGTGGTTACGAAGAATTTTCTGCCCAGCCACAACGATACATTTACCAGGGCAATCAGCACCGGTACCTCCACCAGGGGTCCTATGACGGTTGCAAAAGCTTCTCCTGAATTAATTCCAAACACCGCTACTGCTACTGCTATGGCCAGTTCGAAATTATTACTGGCAGCAGTAAATGCGATGGTTGCAGTTTTGGAATAATCAGCCCCGATCTTTTTGCCCATGAAGAATGATACCAGGAACATAAGGACGAAATAAATGATCAAGGGAATGGCGATTCGCACTACATCGAGGGGTATCTTGATGATATACTCCCCCTTGAGAGAGAACATGACCAGGATAGTAAACAGCAATGCAATCAAAGTCACCGGACTGATCTTTGGAATGAATTTTTGATGGTACCAATCCTTGTCCTTTACCCTGATCAGGATAAACCTTGTCAGGAAGCCGGCAATGAACGGGATGCCCAGATATATGAATACGCTCTTGGCGATCTGGCCCATCGTAATACTCTTTACAACTTCTGTTGTTTCAATCCCGAACCATCCCGGAATAATGGCAATAAAAACCCAGGCATAAACGGCAAAGAACAATACCTGGAAGATCGAATTAAAGGCAACCAGGCCTGCCGCATATTCAGTACTGCCTTTGGCCAGTTCATTCCATACTATGACCATGGCTATGCAGCGAGCCAGGCCGATCAGGATCAAGCCATACATATAATGTGGATAATCCTGTAGAAAAATGATAGCCAGGAAAAACATTAAAACTGGTCCTATTACCCAGTTTTGCACCAGGCTCAGGCTAAGTATCTTAACATTTTTAAAGACCTTGGGGAGCTCTTCATATTTGACTTTGGCGAGTGGAGGATACATCATCAGGATCAGTCCAATAGCGATGGGAATATTGGTAGTCCCTGAACTCATCGATTCCCAGAATGCTGCTACCTGGGGATATAAATAGCCTGAAAGCACACCGATTGCCATCGCAAGAAAAATCCATAGAGTCAGGTACCTGTCGAGAAAAGAAAGCTTTCTTGTCAACTGTGTCATATTTATCTTCACTTAGAATATTGACCCATATACTACGCCAGAGATAGTTGCCATGATGACAACCAGGATTATATAAACCAAAGTCTTCTTTGTTCCAATGACATCCCTGATTACCAACATATTTGGTAATGACAAAGATGGCCCGGCAAGCAAGAGTGCCAATGCAGGTCCCTTACCCATTCCTGATGCAATCAATCCTTGTAAGATTGGCACCTCGGTCAGTGTTGCAAAATACATAAATGCGCCTACGATCGAAGCGAAGAAGTTGGAGGCCAGTGAATTTCCTCCAACAAGCAAGGCTATCCATTCATTGGGTATTACCCCGGCATAATTGACATCATCATGTGTAGAACCAAGTAAAAAGCCGGCAATGATCACCCCAATAGCCAACAGGGGCATGATCTGTTTTGTGAAATCCCAGGAGGAAATGATCCATTCAGGATTGTCTTCATTTTTCTTATCGCTCAGGGAGATCGCGCTGACACCAAAGATGCCGACAATTACAGGAACCAGCGGGCTGCTTGCAAGTAAAGCTGAGAATAAAGTAAGTACTCCTACACTTATTACCAGGTACCACCTGATCTTCAATATGTAAATCATTGAAAAGCCAAGCATCAATCCAAAAAACCCTGTGATTGCCCATTTGTTTGACCAGATCATAAACCAGGTTCCGGTATTGCTTTCCGGTTTCCCCCAGTTGGCAAATACCAGGATAAGTACCAGCGTGAAAAAATGGAATGCTGTTTGCCATAATGGCCTTTTTTCCGGTGGTGGCTTAATATGCATCTGCTCTTCCGCCTTGTCTTTCTCTTCTTTTTTATAGATCAGCGACATTGCAATACCAATCACCACACTGAAAACAACAGCCCCTATCACCCGGGCAATACCCATCTCAATACCCAGTATCCGGGCTGTGAGAATGATAGCCAGGATATTGATGGCAGGCCCTGAATACAAAAAGGTAATTGCCGGTCCGAGTCCTGCGCCACGTTTGTAAATGCTTGAAAATAATGGTAAAATGGTACAACTACAGACAGCGAGGATGGTTCCTGAGACCGAGGCGATTGAATAAGCAACCCATTTCTTGGCATTGGCCCCGAAATACTTTATCACCGAAGCCTGGCTGACAAAAACAGCAATTACTCCAGCTATCAAAAAGGCCGGCAGGAGACAAAGTATGACATGTTCCCTTGCATACCACCTGAGCAGGTCAAACATAGCAAAAATTGCTTCATCAAATTTCGCATTGCCCAGGGGCATGAAATAGACCAGTAAAAATGCCAGTGCGATCCAGAAGAATATTTTTGTTTCCCGCTTCCAATCCATAATGAAGAGCTAAAAATATATGATGATTATATAATAAATACCAACACCAATAAATAACAGAGCTATGATTTTTCTGAACCATTTCTCGAAAGTCTTTAAACGCTTGTAGAACGTACCCACTTCTGAAAGACTATAGGCGATCAGCCAGGCGAAAATAATCACCGGGATACCTGTGGCGATGGCAAATATGACAGGCAATATTAAGCCTGATGCACTGCTGATTGTCATGGGGATCAACATTCCGAAATAGAGCACCCCGGCATAGGGACAAAAAGCCAGGGCGAATATTATCCCGAGCAAAAAAACATCCCAGTAATTACGAATACCTTTTCCCTGGTACCTGTCAGTGATCTTATTCAAGAAGCCGAAATTAAATTTGAAAGCTCCCATCATATACAAGCCGATAAGCAAGAGCAACGGACCAATGATCTTCTCTCCATATTGCTGAAAAAAGCCTGAAATACTAAATTGACTGGCACCAAGGTACAGGATCAGGGCGAGGCCAAAATACGAAACCGTTCTGCCCAGTGTGTAAACCAGACCACTGACAAACACACGGTTTCTATTGTCGATGTCTTTGCTGATATAGCCAACTGCAGTAATATTAGTGGCCATCGGACAAGGGCTGATGGCGGTCAACAAACCAAGGATCAAAGCAGATAAAATGGGTGCTTCACTGCTATCCAGTATGCTGGTAAGAAATTCTTCCATTATAACATGGGGTCGATTGCAGCCTTGATGCTGGCATGCAATTTTTCAGGACTGGACCGGGCATATTTGAATCCATCATCGGTCAGGTCAACCTTCTGATCCCCGCGTACGATCAACAATGATTGTCCTGAAACCAAAAGCTTTTCTGCAAGTGCTTTGTTCTCTTCATCTTCCAGATTGATAGTTAAGAAAACGATATCACCGTCATTGAACTCCTTAGGATATAATTTTTTTAATGCCACCTGTGTTTCATCTTCAACAGCATTGCAGGTAGCACAGCGACGTGTAAAGTGAAAATAATAAACTTCAATTTGATCCGCACCGGCTACTTGTTCCTGTTTGTTTTCATCTCTTACCTGGGAATTACAAGAAGCAGTTACAGAAACAAATGAAATGATGACTAATAATGATAAGATGCTTTTCATGTTATTCATTTTGAGTTAATAATTTTTTTAGTTCCTTGCTTGAAGGAATCCTTCCATACACTATAACTTTTTCATTTATTACCAGGCCGGGTGTCCGCATGATCCCATATTCCATGATTTTTATAATATCTTCTTCCTTGGTGATGTTTGCATTAAGCCCTAATTCATCTACCAGCTGCCGGGTTAATTTCTCCAGGGAGTTACATTTTGCACATCCGGTTCCTAATATTTTGATTTCCATAGAGTGATTTGTAGAATTATTGTTCGTAAAAACACGAACAAAGGTTACAAATTTTTTTTTATTTCTTTAAAAAATTTTCAAAAAGTTTTTTTGCTTCTTCCCAGTTTTCTGAATTCAGGCAATACTTTATTTTTGGAGGAGTGATTTCACCCTGGATCAGGCCGGCATTTTTTAATTCCCTCAGATGCTGTGATAGCGTCGACTTGGCAATGGGGAGAATTTCCGATAAATTTCCGCTGTAGCAGCAATCTTGTTTGGACAATAATTCAAGGATATATACCCTTACCGGGTGGGACATTGCTTTAGCATACCTGGCCAATTTAACCTGATCCTGTGAAAAGTACTCCTGTTTGGTTGTCATTAATAATTTTTAGTGCTGAATTATTAGTTTTTCAGCCCAAAGATAACTATTGGAGGAAATACTGACAATATAAATTCCATTCGGGTAAGATTGTGTATCCCATCTTAACTGGTGCATGCCATTGCTCAGCCTGGCGTCCAGGAGTAAATCGATCACCCGCCCCTGTATATCCATTATAGCGATCTTTGTCGGGCCATCGTTGGATGCGGGAAATACCATTGTGGTTCTATCGCTTGCAGGATTTGGAAATATCTTAAAGGGAGAATTTTGCTCGTCTGTTAATGGCTCAATACCCACCACAGGCTCCATCCTCAGGATCGTTCCTCCTGTTCCTGCAATGAACCCATCAAAGCCACCCCTCGGATAGATATCATTCAAGGGATTATTTGTGATCTTCGAAACCCTGAACCAGGTATCACCTCCGTTGATGGTTTTGTAGATCAATCCGTTAGTTCCGATGGCAAAACCATTTACTTCATCTGCAAATCGAACTGCATTAATCTTTTCATTCTGCTTGAGATCCTGGGGATGAAAGAATTCCTGCCATGAGCTTCCGCCATTGGTCGTTTTAAACACTTTTGATGAGTTTGGCTTATTACCTACCAGGAAGCCAATGTCCTTTGTCAGAAAGTCCATGTCGACCAGGGCGTAAGTTGTATCCATGGTAATACTATGCCATGTATTACCACCATTTGAAGTTTGCATTAAGGTGCCAAACTCACCGCAAACAAACCCTTCACTGGCATTGATGAAACATACATCATGTAATGGTTCACCAGCAGCTAAAGGCATGTTACCCCAGTTTTCACCATCATTGGTTTTTATTGCCAGCGACCAGCTATTATTAGATGAATGCCCTCCTCCAACAGCAAAACCAAGGGTAGTGTTAACCATGAATATGGCATTGTATGATTGTGATTTTTCACCAGTGTTCTGAACTGTCCAGCTTTCCCCGGCATCGGAAGTTTTATAGATCGCACCATCGACATCAAGAACAAAGCCTGTTTCAGCATCGAGGAAATGAGCATCCACTGCATAAGTGAGTTCTGTTGCCTCGGAATAATCCCATTGCTGCCCCCCATTAGTTGTTTTGAACATACCCCCGGCCCCGGTGATAAAACCAGTTGTTGATACAGGAAAGTCTATTGAAACCAGATTGATTTGTGATCCATAACTTACCGAATGCCAGTTTAACCCCTGGTCGACGGATCTGAGGATCTTTCCACCAAGACCGCCAGAATAAATGATCCCATCACCATTGATGCTTATTGTGTATAATGCTGTCGTTGTGTGGGAACTAAGGCTATCCCATGTTGCCCCGGCATTTAATGTTCTTTGAATATTTCCATGAATATCCACGGTATAGCCAGTGTTAAAGTCGGAAAATACCATATCCCTGATATGATGGTTGTTCCCCTGGTTTAAATTGTTAAGTGGTGCCCATATCTGCCCTCCTGAAATAGTCTTGTAGATCTTACTGTTGTTCCCAGCCGCATATCCCCGGAGGGAGTCAAAAAACCATACAGTATATAAATGACCCTCGAACTGCGTTGACAGGGTATCCCAGCTTTCTCCTTTATCAATTGTTTTCAGTATCACTCCTTTAAACCCTTTGTCACCACCAACGGCATAACCGATGGAATCCTCCGGGAATGTTACTGACCAAAGGTGCAGGAAGGTGGGCGATGCTACCTCGTACCAGCTATTACCACCATCTATTGTTTTGGTGATCTCTCCCTGGTTACCCATGGTGATGGCGGTCAGGGAATCAATAAAATAAATATCATTTATTGGCTTATTTGTGCTGCTTTCCATCTTATTCCAGCTGAAGCCGGCATCAGTACTTTTAAGAATCAGGCCGCTGTCACCTGCCAGTAATCCTGTCTGAGCGTTTATGAAATGGACTGATGATAAATTGTTCACAGTGACGCTGTCTATTATTGACCAGGTTTGGCCATTGTCACCTGATCGGAGCAAGGTCCCCGCATCCCCGGCCAAAAAACCTGATTCATCATCTGTGAAACAAACCGACTTAATCGGATTGCCCTGGGGCACCGGGTTGACCCAGTGTAATTGGCTGTATGCAGAAGAAAACAGTATGCTGAACCAGCAAACGAGGAATAAATTAATTGCGGATCTCATAAGATTCAAGGGTTGATAATAATAAGTAGACAAATAAAGAAAGCAAAATGTTGCATATGCGGGAAGCAGGAATCTGTTCAGTGATCAGTGTTCACTGTTCACTGGAAGTATCCTTGGTTTCTTCCACATACCTCGTGTGAAATCCGGGAATTTGACAGGCTGTCCGTTTTGAGTAATCGACTGTTCACTAAGTTCAACAACAGCACTGATCACTGCAGCATCATAAACATCCATATCAGGTTCATTACCTTTCAGCAGGGCATTGATAAGGCGGTAGTCTTCAATAAAATCCATGCCTCCATGTCCCGCACCTTTACTTTTCTCCTCAAGCTCGACCCATACCGGATGGTTGTATGCCTCTTTGTATTCACTCAGGTCTTCCCAGCGATGAGACGGACTCTTACCTTCGATATAGATCTTTGGTTCCGGATACTTTCTGACAAGACCCTTTGTTCCCTGGACCTTGATGTCACGGCTGTAGGGGCGGGGCAGACTTGTGTCATGGGTTACTATTATTGTTTCTTCATTCATGGTCCGGATAATGGTAGTCACCACATCACCAAGGATATATTGTTCCTCAGCATAAGGACTGTCAACTCCGTATTCCCTGAGTACATACTGATGTAATCCCCTTGTTTTTGAACTGAATGATGCCAGGTAATCAAAGTAATTCCCACGGTTGATGTTCATGCACTGGGCAACAGGAGCCAGGCCATGAGTAGGGTAAAGGTCTGCGTTACGATCGACCGACCATTGTCGCCGCCAGACACCTTCGCCGTTCATATCAAATTTTACTGCTCTCAGGTCGTGCAGGTAGCCACATTCCGCATGAACCAGTTCACCGAGCAATCCCTGGTGGACCATATTCAATATCATCATCTCAGCCCGGTCATAATTACAGTTCTCCATCATGATACAGTGCTTTCCTGTCGACTCAGAAATCTCCACCAGCTGCCAGCATTCATCAATAGAAACTGCTGCAGGTACTTCTGTTGCAGCATGCTTGCCTGAATTCATGGCTTCAAGGCAGACCGGCACATGCCATCTCCATGGGGTTGCTGTATAGATCAGATCAATATCATCCCTTTCACACATACGTTTGAAGTCGTATTCTCCTTTGCTGTAACCCTCAGGAATTGTTTTCCCGGCGGCCTCACAAAGCTTCTGCGCCCTTTCAACTCTTTCAGGAACTATATCTCCTACTGCAACTATCTCAGCTGCTTCTATCTTCAGAAGGTTATTTACATGAGCTGTACCCATGCCACCAACGCCAACATAGCCAATACGAACCTTATCCATAGGCTTCAGGGTGATTGGCAGGGGAGAAGAGGTATAGGGTAATTCTGATGGGTTCAGGGCTAAAAGCTTGTCGCCAATAGCCAGACCAAGTCCGGCCATGGCCCCGGTACGCAGAAAAGATCTGCGGTCAAATGATTTCTTCATGATTATTAATGTTGAATGCTTAGCTAAGATAATAAAAAGCCCGGAGCAATATTTTTTGGCTTATATTTATATAAAAAAAGGATGAGCCAGAGTGATATCCAGCTTGCTGAAGTATTCAAGGATGCTTCTACACACCAGACTGTTGCAAAGATAATTGTCAAGCATTTGACCAATCAAACAGATGTGAGGGAAGCAGCATTGACCGGACTTGATTTATCAGCTTGCAGGAATATCCTTGACCTGGGCTGCGGGTTCGGGTTTTTTACACGGGCTATGAAGGGCAGGGTACATCCTGAAGCCAGGATCACAGGCATTGACAGGCATTATCAGTATAAGGATCCTTACATGCTATCCTGTTCTGAAGCCGACCTGAGCTGCACTTTTATAGACCAGGGTATTAGCGCCCTGAGTCAATTCCGAGATAATTCCATGGACCTGGTAATTTGCAGCTATGCATTGTATTTCTTCCCTGAAATTATCACTGAAATTTCCAGGGTGCTCAAGGACGATTGTTTTTTCATAACAATAACACATGCCAAGCCACACATGCAGGAATTCACGTCTTATGTACGGAAAATTTTACTGGCAAACAGGATAGATCCAGGCGACCTGTTGCCTTATGAAGCTTTGATCGATAACTTTTCAAATATTAATGGAACGGCTTTGCTAAGGGATGGCTTTTGCAGTGTGAGACCAAGGCCATATATCAGTTCACTCATTTTCAATAAAGAAGATTTCAAGGACTTTGTGACTTATTTTAATTTCAAGCACTCATTTTTCCTGCCGCAAAACCATGTTGACCAGGATGAGTGGACAAAGATCATCCTGGATCATGTGAGAGCAGACCTTGAGAAAAAAGGATCTTTGCGGATCACAAAAGATGATATGATCTTTGTTTGTACAACACCGGTTCATTAAACTTTGATTATGACGACAAAAAGAAAATACTGTTCATTTTGTGGGGATAAGATCAGCTCTCAGATGGAAGGGGATGTGATGAGGGATTTTTGCAAGAGCTGTGATAGATTCTTCTATGATAATCCCTTGCCGGTTGCCTCGACTATCGTGACAAAGGACAGGCAGGTTGTGTTGGTAAAAAGAAAATTCAAGCCATTTCAGGGTATGTGGTGCCTCCCGTCCGGTTTTGCTGAAAGTGGTGAAAGTATTGAAGCTGCCGCTCTTCGTGAGTTGGAAGAGGAAGCGGGTATTAGAGGAAAGATCCTGGACCTGGTGGATGTTAATTCCGGGTATAGTTATACTTATGGCGATTTGGTTTTCCTGACATTTGAAGTAGAGCATACAAGTGGTAAAATGAAAGCCGGAGATGATGCGTCTGATGTAAAGTATTTTCCACTTGATGACCTGCCAGAACTAGCTTTCGTCTCTAACATGAAAGCGATAGAAAAGTTTATCCGCAGCAAGCAGGAGTACTGGGCTATCGTCGATTCATTTTCTCAATCATTAAAAAGCAGGCAGGAACATATTGAAAATGATTTCTTGTCAGATAAACTGATCAAGATCATTGAGGATAATGCAGAACTGATTGCCAGCCACTGGCTTGATGAAGTAAGAGATAACCCCACAACACCTACTTATGCTAAGTTTGACAAGGATTCATCTTTGATTCGCAGCGGATTGGTGATCAACCAGTTTGGGAAATGGCTCGGGGGCTTTTATACCAAGGATGATATTCGTGAGTTTTACCTTACATTGGGCAGGAACAGGAAGGCGGAGGGATTTGCGCTGAGTGAGGTTTTAAGTGCATTGAGCCTGACCAGGAAGCATATCTGGGAATTTGCATTGTCGCAGAAGATGTGGTCCTCCACGATGGATATTTATATGACCCTGGAATTAGAAAGAAGAATGATGCTGTTTTTCGATAAAGCAGCATATCATATTACCAGAGGGTATGAATAGGCCTGATAAATAAGTAAACTTAGCCTAGAGATCTTCAAAAAGAGACGTGGATTCGTCTTCCATTAACGAAAAATCATCTTCCATGTCTTTTTCAAACTCTATTAGTTCATTTTCACAAGTTGAGCAGATGTCCATGTTCCAGGTGTCAGACTCAAACGATCTGCCGCATTTGATACATGTTGCTTCCATTGGTTGTTGATTCGGTTCTGGTTTATTAGTTATACAAATATAATTTTTTTTGTTTTACAAATTTTTTTTGTGAACACTGAACACTGACACGTCAGTAGATCAGTGTTCAGTGTTCACTTCCTAATAATAACATTCTGCAAAAAGAATGGTGGCACTGTTTTTATTGTAAAGTCCTTGATGTCAATCTCTTTAAGCATCTTCTCAAGTTCTTTTTTCGTATAAGAAGCTCGTACCGACTTCAGGAACCCACTCTCTGATCCCCAATAATAAAGCCACCAGACACGCTTGAGGTCGTAAATGTAAATAACGCCATTATCATTAAGCAGAGTATAGAGATTCCTCAGTGCTTCTTTTGCATCTGGCCAATGGTGCATGGTGAAGGTTGAGAAGATCAGGTCATATTTTTTAAGTCCGGTCAAGGTGCTCCTGTCGCAGGCATCCCCAACAACATAATTGATTCGCTCCTTATACCCTTCTTGTATCACTTCATTGGCAATCTTAACCATCTCCGGTGAGATATCCATCCCGGTGATTTTAGCATCAGGGTGCTGCCGGGCAACCATTCCTGTCACAAATCCGGGTCCGGCACCAACATCCAGGTAACTGCCTTTCACATCCAGCTTTTTTAAGGCTTTTAGAAACTCAGCAAACCTCCTTGGTGAGGATCCTTTTACGTGTTCATGATACTTCCTTGCGTCATCTCCCGTCATAAAGACATCATCGCCATGATCTTCTCCCAGTCGTTTCATTATATAGAGATTTTTATACTATTAATAGACAGTTGTCAGTTGTCAGTTGTCAGTTCTCCGTTCAAGGTTCAAATCAATCTCTTTTCTCTTCTCTCTTCTCTCTTCTCTCTTCTCTCTTCTCTTTTATCTCTTCTCCCTCACCCTGTTCTTCCAATTATTAAATGCATTATTCAGTTCCAAATAGGTTTTAGGGAGTGAATCAGCAAGATTAGTCTTTTCCCCTGGATCAGCTTCCAGGTCATAAAGATATTCTCCCAGTTCAATCTCTACCATCTCAAATTTTGCATTTGCATCATCTGATGCTGTTCTTAGTTTATGGTCTCCTATCCTGGCTGCTGTTTCCTGCCTGGTATCCCAAAATAATTCCTCATGATGCAGTTGCTTATCTTGTCCTGTAAGCAATGGGTTTAGATCAATCCCATCAACATAATCCGGTATCTGGCATCCGGTAAATGCACATATCGTAGGTAAAATATCCATTGCACTCACTACATTATTAAAAATCTTATCTGATAAATATCCTTTAGGGTATGAGATGATCATTGGCACCCTGATCCCCCCTTCGTAAAGTACATATTTTGAACCACGAAGCGGATAATTGTTGGCATAGATAGGTGTAGATCCCCCGTTATCACTGATAAAAATGATCAAGGTATGTTTTGATAGCCCTGTGGTTTTAAGATAATTGATAACCTTCCCTATTGCCTTATCAAGGAAATATAACTGCCCAAGGTAATGTTCCCTGCCTTCCGGGTTATTTGGTTTTCGTCCTGCCCTGTACCATTCATAATAATCCTCCGTGGCCGGGTCCCAGTCGTGGTACCCTGCCAGGTTCTTATCCCGGAGGTAATCTTCAGGGAGCTGGTGGGTGAAGTTGTGCACTGCATTGAAGGAAAGCTGCAGGAAGAATTTTTTATGTTTATGCGTTTCAATAAAGTCACAGGCATGGTTACCAAATATTTCGGTGGTAAATCCTATCGTGTCTTCTTTTTTATAATTCTTCCAGAGGGGTTGCTGTCTCAGGCTTTGCCCCCATTTGTCATGCTCCTCCTTAACCACCATAAAGGCATCTTCAAGCTCCTTTTTATGGTTGAAATAATGCTTGCGTGCGGAAGTATGTCCCATGAAATAATCAAATCCATGGTTGAGTGGAAAGCTTCGGTGTGAAGTGTCTGAGTCGTGTGAACCGTAATGCACCTTCCCGATATACCCGGTAACATAATCATTCTCCTTCAGGATTTCAGGAATAGTCATATACTTTTCTTCATGCAGGCCCGGTCCGCCGTACCAGTATGTTCCCCAGCGTTGCTGGTAGCAGCCTGTGATGATGGAAGCGCGGGATGGGCTGCAGATGGGAGAGGTGGCGTATGCCTGGGTGAAGCGTATACCTGACTCCGCCAGATTATCGATATTGGGAGTATTGACATCATAGGCCAGCCCGGTACAGCTCATGTCAGCATAGCCCAGGTCATCGACCACGATGAGCAGAATGTTTGGTTCGCGCTCCTTTCCGAAAAGAAGAACAACAATGATCACAGAGATAATCAGGATGAAAATCGATATTGAAAGTTTTACATTGCTCATTCTAGATTCTAGATTCTACATTTTCCATGTAAATTTAACCAATAACCAGCAAATAATTTACAATTTACAATATAGAATTTACAACTTGTCGGTGCCTGAAATACGTTGACCAAAAATAACGTATTATTATGAAAAATAACAACATTTTTATAGAAGAACACGAACATTAGACAAAATCGTTACTTTAGTGAATCTATAAAAAAAAAATTGTAAGAGACTTAGAAAAAAACTTAATTACGATTACAGATGTATGTAATACCTATCATGTTAGCAGTACATCTGTTTATAGATGGATATTTAAATACTCAACTATGGCAAAGAGACAACACAAACAAGTTGTTGAACCAAAGAGTGATACACTAAAGATCAAAGCCTTAGAAGAGCAAATAAAAGAGCTTGAACGAATCGTTGGTCAAAAGCAGATTAGGATTGACTTTAAAGAAAAAATGATCGAAATAGCCGAGCAACGATATAATATTGATATTAAAAAAAAATTAGGTTCGAAACCCTCGTCTGGTTCAAATACCACAAAGAAAAGCACCGATGGAAAATGAAAGATCTTTATGAAGTTTTCTAAATATCAGTAAACAAAGCTTTCATCAAATGCTTAAAAGGAGAATGTATAAACAAGAAGAACAGCAACAGATTATACATTTGGTTCGTCAGGTTCGAGAAGATCATCCCAGGATGTCAGCCAGAGATATTTATAGGAAAGTTCAGACTACTCATCTAGGTCGAGATCAATTTGAGCAAATCTGCTATCCCAATGGATTAAGAGTAAAGCAAAAAAGAATTTTAGAAAAACTACAGATAGTACCGGTGTAACTCGTTTTCCAAATTACCTAAAGGAAATTGAAGTTACAGGTGTAAACCAGGCTTTTGTGAGTGATATAACCTATTACGAAATAAATATAACCTATAACCTATAACTTATAACCTATAGCTTGATTGATTTGCTTTCAATACTAATTTTTAGTATATTTACCTCTTTATCAAACCTTTATTAACCCGGCCACACTGTTTAATGAACAGGTTTATAAAAATACTTGTTACGATAGCTTTTCTTTTCTCCTTATCCTGCTTTACTATTGCACAAAAAAAGCCGCAGCTTAACATCATCGGACGTGTGCTGGCTGCCGATGGTCTTATGACGGATTGGCTGCAATACATCTACAAGGATTCAGATGGATTCGTGTGGATAACCTTTGACCATGGATTTATTAGATGGGATGGATACGAAGCCAAGCGATTCCCTGCCTTTCTGAAGGATTCAACATTTAACAATTCTTCCAGGTTTTGCAGGCCGATACTGGAAGATGATCATGGGAATTTGTTCATTGGTACCTTAGGAGAAGGCCTGATTAGGCATGATCGACATACGGATCAATATATACGCTATTATCATGATCCGGATGATCCAGAAAGTATATTCGGCAACTATGTCCACGATTTATTAAAGGATGAGAACGGATACATCTGGATTGGTTCAAACGATGGGGGGATATCTCGATTTGATCAAGGAAGTGAGGCTTTTAGAAACTTTAGTATTAAATGCCAGGACACGAACGATCATAATTGCAATAATGTCAGAAGTTTTTGTATTGATAGTTATGGTATCTTCTGGATTGGGACCGCTCATGGATTATTCCAGTTTGATCGTACTAAGTACACATTCCATGAAGTGAACACCGGGATTGATTTCCCGGAAGGCACTGATTCCTATCAATGCGTATTGGAGGATGCTAAAGGCAACATGTGGTTTGGTACTAAGATAGGTGTGATAAAGTATAACAGGAATGCAGGCACCTGGGAACATATCAGAACAAGTAATCCGGATAAACCAGGATCCGATCATGATGAACAAATCCTTTGCATAGCTGAATATCATAATGGCATAAAACATCAACTTTGGATTGGGACTATAGCTGGGTTAAAGGTATATGATATTGAAAGAGACATCCTGACACATTTCAATTCGAAAAATGGTTATCCGGAAGTGACGAATACAGGCCCGGTCAGTTATTTGTACATTGATGATAATGATATACTCTGGGCAGGTCTTGAAGGCTTAACCATTGTCGACCTTGTTGATTATCCATTCCAGCCGGAATTTATGCATTCCTATCCGGACTCGATAGAATATGTGCCTGCATCATGTTTTTACAGGGATGATCATGATCATCTTTGGGTTGGATCATTTTCCGATGGTCTTTACGAGTACGATAAGAGCTTCTGCTTCATGAAGAATTACCGGATATCATCGGGTGAACCAAATTCAAATGGATACAATAGGTTTAAACAAATTTATGAGGATCATAAAGGAAGGATCTGGATGCTGGCCGGTCCAACCGGACTGTGCCTGTTTGAAATTGAATCGAAAACTTTTCAACCAATTGACCTGGATTTAGGTCGTTCAAGTCTGGTTGAAATTATTGTTGATAAGGATGACAAAATATGGTTGGCAACCTTTGGAGGCCTTATTGAAGCAAGACTTTTAGAAGACAATAGTCTTCAATGCCTGAACAGAATATATGATCCGGTTAATGATGTTCTTATTGATTCTCAAGGATTCTTATGGGCGGTTACAAGGAATAATGGTGTTTTTAAGATCAACCTGAACAACATGCCTTCTTTTACTTTCGAACAATACTTTCACAGGGATTACAGGCAAAGATATACTGAGGAATACAATGCAAGATACGTCCTTGAAGATAATCATGGTAAAATCTGGTTTATGTCTGAAGAATCATTATTCAAGTACGACCGGGAATCAGACAGCATTGCACCTGTTGACCATTTTAATAAGCCCAATGACCAGAAGATCTATTCATTCACGTGTGATAAGAATGGAATTTTTTGGTTTGTATGGGCATATGGATTGATGTATTATAACCCGGCCGATAGCACACAGGATAAACTCCTTAGGATGTCTTCTTATGATGGATTACCATATAGTTTCTATATAAGAAATACATTTTATTACGATAAGCATGGATATTTGTATTGTGGGGGCCAGGCAACTATATCAAGAGGTTTTTTGAGGTTCCACCCCGATAGTATCAGAGAACCAAATAAAAGTTTGCCTCCCCTGGCTATAACTGATTTCAAGATCAAAAACAAGCCTGCAGAGCTGGACAGCAATATATCCCATTGCAAAGTCCTGGATTTAAATTATGATCAAAACTTTTTCTCCTTTACTTTTTCTGCAATGGACTTCTATAATCCAATGGCCAATAACTATGCATATATGCTTGAGGGCATTGATGAGGACTGGGTGTTCAATGGTGTATCACGCACTGCAAATTACACCTCAGTTCCACCGGGCACTTATACCTTTAGAGTAAAGGGCACCAATAACCACTGGTACTGGAATGAAGAAGGTGCTTCCCTGACCATAATAATCCATCCACCACCCTGGCGGACATGGTGGGCTTATACGCTATATGGCATTGGGCTCAGCGCTTTGCTCTTAGCGCTCCGCTATTATGATTTGAAGCGGCAGAGACTGAAACAAAGTCTTGAACTTGAGCAGGTTGAGAAGAACAAGTTAGGCGAATTAAACCGCCTTAAATCACGCTTTTTTGCCAATATCTCTCATGAGTTCCGCACACCACTGACATTAATCCTGGGACCACTCGACAAGCTTATTGCCAGAACACCTGATGAGGATTGCCAGAAAGACCTTGGTGTCATGCGGCGCAATGCTCACCGTCTGCAGGAGTTGATTAACCAGCTATTGAGCATATCCAAATTGGAATCAGGTCACGAACATCTGCAGGCCAGTGAGTTGGATATTGTTCAGCTGACGAAATGGTATACGCAGTCTTTTGAGTCATTGGCTAAGCAGAAAAATATCAAGCTTAGATTTGAATCTGAAAAAGACAGGATCATGCTGTGGGCGGATCAGGATAAGGTGGAGAAGATACTGTACAATCTTCTTTCGAATGCTTTTAAGTTTACTAAGGCCGGTGGGCTGATCGAGGTTAAAGTTGACAGTAGGCAGTTGACAGTTGACAAAAAAGATATTGTCAACCGTCAACTAGCCTGCCCTGAGCTTGTCGAAGGGTCAACCGTCAACTTGCCAGAAAAGTGTATTGTCATTTCGGTATCTGACACAGGTTCAGGTATCCCTGAAGATCAATTGCCCCACATCTTTGATCGTTTTTACCAGGCTGATAATGGGTATAAGGCTGATTCTGAAGGTACCGGAATCGGATTGGCTTTGGCAAAGGAGCTGGTTGAGTTGCATCATGGCCATATAGAAGTTAGTAGTGAGATAGGAGTAGGGAGCAGGTTTGATGTTTTTCTGCTGCCTGGAGATGAACATCTTTCAGATGAAGTCAAAACGCAGAGCGCAGAACGCAAAGCGCAGGGCGATGTATCTTACTCAGAACCTTTGTCAACTGACAACCAACAACTGGCAACTGATATTACCTCTGACAAGCCCATAATCCTCATTGTAGAAGACAACGCCGACATGCGTGCTTATATTCGCGACTATCTTGAAGCTGAATACCAGGTGATCGAAGCCGTTGATGGGGAAGTGGGACTGGAGAATGCAATTGCCCATATCCCGGACCTTGTCATCAGCGATGTGATGATGCCCCGGATGGACGGGTATGAGTTTTGCAAGGCATTAAAGCTTGATGAGCGGACCAGCCATATCCCTGTAATTATACTTACTGCAAAAGCTTCTCAGGAAAGCAAAATGGAAGGATTGGAAACGGGTGCCGACGATTTTATGGTCAAGCCATTTGAGGCGGATGAGTTGATGTTACGAGTAAGGAATATAATTGAACAGAGGAGACGATGGCGGCAACAATTCCAAAAGAAATTCAGCAGAAGTGATTTTACACCATTCCCACAGCTGCTTGAGAATACCATCAACGCAACTGATGAGCAATTTCTCCAAAAAGGTTTTCAGGCTGTTGAGAAGCACCTTGATGATGCCGGCTACAGTGTGGAGGAATTCATGATCGACATGGCAATGAGCAAGGTTCAGTTATATCGCAAGCTGAAAGGATTGCTAAATCTCTCCGCACTGGAGTTCATTCGTTCCATTCGCCTGAGTCATGCCGCCAGGATGATTAAAGAGAAGGCTGACAATATAGCCCAGATAGCTTATGCTGTCGGGTTCAACAATCCATCCTATTTCGCCGAGTGCTTTAAGAAGCAGTTTGGAGTATCACCAAGGGAATATGCGAAACTGTAATTTATAACCTCACCCCCTGGCCCGATAGCGCGCGTTTGTAACGCGTGCTTTCTCATGACGCGTTTGTAACGCGTACCAACTTCAGGGTGCAAAGTGAAACATTTCTTGCATTATTTGAAACATCTCTGGTAGATTTTCACCATCCTTACTACCTAACTTTATAGTATTCGTGCTGCCGATGTTTTTGCAGTTCGAAAAGTAATAGTTTCTCATTAATCAGTTGTTTGTTGTTGGTTATTAGTTATTGGTTACTCAACTAACAACCAACAACCAATAACCAACAACCAATAACCATTTAATTATGAAAAAGAAAATTACAATATTAGCAATGCTTTCCGCCTTCCTCTTCACCCTTCACTCCTCACTCTTCACTCTACATGCACAGGTGATAAATGTTCCTGCGGACTACTCAACCATCCAGGAAGGTATTAATGCAGCAGCAAACGGGGACACCGTCCTTGTTGCACCTGATACTTACTACGAGAACATCAATTTCCGTGGTAAGGCCATTACGGTGGCCAGTAATTTCATAAATACCGGCGATACCAATGATATTTATAACACGATCATTGATGGAAGCCAGCCGGCACATGCCGACAGTGCTGCGGTAGTATTATTTATCAGTGGGGAAGATACTACTTCCATTCTCTGTGGATTTACGATTACGGGAGGTTCGGGACTCTATAGCAGCTTTCCAAATGGCATGGTAGGAGGGGGTATCTCATTAGATGAATCCGGTGCTAAAATAATGCACAACAGGATTATCAATAATGAGCTTCATGATAATCCTTTTTCCCTGGGTGGTGGTATCTATTCTACAAGCATGTCAACTGAACCCTGGATTGTTATTGGCCATAATTATATTGCCGATAATGTGGCCAGTTCCACTACTGTATCTGCTGGCGGTGGTCTATGTCTCAGTTCAAGTGCTAGGGTGTTTAACAACACAATAACAAGGAATGAAGCCACTTGTTCAGGCGATAAAAAAAGCGCTGAAGGTGGAGGAATTGCGTGTGAATCATTGGGAGAATTGGATAATTTGCTGTTTGCCAATAACCAGGTTACACACAATACTGTCTCTGCATATTATGCTTACGGGGTTGGTTTTGCCATCTATAATTCACATACTGTGATAAAAAACAATATCATTAATCATAATAAAGCAATAGGAACCAGAACCTATGGGTCAGGCATTCGGATGATGTTCATTTCAGGTGATGTTCTTATAGAAAACAATACTTTCTATAAAAACGAGCATCAAAGTGATACTGTTGGGTTGGCTGTAGTAAACCTGAGAGGGTTTACAAACGACACTGCAGATGTCAGGCTTCTGAATAATACATTTGAAGAAAATATGGCCGAGGGTGTCTATGGGTGGGCTGCAGCTTCTTCGGTGGCCAATTCAATGGAAGCAAAGGTAATTGTCGATGGTAATTTCGTTACCGGTCATACCGGTGAACGTGCCGGTTGTTTTTATCTGTTCAATGCATATAATGTGGAGCTTACCAATAATGTATTGTCCGATAACGAGGTGTCATGGCTTGGTGGAGCCATATATGTGAATCAATCTGTTGGGATTAATACTTCACAACGTTGCTTGTTTGCAAACAATGTATTTTTAAATAATTACGCGGGAGGGTATGGTGGTGCAATCTATTTCCCATCTACCTATGATTCATTATGCCCGGTGTTTCTGAACAATATATTCTGGGGTAATGATGTCGGGACTGGTATTGGTGAGGACATTTATTATCAAGGCTATGAGAACCTCTGGCTTGAATCCAATGATATAGATACTGACGAGATCTTTGGTAATTGGGATGGCCGGGGAAATATTTATCAGGATCCTGAATTTATTAACGACTCCTGTCATATTGAAGGAGGTCCTTGCTATAATTCAGGTGCTGAGGAAGTTATAGTGTTTGGAAAAACTTATTACCCGCCTGATCATGACATTGATGGTGATCCCAGGCCTCAAGGAGATTATTATGATATCGGTGTTGATGAGATCCTGGGAATAGGGATTGATCAATTAATTATAAATCCTGATCTCAATCTCACAATCAACCCTAATCCAATAAATCAGATATCAGATATCAGATATCATCTCTCAGATATCTCAGCGGTTTCCCTGCAGGTACTGGATGTCCGCGGCCAAATAATGAGTTCTTTGGTGGGTGAAGTGCAGCGGCCGGGAGAATACATTTTATCGTTCGATGCCGGCGGACTTCCTGCGGGGGTTTATTTTCTACGGTTGAGGGCTGGTGAAGAGACTGCTATCAGAAAAGTAGTTGTGGCACATTAATCAGTTGTTTGTTGTTGGTTATTAGTTATTGGTTACTCAACTAACAACCAACAACCAACAACCAATAACCAACAACCAATAACCATTTCATTATGAAAAAATTAATTACGATTCTGGTCGTGCTTCACCTATCACTTTTTACGATTCACGAAACAAGTGCGCAGAAAAACTATACTCCCAAAGTTGTAAAGCCTGTATTTTCAGGTAAGACCAAAGCCATCAGAGATACCCGGATTGTTTTACCGGGCCCTTTAAATCATATTGGGGAATTTGCTAGCAACCCGCTTCCAGATATTGACTTTGATGAGAGCTTGATCACTGAGGATAAATTGAACCTGGAAAACACCCAGGACTTCCATGGTTCATCAAAAGGGATCTCTACATTGTTGAATATTGAAGGAATGGATAATCTCCAGGGGGGCTGGCCGGCGGATCCAAATGGTGATATTGGCATTGACCATTATGTACAAACTGTTAATTCTTCATTTGCGATCTATAATAGAAGCGGGGAGATTTTATATGGCCCGGTAGCTTATCAAAGCATTTTTGAATCATTCCCTGGCCCATGGAATGAAATCAACTGGTGCGATCCCGTGATGTGTTATGATCATATGGCTGATCGATGGGTTTTTACAACGATGAGCTTTGATCTTGACCAGCGCATATTCTATGAAATGAATGCTGTATCCGTCACTTCCGATCCGATGGGAGAATATTATTGTTATGCCTATGAGTTTGAAGATGTCAACGACTATCCAAAGATGTCGGTCTGGCCCAATGGTTATTATATCACCTATAATATATTTACGCCAACATGGCAAATCAAATACCCCATGGTTTCTGTGGTGGACAGGCAGGCCATGCTTGACGGTGAGCCGGATGCTACGATGGTTCAGTTCGCTCTGGATCCGTTCATTCCTGCACTCTGGCCCCAGTCAATAATGTCTGCCGATCTGAACGGAGCCATGATGCCTGTTGGCGAAGCCTGCCCCATCCTGGTCCCGGAATGCGACTTTATCGCTTATCCATGGGATATCAGGATCAATATGTATGGTTTGCTTCCCGACTGGCAGGATCCGGGCAATTCCACGCTGGATTCCATCTGCCAGTTCCAGGCTGAACCAACCTTTCCGTTCCTGAATGCCCGCAATGCTCCTCAGCCCGGGAATTTCCATGATGTTGAAACCGTCATCTTTTACCTGATGTATCCGCTGCATTACAGGAACTTTGGCAGTCATGAGTCCATCGTAAGCTGCCAAACATTATTTGATGGAGAGGTACACTACCTCAGGTGGTACGAATTCCGCAAGGATGCTGATGATTGGTATGTCTATCAATCTGGCAACTATTCTCCTGATAGCTCATCCAGGTATATGCCTTCTTTATCTATGAATGGAAACGGAGATATGGCCATGGGCTATACAAAGTCAAATCTGCAGGAAAATCCTTCCATCTGGTTGACAGGTAGAAAAGCAAATGATCCGCCCGGCATAATGACATTTGAAGAAGTTAAACTATACAGGGGATTGAATTATGTCAATAATTACAATTCAAGCAATAACAGGAACCGATGGGGGGACTATGCTTCCTTGATGGTTGACCCGGTTAATGATTCCACTTTCTGGTTCACTTCAATGTATCCTTTAGAAAATAACACTCCCGGGAATTGGTCAACAAGGATTATTGCCTTCAACCTGAATGATGTTGCTAATGAGCCCCAGGCTTTTGCTGGTCCGGATACAGTAATTTGTATGGATGAAATGTACGGGACCAATGGGGAAGTTCACAATTTTTCATACTTGTATTGGAATACGGATGGGGATGGTAATTTCTCATCTCAACATGCCCTGGAGGTAAGTTATATAAGGGGGAACCAGGACCTTGAAAACGGTGAGGTAAAACTTAGTCTGTATGTTGAAGGACTGGAACCGGGCTCCAGCTCCAGTGATACCATGGTATTGTATATTAATGATTTGCCTGATGTGGAAGCAGGTGATAATGACACAATTTGCTGCAACCAGTCGATAAGCCTGAACGGACAGGTGATGTTTTCAGATGACTATTACTGGACATCAACCGGAAGTGGTTCATTCAATGACAGTACTGTCCTGGATGCTATTTATACTCCGGCTTTAAGTGATACTTGTCATGACCATATAATCCTTACGCTTCATGCAAATCCACTGGCACCCTGCACGCATGTAAGGACAGATGAATTAAAACTATGTGTGGAGTCTTGCCTGGGTATAGGAGAACTGTCAAGCAATATTGAAAAATTTGCAGTATTTCCAAACCCTGTGAAGGGTGAAATGCATTTGCATGCGGAATTCAGGGACAATACTATGGTTCAGATCCGGATCCTCAACAATACAGGTAACATAATTTTTCAGGGTATTTACAACACAGCAAATAATATTATTCATAAAGAATTTGACTTCACCCACCTGGTTGATGGCTTTTATTATGTGAGGTTGCAGGCAGGGGATGAGGGCATTACGAAAAAAATAATTGTTCAATAGCGCAGAGCGCAGAGCGCAAAGCGCTGAGCGAAATAATTACGCTTGGCGCTCAGCCCTCCGCGCTTCGCTTAAAATCTAGAATTATGAAAAAAATAATATTAATACTCATTTCTGTTCACTGTTCAGTGATCAGTGTTCACTGGGCAAACGCCCAGGTAATTAACGTCCCCGGCGACTACTCAACCATCCAGGAAGGCATCAATGCTGCCGGCACCGGCGATACCGTTCTGGTAGCACCTGCAACCTATTATGAAAACATCCGCTTCATGGGCAAAGCCATTACGGTTGCCAGTCATTTCATCAATTCCGGCGATACGAGCGACATTAATAATACCATCATCGATGGCAGCCAGGCCAGCAATCCCGACAGTGCCTCGGTAGTGACCTTTATGCATGGTGAGGATACTACCTCCATCCTTCAGGGTTTTACCATTACAGGAGGAACAGGAACATTCATGACGACCTTCCAGGCTCAGGTCGGTGGGGGTGTGTATGCCTATAATTCCGGATGCAAATTACTGAATAACAAAATTATTGAAAACCATGTCGAAAGCGACCTGGCCGGGGCTGTAGGGGTTTCGGTAATCACTTTTTTTGATGGCACCTGGGCTGTCATCCGGGGTAATGTGATTAAGTACAATACCAGTATGGCCCACGGATTTTCAGCCTTTGGCGGGGGCCTGTCTGCAACCAGCAATGCCCTGATAGAAAACAATGTCATTGTATACAATGTGATCAGCAACGATTCGGAATATGCTGATGGCGGAGGCATAGAACTGGAAAAAGTGACTTCCGAGATTCCAGAAGTGTTGATCCGGAATAACATCATTTCACATAATGAGATACAAGGAACTCTTGAGTCTTTCGGAGGCGGGATCAATTCGTTCTATGTACCTGCAGTTATAATCAATAATGAAATTTCCAATAACACAATAACTGCGGTTGATTTTACATACGGTGGTGGGATACATGTTACCGGGTCTGCCGAAGGAATAACTATTAGATCCAATGTGATTGAGAATAATTCATGCATTTCAGAATATGCATATGGAGCAGGTCTACAAATAATTAACAGCGGCTATTCTTTGATTGAAGAGAACCAGATCAATAACAATTCAACCTCAGGTAATGAAGTCGCAGTCGGAGGGGGTATTTTTATTATTGATCCACTGGACAGCATCAGGATCATCAGGAATACAATCAATTATAATGAAATGCCCGGAAATTCATTCGGTGGGGCCATGAGTGTTTTTGAATGTTTTAATAATAATATCCTTATTTCTAATAATATGATAAAAGGAAATTCCTGTGGTACAGGGGGAGGAGGAATATTCTCCTTTAATTCTTTCAACAACGTTATCAGTAATAATTTATTTATAGAAAATGAAACAGATGGCGAAGGTGGAGGAATTTTCTTCCGTTACTATGATGGAGATGATGTGTTGTTTGATTATGGATCTAAGACTGAGGTTAAGGAAACTGCTAGCTTCGAAAAAGTTTATCATCCGCTGATGGTGAATAATACATTTCTTGAAAACAAAGCATTGAATGGAGGTGCTGTTTATACCGATCATGAAGCAGAAATCCCTGTTTTCATGAACAATATATTCTGGATGAATGAAGCTTTTAACGCAGCTGATGAGGTTTACAATGCTTCAGATGATTCCTTAAACATTTCTCACTGTAATATCAATCCTGATGAGATAAATGGGGCCTGGGCTGGACATGCTAACATATATTTTGATCCTTATTTTATGGATTCTGCCTGTCATTTAGAGTGGTTCAGCAAATGCATTGGTGCAGGAGCTGAAACACTTGATGTTTTTGACACAACGTATTCCAGCCCTACTGTTGATTTCGACGGTGAACCTCGTCCTCAATGCGTTCTTGTAGATATTGGTGCCGATGAAACACCTTTCTGGGTTGGCGTCAGTGAAATAGAAAATAATGACTTAATTCTCACAATCAACCCTAATCCATGCTCAAGCGTTGCACGCTTGAGATATCTGATTCATGATATCAGATATCTGATATTTGATTTATTTGATATTGAGGGGAGAAAGATTTATGAGATGGACAAAGGAATGCAGTTGCCGGGAGAGTATGAAACAGAGATTGATGTCAGTGATTTGCCTGCGGGGATTTATTTTATCAGGTTATGTGCTGCCGATGTTACTGCAGTTCGAAAGATCATTGTTTCACATTAACAAGTTCTCAGTTCTCGGTTCTCGGTTCTCAGTTGTCAGTTATTGGTTTTTTGGTTAATTTTAACAAACAACAAACAACAAACAACAAACAACCAATAACCAACAACTCATGACAAGTTCTTCAAAAGTATTAACATTTCTCCTCCTTTTATTTGTCTTTTCCACATCTTCAGGGCAATCTTATGTGGGCATCTTCGGAGGATTGAATAGCAGCAAGCTGGCTGGCGATATACCCGAAAAAGCAAAATATAAGAGCCTGAAAGGGGTCAATGCCGGGGTGTATTTTGATCTGAAACTCAGCAAGATCATTTGGTTGAGTTTACAACCATCTTATTCACAGGAAGGTACAAAAGTCTCATATAATGTCCGGGGACAAGAAAAGCCCGTTGATAGTCTTCACATCAGGCTTAATTATTTTTCCTTACCCTTATTTTTAAAAATCTCCAGTACCAACGACCGCTACTATGCCCTGGCCGGGGTGGAAACCGGTATGTTGCTCAATAGTACTGTATCCAGTAATGATATTGAACAAGATATTGATACAAAGGTGGCAGAATGGAATGTTGCCATGCATTTTGGTGCAGGAATACGCATCCCTGTTGGATTCCCCAGGTTGTTTGTAGAGCTCAGGTATTCGCAGGGGCTGGTAAATCTTACAAATGAACCTATCGAAAAAAGTTATATTCCACGTGTAAAAACAACGGGCTTTAAGATCCTTGCCGGTATAGAATTCCCTTTAAACAAATCAAATAAATAATCCGCTATGAGAAAGCTGATCTATATTATTATAATTACACTTATATTTTTTGATACAGGATATACTCAAACCGAGATATCGTCAGGTGAAAAAAGAGTTCCGACCTTGCATGGTCATACATTTCCAAGCCTGGGCAATTTCAGAACTTCCTTTATCAGAACCAGTTTGGAAGCTGATTTGGGTTTTGGCCTTACTTCCCCTATCCGGATTGCAGGAATAGTCATCGATGATTACGAACTTTTTGCGTTTGAAGGCCAGGTCATGTTTATAAATATGAAAGTACAATACCAGCAAAAGTTTAACAAATGGTTGGCATTATACATTTCATTTAAGATGGCCGGACGTATAGGAACGGATATGTCTACTATCCTGGCCGAAGGTGTAAATACATTGGTCGGAGGTGACATTGGGTGGTTGATAAGGATTAAGCAAAGCAGAAAATTCAACCTGTCGGGAACAGTTTACATTCAAAACCTGACGGGAAATTTTATCAATGTAGGTGAGTATTTCGAAGATATTATCGACAGCGTCCCCGATCCCACTGTAGCAAAAAAAGTTCCATCCATGAGTATTGGGTTAGGTTTTACGGGCGCTTATGCTTTCAACTCCAGCTTCGGACTGCAATTTCATGCAGAAGGTGCCTATGGTGAGTCACTTCAACGCTCAGACTCTAAATTTTTCTATTCGGTTGGGATCCTGGGCGATGTAGACTTTAATTCAAAGTACAATGTTCCGGTAGGCCTGGCATTAGGTTACACCCTGACTTCTGCCACAGAAATTCTGCTGGCGGATGCAGGATTAGCCAACCTGATTTCAGGGAAAATTGGATATACCGGTTCCAGTGAATTCGAATTAGGCTTGCAGTATTCCTATTATAAAGTGAATCTGCAAAGTGTTGAAGAAAATCCTTCAGTCAGTACAATCATGCTGGTTTTGAAGTTTTATTTTTAGGACGGGATAGCCTTTGGATAATAAAGGTAATGAATAACTGGATAAAGGATGCTGGATGCTGGATGCAGGCTGGAGATGGGGTTGGTGGTGGAAAGATGGTGAAAATGGATTGGGCGATATAGCGATTAGACAATGTGACGGTTTTCGATTTAAATGATTTGCCAAATCGCTACGTCGCTCAATCGTTCAATATCCTGAGATTACCTCCCTGCGGTCGGTGATCTCGTGGAGGGGTGATTAACCAAAATCCCCTCGTTCGCTTCGCTCACCCTGGTCTTTTTATTTGACCTCCTTATAAAAGCGAGCTTTCAACGGTGTTCAAATAAAAATCCCCGGCAACATAAGTTGTCGGGGATTTTGGTTGTCGGGATGGCGAGATTCGAACTCGCGACCTTCCCGCCCGAGGCGGGACACGCTACCTTGATTTGTTGAGATCTTTCAAAAATCTTCCAATCCCTCTTTTTTTGATCCGGTTTTCAAGTTTCATTGCCTCTCCACGGCTGTAGTTGAGATAAGCATGAACTAATTTCTAGGGTATTCTGCTCCGGGTTGACTTATTGTACCCCTGGTTATGGTAACCTAATCTTTGCCTCAGGTCATAAGTATGACCACAGTAGTAGCTCTGGTCCGTCTCTGATTGAAGAATATAAACATATACGGGTATTTTATTGTCTCTCATATATGTTTATACCAGAAATGAGAATTTGTTCCAAGAAAAAGGGAATCTGATCAAGATTCCCTTCCTGTCGGGATGGCGAGATTCGAACTCGCGACCTTCCCGCCCGAGGCGGGACACGCTACCTTGATTTGTTGAGATCTTTCAAAAATCTTCCAATCCCTCTTTTTTTGATCCGGTTTTCAAGTTTCATTGCCTCTCCACGGCTGTAGTTGAGATAAGCATGAACTAATTTCTAGGGTATTCTGCTCCGGGTTGACTTATTGTACCCCTGGTTATGGTAACCTAATCTTTGCCTCAGGTCATAAGTATGACCACAGTAGTAGCTCTGGTCCGTCTCTGATTGAAGAATATAAACATATACGGGTATTTTATTGTCTCTCATATATGTTTATACCAGAAATGAGAATTTGTTCCAAGAAAAAGGGAATCTGATCAAGATTCCCTTCCTGTCGGGATGGCGAGATTCGAACTCGCGACCTTCCCGCCCGAGGCGGGACACGCTACCTTGATTTGTTGAGATCTTTCAAAAATCTTCCAATCCCTCTTTTTTTGATCCGGTTTTCAAGTTTCATTGCCTCTCCACGGCTGTAGTTGAGATAAGCATGAACTAATTTCCAGGGTATTCTGCTCCGGGTTGACTTATTGTACCCCTGGTTATGGTAACCTAATCTTTGCCTCAGGTCATAAGTATGACCACAGTAGTAGCTCTGGTCCGTCTCTGATTGAAGAATATAAACATATACGGGTATTTTATTGTCTCTCATATATGTTTATACCAGAAATGAGAATTTGTTCCAAGAAAAAGGGAATCTGATCAAGATTCCCTTCCTGTCGGGATGGCGAGATTCGAACTCGCGACCTTCCCGCC
This sequence comes from uncultured Bacteroidales bacterium, assembly GCA_963753055.1. GTDB lineage: Bacteria > Bacteroidota > Bacteroidia > Bacteroidales > B18-G4 > JAUWGC01. The sequence continues at coordinate 99,566 of CAVWAP010000009.1, read as the reverse complement.
CGAGGCGGGACACGCTACCTTGATTTGTTGAGATCTTTCAAAAATCTTCCAATCCCTCTTTTTTTGATCCGGTTTTCAAGTTTCATTGCCTCTCCACGGCTGTAGTTGAGATAAGCATGAACTAATTTCCAGGGTATTCTGCTCCGGGTTGACTTATTGTACCCCTGGTTATGGTAACCTAATCTTTGCCTCAGGTCATAAGTATGACCACAGTAGTAGCTCTGGTCCGTCTCTGATTGAAGAATATAAACATATACGGGTATTTTATTGTCTCTCATATATGTTTATACCAGAAATGAGAATTTGTTCCAAGAAAAAGGGAATCTGATCAAGATTCCCTTCCTGTCGGGATGGCGAGATTCGAACTCGCGACCTCTTCGTCCCGAACGAAGCACGCTACCGGACTGCGCTACATCCCGAAAAAATATACAATTCTGTATTCTGTTTTTACAATTTACAATATAAAGAACAAACGCATTCAAACTCGCGACCTTCCCGCCCGAGGCGGGACACGCTACCGGGCGGAGCCTGTCCCGAGCATTTCGACTCCGCTCAATACAGGCCCTGTCGAGAGGCTACATCCCGAAAAAATATACAATTCTGTATTCTGTTTTTACAATTTACAATATAAAGAACAAACGCATTCAAACTCGCGACCTTCCCGCCCGAGGCGGGACACGCTACCGGGCTGCGCTACATCCCGCCCTTGCATCTGTCTGATAATCAATCGCTAATATACAATATAATGTTAAAAAAACAAGCGATTTTTATCAAAAAATCCGAATGCAAATGTATTATTTTTTGAGAATCGATATTCGATTTCTGCAAACAATCTTTTCTGCTTTATCTTATTAGCACTACCGTCCCATTCGTATCAAAATCATAACCTGCGATTGAATTCTCAATCAGATACACATACGTCCCTGCCGGGGATGCTTTTCCCTGGAATGTGCCATCCCAACCGTGGGTGATATCTTTTGTTTCAAACACCTTCTGCCCCCAGCGGTTGTATATGTACATCGCGAATGATTCAATATTATCAGGTGGATTGATCACCTTGAAATCATCATTCAATCCATCACCATCAGGAGTGAAAGCATTAGGGAGAAATACTTCAGGCTGAATGGGTTCGGGAACCGATTCCAGAAAGAACACGTAAACGGAGTCCTGCCCAAAACACCCAAGTGCAGATTCAATCACTACACTGTACCAGTCATTATAATCGGCTGTGATGTAACGTTGTGTTTCTCCTGTATTCCACAAGAACCCTATGTAATCACCGGCATCCAGCTCTATGGGCTCTTCTGTGACTATGGTGTCTTGGCCTGAAAAGGCAGGTATGGGAGTGGGATGAACCGTGATAATAATATTTGCATCTGAGTAGCAATCCAGTGTATCTGTAACCTTCAGACTATATGTGCCGGAGTCATCTTCCTGAATATTGTTTAACTGCAGAGTGTCTTCGAGGAAGGTGTTGCCAGACGGGTCTGTCCAAAGGTAGCTTACAGGGCCATTGCTTGTCCACAGCATGGGAATGATCTCAATATCATCGCCCTGGCAGGCCTCTAACTCAGGACTGATAGTAAAGAACACTTCTTCATATATGCGCACGCTTCCCAGGTAGTAATCCACCGGTATCGTTAAACCGCTTGAATTATAAAAGAAACTTGCTCCTGCACTGCCATCCCAGGCCACCATGCTCAATCCCGGATCCAGAGACTCAAACACCAGGTCGGTAAGCACGGTATTGGCCGGGAGTGTTACAGGTGGTGCATGCCATGATAGCTCTACTTTACCCTCGGCAGGGAAAAGCATCACTTCCAGTGAATCCTCCAATAAACTGTTTGCATTGGCAAAGCCGCTGCAACTAATTAAGGAATTATCATAATAAAGTGTAGTTCTGAAGTCTGCCACATCATTAAAGTTGCTCACATACAGCGGCACAAATGCGGCATTGCCCGGACACACTTCATCTTCTCCTGCAATGGCCTGCAACCGAAGGGTGATCTCTTCCGGCACTTCCACAACAAAGGTAGTATCACATCCCACTTCATCCATAACAACACAGGTATAGAAACCGGCCAGTAGGTTAAAGAATCCTCCATCATTAATCTGGAAGTTAAGGCCATTGTCATTGGAATAATAAAGCGTATCTCCACCTCCCAGAGCAGAGATCTCAATAGAGCCGTTGCTTTGTCCCTGTGCACATGCACCTATGTTAACCGACAAGATCTCCGGTGCATCCAGGTTTTCTATAATGATGGGGTTGTTGATAAACACATCCTGGCAGTTGGATGAATCCCGCACCCGCACGGCATAGCTGCCTACCGCAAGACCGCTAAACACCCCCTGGTTGGCATAATAATTAGCACCATTATCGATGGAGTAAAAGAGCATATCACTTAATCCGGAGGTGGCATTTATAATGATACTTCCATCTTGCTGTCCGCAATGCTCATTGGTATGCTCAACTTCATCGATCAGCACATCCCCGGCATCAATGATTGTAAATGGTCCGAAGCTGGTAGTACATCCGTTGCTGTCCAGTACTTCAAGGGTGTAGTTCCCCACAGGAAGGTGATAAATATCTAGCGACGAGGAAATGGGATTACCCAGGTCATCGATCCATTGCCATGAAAGCGGCTCAATTCCAGAAACAATTAGTCCTTTAATCACCCCGGTGCTCCCACCACAGGTAGTTGGAATTACTTCCAGACCAGAGGTGTCTGCAATAGCTTCTGGAAGAAAGGAGAGATGGATGGAATCAATCTCAAAGCATCCGGCATCGTTTTCTACCCTCACCCAATACCAGCCGGTATCCGAAACTGTGATCTGTGGGGTGCCAAAAGCCCCGGTGCTCCATGTATAAAGGTGCGATCCGCACTCAGCATCTAAAGTAATGCCCGAGGTGGAGCAGAAGGAAGTGTCGGGGCCCAGGTCAGGTTCAGGAGCGTATTCCACTTCCACTTCACGGGATGTTTCCTCAATTCTACCGCTGGGGTATTCAACATAAGCGGATACCTCATAAGTACCTCCATCGGCGAAGACATGAGTGGCATGGGGAATGGTTGATGTATTATTTGATCCGGAAGCCGGATCACCGAAATTCCATTCAATAAAAACAGGTTCAGGGAAGAACCAGGGATCAAATGTAAACGTATCACTTTCACAAATCCCATCGAAATCGAAACGGAACAAGTAATCGGTAAGAAAGTTCGGAAAACTAATTCCTGCATATTTATCAACAAGATTTAGACTATTGGACTCATATTCGCAAGCTGTCCCCTCTAACCATGGTTTATGAATCACACCTAAATATGTTGAGATATCACCTGAATGTTTAATTGAACAATAAATCTTTCCATCTGAAGCAAGCTGCAAAGAAACTCCTTGACCCTCACCAACCTTAATAGCTGATTGAAAGAAAAGTGCAGAATCCTTTATATATTGCATATTGAATTGAAAGATATGGGTTATTTGATCCATTTGACGGTCACCTGCTACGTATAAAAATTTTGAGTCGGGTGAAAATTCACAACCCCATGTTCTGTATCCTAAAGTGCCAGGTGGTATAACAAGGTATAGTTTAAAAGAATAAAGAAAATCAGCTTTGCCTGTTTCATCATTGAAAGAGCAAACCTCAATTTCCATGTCATCAATACTCCATCCCCCATAGTAGCATGTTACCAAATATTTTTTATCATATGATACCTTCATATTACCTACAACATTAGAGCTTGCGTAAAGGTCTCTATCTGGTGCGGGGCTTAATACAGGAGTGGGATTTACTCCCTCTGAAGTAACCAGATAAGCAGCATAATTGTCATCAATAAATTTACGGGTAATTACCCATATATCTTGTTTGTTTTTATGATAAATTGCTGTAAGTTTCTCTGCGGCATCCAAACCATCTGGCAGTGTTATAATTTCAACTACCTCACCCATTCCATTTGCCAGGGTCATATCCACGACATAATAAAAAAACTCATATGGATAATCATTACCATTTGAGGTGAAAACATAATATATGTTGTCTGTTCCTGGCAAAGGAATGATAACTGCTGCTTGTGTACCTGGATGGAAATCTACAAAACCATTTGTCATTGGATAATGATCCCTGTTCCAAATTTGTCTCCCATCTGTATAAAACAACAGGTTTCCATTAGTATCACATATTGATGCACCTCCATACTCATGATGGTTAAATTGTCCATCATTAATAGCTATCGGTTGCCCGCTATTGAAATCCAGACCTGCATTTTTACCAAAATACCAAATATTTGAATGACGATTCGGTTGAGAATGCAGGTATGAAAAGAAATTAAAAATTAAGATTAAAAAGATTAAAATGGTTCTTGCCATAGCAAATGTTAAACTTGTCAGAAGAAGTAATACGGAATTTAATTCCGTATTACTTCTTTTTAATTTCTAATTCATTGTAATAGTGGAAGGAAAAACAACTCCCGTTCCAACAAGTAGTTCTCCAGTAACGTTTAGAGTAGCAGATCCGGTGCAACAAGGTACTGAGTTATTTAAATAAACTACATATACATCGACTTTATAACACGGGTCACCGCAATCAGTTTTAATATCATCATTACCAGTGTGAACTTCGGGATTGGAATGTGGTGTGTAAAAATCTGTATCGACAATTGTATCTCCGGTAGAAATTTCTATAATTACCACTCTTACCACCTTTGTTATCGGTTCAGTGCAACTACAACCACTATCATCCCATCCAAATGTTACTGAATAATCAACCCCAGGAGGGGCATTCTGAAAGCTCATTAAACTCATGCCTATTAAGGCAAATACTAAAATAAATAATTTTGTCTTCATTTTTTAAAGACTTTTAATATTAGTGAATAATTTATACAAAAAAAAGTTTGCATATAATTCAATCAAGCTATTAAGACTTTACATTTTTTCCCATTGAATTGTTTTTTATCTTTGCCTTTACCTCCTTTCTTTGTTAATGGTTTATGCATTTGCGATATGTTTTGAACTTTTTTCAATTAAAGGGGGTTTTTCTTTCATTAATAGCATATAATTAAAAACCTTACTTTTTAAGGTAAATAACTTAAATAATCAAGAGATAATAAATTGGTTTCGTAATCGTAGTTTATTAAGATATGTAAAAGTACTCAATGTAAGCTGTAATGTCAATACTTTTTATATTCTTTTAAAAAAAAATATTATGATATCGTTCTGGCTATCTGACATATAGATCGGCTCCCAAGTGAGAGTTGTTACAAAAACTGATTATCTAAAACTAGTAATTACTCCCTTTAATGTAAAGTATATACAACTCCAGTAAAGTCAATATATTCGAGCATATATAACAAACAGAATGAATGTTCATATAGTAATTACACAAAATTTTCAGAAAGTTTTAAGAAAAATCAAAATGTTTTAAGAAAACGCTGTAAGAAATTGATTATTAATTGGTAAGAAATAATCGTTGGGTCGCGCTACATCCCGAAAAAATATACAATTCTGTATTTACAATTTAGAATCTAGGATTTGTATTCCGTTTAACGATTCACAATTCACGTTTCACGAATAAGGACTGCAAAGTTAATACTTTTCATTTTGTCATTCTAGAGATTTTGTCAATTCTAGTGAAAATCTCCTGGGATTTCAAGGATCACTTCAATGCCTTTTATCATTGCTGTCCACTTAAAATAAGCTGAGGGACAGCTGGTTATCAAAAAGTTCTTTGACATCATTGTAATTCATATTTGTAAGAAGCTCTTTTACAGGCGTTTTGTCTAAAAGGGATATACCCAAAACCTGTAGAATTTCGTAGGTTGATCGCTCAATTTTTAATCTTTTTCCAATAATGGCTACTAAGCAATACGCAATAATTGCTGAATAAACCTGTATCCGAACAGCGTTTTCAGATGTACCCCAAAAGGCTTTTACCTTTAGGTGTTGCTTAATCCATTTGAAAAATAATTCGATTTGCCAACGGTTTTTATATAGGAACGCTACCTGTTCAGGAGAAAGCTCAAAATTATTAGTCAGAAAGACAAAAGTTCTGTCTGTTTCCTGATCATAGAACTTAATTCTTCGTAGCTTTTCAGGGTATTCTTTCGAGACATAATAACCGGAAAGCTTGCCAATTCGATCGCATCTAACCCCAGTAGATCTATCATACTTCCTGGAATACATGCGTTTGAATTGCAGGTTGCTCCTTGCTCTGATCACGAAAAATGCAGAATGCTGCGTAATCTTGTAAAGCCTGGTAAAATCAACATAGCCTCTGTCGAAGATATAATATGCACCAGTCTCATAAAAAAGTAAATCCATTGCATTCATATCATGACCGAAGCAGGGGTAATATGCACAAAGGCAGGAATCTGGGTATTAATATCTAACAAGGTATGGAGTTTTATTCCTCCCTTGGTTCTTCTGAATTTGGCCCACCAGAAAACGCTTAGGCAAAGATCAATAGTGGTGGAATCAAATGCATAAACCTGACCTTTGATTTGAAAATCATCATTTGCCCTGTCCTTTCGGGCAATAGCAATGAGATAATAAGCAAATTCTTCGAAGATTTTACTGTTGCGATTCAAGTTAGCTTTAGCCAGATTACTGAGAGTGACATTTTTACCAAAGCCCAGATGATATGATTTACTGCTATGAGCATTAATGGCTACCATCAGATCTCGCAAACTATCCCGATTGGTAAGCTGACCGAAAACCATGCAAAGCAGTTGATTCCAACAGGTAAAGTGCTTAACATACTTGTTACCATCATATTTTCTAACAAATTTGTCAAAAATGCGCTGTGGTAAAAACTCTATGATTTGAGCATAAACATATTTTCCATGATTCATTGTTATTCGATTTGCAGGCTAACATAATCAATTCAAATCGTCACCACGTGAAAAAGCTCGCAAAACATGAATTATCAATGATTTCAAAGAACGTGAACTATTTTTTAGTAGACACTAATGGCCTTTTATATGTTCTTAATCATGATTATCCATGAAATAGTTAATATATATTTGATATTTTCATGGAATATTACATTGACAATAAAGAATACAGAATTTCACCATCTTTAACACCTTAGAAATATGTAGTTACCGCAAACTCAAACTGATCAATGAAGATCTTCTTGAAAGCTGAAATATTGTTCTGCTCGTAAAAGATCAACATTGCTTTCTTGTATTCAACAGAATCCACCGTTCTGAATGAAATAGGACAATAATTATTATTAATCAATAATGAGTTACTAATTATCCTGGCTGTACGTTTATTCCCATCAACAAATGGTTGTATGTATGATATTAAAACAAGTGCTAATAAAGCCTTTTCAAAAACATTACTTTTTGCGTTGATCAACGAGCACATTTCCTTTAAGTTTTCTTTTATTTGAAACTCGTTGTCCAATGGTTTGTAATTGGTACCGGAAATACCAACTCTTCTGTTTCGAATATTGCTGTCCACTCCAAGTTCCTTGATCAGCATTGAATGCACTTCTTCAATCTTAACAATCGTTAGGGGTTCGATATAATAGGGATTTTGGACAATAAAATCTATCGCATCCTTGTGATTAATAAGCATGATAGCCTCATCCTTTTTCTTTCCCGCTGCAGTCTCCTTTTCTCTGAGTAAGCGTTCAGTTTCAAGCAAGGAATAAGTATTTCCCTCTATTTGAGACGATTTCCAGCTCAGATCGATAGCCAGACGTTCAATTTCCTTTTCATATTCAATTTTAGTTATACCTGCAATATTAGCTTCAAATTGTTTTTGAAGGGAATTTAGTTTTTCTAATTCACTATCTGTAAATAATTCTGCTCCTGGCAATACACTATTTATTAGCTGAAAATTGAATCCTTCACTTATTATTCGCTCATCAATCTCTTTTGAAAAATAATGGTCAATATCAACAGACCTGAGCAATCCAAATGACGGACTAATTAAATATTTAGTTGCTTTTCCCGCTCCATCCGCAATGATCAACTTTAAATCAAGAAGTTTAGTTAATACCCTTTTTACTGTAGCATAACTTATTCTTATGGGAAGACCTTCATAAATTTGCTTCGAGGATTGTAATGGCTTTTCAGAAATATGTTGCAATATTTGATTTTCTTTGTCTGATATCATAACTGTATAATTACATATTTAAAGCTCTTTGTCATTCCAAATATAGCTCAAATTATCAAATATTGAGCCATAATGGTCATTATTTTGAGCTTAATATAGTAAAAATAAATTGTAGCTCAAAATATTGAAGGTTTTGGGTGAAAAATGAGAGATTATGAGCTTCAATCCAATCCAAATTGAGCTTAAATTAAGCTGTTTTACATCTATCTGGTATTAATCTCCCAAATAGTGTTAATTCAAGAAAAAATTATCTCCAAAAAATGTAATTGAGCCAATAGTTCTATGCTCAAAGATGCACTATAAATGCAATATTATTGTTATTGCATGTTCCTGTTAAACTGAGCAGGTCATTCCTGACCAAATTGAGCAGGCTTTTTAACACATTAAAACTGCAATGAATTACATATAACATACGAATAATCAGAACAAGTCCTAATGTTTATTAATCGGGAATAGGGTGCTCAGACAAAACAGGAATTATGTGCTCTATTTAGCAGGAATTTCCACCTCATTTTTATGTGTTGAGCGTACTAACGCACTATGACTACTTTCCTGGCACCGATGACCCGGTCATCTTCGATCGATCTGCACCCAATACAATCCCGGGGCAAAACCCGAAGTGTTGATCCTGATGTTCCTCGACCCTTCTATGACCTTTACGGAGTTTATCACATGGCCATGGATGTTGACCAGGCTGATCATTCCATCCTTCAGTTCCCGGATATTACCCAGGTCGATATTCAGGACATTTCCGGCCGGGTTTGGATAGACCTTAAGCTTGTGCAATTCATTGTCACCAATGCCTGTGGGGCCGATCAGTATCTCGAATTGTTCGGTTGTGGTGGAGCAGGTTCCATTGTCTTCTGTAACCATGACATATCCTGAACCGGGATCACCCCATTCTACCGATATCTGGTAAGTTCCCGCACCGCTAACGATCGTACCTCCTGACACTTCCCAGTCATAGGTGTTGCCCGGATTCTCAACGGTCATGTAGTCTTCTGTGGATCCGGAACAGACGTTTGCAGGGCCGGAGATTTCAGGAGCAGGGGCCATCAGCACGGTGATTTCCAACTCATCGGAAAGAGGTCCGTCACCACAGGCATTGGTTCCATAAACGGAAAGATTAGCCAGATCAGAGTATGAGTCATCCCAAATAATGGATACTTCATCACCATCAGGGATCATCGTACCTGCTTCATCAGGATACAGGATCCATTGGTAATCATCGGCATCACCAGCACCAGATGTGATATAACCGATTGTATCACTGGTGCAAACACTCTGCTCACCCTGTGGAGTGCCTGCCTGTCCGGGTATAGGTACCATGTGAACATAGATCTCTCCGATCATGATTTCTGAACAATGATCCGTAAAGCCTTCTGCCAAGTAAATGCCTGTTTCCTGGAAGTAACCAAAACTGATAGAGTCCCCGGTGCCAGCGACCATTACGCCGGTTGTTACATTATCTTTAAACAGCTCATAATCCACACCCGTTTCAGAACCATCCAGGATTATTTCAGCCCCCGGATCCCCTTCACAATATGCGCCCTCTCCAATCAGGGAAAATTGTACCGGTGAGTGATAGAGTTCTGCTGTGAAGTCAGCTGACCATGCGCCTGAGCCGCAATAATTCGAAGCCCTAACCTTCACTGTATAGGCCCCGGTCCATCCGATGGCTGCTGTATAGGTGCCGGTGGTTCCTGATCCGGAGATGGTGCCGGCATCTGAAGGCTCTACCATCCATTCGTATGAAGTTGCCCCGGCAACGGAGTCGATAGTGTAATCATAACTACCCCCTTCACAGGTTTCAGCCGGGCCGGAGGGTGTGATCGGCTGGGCCGGGATGGCAGACACGTGGATATAATCATCCTTCATTATCGTATCAGAGTATGTTCCGTCAGAAACGATCAGTTGCACATCATAGGTACCCATGGTATTATAGGTAACTGAAGGATTCTGTGCGGTGGAGGTTCCGGGTGTGCCGCCTTCAAAGGTCCAGTCCCATGAAATGACATTACCCAGGGACTGATCGGTAAAGCTTACTGTATCTCCTTCACAAATAGTGTCGTCGCTTGCGGTAAAAGCAGCATATGGTTTCATCAAACCTTAATATAAAAGCATCAGAACGATCACCTAATGTAGATTGATTATATGCTCCTGTTAATGTCAGTGTGGGGAAATCGCTGCTTACTGTTGCTCCTGTAACATAAAGATTACCCGAATTATCTGTGCATATGCCCAATCCATCATCAGAACCACTTCCACCATAGTAAGTGGCCCATTTCTTACACCGCTGCTGTTAAATTGCAAAATGAAATGCATCATTACCACCACCATGAGTAGTTTGATTATATGCCCCTGTTAAGGTCTGTGTAGGGAAATCGCTGCTTCCTGTACTTCCTGTAACATAAAGATTACCTGAAATATCTGTGCATATACCCAATCCTTATCAGCACCACTTCCACCATAGTAAGTGGCCCATTGTCTTACACTGCTGCTGTTGAATTTTATTATAAATGCATCATTACCACCACCTGATGTAGTTTGATTATATGCCCCTGTTAAGGTCTGTGTAGGGAAATTGCTGTTTCTGTTCGTCCTGTAACATAAAGATTACCTGAACTATCCGTGCAGATACTATTTCCATATTCATCACCACTTCCACCATAGTAAGTAGCCCATATTCTTGCACCGCTGCTGTTAAACTTTAATATGAAAGCATCATTATCACCACCACCTAAAGTAGTTTGATTATAAGCCCCTGTTAAAGTCTGTGTGGGGAAATCGCTGCTATCTGTTGCTCCTGTAACATAAAGATTACCTGAATTATCCGTGCAGATGCTATTTCCAATATCACCATTCATGACCATCATTCCACCGTAGTAAGTAGCCCATATTCTTTCACAGCTGCTGTTAAACTTTAATATAAAAGCATCACGACACCACCTATGTAGTTTGATTATATGCCCCTGTTAAGGTCTGTGTGGGGAAATTGTTGCTTAATGTCTTCCTGTAACATATAGATTACCTGAATTATCCGTGCATATACCCATATCCGTCATCCTAAGCACTTCCACCATAGTAAGTTGCCCATATTCTTGCACCGCTGCTGTTAAACTTTAATATGAAAGCATCATTATCACCACCAAAGGTAGTTTGATTATATGCCCCTGTTAAGGTCTGTGTAGGGAAATCGCTGCTTTATGTTCCTCCTGTAACATAAAGATTACCTGAATTATCTGTGCAGATACTTAATTTCACTCTCATCCAACACTTCCACCATAGTAAGTGGCCCATATTCTTGCACCGCTGCTGTTAAACTTTAATATGAAAACATCCCAGGTACCACCGCCATAAGTAGTTTGATTATATGCCCCTGTTAATGTCTGTGTAGGGAAATCGCTGCTTTTTGTTCGTCCTGTAACATAAAGATTACCTGAATTATCCGTGCAGATGCTAGTTCCAATATCATTACGACTTCCCCCATAGTAAGTGGCCCATTGTCTTAAAGGGTCTATAATGATATCCTCACTTTCATCATATTCTGCAATATCAAACAGGACCGTATTGTTTTTCACCCGGTACCTGCTTTCGATTTCCGAACCTGTGGTTCCTGAATAGGTGTATGGTTTCCCCTCCCTTATCTCTCCCATGGGAGTTGTAATGATCACATTGCCGTTGTTATCTATATTCATCGAACTGGCTCCTTTATACTTCATCTTTATCTTTCCTGCATCTGCACCTGCTTTCAGTATGAAATCATACTTCATCCTGCCCTCTTTCTCATAGTATACCAGGTCTATACCCTCATAGATGTTCTCCATTGTTACCTTCTTGTATGCCCTGGGCGATATGCCGTCCGGATATTCCGGGGTGTAATAATTATACTGCTGTTCAACAGCCAGCTCTTTCTTAATGTTGATATTCTTATTCATCCCCACAAACTCCATATCCAAACGATAGTAGCCTGACTCTGCATTCCTGAACACATAAGATATGCCTGAGTTTGTCATATACATATCCACACCCTGTGAACGCGTAAGAAACAATATGTCGGGCCTGTTTTCCCTTCTGTGTCTTTTATCTGTCCAAGATTTTCAATGAATACAATATCTTTTTCAGCATTTTGCAGAATACTCTGTGAATATTCCTGTGTATTTAATGCTGAAACAGATGGAGCTTTAAATAAATCTGCCGTTGGATGCCGGTCATACGTTGCATCCATTGAAAGGATAGCAAACAGGACGACAGCAAATGTTACCGAAAGAAATACAGGTGTTCTTTTCATGATTGATAAGTATTTAATTCAATTATACCTCTCTCAGCCCCCATCCCCGACCCTTCCCCCACCCGGGGGAAGGGAGATGAAGGTTTATATTTATTATTGATAAGAATTAATTTTTGAACGGTTTGTAATTATTGCTTAACCAGCTTTGAATAATAATATTCATTGCCATTAACAACGGAAATTTGATAGATCCCAACACGTAATTCGCTGATATCCAATTCGAAACAGGACTGGCTCACTGGCATATCATGCAGCAACATGCCTTTCATATCATACACTCTTAACCGTGAGTCAGGATGAATATCACCATCGATGTTAACATTAAAGATCCCATTATTTGGATTGGGATATATCATAAAATCCTCAATGTTTGAATTGGTTCTGGTTGTCATGTTGGAACCATCAAAGTCAACTGTATAATCTTCAACCTCTCCGCCATCAAATGTTTCGCAGGATGAAGGTGAAGATCCGTTCTTCATGGTGACCCTCATTCTGGTCTGCCCGTTTGCAGTAGTTGGGATACTCATAGTTCCTGTGACAGATCCCTTCTTATTATTTGCAAGGAATACTTGTTCATCAGAATCTTCAAAATCACCATCCAGGTTAATATCGATCCATACCCTCCAGAATTCCCGCTGGTCTTTACCCGTGTAGTAGGGAGTTAGTGTAATGCTGTATGAAGATCCCGGAGATAGAGTAAGGACTTCTGATGTGTAATCAGTATATAAGGATGCTCCTGATGGATTGCTGTAAGAGCCGATTGCTACGTTCGAAATCCATTCCAGCGCGTTGCTTGTGCTCTGAGATTCACAGTAGGTTATACTTCCCTGCTGGTTTACCGAGATATAATCGGTTTTGGTATGGATATCCGTTCCCAGCGCATTTGTTGCCGTCAGTGTGACCGAATAAACACCCTCCGAATTATAAGTGATCAAAGGATCCTGTGTTGTACTGGTTGAGGGTGTGCCTCCTGGAAAGTTCCATGACCATTCAGTTGGATCATTCAAGGAAAGGTCGGTGAACTGAACAGTTTCTCCTTCAAACAAAGTTGTCGGACTTCCGGAGAAGTCGGCCACCGGCGGTTGGGGAACGAAAACAGATACTGTAATATAATCTGTTTCGGTATGTGTGTCAGATCCGTCACCATTGCTTGCTGTGAGTGTGACTGAGTATGTTCCGGCTGTATTATAAGTGATCAAAGGATTCTGAATAGTACTGGTCGAAGGTGTTCCACCCGGGAAACTCCAGGACCATGACGTCGGGTTATTGGAAGACAGATCGGTGAACTGCACAGTTTCTCCTTCATACAGGGATGCCGGATCACCTGAGAAGTCAGCCACAGGTGTTTGAGGAATAGTATTTGTGATGCCACTTACGATAAGTGAGAAAGCTTGTCCACCCCCTGTAATTGTACCATCATGATCAACATTAATCGTATATTCTGTTCCTGCTGTCGGATTATCGATCGTCACCATCTCAACATTATCTACATCGTTTTCTTCATCCCTTGTAGCTGGATTTGATGGATTATCCTTGTCGAGCTTCCAGGGATAAAAAGTATTATTTGATTCTGTCAGTCTCAGATCAAGTTCATGTACCACCATGGGATCAGGTGGATCGACAGAGGCCGGTGGAGGTGTTCCTGGTTTATCAGTCCAGACCATGGTAACTTTTAAAGGTTGATCGCCGGCAGCCATAACTGTCCTTTGATATGTCTTATTATTTTTTAATGAAAGTTCCTCCATTGTGTTTAGATCTGCATCAGATGAAATTAGTTCTGCAGCGGAGTAGGTATTCATCAAACCCCATCCGAATTGGTAGTCGGGCCCATCTGCAGATCCCGCTTCATCAGCAGTGTGGATAACCAGTGCTTTTAATGTTGCCGAGCGCATATAATTTCCGCTACCATTCAGGTTCTCATAGTGTTCCTGAAGAAGGATCAATGATCCGGCAACAGATGGTGCTGACATTGATGTACCGCTGGCAGTTCTGTAATCAGCATCATTATCATTACCAGTTGAGTATAGATACCATCCATTAGAAGAGATATCAGGCTTGACTCTACCGTCATCAGCAGGGCCCCAGGAGCTGAAGACGGTCATTACCACATCTGATGGTTGTGTATAACCTCCTGGAATGTCACCAACAGCAGCAACCACCAGATTATTCTTTGCACTCGCTCGTGTTCCTATACAATCATAACCATCCGGATAACCATCACATGGATATGATCCATCACCACATTGTCCACGGTCGTTGCCCGCTGATTTACAGATCAGAAGATAGGGTGCATCATATGCTAACTGGTCCCATTCCCGGGCATTGGCATCATAAAATCCAAATTTATAATCTTCCTGTGTACTGATACTTGGATCTCCATGCCATGTACTTCCACTCCATCCTCTTACAAAGCCATACGAATGGTTTGACACCAGTGCTCCGTTAGCACCGGCAACAGCTACTTCAGCTTCATCATAATTCCAGTCATAGGCATCCAGGTTAGCTGCAGGGGCCATGCCTTTTGCATTGACATCAACTCCTGATGCCATGATTATTCCGGCAACATGAGTCGAATGGAATACTGTGCCTGAGGGATTATCAACCTGGTTAACTCTTCCTCCAAACTCCTGGTGAGTAAGGCGAATACCGCCTACATCCCATTGATGAACAGTCATTCCGCTTCCATCAAGGCTATATCCAAATCCACCACCGGTATTTACTTTGTTGGTTGAAATGGTTGCTGAAGAATTTGCGTTATCGGTTATGTAATATTGAGGGATCCCATTGTCATCAATATACATTAACTCCATGTAAGTAGTAGCATCTTCAATAATGACAGGCATGTTATTTTCCTGTGCAAATTTTAATGCATCAGCTTTTTTTTGCTGAAATTCGATGGATTTTTTTGCCGCAAAATCCAGCAAAGAAACTTTGTTGGTCTCTGTTTGTCCAAACAAACTTGTTGTTGTGGAAAGGATCAATAAGACCAATCCAAAAAGTGTTACTTTTTTCATAATTTATTTTTTTTAGGTTAGAGCAAGCAATTTCTCAAATTCATTAATTGTCTTTAAGGGTTCAATGATTTCAATACCATAAAGTTATAGCCTTGGGTAATGGACTTCAATACCCCTTTCGGTATATTTTTCAGACTGGCAGGAAAAGAAAAGGTGGGAAATCTATCTGGGAAATGCCTTGTTCAGGGCTTCGGTGCGGGTTTGCACATGAAGTTTGTCGTAGATGCTGTGTATGTGCTTCTTAACCGTCTCCTTGCTGATAAAAAGATTGGCTGCGATCTCTTTGTAAAGATAGCCCCTGGCAAGGAAATCGAGAATTTCATTTTCCCGGCGCGTAAGCAACTCAACCGCTTCAGCGTGTTTCTTTGGCTTGTGCATTGATTCGACTACCCGCCTGGCAATCTCGCTGCTCATGGGTGAACCGCCCTCATGAAGGTCGTGTATCGCTTCGAGGATCTGTGCCGGGGAGGTCCTCTTCAGGATATAGCCTGATGCACCTGATCTCAGAGCATTGAAAATGTGGTCATCATCATCGTATACGGTACACATCATGAACTGCGCTTTCGGCATCTCGGGGTTTGAGTATTTTCATGCATTCGATGCCGTCCATTCCCGGGAGGCCAATGTCCATAAGCACTATATCAATGTCTTTTGATGACATATCCTGCAGGGCTTCTTCAGCATCAGCATATACGTGAATGCATTCGAATCCAGGGGAGCCATCGATCAGTACTCGCAAGGCATTGCGGATGTCGTCAGTGTCTTCTACTATGGAAACGTGTATTTTATTTTCATTTATCACAATGTAAAGATATGTCAGTATCCAGGCTTTATCAATACCCCTTTTGGGTAATATGATATTATATCGCTAGTTTCAGGGAGATCCTGGTGCCCTGATGGTTTTCAATTTTGAAATCCCCACTTATGCTTTTCATGCGGGCCTGCATATTCTTTATCCCATTACCGAAGCGGTTCAGGTCTCCTTCCGGTATCCCCTTTCCGTTATCACTTATGATTACATCCAATTTATCGATTCATCACGACAAATTTCAATTCGGCCTCCGTGGCTTCTGCATGCTTCAGAATGTTGTTCAGGGCTTCCTTTACCGTGTAAAAGATGTTCCTTCGATGCTCCCCATTGATGGGAGTGGGTAATATTTCACCGCTGGTAACTGATCTTAAGGTTAACCGGTGAGTTTTCAAAATATTCGGCTGCGTAACGCCGTATGTATGCTACCATGTTTTCAAGGTAGTCGTTGTTTGAGTTCAGTGCCCAGATGATCTCGCTTATGGTGGAGGAGAGTTCCAGGGCTGTCTCCGATATCTTTTCTGCCTCCTTCCTGTTCTCAGGCGTTTTGGCCTGCGTTTTTAATATTTCACTCAGAAGCGTGATCTTTGAAAGCCCGGATCCGACATCGTCGTGCAGGTCAGCGCTGATGCGATGGCGCTCCTGCACGATGGCCTGTTGCTTTTCCAGTTTTTTCCTGAGCCTGAAGCTTCGGAAAAGGAGC
This sequence comes from uncultured Bacteroidales bacterium, assembly GCA_963753055.1. GTDB lineage: Bacteria > Bacteroidota > Bacteroidia > Bacteroidales > B18-G4 > JAUWGC01. The sequence goes on along the minus strand of CAVWAP010000009.1, from coordinate 82,632 downwards.
AATCCAACCAGGACAATAAGGACGACGCCTGCGATCATTCCGTTTCGAATAAGTGTTTGCTTCTCCAGCTTCTGCTCCTGCAGTTCTTTGTCTTTATTGAGGAGTTCGATCTCCCGGTCTTTTTTCTCAGTTTCGTACTCGGCTTTCATCTTAGCTATCCGATGTCTGCTCTCTTCATTGAACAAACTGTCCTTGTATAGGTGATACATCTTGTTATGTTCCATGGCCTGTGCGAAATTGCCTTCAGTACTGTCCAGTGTTGTCAAATGACTGTAGATATCTCTAATTTGTCGTTTAACTCCAATTTTTGCAGCTAAGGCAAGGGCGTCATCTAAATATTTTCTTGCATCCTGGTAATTGCCCTGTTTTTTATAAAGATGCCCGATGTTGGTATACGAATTGACAATTCCTTCCTTATCACCGATTTCTTCTTTGATCTCCAGGGAAGCCAAATAATTTTCCAATGCTTCAGGATAATTACCCATTTTATTATAGAGAGTCCCAATATTGTTGTAAGTCATTGCAATATATCTCTTATCCCCGATTTCTTCGAAGATTTTAAGGGCGGTCAAATAATACTCCGCAGCTTCCTCGTATTTGTCCTGTATTTGATACATATAGCCAATATTGACGTTAGTACCGGCAATGCCTTTCTTTTCCCCGATTTCTTCTTTGATCTTCAGGGAAGCGAAATAATATTCCAACGCTTCCTGATAATTGACCTGTAACCGATAAATGTTACCAATATTGTTATAGGCACTGGCAATGCCTTTCTTATCCCCGATTTCCTCTCTGATCCTCAGGGAAGTGAAATAATTTTCCAGGGCCTCCGCCCAATTGCCCTGTTTTTGATAAATATTACCAATATTGTTATAAGAAGCAGCAATACCTTTCTTATCTCCGATCTCTTCTTTGATCTTCAGGGAAGCAAAATAGTTTTCCAAGGCTTCCGGATAATTGCCCTGACATTCGTGATCATCACCGATATTGTGGTAAGAATTTGCAATCCCTTTTTGATAATCCAGTGTAGTAGCCAATTCAAGCGCGGATTCAGCATATTGCACGGACGTCTTATAGTCGCTGATTCCCCTGTATTTGCGGCTTAATGCGTTCAGGCAGTCCACCTTTGCAGTATCCGCTTTGGCAGTCTTTAAAATATTTTCCAGGGAGTCGATCACTGAACTGTCCTGGCCAAAGGCTCCAAACATAAATGCAAAAGCAATGAATGAGAGGATGATTCTTATTTTCATAATGTGTGATCCAATTACAGGGGGTTTCTTTATATCCCCTATATTAATATCAATTCTATTAAAACCTTAATTTATAAGGTTTATTAGTTCATTAATCAAGTAATAAGAAATTGGTTTTGTATTGGTAGTTTATTGAGGTATATAAAGATAGTCAATATGAGTTATTTTGTCAAATAAGTGCCTGATTTACTTTGCAAAAAGGTCAATATATAACTCCAGCAAACTCATGAAATCTTTCTGGGATTGGTACGGTTTCTGTTCCTCCGGGGTTACGCAGGGCTTCAGTTAGTTGAGGAAATCGCACCAGGAAACCTACAAACAGAGTGAAAGTTCAAATAGTAATTTCACAAATCTTTCAGAAATATTTAAGAAAACGCTGAAAAGGGTTGTATAACAAGTGGTTTGAAAAAACCGTCGGGTCGGAGCCTGTCCTGAGCATTTCGACTCCGCTCAATATAGGCCCTGTCGAGGGGCTACATCCCGTATATTGTAAATCCCAAATAACAAATCCCAAATTCCAGACAAACTTCAAATTCAAAATCATCAAATAAACCGATTATTTGGCGTCCGAATTATCTGGATAAATGGTTGAGAATCTTCATTTTTTCCTCGATCATCCTTTTTTTTATTTATTTTGTAATAGATAATGACAGTCTGACTAACCATCCTCGAGGAATCTCCTCCAGGCATTGTATAATTTAAAATGATAACCATGCAATCCTTCATTCAAAACATCAAAAGCCCGACCAGGCCTGTCGTGCTCTTTTTCCTGCTGAACCTTATGTTTATGATGACAGCAAATTCTCAGAACCCCCTGCTCCGTTTCCCCGACATCAATGACGACCTGATCGTTTTCGTTCACGGCGAGGACATCTGGTCGGTGCCGGCAGAGGGCGGCATCGCCACACGCCTTACCATCAATGACGGCGAGGAGCGCTATCCCCGCTTTTCACCCGACGGACAATGGATCGCCTTCACCGGCTATTATGACGGTAATCCTGACGTTTACGTGATGAACCGGTACGGCGGCGAGATCACCCGTGTCACTTATCATCCTGGCTACGATGAGGTCATCGGCTGGCACCCGGTGAAGAACAAAATCATCTTCTGTGCTTCCCGAAGCGATTACCCGCGCTACTCCGAACTGTTCCTTATCTCCCCCGACGGCACAGGGCTGGAAAAGCTGATCCTCCATGAAGCGGCCAGGGGCAGTTTTTCGCCTGACAATAATAAGATCGCCTACAACAAGGTGTCGCGGGAGAACAGGACCTGGAAACGGTACAGGGGCGGCACCGCCCAGGACATCTACCTGTACGACTTCGAGACCGATGAAGAAACTAACCTCAGCAAATTTGACGGCACCGACCGGATGCCGATGTGGATCGGTGACAAGGTTTATTTCACCTCCGACCGCGACAGGGTGCTGAACATCTATTCAGTGGACCCCAACACGGGAGCAATCGAGCAGATCACAAGCCACAGCGAATACGATGTCAGACGGCCGGAAGCCGATGGAAACAAGATCATCTATGAGCTGGGCGGTGACCTGATGGTGTTGGATATAGCCACTAGAACAACGGTAAAAGTCGACATTGAGATAAAGGCAGACATGCCCGAAGCACGGCCGTACTTGAAAGATGTAAAAGAATACATCACTGATTTCGACTGTTCTCCAGCCGGCGAAAGGGCTGTTATAGTAGCCCGGGGTGAACTGTTCACCGTGCCTGCAAAGGAAGGACCCACCAGGAACCTGACCCGTAGTTCAGGAGCCAGGGACAAGGATGCGGCCTGGTCGCCCGACGGTACCCGCATCGCTTATGTATCCGATGCATCGGGCGAGTATAACCTTTATATGGCCGACCAGGAAGGAAAGAAAGAGGCTGTCAGGCTAACAAACTTCGATCATGGATACCTGCATACGTTGCGGTGGTCGCCCGACTCGAAAAAGATCGCCTTCACCGATCAAACTCTCACCCTCTGCATCATCGATGTGGGGACCAAACAACTGACAAAGGTGGACAAGGCCGAATACGAGAACATCGACGTGTCCATCGACGTAAAACCAATCTACGATTTCGCCTGGTCCCCCAACAGCCGTTTCATCGCCTACTCCAAAATGGATGCGGACCTGGTGAACAAACTGTACATCTACTCCCTGCCCGAGAAGGAGATCCACCAGGTAAGCACGATCTTTAACGATTTTCATCCTGTTTTCTCGAAATGCGGTAATTACCTCTTCTTTGTCTCCAACAGGAGGTTCGACCCCACCTTCTGCGATTTCGAATGGGAGATGGTATACAAGAAGACCAGTGGCATCTACTGCCTGACCCTCCGAAAGGACGGTGACCCTTTCCTTAAGCTGAAGAGCGACGAAGTAACCCTGAAGGATAAGAAAAAGGAGGATGCCGGTGAAAGCAAGGATGTAAGCATGACCATCGACTGGGAAGGCCTTTCGGAGAGAGTGGAGGCTCTGCCAGTGGAGCGGGGGAATTACCGCTACCTGGCTGTCAATGATAAGGCGCTGTTCTACCTGGACAAGGACGAGGGGGACTTCAACCGCTTCGAATTCAGGCTGCCTACCACCATGGACCTTCACCGGCTTTGCTTTGACAAGAAAGATCAGGAGCTGGTCTTGGAAGACATCAACAGCTACAAGCTCTCCTTCAACGGAGATAAGATCGTCTATAAAAAAGGGGATGATGTGGGGCTCATCGCCAGCACAGAAACCGAATCAAAGGGCAGCAACCTGAACCTTGATGACCTGAAGATGTGGTATGAGCCCCTTGCCGAGTGGAAGCAGATCTTCAACGAGGCATGGCGGCTTGAGCGGGATTACTATTATGAACCCGGCATGCGCGGGCTGGATTGGGACATGATGCGGGAAAAATATGGCCGGCTGATGCAATCGGCATCCTGTCGTCAGGATGTCCAGTTTGTCATCGGGGAGCTGATCGGCGAACTGAACACCTCCCATACCTATGTATTCGGAGGCGACAAGAAACGGGAGGCAGAAAAAGTCAATGTGGGCATGCTTGGCGCCACCTACAAGGTCGATCCGGACAATAACCTGTATCAATTCGAAAAGATCTACCGGACGGCGGACTGGTCAAGGGATGTGTTCCCGCCATTGAACCAACCCGGCATGGAGGTAAATGAAGGGGATTACCTGCTGAAAGTGAATGATATGGAAGTAGTGGCTTCGAAAAACATCTATTCTTATTTTCAGGGCCTTGCCGGCAAGCAAGTGTCCATTACCGTAAATGACAAGCCCACCCTGGAAGGTGCCAGGGATTATATAGTAAAGCCTATAGCAGGCGATTTCAGATTACGCTACCAGCACTGGGTTGCATCCAACCTCAAGAAGGTGGAAGAGGCCAGCGACGGGCAGATCGGCTACCTGCACTTCCCTGACACTTATTTGGGCTCGGCCGTCGAGTTCCCAAAGAATTTCTATTCCCAGACCCGCAAGAAAGGATTGATCATCGACGGGAGGTTCAACGGGGGCGGCCTCGATCCCGACATCTTCTTTAACCGCCTGAACCACAAGCCACACTCGTACTGGACCCGGCGATACTCTCATGACCAGACCAGTCCGGCCTTCGCTGTAAATGCCCACATGGTATGCCTGACCAACCGGCAGGCGGGGTCCGGCGGCGATGAATTCCCGCTGGAATTCCAGCAGTTCAACATGGGCCCGGTGATTGGTACACGCACCTGGGGCGGCCTGGTGGGTGTCTCGATGTTCATGCCACTCATCGACGGAGGTGGCCTCACCGCACCAGACTACCGTATCTATGATCCGGATGGCAACTGGGTGGTCGAGAACGAAGGGGTAACGCCGGACATCATTGTGGAGCTAAAGCCAAAGGAAGTGGCCAAAGGCTACGATGCACAGCTGATGAAAGGTGTGGAGGTGCTGCTGCAGAAAATTAAAGAGGAGCCTCAACCATGGCCGGTGCATGAGGATTTTCCTGAGGATAAATAGCGGTGCTTCCTTTGAAGAGCAAGGTGAACCCTCTGTTGTAATTGATACATGGTTTTCCTATATTTATAGCATATTTACCGAGCCCAATGCCCGAGCATCGCAAACTTGCCGCCATTATGTTCACCGACATTGTCGGATACTCTGCACTGATGTCCCAGGACGAAAAGCTGGCTTTGGAGGTGTTGTGGAAAAACAGGGAGATACATAAATCAACTATTGAAAAGTTCAATGGGCAATACATAAAAGAGATCGGCGATGATACACTGTCAACCTTTCCGAGTTCTGTGGATGCCGTAAATTGTGCTTTAGAGATTCAAAGACTGTGTTCCGGTGAATCTGACTTCCAGGTGCGTATTGGCATTCATATCGGGGACATTATTTTTGAAGATAATGATGTCTTCGACGATGGAGTGAATATTGCCTCAAGAATTGAATCTTCCGGTAAAAATATTTGCCATTTTACCAGGTTTCGGTCAATCTGTACCTGGAACAACCAGGAAAGTATTAAACTCCATTGCAGTCCTGCCTTTTGTGAACATGAGCCCCGATCCGGAGCAGCAGCCTGAAAGTGGTGGCACGTACCTCTTCATTTTCTTTTAAGAACCAAGTAACGGATATCCGTAAAATCGGCCGTAAACTTAATGTGGAAATGCTGGTCGAGGGTAGCATTCGTAAGGCTGGCAAGCGGTTGCGCATCACCGTGCAGCTGGTAAAGGTGGAAGATGGTTATCACCTCTGATCAGAAAAATACGACCGGGAACTGGAGGATGTATTTGCCATTCAGGATGAAATTACTTCACAGATCATAGAACGGCTGAAAGCTACCCTTGAGCCGTCTACCCAACCGGCGACAGCTAATCAACCCAGTAACTTCACTGGAGCTTAATGGAAGGCCGATTTGATAAGAGCATGGCAGAGATACGGAAAGCACAGGAACTGGATCCCCTCAATACATTGATTAAAATAAGGATAGGATATGTTTATTTCTACACAGGGGATTTCGACAGTGCCCTTCAATACTTTAAAAAATTGGTTGAGAGCGAAAAAGATTTCCCGATGGGCCACCACTGCCTGATGGAAGCTTACGCCATGAAGAAAATGTACAAAGAAGCCCTGGAAGAAGGTAGAAGAATGATGGAGGCAGGAGCGAAAACCATTGCCAATATGGGAGTTCTGGGAACCTATTCTGCAATGGCCGGGGAATTTGAAAAAGCCAATAAAATATTATGTGACATGATCGTGATCTCTTATCTATTTGCTGCATGGCATATTGCTGATGTTTTCAAAAGGAAGGCTAAGAAAGATGCCACTGTAGATATTGTATTTTTTCCTGACCCAGTTGTTGAAGGCGCTTATGGCTTGTGATTGTTACTGCATGATTGAGTAATTATTTCTATCCATTGGGGCTGCCATTGGCTGGACCTTCAGGAAGCCTGAGCGCAAAAGTAATTTAAAAGCAGGATAAAAGGTTAAGTTTGGCGGCAACTGGCTGGAAATTATTGGGATTGTCAGGGATCACCACTCAAGGTCCCTGTCGGAAAAGGTTATGCCTGTGATGTTCCGGATGAGCCATGCTACCGGAAATCGATATCTCAGGCAATTGCTTGTGAAAACCGATGGACATACCATTCCACAAAAACCGCATTGATAAACCCGGTTGAGGCTTTGAAATATGAATGAGATTCTTAATTACTGATGACAGGCATGGATGGGTAGTACAGGAGAAATCAGAGGAGTAAAAACTCACCCTGAGTCCACAGTATTAGGTGTACTGCCCCAAATACATGGTCTAATGAACGATTAGTTTTTTCAGGATCGTGCCCTTTTCAGATTGAACTTTTACCAGGTAAATTCCGCTCTCTAAATGGTTTAATGGAACAGGATTCGATAATACAGCATTATACTGCTTCTCATAAAGCACTCTTCCGTCAGGGTAATGAATGCTTATACAATAAACCTGCGGAAACGACCCGCTAACTTTTACATAGAAAGCTTCACGAGCAGGATTAGGAAATATCTCTACGTTATCAGTTTCATCATTTTCAGGGATGTCCACCGGATCACCTTCGGTTATTTTCAGAAAAGTATTGGCCTGTACATTGTAAAGGTATTGCGGATTACCATTGGGCCAGTATATCCTGATTTCATCCACAATGGTGTTTGATCCCAGTCCTATCTCCACCGGATAGCTGTGAAAATTGTTCCCACCATCTCCTGAAATAATATTGTGATAGGTATGCATATTTCCTGCGATGACCTCCAAACGTGTTCCAATTGCATTGTAATTTGACATCGTACCGGTAAGCTCAATATTCAGGAAGTTGTTCGGACAGTTCTGGTTTTCATAAAGCTTTTGACGGCTCATATGTCCGGAGCCAAAAAAATCGATAGCGCCATCAAGATTATAATCCCCCCAGGAAGTACCAAAATAATCTCCCCCGATTTCCCATGAAGTGGCCACATCTCTGATATTCAATTCATTAGCCACTTCGTCAAAGGTTTCATCCCCATTGTTCAGATAAAGGAAATTGCCATGGTAGTGATCATCAACAAGTATATCCAGCCATCCGTCGTTGTTCACATCGGCAAAGCTTGCCGTTCTTGTGGATGGCTGGCCAATGGTTGCAGCCGTCTGTGTAATATCAGTGAATGTACCGTCACCGTTGTTACGAAAAAGATAATTCCCGGGATTCTGCAGCTGATCTTTGTGCACAGCGGCATATATATCAGGATAGCCGTCATTATTGATATCTCCGGCGGCCAAACCGTAAATATCGTTTGCCATGACCAGGCCACTTCCGGGAGAAACATCGGTAAATACCATGTCACCGTCATTTCTAAAAAGTTTGTTATCGTACTGATAAGAAGTCCCGGCAAGAATATCAATATCGCCATCCATGTCGTAGTCAAAGCAAACCGTTGTTCTTACCCCAGAGATGCTCAGGGGATACTCTTCCGTAAAATAGCCGTTTCCGTTACCGGTTTTTATCCCCGGTATGCTCCTGTCGAACAGATCAAGCTTTCCATCTTTGTTGAAATCAGCCATGGAACTGATATTACCTGCAATGACCCCGACGTAACTGAAGGTGTTATCACCGTTGTTTTTGTAAAGCGCATTCCTGGTTATCAGGTCATTCAGGGTATCCCCGGTGACTTCAGCCCATATAATGGTCCATGCGCTGATGCCTGACAGACCTGAGCTAACGGTGATGTCAGCGTACATCCCTCCATCGTTTCTGTAAAGTTTAAAATCGGCCGGGCTGGAATAGGAGTATGCAAGATCCAGGTCGCCATCATTATCAATATCGCCCCAGCCGACTGCCTGTCCAAGGTTATCGGAATCGACCTCCAGGCCAACCGCTTCGGTTACCGGATTGAAGGTATGCTGGGAATAGGTGTTTAAAACAAAAAGAGACAGGGATAAGAGGTAAACAATTTGTTTCATGGATATATTGGCTTAAATATATTTTTCCTGCTGTTAATTATTAGTACAAACTTACAAGATTAAATGAAAGCGTAAGTTTTCCGATCTGCTGGATCGTGTTACAGTATGTCCGGTAGGCAAGCACCTGATGTTTATTGATTTAATTACAGCTTATTTTACTATATTTAACAAGTATTACAGAATAAGTTGTTACTTTCCCCCTGGTCTTAGGCCCTTGTTTTGCACAAGCAAAGGGCTTGGAAAATACTTCATAAATAAAAAGAATAGAATGAACAAAGAAGATTACGCCATCGATCAGTTTAAAAATGGATATAATTGTGCTCAATCTGTATTAACTGCGTTTCGTGATGAGATTGATATGGATGAAAAGGACCTTTTAAAGCTTGCATCAGGATTTGATGGATTGAGATACCTCTTAAGATGAAAATTAAATCCCGTTCATACCACCAACTCCTGACAATTCTAACATGGATGATATTGATCATCTATATGCTGGTACTTTTCAAATTAATTTGCATGAAGTATCTTGACCTTTCAGATCTCTCATCAAGAATTGACAATTCAAATGCTTACCGGCCTTATAATTTCATTCCCCTGGTCACCATATCAAAATATTTCATGGCGGAACAAATGAGTTTACTGAGACGGGCTGGCAATATCCTGGGCAATATTTACCTTTTTGTACCTCTTGGTTTACTTCTTCCCCTCGTTTACAGGAGGGCCAATAACATCTGGACAATGTTATTCATATCTCTTATCCTAAGCATTTTCTTTGAGGCTGCCCAGTATACCCTGGCTTCTGGTTCAACTGATATTGATGATGTTATTCTGAATACTATGGGAGGGATCTCAGGATTACTGCTTTTCAGGCTCATCCGTATATTTTCAAAGAATGAATCATTTCAAACCATGCTTGTCCTTTCTGTATTTATGGTTCTTTTTGCATCAGGTTTTTGGGTGGCAATCAAAGAGTTCAATCTTGACCTTGGCTTAAAACGATTTTCAGAGGACGATTTTAAGTCTCCTGTTATTAGCAGAAACATCTCTGTATCTGATACAGTCATAGTAATTCCGGTTACGGAATGCGATGTAATGGGTTACTTTGAAGAAATACATGGTGATACTATAATGATCAACAGGTTTTTGAGAATTGATAACCTCGGCAGCAAAAGCGAACAGGCAATAGTAATAGCTGGTCCAGGAAATAAACAGTCTGTTTTCAGCTTCTATTTATCTGAAAACACTTATATACTAAGGAAAGAAGTTGAACAATACAGTACTACCGAATTCGATATTAAGTACAGTTTATCTATCAAAGATTCTATTTCTTCAGTCAGAACCATTGAGTTGTGGACATCTCATGATGACTCTACCAGGATTGATACAATATGCTACTGGGTGGTACATAAACACCATTAAGCTTAAATACTAGATCAACAAATATTGCATTACACAAAGTGCGGGAAAGGGAAAATCAGGCAAGTTTTGTACACCTCCAGCTCGCACGAATCTCATAATTTGCGAGTAATTATCGCTAATCTTCTGATGAGCACTATAATGGAAGTGTGTAAAGCACTTGTTCAAAACTTTCAGAAAGTTTTAAGAAAAAATAAAATGTTTTAAGAATACTCTGTAAGGGATAGAAAATCAATATGTTTTGAAAATGTATCGGGACGCGTTACATCCCGGGATTAAATACTAATACAAATGCCTGTAATGGTATTTTAAATTTACATCAGAACTTGTAATTTGATTGAAAGCTTTTGGCCCGAGAAACCTCATTATTCCATCTCTTAACTCAGGATTGGGTAATTGGGTCCTGGCAAATTTTATATTTTTTCCGTTAATAAAATTATCCTGAATTGTGACTCCTTCAGCCATGCTAAATGCATTCAGGTAAATATATCCATCGCAAAGTGAACTAAGTTTTAAGTCTTTATCCTGAACGTACCAACTTGTAGTGTCGGTCAGATTCCCAAATGAGGTTTGATTAACATTTATTCCGAAAGCGAATTCCTTAGACTTGTACTTTCTGATAAATGAATCTATATAACCATTAACAGGGTAAACAGTTCTGTATTTTGATCCTTCCTTTGCGCCCCAGGGATAATGAAGAGAAATAGTCATTGTTTTTACATCGATTGAATCAGTTACAATTGCACCGGTTCTTTTCGAACTATAGTCTGTAAATGCATGATGCATCCCACAATACACCAGTGTTTTTTTCTTCCGTTTCATATAATTACTTATGATACTATTTGCCATAAATTGATCCCCATTAGCAACGCCTTTACGAATTTTAAGCATTTTATCTTCATCAAATTCATCAGATCGCTTTTCCATTAGGGAAAAGTCAAAATCGTGCATGATACCAAAAATCATAAATTTTTCAGCTCCATCAGGCAGGTTTTTATTTACTTCCCAGGCGGCTTTGAATAAATCAATGTATTCTTTATATCCCCAGAAAGGGCAAAGATTAAAAATAATTTGATTGGCCTTCTCCTGATCAAAGAAACCTTTGTTCGTAATTACTTCTTTGATAAGTAAACTATCTCTGTTTAATGCAAACTCGAAACCCATATTTCTGATCCCTTTATCATAAAGTAGCGGTATTAACTTTTGCATAAAAAGCAAATCATGTTTGATTCTATGATTTTCTCCAAGGAATATGATATCATTATTGTTAAATTCATTTAAAATATATTCATAAGGATCACACGCATTATTTTCAAAATCGTTGATTAATAATTGATAAATACTATCATTTATATCAGGAAGTTCAAGCATAGTGAAAGGCCTATCCATTTTTGCCGACTCTTCCATTTGTAAGATTTTAAGAAATATTTCGTTTCGGAAAATTATTATAGCTATTACTAATGCAATGATGACAATGAAGAACCATTTTAGAATTTTTTTAAGCTTTTTCATAGGGATACATTTGATTGATCCAATATTATTACAACAATATTTATTCGCTCAATAATATGACGCAACTATATATGAGTAATTACATAAATGAAAGTATTTTTATGAAATATAAATAAGAAATACTGCTTGTAAATAGCTTTTGTGAAACGGGGAATTATTCAATAAGTATTGCCTTGGTGGTCACAAAATCATTTTCAGTGTAAGGGATAGAAAATCAATATGTTTTGAAAATGTATCGAGACGCGCTACATCCCGAACATGAGTGTGGGTGTGAATTTCAGAGAGTTCCAAATTAATATTTTTTCTTCAAGAAGCAAGCAAAGGGACTCCTCCTTGCATTAAAGCTGTTGAAAGGGACAGTAGATCCCTGTTCCTTGTCTAAGAGATCTCCCTGGCTTTCATATTATCATGAATGGAATTTATATTACCTTAGATAGAAAGATAAAATATTAAGATGCAACAACCCTCACAATTAGACATTGCTTTCGACCGCTGGGTGAGGAAAAAGTATAACGTTTATAATAGCATTTTCCTTAATCTTCCATTTAAAAATGTCAGCCATATTGGGATGATGATCCCGGTGATGACAGCATATATCGATGCAAGCCTTGATAAAGGCAAGGACCCTGATCAAATCATCGATGGTTATTTCAAGACGAACACAGATATTACAGATGAGCATGAAAAAATAGATTTCATGTTCAAGGTAATTCAATATGTCGAGAGGCAAATCGTGCTGTTCGACAGTATAGAAGATTCGGCATTTCCGTATTTACAGGATAATATTCATAATAATTCGATACGCGACACTATCCATATGGGGATGCAATCAGACATTGAAGCAAGCATACTTAAAAAGCTTTCATCATTCAGCATTAGGCCTGTATTTACGGCACACCCCACCCAGTTTTATCCGCCTGCAATACTGGATATTATTTCCAAGCTCAAGATCATGGTCGACCATAATGATTTGAACAGCATGGACCTCGCCCTCCAACAGCTAGGCATGACACCCATGCGGAAATCTAAGAAGCCAACTCCATTTGAAGAGGCACAGAACATAATCTATTATTTAAGGCATGTGTATTACGATGCCATAGGAAAATTCTATTCAAGCATCAAGGAAAACCTCTCAAAGCAATCATTTGAAAACCCTCGGCTGATATGTATTGGGTTCTGGCCAGGAGGCGACCGTGATGGCAATCCATATGTTACTGCCAATATTACAAAAGAAGTCGCTGATGAGTTACGCATGAGCTTGATGAAATGTTATTACGGGGACATCAAAGAACTGGAACAAAAACTAACATTCAGAAAGGTTGATGAAATTATTGCAGCACTGCGTGGCAAGGTATATAAAAGCATGTTTGATAGTACGTATGTTCTCGGCTTTGATGAGATTAATTCATCCTTGTCAAAAATCCGGGAACTGGTCCTGAAGCATTACAATAAGCTATATCTCAAAGAACTGGATGAATTTATCGATAAACTTAAGATCTTTCGTACACATTTTGCCACACTCGACATCAGGCAAGACCACAGCATACATCAAAAGGCAGTTACAAAAATTTTAAAAAAGGAAGGTTTAATAAAAACCACGTTGGATGAACTGCCGCAAAAAAAACTAATAAGTATCCTGCTATCTGCTGAATTTGACGTCAAGCCAGAAATGTTTGAAGATGATGTCGTGAAAGAAACGATCATCAACATTTTTCAACTTAAGGATATCCAAAAGAAGAATGGAGAATGGGGCTGTAACAGGTATATCATCAGTAATGCCGAAGATATATACTCCGTATTATTTGTTTATGCACTCTTCAGATGGTGTGCTTGCCCTCAAAACAAGATAGGCTTCGATATAGTGCCACTCTTTGAAACCATGAAGGGAATGACTAATGGGGCAGGCGTCATGGAGAAACTGTTCAACATCTCGCAGTACTTTGAGCACATCAGGCGAAGAGGTAATAAGCAAACTATCATGCTGGGCTTTTCCGATGGCACCAAAGATGGTGGTTACCTGAAAGCAAACTGGTCGATTTTTAAAACCAAGGAGGAGCTGACTTCCGTTTGTACAAAGTATGGTATTGATGTTATCTTTTTCGATGGACGTGGAGGACCTCCGGCACGCGGTGGTGGGAAATCTCATCGCTTTTATGCAGCGCAAAGCGAAAAAATAGCCAACCATGAAATCCAACTTACCATTCAGGGGCAAACCATAACCAGCAGATTTGGTACTGAAGAGCAGTTTATAAATAACTGTGACCATTTGCTTACAGCCGGGTTATCAAGAGATCTCAGGGATGAGAAGATATGCATTTCGGATAAATCACGTGAATTGATAGAAGAACTGTCGGAGATAAGTTACACTAAATACCTGGAGCTAAAAAATGATTTATCCTTTGTTCCCTATCTTGAACATAAAACTCCACTGAAGTATTACAGCGATGCAAATATTGGCAGTAGGCCAGCAAAGCGGGGTAAAAAGAAAGAATTAGAGTTCAAGGATCTCCGTGCTATACCTTTCGTTGGAGCCTGGAGCCAGATGAAACAAAACATTCCTGGCTATTTTGGTCTTGGGACAGCCCTGGATCTTCTCATAAAGAAAGGGAAACTAAATGAATTAAAGCAATTATTCAAAGAGGTACTGTTTTTTAAAGCATTGATACTAAACAGTATGATGTCGCTGTATAAATGCAATTTTGCCCTTACCAGACATATTGGCAATGACAAATTGTATGGAGAATTCTGGCAGCTGATTTATAAGGAATACTGTTTATCAAAAGAAATGGTGTTAGCTATTTCCGGCTATGAAGAATTGATGGAGGAAGAGCCTGCTACACGAAATTCAATAGAGATGAGGGAACATATCGTATTACCACTTCTGCTCATTCAGCAATTTGCCATGCAACAGGTGGAGCGGGGATCAGAACATAAAGCGAGTTATGAAAAGCTAATCACTCGTTCACTATATGGAATTATCAATGCCAGCAGGAATTCTATTTAAATATTAGCAAGATAATGCTTATGGTAGGATCAAAATCAGTGAACACTGAACACTGATCACTGAACAGAAAATCATAAATCAGATATCAGATATCAGATATCATAAATCAGATATCAGTATTTACTACCTTTGCGCCCTGCAAACTTCCATTTGCTTCGGAGTGAAGAAGATTAAATTAAACAAGGATGGTTTTCAATTTGGAAATGTGCTTACTATTTCCATTGCACACCTTGTCCATGATATTTATTCCTCCTTTTTAGCCCCTATTCTCCCTTTGCTGATTGAAAAACTCAGCATTTCATTTGCCATGGTAGGGTTATTATCCCTGATACAGAGATTGCCTTCCCTGATTAACCCGTTTATCGGTTTAATGGCCGACAGGATAGCCCTGAGGTACCTGCTTATATTCTCTCCCGTTATTACAGCCATTTCCATGAGCTTATTGGGTGTGGCTCACAGTGTTACAGTCCTTGCCATCCTGCTGTTGGTCATGGGTGTCAGCTCGACCATGTTCCATGTCCCCGGGCCAGTGATGATCAAGAAAATTTCAGGTAGCTTAACAGGAAGGGGAATGAGCTTTTTTATGTTTGGGGGAGAACTGGCAAGGACAATAGGCCCATTGATAATCCTTGGAGGCGTTTCCTTATGGGGACTGGAAGGAACTTATAAATTAATACCCCTTGGGCTGATTGCATCCCTGATCCTATATTTTCGATTAAGAAAGATAAAAATAGCTGATGACTTCAGCAAAAACAATGAATGGAGTGGTATTGGGAAAACCCTGAGGAAACATCTTCCCCTGTTTATCATACTGATTGGGATGACTTTTTTCAGGTCAGTAATGAAGTCGGCACTGACCATTTTTCTCCCTACTTACATGAATTTAAGAGGTGAAAGCCTCTGGATGGGAGGAATTTCTCTTTCAATACTTGAGCTGGCTGGTGCGGCAGGTACACTTGTCATTGGTAGCTATTCAGATAAAATTGGAAGAAAAGCAGTATTGCTTATTATCTCCATTGTCGCCCCCGTTTTGATGTGGCTTTTTACTATTGCCGGTAAACCACTTGAATTGCCTTTACTGGTTTTGCTTGGTTTCTTCCTTTTTGGGTTTACCCCGGTTGTCCTTGCTCTTATCCAGGACAGGGCGACAGAAAGACCTGCATTTCTTAATGGTATTTTCATGACGATCAGCTTTGGGATGGGGGCCCTTGCGGTGCTCCTTGTTGGCGTTCTTAGTGACTGGATCGGTATGGAGCTTACCTTCAAGATATCAGCTTATCTTTCTCTCGGAACAGTCCCGTTTGTGTTGATGCTCATCGAAAAACCTAAAAACTAAAACCTCCCTCTGTTCACTGTTCACTGATCACTGATCACTGATATATGGGTGATTTCCCTACCTTTTATTTTTAACCCTGAAAAAACTTTTTTTAATTTTTTTTAAATCTCTGAAACCCTTATCTGGCATGCGTTATGGGGGAATTATGTTTGTTTTAGAGAAATTTTTTATAAATTTTTTTGAAAAAAAGTGAAACCAATGAATTTGTCCTATGTATACAAGGTCAAATCGATCAAAACCCGCACGTTCTTTTCCGTAGTTGCACTTAGGCAATTAAGAGTTGTAAGAAAGCCTTGAACTTTATTGTTAAAAAGATGTTAAATGAAAGGTAAACAAACAACTTATATAATATAAAGCTTGTAAAAGAGCACACCCAAACCCACCAATTCTTATAATTACCCCATCCAAAAAAGAATCTAAAATTATTTGATTCCATCACTCATTTCTTAGTTACGCTCCACCAACAACGTTCTTAAATGAGTTTGAAAGGAAATTAAATCAATTTTAATTAATAATTCAAAAATTTATTACCATGAAAAAATTACTCTTTTTAGCATTTTTGCTTATTGCATTTTCAGCAAGCACTTTCGCCCAGGTAACAGCATCAGCTACTAGTACAGCTACAATCGTTGCACCTATTGGGATTGCAAACACAGTCGATATGAACTTTGGTAACATTGCAGTCTCTGGAGCAGGTACTGTTATATTAGACCCGGCTGGTACAAGAACAACTACTGGAGCTCTTACACTTCCTGCAATTACAGGTACAGTGGCAGCTGCTTCTTTCGATGTTACTGGTAATGATGGTTATACCTATACTATTACATTACCAACTACTGATTATACCATAACCAGGGTTTCAGGTTCTGAAACAATGATTGTGAATACTTTTACCAGTAATCCAAATGGAACAGGTACACTGACAGGTGGTTCAGAAACACTTAATGTTGGAGCAACATTGAATGTTGGTGCTGGCCAGGTTGGTGGTGTTTATACCAATGCAACTGGATTTGATGTGACAGTAAATTATAACTAGAAAATAACTAATTTTAAGTTTTAGACTTGAATTATAGTGTAAAATGAAAAAGCTGCTGTTCATATTATTAGGGATGTACTTTGGCTTCCAGACACAAAATGTTCTGGGCCAGGGCCAGGCTTCGGCAAGGTCAACTGCATCCGTGAGCGCAGAAGTGATCTATACGACAACGGCACAGGCTGGAAGCCAGCTAAACTTTGGACATTGCGCACCAGGACAAAGTGGCGGACAGGTGCAAATCTCACCCGGTGGTGAAATAGATACCAAAGGATCCGTTGTGATGATCAGCAACGCTCAATCACCAGCAAAGTTTTACATCACAGGAATTCAAGATAAAGCTTTTTCAATATCACTGTCAAAAGGACCAACCGTTCTTAATCATATTGGAAGTTCAAACACCATGCTGGTGCATGGCTGGGATTCTGCACCTGCACCAGATGAAACATGGAAGCTTGACGGTGGAGCCCTTGGGGTTAATGTCGGGGCGATCCTGGATGTGAATAATTTGAATGATAACCCTGTCGGTCTCTATACAGGTTTTTATTCAATTATTTTCAACTATCATTGATCATTGAAATAATGTTGTCAATGGCTGTTATGCCATACAATTTGCATAGCCGTTAATAGATTATTAACAGGCAGCTGTTTAAGGAATTAGGATAATAGCTGATACTATTATCCTTTTTTTTTACTACTTTTAAACCAGTATTATAATGTAACACTGCTACAATATTAACGTTAAAAGTATATTCACCTAAATCTTGGCCATGCAAATAGGAAAAATATCTAGCAATAAAACTGTGTTAAATCAACCGAAAATATTCGGCTTATTGCTTGCAGGGTCAATACTTTTATCGACTTTATTGCCATTAAAGGCAAGGGCACAGGGGGATATTATGGTCACACCCCACCGCCTCGTTTTTGACGGTTCTAAGAGATCTGAAGTATTGAACATTGCAAACACCGGGCAAGATACGGCCAGGTATGTGGTTTCGTTGATTCAATATCGAATGAACGAAGATGGGTCATTCGAACAAATCACTGAACCTGATTCCGGACAGAGATTTGCTGACAACTTTATTCGTTTTTTCCCACGCAACGTGATCCTTGGGCCCAATGAAGCACAGACTATTAAAGTGCAGCTGAGTAAAACCAGCCAGTTGGAGCCGGGCGAATACAGGTCACACTTTTATTTCAGGGCCGTTCCGGATGAAAAGCCACTTGGCGAAGAAGAGGCTGCTGCGGCTGACTCTTCGATAACAATACAACTTCAGGCAATCTTTGGGATTACTATTCCTGTGATTATTCGTAAAGGTGAATCAACAGCACAGGTCGATATCTCAGGGAGCAGCTTTGAAATGATTGATAACCAAATGCCGGTGCTGAATTTGACGTTTGCCCGTTCCGGCAATATGTCAGTATACGGTAATATTACAGTTGAACACATTGGACTGGATGGTATCAGGACCCAGGTTGGCCTGGTAAGGGGAATGGCGGTATATACACCCAATAAGATCAGACATTTTCGCTTGCAGCTTAATAACGATCTTGGTGTCAATTATACACAGGGAAAATTGCAAGTGGTCTATGCTGTTCAATCAGATGCTCGTGATGCCACAATGGCTGAAACAGAGCTTACATTATAATCAAAAGCCCCAGCTTAGAATTTCGATCCTTGATCCAGGATTAAACCCTTTTCCACTATTGAAAAAAAATTGTGCATATGAAAAAATATGTCTTGCTACTTTTCATTTTAGGCGTATCGTTACATGCTAAGGTTTACTCACAGACCGTCGTTGTTACTGACGATCCTGCCTATACTACCGGAGATGCATCCTCAGTCATGGATGTTAAATCAACCAATGCCGGGTTCCTGATGCCCAGGATGACCCAGTCACAGCGGCTGGCAATCTCAAGCCCGGCAACAGGACTATTGGTTTATCAAACAGATGGATCATCAGGATTATACCATTATGACGGATCTGTCTGGGCTAACATTACAGGTTCGACAAGTCCCTGGTCAGTCTCAGGTAGTGATATATATTATAATTCCGGGAGTGTTGGGATTGGCACATCGACACCAAGTGATGAACTTGAGATTGTCGGAGATATTAAAATGGGCGATGCGAATACTGGAATGATCACAGCCTCCAAGGAATTGGTGCTTATGACCCAAACAGATGTTTACGGACCATCTATTTTACGCTTAAGAAACAGACTTGCAGAAAATGGGGCAATCTTCGAAACTACTGATGCAACAACAACATTGGTTGATTTTATTTTTAAAACGTCAACCAGCCAGAGAAACTTTAGGTATGAAGCACGGGCATCATATGCAAGGACAGGTGTCCCATCTTTCCACATCGGCGGGGCAAGCCCCGATGATCCTTTGCTTTCTTTAGGTGATGACTATGCTGCCTTCAATGGTGATGTGAGGATCGGTGATTATAACACACCTTCCTCATCACTCGATGTTGGTGGATCCATATCCTTGCCTGTTGCATCGCAAAACAGTAACTATACACCCGATGAAAATGATTATACTATCTTGTGTAATGCCGGGTCAATGACCATTAACCTTCCACAAGCTTCAACAGCGAGTGGCCGGGTTTATGTGATCAAGAAAGTCTCAGCAACTGCAGGAACAATCACCATTGATCCAAATGGATCAGAAACTATTGATGGTGCAGCCACTAACACAGATATTACAGTAGTGGGGGAGAGTATGACAATACAATGTAACGGAAACAACTGGTTTATTTTGTCAAAATATTTATAATCGAGATGTAGGGGAACGATGATAAACAGGGGAATAACCATAAAATCCATTTTTCTTTTAGCCAGCCTTTTGCTGATGACCTGGAATGTGCAGGCACAGTGGTTGACCGGTTATTCTTTCAGAAGGGCAATAACTGTACAGCCAAACCAGGTCCCAAACAGTGCTACATTGTCAGATTTCCCTATGCTGATTGATATTACAGGAACCTACCTTCTCACTACAGGCAACGGAGGTGCTATCACCAATGCAAATGGTTATGATATCGTCTTTTCTATTGATCATTCTGCAACACTTGACCATGATATTATCTATTATGAAGGTACTACAACAGGTGCATATAAAGCCTGGGTCAAAGTTCCTTCGATTCAGGATGGAACCGTAATATATATGTATTACGGGGATGCTTCCATAAGTACTGACCCTTCCACCTCAGCAACATGGGACAATAGCTATGAAGGTGTATGGCAACTGGATAGCGATTTTAATGACGCTTCACCAAACGGACGTAACGGAACAAACAATGGATCAGTTAATACAACTGGTGTTATTGAAGATGCCCAGGATTTCGAATATGGCGATAATACTGACCGTGTGGATGTTGGAACTTTCAGCGTTTCTGGCAGTGCCCTTACAATATCATCGTGGATTTACATAGAATCCTGGTCGGCGTCCGATGGTTATGTATTATCCAAAGCAAATGGTACAAACGAAAATAATCATTGGTATACTCTTAGTGCCAGGAGATACTGGTTCAGCTACAGGCTGCGATTCCGTGTTAAAACAGGGAGTACTACCACAACATTATCGCCAACTGCAGGGACACTGAATACAGGGACCTGGTATTATGCAACTGCCGTATATGATGGAAGTGAAATGATATTACTTCTAAACGGAAACCAGGTAAGCTCAACAGCGAAATCCGGATCATTGAATGTGAATAATACAGTTTCAAATTTTATTGGAAATAATCCACCCAGTGATAGTAGACCTTTTGATGGTATTATTGATCATGTGACTCTTGCAAGCACAGCACGCTCATCAGACTGGGTTGGGGCAGAGTACAATAATCAAAGTTCACCTTCAAGCTTCTATTCTGTAAGCTCAGCTGTTAATTACTATCTTGGTAATTTCATCATACCTTCTAATGCATATGTTTCCGCTGCCAACGTTTATACATCATTGTATGGGATTCTTTTATGTAATGGATCCCTGAATACTGGAGGAAACTTTACACTGCTTGCATCAGAAGTACATACTTCCCTCGTTGATGGCAGTGGATCAGGTAGCATATCAGGAAATGTCACGATGCAGCGATACCTGCCATCAGGTTTCGGTTATCATTATTTCAGTTCTCCATTCCAGGCAGCAACAGTCAGTGAGTTTGGTGATGATATGGATTTGACTGCATCATTTCCAACGTTTTACGAATATGATGAAAGCCGCACTTCATCCGGATGGATTACTTATACAACAGGTACAAACGTGCTCAATCCAATGGAGGGTTATGCTGTGAATTTTGGTGACCAATCGAATCCTCATACAGTAGATGTTACCGGTGAAGTTAATGATGGTAACATGCAGGTGAACCTGAATAATAACAACAATACTTATACCCTCGGTTTTAACCTGGTTGGAAACCCATACCCCTCTCCGATAGACTGGGATGCATCAAGTGGCTGGACAAAAACAAATATTGATGATGCCCTGTATTTCTTTAAAACAGGCACAACCAACCAGTACCTGGGAACATACAGCACTTATATCAATGGTGTATCAAGCGATGGTGTGGCTGATAATATCATACCCTCCATGCAAGGATTTTTTGTCCACGTGTCGGACGGATCATATCCTGTGACAGGCACATTGGGCTTCAGCAACAGCATCCGGACAACAGATTTGACACCTGCGTTTTTTAAATCAATATCATGGGACCCACAGGATGTGATAAGGCTCCATGCTGATTTCTCTGACAATGCTGCACCGCCTGATAATGCAGTTGTGTACTTTGAGGAAACGGCATCAAAATATTTCGACTCCGACCTGGATGCCCTTAAGCTGATGAATACAGATACCCAGGTCCCAAATTTTTACTTGTTCTCTGATGACACAAGGAAACTGTCAATCAGTGCAATGCCATATCTTGATGACAGCTTATATAAGATCCCGGTAGGCATAAAGACTGAACAGGATGGATGGATTAAATTCTATTCAAGCGAGAAGGAACAAATGCCACCTGATTTATATGCTTATTTTGTGGATGCTGAGACAGGTACAACACATAACCTTAAAAATGACCATTCTTATGATGTCCATCTTGAAACTGGTGAATACAATTCCCGTTTTTATTTGATATTCTCCAAGGATGAATGGGAGAACCCGTTTGGAGCAAGCGAATTATTTACAATCCACCGTTCCGGTGACCAGGTCTGGGTTATCATCAACCTGCAATTTGGTGAAAAAGGCATCTTGAGGATGATCAGTACACAAGGGCAGGTACTAATGTCGAAAGAAGTATTCGGAAATGAAATTGTTTATATTAACCGCCAGGTAAGTAGCGGAGTATATATATTAAGTCTTTTTTCGGATAAGGATGTTTATTCGAAAAAACTGTTAATGCCATGAGAATCATGATTAATCAACATATAGTAATGCATTACAGGCGATATATTATTCCTGTTATTGTGGCTTTGTTCTTCACAATATGCCATTCAGAGGCATATGCCCAGGAACATCCGCCCAAGCCTATCATAATCACTTTATCCACAAACCTTGAGTTTGGAACATTTTTCCATGGTGCTGTTGGGGGTGAGGTTATCATTGGTTCAGATGGATCAAGATCAACTACAGGTGATGTATACCTGGTAGGATTTGCATCCTCGCCACTGGCCTTCTTTATTGATTCAAATCCGGGTACTATTATTTCTATGATACCAGTACCATCTGTAACCCTTACCGGCAGCGCCGGAGGTTCAATGACAATGAACCTGGGAACGACAGATCCGGTATTGCCATTTGTCACAACAAATCCTACCACAAGCCTCATTTTTGGTGGCACCCTGACCGTTAGTAATTCCCTGGCTAATCCGCCGGGAAACTACAGTGGCATCTTCTTTGTGACCTTTAACCAGGAATAGCAGGTATCTTTCAGAACACTTTTCTTTAATTTATTAACAATCGCTTTTGTTTGTCAATTGCGGGTTTGCGCGCTTTTATAGCCTGATTTTTTAATTATTATTTTTTAAAATTATACCTATTTAAATTACATTTATAAGCTTTGTGTTAACTTAATCAAGTGTTAAGAACTTCCTATGGAAGGTGAGCTTATAAGGCGCATGCTTAAAGGACTTCAGAAAAAAAGTGTTGGGCGCAGAAGGGAGGTGCATGCCTGCTTTTTTGTTATCCTGCTATTCTTGTCTTTCATTGGTAAGGCCCAACAGAAGCCTGATTACTACGAAATTTCTGTGTTTTTTAATGTTGTCGGCATCGGTGGTACAGAGGTACCTGCCATGATTACTGACAATAACGATGTTTACCTTTCAGTTGAAAATGTTTTTAATTTTTTAAGGATCAGGAACTCTATCAGCCCGGGATTCGATTCCATATCAGGATTCTTTATTGACCAGAGTGTCAATTACTTGATTGACAGGTCTGATAATCGTATCTATATAGGCGATAAGGTTTTTGATCTCAAATTTGATGATCTTATCCTGGATGAAACGGGTCTGTATATGAAGACACCAGTCTATGGTCAGGTGTTTGGCCTGGTATGTACTTTCGATTTCCGAAGGTTAATGGTTACATTAAATACTGAAATTGAACTGCCATTGGTCAGGGAAATGAGGCAGAACCAGATGCGTTCAAACCTGCGAAGGCTTACAGGTGAAGTAAAAGCTGATACAAACATTGAGCGAAGCTACCCGGGTTTTTATTTTGGTATGGCCGATTGGTCTGTTTATTCTACACAAACGGTCAATGGAAGAAACGATACAAGACTTAACCTTACACTTGGCTCTGTTGTTGCTGGCGGTGAAACGAACGTTTCCCTGAATTATAACACTAACAGCCCCTTTGTAGAAGATGAGCAATTGTACCTGTGGAGGTTCGTAAAGAATGATTTCAAACCTTTGCGCCAGGCTTTTCTTGGAAAATTCCCTTTTGTTTCTACCTCGTCAATCTGGCAACCTGTTATTGGTGGAATGGTCACAAACACGCCTGCAACCTATCGGCGCTCTTTTGGGTCATTCGTCCTGGCTGATCATACCCAGCCAGGATGGGTAGTGGAGCTATATGTCAATAATGTACTTATCGATTATGTCCAATCAGATGCTTCAGGTTTTTATCAGTTTGAAGTTCCTCTGGTTTATGGAAACTCGGCCATTACGCTTAGGTTTTACGGACCATGGGGAGAAGAGCGTACAGAAGAAAGACAGTATAAGATCCCTTTCAACTTCCTTCCTAAAAAGGACTTTGAATATACTGTCAGTGGCGGTTTTATTGAAGACGAAAACTATAGCCGGTACTCCAGGTCATGGATCAATTATGGTTTAACCAAAGGAATTACCATCGGGGGTGGTTATGAGTATCTGTCAAGAGTAACCAACAATCCCTGGATGCCATTCGTGACTTCCTCTATCAGGATAATCGGTAATCTGATTGTATCTGGTGAGTACGTTCATGGTGTAGTAGGAAAAGGTGTTTTAAGTTATCAGACACCTAAAAATATTTTCCTTGAGCTTTATTATTCACGCTACAACAGTGATCAAACAGCAGTCGTTTATAACTATCTGGAAGAGCGTAAAGCAGTCATATCTATTCCAATACGAGGTCGCAAGGTGGGTGCATTTACAAGATTGACACTGGCCAACCAGGTTATAGCTCCTGGAAAGACATGGACCAGGGGTGAATTGCTTTTTAGTGGAAATTTCTTTGGTATTAACACCAATCTGAGTACGTTCGGTATCTTTTCAGATTCACATGCGCCCAATGTATACAGTAATTTTTCTTTGGGTTTCAGGTTTAGCAGGGGCCTGACCATCATTCCCATGGTTCAATACCAGTACAACGATGGACAATTTGTTTTTGCAAGAGCCAGGCTTGAAAAACCCTTGTTCAAGTACGGATTTCTCACAATGACTTATGAGCAGAACTTCCGAACTGAGATGAAAAGCTTTGAAATAGGTTTTCGTTATGATTTTTCATTTGCCCAGGCCAGCCTGTCAGTTATGCGCAGGAACCAGAAAACCCATATCTTCTCATCAGCCAGGGGTAGTTTGATATATGATAAGAAATCCAAATACCTTGGTGCGCATAACCGAACCAGTGTCGGAAGGGGAGGCCTTGTCATCGTACCATACCTGGATCTTAACTTTAATGAAGTCTATGATCCGGGTGAACCTAGGATCCCGGGCCTGAACATCAGGATAAACGGAGGCAGGATCGAAAGGACAGAGCATGATACCACCATCCGGGTATTTGAACTGATGCCATATACAACATACCTGCTGCAGCTTGATAAAAACAGCTTCGACAATATTGCCTGGCAGCTTCCTTTCGAAACTGTCAATGTGGCCATAGATGCAAATAAGCTAAAACGAATTGAGGTTCCGGTGAAAGTCATGGGTGAAGGAGCAGGTATGGTTTTCCTGAAGAGAGGTGGCAGGACTAAAGGCCGCAGCCGTATCATCGTGAACTTCTACAGTATGGATTCCACCAAGGTCGGGCACGTGTTAAGTGAATTTGATGGCTACTTCAGTTTCCTTGGCCTGCCAACAGGCTCCTATTATGCCCGTGTGGATACAAATCAGCTAAGCAAGCTGAATATGAAATCAAATCCGTCTTCTATTGCTTTTAGCATTTTGCCGGATATTGATGGTGATATAGTTGACAACCTTGAGTTTACACTTGAGAAAAAAGGTGTAGAGGAGTTTGTCCCCCCCGAAGATACTACCGAACTCATTGTGGCAGAAGCTGATACCGTCATCATAACACCTTTGATCGAAGACCTGCGGGGTGTTTATATCCAGGTTGGAGCATATGAAGATGAAAAGAATGCTGTTGAAACAGAGAATAAGCTAAAAGCAACATTTGATATGCCAATAGCGGTCATGGTTGAAGATGGATATCATAAAGTACGGCTCATGGGTTTTGCTGACAGGGAAGAGGCGGTTCAATTTATCCCGGAATTAGTATCAAAGGGATTCCCCGAGTGGTATGTCATCAAACACACAGGAGATGCAATTGCACTGGGTGTCGTTGTGCAGGTGGGTGTGTTTAAGCGCAAAACGGATGCGGTCGAGGCTCAGAAAAACCTGATGGAAGCGCTTGGACAGCCAGTCATGATTGCTTATAAAGATGGTAATTATATCGTCAGTATTACAGGCTTTGAGAGCACTGCCGAAGCTTCCCGTCAAATCCGCGAACTGATCACTGCAGGTTATCCTGATGCTTACGTCTATGGTAAGATCAGGGAGCGTGCGCCTGCAGGCATTGCTTTCGAAGTTGGTACCTTCAGGAATAAAGGGGATGCCGTCGCAGCACAAAGAAACCTGAAAGCTGTCACGAAGCATCCTGTGATGATCATTATTGAAGATGGAAAATATAAGCTAAGGATTACAGGATTTGCAGGCGAGGCAGACGCGGCAGGTTATATAACGGATGTTCTTGCTGAAGGTTATAAGGATACGTACTTCATCAATAAAGAAGGCGAAAAGATACCTATGGGCGCAGTGGTTCAGGTCGCTGCTTATGAGCGTGAATCTACTGCATTTGCTGCCAGGAAGAACCTTTCTGGTGTGACAGGTAAAGGCAGACGGGCAACGGTCATGGTTGAGGAGCTGGCTCAGCCGGATGATGAACTTAATACCGTCAGGGTATCAGGATTCGCCGACACCAACGAAATGAAACAAGTTGCACCCAGGCTGGTTGCTACAGGCTTCCCCGAGTCCAGTGTGGAGACCACGACTTATAAAAAGATGCTGATGGATGCAGAAGATGCGGTTAGTCCCATGAATCGCAGGTCATATGCATTACAGGTACGCAAGCAACTGCCCGTACTTATTGTTACAGAAAATGGCAAGAGTAAGATCTGGATCATTGGGTTTGCCAATATGGAAGAAGCCAGAAGGTTCATGCCAAACCTGGAAGCTGCAGGATATCCAGGTGCCTTCATAGTCAGGAAACCGGATAAGAAGGCTCCGGAAAGGACAGTAATCCAGGTGGGAGCCTATGAGACAAAGGAAGAAGCCATTGCAGTTCAAAAGAAACTTGTCAGGGTCATCGGACGTTATGCATTGATCACAGTTGAAGGACTTCAACCCATTGATCATGAGTATAACAAAGTGACAATTTCAGGATTTGCGGACAGTACTGAAATGAGACAGGTCATGCCAGGCCTTGTGTCAGAGGGTTTCCCGGAGTCAAGTATTTATGGCAGGACACAAGTAGACATAGTTGCCAGCCCTGGTGTACTTTCTAATCCATTGCACCGTCAAAGTTTTGCATTACCTGTACCCCGGGGTAAGGTGAAGATTGTTAAAGAAAACGGCTTAAACAAGTTGAGAGTTACAACATTTGCAGGACGCAAGGAGGCTGAAAAGGTCGTAGGAGAGCTAAAAACAACCGGATTCAAGGGTTCATATATCATGGATGCCTGGGAAAATGATATTCCTTTTAAGATATATATCCAGGCAGGATCATATGAACAGAAAGAGAATGCATTAGCTGCACAGCGAAGGCTCATTGAAACAACTGGAAAACCGGTAGTAATCGTTACTGATAATGAAATTTACAAAGTACGTGTTGCTGGTTTCAGAGATAGCCTTGAAGCTTCAAAATTCTTATCAAAGATCAATAAATTGGGTTTCCCCAACCCGTATGTAATTCACAATAAATAGGTGAGCGGGGAGCGGAGATTCATAGAGGCACATAGAAAACACATAGCGCCATACTTCTCAATACTCAATCACTACAACAAGTATGGGAGCACTGCTTTTCTTCGCTCAGGGTAGTCTTCAAAATGCCCTTTGTACCATTTATGATGGTCCATTGCCCGTGGTAGGAGGTTGGCAATAGTCCAGGTAGCAAACGACAGACCTGGCAGACACCAGGTGAGTATGGCATAACCAACCCACTCTATTATCTCGCCAAAGTGATTCGGGCAACTGATGTATTCAAATAATCCACCCCTGGGTATCTGGTATCCATTGCTGCTGTTTCTGCGCAGATTGATAAGGGTATTGTCAGCTTTCCAGTTAATTGATAAACCTGCGAAAAACAGGATGGTACCTGTGATAAACCGCCAGTCGCTTAACCACGATATAGTATAATCGCCGGCAAAATTACCCAGGAAGTATCCAATTGCAAACCCATTGACCATGTTAAAGAAAATGGCAGATGAGACGATGACCAGAGGCATCTTCTTGCCTTTCGTCCTGAGACGGAAAGGAAAAATTACCACGCGGTTAAAGTAGTGAAAGGTGAAAAGCGCAAGGAAGATCCAGGCCGTAACCGATTTTTCCCCGTCTCCTAAAAAGAAAAATAAGATCGGTAATGCTAATGCCGGTAATTCCATAATGATCCAGCCAGCACGATTGCCGATCATTGGTCCCCAGTTTGACTTGCTATGCCTCCCGTATGGTGCAGTTACAAAAAGTAATAATATGAAGGTAAGCACAGCAATACCTATCCAAACATATAAAACCAGCTGAAAAGTAGTATAATTCATATCTTAATCACTTAATCACCTAATCACTTAATCACCTAATCACCTATCACTTCCCTTCGGGGTCGCAAGATATGAAAATAAATTTTTAATTATTTTCGTACCTTAGTTCCTTTCCATCGCCCAATTCAATAATTATGAAAAACAGAGCCTCCCTGCTTGCCTTACTTGTATTATTTGCCCTTATCTGTGTTATTCGTGTTATCACATTGACCGATAACGAACTAAGCTGGGATGTCTTCGGTTATTACCTTTACCTCCCTGCTACTTTCATCCATTTTGATCCTATGCTGACAGATATCTCGTGGATCCATGAGCTGATGGAGCAAAAATATGTTACAGGAACATTATATCAGCTCTCCACAGGCCCAAAGGGTAATATCATGTTCTTCTTTGTAATGGGATTTTCGATACTTTACCTGCCTTTTTTCCTGATTGGCCATCTGATAGCATTATTATCCGGTTTTCCGGCTGACGGATTCAGTCTTCCATACCAGTATTCTGTTTCCCTGGGCGTCCTGATCTATACTTTTTTGGGCCTGTATCTCACCAGGAAGCTGCTGTTATCCTTTTTCAGTGATAAGATCACCACTTTGCTTTTGATCATCATTGTTCTGGGAACTAATTATTTCCATTTTGCAACGATAAAAAACCTGGAATCCGCAAATCTCCTGTTTTTTCTTCTTGCTGTGAATGTCTGGTATACAAAACGATGGCATGAAAAAGAGAAATTCCGCTACCTGTTACTGGTTGGCATATCTATTGCGCTCAGTGTTCTTGCCAAGCCAAGCGAATTTATCTGTGTCTTGATTCCAACCTTGTGGGGAGTGTATAATAAAAGCTCATTCAGGGAAAAGATCAATCTTATTGTAAGAAGAAAGAAGCAGATCATCCTGGCAATGGCTCTGTCTTTTCTGTTCTTCCTCCCGCAAATGATATACTGGCAGGTAAATACAGGATTCTTCATTTATGACAGTTACAAGAACCCTGGCATTGGCCTTGACTTTGCCTCTCCATATATTCTGAGTGCCCTGTTCAGCTTTCGTAAAGGGTGGTTGATCTATACACCGGTCATGGCCTTTGCTCTTATTGGGTTTGTTTACCTGTACAGGAACAACAGGAAGCTATTCCCGGTAGTGCTGATATATTTCCTTGCCACATTTTATATTATTTCCAGCTGGACAGAGTGGTGGTATGGAGCATGCTTCAGTAACAGGCCCCTTATTACATCCTATGCCATTCTTGTCATTCCTTTTGGATATGCTCTTGAAAGGATTGCCAGGCTAAACCTTTTTAAGCGGATAATTATCGGATTGCTGATCCTGTTCTTCATAATCCTGAACTTATTCCAGACCTGGCAGCTTAATAATTATATCCTTGACCCATACTATACTACCAAGGCTTATTACTTCGCCATATTTGGAAAAACAGAGATATCACCTGAAACAAAGAAGTTGAAGCTGATTGAAAAGTCGTTTACAGGCGACAACGTCTTCCACAATGAATATGATTATACCCGAAGGAGCATCGGCTATTATGATTATAGCATTAGGGATACCAACTATCACACGAATTATTTTTATGATACGATATCTCAAAGCACGGTTTTTCGCCTGGATGGAAACAGGCAGTTTTCACCGGATGTAGTAACAACTTATCATGGGATCAGCAGGAAAGACCATGCCTGGATCCGTGCCAGTGTAGATATTCTCATTCCTGAGGGATATGAAGGTGAATTACCCTGTCTTGTAATGACCATGTCGAGGAGAAAAGGCCTGTATGGATATACAGCCAACTGTGCTGACCCTAATCAACTACAACGAAATAAGTGGATCCATTTGAGTATGGACTATCTTACCCCTACAATACGCAATACCAGCGATCTGTTCCAGTCTTATATATGGCATCGGGGTACCATGCCTATATATATTGACAATTTTAGGGTAGAAGGTTTTGAACCTAAATAGAGTCACTTTAAATTACTCTTCTCATCCCCCTTGGTTTCAATTTATTATTACATTTGCCAACCAATAATCTAACGTTTCTTTGTAATCCCATCGTGATGAAGAAAGGATTTGATCCCAGGGAGAATTACCTCCAAACTCGTGAAAGAATTGGATATGTTCCACGAAAAAATGCTTCTCAAAAGGACTATGACAGAATAGGATTCATGTCCGGATTGGAAGTTCACCAGCAACTCAAAACCAGTGAAAAGCTGTTTTGCCGATGCCCGGCTGGCCTTTATAACAAGCATGAAGATTATGATGCTGAGCTAATCAGGCATATGCGTCCAACACTCAGTGAGTTAGGCGAATATGATGGCACAGCATTGATGGAGTTCAAAACCCGCAAGGAGATCATCTACCGCATTAATAATGAAACTGCTTGTACTTATGATGTAGATGATACACCACCCTTTACTATTGATGAAGAGGCCTTGAATATAGCTATTGAGATCTCACTTCTTTCTAAGCTGAACATTGTTGGGGAGGTGCATATCACCCGTAAACAGTACCTCGATGGAAGTATTCCAACCGGATTCCAGCGTACGGCAATAATTGGAGTAGAAGGGGAGATACCATTAAAGAATAAAAAGGTCCGGTTGATCCAGTTAAGCCTGGAGGAGGACTCCTGTCGTGAAATCTCAGATATTGGTCATATCCGTACTTACCAGACCGACCGTTTGGGGATGCCGCTTATTGAAACTGTCACATACCCCGACTGTTCTAACCCGGAAGAGGTCAAAGAAGCATGTGATTATATTCGTTTTTTAAATCGCAGCACAGGGAAAGTCAGGACCGGTATTGGAGCCGGTCGACAGGATGTGAATGTGAGCTGTAAAGGAGGAACCAGGGTTGAAATTAAGGGGGTTGCCCATACCAAATGGATTCCGGAACTAACCCATAACGAAGCCTTCAGACAATGGGCATTGCTCCATATCCTTGAGGATCTCAATAAACGCATCCCTGAGCCGGGGAAATGGTCAATAAATCATAAGAGACTGAGCCTGGAGAACTTTAATTTCAGGTATGCACCATTGACACAGGCTAAAAAGGACAACAAGCTTATTGTAGCTGTTAATCTTCCGGGTTTTAAAGGCATATTGTCACACTTCACCCAGCCTGAGAAGATGTTTGCTGATGAGATCTCCGAAAGGCTTCTGGTTATTGCTTGTCTTAATCAGCCAAATATGATCCATTCTGAGGGATTAAGGTCATCCATTCCTGAAAATAAATGGAATAAGATAAAAAAAGAGTTAAAAGCAAAAGATGAGGACGCACAGATGATTTTCTGGGGACCGGAAGATGATATTGCCACTGCACTGGAAACAATTGAAGAAAGGTGCCAGATGGCATTTGAGGGAATACCCAATGAGACCAGGAAATCATTTATGGATGGAACCACAATTTTTGAAAGGGTTCTGCCGGGAGCTGATCGCATGTACCCGGATACTGACTCTGCTCCTATTCCTTTAGAAGATGAGCAAATAAAGACTATTGGACAAAACCTGCCCACAGATATTATTGACCGGTATAAGCAGCTTAAGAAATGGAATATCCCTGAAGATACCTTGACTTATATCTTCAGGAGAAACCATTTTCTTCTAATTGAAAGGATTGTTGATGAACTGAAAATCGAACCAAAATTTGTTGGCACTTTCTTCGGGCATATTCTGAAATTTGTTGAGGGACATTATATTGCGGCTGAAGAATTCAATTATAAGATCATCTTTGCTCTTTTCCGCTTCCTGAAACAAGAAAAATATGACCTGGAGCTGGCAAAGATGATGTTGCCGGTGGTCTACGAACATCCTAAGATGGATTTTCCATCTGTGCTGACCGTTATCAAATACAAGGAGATGAATGAAGATGAGGTTATAGCTCATATTCCTTTCCTGAAAAACAAATTTGCACAAATAGGAAGGTCTGACAATAAAAAAGATGCAACTGATTGGATTATGGGTGAGCTCAGGCCGCTGGCCATTGGCAATATTTCAATGAAAGCACTTCATAAGGCTGTTCAGAATTCAGAATAATTATTTATAAAATAGAAAAGAAAATATCCATGACGGACGATTTTTTCCAGGGTTATAAAGGAGATGCTTTAAAGATCTTAAAGAAGTTTCAAGCCCGCGTATGGGGACAGGCCCTGATCAACACTTCACGTGGGAGCTTTACTGGTACCATCCTGCCCAGGTCAGAGAATGATGATGATCAGCATATAGTGTTGAAGATACCAACAGGTTATAATGTTGGTATAGATATCAGGACCATCCTGGACATGAAAGAAACAGGATATAAGAAGGCGGTATATAAAATACCGGAAAAAGCATTTCCTGTCACACCAGGCCTGCCTAATATCAAGTTGTTTGGTACAGGCGGCACCATCGCATCCCGCCTCGATTACAGAACTGGTGCAGTAATACCAGCCTTTACCCCTGGTGAACTATATGGGGCAGTGCCCGAGCTGGCAGATATCTGTAACCTGGATACTGAAAAAGTATTTGCAGTTTTTAGTGAGAATATGGGCCCGCAACAATACATGACCCTGGCTAAGGCCATTGGCAAGGAGATTGAGAAAGGAATTGACGGGATAGTAATTGGACATGGTACTGACACACTTCATCATACCGGTGCAGCCCTGACGTTTATGGTGCAAAATCCACCAGTTCCCATTATTCTTGTTGGTTCACAAAGATCATCTGACAGGCCCAGCTCCGATGCAGCACTTAACCTCATGCACGCTATGTTTGCTGCAGGGAATGCTGATATCGCCGAGGTCATGGTTTGCATGTTTGGTCCCACATCAGATGAATTTGGACTTTTACATAAAGGAACCAGGGTCAGAAAAATGCACTCATCATACCGGTCTACCTTCCGTACCATCGGCGATGTGCCGCTGGCAAGGGTTAATCGCAAGGAGGTCATGCCGATACACAAGACATATAGCCACAGAAGAAAGGACAGGGACGTAAAGATCATGCCTTACTTCAGTGATGAGGTTACCATGTTGTATTATTATCCCGGTATGAAGCCCGATACCATTGATGCTCTTGTGGAAGCGGGTTATCGTGGAATTATTATTGTTGGAACAGGCCTTGGGCATGTCAATAAGGAGCTTTATCCTGCTATCGAACGAGCCCATGCCAAAGGTGTGCATATGTTTATGACACTGCAAACGATCTGGGGTTATGTGCATATGTTTGTATATGATACTGGCCGTGACATGATGGCTAAGGGTATCATCCCCGCAGGGAATATGCTCCCTGAGGTTGCATGGGTTAAGTTAAGCTGGATACTAGGCCAGACTGACGATCCGGCCAGGGTGAAAGAAATGATGCTTACACCCATCAATGATGAGATCACGCGCCGAGAACCGTATAATGGATACCTCGTCTATCAGGGAGGTATACCTGAAGTAGAAGATTTTATAAGGAAAGTGCATAAATAGAAGTCTTAAGAAATATGCGACCCCTCTGGGGTCGTGTTCATTAGTTTTCCGTACTTTTTTCCACAGATATTTGATCCGCTCCGCGGATCATTCTTTTCCGTAAAAAACCACCATGCCGGAGGCATCGAATATTTATGGATTCAATTAGAATTCAAATCTCATTTACGACCCCGGATGGGGTCGAATATTCTTCTGTAAATTAAGGATTATTGATATTGATAAGGCAGCTAGAAAAACTATCAAAGTTGCTAAATCCACTGTATTTGCACTTATGTCCCATCCTGAAATCCTGTCCACCAGGTATTTAATATATGAATTAGGTAAATTAGTCTCCCCCAGCTTCCGCAATACATTAAAATGCCACTCGGTCAGTGGACAATAGCCAAATCCATAAAAAATACCAAGGAGAGTCCATGATAATCCGGTTAACAGCAATAAGACAAGGTTAAGCTTCCTGGTTTTTTTCCATATCCAGCCAAAAATATTGAATAGGATCAGCAATGTATGAAAAACGATAAAAAAATAATCTAGCAATGTATACAGGTTAATCATCGGAAAAATCCTGAAGCATTTTACGGTATTCTGAAAAGACAGTGGCCCTGGAGATAAAGCCGACGTACTTGCCATCCTTGATTACAGGAAGATTGTAATTGCCGGTTTTCTGAAACTTCTTCACTACATTCTCCATCGACTCATCAGGATCTACATGGATTGTGGGCATGAACATCAGTTCATGGACTTTGATAACATCATATTTGTATGGTTTGAAGATGATATCCCTAATGTCATCCATTACGATCAGTCCGTGGAAATTATTATCGTCATCAATCACGGGGAATAAGTTCCTTGTTGACTTGGAAATGGCCTGGACCAGATCACCCAGGGTTGCATCACGATGGACTGTTATGAAGTTCTTTTCTATCACGTCTTTTACATTGAGCAAAGACAGGATGGCTTTGTCTTTATGGTGTGTGATCAATTCCCCTCTGTTTGCCAGCTGATGGGTATATACAGAATGTTTAACAAATATTTTAGTTGTGGCAAAGGATATAGTGGCAGTGATCATCAAAGGCACAAACAACTCATATCCGCTGGTAATTTCTGCGATCAGGAAGATGCCGGTCAGGGGTGCACTGAGAACACCCGCGATGAGCCCACCCATTCCTACCAAAGCAAAATTACTTGCTGAGCCAGGCTCCAACCCAAAATAATTCAACAAGTTAGCAAAGAATAAACCGGTGAAAGCACCAAGGAAAAGTGTTGGGGCAAAGATACCACCGACACCACCTGCACCGAAAGTGACTGATGTAGCGATGGCTTTAAAGAACAGCACCGCCAGCAAAAGGATCAGCACCATCATCATCATATCCTTGAAGCCATAGAAGAGACTATCTTCAAACAGGATGCTGTAGTCTCCGCTCAGGCAGGCATTGATAGCTTCATAACCCTCACCATAGAGTGCAGGGAAGAAGAAAAGCAGGGCACCTAGGATGGTAGAACCCAACAACCACCTCATCAGCCAGGATTTGATTTTTGCGAACCTGGATTCTATTAAGATATACATCTTCGTAAAGTATACTGAAACCAGTCCGCCCAGCACACCAAGTAAAATGTAATACGGCAAATCACCCAGGTCAAAGCCTACTTCAATATGGAAAGGATACAAAACAGCATTGCCAAGGAAAAAGTACGAGGTCATCACACCTGTTACAGAGGCTATCAGCAATGGAATAACTGACGCCATCGTAAGGTCTATCATGATCACTTCGATGGCGAAGACAACAGCAGCAATAGGAGACTTAAAAATAGCTGCCATGGCTGCTGAACAGGCCAGACCCAGCATTAAAGTGATCTGTTTGTAATTCAGCCGCATCATCCTGCCAATATTTGAACCGATAGCAGCACCTGTTGCCACCGTTGGTCCCTCCAGTCCGACAGACCCTCCAAAGCCTACAGTGAATACACTGGTAAAGATGGATGAAATAATATTATGCCGTTTTATGTAACCATGTGTCTTGGATATTGCGTACAAGACGCTTGGAATACCATGCCCGACGTGTTGCTTAACCACAAATTTTATGATGAGAACGGTGATGAGGATGCCTACAGTAGGGTAAACGAAATATAAGTAATGCTCGTAATCCCCGACCAGGTCGCCGGTCAGCAACTCCCGGATTAAGCGCACACCATTTTTGATAATGACTGCACCGATTCCTGCGAGGAAGCCAATAACGACGGCAAGGATCATCATGAAGTACTTGTCACTGATGTGCTTCACACGCCACATTAGAAACCGGTCTAATAATTTTGGGGTGTTCATTATGATTTGGAAACAGTTGCGAAGTTAATGCAATTTTCATTTTTTCATAATGCAAGCATGGTATATTCTTTATTATCTTAGCGTGTTTTTGATTAATTGATTAAAGAAGAATGAAAAAAATAATCTCGTACAACGTAAATGGCATCAGGTCAGCCTTGAAAAAGGGCCTGATGGATTGGATTAATTTAGTTAATCCCGATATTATTTGCCTGCAGGAAATCAAAGCCAACCAGGATCAGATCCCACTCTTTGAA
Organism: uncultured Bacteroidales bacterium; assembly: GCA_963753055.1. GTDB lineage: Bacteria > Bacteroidota > Bacteroidia > Bacteroidales > B18-G4 > JAUWGC01. The sequence goes on along the minus strand of CAVWAP010000009.1, from coordinate 46,125 downwards.
TTTGAGGAAGCAGGCTTCACTAATTATTGGTTCTCTGCCATGAAAAAAGGATACAGTGGAGTAGCCTTGCTGACCAGGCAAGAGCCAGACCAGGTTGTATATGGAATGGACATGCCCGCTTATGATGATGAAGGCAGGCTGATCAGGGCTGATTATGGAGATATCTCAGTGATCAGTGTTTATCATCCTTCAGGATCAAGTGGGGAAGTCAGGCAGGCATTCAAGATGCAATGGCTCTCAGATTTTCAAAATTATATTGACGAGCTGAAAAAAACCCGGCCGAACTTGATCATCTCCGGTGATTATAACATCTGTCATAAACCTATCGATATTCATGATCCTGTTGGTAATGCAAAGAGTTCAGGGTTCTTACCTGAAGAAAGGGAATGGCTAAGCGGGTTTATTGATTCTGGCTTTGTCGATTCCTTCCGTCATTTCGATGACAGGCCACATAATTACACCTGGTGGAGTTACCGGGCCAGTGCACGTGCACGAAACCTGGGCTGGCGCATCGATTATCACATGGTGTCGGAGTCGCTCAAAAAGAAGATGCAGCGTGCATTAATTCTTTCTGAGGCAAAGCACTCGGATCACTGTCCGATAGTGCTGGAGATTGATATTTAAATCCTAAATTCTGGTCACAGGTCACCCCTGTCTTCACAGGGGCAGGCAGGTTACAGGTCACTTGTCATCCAAATAGAAGTGAAAATAATTCTTCTACTTTCCTGACTGGTACAATCTCAATATGGTAGTCCCCGGGTTGGTATCCTTTTTTATTGAATCCGGATATATAGATCTTGTCGAAACCCAGCTTATCGGCTTCAGCAATACGCTGGTCGATCTTGTTCACTGCCCTTATCTCTCCTGAGAGACCAATTTCGCCGGCAAAGCATACTTTGTTCTCGATGGGCGTGTCTTCGCTGGATGAAAGGATAGAGCTGATCACTGCCAGGTCGATAGCTGGGTCATCAACCCTGATTCCCCCGGCGATATTTAGGAATACATCTTTTGTCCCAAGCCGGAAGCCACTTCTTTTTTCAAGAACAGCCAGCAGCATATTCAGGCGCCTGACGTCGAATCCTGTTGTCGACCTCTGAGGTGTTCCGTAAGCCGCTGTGCTTACCAGGGCCTGCGTCTCTATTAGCATAGGGCGCATGCCTTCCACCATGGCTGCGATAGCTACTCCACTGACTTGCTCATCCCGTTGCGAAATAAGTATTTCAGACGGGTTGCTTACCTCTCTTAATCCAAGGCCTGTCATTTCATAAATACCAAGTTCTGCGGTAGAGCCAAACCTGTTCTTTGCTGCACGAAGGATACGGTAGCCATGGTGCCTGTCGCCTTCAAATTGCAAAACCGTATCAACCATATGTTCCAAAACCTTTGGCCCGGCAAGCATACCATCTTTGGTTATATGCCCAATCAGAAAAACAGGTGTGTTGGTAAGTTTCGCGTATCGTTGCATCTCTGCTGCACACTCGCGGATCTGTGAGATGCTCCCGGCAGATGAATCAATGATATCAGTATGCAGGGTTTGGATGGAATCAATCACCAGCATATCAGGAATAATCTTTTCAATATGCTGGAAGATTGCCTGGGTTGAAGTCTCAGTTAGGATATAGCAATCGGGATTGACTTCCCCAATACGTTCTGCCCTCATCTTAATCTGCTGTTCGCTTTCTTCTCCTGTGACGTACAGGATCTTAGCTTTTTTGAATTGCAGGGCAACCTGAAGCATCAATGTACTTTTCCCGATACCCGGATCTCCCCCGAGTAAGACCAATGAGCCGGGGATCAGACCTCCACCCAGGACCCTGTTCAACTCCTGGTTTCCTGTATCTATCCTGAACTCATTTCCTGTGCTGATCTCGTTTATTGGCGTGGGTGTGGCAGCTCTTCCTGTGGAACCAGGGATAGGAGTAGAGTCTTTCTTGTCTCGCTGTACTATTTCTTCAACATAGGTGTTCCATTCATTACAAGCAGGACAGCGGCCAATCCACTTAGGTGATTGGGCACCGCAGTTCTGACAATAATAAGTGGTTTTTGTCTTGGCCATTAAAGGGATTTTATTTGATCAATCAGGCCTGTAGTGCTGAATCCCTCAAGCAGCTTGATGGTTTTTATTTCTCCTCCTTTACTTGTGACAATATCATATCCAACAATCTCTTCAGCCTTATAATCAGCACCTTTGACCAGTACGTCAGGCTGAACTCGCTTGATTAGTTCATAGGGGGTCTCTTCATCAAAAAGGAATATGGCATCGACAAATCCCAGTGCTCCCAGTACCGTTGCCCTGGTTTCTTCGTCATTGACAGGCCGGTTATCTCCTTTAATCTTCCTGACTGAATTGTCAGTGTTAAGTCCCACGACAAGAATATCTCCTTCATCAGCTGCTCTGGCCAGGTAATCAATATGGCCACGGTGAAGGATGTCAAAGCAACCGTTAGTAAATACAATCTTATGACTTAAAAATTTCCAGACAGCGATCTGACGATCTATTTGGGATATATCACTGATTATCTTCGACTTGATGTAGTTCAGCATTTCCATCTCCGTTTCTCCTTTTTTGTAAAATTATCAATAAAAATGACAGCGCCCCCACCAGGAGGATCATGATCGTTTGTGCAGCATGGGTTATGGTAGCATAAGATGTTGCTGCGTCAGGGTTGACCCCATAAAGTTCAAATAATGTTGCCTTGGTGATGAAGTGATAGGTACCGATTCCACCGGGTACAGGTGCCACAATACCAAGGCTACCTATCGACATTACTGTAACAGCATCTCCAAAGTCCAGCCCCGATGTGTTTTTCAAGGCAAAGAAAGGAAAATAAACCATGCAGGAATACATTGTCCAAATGATGAGTGTATATAAGATAAAAGCAAACCTGCGCTTGATGTTCTTGATTGTCTTAATGCCTTCAACAATATCTTTAGAAAAGGAACTGAACTTTGCCAGCATTGGTATTTTCATCAGGCGTTCCTTTTTCGTGCGAACAAGCAGGATGATACCAACAATGATCAGTACGCCTATTGTAAGGATGATCAGTAGTGGAATTAAGTTGCTTTCTAAATTGGAAGACAGCGGTTCGATGACATTATTGTCGATGAATCCCCCCACCAGCCTGAATTGCAAAAGGATCACAAGCAATATGATGGTTAATAAAACAATCATATCAAAGATCCTTTCAGCAATGACAGTACCAAACAAGGATGCAAAGGGTATTTTGTCTTTCTTGCTTAACACTCCACAACGGGAGACCTCACCCAGGCGCGGTACAGCAGCATTGGCCAGATACCCAATCATGACAGCATAAAAAGTTGTACTTGTTTTGGTTTTATAGCCCAGATTGTTAATTAAGATATTCCATCTCAAGGCTCTGAATATGTGTGAAATAATTGCAGCAATAATTGCCAGTCCGATATAGAAATAATCTGCATTTTTGATCTCCATCCAAACATGATGCAGGTCAACTCTTCTGAATGCAAGCCAGAGGAAAAGAACCCCTATCAGCAAGAAAAACAGATAATTAATTACGGATATGATTTTCTTCTTCAAAAAACTACTTCAGTTTATTGTTTTTGTCCGGGAAAATAATGGTGGGTTTGAATTGCTTTGCCTGCTCAAAATCCATCGTTGCGTAAGATACAATTATGACCAGGTCTCCAATCGCAGCTTTTCGGGCAGCCGCACCATTTAAGCCTATGGTGCCTGAACCCCGATGACCTTTTATCACATAGGTATCCAGACGCTCACTATTGTTAATGTTATAAACATGAACCCTTTCGTTTTCAATCAGGTTGGCCGCATCCATCAGGTCTTCGTCAATGGTCAGACTGCCAACATAATGCAGGTCAGCATCCGTAATGCTTGCCCTGTGTATCTTGGATTTAAGTATTTCTATTTGCATAGCTGTGCAAAATTACAAAAAAATCAATTTAACATCATATTGTCGATCAAACGTATTTCCCCAAGATATACCGCAATACAAGCAATACATTGGTGACAATCTTGTTTTGAAGATATTGGCATGAGAGTATGAGAATCGACAATTTCGAAATACTCCAGCTTCATCTCAGGAATGCTGCTGATGCGATCACTGACAAGTTTATTGATATCATCAATCGACTTATGATTTAGCTCTTTTTTAACATCCTGAAGTGTCGCGTATATTCCTGCCGCCACGGCACGTTGTGATTCTGTCAAACGGATGTTGCGGGAGCTCATGGCAAGGCCATCAGGCTCTCGTAAAGTAGGACAGGGGATGATTTCAATTGGTAATTTTTCTATACGTACCAGTTCCTGGATAATCGTTAATTGCTGGAAGTCCTTTTTCCCGAAATAAGCTTTATCCGGCTTTATTATATCAAAGAGCCTTTTTACGACAATGGCGACACCATTGAAGTGCCCTGGCCTGAACTTTCCTTCCATCACCTTATCCAGCTGCCCGAAATCGTATTCCTTTAATACAGGTTCCGGGTACATTTCCTCAACCGAAGGAGCAAATACTACATCACATCCTTTCTCTTGAAGTAATTTAAGGTCCTTGTCCAGCATCCTGGGATAATGTTCCAGGTCTGCAGGATTATTAAATTGCTTCGGGTTAACAAATATGCTGGCTGTGGTGATGTCATTGTCATTAGCAGAATATTCTATCAATGACAGGTGTGCCTCATGCAATGCACCCATGGTTGGTACAAAACCTACAGACTTCCCATCATCAGCCTTTCTATCAAGATATGACCTTAATGGTGCTATTTTATAAAAGACCCTCATTTTAATATTATTGATTTCTCAGAATGAGCATCATGTCTTCTTCAAGTGTAGTCATTGGGGTTTCAATAATACGCCCCAATTCTTTGTTTTTCTTGTAAAAAATGAAAGTTGGAACCAACTGGATATCCATGCCAGACACATCTACCTCACCTCCCTTTTTATCTCTGTCAACACCAATTAAAGTAATGCTTTCGGGATCAATTTTAATTTGGTCGAGGATTTTGTAATACCTGGGTACCTGTTCCTGACTGTCATGACACCATGTTCCCATTACGATGGCAATATTTATACTGTCGAGATTATTTCGCAGGTAACCGCAAACTGTATCATTTGGATTATATGCACTGTATTCTTCTTCAAAATAAGTTTGAAAATCACTGCTTTGCAGTCCATCGCGGTTTCCATATCCCACCAGGACTTTTTCATCACTATCAGGATTGGTGACCCATTGATTGATTGACTGGGCCTGCAACGCCATCAGGCCTGTGAAAATAAATAATAAAAAACAAATTCCTTTTCTCATCGTTAATATTTCGTGGTTATATCTAATGACCCAAAGATAGAATAAAATGGCCTTTAATTTTTTGGCTTGAAAAAATTGAACTAATTTTGCAAAAAAACTAATATATGTCTGAGAACGACAGATCATTCCATGAGAATCTCGACTTGCTGATCAAACTGTTCAAGAAGTTGAAGGAAAAGACATCGCTTGACGAGTTACAGGGCATCGATAAGAGCTTTTACCAGAATTTCGAATACCTGATCAATAACTATGAGAATATGAGGGATCAGATCTCCGAGGAGCTGCTCGACAAATTTGGCGAGCCTGTAAAAGATATGATAGCCGGGTTGGTTGAGCAGCTGATGAATGAGCTTGGTGATGACTATGATGCTTTCATGGAATCTGAAATTGAACCTTCTGAAGCAACTGAAGAACTTACTGAGGCAGTTGATGATATTGAAAAAATTGATGAGATGCTTAAGAGTCCCGGCCTGACCGAGGAAGAAATAAACAAACTTTTGGATCAAAGATCCAAGCTGAAGGACAGTTAATTTATAGAATTCCCTGCACTTCTTAATTTATTGCGACCCCTGGTGAACAAAAAAGCCTGTTAATGGTTTATTTTATTCAAGTAGGATAAATTAAAAACTATTTTAAACATATTTCGGATGCAGGACAATTTTGTAAAGGACTACCTTGTTTACGTGGATGCATCTGAGTTATACAAAGAAAATTAACGTTCTTTCTTAACATACCAACAAAAATTAAAAAGAGGCTTAGTGCAATGGCCTCTTTTTTTTTATTTTTGTAGATCAAGTAGATAAATATCTGCCATGGCGCAATTTTTAAGACTTCGGGACTGTACTAAGTGCAAGCGTAAAATTGACTTCTTCGATTTCCTTTCTGAAGATGAATTGATGAAGATCAATGAAACCAGGTATGAGGTTAAGTTTAACCGTGGTGAAAACCTGTTTAAGCAAGGTACCTCACTGACTCATATTGCCTGTATAACCAGTGGCCTGGTGAGGATATTTATCGAAGGATATAATAATAAGAACCTGATACTGAAGCTTGTAATACCTGGAAATATGATTGGTGGCCCCGGGATGTACACGGATTTCCGTCACCATTTTTCTGCTACCGCAGTGGAAGAAACTCATGCTTGTTTTATTGATGCAGTTGTTTTTAATGAAATTTTAAAGAATAATATTACGCTGGCAAATGAGCTTCTGAGACAGGGTAACGAACGGGATAAAATGATGTTTGATAAACTGCTTTCACTAACTCAAAAGCATATGCCCGGTCGTATTGCCGATACATTGCTATATCTCAATAAGGCAATTTATAAAACCAATCCATTCTACCTTACAGTATCCCGTCAGGACCTTGCTGATATGTCGTCCATGACCAAGGAGAGTGTCATCCGGATTTTAAAAGATTTTAAGGATGCAGAGTTTATTTCAGTCAGTAAGGATGAGATAAAAATATTGAATGAAAAAGCCCTGATCAATATCAGTGAAACAGGTTAAAATACCTTATTCCCCGAATTTATAGTTATTCTAAATTATTTTTTCCTTTACTCTTATCGATTTATTCAAAAATATAATTGTCTGACAGTTAATCATATGAATTACCGTCAATGATATTTGTCATGAATGTATTGAAGTATATCAGATATTCATTGATGTGATCTCATAGTCGCTCGTAAATATATCAATGTTTAAATATTTACTGGGAATTAACAATTATTTAATATTGGCATGCGAATAAATAACAAAATAGAATAAACCATAATAAAACTAAAAATCACCCATTATGAAAAAGACGAATTTATTCATGCTTATCGTTCCGGCTTTCTTCGTCGCAATGATCGTTTTCGTTGCCAGTTGTACAAAAGAAGGCGAGCAAGGACCTCAGGGGGAATCCGGAGTGCAAACTTGTGGGCAATGTCATAATTTTAACGAAGATATCCTGGCCAGGCAGATACAATATTCAGCATCAGGTCACCTTAACGGCGGAACTTATGAAAGAAATGGTTCAGATTGTGCACCTTGCCATACCAGTATGGGATACCGTGAAGTACTGCAAACCGGTGAGATGGAAACTACAGCAACTATTTCAAACCCAACCCCGGTAAACTGTTTCACATGCCACAACATTCATGAGACTTACACGTCATCAGACTGGGCTCTCAGAAGTACAGCTCCTGTAGCATGGTGGATTAACGGTGAAACCTCAGATCAGGGTACAGCCAATGTATGTCTGAACTGTCACCAGGCCAGGGTTCCGGATCCAGCTTTAGATCCAGCTACTCCAACTGCCATGGTTGAAGTAACCAGTAGCCGTTACGGTCCTCACCACGGACCTCAAGGTCCAATGATTGCAGGTACTGCCGGCTATGAGATTGGCTCCGGCTATAGCAACCATCCACACTCCAGTATTGAAAATACATGTGTTACCTGTCATATGGCCGAACCATACGGAAGCCAGGCAGGAGGACATACATGGGGCATGACTTATTTATATCATGGACATGATGAATTGAGTACTGCCGGTTGTGTTGAATGCCATGAAAATACGGATGATTTAGCTGATGCAGCTGAAGAATGGGCTGAAGAACTGGAAGTTCTACTACATGACCTGGGAGGTATTCTGATAACCCAGGGTGTAATGGATTCATCCTATTCTGCTATTCCTGGAAACATGACTATGAACCAGGCTGGTGGAATCTATAACTTTAAGTTTGTTGAAGAAGACAGGAGTGGTGGCATGCACAATATTAAATATGCCAAGAAGTTACTTGAAAATTCAATTGAATCTCTGCAGTAAGAGATGAGTGAATAAATAAAAAAAGCTTCATCCGGTTGAAGCTTTTTTTTTGTATTTTAACAACAACTAAAAGTATAAGATATGGTCAAGTTCATTAAAGTAACAGTCCTGGTATTAATCAGTGCACTTTTTATACAATCCTGCGAATATGAATGGATTGTTCCAGATGATCCTGAGATGCCAGAGGTGGTAAGCTATTCAAACCACATCCAGCCAATTTTTGATCGCAGTTGTAATATGAGTGGATGCCATGATAACGGAGGCCCATCTCCCAATCTGGTAGCCGACAAGTCTTATAACGCGCTTATGTCAGGCGGATTTGTAAATGTTGATGATCCGGAAAGTAGTTCTCTGTATACAAGTGTCAGATTTGGCAGTATGAAGGCCTATGCTCAGCCGGGCGATGATGCATATATCCTGAAGTGGATAGAGCAGGGCGCATTAGATAATTAATTATATGAATAGATCCATCAATTATTATACCATGAAAAGACTATACACAATTCTCATCCTTGTTCTTTTTAACCTGTCAATGTTTGGTCAGGGTTATGACCTTTGGACAACCGCTTTTGGTAACAAATCAGAGAAAAAACCTGAAAGAAGAATGTATGCCAGTGGATATATCATCGACGGGCAAACTGTACATATCCCAACGGCAAAAACGCTGGAGTTTTTTATTCAGCACAGATTTGGCCCGGTTGATAATGGGATTTCTGACCTCTGGGGAATATATGGAGCATCTAATATCCGTATGGGTGCAAATTACAGCATTCTTGACTGGTTGCAGGTTGGCTTTGGGACCACCAAGAATTATAAGTTGCAGGATTTTACTTTGAAAGTAAATATCTTAAAACAGACAAGGGACAACAAAATACCTGTATCGGTGACATATTTCGGTGACCTTGCCATCAATGCCCAGAATGAATCATATTTTGGCAAAGACTATAAGTTCACCAATCGCCTGTCTTATTTTACACAGTTTATCGTAACAAGGAAATTCACTGATTGGCTCACGCTGGCTGTTGGAGGTAGTTTTTCGCACTTCAATAAAGTTGAACCAACACAGGAACATGATAAATGGGGCGTTCATTTTAATGGAAGGGCAAGGGTTTCTCCTCAATCATCAGTGATCATTAATTTTGACTGGCCTGTTAATACGGAAGCCATTGCGGAAAATGTACCATTGGTCGATCCCCCAAAACCAAATATGAACATTGGCTGGGAGATAGCGACAAGCACACATGCTTTTCAGTTCTTTGTAGGCACAGCCAATTTCCTTGTACCGCAATATAATGTTGCTTTTAACCAGAATGACTGGACCAAGGGCGACATCATGATCGGTTTCAATATTACACGTTTATGGAGTTTCTAAATGAATAACTATTAATTTAATAAATATAACTATGCAAAAATCAAAAAATATCTTAGCAATACTTGCTGTTATCACAGCTGGTCTGGTTGTTATGGCATTCAGCATGCCACAGGATCAGAAAAAAGGTGGCCCATGGGAAGTTCCGGCCAAATACGAGAAAATGGAAAATCCTTATGTAGATGATGCCAGCATTATGAAAGTTGGTAAAATGCTCTGGTCAAAGCACTGTAAATCATGCCATGGCAACCTGGGATTAGGTGATGGACCCAAAGCAGCACAACTGGAAACTTTTCCAGGTGATTTCTCAACTGAAGATTTTCAAGGCCAATCTGAAGGCGCAATTTACTTTAAGTCTTTTGTTGGAAGAGATGAAATGCCCAATTTTGAAAAGAAGATTACAGATGAAGAAGATCGTTGGGCCATTGTCAATTTCATGCGGACAATGAAGAAATAACATTTAATAAAACACAGTGAGTACCTACATTAAACATTCGGTATCTTACTTCCTTCTTATTCTTTGTCTATCGTTCCCTGCCACATTGGTTCTGGGGCAGGATAGTAATGATGAAACGCGCTACTTTGAGGAGAATAACCTCTGCCTGAAGTGCCACGGCCATCAGAAATACTACTATTATAATGATTGGATAGAGAAAGATGTGAAAGAAAGGATGAATCCTTACTTCGTCATTGATAGTGCAGACTACTATCATTCGAACCACAGGTCATTCAAATGCATCGATTGCCACTCCTACGAATATGAAACCTTTCCACATCCAGGTGAACTCCGCATGGAGCTTAAGTACAGCTGTCTGGATTGTCATGAAGGGGATGAGAATTTTGCAGACTACCAATTTGAACAGATCAATGAAGAATATGAAAAAAGTGTTCATTCTAGATTGCACGAGGAGGATTTTACGTGTTGGATGTGCCATAATCCCCATTCGTACCATATTAGCGCAAGAACTGATATTCCTATAAAGGACATTATCACTTATGATAATATCATCTGTCTTAGTTGTCATGCAGATATCGATAAGTATCAGCTGATGACTGACAGAGAAAATCCCAATATCCTTACAACTCACGAATGGCTGCCTAACCAGCGCCTGCATTTTCGAAATGTTAGATGCATAGAGTGCCATGCAGAGCTAAACAATGACATTCTTGTTGCACATAATATTCAGAATAAGGATAAAGCTGTGAGGTTATGTGTAGAATGTCATTCACAGAATTCAATACTGATGGCATCATTATATAAATTTCAGTCACAGGAAAAACGTAATAACCTGGGATTTTTTAATGCAACCATTTTATCAGATTCTTATGTGATCGGTGCCAACAGGAATTACTTTTTAAACTTTGGCAGCATTGTCATTTTTGGAATGGTACTACTGGGGATTTTATTCCATTTCTTTCTTAGAATCAAAACTAAACGTAAGCTAAATGAAGATGGATAAGGTATATTTATATCCAATCTGGGTTCGCCTCTGGCATTTGCTTAATGCCGTCCTTTGCCTGATCCTTATAATTACAGGCATTAGTCTGCAATATTCCAATCCTGATTTCTCGATCATGACATTCAACCTTGCAGTTTCTATGCATAATATATGTGGTATCATATTAACTGTGAGTTACTTGCTGTTTGTCTTCGGGAATCTTTTTACACCTAATGGCAAGTACTATAAAATGAAGAAAAAAGGGCGGTTAAAAAGGCTTACAAAGCAATTCAGATACTATACCATCGGAATATTTAAAGGAGAGGAAGCCCCATTTAAAATAAATGAGAAGAGGAAATTCAATCCAATGCAAAAACTATCCTATCTTCTGATTATGTATATAATCATGCCCTTATTGTTTTTAACAGGCTGGGCATTACTTTTACCGGATCTGATCTTTATCAACAGGATTTTGGGAACCAGCGGTATCCATTTTACCGACCTGATACACATTATAGCTGGATTTATCCTCTCAGTTTTCATGGTTATCCATGTTTATTTTTGTACCATATCCAAAGAGCCAGGTGCTAGCTTCCGTGCAATGATCACAGGCTGGCATTGATTTCTGTGCAAGCCTTTTTTTTACAAGCATATATTAATCTATCTAAATAAATACATAAGGTGAGTAAGAACAAAGAAAAAGAAAACAACTCCCGTCGGGATTTTCTTAGGGCAGGACTGCTGGTTGGTGCGGGAGCACTCGCTGGTGGCAAACTATTGTCCTCTTGTGCGGGTGAGCCTGAATCAGGCGATAAAGTCAAGGTCCTCACCACTGACGGCAAAGTTGTTGAAGTTGACAGGGCCAGTATTAAGCATATCGATGTCATCAAAAAGGAGGCCAGGGAAGGCATTAAAAACAAGAAATTTGTCATGGTTATCGACCTGGCAAAATGTAAAAATGCACGAAAATGTGTGGAGGAGTGCCAGGAAGGGCATCATCTGCCTGCCAATCATGAATACATGAAAATCCTTCTGATGCAGGATACAGAAAAATCTGCACCTTACTGGTTCCCAAAGCCTTGTTATCATTGCGACAACCCGCTTTGCGTGAGTGTCTGTCCCGTTGGTGCAACTTATAAAAGAGATGATGGGATCGTTCTGGTTGATAAAGACCGGTGCATTGGTTGTAAATTTTGTATGACAGGTTGCCCTTATTCAGCGAGAAATTTCGCCTGGAAGCACCACGAAGAATATGAATCACCTATTCAATACTCACCTGAATCGTCAGTACCTGGCACGGAAGGAACGGTATCAAAATGTGTTTTCTGTGCTGACAGGCTTAAAGAAAACAAACTGCCATATTGTGTTGAAGCTTGTCCGATGGGCGTGATCTATTTCGGTGACGTTTATGAAGATGCCGTAACCAATGGTTCCGAGACAGTTCGTTTCAGTGAATTGATCCGCGACAGGGCAGGGTACCGTCACCTGGAGAATCTGGGCACCAGGCCCAGTGTATATTACCTGCCGCCAGTTAATCGTCAGTTCCCGGTTGACAGAGGTTTTGACGGGATTGACGAAGAGATATTAGACCGCTATGATGATACACCATACGTAAAAAGCAAGAGGAATGGAAAGTAAGACATCAGAAAAGACAATAACCATGCTGAATGAGTTCAGGCCTCAATTTGAACGGCCTGGAAAAGTCGCTATCATCTGGATCATTTTCCTGGTATTCCTTGTGTTACTCGGGATCTTTGCACTTGTCACCCAGATCCTGGAGGGCCATATTGTAACGGGTATGCGTGATAATGTGGTTTGGGGAATCTATATTGTGAATTTTATATTTTTCATGGGGATTAGCTATGCTGGTGCGTTAATATCCGGCACAATGCACCTGTTCCGGACGCAATGGCGGCAACCCATCATCAGGATTGCAGAATTAATCACAATCATATCCCTGCTGATCGGACCATTGTATATCCTTCTTTGTATCGGCCGGCTCGACCGCCTGCATTACCTGGTTCTCTTCGGACGTATTCAGTCGCCCATCACCTGGGACGTTATCGCCATATCAACAGATATCTTTGGCTGTATCATTTTCCTATATATGTCGCTCCTGAGGGATATTGCAAATTTGAGAGATTTTGAAAACCTGAATGTGCCTAAATGGCGGAAGAAGTTTTATAAAATCCTCGCTCTTGGTTATACTGGCCTTCCGGAGCAAAAGAAAAGACTTAACCGTGCAACGGATATCATGGCAGCCATGGTTATTGCCATAGCCATTATCGTATATTCAGTATTGGCCTGGATCTTCAGTGTTACATTACAGCCCGGATGGCATAGTACCATCTTCGGGCCCTATTTCGTTATCGCTGCAGTGTATTCCGGAGTCGGGGTGCTTATCATAGCCATGTGGGTCTATCGAAGGATTTACCACCTGGAGAAATACCTGACAAAAAAGCATTTTGTGAATGTCGGTGTAATACTAATGGTACTGGCGGCTTTCTTTGGTTACTTTACCTTCAGTGAATACCTGACGAAGTGGTATGGCTCAGAGAAAAATGATGAACAGCTTATCAGTATTTTGTTTGAGCGATATTTCTGGCTGTTTATCTTTTCAAACTATGCTGGTGTATTATTGCCATTGATCGTAATCGCGATTCCCAGGTTCCGAACCATACCTCTGATTACATTCACTGCGGTGATTGTGGTCGTGGCCCTGTGGATCAACCGATACCTGATCGTTGTTCCTACCCTTGAATCTCCTTATATACCTGTGCAGGACATTCGACCCGATTGGGTTCACTATAGCGGCACATGGGTTGAATGGGTGCTGACCCTGGGTGGAGTAGCTGCTTTCTGCCTCTTCTTTACCATTGCAACTCGATTTGTGCCTGTCATTCAGGTTTCAGATGAGGAGCATGAAGCTAAAAAAAAGAAAAATGAATACACTGTTCAAGAAAGTATTGGTTAAATATCCCCAATGATGATTCAAATGAATAAAAAATATTTATTGATTTCCGTTTGTTTTCTGATTTCAGGAGTACTAATTCATAGATCGCAGGCCTCGGAGACAGAAAAACTGGAGATTAATATGGAGCTCAGCTCATGGAAGTATGCCAAAGATGTAAGAACTCTGGTGGCAAGCATGACCGCAGAAGATGATTCCGGTGAAATACCGGTAATTGATGCACCGGTCACATTTTTTGTGGCTACAGATACTGGTAATCTTGAACTTGGGACTGTTAATTCGAATGAGGAAGGCAAAGCTGTATTGACAATTGATCCTGCCATGAAACTGCCCTTTAACGAAGAAGGTTACATGACATTTACTTCCAGCTTTGATGGTAATGATCGTTTTGAAATGACGGAGGCTGAGCTTGCCATCAAGGATGCCTGGATCAATATCTCCTTTGTCATTGAAGACTCTGTAAAAATGATCAAGTATGAAGGTGGAGTGATTGATATTGATGGGTCAGAGATCCCCCTTGCCGATGACGATATTTATCTCTTCGTTCCACGAATGTTTAACCTGATGCCCATCGAGGAAGGTTGGCTGGAAGAGGACGGTCGTGGCAGTATGGAATTCCCTTTGAACCTTATTGGTGATTCAACAGGTATGATTAAAGTGATTGCCCGTATAGAAGAACACTATGAGTACGGGAACCTGGAAGCATCTGCAAAAATCGATTGGGCTCTTCACAAACATTCTGAAAGGAGAGAAGGGCCCCATAGAGAATTATGGACGCCTATTGCCCCCCTATGGATGATCATCACGCTGATAATAATGCTGGCAGGTGTCTGGGGGCATTATATGTATGCTGTTATCCAGTTATATAAGATCAAAAAAGCCGGAAAAAAAGGATAATTCCCTTCTTCTATTGGTAAAGCTCTTTGTGACAATCCACACATAATTTCCCTTTCCAGCCCTGGTTCGGATCATTGGGATGTACAAATTCCAGTGCTTTGTCAATTGAAGTTACCTGTAAGGTATCCGGGGCGCCCTGCGCGACAATGGTGTGGCATAGATTACAATCCATGGAAATCACTTTGCCATCATTGCTTGCATGCTGGTCATTATGACATCTGAAACAACCGTTGAATTCAAGGTGCCCGATATGATTAGGGTATACTTTCCAGTTAACTTTCATATATGGGAAAATATTTTTATTGAATTCTGCCTTTATTCCATCAATAGCTTGATCAACAAGTTCTTTTCTTTCCATGAAGATCTCTTCATGCATGATCTCATAATACATGTTAACCTCACTTTCAATATACTTCATTGCACTGTCCTTCGTCGGGAAGTCCACATTAAGTATATCCATGGCAACACTTTTAATATCAGGTAATTCTTTTGGAATAATGCCTGCTGTTATTGCATCATTGATAAAGTACTCGGGTGTATGGTAATCATGTGAAGGCCGGTTGTGACAATCCATGCAATCCATAACACGTGTTTCCAGGGCATCTAACTGCCCCTCTGTCAGAATAGTATCCTGAGAGCGGTAAATAGAAGTCTCGCCGGTCTTCTTGTTTGTATATTTTACCCATGGAATAAACTCCCGGCTGTCCTCCAATGTTTTATATTCCACGACAATATCCGGATTAATATGCCAATGGCAGCCTTCAGCCAATCCCAGAGCACTGTTTCTGGGCCCTGTCTTCATTTGTAGGAAAATGTCCCATTCTGTATTTTCCTCATCAGGCAGATAATGCTTTTCCACTAATAATTGCCTTGCATAAAACTTCTCAGGCCAATGACAGGTTTCGCAGGTTTCACGTGCAGGCCGCAGATTTCTTACCGGTGTAGGAATGGGTTGAGGATAACTTCCCACGGTTACTGCATAGACCTGGTACAGGCCGGATAGCTTTGAACGCATGTACCAATCTGCACCTGAGCCAACATGGCATTGAACACAGGATACCCTTGCATGGGGGGAGTTTTGATAAGCCACATATTCTGGTTCCATAACCTTGTGACATAAGGTACCACAAAACTCAACTGATTCTGAATAATGAAAAGCCTCATAAGATCCTACAGCGGATACTAACAGAAAGATAGTTGTCCCTACAGAAAATATCATGAAAGCATTTCTATGCCGGTAATAATTAAAATCGATATAAGGCCATTTCTTTTCTTCCACCATGCCTTTTTTCTTGTCCCTACGCAACTTGCCCAACATGCCTATAGGGATCAGGATGAGTCCGATAACCATTATTACCGGCAAAACGATGTAGATAAATAGTCCCAGGTATGAACCTCCGCCCTGTTCAAAAATGGCTGAGATAATAAACAAGAATACAATCATTGAAAAACTGATTATTGTAATCGTGGCTCCAGCAAGTGAAGTCCAGTTCCGGAAGGATTGAGGTAATTTCATAACTAATTAGTTTAGCTTATCAGTAAATATAGCGAAAATATTTATATATTTATATAGATTGCTTTGAATGTCATATGAATGAGAATTCTTTCACATCAATAGAGCCCTTGTCTGAGACAAGGTTTACACACGATTTACCTACTGTGCCTCAGCCTCATCTGGGCAAAGTGCTTGTGACCGGTGCAACAGGTTATATTGGTGGACGCTTAGTACCCGAACTGGTTGACAGGGGGTACAAGGTGCGTGTGATGGTTCGCTCGGAATCATCTGGTTATCAGGAACGATGGCCTGATACCGAAGTGGTTCTGGCCGATGCAAAAAATCCTGATCAGTTATCCGGGGCGCTCGAAGGAATCCATACTGCATATTACCTGATACACTCCCTTTTACTGGGACACAAGGAATTTGAAAGTGTAGATATTGAAGTTGCAGATAATTTTAGAAGAGTTGCTGAAGAACAGGGGGTAAAAAGGATAATTTACCTGAGTGGACTGGGCGATGTAAGGGGAAAGTTATCTCCACATCTGCGCAGCAGGCTTCAGGTTGCTGAAACACTTTCGAAGGGGAATGTCCCGGTAACAGTACTCAGGGCAGGGATGATCATAGGCTCCGGAAGTGCGTCCTATGAGATATTAAGAAACCTGGTGGAAAACACGCCAATATTTTTTATCCCATATTGGGCAAAAACCAAAAGCCAACCAATTGCTATCAGGGATGTGATAAAATACCTGGTTGGTGTTTTAGAGATTGAAGATACATCTGGAAAAAGTTTTGATATTGGCGGGTATGATGTGGTTACTTATGATCAGATGTTACGTTTGCTTGCCAAGGTATTAGGGAAAAAACGGATCTTTTTACCAGCCCTGATTACAAATACTGCACTGTATGGCTATATTGCCAGCCTGCTCACACCGGTTCCGGGACCTATCACGAAAGTGCTTGTTCAGGGCTGCAAGAATGAAGTCATTTGTATCAATAATGATATCAAGAATTACCTGGCCTTTGATCCATTATTAATAAAAACCGCTTTAATCCGAGCAATACAGCAAGAAAAGAGAGACGAAATTACCAGCAGATGGTCGGATGCGTATCCGCGCGATTATAATCTTGCCATTAAATTACATCAACTGGATCCGCCTCCGGTTTATACAAGCTCCTATTGTCTGCTAACCTATAATAGTGCTGCCAGCCTCTTCGATTCTTTTTGTCATATAGGAGGTAAAATGGGATGGTTTAACAGCAACTGGATGTGGAAGCTGAGAGGCTTGATCGATAGAATTGCCTTGGGTGTTGGGTCTTCCCGGGGAAGAAGGAGCTATCATGACCTGAGAATAAATGATGTCATTGACTTCTGGCGTGTTGAAAATATTGTTAAAGATAAATTGCTGCTGCTAAGAGCCGAGATGAAATTACCTGGGAAGGCCTGGCTTGAATTCAATATTGACAGCTATGAAGGATTAAATAAACTTAGTGTGCATGCGTATTTTGAGCCAAAAGGCTTTGCTGGCAGGATTTACTGGTACAATTTCCTGCCCTTTCATATTTTTATCTTCAGGGACCTGATCAAGCAAATTGAAAAGAGAAGTAAACCTTTACAGGCGAATGCCGGGTAAAAAGGGACTACAAACGATTAATCTTTAAACTCTTTCTTTCTCTTAAGTACAAATGTTCTGGAAATATTAAATCCAATATGTATATCCCCTTTGCTCCACAAACCTGTTGTTATGGGTATAAACTGCTGTTCAATCAGGCCTAACGAATTTGTGAGGTAGAGCTGGAACACATGTCCGCCGGTTTCAATATCCACCCCAAATGATAAGGAATTGGTGAAATCATCTGCCGTTTTTCCGGGAAGCAAATAGTAGTACTCTCCAGTCAGAGCTATACGGTCGGATACTTTTACCCTGCCACCAACTCCGATAGCAAAAACATCATTTTCGTCTTCTGTGGTCAGAACAAGGTTCCTGTGGATCATTGAAGGCATTAGCTGCAATGACAACCAGCGGTTAAACTTCCTTGCGATCAGAATCTGGTGAGCATATTGTAATCTTGAGGAAAAGTAATTTTCTCTTTCTGGCTCTTCCCACTTCAGTGAAATAATAGACATGCTGCCGAAATAGGACAGGGAAATTGGCATCTTCCTGGCACCTTTACTTTGCCTTAATACCTTCGCTTTAACGAAACCATCAAAAGTTTTCTGATAGGATGTCCTGCCAATACCAACAGCCAGCCAATCAGTGATGCCATATTCAAACCCCAGCCTGATATTGGCCTGGTCCAGTCCAAAAAACTCATACCACCCTGAGTTGATCCTTCCGAAATGGTGAGAGATCATAAAGATCAGGTTCCCATTGGCCGGGTTTTCAATGGATTGCCCTAAAATTATACGGGTAGCCTTGAAAGTGGCATTTGTATAATCAATACTTGGCACATCATCATCCAGCAAATTCATCAGGTCATCCTGTGAATATAAAGCGTGAAGAGGAAGGAGGAAAAAGGAAAGCGTACAAATGAATATATATATTCTCATACTAAAATTACTTTTGGTACTTCTCAAGGGCAACATCAACGGTAACTTCAACTGATTCAGATATATTATCGATAACTGCTTTTGGAATTTTTACATCATATTCACTGAGCTTAACTGGAAATACAGCAACAGTCATGATCTTTCCGTCTTTCATTTCAAGGGTCCCTTTTTCAGAAACCTTTTTAGTTACCCCTTTGATGGTGAGCTCACCTTCAACTGTCACCTCATGCTTGGTATCAGTGAGAAAATCAATCTCATTAATATTCATAACCTTACCCTTGAATGTTGAGTTTGGATACTCGTCTGAATGCATGTAGTTCTCGTTAAAATGCTCCTGCATCAATGCTTTCTCAAACTCGAATCCTTTGATTAAAACCTTAAACACCATATCACCTGTTTCCGTGTCCAACGCACAGTTTACCTGTTTGTTGACAGCTTGTATCGTCTCCATTGGTGTTTCGGAATAAAACTTGATCATTCCATTCTTGGTCAGGTACTTCTGACCAAAGGTCGTAGCTGTTAATGCTAAGAGGACTATTGAAAATACGATTGTTCTTTTCATGATATTAATATTTATTGACTATTTACTATTTTCTAATTACTCACTACTCACTACTCACTACTCACTACTCACTACTTAATACTCACTACTCACTACTTAATACTTAATACTATTGAACAATGACTCAAAACCACATCAGTCTCATTATAACCGGTGCAGTACCCTTTGATCGTTATTTCTGTATTTATTGGATGTAACTTGCATTGATCATTGAATTTTGACATCATGGTGCATCGAATTCCTTCATCACCAAACATCCCTTCTTCAAATACAAAAATTGCTATTGCTGCTGAATCAGCAATTTCAACTTTATTTAAATTTCCTGTGATTTGTATGACTTTTCCAAGATATTTTTCATTGGCGGCCTCAAAGCCAGAGCGATATTGATCAAATAGTACCTTAGCTTCTAAAATATATGCTGCATCTTCCTTTTCATAGTCAGGATGCGACTTGTTGATCACAAATACGAAAACCAGGACAGCAGCGATGATTCCAATTCCTGCCAGGACACCTATTATTTTGAGCCATTTAGACATAGTGCTATACTGTTATATTGTTGAGTTGTCAGTTCTCAGTTGTCAGTTGTCAGTTTCGCCTTGCGCTAATTATCTGGCATTCCGTTGTCGATCCAGGTTTTTATCTGAGCAATACTGCAACCTGACAGTTTTCCGCCTCCTTTGGGCATTGGACTGTTGTTTTCAGCATGAGTGATGGTACCATAAAGACTTCCATATGTTCCTGGAGGGATAGCACCTGCTGCTGAAATATCAACATAAGTTTCTAATCTTACATTCCCGGAAGGCGCCTGTCCGCTATGACAGGTCACACAATAATCATCAATAATCGGCTTTACCGTTCCTGAAAAGGTCACATTAGTTGTATCACAGGCTGGGGCTGCCGGATAAAGCTCTTCAACGTTATCGTAATAGCAGCCACTCAGTGATATGCTTATCATACCCAGCATCAACCAGGTCAAATTTATAAAAGCTCTTTTAGTTAGGTAAGCCATTATTGATCCATGTTTCAATTAACAATATTTTACAATCACTCAATTTCATCCCATTCTTTGGCATTGCCGGATAACCTGGTTCATGAGTGATGGTTCCCATTAGTCGCCCATCATTGGCAATACTTACAACCTTATCATATCCTTCAAGGCTCAACCCACCTAAAGGGTTGCCATTGTTGTGACAACCATAACAATGTTGATTTATAATTTGTTCAACAACGGTAGAATAGGTAACATTAGTTGTATCACATTCTTCATCATCACAAAATAAATTTTGAGCACCTTGTTGGATCCATTTTTCGACCATCGCAATTTGATCAGCTGGTAAAGTTGAATTTGGAGGTGGAGGCATTCTTTTATCCGGGTCTGGATCAGTAATAACCTCATATAATTCGCTGTCTTCCGGATCACCAGGCTTGATCTTCCCTGTTGCCATTACTGAGGCATAATCTGTTAATCGGACGCCATCTTGTTGGGTGATAGCATCGTGACAGCCAGGCTGTGCACAGGCAGATTGTAATATTGGTAGTAGGTCTCGTTCAAAATAAATAGTATCCGGATCACATGGGTGCCCGGGATCAGGGCCGACGAACGTGGTGTCATTTAACCAGATCTCAATAGTCCGGATTTCGCATAAGCTAAGCTTATTTCCGTCTTTCGGCATTGGAGAAAAGCCTGATATATGATTGATGCTTCCTACAAGCTGGCCTGTTTGTGCAATAGTAGCAACATGCTCATAATTGGTTAAATCAATACCTGCCTGTGGAGTAGCACCACTATGACATGCATTACAATAAGCTTCAAAAATAGGTACTACCGATCCTGCGTATGTAACATCCAGCGTATCACAGGGGATGTTACCATTTCCACCGTTACCATTCCCTCCTTCAGGTGGTGTTTCTGGTACCACCGGATCATGTTTGCATTGCATCAAAACGATAACCAACATTATAAAAACCGGTACTATTAAGATTAATCGGCTATTTTTCATAATTTTGATTTTAATAATAAACGCTAATTATTTGGAATTATTATAAATAACTGACTTTAAGCGAACTAGACTCCCTGACTGTCAGGATTTTATTTACAAAGATATTTATTTTTATTTAACTTTTATAATGCCAGAAATTACAGAGACCATTTTCCTTAAAAACATGTCGTGCAACTGTTGTATCCGGTTGATTAAGCAGGAGTTGAAAAATATTAATGTTGATGTAAAGGACATTCAGCTTGGTGAGATTACCATAAGTTATGATGAAGGGAAGGTGAAATATTCGGAGATACATCATTTATTGGAAGAAAATGGATTTGAGATCATCAGGGATAGAGAAAAGCAAATTGTTGAGCAGATTAAGAAAGCAGTTATGGACCTGGTTCATCACTCCACTTTCAACAGCATGGTGAGAAATTCAGATTTCCTGGTGGAGAAATTTAACATGTCTTATCAGCATCTATCCACCTTGTTTTCTAAGCATGAGAAAATAACCCTTGAGAAATATATTATTCTGCATAAAATTGAAAAAGTTAAGGAATTGATACAGGCTGAGGACCTTACTCTCAGTGAGATTGCTTACATGATGGCATATAGCAGCGTCCAATACCTTAGTACCCAATTTAAAAGCGTTGCAGGCGTTTCTGTCAGCGAGTTTAAAAAAGACCCGGCCAAATACCGGAGACCACTTGAATTACTAACTGATTAATCAAGGATGATTGAAAAGATAATAGACTTTTCTTTAAAGAATAAACTGATCATAGGGATTTTGACTATTGCCCTTATTGCCTGGGGTGTCTACAACTTTACTATTCTTCCTATCGATGCTGTACCCGATATTACCAATAACCAGGTCCAGGTGATAACAGTAACCCCCTCACTTGCTCCCCAGGAAGTAGAGCAATTTATTACTTACCCGGTTGAGATCTCCATGGCAAATATCCAGGATGTGGTAGAGATCCGTTCCATCTCCCGTTTTGGCCTGTCGGTGGTGACCATTGTTTTTAAGGATAATGTTGATCAATACCTTGCCCGGCAGCTGGTCAGTGAGCAGATCAAGATGGCTGAAGCGAATATCCCCGAAGGTTATGGTAAACCAGAGATGATGCCGGTAACAACAGGACTGGGTGAAATATACCAGTATGTGTTAGAGCCGGAACCGGGATATGAAGAGGTTTATACTCCAATGGAGATCAGGACCATTCAGGATTGGATCGTAAAAAGGCACCTTTCGGGCATTCCAGGTATAGTAGAGATAAGCAGTTTCGGAGGTTTTCTCAAGCAATATGAGGTTTCAATAGTACCAAGGACACTGGTGGGTATGGATCTGACCTTAACGGAGATCTTCAATGCCCTGCAGGAGAACAATCAAAACACAGGCGGCAGTTATATTGAAAAAGGGCCAAACGCTTATTATATCCGTGCTGAGGGCATTGTTGAAAATAAAGAAGCTATTGAGCAAATCGTTGTAAAAAACATTCAGGGCATCCCGATCTTAATCAGGGATATTGCCGAGGTCAGGATCAATGCCCCACCCCGGTTTGGGGCCATGACCAAAGATGGAAAAGGTGAAGCAGTAGGTGGCATCACTTTGATGCTGAAGGGTGCTAACACAGCACAGGTTATTAAAGATGTGGAAGAAAGGATCCTACAGGTTGAAAAAATGCTTCCAAAAGGGATTAAGATTCAAGCTTATCTCAACAGGGCAGATTTGATCTCTAAGACCATCAAGACCGTTCGCACTAACCTGATTGAAGGAGGCCTGATCGTGATATTTATCCTGATCCTGCTGCTTGGTAATTACCGGGCAGGGTTGATCGTCGCCTCAGTCATTCCACTTTCAATGCTATTTGCTTTTTCAATGATGAACCTTTTCAATGTGTCTGCCAACCTGATGAGCCTTGGTGCCATTGACTTTGGCCTTATTGTAGATGGCTCGGTAATTGTTGTCGAAGGGATCATCTACCAGATATACAAAAGTGGGTTCAAGGAAAAGATATCACAGCAGACACTGGATGAAAATATCTACAAGGCTGGATCCAGGGTCAGTAAATCTGCAGTTTTTGGTGTGCTGATTATCCTGATCGTATACCTGCCAATTCTTTCGTTTAGTGGAATTGAAGGTAAGATGTTTAAGCCTATGGCGCAAACAGTAATATTTGCCCTGCTGGGTGCTTTGCTGCTTTCACTTACTTATGTTCCGGTTATGTCATCATTGTTTTTAAACAAGGATATAAAGCAAAAACGGACCATTGCTGACAGGATCGTTGGTTTCCTGCAAAATGCCCATCAGCCCGTGCTTGAGTTTTCCCTGCATCGAAAAGGACTGTTGCTATCGGTTGTAGGCATTGTCCTTGGCCTTACTTTTTTCCTTTTCACCAAAATGGGTGGCGAATTTATTCCAACACTTGAAGAAGGTGATCTTGCTGCACAGATGGCATTGGTCCCGGGATCATCCCTAAGTGAAAGTGTGGAAAGTAGTACCAGGGCCGAGAAGATCCTGCTTGATCAATTCCCGGAGGTAAAAGAAGTTGTCTCTAAGATCGGTACAGCCGAAGTTCCAACCGACCCAATGGCTGTCGAAGATGCTGATATCATGATCATCCTCAAACCAAAAAAGGAATGGACTTCTGCAAAGACCAGGGAGGAGCTGGTGGATAAAATGAAAGCCGCATTGTCCGTTTTACCGGGTGTATCTTTCGAATTCACACAGCCTATTCAATTGCGTTTTAATGAGTTGATGACAGGAGTGAAAGCTGATGTTGCAGTTAAGATTTACGGTGAGGACCTTGAAATATTATACGAGAAAGCCAATGAAGCGGCGGCATTCATTCAAAGTATTGAAGGCGCTGGCGATGTCAAGGTAGAACAAATCATTGGGCTGCCACAACTATTGATCAAATACAAGAGAGATCGATTAGCCCGCTATGGACTGAATATCAATGATATCAATCGCATCATCCGGATCGCTTTTGCCGGGGAATCTGCAGGTATTGTTTATGAGGGAGAACGACGGTTTGACCTGGTTGTTCGTCTTTGTGAAGAATGCCGGAATAATTTGCAGAGCATCAGGAACCTTAGGGTTAATAGGCCTTCTGAAGAATTGATATTATTACAGCAGGTTGCTGACATCAGGATCCAGAATGGTCCTATGCAAATTTCAAGGGATGATACTAAAAGAAGGATAACCATAGGTATTAATGTACGGAACAGGGACATTGAATCATTCATTGCTGAAGTTAATGACAACCTTGAAGCTTCATTGACATTGCCTCCGGGATATTACATTACATATGGCGGACAGTTTGAAAACCTCCAGGCAGCCAGGAGAAGTTCCAGCATTGCAGTACCAATCGCTTTGATCACCATACTTATCCTATTATATTTTGCTTTCTATTCTTTAAAGCAGGCCCTGATGATATTTTCAGCCATTCCCCTGGCTGCTGTCGGCGGTATCTGGGCACTGTTTTTGCGGGACATGCCATTTAGCATCTCTGCAGGAGTAGGATTTATTGCCCTTTTTGGTGTGGCTGTTCTCAATGGCATTGTACTGATATCTTACTATAACCAGTTGAAAGACGATGGCATTCAGAATGTCTACGAAAGAGTACGGCTTGGCACCAGGGCCCGTTTGCGACCGGTAATCATGACAGCATCAGTAGCAGCACTGGGATTTTTTCCGATGGCACTTTCCACAGCAGCAGGAGCTGAAGTACAAAAACCTTTGGCAACTGTGGTGATTGGAGGCCTGGTCTCCGCCACTTTCCTGACACTTATTGTCCTCCCTGTAATATACATCTTGTTTAATGATCGTAAATCATTTAATATGAAGAATTTAAAGAGAACGATAACACTGATTGCCATTTTTCTTATCCCAGTGTGCATGGCACAGGGACAGGAACAGAACGGTATAGAAAAACTAAGTGTTGAAAGGGCGGTAAGCATTACACTGGATAATAATCTTTCTCTTGAAAATGCAAGATTGGTAATAGAGCAATCAGAGAAAATGAAAAAGACGGCTTACGATATACCTTATCCACAATTCAATTATGAACATGGTCAGATGAATTCGGCTTTGATTGACAATGCCTATAATATCAGCCAGTCATTTCAGTTTCCTACGATTTACACATCAAATAAAAAAGTGCTTAATGAAAACTCTTTGCTACAGGTTCATAATATGGAGATCATCCGTAACGATATTGTGGCTGGTATCAATGCAGCATACTATAACTGGCTCATGGTTTTTGAAAAACGTGAGATTCTGTTAAAACTTGACAGTATTTATAAAGACTTCTACCGGGCTGCTAATTTAAGATTCAAGGAGGGTGAGAGTAACGAAATGGAAAAGGTGTTGGCGCAGGCTAAGTATCAGGAGGTTATGGTGCTTCTAAACGAGGTGGATGCAGATATCTTTATTGCTGAAACGAAGCTCAAACAGATTATGAATATTAAAGGCGATTTTGTCCCGGCAGATACAGCAATGATCAAACTATCGCTGATTTCTGATCTTATTGATACTACTTTGATTAAGCTAAATCCGGTACTCGATTATTACAGGCAATCTATTTCCCTGCAGGATGCATTTTTAAAGAACCAGAAGAACAGGTACCTGCCGGATCTGCAGGTTGGATATTTCAATATGTCGATTGATAGAACACCGGGCTTCCAGGGCTGGTACCTTGGGGTTGGGATACCTGTCTGGGTTTGGAGTAATACCGGGCGGGTGCAGGCAGCAAAGATTAAATCATTGATGGCCAGGAATGCTTATGATGAACAAAACCTGATCATGAATCTTGAACTTCAAAATCTTTTCCATGAATATAACAAACAGCGCAAGTCCCTGGTATTTTATGAAGAAACAGCCCTGGATCAATCGAAGTTGATCATGAATAGTGCTTCAAGGAGTTACAATGAAGGGGAGATCAATTATATTGAATTTGTGCAACTCTCTGCGGAGGCGATTGATATTGTTGTTCGTTACCTTGAGTCGCTCAATAACTACAATCAAACTGTAATCCTGATCAAACACATGACCGGTGCGTTCCGGAATTAATAACTGTAAAATGAAAGTTCAAAAGAATATCATTATTGTCCAGGTCATATTGGCCCTGGCTGCTTGCAATCAACAACCCGGGCCAGCAGAAAATGTAATTGATGAGACAGTCGAACCGGGCAAAATCAAATTTACTACAACACAAATTGCAAATGCCGGCATCACATATGGTAAAATATCCAAACATATGTTGAGCCAGGATGTCCATGCCCAGGGCCAACTTATTGTCCCACATAATGGGGAAGCAGATATCGTAAGCTTTTATGATGGGGTTGTGAGCATTGTCAATGTGCAGATTGGATCCTATGTTCAAAGGGGACAGCACATGGCCATGGTAACATCCCTGGAATTCATCCGGAAACAAAAAGATTATCTGGCGGCCAGAAACAAGCTGGATCTCCTGGAAAAAGAGCATTCAAGGCAGGAAACCTTAAACCGGGAAAATGTTACATCAGAAAAAATATACCAGAATGCACAGGCTAGCTTTCTTGAAGCTAGAATGGAATTTAACGCTATCAGTATGGAGATCCAGATGCTTGGGCTCGACATTAAAAAACTTGAAAATGGTGAAATTACCGATAAGCTGATCCTGAAAAGCCCCTTGAGCGGTTATGTTGATGAGATTTTGGTCAATATTGGGAAATATATTACACCTGGAGAAATCCTCTTCAAAGTAATCGACAGGAGTAAACTATTCGTTGAGTTGATGATATTCGAAAAGGATATCATGAGCATTAAACTCGGGCAAAGGGTAGAATTTGAATTAGCCAACCTTAGTAATGTACAATATGAAGCTCATATATCAGCCATCTCAAGCAAAGTAAGTCCTGAATCCAACGTGGTTAAAGCCATTGCAGATTTCAAGAATACCGGCAATGATCTGTTGCCAGGTATGTTTGTATCTGCCAAGATCCATACGCAGGAAGATTACCTTGATGCTTTGCCGGAGGATGCCATCATTTTTGACGGGCAGTCCAGTTATTTTATCTATTATACTCTGCCATCATTGCAGGATGAAGATGAGGTAACCTTCCATAAGGCGATGGTCACCAGGGGGTTCGTTGAAGATGGTTTCGCCCAGGTTTCTGTACTGGGTCCAATACCAGAAGGTGCACAAATTGTTGTTCAGGGTGCTTACTACCTGCGATCTGCTGAAATGCAGGGAGAGGAGTAATAGCTTAAAACCTTACCTTTTCCGTTCTGCTTTTTTGCCATTTTACCCAGATTATTACAAGTATACTTGTTATGAGGGATACACCAGCGAACCAGACAATCAGCTGAAAAGCATTCTGGGTCTTATAAATGGCAGTAGCAATGTTTCCAATCAATAACCATTGAACTACATAAATAGTTGTTACATGTTTGCCAGCCCACCTGAGGTACTTAATAATCCATGTATCGTTTAAATGACGTATTGGATAATCATTGACGATGCCCCAGAATGCTAAAAATGCTATTGTCCAAAGGAAAAATATTGTTCCATGATGGTAATAAAGTGACAGGTTGCTGGTAATTCTGATGGCCCATGGAAAAGATAATACGATGAGGATGGCCAGGATGAAACCAACAATGGCCTTTGTTCGGATCTGGTAAATGACTTTTGGGAGTTGAGTAGCATATATTGCCAGGATATAGCCTGTCAGAGGATATGACAACCATGGCAATAAGGGGAAATAGGACCAGCTGTAATTACCCCAGAAAAAAGCCTGGAAATACCTTAGGGGCCCATTTTCAATCATATGATCATTGAGTAAGTACGGTAAAACGCTAATTCCCAGCACCAGGATCAGGGAGAAAATGATGCTTTTCCTGAGAAGTTTTCCTGTCAGCGCGAGAAAGAGGATGCTCAGTCCTGCCAGGAAAAATATGTCAACGCCAAAAATATACTCCCACGGATTTAAGTCAAAATCACCAATAATAATACGGTACAATAAATGCAGGTTGAGTCCGATGTTCAATAAAAGACCAAGGCCGATAAGTTTAACCCCCCTTAGTATTAACCGACCGATACTCTTTTGAGACTGTCCCACGAAATAACCCATGATTACCATGAAGACAGGAGCTGCCGGAGCTGCTCCCAGGAAAAGTGAGATCTTGCCCACCCAGGATACATAAATGCTTTCCATGGCGAATAATTCCATGATGTGAACCTGTATCATTAAGATGACAGCCAGTCCTTTAAGTAAGTCGGGTAGGGGTTTTCGCATAATCTTATCCTGAAATCTTATACAAATAAATTAAAATTTCATAACTAAGCTGACGTTTATATGTTTTAATTTGCGACGATTTTTAAAATATCGGTTTAAATTTATGAACCATGAAAATAAGAAGAAATATAGCAATCAGTGATTCCGGGTTTATCTTCAATCCCGATACCGGAGAATCTTTTTCAACCAATCTTATAGCTGTTGAACTTTTTAATATGCTGAAAGAAGAAAAGACTTTTGACAAGATCAGTGAAGAGATCATGAAGAATTATCATGTTGACAGTGCAACATTTGAAAAGGACTTTCATGATTTTATAAGTATTCTTGACCAATATAATTTGTCGGAAGATGACGGATCTTAAAGAAATAACAATAGCCGTAACCGGCTTAAATGCTATAGACAGTCCTGGCCCGGGAGTTTCAGTGATCAGAGCACTCCGCGATGCTACTTCCTTTAATGTGCGGGTCATTGGACTCTCATATGAGTCGCTGGAGCCTGGAATTTATATGCGGGACCTTGTGGATAAAACCTATCATATTCCATATCCATCCACCGGAACAGATGCCTTATTAGAAAGGATTGAATATATCCATGAAAAGGAAAACCTGGATCTGATCATCCCAAACTTTGATGCAGAGCTGTTTCCTTTCCTTAAGCTTGAATCAAAGCTAAAGGAAATGGGAATACATACCTTCCTGCCGACGTTAGAACAATACGAAGAAAGACAGAAGATGAACCTACCTGAATTCGGTAAAAAATATGGGTTCCATGTGCCGGGCAGTGCGAATGTTTTTAGTATCCAGGAAATTCACAAAGTCATAGATGAATATGATTATCCTGTATTGGTTAAAGGCAAGTTTTATGATGCCCACATTGCATATAATATCGATCAGGTGATCAGTTGTTTTAATAAAGTCAGCGCCAAATGGGGCACACCTGTGGTGCTTCAGGAATTTGTACACGGCTCGGAATACAATGTCACTGGTTTAGGGGATGGTAAAGGAAATACCATTGCAGCCGTTCCCATGCGAAAGCAATATATTACAGATAAAGGAAAGGCCTGGGGTGGTATATCCATTTCTGACCAGAAAATACTGGAGCTGACGAAAAAATTTATCAGAGAGACGAAGTGGCGGGGAGGATTTGAGCTGGAATTGATGAAGAACAAAGACAATGAGTTCTATATTCTTGAGATCAACCCCCGGATCCCAGCCTGGATATATCTTGCTGTTGGTGTGGGGCAAAACATCCCGGAAGCCTTGGTAAACCTGGCTCTGGGACATGATGTAAAACCCTTTGAGACATATGAGGTCGGAAAAATGTTTATTCGTTATGCCTATGATATGATCGTTGACCTGGAAGAATTTCAGCAGATCTCAACATTTGGAGAACTTTAATGATTTGAAATAATTAAAAAATGGAAAAACAAAGATATGAACGTCCGGTTATCCAAAGACTGGAAAGTAATATGCCTAATAAATTCGGCAAAAGAGCAAGCTTTGAACCTTTAACGCATATTGAAGGTGTTGCTGTAAATGAGCTGATAAAACAGTATGGTTCGCCTCTGTTTGTGATTTCTGAACACCTGATCAGAAGCACCCTGAATAAGGCTAAAAAGGCTTTTGAGATCCGCTATCCAAAAGTTCAGTTTGCCTGGTCATACAAGACCAATTACCTGAATGCGGTTTGCCAGGTGTATCACCAGGAAGGTTCATGGGCGGAGGTTGTTTCCGGTTTTGAATACCGCAAAGCCCTGGCCAACGGTGTTGATGGAAAGAAGATCATCTTTAATGGTCCGGATAAGAATGTTGATGACCTGCAAATGGCGGTAGATAATAGTTCCCTGATCCATATTGACCACCTGGAGGAACTATATACACTGAAAGAAATAGTAGAAAAGACAGATAAAAAAGCACGTGTTGCCATCAGGATAAACATGGATACTGGTATTTACCCATTGTGGGACCGTTTTGGTTTCAACTATGAAAACGGGCAGGCATGGGATGCACTGAACAAGATCATGCATTCTGATAACCTTGAACTGGTTGGGTTGCATACGCATATCGGCACTTATATGATGACAGCACAAGCCTATGGTATCGCAGCATCCAAGCTTGTCGATCTTGCCATTGGCTTGAAAAACAAATACCAGCATTTAATTAAATATATCGACATGGGTGGTGGCTTTGCTTCCAAAAATACATTGAAAGGAGCCTATCTCCCTGGAGTCGATACAAGTCCTTCGTTCAATGAGTATGCTGAAGCCATCACCAGTCCGATGATCAACTCCGAATTTGATAAAGATCAAATGCCAATGTTGATCCTGGAGACAGGCAGGGCCCTGATCGATGATGCAGCCTATTTGCTGGGCACGGTAATTGCCAACAAGAGACTCTCAGATGGAAGAAAGACAACTATAGTTGATGTGGGAGTAAATCTGCTCTTTACCTCTTTCTGGTACGATCACAAAATAAGTCCGGCCCAGTCTTTCAATCATTACTCGGAAGACACAGTGATTTACGGACCGCTTTGCATGAATATAGATGTGATCCGTGAGAGTGTAAACCTGCCTCCACTCAACAAAGGAGATCATTTTGTGATTCACCAGGTAGGAGCCTATAACATGACCCAGTGGATGCAGTTCATTACGCTACGTCCAAAGATCGCAATGATCGATACTAATGGCGCAGTTCATGTGATCCGTGAGTCAGAAACGCTGGAAGACTTGAATAATTTTGAGAATGTACCTAAACACCTCAAGGGATAAAAGATAAAAGATAAATGATAAAAGATAAAAAGATAAATGATATCAGATATTATTTCACTAACCACTAACCCCTGCCTACGCAGGGGCAGGCCACTAACCACTAACCACTAACCACTAATCACTAACCAACTAATCACTAACCACTAATCACAATAACAATATGGAATACTACTTTAAAAGAACAATAGAAGGCCCTGTGGATGAAGTCCATGAAAGAACGATACAATCTCTGAAGGACGTTGGCTTCGGAGTGATTACGGAAATTGACCTGGAAGAGAAGTTTAAGGAAAAGCTGGGGATCGATTACAAGAAGTATTATATTCTTGGCGCCTGCAATCCCGGTTTTGCTTATGAAGCCTTGAAAATGGAGGAGTATCTGGGAATTTTGCTTCCTTGCAATGTGATTATCTTTGAAAAAGAAGAAAACAAAACAGAAGTTGCTGTAGTCAATGCCGTTTCTATGATGAAGATCACCGGCAGTGAAGAGCTGGCAGCAGTTGCCGAAACTGTAAATGAAAGGATGATACAGGCACTGGAAAGCATATGATCAATAAGATAAAGGCCATATACCCGGGATTCCTCAGTAGCATTACGAATTCCTATGCCCAGGTGTTCTTTTCGAACAACCTGGTTTTTGCGATAATACTTATTGCAGTCACTTTTTTTGATGTACGGGCGGGTGTTGCAGGTCTGTTATCAGTCATTATCACAAATATCGTTGCCTACCAGATTGGCTTTAACAAGCAAAATATCAGGGCAGGATTATATGGATTTAACAGTCTTCTGGTGGGCCTTGGCCTTGGCGTTTTTTACCAGCCCAATACAGAGTTTTTTATAGTACTTGCCTTCACTGCCTTACTTACGCTTTTCGTTACCATTATGCTTGAAGGTGTTATCGGTAAGTATGGACTCCCCTTCCTGAGTGTACCATTCCTTTTATCTATCTGGATCGTTACACTGGCTACAAGAAGCTTTGATTCATTGCAGCTCAGCGAAGGTGGAATATTTGAGTTAAATGAGATGTATGGGATGGGAGGCCCCCTGATGGTTCAAATTTATAATTGGTTTGCCGATCTGAACCTTCCTCAGCCAGTGGAGATCTATTTCAGGTCCACTTGGGGCCATCTTCTTTCAATACCATCTCTTTCCAGGCATTTTAATAGCTATTGGTTTGTTAATCTATTCCAGGTTATCTTTTGTACTGTCATTACTTGGGTTCTTCTCAGCGTATTATTTTTATTCATTGGTGGGCGCTGATTTCAGTGAGTTAAACTACAGTTATATAGGATTCAACTTCATCCTTACTGCCATTGCCATTGGTGGCTTCTTTGTGATCCCTTCAAAATATTCATTTTTATGGGTAGTGCTGCTTACACCTTTAATAGCCATAGCGATCACAAGCACCAGCGTATTATTTTCTGTATTTCAGTTGTCGATTTATTCATTGCCATTCAACTTTATCGTCCTGCTCTTTCTTTATATCCTGAAATTCAGGGAACGCTATTACCATAAACCGGAATTGGTTATGGTGCAGAAATATTCTCCGGAAAAAAACCTGTATAACCGGCTGAATTACCAGGAACGCTTCGATGAAACAAGCCTGGTGAGCCTTTCACTGCCATTCTGGGGTGAATGGAAGGTGACTCAGGGCTATGAAGGTCCTTTTACCCACAAAGGGGAGTGGAAACATGCCCTTGACTTTGAGATCGTGGATGACAGCGGATTGACTTTTGAAGGTGCCGGAAATAAGCTGAGCGATTATTATTGTTACGATAAGCCTGTTGTGGCACCCGCTGATGGATGGATAGAAGAGATCATGGATGGTGTTGAAGACAATGTGGTTGATGAAATAAACCTCAAGCAAAACTGGGGCAATACTATAATCATCAAGCATGCTGAAAACCTGTACACAAAGATCAGTCACATCAAAAAAGATAGTTTTAAGGTTGTGAAGGGAGATTTTGTGAAGAAAGGTGATTTGTTGGCATCCTGCGGCAACAGTGGTCGTTCCCCCAAGCCCCATATACATTTCCAGGTACAAAAGGATCCATTTATCGGCTCAAAAACCAGAGAATACCCCTTTGGATTCTATATGGAAAGAAATGGTGCAAAACATGAATTGAAGACTTTTGATATTCCACAACAGGAGTACCGGGTTTCTAATATTTCCATTGTTGATTCACTGAAAAAGGCTTTTCATTTTGTACCGGGACAGAACCTCAGGTTCAGGGTGAAGGATTTTGTCGGGCAGATTGACTTAATTGAAGAATGGGAGGTCAGGACAGACATTTATAATAACACCTTCCTTTACTGCATAAGGACAGGCTCCAAGGCTTATTTCAAGCAGGAAGAGGGGATACATTACTTCACCTTCTTTGAAGGTAACAGGCAATCGCTGCTTTATTACTTCTACCTGGCTGCTTATAAAATAGTCTATGGCTATTATGCTGATCTTAAGATTCAGGATGCATATCCATTGAATGTAATCCCGACAATCTGGCTGGGTGTGATTCAGGATTTCTGCGCACCATTTTTCCAGGTGATCAGGTCTGTATATAACATGAAATACATCAGCTTTGAAGATGATTTTGAAGACAGTAAAGTTCACTTAACGTCTTCTGCCCGGCTAATGTTAAGAAAGAGGATAAAGAAGGAATTCCGGTTTGATATCCTTGTTGAAGGTGATGTGATCCAGCAATTTAAAGTGCAAACGAATAAAAAAGCGTTCGAAGCAAAATGGGAAAAATAAGACTTCTCGCTTTGATAATTTTCCTTGTTCCGTGTCTTTCTTTTTCTCAGGAAACAATGGATTTCGCTACTATCGACAGTAAAACTCTGCAGCATTATCAATGGGGAGAATGGAAGGAAGTCGTTGATTGGGGAAAGCAGGGTTTAAAAGCCGGATATGATTACTATTACCTGCGTGCACGTTTAGGCGTTGCATACTTTATGTTAGATAAGTATTTGATGGCCATTCCCCATTTTGAAAAGTCACTCGAATTCAATGGTGAGAGTTGGTTCTCCATGGAGTATTTATATTATTGTTTTCTCTACTCCGGGCAGAGCAACGAAGCTGAAAAAAGAAAGCAAGAATTCCCGGAGGCCTTGACAAAGAAATTAGAGCTGGAGAAGAGTAAGGTCTTGAAAAGTCTGTATTTTGAAACCGGGCCAACGTTTTCAAACAACTATTCTGAAAATGGCATGCGAAACCTGATGGGCAGGCAAGGAATATATGGTGAGCAGGATCTATATGGCAATAACTATTATACTTACCTGGGTCTTGGTTTTAATATCTCAAAAGGCATTTCCTGGTACCTGGGCTACAGCAATCTGATCATTGATAAAAGAAAGCAAATTCAGTTTCCTGGTACGATCTATGATATTGATTACAACTATAAAGTATATCAGAACGAATTGTATACTAACCTGATCATTCCAGCCGGTAAAGGGTGGAGGGTTGTGCCTGCATTTCATTTGCTGTTTGATGCTTATTCACCTCTGCGAGTCACCTATCAATCAATTGAATATTCAGATACATCTTATGTCGATTATGTAGGTTCGCTTGGTATCTCAAAGCAATGGAAATGGTTAAATATAGGCGTATCGGCAGCTTATTTAGCCATTTATGGAGTAAACAAGCAGCAATACGGTGTATCCTGTGTATATTACCCCCTGGGAAACCTTAATTTTTATGGGCAGACGGCGGCTCAGGTCCTTGTTAAAGAAGAGGAATCAAAGACTGTTTTCCATCAGATGCTGGGTATGAAGATCATAGATAGATTATGGTTGGAAATGTTTGGGACTTTTGGGGATATGTCGGAGATGGTTGAAAACAATGCTTTTGTAGTTTATAATTTGTCAGACAAGATCAAATATCGCCTTGGGACCATCGTTATAATTCCAATCAACGAACACCTTGAACTTTCGTTCAGGTACCAGTTCTTTGAGAAAGAAGGATACTGGTTACAATACATTGAAAATAAACCAGGAGCATATAGAATTAACACAATAACATATCAAACACATCAAATCTTAGGAGGATTAAAATGGATACTTTGATTCAATTGCTGCAGCGTCTACTTCTTTTTTTAAGCATCTTTTTGATGCCCCTGCAATTTCTTGCCCAGGATTTCGAAGAGACAGCAACTGCGTTCAAGGATAGTTATGCATTTGAGCAAAAAGGAGATTATGCACAAGCTATCACAGTTTTGAAGGGTGTTTATCAGGAAGAGGATTATCCCATCAATCTGCGCCTGGGGTGGCTATCTTACCTGAACGGTTCATTCACTGAATCTGTGGCATATTATAATAAGGCTATACAGTTGAAGCCTTATGCTGTAGAACCCCGCTTCGGGTTGACTTATCCCGCATCATCTATGGGAAACTGGACCCAGGTGAAGGAACAGTACGCTAAGATCCTGGAGACTGATCCTCAAAATTCTATAGCAAATTATCGCATGGGGATGATCAGCTATAGCTATGAAGAGTATTCCGGAGCCCTGAAATACTTCGAAAAGGTAGTAAACCTTTATCCTTTCGATTATGATGGACTGATCATGTATGCCTGGACCAACTTCAGACTTGGGAAACTCCGGGAAGCTGAGATCTTGTTCAAGCAGGTCCTTCTTTTAAGCCCGGGAGATAAGTCTGCCCTGGAAGGACTTGAACTAATTCAATAAATAATATCTGATATCAACTGACAACTGACAACTGACAACTGACAACTGAAAACTGACAACTGACAACTCTCTTTCTAGTAATAGTATTATATTTAAAGTTCAATTATGGTTGAGAAGGATAAATTCAAGGAGGAGGAGGTTAGCCAGTTTGACCAGTTGGTTGTAAAGGATTTTAGTCTTTCAGAGGATGAGACCTTGCCTGATTTTTTTGGCAACCATGAGCTGAGGGACAAGCTTAAGACTGTTATTGCCTATTTGCTTCAGAATGATTTCAACCGTTTGATTAACGCCATGTACCGCCTGGATGTGAAAGAAAGTCTTTTTCATGAAGCCATGAAGCAGGATGACCCGGTGATGATTGTGGAGAGGCTTGCAGATATTATTTTTGAACGGGAGTGGCAGAAAGTGCAGACAAGATTGTTTTATAAAAAGAATAAATAATGGAAATCACCACAGAACAATTTCTATTTGCATTTGGCTTAACTATGTTTGCTGGCCTGTCGACCGGTATAGGAAGCGCCCTGGCATTTTTCACCAAGCAGACAAATACAAAGTTTCTGGCATTAGCGCTTGGTTTTTCTGCTGGTGTAATGATCTATGTCTCTTTTGTTGAGATTTTCGTTAAAGCCAGGGATGAAATAACCCTGGAACTAGGTGATTCCTGGGGCTTCTGGGTTACTACGATGGCCTTTTTTGGTGGATTATTCCTGATAGCACTGATAGATAAACTGATACCATCGTATGAAAATCCACATGAGATCAGGTTGGTAGAACAGCAATATGAAAACGGGAAACAGGATGAATCTAAAAAATTATTGCGGATGGGTATGTTTACTGCACTGGCCATTGCCATACATAATTTTCCGGAAGGCCTGGCCACCTTTACAGCCGCTCTTACGAAGCCCGAACTTGGTATTGCAATCGCTGTGGCTATTGCCATTCATAATATACCCGAGGGTATTGCAGTATCCGTACCTGTTTATTTTGCCACAGGCAGCAAAAAGAAAGCATTCTGGTATTCATTTTCATCCGGATTGGCTGAACCGGTGGGTGCACTTGTTGGTTACCTGATCCTGATGCCATTTATGAGCCCTATGGTATTCGGCATTTTATTCGCCGCTGTAGCAGGGATCATGGTGTTTATCTCACTGGATGAGCTTTTACCGGCCGCCAGGGAATACGGTGAGCACCATCTGTCCATTTACGGGATGGTAGCAGGCATGATCGTCATGGCATTAAGCCTTTTAATGTTTGTTTAACTAAAATTTAATTATGAAATCAAGATTACTTATTATAGTACTGGTTCTGATAGGAAAAGTACTTATTGCACAGGAAGAGCCTGATATTATAACGGACCGGCCGGATCGGACTGAGTCTTCATGGACAATACCCAAACACCGTTTACAGATTGAGTCTGGTTTTCTGTTTCAAACGACCCAAATTGATAATGTTACATTAAATGAAACAGTCTACCAGGGAACATTGCTCAGGTACGGCCTTCTGGATAATTTTGAACTCAGGGTAGGAACGGCTTATTCGAAGTCAGAGCTTGAAGTGGCAAGAGCAAGTGGTGATTCAGTAGAAACTGCAACAGGTTTTGAACCCTTGAGCATCGGATTTAAGATCTTAATTGTCGAGGAGAAAGGTTGGATACCAAGGATGTCATTCATGGGGTCAGTGGTTATCCCTGGAGCTTCTTCCAAAGAAATGAGATTAAGACACTATGCCCCTAAATTTAGGTTCACCGGGGAATACACGATCACAGATTGGGTATCTTTCGGGTTTAATGTGGGAGCCGATTGGAACGCAATAGTTGCAGATGCAACCGGATTTGTGTCAGCAGTTTTTGGGTTTTCTGTTTTGCCCTGGTTAGGTGCTTTTGCGGAATACTATATTTTTCTCCCGCATGGTGATATACTTGACCAAAGCCTACATGGTGGTTTTACATTTCCAGTAAGACATAACCTACAGTTTGATATGTCGGCCGGATTGGGTTTAAATACTATCTCGCCGGATTATTTCGTGGCGGCGGGATTTGCGTGGAGAATACCGAAGTGATTGAGTGATTAAGTGATTAGGTGATTAAGTAATTAAGTGATTGAGTTGTTATTTAGATTGGATAAAAACAATATCTTTGCAGTCTGATTATTAATTGAAAGAGCAATGGCTAACATAGGAATATTCTTCGGCTCATCGACGGGTGCAACTGAGTTGGTGGCGACAAAGCTGCAAGCTATTATAGGGGTTGAAAACGCTGAGATTTATAATGTTGATGAAGCAACAGTAGAGGACATCAAGAAGCATGACTACCTGATCTTCGGAACACCGACCTGGGGCATGGGTGATTTGCAGGATGACTGGGGTGATTTTCTGGAGGAGCTTTTAAAGGTTGACCTGAGCAAGAAGAAAGTTGCCCTTTTCGGTTTGGGCGACCAGGACACTTATCCTGACAGCTTTGTAGACGGACTGGGTGTTATGTTTGATGTGCTGAATAATAAAACCACCATTGTTGGACAATGGCCTACCAAGGGCTACCATTTTGATGATTCGATGGCTGTCCGTGACAAGAAATTCGTAGGATTACCGATTGACGAGGAATACCAGGCGGATCTGACTAACGAACGATTGAAGAAGTGGGTTGCGATGCTGAAGAAAGATTTTAAAAGCTAATTATACGTTTTACACTTGTTTCGTACCCACCCCCAAGCATGGTATGTAATTGATGGTATGCTATGTGTGCACCCCCTCCCTCAAGAGGGAGAGCCCGTCCCGAGCGTAGCCGAGGGAGGGACGGGGGGTGGGTAAAAAAAATAATAAAAAAATCCCGCCTTTCCAGGCAGGATTTTTTTATTTATTAACCAAAATCAACCTTACCTTAGCTTATGAAATCTTAATGGTCTTAGGTCCTTTGTCCTTCGCCTCTTCCTTCTTTGGCAGGGAAACGCTTAAAATACCGTTTTTATAGTCTGCCTTGATATTCTCCACATCAATTCTGTCTCCTACAGTAAAGGAACGCTTGAAATTCCAGTAATTGAATTCCCTTCTCCTGTAATTTACTTTGTCCTCTTCTTTCTCTTCTTCCTTGCTGACTGATATAGTCAAAATTTCTTTGTCAAGGTCAATGTTGAAATCTTTCTTGTCCATGCCAGGTACGGCAAATTCTATATTGAAACTGTCATTGTTTTCGATAATGTTAGCCGCTGGCTTACTGTTTGCACAATGATGGTAATTTCTTTCTGGCATTCCATCAAAAAGGTCTGAAAATATTGGATGATTACTCCATTTTACTAGTGTCATAATTTTGTCCTCCATTTTTTTTATTAAATGTTTTTCTTTACACCAGTCAAATTGCATACCAACAGAAAAATTATCCTGAAAAGACTGTGGAATAAGACATTATGGCAGTTTAGGGTAATTTATTCTGACAATTTGGCGGGATCTCATGCCGTTACGCAGGAGATTTCTCGCCCCGATGGCTATCGGGGCTCGAAATACAATGCTTCGACGGAGTTTATACCGAGCAATGCCGAGGTGCTCAGCATGACCGCTATATCTAACCACCAACCACCAACCACTAATCACTAACCCCTGCCTTCGCAGGGGCAGGCCACTAACCACAGTGAAAGTACTTCTCCACCAGCTTAAGGATCTCGGCCTCATCATCCTGTATCCTTGTCCGCAGGGTTTTGTCGTCAAAATTACGAAGATAAGTGGTGATCCAGTTGATCATGCCCTCGGAGAAGACACCGTGCTCCAGATAGATCGATTTTTGTTTTTCCAGGGCTGCGGCTGATTCGAAGCAGGAAGTAGGCAATTGCTTCAGGGACTTGGTTCTTTCCTTATGTTCGTCATCGAAGATGTTGACATCCACATAGGTCTTTTCAGCAAATTTCAGGGCGTCTTTCATTTCAAATCCATGTCGTGCAGCGATAGTCAGTCCTGCCATCAGAAGATAGATGTCTGCTGAGCCATCCGGGCAGCGGAATTCCACGGTTTGCTTGGCACTCGGATCGCCTTTGTAATTTGGCTCGTTCGGGTTGGCGTTACTTACCATATCCTGCTTAAGCGACCATCCAAGAGGCACCCTAACCAGCACGGAGCGATTCCTGTCGCCCCAGCAGATATTCGTTGGTGCCTCCTGATGGGGTACAAGCCTGAAATAGGAGGTAGGGTTGATATTGCCAAAGGCTGTAAGTGATGGTGCCAGGTCAAGGTAACCAGCGATGGCTTTCTTAGCTATATCACTCAGGCCATTTTTATCGACCATCATATTCTTACCTTCTTTCATCAAACGGGTGTGAATATGCAATCCACTACCAGCCTTTCCTACAGTGATCTTAGGGGCAAAGGTGACGGTGACCCCATATTTATAGGCCAGGGACCTCAAAATCCATTTTGCCACCATCAACTGGTCAGCAGCGTCTTCCACATTGGTTGGAAGGAATTCGATCTCATTTTGCTCATATTCCAGGTTCCCAAGTGTGAAGTTGCCCACTTCAGCATGTCCGTACTTGATCAACCCACCAGCCTGGGCAATGGCCTGCATGGCTTCTGTACGCAACATTTCCCATTTTGTAAAGGGTGTGGATTGATGGTAATTCTTTTGGTCTTCTGCCGGATAGAGTGGCTCCCGGTCGAAGATCACATAATATTCCAGCTCACCCATGGCTTCAAAAGTCATTCCGGTGACTTCCTTAAAGGAGTTGTGTGCTTTCCTTAATATATTTTCCGGTGCACTCTCCAGCGGGTTGCCATCCTTATCGAAGTATGAACAAAGAATGTCCAGGGTAGGTACTTCACTGAAAGGATTATAGAAAGCTGTTTTATACCTTGGGATCACATACAGGTCGCTGGACCCTGCTTCAATAAAAGAAAAGATACTGGAACCATCTACACGTTCCCCGCTTGAGAGAATCTCATCCAGGTGTTTCTTGCTGTTAACGATGAAGTTCAATGTCTTAAGCCGGCCATCCCAGCCGACATAACGAAAGTTGACCATCTCAATATTGTAATCCTCACAGTATTTGATCAGGTCATTCTTGGTAAATTCTTCGGCGGGCTTGTTCAGATATTGAACAAGCGGGTTAGGGTTCATCTGTGTAAGGTCATTCATAGTATTGATATTGGGAAAATGGTAGCCAAATATATGAAAATTGCGCAATTGATAGAATTATGATTTGTTTTTTATTCCCGCTAGCGCGCGTTTGTTACGCGTGCTATTTTCTTTCTTTTCGCCTTCACCCCACCCCCGGCCCCTCCCCTGAAAGGGAGGGGAGCTCAAAGAATAATCTCCCCTTTAGGGGAGACACAGAGGGGTAAAATCTCCCCTTTAGGGGAGACACAGAGGGGTTCTATCTGGCATCCGGTACCCAGTATCTTGTATCCAGCATCCAGTATCCAGCATCCCCGCTAGCGCGCGTTTGTTACGCGTGCTATTTTCTTTCTTTTCGCCTTCACCCCACCCCCGACCCCTCCCCTGAAAGGGAGGGGAGCTCAAAGAATAATCTCCCCTTTAGGGGAGACACAGAGGGGTAAAATCTCCCCTTTAGGGGAGACACAGAGGGGTTCTATCTGGCATCCGGTATCCGGCATCTTGCATCCAGCATCCAGTATCCAGCATCCCCGCTAGCGCGCGTTTGTAACGCGTGCTATTTTCTTTCTTTTCGCCTTCACCCCACCCCCGACCCCTCCCCTGAAAGGGAGGGGAGCTCAAAGAATAATCTCCCCTTTAGGGGAGACACAGAGGGGTTCTATCTGGCATCCGGTATCCGGCATCTTGCATCCAGCATCCAGTTCTAACCAACAACCAAGAACCAACAACGGTTTACCAATTCACCCCAATCAATCTGTATCTGCCGTATCAATTATATATTTACATACTTTTGAATCTGCATTATTATGGATTATTTAGATGAGCGTATCTGAGATCATATTCTTTTCATCCTTTATTGTTTTTATCCTGATCATCCTCTTTATTGATTTGGGATTATTCAGTAAAAACTACAGGGCGATTTCATTTAAAGAGTCGCTCTTCTGGACTACGATATGGGTGAGCTTATCCCTTGGTTTTTATGTTTTTTTGAGGTTTAATGGTGATCTGGTCCATAATATTTCCAATACTGCTGAAATACAGGAACTGATTAGCAGGTTCCAGCATCCCATAGACATCAACGGTCTTAGCTTCTCAGAGGCCGTGAAAGTATACAACATTAACCTTGGGCTTGAATACCTTACCGGTTATATCATCGAGTATGCTTTGTCTGTCGATAATGTCTTCGTAATGATCTTGATATTCATGTCGTTCGGGGTTGACGAGCGTTATTATAAAAAGGTATTGTTCTGGGGCATCCTGGGAGCTATCGTGATGCGTTTTGTGTTTATTTTCCTGAGTGCGGCCCTGATCCAGGAATTCAATTGGATACTCTATGTTTTTGGAGCCTTCCTTATTCTGACAGCAATAAAGATGTTTTATGAATCACTGAAGGGTGTTGAGCAGAAGATTGACACCAATAAGCACCCGGTTGTCAGGTTCCTGTCCAGGAATTTCAGGGTTTACCCGACTTATGTCAGGCATAAGTTTTTTATTACGAAGGACCATAAAACATACATTACACCGCTATTTATAGTTTTAATGGTCATCGAGTTTTCGGATGTGATCTTTGCTGTGGATTCCGTACCTGCTATCTTTTCGGTTACCAAGGATCCGTATATTGTTTTCTTTTCAAACATCTTTGCCATAATCGGCCTTCGATCCCTGTTCTTTTTGATCAGCAGTATGATAAGCCGTTTCCGATACCTGAAATTCGGACTATCTGTACTTCTTGGATTTGTTGGAGTAAAGATGTTATTACCTGC
Organism: uncultured Bacteroidales bacterium; assembly: GCA_963753055.1. Taxonomy (GTDB): domain Bacteria; phylum Bacteroidota; class Bacteroidia; order Bacteroidales; family B18-G4; genus JAUWGC01. Next base: position 3,171 of record CAVWAP010000009.1, on the reverse strand, counting down.
CGTTTTTGATTTTCATATATCAACAAAGGAATCCCTAATGATCATTGTATTGATACTTGGGGTAAGTGTCGTTGCGTCGTTATTTGTGAGACGTGAATCGTGAATTGTGAGATGGAACATATTAGCTTCCTACTTTTTCCCTTTAGGAAAAAGGAACACTGCTTGCGCGAATACCTGCCATTTGGGTCCATTATCCGGAGATGCAACGAAATACCCACCACCACCAATAAATTTTACCGGCTGTTTACCAAGGATTACCACTTTACCAAAATTAGCACCCAGCGGAATAGTCCACTGCTGACCCTCAGGAGCATTCCAGTTTGCTGTTATAGTTGGCATCATTTGAACAAACCAGGCGGAGGGGAAGGTATACACAATAAAAACCTGTGAAAACAATGCATTCAGGTTATCGGTATTATACGACCAAACATTGTTTACCGTAAAACCAATGGCCCAGTTTCCGGGCATGGTTAGTGCAATAAAGGTTGGCCCAATACCGAATTCAGGGCTACCGAGAACATCATGAGTACGGGTTGGGATGTTAAATGCGGGTCCTATACCCCAAATAATCTTATGCGCTTTGGAGGCTGTAAAGAACATCGAATAATTAATATCTCCAACACCGAATTGCCCTCCACTTTCCTTTGAAACATCTGGTTGGTAGATAAATGGAATGATCACCCGATTGACTACGTTTATCTTATCATTTAAACGATAAGGTAAAACCGGCATCAGGTTGGTTACCAACTGGAACCTGTTATATTCACCCAGCCCAAAGTTGAAATTGAACTGGACAGGCAAGGAGATCATGGCAGCAATTGGGTTTGCTGTTTTCTTTGCCAGTTCAGCTGCATCACTTTCTGCAGGTTGTTCCTGTGACATGACATTGCTGCCCAGACATATGATAAAGGATAAGGCAAGGGCAAATTTTAGGAATGTTAGTGCTTTCATAAAGATGTTATTTTGAATAGTTCAAAAGTAAATTACCTGGTGTAGAAGCACAACCCACTAAAGTAGAAGAAAAGTAGAATTTTAACCGGAAAGAAGTACTTCTAAATTCAATCTTATCTTAACAAAATATATAAATCATACAGTGTTATTTCCATCTCTGACAATCAAATTAGGATAAGGAATTACAATTCCTGCTTCGGTAAAGCGTTTTCTTACCTCTTCATTTAACGCCCAACTGATTCTTCTGGCATCCTTTGGGTTATCTACCCAAACCAGTGCGTCAATTGTCATGGAATAGGAACCTAATTTTTTAAGCCTGATTTCAACTTTAGGTTTGTTGTTATCCTTTTCAGTTTTGCTGCGTTTATCCCTACAGAGCGGGCTTGCTTCGGCAACTTCCCTGATTATTTCCTTTGCTTTATCAATATCGCTTTCATAGCTAATATCAAATTCAACAATCTGCACAACATCTTCTTCGCCATATGAAGAATTGATCACTTCCGAAGATATTATTTTTGAATTTGGAATAATCAACCTTCGATTGTGAGGATCTTTAATTACTGTATGAAGCATCTTGATTTGTTCAACAGTGCCTTCAACATCTCCCACTTTAATCCAATGGCTGATGGTAAATGGCCTGAAAATGATAATCATAATGCCCGAAACTAAATTTGACAGCGCATCTTTTGCAGCAAAACCGACAATGATGGTTGCAACTCCTGCACTGGCTAAAAAAGATGTGGTTGCTGATTCAATATTTGGATCGAGTGATATGGCATATGCGATTCCGGCAAACAGTATTGATAAACGAATTACAAATAACATTAAAACCCATTTTCCGGGATCTTGTTTTCGTTTGGTGGTAAATTTTCTATAAAAAAAAACGAATACCTTTTTTACTGCCGCTCCAAGCAGTACTGAAGCAATAATTATTAGAATCATCGTCAGTATCAGGCCATGCTCAGGATTTGAAAAGTTGAAAATATTCATAACTCTCACTATTAAACTTTTTTAGAAAATATATTTGCCCATTATCTGGATGCGGTTGGCAATTCCGGATTTATTATCAATATTTACTCGTTGTGCAATTTGATACTCGATTCCTACATTTACAGATTTTACAGGGGAGTAAATTAAATTAACATGTCCTGTAGCCCCTGATTTATAGCTGTTGACATCCTTATACGGCGATTCTTCCAGATCAAGCCAGGCACCCATCACATTCATAACCAAAACATCTGAAAAACTGTAAATAAAGGCACCGGATAAACTCCATGCAAATAATGGTTCCAATTCGCCTTGAGGACTTATAATAGCCGATTGACCATAGCCTGTAAATGCAATAATGTTTGTTGACCATCCGTCACCCCCCGAAAGGTTCCATTGCAGGCTAATCTTTTTGGTAAAGTTTTGCCTACCGCTAAATGCCAATCCCCAACCCAGGGCTGATACGTTGGGCCCGCTTTCTAATCCATCCCAGCGCAATTGGTAAATGGAACCGCCAAACATCATGCGTCCTCCTAACTTTGTTTTGTGCGTAATTCTAGCTACAAATGCAGGTAATAGCATGCTATTTTGGCCATTAAAACTATAAGGGATAGTATCCTCAACAAAGCCATTACTGGCTATATCTGGAAATTCAAGCATCTCAGCCGCCACAGCCCATTTCATGGTTTTATTCAGTTTCCTTTCATACCTTACTTGTGCCCTTCGGGCACCAGTTATGGCATCGCCAGCCTGAAAATCGATTGAGTTTGGTACTGAATAACCATCAGTTAATGTACCCCAGCTACGACCTACTAACCAATTATTGTATACGGCATAAAAATGGCGTAATCGCGGAGTATTATGAAAAGCATCGCGATCGAGGTTCCAGAAATCCATTTCCAGAAATATACGTAAGGGTTTACCTTTTGAGGTTAAGGTCCTGAAATCGAAATTAAAGCGTGACTCTCGCGCAAATAAATTCATGTAGCCCTGTTCTTTTACAACCCCCGAGTTATCAACATGAACATTATAGGACGATAGTTCGAAACGATCGTTATGAACACCATTAAAATCTTGAATGTAATCTAGTTTTACATAGCCGCCAAAAGCTAAACGAGCCTTTGTGCCAAACAAAGGCCATGATTTCGGAAAACTCGCATCGGCTAGTTCTTCACCTGTTAAATTCAGGTGGTTATCTCTGAAAGTACTGATCCTGACAGTATCAGCCGGCGA
>CAVWAP010000008.1:0-16128 GCA_963753055.1 uncultured Bacteroidales bacterium | reverse complement strand
CATAATCCCCTTGCCCCAGTGGGTCTCCGACAACCAGTATCCAATCTCACAATTGTAGCGGTATACATCCTTTAAGCCATGAAGCCCGATGCCCCCTGAAGCTTCGCCATGCACCTCTATGGCCAGGATCACATCATCCCTGTTTTCACCCACCATGTTCAACCATCTCTTTGCATCGGTCAGCGTATACGGATAGGGAAAGCCATCCCTTAGATTTGAAGCGATACGTGGATTGTGTGCATGTTTCACAAGTGATCTGGCATCATCGGGATGCCAGGGTCTGAGGGTAAACCGCGCCAGCTCTATGACAGGTAGTTGCATCGGCCAAAAATACAAAACACGCTGCATTTATACAGTTATTATACTATTTTTACGCGATTTATATAATAAGATGAAGCTGCTGAAGCTATATGAGAAGAATCCGGATCAGAAGAAGATCGACAAAATTGTTGGGCTGCTGCGCGATGGTGGTGTGATCATCTACCCTACCGATACGGTCTATGGAATGGGCTGCGATATTACCAAAGCCAGGGCTGTGGAGCGGGTTGCCCGCATCAAGGGAATCAAACCCGAAAAAGCACAGTTTTCATTTATCTGTTCCGATTTGAGTCACCTCTCCGATTTTGCCAGGCATGTGGACAACACGACCTTCAAACTGATGAAATCGCACCTGCCCGGTCCCTTTACCTTTATCCTTACTGCCAGCAACCAGGTGCCAAAGTCCATTAAGCAAAACCGTAAGACTGTGGGAATCAGGGTCCCCAATAATAATATAATCCTGGAGATTGTCCGCCAGCTGGGTAATCCCATTCTTACCACCTCCCTGAAAATGGACGATGAGATCCTGGAGTATCCAACCGATCCGGAACTCATTGCCGAAGAGTACGGTGATTTGGTAGATGCGGTAATCGATGGAGGGTACGGCGGAATTGTCCCATCCACCATAATCGACTGCAGTGGCGAAGAACCTGTACTTATCCGGGAAGGACTTGGAGAAGTGGAATTATATCAGGAATAAAGCCCCACAAGGATAATCCCCCTGTAAAGCGACCAAGCCCCGAATACAATCAGAACTATCATAAGTATCAGGGTACTGTATCTTTGCAGCCAGATTTTCATTTTAGCGAATACAGCTTCCACCACAGATCTGAAAAGCAGGTAGATTGCAACCGGAAACAAGACCCCCAGGGAAGCAATCAAACAAAAGATTATCAGCAAAATTATTTCATTCCAGAAGCTTAGTCCGCCAGCAGCAATTACTACTGCGCCTGAGGCTACCATGGCGGCATTCTTAAAATTCATAATGGAAAGAAATAATCCTACGTTGAATGCCTGCTTAGGTCCGTATGAATCCACTTTCTCCATCCATCTGGGTGGGTCTTTCGCCTTCCCTTTCCTGGGCAGATCCTTTGCAATCAGAATAGCAATCAGAAGAAAAAGGGATCCAAGACCAATACGGATCCAACCGGCTACTGGTGTTGGACCGCTGGTATAGTGATTCAAGCCCGGACTAAGTAAAACAAGACCACCTACCAGAAACAAGCCAATAAACCAACCAAGCAGGAATGAATAAGCATTGGGAAGAGCCCTGGGTGTCATTAAGCAGGATCATCAGGGCCAGAATCGTCATCGGGCTGGCCGCAACACCTAAGGCTATGGGCAGAGATGCGCTAAAGGCATTAAACATGGATCCCATCCCTGCAAATGTACTCTAATTGGTGGTTTCCTGAATAACAAAGTCCTCTTCCTTCAGGTCAGGCCGGTGAGCAATCTTTGTAACCTGCATCCTGGTCTGCGACTTGTCTGCCAGATTCTCAGTATCGATTTTCATGGCCTGGACTTTGCCTTTGGTACCTGCAATGGACTGAAAGTCGGAAAGTTTGGTAATGCTGGTGCTTGTTCCCTTATCATCGAATAACTCAATCCTGACCAGGTGATAGCTGCCTTCTTCCACCAGGAATTTACCATTCATACCATTTGAGTCCGAGTGATCACTTACCTGAAGGCTATAGCAATTCTTTCCATCCACTTCCTGCATACCTTCCAGACCATAGCTCAAGCCTTCGCGAACAAGAGAAGTTAAGCTCGAGAGTATTAAATTGGAGCCTACCTGGTCCATGTTATCAGGAGTGGCCTTCATCTTTCTTATCTTTCCATTGGCCGGAGTTAAGACTTCGATCACGCCTGTTTCTCCCGGAGTGCTGGTAATTACCACCGTGATTCCTTTAGCTCGTTCCGGCTTTTGCATGACCATCCGGGTTTTTTCCACCTCCCCGAACTTTGCCATAAGGATGTCATAGGCCTTTTCCTTGATCCGGCCTTGATCATCGGTGGTTTCTATGTCCATGGAAAGCTCCATATGATCTGTCATCATTTTATCAAGGGCCCTGGTGAAAATGGCCTTGGGATTATCCTGTGCCAGGCCGGGCAGCGTCAGGGCAATGGAACAAATTAAGCAAGAATGCTTCTGATCAGTCTATATGATTTTATAATTGTCATTTGTCTAAAAACTTCGGTTTGGTTAAAATTACAATTGCCGGTATCAGCACCAGTGCACTGATCAGGCATATGGCAATGGATATTACAATTAAAGCGCTAAAATAGCGCATTGGTGCAAAATAAGACAAAGAAAGTGCCAAAAATCCAATGATTACCGAAACTGCATTAAAAAATATTCCCCTTCCGGTTGTGCGAAGAGTGATACTTGCTGCCTCCCTATGATCTATTCCCCTTGCTCGTTCAGTTTTAAAGCGCCATAGAAAATGAATGGTATAATCGACCCCAATCCCAATCATAATGGAAGAAAGCAGGGCGGTGGCTATATCCAGGGATATCCCCAGGATGCCCATTAGACCAAATAAAACGATGATGGCAATGGAGAGCGGCACGGCTTGACAGGATGCCTGCTTTGGGGGAGCGGAAAATGAAAGATATAATCAGGAAGATCATTATCATGGCAAAGATCAGGGATTTAATCTGACCGCTGACCACCATGTCGGCCAATTCTATTTTCGTAAGCGCAGTTCCTGTGATAAAACGAACGTTTGGATCGTCCTTAGTCATTTCCTTGAGGGTGTTCAAGAGCTTTTTCCCTGCACTGTTGCTCCCGTCTTTGAGGCTGATCATTATGCGGGCATATTCATAGTTATAGTCTATGAATTGCTCCACCGCATCTTCATTGCCCCCCATGGCAAATATTTCGATAAACTGGTAGGCCTCGTCTGCCGTTTCCGGAATTTGATTGTAGCCCTCCTCGCTGGGATCATAAAAACCCTTGCTAAGTTCTTTGACGAGGGTGACCGGCGAATTTACATTTCCCACAGACGGCTCCTTTTTGATCTCCTCCTCGTAGCGTTCCATCCGCTTCAAAATCTCCGGCTGGAGCACATCTCCCTCAAACAGAATGGAAATAAACTGGGCCCCGCCAAACTGATTGTTAATAAGCTCTGTAGAACGTCTGACTTCCGACTTACCCAGAAAGTATCCCTCGATGTTGGTATCCACTCTAACCAAAAAAACACCCATGGTTCCCAACACAGCGATTATTACCGAAATGCCAACTGTATATTTGGGATGATAGCTTACCCACCTGCTAAACCTTTCGAGCCAGCGGTCTGCAAGGGCTGCTTTTTTAGGTTTGGCATTCGTCTCGGGTGTCCTGACTTTGAAATAGGAAAGCATGGCCGGCACAAACCAGAGACTCAGGATCAGTGCAAAGGCAATTCCAACCGATGTAATTACACCCAGCTGAGCGGCAGGGATCATGCTATGGGTAAGCAATCCAAGTACACCAGCGATGGTAGTGAGGCCGGTGATAATAATCGGGCGCTTCAAATCCACGTAGATCCGTTTGCAAATATCTATCATGGACATGGGCTCCGGGCTCCTGGCCAGTTCCTGGTAAAGGGCAATCATATGAATGCCATAGTTGTTGGCAATGGCAATGAGCATGATTGGCATTAAAATGGACATCAGGGATATCTGCCATCCCAAAAGCGCCATAACTCCAAAAGAGAATATAATACTCATGGCCACAACACTGAAAGGCATTAAGACCCCCCTCCATTCACGAAAGAAAAAATAGAGCATGGACACCATCAACACCAGGGCCAGGGGAACAAGCACAATCATATCACTCTTGATATTTCCTGAGATGGAATAGCGAATATAGGGTAGTCCCCCTATCAAAACCTCTTCATCTCCGGGATGCTGAGCAATCACTGCCTGAATATCCTCAATAATTGATTCAGGCGCATCTGTGTCCTTGCTAAGTATAATGGAAGCCAGGGTGAAATCTTCAGAAAAAAACCGGCTCGCCATCTGGTTGGCTGCAATGCGGGTCTTCAGTGATTCATAATCTATGGTATCAAGAGACTCCTCCTTCAAAAGGGGATCCATCAACATAAAGCCATCGTCGTAGGAAATCTCTTTTGCATCAAAAGGTGAGATACAGCGGGTAATGCCTTCCACCTCCGCCAGATCGTTAGCCAGTGCATTCAGCCTCTTTAAGGTGGCAGCATTTGCCAGGTCACTGTCATGAAGCATCACCAGGATCATTTCAGTGCTTCCAAAAATTGAGTTCAGCTCCCTCAGGTAGGCTTTATTCTCAAGGTGATCGGGGACATATTTATCCAGATTGGAATTGATTTCCAGCCTGGGTATCAGTAAGCCTGCCAGCACAGTGATGAGCAGGGCTACGATTATTATAAGGCGTCGGTATTTAATGATGCGTTCAGACATTGTTGGGATCGTCGAATTATTCTTTGTTATCGGTCTTCTCGGTATTCTTGGTTTTGTCGGTCTTCTCGGTCTTGTCGGTCTTCTTGAGTCTCGCCGGTCATGTCCTTCTCCTTCTTCCTGGATTTAAACAAACCGATAAATTCTTTAAAAAACGCCTCAAAAATAGTAAATCGAAGTAATTGAAGGTCCCCTTTTATCTTTATTTTATTAGCATCTATCTTCTGATTGGCTAACTCGCCAGCATGTTTTAGCCCTTTAAGGTTTTTTGCATCATCCGTTTCAAGGTCCAGAACCGTAGCAATCATTCTGGCAAAGAAGTTGCCGAAAATCGGGGTTTTTGTTCTGAAGATCTTGATGATCAGTAAGATAATCGTCAAAATATATACCCCGCCAACAATCACAAAACCCCAGAATTCGCCGGGCATTACCTTATTCAAGTAGGCTGCCAGGGCAAAAGATGAGAAAACCACCACAATAAGCAGCAGGGTGGCCAGCACAAATACCGAGGATAAAATCCCTAAAAACAATGCAAGTTTTTCAGATTGCTTGATGGAGAAAAGCTTCACATATTCCTTTACCAGGCTTTCCGTGTCCTTGGAAATATCACTTACTTGATCCTTCAGAGTCGCCATAGCTTGATTCAATGGTGGTTAAAATATTTTCTATTCTTTCTTTGAGCTTCTCCGACTCCTCCGTGTTGATGTTTTCAATCTGCTCCACTACCTTACTCAGGGTAGCCAGGTGATTTGAAAGGCTTCGGTTTTTTCCCTCAGGAGATGATCCCCAGATATAATTACCCAGCAATATCCCTCCCATTGCCCCAAAAGCCAGGGCAGCCAGGATCTTATAATTCTCATTGTCCATACGCGTATTAAAATAAGCTTAAATGTACTTAAAAACTAGGAGTAATGTCAATGCTCCTAAAGTGGTAAAAAGGTGGAAATCTTCAATAAAAAGTCTGCCGGAAAACCAAAGGCTTACCGGCAGAATGTCATCATTCATGATCTTAGATTTTAAAAAATGATCTATCCTTTGGACCTTGCAGTCAATTCAGCCTTTATTTCAGCCTGAACCTGCTCCCACTTATCTTTTACCTGATTTGAAATTGTTTTGGGCAAATCGTGAACCTTTTTAAGTTTCACGGCAATGAAAACGCCACTGGCACCCATAAGAATGAGGGCAAGGCCGGTCCAGATAACAAGGGAAAAGCCTGCGAAATCGGGTCGGATCAAAAGGATGAAGGCGAACACTGTTCCAAATAAACCCAGTGCAAACAGGTATCCCCAGTCTAGTATATGGTAATTACGCAACTCCAGAGATGTACTGATGGCATTGATGGAGCGAAAAAGCACAACAAAGCCTACGACAAATGGCAGGGTAATAAGAGATATTGCCGGATTGTTGATCAGTAAAATACCAAATAGTAAGGTTAGAATTCCCATGGAGAGCTGCCATCCCCATCCTTCCAGTTCTTCCCGGTTCGAAATGGCGAAAAAAATGTCAAAAGCTCCAGCTACCAGAAAGGAAATGCTAAATAAGAGGGCCAAAGCCAGGTAAGACTCTGCTGGTGAGAATAGGGAATATATTCCCAGTCCAATAAAAAGGATTCCCACAATAAGGGGAAGGTACCAATGCTTTACAGTATTTTTTACTGCCTTAAAAAAATTTGATGTCATAATTTTCAGCTTTAAGTGATTAAAATAGTTTTAGTTAGACTTTATTTAGTTTTCAAATAATGATTTTATAGTCGATTCGCTTGCATCATATAATCCGCTCTCGGTAATCAAGCCTGTTACCAGGTGGGCGGGTGTTATATCAAAGTCGGGGTTTGATCCATCCTCTACCCCTTGGAGTACCCTGAAGCGATCATAGATCAGCCTTCTTTCCTCTCTCTTATCGTCTTGTACATGCTCCACCCTACTCCCAACCCTTTTCCCGTTTCTGCCATCCAGAGCTGTGGATGCCGGTGTTACATAAAATGGAATTCCATTGTCCCTGGCTGCAAGGGATTTCATATAGGTCCCTACCTTAGCAACTACATCTCCCCCTGGAGTAATGTGATCGCTACCCACAAGGACCATATCAACTTCGCCCTTTTGCATCCTGTGCCCTGCTTCATTTTCGACGATCACTGTATAGGGCACTCCTTGTTCTCTAAGTTCAAAGGTGGTCAATCTTGCATCCAGGTTCCTGGGCCTTGTTTCATCTACCCAGATATGAAGAGGAATTCCCAGATCATGAGCAAAGAATATGGGGGCTGTAAGCTGACCATAATCTACTCCAGACAGCCATCCTCCATTACAATGCATAAGGACATTGATGGTCCTTCCTTTTTTCTCATACATCTCTTTGATCAATGCAAGGCCGTGATTTCCGATCTCCCTGCAACGCAAAACCTCAGATTCTGCCAGACGGTTAGCCATATGTTCCAGGCGCTCAATCATTCCTTTCTGCGATCCTGCAAAGTTCACCGCTCCCAGCATTTTTTTCACCGTATACTTCAGGTTACTCACCGAGGGTCTTGAGCTAAGCAGCAGCTCTCCAGCCTCCTCCAGGTCTGCCTTCCATTCATCCGTACTGCTATGAAATCCAGCAAGATAAATCCCATAGGCCGCTGTCACCCCGATCAGGGAAGCTCCGTTAACTACCATATGACGTATGGCAAAAAAAGCATCCTCGGCATTCTGAAGTTCGAAAACCTTAAACTCAAAAGGCAGTTTCCTCTGATCAATCACATTCACAAGCCCCGGATCTCCATTGGTCCAGATCGATCTGTAGTGTTTGGAAGCTATTCGCATCTTAGAGGTGTTTGTTGTCGTGGTGTGTGATCAGGTTTACGGCATTTTTCAGAATCCGAACATCCAGTTTTTCGAAACTGCCAATGACCTCCCCATCCAGTTGAAGTAGCCTGGGGCTGTCAAACATGATTTCAGCTTCGGTGCACTCTATTAATTGGGCATACTGACTTTTCAGGTATTTTTCATCAAACTTCGATAGGCCTGACTTGATCAGGGACATGGTATCCACCTTCTCAACCACCACAATTTCAAACTTACCATCCATGGGATTACCAACTGCATTCAGGGGAACACCGGTTCCATATTTTCTTGAATTACAAACAGCCACCATCAGCCCACGATATTCCTGACTCTTACCATTTGCCTTGATTTTCATGTTGAAGTACTCAAGCTTATCAAGCTCCTTCAGAAAATACTTGGCATAGGTCTCCATGCCCCGGCGCTTGTCTTTGGAATAGGCATCCACAATGTTTGCATTAATACCCACATCTCCCACATGCATGGTGTAATGTTCATCATTGATCACAAGCATGTCCAATCCTCTGATGGTATTCGACATGATGATGTCTTTCAGGGCTTCAATGGGAGTTGGATTTACATATAGCTCTGTGGCCATTCCGTTTGCAGATCCCAGGGGGATGATACCCACCGGATAATCGGTTCCCATCAAGGCAATGGATGTAAACAGGGTGGTTCCATCACCCCCCACCGAAACAACCCGGTCGGGTTGATACCCATCCAGGGCCAGCTTCAGCCTTTGCTCATCATCTACCCCAGTGGTTTTGAAAATCTCATACTCCAAACCGTATTTCTTCATCAGGGCTTCAGCTTTTTTTAAGAAGGGCTCCTTATTTACTCCTCCGGATATCGGATTAACTACTAGAAAAAGTTTCATAACTGTGTATTTAGCTTGTAACATATTTTAATTCATCATCTATTGAATCTTCAGACTTAAAGTACCGGGCCGAAACACCGCTGGACTCAATCCTTTCCCAGATTTCTTTATGAGCCTTCTTCCTGTAAGATTGGGTTTGCCTGATATAGATTCTTAATACTCTGTCAGGATAAGCTTTGGCAATATCAGCATAGACTTCCAGGTCTCTCTGTGAATCATCCCCCAGCAGGACAAATTTTTTCTTATCTGAATTCTCGAATAAAAACCGGATGTGATTCTCTTTATAATCATGCCCTTTGTCATAGTTGAAAAGCTGACGAAACTTCAAATATGGAGTGAGTATGAGTACCCCCTGAGGAAGATGATGATATTTTATAATGGAAACAATCATATTAAACAGATTGCTTTCACTTTTCGATACATAGAACACCCTTGCATTAAGTTTGGTGAATTCCTCCAACAACTTTTTAGTGAAGGGAATCGCTTTTCTGCGCTGGGGGACCGTGAATGCCAGCGTTCCCACACGTTTAAACAGGGCAGCGGTGTGAGAAACCATAAGGGTGTCATCCACATCGGAGATCACATCGAAGTCAGCAGTTGAGTTCTCAAAAATTATTGGATAGTCCTGAACGATCTCCATGGGGGGATCACTGCCCGATGCTATGCTAAGCTCTCCTGAAATATTAAAATCAACTTCCACATAGAAACTTCCATTTTCGTCGGTGGTGGTTTCAATGGTCTGCTTATCGTTCAGGATAGAAATTTTTTCATTGCTGAAGCGTTTAATAAAATAGGACCTGCTCAGCTTAAACAGGTTTTTCAAAGAAGTGATCCGGCCCGAATGCATGGGTGGCAATTCTCTCAAAACCACACCACTCACAAGTGCCTTTTTCTCCAGATTTATGATTGAAAGTTGCCAGACTATTGCCATAGAGCCGTTTGGAGTTTATAGTGCTAAGCCAACTGATAATTGCAGGCCATGACTATTTGTTCGTAACCTTGTTTTAAAGGCATTGGTAAGGCCTATGGTATATGAAAAATCCACATTAAACATGCCTATATCAACCTGGGTACCAAAACGTGCCCCCAGATTATACACATGTAGCCTTATTTCTTTTGGTTTGAATGATTCTGTCACTCCTTCATAGGTGTATTTGCCATTTAAGGTAAACCGGCTTACAAGCCCACCATATAAAAACCATCTGAAAACCGGTTTTTTAACAGCTATATATCCCATCGTTAATGGAATTTCCAGGGACCTGATTCTGATATCCAGGGGCGAGTCGTTATCAAAGTCGATATCCTCACTGGGCTGCAGGGTGAGGCCATATTTACAAAAAGTAATATCTACTTCCAGGAATTCCTTTCGGTGCATAACCCTGAAGCCTCCTCCCGCCTGCCATCCGCTTAATAAATCTGCCTGAAGAACATCAGAACGGTAAACCAGATTACTTGTATTCCAGCCTCCATAGAGCTTAATATGCATTTTAGGTTGCTGTGCCATTAAACACAATGGCACCATGCTTATGATAAGTATAATGATTAGCTTTTTCATCTTTTTCGATTTAGGCGGGGAATAAATATTCTTGTCCATCAATGATAAAGAGCTTGTCCATGATGCGCGGCCACATGGGTTTTTCAGGCAGATTATCGTCCTGCCATTGCTGGTGAAGCTGATGGAGTTTCTCATATAGATCGGGCATCTCTTCCTTCAGGTTGTAAGATTCTGATATATCTTTCTTGAGATCATACAATTCCGCCCATCCGTCTCTGGTACTCAGTATTAATTTATAATCCCCGTCACGAACGGCCCAGATATGATCGGCTCGCCAGAATAAGTGCTCATGGGGTAGGCCTTTATTTTCACCCAGCACAAAAGGAACAAGATTTACTCCATCGTATTCACGATCCTGCGGTAAGGTACCCCCCGCATTAATTAAGCTGGTTACAAAAATATCAGCGGATGAAACAGGATGCTTATACCTGATGCCAGCCGGAATTTTAGCCGGCCATTTCATCATAAAGGGCACCCTGATCCCCCCTTCAAACTGATTTAATTTTCCACCTTTTAAAGGTCCGTTATCGGTTGCCTTGGTATAAGATGCTCCACCATTATCGCTTAAGAGATAGATGATGGTGTTGTCTTCGAGGCCCAGATCTTTAATTTTTTGATGAATTTCACCGATGGCATCATCCAGGGCGGAGATCATTGCATAGTAGACCCTTTTATTTTCATCTTCCACATGCTCGTACATACAGTAATAGTTTACCGGGGCCTGAAAGGGAACATGCGGTGCTGAAAAAGTACAGTAAAGGAAGAAGGGCTGATCCTTATTCTCTTCAATAAAGTCCATTGCCTTATCGCGGAAAGCATAGGTCAGATATTCTTCTTCATGTATTTCCTTTCCCATTTCCATAATGGCAGCCTCTCCATACCTTCCTGTATTCCACTGGTGCTGCGCACTGAATGATTGATGTTCGTAATTGATGATATGGCTCCAGTTCCTTTCGGGTGTAAAGAGTGAGGAAGCTCCGTAAAAACCATATTGATAATCAAAGCCCCGTTTTAAGGGTAAATGATTCTTAGAAACACCCAGATGCCATTTTCCAACAATTCCATTGGTATAATTCAGGGTTTTTAATGCCTCGGCCAGGTTTATTTCTGTGGGTGGAAGCCCCTGTTTCTGAATTTGCCATTCGGCAGGAAAATCAGGCTTGGCTTTCAGCACAAAGGTTCCTGTGCTCACTAAGTATTTTCCGGTTAAATATTCAATCATATTGGTGGGGTAGTGCTCCATGATCTGAGTTTCAAAACCATAACGATTCTGGACCCTGCCAGTCATGATCCCTGCGCGCGAAGGGGCACAGGTGGGTGCTGTTACATAGCCATCCTCAAATATGACCCCATCCAGACCGATCTGATCGATGTTTGGGGTTGAAATGTGATCCACCCCATAGGCGGATACTTCGTATTTCCCCAGATCATCGGCCATCAGAATAACAATATTTGGAGGGCGTTTATTATCCTCAGGATGAGATGTTTCCACGTAAACTTCTTTCCCGTGTTTCTTGTCCTTATCCCATTTAATTCTCCATTTGGTTCTGCTTACCGTTAGCGGATAACAACTGGTCAAAAGAACCAGGAATACGAGAAGGAATTTGGATGATCTTTTCAGAATCCGAAACAAATTCACTTTGCCTTTTCTTTTCATAGGTCTTAGGTTTAATTTTGACTCATGACTTAGTGTATCCTCTTCTGAATTAGGAATCTACCGCCACAAAACAAATTTATGACACTTATAGTGGAAGTGTCAATGCTACTTTCGAGGAATAAAAGTGGAAAGTTGGATATTATGACTAAAAAAACTGCCAGGAAGCATATGCCCCCCGGCAGTGATAAGTACAAACCCAACTACTGCTTTATTGCGCCATTTCTAATCCCGGAGCATAGGAGTATTGTGGCAGAAACCAGCCTTCAACGGCCGAAGCTCCATTTACATTTCCTATCATTTTTTCCCACAATTCGGCTCCTTCTTCACCCAGCAGGGCTGCAGCATCCTGAAGTTTTGTATGGTAATCCAGAGGATCTTCGGCCCATGTGGTTAACATATATAAAGGCTGCTCGACTCCAAGAAACCCGGAAAATACCCTGAATCCTGATTTGATGCCTTTGTCCTCATACAAATTCTTCCAGGCTGAAAGCACAGCCTCTACCTCTTCTTCAGTACCCGGTTGAAAATAGTAATAACTCCATTTTCGGTAGGGACTTCCGGTTCCCCAATCATCTCCTTCGGGAACATAAGATAATTCCGGCCGGTACTGGACAATATAATACCGGTAGAATTCAATGGCATCATTCAGATAATCCAGGATCAAATCCAGTTCAGGATCGTTCACCTCTTTTGCCATAAATGATTGTATCCCTTTTCCCAGATCCTTAAAATGATTTATGGGGGTCACATGGGCAAAAATATAATTGTCCTGCAAATGGGTGAAATAGTTGAATCCCTTCACGTTCTTTTCGGTAAGGAAGTTCTTCAGGTCCATCAGGGACATTTCATAATCATCGGTCATTGAAGGATATACCTGGTCTTCACGAATCAGCATCAGGTCCCATTTTTCATCAGAAAGCTGACTAATAGCAAACGTACCTGGTAAAAGAATAAGGGCGGCTATGATTAACACAAATCTATTTTTTCTCATCGCTTTGAATTTAAAATTTCAACAATAAATCTTCAATCAATTCCTGAATTCAATCAGTTGACGGTATATCCTTTACCTTCAAGGCATACCGAATAGGCTTTCTTGAAGTTATTCATCAATTCGGCCTGTTTGTTAGCAGCTGCCGCATTGTTGGCACCCTGTTCCATGGTCCTTCCTGCCCGGCTGGCTCTTCTTCCGCCCAGTGCACCGGTTACCGCTCCGATGGCAGCACCCTTGCCCGCATCTCCGCATATGGCCCCGATGGCTGCCCCAGCAGCAGCACCCTTTGCAGATCCAACAATCGCGGCACCATCAGGACCTCTCTCGTACCTGTTCAGCCTCTACTTTAGGCGGATTCAGAGGATCAACCCCGCTTTGTTGCACAGCCCATTTATAGCAATCTTCCTCATCCTTGTCTATCTGCTCCTGGGTTTGGTCCTTTGCCGGGAAAACATACATTCCCACTTTCTTTGTAACCTGAGAACCCAGAGATTCTTCCTGTGCTGTTACGCTGGAGGAGTATCCCCAGATCATCAGTGCAGCAATGATTAATTTGAAAATTGTTTTCATTGTGATTTGAGTTTCATATATGGATTCAGATCTAAATACGTTCAAAGCTACATCGAAAAGAGTAGTAGAATCAATACCCCTTTAGTTGAAGAATGGTGTAATTTTGGAAATTGTTGAATCGTACTTCCTGATAAAATCCGAATTATTTGCACTGCATCGACTGGAGTGCAGTTACAATGTCAGAGGTATTATCAACATGCTTATTAACCTTCTTGGCGGTCCTGACTCGTCCACGAATCGCTATTGATCAGGTTTACAGCATCTTCCAACTCATTATAAGCTTTAACCGATTCTTTCATGGCAACATTCTCCAGTTTGTCGGCCGCTTTCACCATCTTGTTCCAGGCTTTACCTGCTTTATTATAAGTTTTGTAAAACTCATTGTAGGTGCAATTCACGTCAAGATTGTCCAAATTATCCAGGGCAATAATAAAACCTTCAATCTTCTTACAGAGCTTGGCTTCAGCTTTTTCCAGTTTAGCATCCTGTGCAAGAGCATTCACGGGGATTAGTACTGCAAATAATGCAATCAAAGCTGTAATGAGTACTGTGCGCATTTTTTTCATTGTTCTAAGTTTTAAGTGATTAATATTTTAGTTTTTTCTTACTATTTAATATCACCGGAAAGTAAGCTATAAAAGGGATTCAGGTCAATACCACGAAAGTGGAAAAAAAGGGTACTCAACTTTTAGCTTTAGATAATAACCAGGCTGGCACGGTCAGGTTTTTTTCAATGGCCACTATGCGGATGGCAAAAATAAGGAGGATGCAAAAAATCCCGCCAGTTATTTTAAATTCAGGGATGAAACTAAGGATGAATGCGTATAATACACATCCAATTAGTACCGGAATGGCATATAGATCTTTCGACATCAAAAGGTTCTGCCTGCCTGCCAGTACATCCCTGATCAAGCCTCCTCCAATGGCCGTGAGTACTCCCAGAATAATCGGGGCCGCGGGAATCCCAAAATCCTGTTCCCACACCTTCTGAACAGCCTCAATAGAGAACAAGGAAATTCCGGCTGCATCCAGATATAGCATTAATTTGTTCATCCTCTTCGTTGTGAACAGCGACTTTGCGTAAAATGCTGCTATGGCTGAAACCAGGGCAACCCAGATATAAGATTCGTCGATGGACCAAAATACCGGCACATCGGTAATAACATCCCTTAGTGTGCCCCCTCCAACGGCGGTAATGATGGCAAGAACACTTGCTCCAAATAGATCTATACCTTTAGGAGTAACAGCCAGTACAGCTGTCACTGCAAAGGCAACCGTACCTCCCATTCCTATCCAATATGCCCAATCATGCATGGTTCAATTCTTCTTTGAGTAAATGAGGGGCGATTTTTTTCACCAGCCTTAAAATCGGCGATTGAGAATCATCATCCGTACCAATACATGAATCAAATTCATTTTGCAGGATTTCCGGATCAAAACCATTTCGGGTTCCGATCAAAACAATCTCAGATTTTGGCTTATCTCCACCCCACCTGTCAGTTTCACCAATATCGTAACGCCCACCAACCATCTGCATTAATACACGAAATACAGGCATCTCCTCAATGTAAACAAAACCCTTCGCCCGATAAATGGTGTCAGGTAGTGCATCCAGAACGGACTTCAGTTTTGGCAGGGATAATTTTTGATCGCTGGTCCAGTGCCAGGTAGAAAATGCATGGTCGCGGGCGTGATTCTGAGATGCCAGGCTAAATCCATGAGACAAGTCAGCAGGGTTCTTTATACCATCCGATAAAATCAATTCCAATGGTATTCTTCCGTAGGTAGTTTCAAGGATTCTCGATTTAGGGGCAATTTTTCGTACAATTCCTTTAACGATATTCAGATTTTCATTGGAAACAAGGTCAACTTTATTGAGAATCAGGAAATCGGCAACTTCTATTTGCTTTTTAGCTAACAGGGCCATTTCTCCCCTTAGACAGGGCAGTTGTTCTGCGTCAATTACTGTAAGGATGGCATTCAATAAAAAGGCACCATTAAAGTCAGGATTTATAAAACTATTGGCCACCTGAAAGGGATCAGAGACGCCACTGGTCTCAATAAGTAAAATCTCAGGCGGCTCGGGCCTTTGTAACATCACCAGGCAAGCCGACACCAAATCCTCCCGGATATCACAGCAAATACATCCGTTTGCAAGACTGATGGTTTCATTCTCATCAACACCAACAACAAGTTTTGAATCGATATTAATTGCACCAAAATCATTCACCAGAACCCCCGCACGAATACCATGATCTCCTGTCAGAATATCATTCAGTAAGGTCGTCTTGCCGGCCCCAAGAAACCCGCCAATAATAGTGACGGGAATTGGAGCGGTTGGTTTCTCAATAATCATTTCTTAGCATCTCCAAAAACTGGTTTCCCCGGGAATACATTTTCCACACATTCCGAATCTTTTACCACGATCGTTCCGTTACAAATTACATAAGGAATTCCTGTTGATTGCAGGCCTCCATTTTGCATCGTAGAATTATCGGTTACTGTAGCCGGATCGAAAATGGTAATGTCTGCATCTTTCCCAACCTGGATACGCCCTTTTTGCTTCATTTGAGAAACGCCATTTTCTGCAAGATAATCGGTGATCATGTTTGTCATTTTCGAAATGGCTGTCATCAACGGAATATCAACTTTCTTTTCTCTTACCAGTCTCAGGAAAAGTGCATGTGTTCCCGAACCTCTTGGATGACCGTTTACAGCATCCGGGGCTATATCCCAGGAAAAAGCGGTTTCGCCTGTTGCACGCACAGTGTAAACAAAGGCATCGCTTCCTATAACAGACTCAGGGTGTGCTAAACCATAGTACATATCCTCCTCCGTAGAATTATAAAACATAACCGATTGCATTGGGTTTTCTTTCATGCCTGCATCATACGTCTCTTTATCATAAGGCTTCAAATCAGC
>CAVWAP010000007.1:0-28980 GCA_963753055.1 uncultured Bacteroidales bacterium | reverse complement strand
GGTTTGAAGATTATAAGTAAAGATTATAATTATCTTTAGTGTTAAATCCGCCTATTTGAGTCAAGCCAACATATCTGATCCAGCATATTCGAAAGGTATTCAAGATAGCCTTAACGGAGAGCCAGAGCATATGGGTATCACCAAACAAAAAAAGACCAAAGAATCAAAGAAAATTGATGAGCAGCTCTTCCGGTCCACATTCGAGGAGGCAACGGTGGGCATTGCTCACGTAAATCCGGAGGGGAAATTCATCGGCTTAATAAACGGTTTTGTGCCATCACCGGATATAGTGCCCCTGAGATGATGCAAAAAACCTTTCAGGACATTACTCATCCTGAGGATCTGGGAGAAGACCAGGACCTGGTCCGACAACTACTGGAGGATGAAATTTCAAGCTACAATCTGGAAAAACGATACTTCCGTAAAGAAGGAAATATCGTTTGGGTAAGCTTAACAGTCACTCTGGTAAGAACCAGAAATGGTTTCCCCGATTACTTTATTAGTTGTGTTCAGGACATTTCCGAAAGGAAACAATCTGAGAATGCCCTGAAGGATCAGGAGGATAGTTACAAAGCCCTGATCGAACAGGCCAGGGATGGGATTGTATTGATTCAGGATGAAAAAGTAGTCTATACCAATAAGGCCCTCTCCGAATTGATTGGTTATGCAAAATCGGAGATGAAGGATCTCTCCTTCTTCGAGTTCCTGGCCGAAGATGAGCGTGAAAGGGTAAAACAGATTTATGCAGCCCGAATGAAAAATAAGTCTGCACCTTCCATATATGAGTCAGCTCTTACTCATAAAGATGGTCAGCGCCTGGAAGTTGAAATTAATGCAGGCTTAAGCACACTGAATGGCCTTCCCACCGATATAGTGATACTCCGTGATATCTCCCTGAGGAAAAAGGAACAAGAGAAACTGGAAGAAAGCGAAAGCCGCTTCCGAACCCTCTATGACCATGCCGGTTTTGCCCTGGGAATGGCAAAAGGCGGATCCTCCAAGCATGAACTGGTAAACCAGGCCTGGGTGGATATGTTTGGATACGATGATGTATCTGAGGTCCTTGGCAAATCAGCCCTTGATTTTGTGGCCCCAGGGGACCGGGACCTTGTCCGAAAATATGCAAAACTGCGCTCTGAAGGCAAAGAGGCTCCTTCCTCTTATGAAATAAAGGGACTTCGTAAGGATGGGACTACTTTCGATATGGAAATGAGGGTGTCAACTTATACCTATGAGGATGAGTTGCATTCCATTGCCATGATCACCGATATCACCGACCGGAAAAAAACCCAGAAGGAGCGGGATCGCTTTTTCAATTTATCAAGCGATTTAATTTCTATCTCGGGTTTTGACGGATATTTTAAGTATTTAAATCCTGCCTGGGAAGACGTCACAGGGTTCAAAATCAATGAACTTCTGGCCCAGCCCTTCTCTTCTTTCTTACATCCCGACGACAGGGAAAAGACCGCTTGAAGAAGTTAAGAAACTGAGCCAGGGAATTCCGACCATACACTTTGAAAACCGCTATATTACAAAGGAAGGCAAGATCAGGTATCTTTCATGGAGGGCCACGCCCCTGGTGGAGAATCAACTTATTTATGCCATTGCAAGGGATGTCACCGAATCCAGGGAAGCTGAAGACCAGATCCGCAACTACCAGCAAAGACTGAAGGCACTGAGCACGGAACTAACCCTGAGCGAAGAGAAGCAAAGAAGGCAGATTGCGGCTGACCTGCACGATCATGTGGGACAATTAATGGCCTCTTCGAGATTGCAACTGGCAGCCATTCACGAGGACATGGAGAAGAAAATGATCCTGTCCAGGGTAAAGGATGTTTCCAAAGGGCTCATTGCTGCAATCCAGGCAACCCGGAATGCCATCTTTGATCTCAGCCCCCCTCAACTTAACGAGATTGGTCTTTTTGCAGCGATTGCTGACTGGATGGAAGAACAGGTCGAAATAAAGCATGGAATAAAAGCGCACATCAGCGGAGATGATGAGCATTATCCACTGAACGAAGATATCCGTGTTTTGATTTTCAGATGTGTCCGGGAATTACTCATGAACGTGGTAAAGCATAGCGGAGCCGATGAGGTTCGGGTTGAGATTAAGTTAGTTGAAGATTGCTTAAATATCTCGGTTCGCGACAATGGAAAGGGCTTCCTGTATAACCCCCATATGCTACAGTTAAAAAGTGCCGGTTTCGGACTATTCAGTATTCAGGAAAGGTACAGCGATATGGGAGGTACAGTTGAAATAGACACGGCCCCCGGGGAAGGCACTACGGTATTCCTCTCACTGGCTATAAATGACTCGAAAGAATGATCATCAGAATTCTACTGGTCGATGACCACCCTCTTTTCCGCGCCGGCATCCGGGGCATCCTGGATCATCATGATGATATCCGGGTTGAAGGGGAAGCGACCAACGGAATCGAAGCCCTGAAACTTGTCAATGAGATTGTTCCGGACCTGGTTATTATGGATATCAGCATGCCCCAAATGGACGGCATCGAAACCACGAAAAGAATACTGGATGAACATCCTCATATAAAGATACTTGCCCTATCCATCCATGCCGGTAAAAGATTTGTTAAACAGATGCTGGATGCAGGTGCGGCTGGCTATTTATTAAAAGACAGTGCTCCCGACGAATTGATAACGGCCATACGAAAAATGGCCAAAGGAGATATGTACCTCAGTTCTGCCATTACCAGTATTGCACTTGACCAGAACTCCGTGGATTCAGAAAGGGAAGTGCCCTTATTGCTGAATACCAGGCTCTATCGCCCCCGGATTTCAGATGATCAAATCCCCCGGGAAAAGATTATTAATCTGCTGGAAAAGAATTTGGAGAAATCCCTTACCCTGGTCTCTGCCCCGGCTGGATATGGGAAAAGCATTGTAATAAGTCAGTGGTTGGAAAGCAGCTCTGCACTCCACTCCTGGATCTCAATTGATGATACATTTAACGACTTGAATACTTTCCTGGCATACATCCATCTGGCCATGGAAGCGATTTCTCCAGGGACGTTTAATAAAACCAAAAGCATCATTCATGCAGGGGAACTTCCCTCCTCTGAAATAATTTCCAACACCCTCATCAATGAATTAAATCAGGTTCAGCACCCCTTCATTCTTGTACTGGATGATTACCATCTCATCCATAACAGCGAAATTCACAAACTTATGGGCGAGGTGCTCAGATTCCCTCCGAAAAACATGCACCTGACCCTTATTACCCGGGGTGATCCACCCCTTGACCTTCTTTTTCTGCGAACACACCAGGGCATGAACGAAATCCGAATGCAGGAGCTTGCCTTTTCTGAAAATGAAGTCAGGATGCTGATGCAGACCCGGCTTGATATTGATCTCAGCGAGGAAAACAGCCTCTTGCTTCAGGAAAAAACAGAAGGGTGGGTCGTGGGAATCCGCCTGGCCCTGTATGCCATGAAAAGCAGTCAGGATGCAATCCGTATCATTGGCCAGCTGAAGGGAAATTTCCATGCTATTTCAGAATTTCTTCTGGAAGAGATGCTGAATAACCAGACGCCCGAAGTGCAGCAGCTCATGCTGAAAACCTCCTTGCTGGATCGATTTTGTGTCCCCTTAATTGAAAAAGTCTTCGAGGGACCATCGGAAAATAATTTCCATATGGGCAGTAAGGAGTTCATTCATCTGCTCAGCAGTTCGAATCTGTTTGTCATCCATCTGGACCTGGAGAACTATTGGTTCAGATACCATCACCTGGTACAGGACTTCCTGCTCATCCAATTGAAGAAACAATACAGTGAAACGGAACTTGCCACCTTCCATTTGCGGGCCAGCAGATGGTACGAAGCAAATCATATGCTTGATGGAGCAATTGACCATGCTTTGGCTTCAGGAGACGAAGTAAGGGCTGCTGAAATTGTAGAGAAGAATCGCATTAGCATCCTTGAAGAAGAAAAATGGATCACGCTTAAAAAATGGTTGGCTCTCTTGCCTGAAGATTTAAAGACAAACAGGATAGAGCTCCTGATGGCCCAGGCATGGGTAATGTTCTTCCACCTGGATTTCCAGAACATATTTCACATCCTGGAATACGCCGAAATCTTGATAAAAAAGAATCCCAAACTACTCTCCGTCCGTGGAGAAATTGAATTTTTCAAAGGATACTTTTCTTACTTCCAGGGTCAAGCAGCTGACAGCCTGAAATTCTTAAACAGTTCAAACACAATGATCCCAGACTCCCTTCAGCAATTAAAGGGAGAGTCAGAGCTTCACCTTGCCCTGGCAATTCAAATGAATGGAGACAAAAAGGAAGCTCTTCTATTTCTGAATCAGATCCTAAGGAAGCTGAGTTCTTTGAAAGCAATTCGCTACACCAGGTTATGGGCCGGAAAATCATTTATTCATCTGATTGATGCACAACTTAAAGAGGCCATGCCCAGCGCTCAAAATGTGGTTCGTCTTGGAGCAAGAAACAAACTCCCATATTCAGAATCATGGGGGATCTATCACGAGGCCTTAATTTTTTTTAACGGATTAGAATGGAAGGAAGCAAAAACACGCTTAAACCTCCTGCTTTCAAAACTATATATGCTTCACGCAAGGGTAGCGGTCGATACATTTTGTATGCTGGCTTATATGTATCAGCACAGTAATGAATATGAAAAAAGGAGTGGTCTTGAGAATCAGCTTGATATATACTTAAACTATCTGTCCGATCCAGGATACCAGATCATCGCATCCTCCTGTAAGGCCCGCCTTTCATTGATGGATGGGAACCCGAGCAAGGCAATCCAGTGGGCGCAGCCGGATGAAGTGGATCATGATGTGGGCCTGATGCTTTGGTGGATTGAGATCCCCAGGCTCACTGCAAGCAGGATTTATATTGCGGAGGGATCTCCTGTACTCATTACAAAAGCCCTTGATAAACTTAAGACCTACAATCAGGAAAATATTGCCATTCACAACCACTACCAACGCATTGAAATCCTGGCACAAATGGCCATGTGTTTCTTTAAGCTGGATCGTTTAACTGAAGCATATAAAGCCCTGGAAGAAGCGGTTATTCTTGGGGAACCCGGTCGCTGGATATGGCCATTCTGCCATTTTGGACCACCCATGACCAAAATGCTGGAGCACTTAATGGAGAAAAATATCTCTCCGAATTACATCAGGAATATATTGGCACAGACGGCAGACTCAGATACCCCACCAATACACCCGCCCCTCAGCCCGCCAAAGACGAGATCTCGTGCTGCCTCCGCCTTCCGTCGAGCAGAACGAAGTATACCTGACCCTTAGAGAAACAGAAATCATCAAGTTGTTGAATGAGGGCTTACGTAACAAGGAAATTTCAGATAAACTATTTGTCTCGGAATCCACCATCAAAAAGCACCTGGGGAATATCTTCAAAAAACTGGATGTGAAAAGCCGTTTCCAGCTGCTTAGCAAGGTAAAAAAAGACAAATTGATCAGCCTTGACTGAGAGATAAGGCCTTTCTACTACTTTTCTGCTACTTTTATTACCCTAAGGTGGTATTGATCCTGCCACCAGTGGAATCTATCTTTATTAAATCAACAGATTTTAAAGATATGATGACCATGAAAACAACTCAAAACAACTCAAAAGCTTTAAAAAATCTAATCCCGGTGCTGCTGATGGCGGTAGTGTTATGCCTGCCACTCAACTCAATCCACGGACAGGCTGTATCTCCCTTTCAAACCGGGGCATACATGACCGCATTTTCCAATGTCCGCGACATGGCTGCTGCACCTCCGGGATTTTTTGTGCTCGTTTACAACTACTATGCAATTACAGATACCTATGTGGACCAGTTTGGGACCAAGCATAACTCCTTTCCGCTGGACATGCTGGACCCGGGCCTGCCGGCGGATGTTGACCTGAGCATTAAACTGAATTCGTATGCCGAAGTTCCGGCCTTTTTCTGGGCCTCTCCCTTCCAGTTCCTGGGAGGAGCGAGATTGTTGGTCGGCGTTGTACCCCTCTATTCCACCTCAAAGGTTTCGCTGATCACCGAACAAAGAGACGGGAGTGTCGACTCTGATTATAATACATCCACAGATGATAGAATCTCCGGATTTGGAGATATGTTTGTTCAGCCACTTGGTCTTTCATGGGCCTCCAAATGGGTAGATGTAACCCTGGCCTATGGCTTTACGGCTCCAACCGGAAGATATACCACAGGCGCTCCTGATAATGTGGGCATGGGTTTCTGGACCCACCAGGTTCAGGCCTGGGGAAATTTCTACCCTGTAGAAGACCAATCCACCGACCTCGTGCTGGGGCTCACCTATGAGTTAAATGGTTTTGTAAAGGATGCAGATTTTAATCCCGGCAACCGTTTCTCCCTGGAATGGGGCATCAGCCAGTATGTCTCTGAGGGCCTGGAACTGGGCATCATGGGAGGACATAATTACCAGGTAACCGACGACAGGGGTTCGGTGGCAGATTGGGATGTAAGCATCCATGATAAGAAAAGTACCCTGGCATTTTCAGCGGGATACTGGGTCTGGAAAGAACGCATGCAGCTCACGGCCAAATACGCCTTTGACTATAACTGTGCACAGCGTTTTAAGACCAATTTCTTTATGCTCAACCTGACTTTCTTAACCAATACCCTGATGGGTAAATCAAATAACTAATACAAACCCAAACTTCAAAACCATCAAAACCATGAAAAAATTACGCTTCAATTATTTACTTCTGCCCCTGATTTTGGTAGCCTTCATTACAGGCTGCGGAGATACTTCTAGCAGCGGCACTGACAAGGCAGAAAGCACCTCTTTGGAGGGGGCTGCTCCAGCTGTTAAGCTAAGCAAACAAATGCCAGATGCCACAACAAGTATTTTTGACTGGGCTAAAACTCAAACCCCCTATGTAACAGGCGGGTTTAAGCCAGCTGCTGTAAGCATGGATACCCGTTTCGGAAAGCTTGAATTTCCGGGTGGTTATCCTACAGAACAAACCATTCAGAAAGTTTACGACGAGCTGGATTTGCAAAAAGCTACTCAGTTGTACTTAAGCATGTATCCTGCGCTTTCTATGAAAGGAATGATAGAGGGAGTTGTACGCGATTATGGAACCCATAGCAGCTCACACATTGCTGTTACAGCCGATCGTTTGGATTCAAAAGCATTATGGCTTACCGGGAATACCGAGAGTATTTATTCAATGTTGGTATTCGACTTAAAGGCCGATGGCCCAACGGTATTTGAAGTACCCGGTGGTTTAATGGGACCTGTTGATGATGCTAATTTTAAGTTTCTTTTTGATATTGGACCAACCGGAATGGATAAAGGCAAAGGTGGAAAATATTTGATTTTACCTCCTGATTACGAAGGTGATGTTCCTGATGGATATTGGGTGTTTAAATCACCAACTTATCGGGTATTCTCATTTGTTCGCGCCAATGCTGCAGTGATCGGTTTTGGAGAAGGCGCCATGGATTATTTCCGCGAAGGTTGTAAAATTTATCCTTTAAGTACTGGTCCGCGCGAATGCACCTATACCAATGTAACGGGTATTCCTATCAACACTTTGGTGCCCGAAGATGCCACTGCTTTTGCCTGGATGCATGCTCTAATTAATTACGAGCCAGCCGAAGCATTTGGCAAGGAACGTTTGGGTGAATTAGCTTCTATAGGTATTGAAAAAGGGAAGCCTTTTAACCCCGATGCCCGCATGCAAAAGATCTTGGCTAAAGCAGCTGAACAAGCGGTAGCGATGTCGCGTGTAATTGCGTTTAATACGCGAGTTGAAAACGCAAAAGTATATCCTGATCGCCAATGGGAAAGTCCATATGTAATTAATAATTCTACTTTCTATCAGAACGACTATATCAACCTTGAAGCACGTACGGTATTTCATTTTACTGCCGATGGTATTACTCCTGCAATGGCTATGCAAATGCCTGAAGGTCTTGGTTCAAGATACCAGACTACCTATAAGGACAGTGATGATAATTTCTTCGAGGGAAACAAGACCTACAAATTAAATATGCCTCCTGGTGTTCCTGTTAAGCTTTTCTGGTCAGTTACTATTTACGATAACCTATAATCGCTGCGTAGTTAATACGATGCCTTATCCAAGTATTAGCAGCCAGCAAACTCCACCACCAGTGACTAATGAAGATGGTTCTATCGACATATATTTCTCGGCCAAGCAACCAGCTGGTGTTGAAAAACAAAACTGGGTAGAAGTTATCCCGGATCAGGGCTTCTTTGTTTACATACGCTACTACGGTCCGCTCAACGCATTCAACAACAAAACATGGGTTCCGAACGATGTGGAGTTGGTGAATTGAAAATTATCTGAAAATGAAAATCTGGAAAGTATCTGTTTTGCTACTGATCATAATAATGGGATATACTGAGCTTATGGCCCAAGAGGATACCCTTATTATGGTCAGTGGCGAGATGCTTTTGGGGGAGATCAAATTGTTTGATAATGGGGTAGTCACTATTGAAACAAGTTACAGCGACAGTGATTTTAAAGTAGACGGAAATGAAGTGGCACAGATTAGTACTTCTAATCAATTCGTGATTTTAACAGCTCAGGGTAATCGCTATCATGGCACATTAACAAGCAATAAAGAAAATCCCTCCGTAGTTCTGATTAATGATACTGAGAAAGGTATAACGAGAGAGCAATTTGAGGATATCCTGTTCTTAAAAGAGGTAGATCCGACCTTCTGGAGCCGTGTTGACTTTTTGGTATCCATCGGATATACCCTGACTAAGGCAAACAACAACCAGCAGTTCAGCGGCAGTTTAGAAACAGGTTATGTGTCGAGTAAATACAAATCCGATTTAAGCATTGGTTTTATCCGGACTTTTCAGGAAGATGATGAATATACGTCCAAAACCAGTCGTACAACTGGTGGATTGGGCTTCCTATTCTTTATTGTCAAGGACTGGTTTGCCGTGGCCAGAACAGATCTCCTGCAAAGTTCCGAACAGCAGCTTAATCTCAGAGCCATAACCAAAGGCGGTGTTGGTAATTATCTAGTTAAAACAACTCGGATGAATTTGGGCCTGGCAGCTGGTGCAGCATGGAACTATGAGAATTATAGCGATGTCACAGCTACTGGCAGGAATAGTGCTGAAGCATTTGTTGCCCTTGAATACAACATTTTCAACCTTGGAGATCTTGATCTCCTGACAAAAGCGATTGCTTATCCCAGTTTAACAGAAAGCAAACGTTTCAGGACCGATTTTTCCTTCAACCTGAAGTACGAGTTCAAACGGGATTTTTTCATTAATCTGGGTTTATCTGTCAATTATGATAACCAGCCAGCTGAAGGTTCATCCCCCTTTGATTATGTTTTAGCGACAACCTTTGGGTGGGAGCTATAAGGCAAAATGGACTCATTACGAATGCATAAAATAAAAACAGTAAAAACCATAAAAACAATGAAAACAATGAAAACAATCGTGAGCTGTGTTGTACTGGCTTCGGTAGTCAGTTTAGGCATGGCACAATCCACCAAGACCAAGATGGTCACACAACAGCCTGTCATGAAAATGACCACCCCCATTCCAGAGAATATTACTACTCCGGATTTAATAGGATCACCCATTGGAACCCTGGAATTTTTCGATGGAATACCTAATCGAAAAACCATTGATAATGTATATGAATATGTCGATCGGGCACGCGCTGTACAGGCTTTTATCAATATGACCCCGGCCGTTTCTTTATACAATCTCCGTAAAGGGAATCGTGATATGGGAATGGGTAAAAGCAATCAAATTTTGATCTGGGAGCAGCTGGGTGATTCCAAGTCACTCGCGCTTACCTATAATAACACCTCTTTATATACTTGGGGATTTTTGGACCTTAAAAATGATGGTCCTACCGTTATTGAAATACCTCCCGGAGTACTTGGTATTTTAGATGATGCTGCCTTTCGATATATTACCGATATGGGTGCTGCTGGTCCGGATAAAGGAAAAGGTGGCAAATACCTGGTTTTACCTCCGGGATACGAAGGTGATGTCCCTGATGGATATTATGTGTATCAATCAAACACCTATAATGTTTGGAATTTTATGCGCGGTTATACCGAAACAGGTGTTGAAGCTGCTGCAACCAGGATTAAGGAAAACCTCAAAGTGTATCCATTGTCGCAAAAGGACAATCCTCCAAAAATGGAGTTCAAAAATATGTCGGGTGTATACTACAACACCGTTGCCCCAAATGACTATACTTTCTTCGAAGACCTGAACCAGATCATTCAGGAAGAGCCAGACGGCTTTTACGATGCAGAAAACCTGGGAATTTTAAGAACATTGGGTATTGTAAAAGGGCAGCCTTTTAATCCGGATGCACGCATGAAAAAATTATTATCAGAAGCAGTTGATATAGGTAATGCTTATGCTCGTGCAAATACCATTGAACCTCGAGATCCTGGACATTATTACTATCCTGGCGAAAAAAGTGAATGGGTAATGGCTTTTGCCGATAACGATACTGAATTCTTAAAAGATGGTGCACGTCGCATGGATTCTCGTCTATGGATGCATTATAATGCAGTATGCGTAACTCCTGCAATGGCATTAACAAAGCCAGGTGCCGGATCGCAATACGCAATTGCTGGTATGGATTCGGAACACAGAGAATTGGATGGGGCCAAAACCTACAAAATGCACTTACCTGCAAACTTTCCGGTTAAAGACAACTGGTCGGTAACTATATACGATCCGCAAACTCGCTGTATGTTGCAAACTGATCAACCTTTTGCTGGTATTAACAGTTTAACTGGCAAAATTAAAGAAAACAAAGATGGATCTGTAGATGTAGTCTTTGCTCCGACACTACCTGATGGGGTAGATGAAGGAAACTGGATACAAACCATTCCGGGAAAAAGCTGGTTTATTCTTCTGCGTGCCTATGGACCCCTGGCACCCTGGATTGATAAGACCTGGAGGCCTGGAGAGCTTGTATTGCAAAAATAAGCTCCTATAATCTAAAATGGTCCGGAGTAAAAAACTCCGGACCATTTATTAATCTCAGGAAAATCTCAGGAAAAATGAATGCAAGATGTTACAAAATAGTCGAGGGTACTGTTGAAGAAGGGACACTAAGCACCTTCGGCAGAGACATGCAATACGATATTATCTATCTGTGTGATATTCAGGTGGAACGGCGCATTGAAGCCTCCGAAATTTTGCAGCCTGTGATGTTGCCGGGAAAAATCTATAAATTCCTGCAGGAACCATCGGATCACATCATATTTGAATACATAGATGATTGTGCCTATGGCGAACTTGCATATTTCTCCTCGGCAGCAAAGGACCCCATAAAGTATCTGGGCATCATACAGCAGGAAAATGCCCTGTTCATCATTCATGAAAGCTCCGACGCAGTTTTCAATCAATTTTTCGAATCCCTCCCCGCAATCGCAATGCAGGCAGGGAAAGAAATGGGTGCATCCTTCCTGCTATTTGTTCTCATCCGTCACATCCTCAAAGAGAAAGGGAAGCTAATTCATTCTTACCGGGAGGAGGTGGAGGAGATTGATCAGGACTTTGATCACAAGTATTCCGCTGTTGATCCTGCTGAATTCCGGTCATTCAAACAGCATCTCTCAAATTTCAACAGGGTACTTGAAAAGCAGTATTTCTCACTTAGCTTCCCCCCCACCAAGGTAGCTATTGATAAAGAGAGTCCTTACAGCCAATACTTTGAGAAGCTGCTTCAAAACCTGAAGATATTGAAGGAATCCGTTGCCACCACTGAAGTCAGGCTGAATTCCCTGCACGATCATTACAATCTGCTACTCCAGGAGAAGTCCAATAAAAGATTAAATTTTCTGACCATCATCCAGGCCATTTTTGTTCCCCTGACCCTGGTGAGCGGGATCTATGGCATGAACTTCGTAAACATGCCTGAGTTGAACTGGCATTATGGCTACTTCTTCCTGCTGGGTGTCCTGGTTCTGATATCGTCGGTATTCATGAGATATTTTTATAAAAACGGTTGGTTTGACTAATACACTTTAAAACTTAAAACTATGTTAATAGGAGCAGCACTTGCATTACTGGCCATCCTCCTGGGAGG
The DNA here is from genome assembly GCA_963753055.1 of uncultured Bacteroidales bacterium. Classification (GTDB taxonomy): domain Bacteria; phylum Bacteroidota; class Bacteroidia; order Bacteroidales; family B18-G4; genus JAUWGC01. The sequence goes on along the minus strand of CAVWAP010000007.1, from coordinate 16,907 downwards.
ACCTTCAAACGATCTACTAATCCTGAAACTCGCTAAACCTGTTAAGCAGGAGGTAGTGGATCTGGATAAAAAAGAAGAGATTCTGAACGAGATCAAAGCCGTTAAGAAACTCTCGAAGACCTATAATAAAAAAACAAAAGTATTTACCAAAGAGTTAAGGCAGCTGGCCATGGATCAAAGCACGGATAAAGCTGCTTTTGATGCCTTTTATGCCACCGTAGTGGAATATGAGATAGAGGCCAACAAATCCTTCATCCCTCACAGAATCGCCATCCAGGAAAACATGAGCCAGGAAGAATGGGATGCTGCGATCAGCTCAATTTCCAAAGCCATAAAGAAAAGTAAGAAGACCAATGATAAGATCCTGGCCAAGTATAAAAAGACCCTGGATAAATTTGATAGTAAGATCCGGGAATCTTTTGAAAATCAGGATAACAGTGAAAAAGCAGGTCTTGTGGCAGAAGAATTCTCTACAAGCGTTTACGATCTTGTGGTAAAGATATTGGAATATGATCAAAGCGAAGAAGAGGTACTTCTCAGTAATAAAGCCAGCTATGAAGACCTGGAAGCGCTGGTGGAAGAAAGCAATGAGGAGTGGGTGAGCAGTTTTGTGGGCTTGTCTTCACTTCACACCGAATTGGCCGCTCTGGCCACGGCCGATGAATGGAAGCATGTGGCCAAGGAATTGAAAAAAATTATTTAGTAAACTGGCTTGAGAAAAAAAATCAAAATACTGTCTTTTCTGTTTCTGTGGCTAACACAGATTGGAGTACTGGCCCAGGATGAAGAACCGAATAATTCCAGCTCACAGTTCTGGCTGGATTTTAATCCCAGCTATAAAGTGGCAGACAGGCTAACCCTCTATGGGGCCATCGGAGCAAGAACCATATCTCCATACTCCTGGTCACGCGTCCTGATTACGCCTTCGGTGGCGTATGACTGGCCCAGGCTGATTCTGAAGAATTACCCCTTTAAGGAGCAATTAATCGCAGGGCTGGGCATCTATTTTACAGACAACCTGGACGTAACCAATGGTTTGGAATTCAGGCCTTTTCAGGGATACAGCCTCACTGCTCCCAATCGACGATGGATACAGATAAAACATTACTTCAAGATAGAAGAGCGATTTGAATTGCAAACCGAGGACTGGGTGAACACCTTTGGCTTACGGCTGCGCTATACCGGATCTGTAACCTTCAGATTTAATGGTGACTACTGGCAATATGGAAAAGGATTCTACATCCCTGTCAGCGCCGAATTTTTCTGGAATTTAATTGGCACCAAGCAGTTTAACGACAAGATCAGGATTGTTGGAGGTATTGGCCATGAGTTTGCCTCAAAATGGAAGGCCGCTTTTCTGTTTGGCTACAACCTCAGCAAACAGGACAAGTCGGATGATTTTCATGCCAACGACCTCCTATTTCGGTTCAGGGTATACTACAAAATCCCACCAGCGAAAAAACTAGCATCATAACCCATTATATTCACAGAAGATGAACAAAAAAACCATATTGGATCTTAGTTTCTCCTTACCTGCGATTTATGAGATAAAAGTTCAGGGAGAACTCACAGAGAATGAAGCCAGGCGACTGGGAGGTCTGGAGCTCAAAGTTCGCAAAAACGAAGAGGGCAAAATGATATCCACCCTGGAAGGAAAAATTTCTGATCAGAGCGCACTATCCGGGATTCTGAATGGCCTGTATGACATGCATATGATGGTTATATCAGTAAACATTGTTCAACAATAAGCCGACAATGAAACAATTAATTACATTAATATCAATCATCGCTTTAATTTGTACCGGATGCGGATCCATCGGACCGAAAAAGATTACCCGTGACCGTTTTGATTATTCTGACGTGCTCTCGGAATCCTGGAAGAAACAAATGCTATTGAATATTATCAAGGTACGTTATCTGGACTTACCCATGTTTCTGGATGTGGGGCAGGTGGTCAGTGGCTATTCCATGGAGACAAGCGTAAATCTGGGAGGAAGTGTTACCGGCTCAGGAGGGATTGGTTCCATAGGTGCGGGTGGACGCTTCACCGATCGCCCAACCATTACTTATATGCCACTTACCGGCGAACGTTTCCTTGAGGGTTTCCTCACCCCGATCCGACCCGTAAATGTTTTTTCATTGGTGCAATCGGGATATGCTGCTGACTTTATCCTGGAACTCTGCCTGGATTCATTCAATGGCCTCTACAACAGACCGGCCTCAATGGCTTCCAAACGTAAAGCCAACCCTGATTTCTTCAAGGCAATCTCACTAATGCGTGAAGTTCAGGATGCAGGTGGTTTCGGGACAAGGATCTCCACATCTGAAGATGGTCAATCTCACATAATTTTCTTCTTTCGGAACAAGAATGTCTCGGATGAGATCAAAGCCAAAGCATCTTTAGCCCGAAGCCTGCTTCAGGTACCGGATGGACAGATGGAATTCAAACTTGTCTACTCTCCCATGCAGGGTGAAGAGGGAGAATTGGGGATTGGAACCAGGTCCCTGTGGCAAATTATGGGTGCCATGGCCATGGGGATCATCATTCCGAAAATTCACCATGAAAGTAAAATTGTACCACCCTTGACAGAGATTAAAGAGGATGAGAGTACGCTCTTTCGCGTGTTTAGCGGGGAGAAAGAACCAAAAGACAGTTATGTGGCCGTTCCCTATGAAGGCCACTGGTTTTGGATTGCCAATGATGATTGGATTTCAAAACGCACCTTCAGTTCAATTTTATTCCTCTTTACACTTACCGACTCAAATGGTGAACAGAATTTACCGACCATCACCATTCCAACATTTTAAGCCTTTTTGATGTCCCTCGAAAATTACCCTGACATCTTTGAAGGATTTTTAATACATTTATCTAAAACAACGTAATGGAATTAGATAATCCCAACTACAAGATCATTGCCGCCACAGCTCTGGGGGCCCTGGGAGGCATGCTGCTTGCCGGTTACCTTATTAATGCAAAACGTGAGGACACCCCTCTTTCAAAGCATGTAGCTGCCTTAAGCAAACTGATTGAGCAGTTTGAGGGGTTTCATGACGAGGATTCGGAGGATCTGAAAGAAAGAATTGAGCGCTTATTAAATACAATTGAAACGAGCCATGCCAAGCCTGAAGAATAATATCAAGAACATTTCAGACGATACTGAAATCCTGGCCAAGGATTACCTGAAACTGTTTTCAGTCAGACAATCGGAGAAGCTTGCCATATTTCTTGGCATCCTTATGTCAATTTTCGTTATCGCCACCCTGGTGCTGATCCTGGTGATCTTTAGCTCCTTTGTCCTGGCCGGGACCCTGAACAAGTTACTGAACAGCGAATTCTGGGGCTTTGTTATTATAGCCAGCCTCTATTTACTGGCAATCATATTGCTTATTGTGAAGATTTTCAAAACAAGTACCCCCTTGTTTACCAATCTATTTGTTAAACTGATTGTTCTTGTAATGGATATCGATTCGGGTCATGCCAATAACGTCAAAGGCCTGAAAAAAGAGCAGGAGCACATCAAAGAAAGAATCGAAACTGATAAAAGTAAAATTGAAGCAGATTTCCAGGTCCTTCAATACAGTATCATGGGTTCCATCTTCAAAGAAATTATAGGTCTCTTTACCTCCAAAAAGGAAGCAAAGGCTGCACCACACAAAAAAGAAAAAAGGCAAAAGGAGGACGAATCTGATACTGAAGACCAGGGGGCATAGGAAACGATGGATCCAATTAAAGTTATCGTCGCAGATGATCAGCCCATTGTAAGGGCCGGGCTGGTTGCACTGCTGCATGTCCACAAAGACATTCAGGTACTTTATGAAGCCAATGACGGTTTGGAAGCCGTGCAGGCCGTGAGGGATTTTAAACCTGATGTGGTGGTGATGGATATTTCCATGCCCAATCTGAATGGGGTTGATGCCACAGCAGAGATCCTCAGCTTTGCTCCAGAAACAAAAATTGTGGCACTGTCCATCCATTCAGGGAAACATTTTGTTAAGGATATGCTCGCCAAAGGAGCCAGGGGTTATTTATTAAAGGATACTGCACCCGAGGAACTGGTTAGAGCCATACGGCAGGTTTACAGTGGGGATATCTTTCTTGATTCGGCAATTACCGCCCTGGCCTTAAGCAAGGATAAAGACACTTCAGATGAAGAAAACATTAACATCCTTCAAACAAAACTTCACCGTCCTCCGGTCACCCGGGACATTCTCGTGCGATCAAGAATTGTAAGCCAGCTGGAGGACAATATTGACAAACCCTTCTCTCTGATATCTGCTCCGGCCGGTTATGGTAAAAGCATGGCTGCAAGTATCTGGCTGCAGCAAAGCAGCAGACTATTTACCTGGCTCTCATTGGATCAGGAGCATAGCGACCTGCGCGTCTTCCTGCTCTATCTTCAGGCAGCCATTAAGAAGTTGTTCCCGGGAGCTTTTGCTCAAACCGGAAAAATGTTGCTGGCCACCGAATTGCCTCCCATAAAGGTTATTTCCTACGCTGTAATCAATGATCTGGATGAAATCGAGCAGGATTTTATCCTGGTGCTTGATGACTATCACCTCATCAAAGAAAAGAGAATCCACGTCCTCATCAACGAACTCCTGAAGTATCCTCCCGAGCACATGCATCTAAGCATTCTGACACGGGTTGATCCTCCCTTAAGAATCAACTTCCTGTCGGCAAACGGACGAATGACCGAGCTCAGAATGAATGATTTATCTTTTACCGATCTTGAAATTAATGACCTGTTCATGGGATTGCATGGGGAAAACCTGGAACACGAAATCACGCAAAGCATACATGAAAGGACCGAAGGTTGGATAGTGGGACTGAGGATGGCTTTTATGAGTGTTAAAACCATGGAGGATGTGCAGAGAATCCTTTCAAACCTCAAGGGCGACAACCGTACTTTTCAAGATTACCTTCTGCAGGAGGTCATTTTCACTCAAGATGAAGTGGCTCAGGAACTCCTGCTAAAAACTGCCATTCTGGATCGTTTTAGTGCAGACCTTATTGAATCCTTTGCCTTCGAGAGTGGAAGCGCCACCCAACAATATTCAGGAGAAGAATTTGTTCAGTGGCTCATTCAATCCAATCTCTTCATTATTGAACTTGATGATCAAAAAAGGTGGTTCAGATATCATCATTTAATACGTGACTTACTCAGGAAAAACCTTCAGCGGAAAAAAACTCCTGCCGAGATATCCAGGTATCATGCCCTGGCCAGTAAGTGGTTCGAGCAGCAAGGGTTCATCGAGGAAGCCATTCAACATATGCTCGCCTCTGGTAATAATGCAGAAGCGGGAAACATTGTTGAAAGGCACAGATGGGCCAAGTTAGATGATGACCAATGGTACGTGGTTCAAAAATGGATTGAAATGCTTCCCCCGGAGTTGAGACAACAACGGCCTGTTCTCTTGCTCTCGGGATGCTGGCCCCTGTATGAAACCTTTCAGCTGACTGAGATTCCACCTGTCCTGGAAAATGTAAAAACAATGTTGAGCGACCAGCCTGGTGATCAGGAACTATGGGGAGAGCTTTATTTCTTTTACGGTGCCATCCTTTACTGGTCGGGCGAGGGAAAGAGCAGCCTGGAATTTTTTGATAAGGCCCAAAAACTAATCCCCGAGAACAGGATGCTGCTCATGGGCCTGCTTACCCTCCTGTCAGGTTTATCACGCAGCATGACAGGCAAGGGAGAAGAAGCCATCCGCCTCTTGAAAAAGCAAGTCAAGGAAATGGAATCCACAGGAGGGATTTTCATATCGCGCTTAAGGGGCGGGCTCTTTTTCATTACCTTCTTTCTGAGCAAACTGGCCCAGGCCAGGATTGAGACCCAGCAGGCACAGATTGTAGCCCGTAAGAGTGGGATAGACTATAGCGATGCATGGAATTATTATATGGAAGCGTGCACCGACCTGCACTCGGGCCAACTGGATGATGCCCTGCGTAATTTTTCAGGGGCCGTTGACCAACGCTACATCCTCCATACAAGGGGAGCTACTGATGCAGTTGGCGGATTGGCACTCACCCAACAACTTTTGAGTCAGGATGATGCGGCCAAGGGCACTCTGAATCTCATGATGGAGTTTGCCCGGGAATTGGGGGACCCCATATACACCTCGGTAGCCTTATCGTCCAGGGCCCGGATTGATTTGCTTAAGGGGGATTTAGCCTCGGCCCAGGAGTGGGAAAAGACATTAAATGAGAGCATCTCCAGTGCCAGTTTATTTATGTGGCTTGAAGTTCCTGTTTTCACCCAGGTCAGGGTACTTATTTCCAGTGGAACTCCTGAATGTTTAGACAAAGCGGAGATCCTGCTTGAGGAAATCCTTGCAGTAAGCTCGAGGGTCTATTACATGAACCACGTCATCGAAGCTTTGATTCTCAAGGCCATGCTTCTTTTAAAACAAAATCACAAAAAGGAGGCAAAGAGAGTTTTAGAAGAAGGCCTCACTCTGGCTGAAGCCGGTGGATGGATTCGTCCCTTTCTTGAAGGAGCTGAGAATCTCGTGCCTTTGCTTGCGGAAATCAAAGCCGAAAACTCATTTGTATCTTTCATTGACCTGACCCTAAAGCTTATTCAAGCCTTAATATCCCGAAATCAGCCGCAGGAAGAATCTCATCCGGTCAAAGAGGATCTTCCCTCGCCCGGTTCCGAAAGCGAAAATAAGATAGATCTTCTTTCCACCCGGGAAAAAGAAATCATCAGGATGATGGCCCAGGGCCTAAGGAATAAAGAGATTGCCTCTGCCTTATTCGTTGCTGAGGGAACGGTAAAAAAGCACGTTTATAATATCTGTCAGAAGTGGGATGTTCATAACCGCATATCCATGCTGGCCATCGCCAAGAAAAAGGGATTAATCGAAGGATTATAGGCCTTATCACTACAAAGTTCCACCTTACTTACACTTTAACTCTACTTTAGTTTATTGACCTCTGTTCTGCATGCGGGTACCTTTACTACTATGAATTTTAGCTTTAGTAAACCGGCTATCTACCAAATTGAGGTACTGGGTGAATTGCCCCCGGATCTGCATGAAATCTTTGGAAATATGGATATATCCACAAAAACCGAAGAAGCCACCAGACCCATTACATTACTAACTGGTAAGATCAGCGACCAGACTGCCCTGGCCGGAATACTTTCTGCACTTTACGAATCCCATATCACCCTTTTAAATCTGAAAAAACTAAAGGACCAATAATTTACAAATCCTAAACTTAAGTAAAATGAAAAATCGACACAGTAATTTGTTTTCACTTGCCTTAGCAGGCCTGATGCTATTATTCCTGGCCGGATGCGGAGAAAAACCAAAAACCTCCTCGGATGCAAGTCCCGCAAAGGCGGCCGAGATCCCTACCTACAAAATGACCACCCAGATTCCGGAAAATGTTTTAATTCCGGATAAGGTAGAAACCCGTTTAGGTACTCTTGAATTTTTTGATGGCGTTCCTACTGCAGAAACAGCTCAACTAATCTGGGATAATCAAGATTTTTCGAGAGCTGTAGAGTCCATGATCATGTGTACACCTGCTGCTTCATTAGCTGGTTTCAGAAGAGGGATCAGGGAATTTGGCCCTGATAATGAAACAGCAATTATTTGGGAATCGCGACTGGATTCTAAGGGACTCTTATTAACAGGAAACACAACCGTAATCTACCTTTTCATGTGGATTGATACACATAATGGTCCTGTTGTGATGGAAACACCATCAAATGTATTGGCCATATTGGATAACTTCTGGTTCCATTATGTTACAGACATGGGCAATGCAGGTCCAGACCGCGGTAAAGGTGGCAAGTACATTATTCTTCCACCAGATTATGAAGGTGATTTAAAAGAGGGCCCATTTGTTAAAAGATCTGATACTTACGGTAATTGGTTTGCTTTAAGGGGTTTCCCTAAAGGTGATGACAACTCAAGTGTTGTTAAGAATATAAAAGATAATCTTAAGGTTTATCCATTGGCTGAAAAAGCAAATCCAAAGCCTGTTCAATATTATGATGTATCGAACAAGTATTTGAATACGCTTCACGCGCAGGATATTACATTCTTCCACGAAGTGAATGAGGTGGTACAAGAAGAACCCAACGCTGCCTGGGATACTGAATCATTAGGGATGCTTGCTTCAATTGGCATTGAAAAAGGAAAAACCTTTGCTCCCGATGCTAGAATGAAAAAGATTCTATCTGAAGCCGCCGTTGTAGGAACTGCAACGCAACGCTCCATCATCTGGCGCAACCGCAACGATAATGTGAAGATCTGGCCGGATAGCAAAAGCTGGGAAATTGGTTTTGCTGGTGGCAGCTATGCATTTGATAATGATGGTGTTCGTTTAATCAATGAGCGTACACGCTTCCATTACTATGCAACCGGTATTACCCCTGTAATGGTAAAACCTCCGGTAGGCGCAGGTTCGCAATATGTGATTGGCTTGCGTGATTCTGAGGGAGAAATATTAAATGGTGCAAATACCTATAAGATGCACATACCCGCCAACGTGCCTGCAGAACGGTTCTGGGAAATCACGGTATACGATAATCAAACACGTTGCATGTTACAAACCGATCAGCGATTACCGGGAGTTACCAGCATACAAAGTGATGTAGTGCAAAATGCAGATGGTTCTTATGATGTTTATTATGGACCTGAAAAGCCGGAAGGCAATGTAAACTGGGTACAAACTATCCCGAATAAAGGTTGGAATGTGCTTTGGAGAATTTATAGCCCAACCCAGGTATGGTATGATAAAGCTTGGCGCCAGGGGGAAATTGTGAAGGTGAATTAAACCTAAGTCTGTTTCAACTCAGCGAATACCTGTTTTGAAGTATTCGCTGGGTTGATTAGCTATCGACATACAAATAAATCAGTAACATGGACTCAAAAAACAAAACTCCCTTAGGACTGACTGCCAGCACTTTCATGGATTCCATGATTCGCCTGAGTTTAATCGCCCTGTTGGCGGTATTGTGTGTACGGGTATTTTCACCCTTTTTAGCCCTGATGGTCTGGGCCTTGATTTTTGCAATTGTCCTCTTTCCATTGCACCAGCGTATTTCTAAACGTTTGAAGGGAAGGCGGGGCCTTGCCGCCATCATATTGATCCTTCCGGCACTTCTGCTCATTGGCACACCGCTGGTGATGCTTGGGGATTCCTTTGCAAGTCACATTGTGGAGTGGCAGCATGTAATTCAGAATGATGAACTAAAAATAGAAGCCTCCGGATCCGGCTGTCGCCGAGTGGCCGATCATAGGTTACAGGCTGCATAAAGTGTGGAGCGAAGCAGCAGAGAATCTTCCTCAATTTGTTGAAGATCACTATGCTCAATTGGACAAGATATGGAACAAGCTTGTTGAGGCCGGTAAGAATACAGTAAACTCCATTCTTCTGATTCTTGGAGCGTTGGTAATCTCAGGGATTATGATGGCATTTGGGAAATCGGGCAGCGATACTTTACTGCGCATCATCAGTCGTGTGGCCGGACCAGATAATGGACCTCAGCTGCATGCACTCTCAGCAGGCACAGTTCGATCTGTGGCCGTGGGTGTTCTTGGTGTTGCATTTATTCAGGCAGTCCTGTTCGGCATCGGTTTTATTCTTGCCAAAATTCCTGCTGCAGGCGTACTGGCCTTAATCGTCATGTTTATTGGCATCATACAATTGCCGGCAGCCATTATCTCCATACCTGTCATTATCTATTTATGGGTGGGGGGCGATGCTTCCATTACAACCAACATCATTTTCACCGTGTATTTTGGAATTGCAGGTATGGCTGACAATTTTCTTAAGCCCCTTTTATTGGGTCGTGGAGTGGATGCTCCCATGCCGGTGATCCTGATTGGCGCACTTGGGGGAATGATTGCAGGGGGGATCGTTGGCATGTTTATCGGCGCCATCTTGCTGGCCGTCGGGTACCAGATCTTTATGGCCTGGGTGAACAAAGCCGATGAGCTGTCAGGCGGGCAACTTCAAAGCAACAAAGATGAACTATCAAACTAAAAAATTATGAAAATATTTATTGCCTTTTTAACGCTTACCACCCTTTTGTTATCGGCATGTAATGAAGCTTCAGTTAAAACAGAATCTGCAGAAAACAGTGAGGTTTCAGACCCGCTACCTTCTTGGAATGAAGGACCTACAAAAACGGCTATTATTGAATTTGTAAATAGTGTTAGTAAAGAAGGGGGTGCCCAATATGTGAGTCCTGAGGAAAGGATTGCAACATTTGATAATGATGGCACATTATGGTGTGAACAACCCGTTGCACAGCTAGAGTTTGCGGCATACCAAGTTAAACAAATGGCAGTTGACCATCCCGAGTGGAATGATACGCAACCCTTTAAATCGGTTCTGGAAGGTGATAAAGAATATCTGGTGAATGATCTGTTAAATAATCATGGCCAAGAGTTAATGAAACTCATTACGGTTACGCATGCAGGTATGACCTTGAAGGAATTTAATGCAGATGTTAAGGCATTTCTGAACGCTTCTTCTCATCCAAAGTACGGAAAGAAGTTTACGGAGACTATTTATCAGCCTATGCTGGAATTGTTACACTATTTACGTGACAACAACTTTAAAACCTATATCTGCTCCGGTGGAGGCAACAGTTTCATGCGGGTTTTTGCAGATGATGTTTATGGTATTGTACCCGAAAACGTAATTGGCACTTTTGCCATGAATACTTTTGAACAAGTTGATGGTGAATGGGAGATTGTAAAGGGGACAAAGAACCTTTTTATGAACGATAAAGAAACTAAGCCTGCGACAATTGAGCAGCGAATTGGTCGTATCCCAATCTTTGTTGGAGGTAATGTGCGTAGTGGAGGTGACATAGGACAACTGACCTATAGCCAAACAAACACACTACCCAATTTTCAACTTATGGTCAATCATGACGATGATGTACGTGAGTTTGCTTATGCTGAAAAAGATAATGCATCCTTAAATGCAGCCAAGGAAGGTGGCTGGCATGTTGTAAGCATGAAAAACGATTGGATGAAAATATTCCCTTTCGATAATTAAAAATATAATACCGAATTTTATAAAACCATAAAAATGAAAATACAAAAAATTATAAGTATTGGAGTTGCTTGCTTCTTTAGCTTGGGAATTATTTTTCCAATGCAAGCACAGGAAACAGGCGAAAACAGAAACCTGTTTGAAACGGCTGGTGAGAAACAAACCAACAAGGATTTTAAGCCGGCACCAGATGTAATTAAAACCAATTTTGGGACCTTGAATTTCGAATTGGAGGCTTTCCCAGATGAAGCATCAGTTCAAAAAATATACGATGAAATGGACTTGCAGCGTGCCACGCAAGCCTATATGGACTTTATGCCCGCCCTGTCTGTGCACGGCATCATCAAGGGTCAGATCCGGGATTTCGGATTTAAGACTTCATCTGATATAGGCGTGCATCCAAGCCCCGGGCTTACACCCACTGAGCTTTACCTGACGGGTAACAACAGCACGGTATACGCGGTTGCTTCACTCGATCTGAAGGTAGACGGCCCCATAGTGGTAGAAGCTCCGCCGGGTATGCTAGGCACCGTGAATGATGCAGCCTTTAGATTTGTGACCGATATTGGTATGGTCGGGCCCGATAAAGGTAAAGGCGGCAAGTTCCTGTTTCTGCCTCCCGGTTACGATGGCACAACCCCTGATGGCTATTTTGTGATCAAGTCACCGAGCTACCGACTATGGGCGATGATGCGTGGCTGGGGTGATGTCGGTATAGGCGATAAAGCAACCGAATGGTTTAAAGAAAACTTGAAAGTCTACCCGCTTGCAACCGGCCCCCGTCAGGCTAATTACAGCAACACTGCCGGTACCGGTCTCAATTCGTTGGCTGCGGAAGATGGTTCTGCGTTTGAAATGCTGAATGAAATTATTCAATACGAACCCAAAGAACTGTTTGGCCCCGAACAATTAGGCCGCCTGGCGACATTGGGCATTATTCAAGGAAAGCCATTTAATCCGGATGAGCGCATGAAGCGTATTCTGGATCAGGGTGCTAAGCAGGGCGCAGCCATGGCACGCGCTATAGTGTTTGCCTCGCGTGATCCTGAGATCCGATACTGGCCGGAAAGGCATTGGGAAAAAATGTTCCTGCACAATACGACGTTTGAACGTGATGGTGTTGCAGATATTGATGCACGCACTTTGTGGCATTACGCCGCTATTGTAGTTTCTCCTGCCCTGATCTCTACCACGCCGGGTACGGGTACTGCATATCTTACTTGCATTCGTGATAATAAAGGCGCGTATCTTGATGGTAGCAAAACGTATAAACTACGTGTTGGAGCCAAACCGCCAGTTAAAAATTTCTGGGCGGTAACGGCTTACGATCCCACTACCCGCAGCCTGCTGGATCCCGGGAAAAACAAGAACGTTTCGATAGGTAGTCGTGAAAAGCCGGTAGCTAATGCCGATGGTTCAGTGGATGTATATTTTGGTCCTAAAGCACCCAAAGGAAAAGAAAAGAACTGGGTACCTACAAATCCTGAGAAAGGCTTTTTTGTGGTATTCCGTTTTTACGGACCGGAAGAAGGTTATATAAATAAAACCTGGGTACTTAATGATTTTGAACTTATACAATAAACTATAACTCAAACTAAAAATTGTGAAAATGAAAAAGAGAAACATTTTAAAATCGACACTGGTGTGCTTTCTGGCAGCGGGTATGCTTACTGCGCTCCAGGCACAGGAGCCAAAAATGATTACACAAGAGCCTGTCATGAAAATGACAAGTCCTATTCCGGCAAGCATCATGGCTCCGGATAAGTTAGAAACCTCAATTGGTACAATGAACTTTTTTGATGGGGTACCGGATGAGGCCTCTGTAAAGCAGGTCTATGACTATCTTGACCGTTCCGCAGCCGTCCAGGCATTTATGAACTGTATCCCGATCATGTCGATGTATTCGATTAGGGAAGGGCAAAAGGCAGCCGGTGTTAACGCAAGCAACAAGGTGATCATTTTCGATAACCTGCTGGATTCAAAATCTTTGTTACTGACAGCAAACACTTCAACCATGTATGCAGTGGGCTGGCTGGACCTCAAAAAAGATGGCCCCACAGTTGTCGATCTTCCTCCTGGCATGCTGGGTATACTGGATGATATGGCATTTCTTTTCCTGGAAAACCTTGGAGCAGCAGGCCCGGATAAAGGACAGGGTGGCAAATTTCTGGTACTTCCACCAGATTACACAGGCAATATCCCCGATGGTTACTATGTGGTAAAATCAAATACATATGGTGTATGGCTTTTTATGCGTGGTTATCTTGATAAGGGCATTGAAGCAGCTTCGCAAAACATTCGCAATAACCTAAAGGTTTATCCACTGGCAAAAAAGGATAATCCGTCAAAAATGGAATTCATCAATGGTTCGGGCATGGATATTCATGGGGTATTGCCGAATGATTATAGCTTCTTTGAAAATGTACATGCCATCATTCAGGAAGAACCTGCTGAAATGCTTGGCCCTGAGATTAAAGGACAGCTGGCCTCCATAGGTATTGTTAAGGGTAAGCCATTCCAGCCTGATGCCCGTATGAAAAAAATATTGGTTGATGCTGCTGCTATAGGTAATACTGCTGCACGTGCAATCAGTTTTTCACCACGCAACGAAGGCCTTTACACTTTTGATAAAAATAGTGGATGGTGCAAGCCCATCATTAATGGAAATACAACTTATATTGAAGATGGTGCAGTAATTAGCGAGGGACGTGTCTTCTATCACTTTGGCTATATTTGCGTATCACCAGCCATGGCTAGTAGAGCCGCAGGTAAAGGTTCCGATTACTCTATGGGTATGGTCGATTCAGAAGGCATACCACTGGATGGTTCAAAAACGTATAAACTGAACATGCCTGCAAATATACCGGTAAAGGATTTCTGGGCTTTGACCATGTATGATACACAAACCCGCTGCCAGTTACAAACCGATCAGCAGTTTCCTACATTGGATAGTTATAAGGAGGGAATGAAAAAGAATGCTGATGGTTCAATTGATGTGTATTTTTCTCCAAAGCCACCGCAGGGACAGGAAAGTAATTGGTTGCAAACTATTCCGGGTAAAAGTTGGTTCGTTGCATTACGAATGTATGGTCCACTGCAACCCTGGTTAGATCAAACCTGGCGACCTGGTGAGATTGAGTTAGTTAAATAAGCAATCTAAATACAATTGACATGAAAAAGATCAATAGCATATTCGTAGCATTCCTTTTCCTTTTGGGAATGAATCATTCCCTTCAGGCACAGGATGCATCTGCCGATAGCGATGCTGCGGCACTGGCGAAGGAAACAGCCAATCCACTGGCCAATATGATCTCCCTTCCCGTTCAGTTTAATTTTAATTTTGGACTGGGGGAATATAACCGGACACAGACGCTGATCAACCTGATGCCTGTGATTCCATATTCTTTGGGCAAGAAGATTAATGTAATTAACCGGATTATCCTCCCGGTATTAATTCAACCGGATGTGGCTGAGGAATCGGGCAGTACCTTTGGTCTGGGGATATTAATTATTCCATGTTTTTTACACCTGCAGAAAGCAGGGAAATTAATCTGGGGTATCGGTCCGGCTCTTAATATTCCCACACGAACCAATGATTTGCTGGGTAGTCCGGAATTTGGGATTGGTCCCTCAATCATTGCTTTAACGATGCCCGGAAACTGGGCCATTGGTCTGACTGCCAATAATGTTTGGTCCTACACCAACAGCAACCTGAGTGCATTGTTTTCACAGGTATTTGTTGTGTATACCTTCCCAAGTGCCTGGTTTGTTCAAATGATGCCCACCATTACTGCCAACTGGAATGCTCCTGAAGGGCAACAGTGGACCTTCCCCTTGGGAGCCAATATGGGTAAAGTGGTGATGTTTGGAAAACAACCGGTTAAATTTATCGGAGGTGGAAGTTATTATGTGATATCGCCCGATAACGGTCCCACATGGCAGCTCTTCTTCCAGGCTGTATTCCTTTTTCCAAAGAAAAAAGGAGGCCAAGCAAAACCCATAGTTTCGGGTTAATTTAAGTTTTGAGGTTTGGGTAGATCTCCCCGGGGAGGACAATGTCCCAACCGGGGAGGTCTTTTTGCTTGCAGCCGGAGTAGCGACCTGTTAATTGTATTTGAATCGTCCATTTTTTGGGATTTAATGCTCTAATTGGTTACATTTAATCAATGCTGCGCACAAAACTACACAGACCTCCTGTTACCAGGGAACATGTTTACCGTGATCATCTTATCGATCTTCTGGACAAGAACCTTTATAAACCTTGCACCCTGGTTTCTGCCGGTGCCGGTTATGGTAAGAGCATGTTGGTTAGTTCCTGGGTAGAGAAATCCAAAATTCCCTGCGCCTGGCTGTCCATAAGTGATGATGATAATGATCTCAGAATTTTTATTGAGGGTCTTACCGCTTCCATAGGAAACAAGTTTCCAAACGTATTGGATCATCTAAATGACTATATAGAAGCTGCTGAATTACCGCCCTTGAGCAAAATAGCCGAAAGCCTTATTAATGGTTTAGATGAAATCGATAAGGAGTATGTTCTGGTTTTAGATGACTATCATTTAATCCAAAACAAGCAAATTAATGAACTCATAGACAAGCTGCTTCATTTTCCTCCACAGCTTATGCAATTGGTACTTATTTGCAGGTCCGATCCGTTTTTAAACTTACATTCCTTAAGGGCGCGCAGCCGCCTCAATGAGATTCGTATGGCCGAATTGTGCTTCAATGAAAGTGAAATCATTGAATTGCTGAAGAATTGTTTATTGATAGAATCAAGTATCGAACTTTCGCAAAGATTGTTGCAAAAAACCGAAGGATGGATTACTGGTTTGCGAATGTTATTATTAATGGTGAAGGAAGGCGAAGACCCAAAAGAAGCCATTGAAAAAATTTATTCCATTAATCCTGCCACCACTAATTTTTTACTGGAAGAAGTCATTATAAATCAGCCTGAACCGGTCCGAAACTGTTTAATAATAATGTCAATTCTTAATCGTTTTTGCGATGAATTGATAGACGAGGTGTGTATTTCCAAGGTAAATGAACCATCAACGGAAATATCCGGGAAAGATATAATTCAAATCCTCCTGAAAGCCAACCTTTTCACGATTTCAGTGGACCATAAGCGTAAATGGCACCGTTTCCATCACCTGTTTCAGGAAATTCTTCAACACCAATTGAAGAAACAATACAGTATTGAGGAAATTAATGCTTTCCATTTAGCAGCTTCTGAATGGTTTGATAAAAATGGATTTAAGGAAGAAGCTGTTAAACAAGCTATCGAGGGGCATAAAATTGATTTGGCAGTTGATTTAGTTTCCCGCTACCGGCATGAGCTGATGGATAAGGGGCAAATGCATCGTTTAAACCGATTGATAGACCTGTTACCAGAAAGCATTATTGACGAAGCACCTGCACTCTTGATTGCCAAAGCCTTTATCATGGAATACCGGGGTCAAATTCCTGATATTATTGAGTTCAAGGAAAAAGCCAAAGCTTTTTTAAATGCTTTGTCCCTTGAATCCCCTGAAATGAATGCCATTTGGGGTGAAGTAGAAACAATTGAAGGTGAACTATTCATGCTCTCAGGAGATACGAAAAGTGCATTTAAATCCTGCAGGAAGGCTCTTGAATTATTGCCGATTAGAGCCAGCCATGCCAGGTCTTATGCATTGGGAACACAGGCGGTCTGTTATCAAATGACCAATGATTTAAAAAGCATAAAAAACATAGCAGTAGAATTTCCTCCAGACTCCAATCTCTCCTTTATAAGAATGCAACTTTGGTATTCGATAGCTTATGCTATGGAAGGAGATCCAATGATGATGAAAAAGTCAGCGTCAGAGCTTATAAAACTTGGTGAAAAGCATATGCATTCGGA
>CAVWAP010000006.1:0-10794 GCA_963753055.1 uncultured Bacteroidales bacterium | reverse complement strand
GATGCTGCCGGCAAACATTTCAGGTGGGCAGCTGCCATTGAAAGTCCAAGCACTTCCATTGGTAATCCATACAACCTGGACGGAGAGTCACGGCAATATATGCCCAATCTTACAGGCAGGATAAACTGGACACATCGCATGGGTCACATGCAATTTGCGGCCATTGTAAAACAGCCCAGATGGGCAAGCAGTACCATGGGAAAGTCCTCAGCATTGGGACTTGGATTTCATTTCACGGGTGCACTGAAATATGCCAAATACGACAAATTTATGTGGGGACTGGCTTATGGTAAAGGTTGGGGACAGGATATTGGAGCCGTTGCCGGCTCCGGAGCAGATGCTGTTCTTAATGCTGACGGATCACTTACAACGATCCCCGTACTAAATTTCGTAGCAGGAGTTGAGCACTACTGGGCATCCAACCTGGCTTCCACATTGTCAATCGATTGGGCTGCACTGAATAGCCCTGATAACCGGACATCCGATGCACAGGAATTAGGCACAACAGTGCATGCAAATATCCGCTGGGGTATTTATAAAAGATTCGCCATTGGGGCAGAATATATGGCGGGGAAACAGAGAATTGTTGATGGAACAACAGGCTTTGCACAACGCATTCAATTGTCAGCCAAATTGAAGTTTACAGATTAGAAAATCTCACCTCTTTGACGGGATATGAATATACCAGATAGTGAATTTGCCCGCATAGCAGCAATGATTATCATCCTGCTCCTTTCGGTCGGAGTGGGTTGGATCATCAAAAAGGGAATGTTCTTTGTGTATCAAAAATCCAGTGCCAGGCATAAAACTGATCCCGGTAGGTTTCTTCTAATAACCTCCTTTTTGCGTTTAGTATTCTGCTCATTGGGGTAAGCTATGCCATCTCCCTGGAGCCTCATGTGAAATCCCTTACAACTTCATTATTGGCCAGTGCAGGCATCGCAACTGCCATCATTGGTTTTGCAGCCAAAGATGTTCTTGCAAATTTTGTGTCGGGTGCGGTAATTATCATTTTCAGGCCCTTTACCCTTACCCATTGGATTAAGGTGGGCAATCTACATGAAGGCAAGGTGGAAGAGATTAAAATGCTTTATACTGTAATCAGGGATACAAGCAATCGCAGGTTGATCATTCCCAATTCCAAAATAGTGTCAAGTGATGTGGTCAATTCCTCCTACCGTGAAGACCATGTGCGCGAGATTGTGAAATTTCAAATCAGCTTTGAGAGTGATATTGAAGTGGCAAAGAAAATTATCAGGGAGGTCTGTGAGAAGAGTCCGCTCTCCATCGACATACGCACCGATGCCCAAAAACAGGACAAGAAACCTAAAGTTGAGGTCAGGCTCCTGGAATTTGGGACCTATTCCATCATTTTGGGGGCACTTGTTTGGGTCGAGAACCCTGTAGATGCTTTAAAAGTTCATTGGATTTTTAATGAAGAGGTAAAAGAAGGTTTTAACAAGGCGGGAATAGTAATTCCCTATCCCAACCTGATTGTAAAAAGGGATGAATAAATTGAAATTTTCTACTTTTTCACCACCAAAGGGGTATTGAATGCCCTGAATAGTAACCCTAATTTTACTCTTACTATTTGCTAGACTAATCTTTGATGAAAGTATTGACCATTTGAAATGGCTGGCTAAGATAAAATGAAATGTAAAAAGAAAATGTGATGAAGAAAGCACTTCCAATAATAATCGCTTTGTTGTTTATTGCCAGGATTGGATTTTCGCAGGCTGCCATTATTGTTTTGATTTTTGGTGATAAGGTCGCCAGTGAAAATTTTTATTTCAGCGTCAAGGGAGGTTTAAATCTGTCATCCACACCCGGAATCGACCCTTCTTCCATCAAACCCGGAGCACATTTTGGTTTGGTTGCCAATATTAAGATATCCGATCGCTTTTTCTTTGCGCCAGAATTTCTTCCTCTTGCACGGAAAGGATCCAGGAACCTTGCAATTCCACTTTCTGGTAATCCAACGCTGGATTCAATCAATCTCAGTTCGGCAAGCCTTTCCCGAAGATTGAGCTATATCAATGTCCCTCTTCACTTCAGATTTAATTATACAGACAAGTTAACCTTTCAGGCTGGGCCGGAAATCAGTTTCCGCACTGGTGCATCCAATTTATACCAAAATACTTTTGAAAACAGCAATGCGCTTGACTATTCCCAAGATATCAAGTCCGATACAAAGGGATGGGATATCGGGGTGGGTATCGATGTGGGCTATGTGATCTCAAAAGAAAAGGGAGGTAAAGCGATGGAAATACACGGTCGTTATACCATTGGTTTGCTGGATATATCTAAAAATAGTGGGGAATCCTACCGGAATTCAGTGTTCCAGATTTCAGCAGTTTTTCCATTTCATGGTAGCCGATCCCAAATGATCAGAAAGGAGTTTTAATAAGCAAAACATATACAGTTTAAACTAAAAAATGAAAAAAAATAAATTAGTTGTGTTGCTGCTAGCATTAGTAAGCATGGGGCTTTATGCTCAGGACAAAGGCATCAAATCAGGCTTCCGGGTATTTTCCGGGTTTCTTGGAATTGAGCAGCCTTTATACATCTTAACCACATGGGCCGAAGATCCCCTGGACTATCATGAAAAACTTCAGAATACAGTAGGTTTGTTAGGGGAGGAAGGAGCTGTATTATGGGAAAAAATGTTAGAAAATGTAAATGGAGCTTCGGCCGTTGAAGGCTGGTTTCTTCCACAATACTCTTATGCTCCGGGATTAAAAATGGCGCAATAGCATTATTTCTAGTATGCACCAACAAGGAAAAATGATACCAGGAGATGAAGTAAAAAGACAGCAGGTGAGCTAAAATTCCACTTTTATTCCACTTTCTGGGTATTGACAATTCCACCCTTTTCAAGCTAGTTTTGCTATAAGTTCTAAGCCTTTGGATTTTAAGGAATTATTAAATCATAAGCGAAACTACTATGAAATCACCCATCAAAGTACATTCCCGTATTAGGGTCAGTGCGGCTATCATGATTGTTGCCGGTTTTTTTATTTCCATTAACTCGGTAAATGGCCAGGCAGTATCTCCCTTTCAAACCGGGGCCTACATGACCGCATTTTCCAATGTCCGTGATATGGCCGCCGCACCTCCGGGATTTTTTGTGCTGATGTACAACTACTATGCCATCACAGATACTTATGTGGATAAGGATGGGACTAAATTTAACTCCTTTCCGCTGGATATGCTGGATCCGGGCCTGCCGGCAGATGTTGATCTGAGTATCAATCTGAATTCCTATGCAGCTGTCCCGGCCTTTTTCTGGGCTTCCCCCTTCCAGTTCCTGGGCGGCGCCAGATTGCTGGTTGGAGTTGTACCCCTCTATTCCACTTCGAAGGTTTCACTGATCACAGAACAGAGAGATGGGAGCGTCAACTCTGAATATAATGCATCAGCAGAGGACAGAATCTCTGGATTTGGAGATATGTTTGTTCAACCCCTGGGCCTTTCATGGGCGACCAAATGGGTAGATGTAACCCTGGCCTATGGCTTTACGGCTCCCACAGGAAGATATGCAACCGGTGCGGACGACAATGTGGGTCTGGGTTTCTGGACCCACCAGGTTCAGGCCTGGGGTAATTTCTACCCTGTAGAGGACCAATCCACCGCTCTGGTGCTGGGACTCACCTATGAACTGAACGGCTTTGTGAAAGATGCAGATTTTAATCCTGGCAATCGTTTCTCCCTGGAATGGGGTATTAGTCAGTATGTTTCCGATGGCCTGGAATTGGGCATCATGGGTGGACATAACTGGCAGGTAACCGACGACAGGGGCTCAGTGGTAGACTGGGACGTCGGCATCCATGATAAGAAGAGTACCCTGGCATTTACAGCCGGATACTGGGTATGGCCAGCACGTATGCAGCTTACAGCTAAATACGCCTTTGACTATGCCTGTGCCCAGCGTTTCAAGACCAATTTCTTTATGCTCAACCTGACCTTTATTACCAATGCCCTCACCGGCAGCTCTCAATAGAGTACTATACTATTCAATAAATAACATTCGAAACCCAAACCCAAACTTAAATCTTAAACAAAATGAAAAAATCAAAATCAAACGTTTTTAACATGCTGCTGGCAGTGCTGTTTACAGCCCTGATTACTGGCTGTGGAGACACATCAAGCAGCGGAAATGACCAGGCAGGTAGCACCTCTTTGGAGGGGGCTGCTCCAACGGTTAAGCTAAGCAAACAAATGCCAGATGCCACAACAAGTATTTTTGACTGGGCTAAAACTCAAACCCCCTATGTAACAGGCGGGTTTAAGCCAGCTGCTGTAAGCATGGATACCCGTTTCGGAAAGCTTGAATTTCCGGGTGGTTATCCTACAGAACAAACAATTCAGAAAGTTTACGACGAGCTGGATTTGCAAAAAGCTACTCAGTTATACTTAAGCATGTACCCTGCGCTTTCTATGAAAGGAATGATAGAGGGAGTTGTACGCGATTATGGAACCCATAGCAGCTCGCACATTGCTGTTACAGCCGATCGTTTGGATTCAAAAGCATTATGGCTTACAGGTAACACCGAGAGTATTTATTCTATGTTGGTATTCGACTTAAAGGCCGATGGGCCAACGGTATTTGAAGTACCTGGTGGTTTAATGGGACCTGTTGATGATGCTAATTTTAAGTTTCTTTTTGATATTGGACCAACCGGAATGGATAAAGGCAAAGGTGGAAAATATTTGATTTTACCTCCTGATTATGAAGGTGATGTTCCTGATGGATATTGGGTGTTTAAATCGCCAACCTATCGGGTATTCTCATTTGTTCGCGCCAATGCTGCAGTGATCGGTTTTGGAGAAGGCGCCATGGATTATTTCCGCGAAGGTTGTAAAATTTATCCTTTAAGTACTGGTCCGCGCGAATGCACCTATACCAATGTAACTGGTATTCCTATCAACACTTTGGTGCCCGAAGATGCCACTGCATTTGCCTGGATGCATGCTTTAATTAATTACGAGCCAGCCGAAGCATTTGGCAAGGAACGTTTGGGTGAATTAGCTTCTATTGGTATTGAAAAAGGGAAGCCTTTTAACCCTGATGCGCGCATGCAGAAAATATTGGCTAAAGCTGCTGAACAAGCGGTAGCTATGTCGCGTGTAATTGCGTTTAATACGCGAGTTGAAAACGCGAAAGTATATCCTGACCGCCAATGGGAAAGTCCATATGTAATTAATAATTCTACGTTCTATCAGAACGACTATATCAACCTTGAAGCACGTACGGTATTTCATTTTACTGCCGATGGTATTACTCCGGCAATGGCTATGCAAATGCCTGAAGGTCTTGGTTCAAGATACCAAACTACCTATAAGGATAGTGATGATAATTTCTTCGACGGAAACAAGACGTACAAATTAAATATGCCTCCTGGTGTTCCTGTTAAGCTTTTCTGGTCAGTTACTATTTACGATAACTATAATCGCTGCGTGGTTAATACGATGCCTTATCCAAGTATAAGTAGCCAGCAAACTCCTCCACCAGTGACTAATGAAGATGGTTCTATCGATATATATTTCTCGGCCAAACAACCAGCTGGTGTTGAAAAACAAAACTGGGTAGAAGTTATCCCGGATCAAGGGTTCTTTGTTTACATACGCTACTACGGTCCGCTCAACGCATTCAACAACAAAACATGGGTTCCGAACGATGTGGAGCTGGTGAACTGAATAATAGTCTGAAAATGAAAATCTGGAAAGTATCTGTTTTGCTGCTGATCATAATAATGGGATATACTGAGCTTATGGCCCAGCAGGATACCCTTATTATGGTTAGTGGCGAGATACTTCTGGGGGAGATCAAATTTTTTGATAATGGGATTGTCACTATCGAAACAAGTTACAGTGACAGTGATTTTAAGGTAGATGGAGTTGAAGTGGAACAGATTAGTACTTCTAATCAATTCGTGATTTTAACAGCTCAGGGTAATCGCTATCATGGCACATTAGCTAGCGATAAAGAAAATCCCTCCGTAGTTCTGATTAATGATACGGAGAAAGGTATAACGAGAGAGCAATTCGAGGATATCCTGTTCTTAAAAGAGGTAGATCCGACCTTCTGGAGCCGTGTTGACTTTTTGATATCCATCGGATATACCCTGACTAAGGCCAACAACAACCAGCAATTCAGCGGCAATTTAGAAACAGGCTATGTGTCGAGTAAATTCAAATCCGATTTAAGCATTGGTGTTATCCGGACTTTTCAAGAAGATGATGAATATACTTCCAAAACCAGTCGTACAACTGGTGGATTGGGCTTCCTTTCTTTATTGTCAAGGACTGGTTTGCCGTGGCCAGGACCGATCTCCTGCAAAGTTCCGAACAGCAGCTTAATCTCAGAGCCATTACCAAAGGCGGTGTTGGTAATTATGTGCTGAAAACAACTCGGATGAATTTGGGCCTGGCAGCTGGTGCAGCCTGGAACTATGAGAATTATAGCGATGTTACAGCTACTGGCAGGAATAGTGCTGAAGCATTTGTTGCCCTTGAATA
The DNA here is from genome assembly GCA_963753055.1 of uncultured Bacteroidales bacterium. GTDB lineage: Bacteria > Bacteroidota > Bacteroidia > Bacteroidales > B18-G4 > JAUWGC01. The sequence goes on along the minus strand of CAVWAP010000006.1, from coordinate 4,275 downwards.
CAACATTTTCAACCTTGGAGACCTTGATCTCCTGACAAAGGCGATTGCTTATCCCAGTTTAACAGAAAGCAAACGTTTCAGGACCGATTTTTCCTTCAACCTGAAGTACGAATTCAAACGGGATTTTTTCATTAATCTGGGTTTATCTGTCAATTATGATAACCAGCCAGCTGAAGGTTCATCCCCCTTTGATTATGTTTTTCAGACCACCTTTGGGTGGGAGCTATAAGGCAAAATTGACTCATTAGCTATGCATAAAATAAAAACAGTAAAAACCATAAAAACCATGAAAACAATGAAAACAATGAAAACAATTGTGAGCTGTGTTGTACTGGCTTCGGTAGTCAGCTTAGGCATGGCACAATCCACCAAGACCAAGATGGTCACCCAGCAACCTGTCATGAAAATGACAACGCCTATCCCGGAGAATATTACTACTCCGGATTTAATAGGATCACCCATCGGAACCCTGGAATTTTTCGATGGAATACCTAATCGAAAAACCATTGATAATGTATATGAATATGTAGATCGGGCACGCGCTGTGCAGGCTTTTATCAATATGACCCCGGCCGTTTCTTTATACAATCTCCGTAAAGGGAATCGCGATATGGGAATGGGTAAATCCAATCAAATACTTGATATGGGAGCAGTTGGGCGATTCTAAGTCACTTGCACTTACCTATAACAACACATCTTTATATACATGGGGATTTCTTGATCTTAAAAAAGACGGTCCTACCGTTATTGAAATTCCTCCCGGAGTACTCGGTATTTTAGATGATGCTGCCTTTCAGATATATTACCGATATGGGAGCTGCTGGTCCGGATAAAGGGGAAGGTGGAAAATACCTGGTTTTACCTCCGGGATACGAAGGTGATGTACCAGATGGATATTATGTGTATCAATCAGAACACCTATAATGTTTGGAATTTTATGCGTGGTTACACCAAAACTGGTGTTGAAGCTGCTGCAACCACGGATTAAGGAAAACCTGAAAGTGTATCCATTGTCGCAAAAAGACAATCCTCCAAAAATGGAGTTCAAAAATATGTCGGGTGTATATTACAACACCGTTGCCCCAAATGACTATACTTTCTTCGAAGACCTGAATCAAGTTATTCAGGAAGAGCCAGACGGCTTTTACGATGCAGAAAACTTAGGAATTTTAAGAACATTGGGTATTGTAAAAGGGCAGCCTTTTAATCCGGATGCACGCATGAAAAAATTATTATCAGAAGCAGTTGATATAGGTAATGCTTATGCTCGTGCAAATACCATTGAACCTCGCGATCCAGGGCACTATTACTACCCAGGCGAAAAAAGTGAATGGGTAATGGCTTTTGCCGATAACGATACTGAATTCTTAAAAGATGGTGCACGTCGCATGGATTCTCGTTTATGGATGCATTTTAATGCAGTATGCGTAACTCCTGCAATGGCATTAACAAAGCCAGGTGCCGGATCGCAATACGCAATTGCTGGTATGGATTCGGAACACAGAGAATTGGATGGGGCCAAAACCTACAAAATGCACTTACCCGCAAACTTTCCGGTTAAAGACAACTGGTCGGTAACTATATACGATCCGCAAACTCGCTGTATGTTGCAAACTGATCAACCTTTTGCTGGTATTAACAGTTTAACTGGCAAAATTAAAGAAAACAAAGATGGATCTGTAGATGTGGTTTTTGCTCCAACACTACCTAAAGGGGTAGACGAAGGAAACTGGATACAAACCATTCCCGGAAAAAGCTGGTTTATCCTGCTTCGGGCATATGGACCTTTGGCACCATGGATTGACAAGACCTGGAGGCCCGGAGAACTGGTATTGCAGAAATAAACTTTTATGATCTAAAAGGATCTGTCTCAAAGGGGTATGATGGAAGACCCTTTTGAGGCATCCTTTAATAATAGCAGGAACATGTCCTGATCCGTCAAATCCTCAAAGAGTGACTAAAACACTTTAAAACCTAAACTATGTTAATAGGAGCAGCACTTGCAATACTGGCAATCCTTCTGGGAGGACCTTCAAACGATCTACTAATTCTAAAACTCGCTAAACCTGTCAAGCAGGAAGTAGTGGATCTGGATAAAAAGGAAGAGATTCTGAATGAGATCAAAGCCGTTAAGAAACTTTCGAAGACCTATAATAAAAAAACAAAAGTATTTACCAAAGAGTTAAGGCAGCTGGCCATGGATCAAAGCACGGATAAAGCTGCTTTTGATGCCTTTTATGCCACCGTAGTGGAATATGAGATAGAGGCCAACAAATCCTTCATCCCACACAGAATCGCCATCCAGGAAAATATGACCCAGGAGGAATGGGATGCTGTGATCAGTTCTACTACCAAAGCCATAAAAAAAAGCAAGAAGTCCAATGACAAGGTCCTGGCAAAGTATAAAAAGACCCTGGATAAATTTGAAAGCAATATCCAGAAATCTTTCGAAAATCAGGATAGTAGGGAAAAGGCTGGTCTTGCGGCAGAAGAATTTTCTTCCAGCATTTATGGTCTCATGGTAGAAATTCTGGAATACGATCAAAGCGAAGACAAGGTACTTCTCAATAATGAAGCCACACTTGAAGATCTGGAAGCACTGGTGGAAGAAAGCAATGCGCAGTGGATGGACAGCTTTGTAGGATTGTCTTCACTTCACGCTGAATTGGCCGGTCTTGCAGCAGCTCATGAATGGAAATCTGTCGCAAAAGAATTGAAAAAAATTATCTAATAGACCCGGTTTGAGCCACCATCTAAAAATATTATTTCCCTTGCTCCTTTGGGTAACCCTGGCTAAAACCCTGGCACAGGATGAAGGCAATGACCCTGTATCAAAACAACTCTGGCTGGATTTCAATCCCAGCTATAAAGTCGCAGAAAGGGTTACGCTATATGGGGCAGTAGGGGCAAGAACCATTTTTCCCAACACATGGTCCAGGTACTTAATCACACCATCTGTCAAATACGACTGGCCCAGAATGATCCTGAAGAATTACCAGTATAAGGAGGAACTTCATGCCGGGGTAGGAGTCTTTTTTACCGATAACATTGATGCGGTAAACCGCCTGGAGATCCGGCCTTTTCAAGGCTATAGCCTTACCATGCCCAACAGACACAGAATCCAGATCAAACACTTTGTAAAACTGGAAGAAAGATTTGAGATGGAAACCGATGATTGGGTAAATACCTTTGGATTGCGACTGAGATACACCGCATCGGTTACCTTCAGATTTCATGGAGAGGTTTGGGCGAAGGGGAATGGTTTTTTTATCCCGGTTAGCGGAGAATTTTTCTGGAATTTAATAGGTACCAAGCAGTTTAACGATAAAATCCGGCTTACGTCTGGCATTGGTCGGGATCTCTCTCCCGATTGGAAAGTACTCTTTCTGTTTGGATGGTTTTATTCCAAAGCCTCAGCCGAAGATCCCTTTAACTCCAATGAGATGCTTTTCAGGCTCAGGGTGTATCATACATTTCATAAAAGAAAAAACAAATGAAAAACCTACGCAAATTCTTCTTTTTGGGATCATTGATTTTCCTAATCCATTCTATTCCAGGCAATATTTGTTTTGCTCAGAAAAAGGATGTTCTGGAATCGATAGCAAAAAGCAAACGGGATAGCTCCGAAAGGAGATCCTCTTTTAATGCCTACCCCTATGCATACTATACCCCTGAAACAAGCCTGGCATTTGGCGCCGGGGGGATATTCATATTTTATACCAGTGATAATCCGGATCTAAAGCCTTCAAAAATTGGATTCGGCGGAATGTATACAATCTCAAAACAATACCGGATCGGAGTGAACCCAAAGTTCTATTTTCTTGACAGCAAGATGTACATCGATCTGCCAATCTCTTATGGATACTCTCTTGACCGATTCTATGGGATAGGGTCCGATACCGAGAAGACCGGCGATGAGGCTTTCACGAAAAATTATTTTACGGTTTCCCTGACCCTCCAGGTTCCCCCGGTCATCTTCGCTGCTGACCGTACCGGGATCATCTTTGACTACAACCACACTGAGATTGTCGACAAAAGGAGCAACGAACTCCTGATCAACGATGAAGTTACCGGAAGCAACGGCGGAAATTCTTTTGGTATCGGGACCGATCTGGTCTGGGATTCAAGGGACAATATTTTCTTCCCGAACTCAGGGGGGTATCAGTATTTTAAAATTATGATTTATCCTGAGATCGATCTTCCCACGTTTTCTTTCATGGAACTGGATGTAAAACAGTTTTTTGCATTCAAACCGGACCATGTAATTGGAGGCAA
>CAVWAP010000005.1:0-87104 GCA_963753055.1 uncultured Bacteroidales bacterium | reverse complement strand
TACCGGACAAAGTGAACACCTCATACCGGTTTAAAGTGAACAGTCTTTCCGGAGTAAAGTGAACAGTCGATTTTTCATCCTTAAAAAGAACTTTATCATACTATCCTGGTTCATTCAAATTTACGTTTTTTTATTCATTTTACTTTTTCTCATTGACTCTCCTTGTAATTCTATTCTTTGTGCATCATGGACCAATCGATCCAGGATGGCATCTGCTACTGTTTTTTCTCCGATAATATCATACCATCCGTTAACAGGGATCTGAGAGGTGATAATAGCAGCATGTTTTTCTTGCCGGTCTTCAATAATCTCCAATAACATCATGCTGCTTTGATTGTCAAGTGGCTGCAGGCCAAAGTCATCAAGGATAAACAGCTGGCTTCGCTGTATCCTGGCCAGTTCCTTTAAGTATGACCCATCGGCCTTTGCCATTTTTAGCCTGGCAAAAAGCCGGGCAGAGTTAAAGTATAATACCTTAAAGCCTAATATGCATGCCTGGTAGCCAAGAGCAGTGGCCAGGTAGCTTTTGCCAACACCGGTGCTTCCAGTGATCAGCAGGTTTTTGGCCTTATGAATGTATTCACACTCGAACAAACGCATCATGATGTTCTTATCGATATTACGGGAAGGATCATAGATAATATCTTCCACGGCTGCTTTGTACCTGAAGCGTGCATTTTTGATCGTTCGTTCTATCTTTCTGTTCTGCCGGTCATCCCATTCTGCCTGGGCAAGGTAGCCAATGAACTCATCCAGGGTATAGTCATTCGTGCTGCCGGTTTCCAGGGCGGACTTAAAGGCCCTGTGCATACCATAGAACTTCATCAGGCTCATTTTTGTCAATGTTGATTCATTCATAGTGTTCAGGTTTTATTAATGATAGTAATGCTTTCCTCGTATATTGCCATGTTCGGGCAAAGGTTCCTGTGGATAAGGGTCATTATCTGCCTGGTCCATGCCCCTCTCAAGTATGTTCTTGACCGCTTTGTAATTGCACATATTGTACTCCAGAGCCCTCTTACAAGCATTTATTAACCGTTGCTTTCCTACTTTCTTTTCAAGCGATAACACACCCATACAGCTTTTGTACGCCTGTTCAGGGTGTTGTTTTTTCTCAAGGATATTGATGATCAACTGCTTTACATGTTGATCAATGGATGCAGCCCGGTTGATAAATCGTTGGGGAGTCCATTCAGTAATAAATTGATGAGTGGAAGCCATATGTTCCTTGAGTGTTGTATAGCCGTAGCTGTTGCGTACTCTTTTATGAAGTGCAATACGGTTGTATTTGTAAAAGATTTCCACATAGGAAGAGCTGTAAAGCAGCTTTACCTTCTTTCTGATAAACTGGTAGGGAACGCTGTAGTAATGCTTGTCTTGCCCCAGGCAAATATGTCCGTTGAGCATTACTGTTGCAACTGCCTGGTGCTTGATCTCATAACGCATTTGAGCAAGTGGCAACAGCTCACTTTTTTCAAGCTCCATGAACATATCTTTCCGGCTGTAATTACGCCCACTGAAGTTGGTTTTATTATGCCCGTCAAGCAATTCCCAGATAGCCTCGTTTAACGATTTGAGGTCATGGAAGCTTTGATTGTTCAGTTGGGCATAGATGCGTGTGTAAAGGATCTTCACAGCCCCTTCAACCAACGATTTATCCCTTGGCTTATAAGCCCGTGCCGGAAGTACTGTCGTGCTGTAATGCTCGGAAAAATCTCTAAACGTATCGTTCAGGGTTGGTTCATAGCGACTTGATTTAATGACGGCTGCCTTCAGATTATCCGGTACGATAGCAGCCGGCACACCACCATAGTAATGAAGAGCATTTTCAACCGAACGGATAAAGTCTTCCTTGCCCTGGGTTAAGCTGGCTTCTGCATAGGTATACTGGCTTGCCCCTAATACAGCCACAAAAAACTCAACCGGTGTAATTTCACCACTCTGGGGATCAACCAGCTCAAGTTTCTTGCCAGCATAGTCAACATACAGCTTATCACCGGCTTTATGGTTGATATGCATGATTGGGTTGACCTTCTTGCTCCAGCGACGGTAATGTTCACTGAACTGGCTGCTTTTAAACCCATCCGGGTGTTTACTGAAGTATTCTTCCCACAGCATTGTCTTTGTTACCCCGGGCTTTTTTAGCTGCTTTTCCATGTGGGGAAAGAACTTGTAAAGGTCTTTCAGCCTCTGAGGAATGACCTTGGGTGGTGGCTCAACGAACAACTTTTCCAGTTCAATGTCACTCATGGCCAAGAGCTTCTCTATAGGTGAGCCAAGAAGCTTAAAATGATTCAGGTATTTGATGACGGTAGTTCGTGAGATCTCAAGGTATTCACTGATGAACAGGTTGCTCCTGCCTTGCCTGTGAAGCTGTAATAGTCTTCTTATTTTACTCATATCTATCGATTTATTTGCCATAACCGCTGCTGTTTTATTGGTGAAAACAGCGAAGTTATGCTTTCGATAGCAGGATAAAATTCGTATCTTTAAGGGTGTTCAGTTTGCTCCGGAAAGACTGTTCACTTTGGTCCGGAAACTGGTGTTCAGTTTGCTCCGTTTTTGGTGTTCACTTTACTCCGGTTTCAGGTGTTCAGTTTGACCGGTATTTCCAATTGCTGGCCCAAACAAAAATTTTCAAGGTGTTCAGAAGGATTGATGTATTGTTCCTGAGCTTGAATAAATTATTAATCCTGCCTGTTGCATTTATCCTGCTAATCAGGTTGATGCTAGGTCTTTTTCAAATTGAATTAAATGACATTGCCTTTTCGGTACTTATCCTGGAAGCTGCCATGCCCTGCATGACCATACTGGTGATCCTGGCAAAACGCTTTGGGGCCGATGATCAAAAGGCCATGGAGAACTTTGTAGTTTCAACAGTACTGAGTATCATCAGCCTGCCACTTGTGATTTATTTACTGGATATTCTCCGTCCTTAGACTCACCCCTTTATTGAACAGAGGAGCAGAGGAATGTTGATTTAGATTTTTGAAATATTTGAGATGAATTGGGAACGATGATATGTTTTCTGGTATTAATAGTAAAAAGCCATGAAAACATTCGAATTAGAAGACAGAATTATCAATTTCTCTGTCAAAGTTATTCAAATTTCCAGGAAATTGCCTACTACTCCTGAAGGGAAGTACCTCTCAGATCAATTGCTTCGCTCTGGAGTTTCTCCCTCATTGAACTATGGTGAAGCTATAAGCGGGGAGTCACGAAAGGATTTTGTACATAAGATAAAAATTGTCTTGAAAGAATTAAGAGAGACCTATAATAATCTTAGAATAATCAAGCAAGCAAACATTATTAACTCAAATACCTTAGACAATATCATTGCTGAAAACAATGAATTGATAGCAATTTTTGTTCAAAGTATAAAAACAGCAAAGAGAAACATGGAACGAAGTTAAACGAGAAAATAACATCTTTAATCAGATCTCAAATCAACAATCCTCTGTTCCTCTGTTCCTCTGTTCAAAGAAGGGGTCGGGGGGTGAGTCTAAAAATCCCAACCAAAGGTTGTCTGGAATACATAATCCGTTTCTGAAGCTCCGGTAACGGGCCTGTTGTCATAGTTCACTGTGAAGCCCAGATTAAAAAAGAAATCCATTGGTAAATCATATTTCAAATCCATATTGATATCCGAACGAAATCTGCCATTTTCCGTAAGGCCTGGGAATGCAATCACTGATGTGAGGAAGTCCAGGTCACCAATATTAAAAATATTAAATTCCACCAAGGCAAATGCTTCAAGGCTATTTCGTATTAGTTCTTCCGGGTTTGTATAATGCTCATAGTTCCACGCACCCCCGCCAGCAATTTTAAAATATAATCTGTAGTTTCTCACAAGAAAATTACCAATACCCAATTTAGTATTGGCCCTGAGATCAATTAATTGTTCATCACTTTGTAAAAGGTCGGTAGCTATAACTGCAAACCAATCACGGATAATAAAAAATTGAAAATTGAGTCCACCTTCTGTCCTTGTGGTCTTTGATTGTCCTTCTTCAACATCCTGAACATTCCTGATTATATTTAAATACATGTCAGTGCTGAAAGTATTGGAAAGATAACCCACACTACTTCTCAGACTAAATTGATGAAGGTTGTTTGCTTTTGTCAAGGAATAGCCTGCTGAGAGAAGAATACTCAGTCTGCTCAAAAAATTGTCTTTCACCCCTTTAAAATAAACGATATCAAGAAGAGGTGCAGAAACTGCACCATCAACATCATTTATAATGAGCATGGTTGAATCGCCGGGATCCCTGTAAACACTGCCATCCAGTTTTCTTCCATCACTGAGACCGATAATAAAGGTCCTCTCGGTTTTCATTACTCTTACTTGATCCCATTCAATAGTAAAATCATCATCACTGTAGTTTGTTTCTATAATGACAATCCCATTGTTCAGTGATTTAATCTCTCCTACAAGAAATTCTCCGGTCTTCATAAAAAGAGAATCATTCTGTGATTGAGATAATAGTGCTAAAAAAAGAAACACAGCCGTAATTAGACTGTGTTTAATGCTTTGCTTCTTCTTCATGGACTAGAATTTCATGCTTACACCAAAGGAACCTCCGTACCCTGTACCGCCGCCAAACTCAAGATTCAGTCCCCATTTCTCACTCCAGTACCAGCGTCCACCAACTTGTATCCCAAGGTCAAGGTCAAAGTCATTGCCAGAAATGAATCCAAGACTAGCACCAGCGTAAAAGTCCCAGTTGGAAGGAATTCCAATCAGCCTGTTCCAGTGATAATCAAATCTTCCCAACAGTCCAAATCCAAGATTATCATCAATGACAAGTTTAATAACAGGCCCTACTGTCCAGTCATTATGAACTGCGAAATCCGCTCCAACATAAACCGGAAGTCCATGTGAGCTAAACCCTAAACCAAAGTTTAACTGCTTATCTCCTTTTGAAAGAGGAGCTTGTCCATCTTGTGCCAGCATGGCACCACTTAAAAAGAGTACAATTGAGAGAAGTAAAATTCTTTTCATTTTCATTAATTTTCGTGTGTAACTAATTATTATTTATTATTTAATATATTTTATATTCAAGGGTGCAAATGTAATTTTTTTAATAACAATCTAAAAGTATAATTGTTTAATGATGGAATTACTTCTGGGCCTTAATCAAGGCGCCAAAGACTCTGTAAGTAATTGCCAGGATTACCGAACCAACGAAAAGGCCAATGATTCCAGCCCAAATCATGCCGCCAATAGCACCAAGCAAAATCACAAGCATGGGAACCTTCACCCCTCTTCCCAGGATGAGCGTTTTAAGTATGGTGTCTGAAAGCCCGACTATTATACACCAGATAAGAAAGATTACGGCAGGAAATGTATCAAGGACAGTAAATGCATAGATTGCAACAGGCAGGAGAATAATTAATATTGGCAATTGCATGATGGCAAAAATAAGGACCAATAATACCCAGACACCTGTTGCAGGAATGCCTGCAATAAGCATCCCTGCACCTGCAAGAATGGTCTGAATTAGTGCTATTCCAACAACACCCAGCACAACACTACGAATAGTGCCTTCCGCTATATCAGTCATTGCTTCTCCATCATCACCTGCCAGAATATTAAATATCCTGTCGCTTGCCTCTCCGGCAGGTTTAGCTACAACCAGCAGAACACCTGCGATGATAATTGCAAGTATTAATTGCACAATGGACTTACTCAAACCCCCAATAGCATATAATAGCTTCGGTGCATATTCAGTTATTTGTGGCTCGAGCTTTACAAACAAAGCTTCAAGATTAGTTGCTGAAAGAAACCAGATCTCATAAATTGGCGTTCCAACAACTGGCCAGTCGGCAACATCTTTGGGTGGTATAGGGATCTTCAATGTGCCTGAATCCAGGTCTTTAACTACCTCTGTGAGTGTGTCAACAGTATTGGATGTAAAAATTACACTTGGGATAATGATGATGGCAAATGCTGCTACAACCATAATAATTGCTGCCAGTTTCCCTCTGTTTCCCAATAGCTTTGCCAACTTTTTGAATATAGGATAAATACCAACGGCAATAATAATGCCCCAGAACATTGCCAGTATAAATGGCTTTATTATCATGAAGCTTGCAACGATAAGCAAGACCAGAAACCCAATCCTTAAAAAGGATGCAAGGACAAAATGATGTCTTTTTTCGTTTTCGTTGTGTTCATTTTTCGTTGAAGTATTCATGACACGTAATTTTTCTAAATTGAAAATTGCCATTAATCTACCAGAAAACTGTATAAAGTACAGCCAGAATTATTAGAATCGCATACGCTCCGATGTTAAAAACTTTATCAGTCTTGAACATATCACTGGTGAGGTCAATGCCTTTGGGATCGGCAACTTCTTTATTGGTCGATAAACTTACAAAAGCAATGACTGCCATGGTCATCAGGCATGTATAGAACATCTGGTCCATCCACGGTAATTCGAGAGATGGGATTTTAAGGACCAGTGCGATAGGAATAGATAAGATGATACCCACAATCGCACCTTTATTATTGGCTTTCTTCCAGAACAGGCCAAGTATGAATACTGCGAGGATGCCAGGGCTCACAAGGCCTGTATATTCCTGTATGTACTGGAATGCCTGTTCAATATTTCCAAGCAGAGGTGCCATAAAAACAGCAATGAGCAAAGCGATGGCACCTGTGATACGACCGACCATTACGTCTTTATTCTTTCCATTTTTCTTTGCAAGGTAAGGCCTGTAAATATCCATGGTAAAGATTGTGGCAGTTGAATTGACCATAGAAGCGAGGGATGAAACTATGGCAGCTGCAAGGGCAGCAACAACAAGACCTTTCAGTCCGGAGGGGATGAAAGAACTGATCAACCATGGATAGGCTTTGTCATAATTCATGCTTCCATCGGCTTTGACAAAGGCATCCTGCACACCATCTATTACGGCAGTTTCGCCCTGCTGTGAAAACATTACAAAAGCAATGATACCGGGAATGACCACAAATAGTGGGATGAGAAGTTTCAGAAAGCCAGCAAAAATGATCCCCCTTTGAGATTCTTTAAGGCTTTTCGCTGCAAGGGTCCGCTGGATAATATATTGATTGAAGCCCCAGTAATAGATATTGGCAACCCACATCCCTCCTATCAACACAGCAATGCCCGGCAGGTTGAAAAACTCCGGGTTGTCCTTTTTCAGGATCATATGGAACTTATCGCTGGCAGTGTCATAAACATGGGATAATCCATTGTAGATCCCTCCTTCAGGTGTAACATAATCCAGTGCTATAACTGTTGTGATCATGCCGCCTATGACAAGCATAGCTACCTGGATAACATCTGTCCAGGCCACAGCAGCGAGTCCACCATAAATTGAATAGGCAGCCGCAAATAATGCCAGTGCAATGATGGCTGTTACAATTAATGATCCATCTCCATTACCCAGGATGGTATCGATAGCTTTACCACCAAGGAACAAGACCGAGGTAAGGTTGACAAAGATGAATAATGCTATCCAGAAGACAGCAAGAATGGTCTTCAGGTTGGTACTGAAGCGTTGCTCAATGAATTCAGGAATGGTATAAAGTCCTTTTTCAATAAATATTGGCAGGAAAAACTTACCCACGATGATCAATGTCAATGCGGCCATCCATTCGTAGGTGGCAATAGCAAGGCCGATAGCCATACCTGATCCTGACATCCCAATCATCTGTTCCGCAGATATATTGGCGGCAATCAATGAAGCACCAATGGCCCACCAGGGCAAAGACTTACTGGCCAGGAAATAGTCCTTAGCTGTCTTCTTAACACCTTTCTTGCCCCGCGAGACCCATAGTCCAACACTCAGGATAACTACGGCATAGAGAATAAAAACAAAATAATCGAGGAATACAAAGTTCGCTTCCATACCAATAAATTTGAATCAATAAGTTTTACATTGAAGGGTAAATATAATGAATTAGTTCAATTCCCTGGTTCCATCTTTCAGCTTAACAAGATATACTAAAGGTTCGCTCTGAAATTGTGTGTAGTACTGGCCTGAAATCTCCTTCTTAAAAGTATCAATACCAGAAGTTTTGACCAGGTTGATGGTACAGCCCCCAAATCCACCACCCATCATTCTTGCTCCAATTACTTCATCCATATTTTTTGTGATATCGACCAGGACGTCCAACTCTTTACAACTGACCTCATATTCTTTGCGCAGGCCTTTATGCGACTTATACATTAATTGTCCGAATGTATTTATGTCACCAGCCTTCAGTGCATCACATGCGTCCTCCACTCTCTTGTTCTCTCTGACAACATATATACAACGTTTATAAACAACAGGATCAAACAGACTCTCATTATTGATTAACATCAAAGAGCATACATCCCTTAAGGCCTTGATATCGGGATACTTTTTTTTGAGCAGGCTAACACCAGTTTCACATTCTATCCTCCGCTGGTTATATTCAGATAATGCCAGGGCATGCTTAACCCGGGTATCACAAAGTGCAATGATATAATCATCCATATTCAATGGGAAATATTCATGCTCATGGCTTCTGCAGTCAAGGCGAAAAACCTGGTCCTCTTGGCCGTAAATGCTTGCATACTGGTCCATGATCCCGCACATCACCCCGGCATATTCATGCTCCGCTTTCTGGGCCATTTTAACAAGCTGGTATTTAGGAATATTTGATCGATACAATTCGTTAAGGCCAAAGGCATAACCACATTCAATAGCCGCAGAGGAAGAAAGTCCCGCCCCGACCGGAATATCACCTCCAAAAACACAATCAATGCCCAGTAATTCAATTCCCTTCGCCTGATATTGTGCAAGTACACCAATCAAATATTTAGCCCAATGCGGATGGTTTTCATCCTTGCGTATATCCCTGGTTTCAAAAAACTCTTCATAATCCAGTGAGTAGAAACGATAGATCATCTCATCATTAAGACCTAAAGCGAAATCAATGGATTTATCAATAGCCCCGGGTAGCACAAAACCATCGTTATAGTCAGTATGCTCTCCAATAAGGTTGATACGGCCCGGTGCAGAGAAGATACGGGGAGTTGATGAGAAGAGGGAACGGAATTTTGGAAGGAGATTTGACATGCTTTAATTGAATAATATTGAGTGATACTTCAAAGATATTCATAATATCAGATATCAGATATCAGATATCTGATATCTGATATTTTTTTAAATATCTTTACACCTATGACTACACCGGACCTCTCAAAGGCATTCACACCGCTTCAGCTCAAAGGGTTGACCCTGAAAAACCGCTTCATCAAAACAGCTACATATGAAGGCTATTGTAAGGATGGGGCACCTACTCCGGAGTTGACTGACTTCCATGTTTCATTTGCAAAAGGTTATGTGGCCATGGTCACAACCGCATACGGCGCAGTTAACGAAGATGGCCTGACACATGAAAATCAAATGGTTATTGATGAAGGTGCATTGCCCTATCTCCAGGAATTAGCAAACGAGGTACATAAGGCAGGAGGTGTTATCTCTTTGCAGCTGACACATTGTGGCTTCTTCACTAAAAGTACAAGGTACAAGAGCAAACGTCCATTGGCTCCCAGTAAAGTGGTTAACAAATATGGGCTTCTGAGGGGCCGTGGAATCTCTCGTGCAATGACGGAAAGGGACCTGCTCCAAACACGTAAAGATTTTGTGCGTGCAGCAGTGCTGGTTAAACAAGCTGGCTTTGATGCCATGGAGCTGCACCTCGGGCACGGCTACCTGCTCAGCCAGTTCCTCTCCCCTGCTATCAACAAGCGCAAGGACCAATATGGTGGCTCCCTTGAAAACCGGCTGCGCTTTCCATTGGAAATCCTGACAGATATCATCAATACCCTTGGCCTTGATTTCCCCATTCTTTGTAAAATGAACCTTTCTGATGATTTTAAGGGTGGCCTGATGATCGATGATTCCATCATTGTGGCTAAAGAACTTGAAAAAGCAGGTGCAGCAGCCTTGATACTGAGTGGTGGCTATACCAGCCGTACACCATTTTACCTGATGCGCGGAGATGTACCACTTTGGAGCATGGTTAAGGCAGAAAGCAATTTCCTGCAAAAAGTTGTTATGGCAATGTTTGGCAGGGTCATCATCCATAAGTATGAATTCACTGAAAACTTTTTTCTGCCCCAGGCTAAATTGGTCAGGGAGCAGGTAGGGCTACCACTGGTTTACGTTGGCGGTGTGGTCTCTGCCAAAGGCATTGCGGAGATCATGAAGGAAGGCTTTGATCTTATCGCCATCGGCCGTGCACTGATCCACGATCCTGATTTCATTAAAAAAGTCAAAGATGACAGTGAACATATCAGCCCATGTAATCAGTGTAATATTTGTGTGGCGGAGATGGAGAAAAGTGGGATTAGGTGTGTGGTAGAGTGACGAGAAGAGAGAAGAGAGAAGAGAGAAGAGAGAAGAGAAAAGAGAGAAGAGAGAAGAGAGAAGAGAAAAGAGAAAGGAATTGTTCAATATTAATTTTCAATCTTCTACCTTCAGCTCATTATACCTGAAACAATCCACCAAATGATCATTTACTACACCAATAGCTTGTAAATGGGCGTAAATAACTGTTGAACCAACGAATTTGAAGCCACGCTTCTTAAGATCATGGCTAATGGTGTCTGAGAGTTCGGTCCTGGCAGGTAATTCTGTCAATTCTTTGAAAGTATTTTGAACTGGCCTGCCTTCAACAAAGCTCCAGATGTATTTGCTAAAAGAACCAAACTCTTGTTGAACCTTGAGAAACGCTTGTGCATTACTGATTGCTGCTCTGATCTTAAGTTTGTTCCTGATGATTCCTGCATCCTGCATCAGCGATTCATATTTCATTTCATCATAATCGGCGACCTTTTTATAATTAAAATGATTAAAAGCTTTCCTGAAGTTATCCCGCTTTTTCATGATAATTGCCCAGCTTAATCCTGATTGGAAAGTCTCAAGTACCAGGAACTCAAATTGTACAGTATCATCATGCACAGGCACTCCCCATTCTTCGTCGTGATACTTTATCATCTGGGGATTGTCAGAAGGCCATGTACAACGATTTATGTTAGTGTTCATAAGATCATATTAAAATTGAAGGTTGATCCCAATAATTTTCGGGAGGAAAATGATAGTTGAAGGTTGGAATTTGGAAATTCATCTCTCTTTTTCTCCTCACCCTTCACTCTTCACACATAACCACTTCTGTATTGGCTTAGACAAGGGTTTCCTTCCGTAAAACAGATTATCCAAAATCAAAGCAAATCTTCTGAATACAAAGGAGTTTCTGACACCAAAACGAATAAAGTTGTGAAGGAGATTATCAGGATGAGAATACGGGCATACGGTCATGCATTGGCCGCAGTCGGTTCCGGAGATGCACCAGTAATGGAAACACTTTTCGGAATTGATCTGCCACCGCTTTACGCCTTCAATATCCTTCCGGTCATCAAATGGTATGGCCTGGCTGGGACAAACATCCGCGCACTTCTTACAGATCCGGCAAAAGTCAGGAATGGTTTTATCTGACTTTGCCACGTTAATCTTCAGTGGTAGATCTGTAGTGACAACAGCGATTCGTACCCTGGGTCCCAGCATCGGCGTCATTAACAACCCCATCCTTCCAATCTCACCAAGTCCAGCATCCCTTGCTACCAATGGACAAACTACCCGGTAGTTGCCATCGATATGGGCGCGGGCAGGATAGCCCAGGTTTCTGATGAATTGGGCTACCTGGATTGCAATGGTTCCGGCCTTCAGGTATTGCTCCGAAGATTCCATGACTGCCGGCCCCAATGGTGCACTGTCCATCATAAACTTATCCATCTCCACCGTCATGGCGATGGCATATTTATGATCCAATGATACTTCCTCGCCATATTCTTCTCCCCTGCCAACATGGGTGTATTTATGATAATCTTTTAAAATTGTAAATCCGACATCAATAGCTCCTTGCTTTTTCGCCCATCGCTTGATAAAGTTTGTAATATCGCCTGGATCACTTTTTGTCTGCTCGGAGTTTACTTCACCATCAACAATCTGGTGAAAGCATTCAACCGCTGTAAAATTCGCATCTGAGGCAGAGAACTGAACAGGATCATAATAAACTGCCCCTTTCTTAAGCAGGCCTGGCTTTTCTCTCCATTGATCATCAAGTATTTTGTATTCAGGATGTTGATTATAGTAATCTTCATATCGATCTGTGCCAGGCGTATACCGTAGCCTGGAAAACATAATATCCCGTTCATCGATCTTGTTTTTTGGGATGGGAACTCCCCCGGCTATCCCTCCGGTACCTGTAGGGATGAAAAGGATAAGAATGGATATGAGAACAATCCCTATCAGCACCCAGGAGATAATATTTTGATAAGGAAATGCGATCAGCCCAGCCACAAAGAATGGCGCAGATAATAATACAGCAAATAAGACAGACATCTTTGCAGCCCTGTACTCGTGTTCAAAAATAGATACCACCGCTGCATATAGGAATGCCAGGAGAATAATGAGGCCAATGGCTGCAGTTAGATAATTCAAGAGATTAGTATTAAGTATTTAGTATTAAGTATTAAGTATTAAGTATTAAGTATTAAGTATTAAGTATTAAGTATTAAGTATTTAGTATTAAGTTTTAAGCAAATATAGCAATATCTGAGATTTCTGGTTACTGGTTACTGAATGTCCAAATCTGCACAATCCTGTCCGCCTTCGTATTGAGTTTATTTCATATACTTACATCTATATACATATATAACGCTGATACTATTATACTTACAAATATGGCACAATTTTAGATTTATTTCCGTAAGTACTTACCAAAATCAAATAATTATGAAAACAAGAATACTCGTTTTGATTGCCATCATGGTTGGGATCATGCAAGTTCCGCTCATAGCTCAAGAAACAATCGATACCGGGAACCAGAAGAAGAAGCTCAGTGAATTTCTGGTATTCAGATTGAATTTCCTTTCACCCTCATTTGAAATCGAAGGATTGATTTCAAAGCAAAAAACTACAAATACTATTCTTGGTGAATTTCGGCCTGGTACATACTGGGTCCAGGAATATGAAGGTGGTCCTATTAAAATGAGGATCGTTCCAAGGACAAGAATGGCATACCGCGTATATTACAACATGATTAAGCGTGAAAAGCTAGGCAAACCGACTGAGAAATTTGCCGGTAATTTCTTAAGCCTTAGTGCTGATTATGCCTTTACAACTCAAAACACATACTCGGCATTTGTTTTTGGCCCCACCTGGGGTATGCAAAGGAACTGGGGAGGATTCTTCCATTTTGCCTTTGAACTTGGTGGTGGCTATCAGTACACCAAGGATCCCCAGGCCAGCAAGTTCGCCCTGATCTTTAATTTCAGGTTTGGATTCACATTCTAACCTGTTCCAATCATCAAATTAGTATTTTTGTGATCTGAATTTTTTAATATCATGAAGATACCGGAACAAGGCGTGCTACTGAGAATATTTGTTGATGAAAACGATCATCACAAAGGAACGCTGACATACGAAAGGATTGTTATGAAAGCAAGGGAACTTAACCTTGCCGGGGCCACAGTTACTAAGGGGATGATGGGCTTTGGTGCCGACAGTAAGATCCATACAACGAAAATATTAAGACTATCAGATCACCTGCCGGTAGTAATTGAGATCGTTGACAAAGAGGAGAAGATTAATCAACTGATCCCATATCTCGATGAGATTGTTAAGGAAGGATTGATTACCATGGAAAATGTAAGGGTTATAAAATACAGGCATGATTAAACTGGCTGAAACCATCTTAAAAAAATATTATCCGGAGGATAGCAGTGCATACAAGATCCTTTACCAGCACAGCCTGTCTGTAACAAATCTGGCATTGAGGATCGCTGAGCATAATAAGCGCCTTGATCCGGACCTGGAGATCATTGAGCTGGCTTCCATGCTTCACGACATAGGCATTTTCAGGACCAACGCACCTGATATTGGTTGCCATGGTGACCTTCCCTACATCTGCCATGGCTATATTGGTCGTGAAATACTTGAGTATGAAGGACTTACTGTTATTGCCCCTGTTTGTGAAAGGCATATTGGTGTTGGTATTACGAAAGAGGATATTATCGAAAGCAATTTCCCTATTCCACTGCGCAATATGGTCCCCATTACCGTTGAAGAAAGAATCATTTGCTACGCTGATAAATTCTTCTCTAAAAACAGCAAGCACATGGAAGTGCCCAAGCCAACAGAAAAGATTCTCAATAAACTTACAAAGTACGGCAAGCACAAAGTAAAAGCGTTTCGCTCAATGATGAAGGAGTTTGGGACAGAATATATTTATGAGTGACCTGTGACCTGTGATCTGTGACCTGCAACCTGTAACCTGTAACTTATAACTTATAACTTATAACATATAACTTATAACCTATAACAAATCACCTTATCACTTCGCAGCGTAAACCATCTCCCCTCCCACAAATGTCATTACGACTTTCGTACTTGGGATCTCACGCTCTCTTATCTTCATAATATCCTGATCAAGAATTACGAAGTCAGCATATTTGCCAGGTTCAAGGCTACCTTTTTCATATTCTTCAAAGCTTCCTTTGGCAGCCCAGATAGTCATGGATTTCAAGGTTTCTTCCCTGCTCAATGCATTTTCCATCTGGAAACCACCTTTCGGATACCCTTGCAGGTCTTTCCTGGAAACAGATGCATAAAAGGTATACATAGGATTAATTTGCTCAACAGGGAAGTCGGTACCATTCGGCAACCATCCGTTAGTTTCAAGTAATTGCTTGTAAGCATAAGCACCTTTTATCCTTTCTGTGCCAACCCTTTCATCAGCCCAGTACATATCAGATGTGGCATGTGTTGCCTGTATGGAAGGAATAATTGAATAATCCGCATACTTTTGAAAATCATCGGGATGCACGATCTGGCTGTGCTCAATCCTCCATCGCAGGTCATTAGGACCTTTCAGGTATTCAGCATATATATCCAATATCATCCTGATTGCTGAATCACCAATAGCATGGGTGTTGACCTGGTAGCCATGATCGATCGCCTTTTGGCATACGTTACGGTAATAATCAAGGTCGGACATTATCAGGCCGCTGTTTCCCGGATCATCACTATATGGCTCCAGCATGCAGGCTCCCCTGGAACCAAGCGCCCCATCAGCATAAAGCTTAACACCATTCACATGGAGTCTGTTAGACTTATACGGACCCTGGCTGATAAACTCATCATAGTTGTCCTTATTGGGACTGATCCAAATATTCATCCTCATCTTCAGGGCATTATCCTTCACCAATGAATCAATCACTTTAATCCTTTCAATATCGTGCCCTGCATCAACCACGGAAGTAAGCCCAACCGAAAAACAATTCCTCTCTGCAAGCTGTAATGCGGCTAATTGCATTTCCACATCGGGATCAGGAATGCATTCTGTAACTGAATCGATAACATTATCTATCAGTATACCTGTAGGTTCACCTTTAAATAGTTTAACTTCCCCACCCTGCATTTTCGTTTCAGCGGTAATGCCGGCTCTTTTCATGGCTTCACTATTAACAAGAGCAGCATGGCCATCAATGCGGGTAAGGATCACAGGAGTATTTGGAAATAGTTCGTCGAGCTTGTCCTTAGAAGGAAATTCTTTTATCTCCCAATCATTTTGATCCCATCCCCTGCCTTCAAGCCATTCAGATGGATGAACCTTATGATGCTTCTTTAAGATCTCAAGGATTTCTTCAAAAGATTTCGTACCCATTAGGTCTGCTTTCGTTATTTTCCCAAGTCCATAGCTATAAAAATGACAATGCGCATCGATAAAGCCTGGAAATAAAGGCTGCCCCTGACAATCTATTGTCTCTGCTGCATCATACTGCGAGAGGATATTTTTATCAGAGCCAATGGCCAGGATCAGGCCGTCTTTAATTGCCATCGCTTCATGCATAGTCAATTCTTCATCGACCGAATAGATGATGGCATGGTGAACAATCAGGTCAGCTTGTCTGTTCATGGTTTTACATGATATGATAAAAATAAGAATAGGTACAAATATTGCAATCTGAAGTTTTCTCATAAGGTGAATCATTAGATTATTAGCAAATTTAATATTTTCACCCCTTGAGATGCAATTATTTTTATAAATTTGCTTTGCGTTAACCAACCCAGGGATAAAATGAAAAACACAACCATTAAACCAAGATTCATCTTTATAGTCACCATCATTCTCTTCGGCGCTTTTATGCGATTGATACCTCATTGGCCTAACTTTACTCCCATTGCAGCCATGGCTCTGTTTGGCGGGGCTTATTTAGAAAGAAGGTTTTTGGCATATTTGATCCCAATAGCAGCCCTTTTCGTCAGCGACCTCATTATTGGTTTTCATGATACGATGATCGCAGTTTATATCGCCTTCGCGATCACAGTCACCATCGGATTTTCTATCAGAAACAAGATTAGTGCTGGAAGAGTTATAGGAACAGCCCTTATCTCTTCCGTTATATTTTTCATCATCACCAATTTTGCTTCCTGGATAGCCAATCCTTTGTATACTCAAGACTTCCAGGGATTATCAATGGCATATCTTGCAGGACTCGCATTTTTTAATGATGGTTCTTATGGGATTTCATTCTTTCTGAATGAAGTAGTAGGCACCGCTTTTTACAGTACAGTATTTTTTGGCGCTTTCTACCTTGCAAGGCAGAAGTTCCCCGTACTTGCTAAAGCTTGATCCTGTAGTTATTCAAACAGGGCTTCGTCTCTTTCCAATAATAATATGGAGTGTTGTGGAACGATGCAGTACTTTTCATCGTTATATACTATCTCTATGGCTCCTTTTTCTGTGAGCAACGAAATTTATCCTTATTTTTGTACAAAAGCCATGTCATGAGAATCGTCTTTTTTAAGCGGCCTAAACCAAGGCAATTTGACTACAAGCCAATTTATTGGGATGAGGAGAAAGAAGAGTTGGAAAAGCGAAGAAAGAGGATTGAGAGAGCTGGTAAAGAAAGGAGTGATGAAGAGATTAAGGAGGACCTGAAATTCGAAATTGATAGAAATTGGCGAAGAAACAGGGCTGCCGAAGGCCAGAAATTTAATTTTATCCGCTTTGCGGTTTACCTGGCCTTTGCTCTGTTCGTGGTCTACTTCATTTTTTTCACTGATTTTATAAATAAGTTTTTATCTTATTTTGTTAAATGAAATCTGATATAATCCGTCTGCTACCGGATGCTGTTGCCAATCAGATTGCAGCCGGTGAAGTTATTCAGCGTCCGGCTTCAGCCCTGAAGGAAATGCTTGA
This sequence comes from uncultured Bacteroidales bacterium, assembly GCA_963753055.1. Classification (GTDB taxonomy): domain Bacteria; phylum Bacteroidota; class Bacteroidia; order Bacteroidales; family B18-G4; genus JAUWGC01. Next base: position 69,835 of record CAVWAP010000005.1, on the reverse strand, counting down.
AAATGCGGTAGATGCAGGAGCTTCAGATATTAAGATATGGGTGAAGGATGCCGGGAAAACACTGATCCAGGTATCTGACAATGGATGTGGAATGTCGCCAAACGATGCCAAATTATGTTTCGAAAGGCATGCTACTTCAAAGATACATAAGGCAAATGACTTGTTTGCTATTCGGACACTTGGTTTCAGGGGTGAAGCACTGGCTTCCATTGCTGCTATTTCACAGGTTGAAATGAAAACCAAACGCAAGGAGGATGAACTGGGAACATCCATCGTGGTAGAAGGATCCAAGGTTAAGAATCAATCTGAAACCAGTTGCGCAAATGGAACCAGCATTGCAGTTAAAAACTTGTTTTTTAATGTCCCGGCCAGAAGAAATTTCCTCAAATCAGATTCTGCAGAACTGCGCCATATCCTTGAAGAGTTTAACAGAGTAGTCCTGGTTCACCCCAAGATAAGCTTCACTTTGCAGCATAACACAAAAACCCTCTTCCAGCTAAAAAGTGGGACTTTGAAGGAAAGGATTGTCTCCATTTTTGGATCAGCTTACAAGGAAAGGCTTATTCCTGTTGAGCATATGACCAGGGAAGTTGAAATTACAGGGTACATTGGAAAACCTGAATTTGCGAAAAAGACCAGGGGTGAGCAATATTTCTTCGCAAACCAGCGCTTCATCAAGCATGCCTACCTGCATCACTCAGTTGACAACGCTTTTCAGGAATTATTGCCTAAAGAATCTCATCCGACATATTTTATCTTTTTGGAGATGGACCCTAAATCCATTGACATTAACATCCACCCCACTAAAACTGAGGTGAATTTTCAGAATAACCAGATTATCTATGCCACCCTCAGATCCGCTATCAAGCATTCCCTCGGCAAATTTAATATTACGCCTACGATCGACTTTGATACAGAGCAAAGTGTGGATGTTAAGCCACTTAAGAGTGGCCAGCCGATCAAGAATCCATTTTACAGGGAAGAATCTGATTACAATCCATTTGATAATGACCTATATGCCAGCTTCAGTCAGAAGCGCAAGCCCCAAAAAGATCAGATAGAGCATTGGGAGCGCTTATACGAGGCACCTTTTCCTGGGGACCATAAAGAATTAGTTGAACAGCAGCAGCTGGCAGGATTGGAACAAGCAATTACTGAGGGTGCTGAGTCCAAAATCATTTTCCAGGTCAAAAACCAGTTCATTCTGACAAAGAAAGAAGATGGACTTATGCTAATAAACCAGGAAAATGCACATGAGAGAATATTATATGAGCGTTATATTGAATTGCTTAACACAAGACAATCAATCTCTCAGCAAGAGCTTTTCCCTCAAAGTGTTACTTTTGCACCCAGTGACGCTGAAATCATCAAGGAGATCAAGGATGATCTGATAATCCTGGGGTTTGAAATAAACCATTTAGGCCGAAATACGTTCATTGTTAATGGTACGCCATCTGAGATACCAAGCAGGGATGTCCAGGAACTTTTGGAAAACATGCTGGAGAGCTACAAACGCAACCTGGTAATCCTAAACCTTGATAGCAATATCAACCTGGCCAGGTCGATGGCAATCAACATGGCGATTAGAAAAGGAAAATCATTGAAGTATGAAGAAATGGAAAGGTTGATCGATGACCTGTTTGCGTGCAAGGTACATGATGTTTCACCGAGCGGTAAACGGATAATCGCAATAATCACCATTGATGAAATTGAAAAATTGTTTAAGTAAGCATTGAGCATTAATGTATTCAGATCAGCAATTCAGGCCGAGAGGCTTCCGCATATTACCACCGGTAGTAAAAAACCTGTTGATCATCAACGGGTTATTCTTCCTGGCTACAATAGCATTCAGCAGTTCTTTTGACCTGGCTGACATACTGGGATTACACTACTTTGCATCCGAGAAATTCCAGCCATACCAGATCATCACTTACATGTTTATGCATGGAAGTTTTACGCATGTCTTATTTAATATGTTTGCCCTTTGGATGTTCGGTAATGTACTGGAGAATGCCTGGGGCCCTAAGAGGTTTTTGGTCTATTACCTTATTACTGGCATTGGTGCATCGATGATACATTACCTGGTATATTACTTTGTTGATGCAAGGCCTGTTATAGCAACAATAGATCAATTTCTTGCCTTGCCCACGGTGGAGGGCCTGAGATCCGTCCTGGATAATCCTGATATTTTTAAAGTTGTATCCTACGATATTCAAAACAATTTTGAAGCTTTCAGGATGCAATACAATGACCTGATTTACAGTAATCCGCAACAGGCCTTACAACTAGGAGTTGACTTCGTTGAGCAATACCGCATTGACTTCCTGAATGCACCTGTTGTGATCGGAGCAAGCGGTGCAGTCTTTGGGATCCTGCTTGCATTTGGAATGCTTTTTCCAAACTCTCTAATATATATTTATTTTGCCATACCTATCAAGGCCAAGTATTTCGTGATTGTGTATGGCGCCCTGGAATTGTATATGGGATTTAGTGATTCAGGAAGTAATGTGGCACACTTTGCCCACCTTGGCGGGATGATATTTGGATTTTTGCTGATACAATTCTGGAAAAAAAGAAGCAGATCATCCTTTCATTAAAAATCTTAATCCCTGGCAAACCAAACCAATACTTTATTCGTTAATATCTAAAAGCCCATTAATAGCTTTATGAATTATAGTCCACAACATTCCGCACTCGACTTTAAAAAGTTTTTCAAGAGTAGCTCGGTGCTTAACAGGCTGATCATCATAAATGTAGCCGTATGGCTGATCATCTCGGCCTTCAGGGTGTTTGCAATGCTTTTCAATGTACCGGATGAAGTTTTTACGGGGTACATTGCAGAATACCTTGCTCTTCCGGCAAGCTTTGAGGTCTTGATATTCAGGCCCTGGACATTATTCACATATATGTTCCTGCACATTGATATCTTCCATATCCTGTTCAACATGTTATGGTTATATTGGTTCGGAAAGATATTTCTGGGGCATCTCAGTTCCAAACAACTGCTATCGACATATTTGATTGGTGGAATTGCCGGTGGTCTATTGTACATCCTGGCTTATAATATTTTCCCTGTCTTTGCCAGTGCATTACCCGTTGCAAAAGCCCTGGGTGCATCTGCATCAGTGATGGCAGTAGTAACAGCCATTTCTTTTATTCAACCTAATTATTTTATTCAGCTGTTGTTCCTGGGCAGGATAAAGATACTCTACCTGGCCATTGCCCTATTCGTAATTGACTTCTTCATGATAAGGTCATCTAACTCCGGTGGTCATATTGCTCATATCGGCGGTGCTTTATGGGGTTTCACCTTTGCTTATTATTTCAGAAAAGGAAATGATATTGGAAAATTGTTTCATATGGATTTCAAGCGATTTTCCAGGCATTTTATGAAAGAGAAAAAGACAAGCTTCAAAAATGTGTATTCTAATGAGCGGCCCATGTCTGATGAAGAATACAACAAGGCAAGGGCAATTGATGGGAAAAAAATAGACGAGATACTCGATAAGATCAGCAAATCCGGGTATGAGAGTCTTACAAAAGAAGAAAAAGACATGCTTTTCAATAAGAGCAACAAAAAATCAAACCAATGAAAAAAACCATTACCCTAATTCTTATCATTCTTCAAGCTTCACTCTTCAACCTTCAACTTACAATTGCGCAGCAATCTGAAAACGAATTACATGCCAGGTATAAGGCACGCCATTACCCGGCCGCTCCGGAAAAGGATATTTCAGGAAATCCTTTGTTCACCAACTATAACATATCAGACCAGATTACCCCGCAAAATGAACCTTCAGTTAGAATAAGCAGGGTAAATCCCGATATCGTCGTAGCAGCATGGCGTGACTTCAGGCAAGGATGGCAGGAACCGAATGTTGTCAGAAGAATAGGCTACTCCTACTCACATGATGGGGGACTTACCTGGTCTGAATCCCAGCTCCTGCCCGATCCGGAACCTGATCATCTCTCTCAAAGTGACCCAGTTGTAACGAGTGATTCATATGGCAATTTTTTCATTTCCAGCACCTCCCGCAAGCCTGTTATAAATTATAACCGTGATATGCTATTATACCGTTCTACCGATGATGGAGAAACTTTTGAACTGTTTGCTGTGGCCGTCCCTGGCAGCGGAGAGCAGGGAGAGGACAAGGAATGGATCTTTAATGACCCGGTAGAATCAAATCCTACCTATGATAATATTTTCATCGCCTGGAGGAGCTTCGGCCCCAGTCCGGGTATCAAATTCAGAAAATCGGCCGATAACGGTGCTACCTGGTCATCAACAAAGAATGTAGGTGATACACAGGGGGGGCAAGGTGCCAATGTTTGTTCCGGTACAAATGGGAATATTTATGTTGTCTGGGTTGATGCCGGTGTATGGGTCGACATCTCAACAGATGGAGGAGAGACTTTCGGCTTTGACAAGCAGCTTGATTCTTTCTGGCAAAATGAGCATAATTCATTTCCATTCATTTGTGCTGATTATTCAAACAAACAATCCCGTGGTAATATTTATATTGCCTATACCAAAGGCAACGAAGGTAGCGATGATGTCTTTTTTCAGCGCTCAACCGATGGTGGAACAACCTGGATGGACTTTCCGATCCTGGTGAATGATGTGATGACTAACGATCAGTATTGGCCGTGTATTCAATGTGATACAAGTGGAAGGATTTCTATTCTTTATTATGATGAAAGGACACAGGTTGGTGTAATGAATAGCTACCTGGCTTATTCTGATGACCAGGGGAATACCTGGACAAATGTATTGCTTAGTAACAGTCCTTTCTTTGGGGCAACCCCTAACTCAAATGTCAGGTTTGGTGATTATATAGGTGTTGATGCCTATGCCGGTAAGATTATCCCTGTCTGGACTGATGACCGCACCTTCAACTACGACCAGGAGATCTATACTGCCATCATTGACATTAATATCGGGGTAGCCGACTTCTATCCCTTATCCCAGGCAAACCATATCAGCAGGAATTACCCAAATCCATTCCTGGAAGAAACCACAATTTCATTCAGGTTAATGGAAAAATCCCATGTAAAGCTTGAAGTATTTAATACTATGGGCGCATCACTCGGAGTGATTGTTGACCAGGATTATGAAATTGGTGTGAACCAGGTAACCTGGAATGCATCTAATGTATCATCCGGTGTTTACATGTATGTTCTGGAAACAGAAAAACACCGGGAATCACGTTTTATGGTTGTGAAATAGATTTGCAATGAAAAAGAAACCAGGTATCATGACCAGGCTCTTGTTGATGGTTAATTATGTTTTTAGCCTTGGACTGGTATTGGCTTACCTGGCATCATATGTAAATCCGGAACAGTTTGTCTTTATTGCTTTTTTTGGATTAGCTTATCCTATTTTCCTTTTAGCCAATGTACTTTTCCTATTGCTATGGCTGATCATGAGGAAGAGGTATCTGATCCTACCCCTTTTGTTGATTTTCCTTGGGTGGAATCATTTTCAGCGCCATTATCAGTTTAGAGGAGAACACCTGAAAAACAGCAACACCCATCAAATCAAGGTATTAAGCTACAATGTAAAAAACTTATCAAACAGTAATTATGGTATTGAGAACAAACTGTTAAGGGAAAGTATTTTTGAGTTTCTGGAAAAGGAAAGGCCAGGCATTTTATGCCTCCAGGAATTCTTAATCCCTGCAAGGGACTCTTCAAGGGTACTGAATTATCTCAGGCAAGAAATCAACTTGCCAAGTGTCTATTTCGGAAATTATCGACATGAAACAAAAGAAATAGATGGACTCATACTCTTTACAAAGTATCCAGTGCTCAACAAAGGATCTGTTGTTATCGAGGGCGAGCACATTTTTGCCATTTTTACTGATTTGATTATAGTAGATGATACTTTCAGGGTCTATAATACGCATTATGAGTCTATCCGGTTTAGGCAGGAAGACTATCAATTTGTATCGGAACTGACTGAAAATGGAAAGAGTGAGCAGAAGTTCAGTGAAGGCTCCATCAACATCCTAAATAAGCTGGCCAGGGCATTTCGCAAAAGAAGTTTGCAGGTTGAAATACTTGAGGAGCATATGGAATCGTCACCATACCCCATTATTCTTTGCGGTGATTTTAATGACACCCCATCTTCATATGTATACAGGACAACCATTGGAGAGATGAAGGACGCCTTTATCGAATCCGGATCGGGCTACAATAATACTTATGCCGGACAATTACCTCCAATAAGAATTGACTATATTCTTTGTGATCCGGCTTTGGATGTCTATGATTATAAGACCCACTACGATTTTCAGCGTTCAGATCATTATCCCATCAGTTGTATAATTACCAGGTCACATAAATAGCGTATGGGATTTAAGCTCACATCAGATTTTAAACCAACCGGGGATCAGCCGGAAGCTATAAAACAACTGGTTGAAGGATTAAGTCGTAATGACCCTTCGCAGACCCTGCTTGGGGTTACAGGTTCTGGAAAGACATTTACCATAGCCAATGTGCTTCAGGAAGTAAACCGGCCGGCATTGGTGCTCAGTCATAATAAAACCCTGGCAGCTCAATTATATGGAGAATTCAAGCAGTTCTTCCCTGAGAATGCTGTTGAATACTTCGTATCATATTATGATTATTATCAACCGGAAGCTTATTTGCCGGTAACCAATACCTATATTGAAAAAGACCTATCCATTAATGATGAGATTGAAAAGCTGCGTTTAAGTGCTTCCTCATCATTATTGAGCGGAAGAAGAGATATCATTGTTGTATCATCTGTATCCTGCATCTACGGGATTGGTAATCCGGATGATTTCACAAGGAATGTTGTACAACTGAGCGTTGGAGAGAACATCAGCCGCAATAAGGTCCTTCATGGCCTTGTTGATGGATTATATGCCCGAACCGAAAGTGAATTTATCAGGGGCCGATTCAGGGTCCGGGGAGACACCCTGGATGTATTTCCTGCATATGCAGATTTTTCTTACAGGATATTCTTTTTTGGTGATGAGATTGAAGGCATTGAGAGCTTCGATCCTGTCAATGGCAAAAAAATCACTGACCTGGAAAGTATTAAGATTTACCCTGCCAATGTCTTTGTTACTTCACAGGACAAGATGAAATCATCTATAATGGAAATACAGGATGACATGTTCCGTCAGGCGCAGTATTTCAAGGAGAATGGTAAACACCTGGAGGCAAAAAGGCTGGAAGACAGGGTAAGCTATGATGTTGAGATGATGCGTGAGCTGGGATATTGCTCCGGGATAGAAAACTATTCAAGGTACTTCGACGGAAGAAGCTCGGGATCCCGTCCTTTCTGCCTGCTGGATTATTTTCCCGATGACTTTATTATGGTCATTGATGAAAGTCATGTCACCCTGCCCCAGGTCAGGGCCATGTATGGAGGCGACCGTTCACGCAAGCAGGTCCTTGTAGAATACGGTTTCAGGTTGCCCTCCGCAATGGACAACAGGCCTTTAAAATTTGATGAGTTTGAGGCAATAACCGGGCAAACCATTTATGTAAGCGCCACACCAGGCGATTACGAACTTCAAAAGTCAGAAGGTGTCGTGGTAGAGCAGCTGATAAGGCCCACAGGCCTTCTGGACCCTGAAATAGAAGTCAGGCCAAGCAAGAACCAGGTGGATGACTTACTGGATGAAATTGACAAAGTTGTAAAAAGAGGGGAAAGGGTTTTGGTTACCACGCTAACTAAACGGATGGCTGAAGAGCTTAGCAAGTACCTGATCAAGCTTAATATCAGTTGCCGGTATATCCATTCAGAAGTAGACACTTTAGAAAGGGTTGAGATCATGCGTGATTTGAGGCTCGGAAATTTTGATGTGCTTGTTGGCGTGAACTTGCTCAGGGAAGGCCTTGATTTGCCGGAGGTATCGTTTGTCGCTATCCTGGATGCTGACAAAGAAGGGTTTCTGCGCTCGGACCGTTCGCTGACACAAACGGCAGGCCGCGCAGCACGGAATATCAACAGCAAGGTGATCATGTATGCTGACAAGATCACTGATTCCATGAAGAAGACCATGGATGAAACAGAAAGAAGAAGAAAAAAACAATTAGATTATAATAAGAAGCATAACATCACACCGAAAGCAATCACCAAGTCGGTTGCTTCAATTATGGGCCAGACAGCTGTAGCAGACAGCAAAGCCAAAGAGTTAAAGGCATACATAGAAAGAGATCCTGACAGCCTGGCTGCTGATCCCGTTATTCAATACATGAGCAAGGAGCAACTGGAGAAGTCAATTGCAGACAAAAGGAGGGAAATAGAAAAGGTTGTCAAAGAACTTGATTTTATTGAAGCAGCCCGGTTGAGGGATGAGATGTTCGCTTTACAAAAGGTATTAGAGGATAAGAAATGAATCTGGAAAAGAATTTACTAATTGCAATCCATGCTGCTGTGGAGGCAGGCAAGGAAATACTTGAAATTTACAAGACTGACTTTGCCATTGAAAGCAAGGAAGATCGCACACCCCTGACGACAGCCGATAAGCGGTCGCATGAAGTCATTGCAGAAAGACTGGAAGAAACCGGAATTCCGGAATTGAGTGAAGAAGGCAAACATCTGCCTTATAACGAAAGAAACCACTGGGATACCCTATGGATTGTAGATCCACTTGATGGGACCAAGGAATTCATCAAGCGAAATGGTGAATTTACTGTTAATATTGCCCTGGTGCAAAACCAGGAGCCTGTGCTGGGTGTAATATATATTCCTGTTACAAAAGAATTGTATTTTTCCCAGAAAGGAAAAGGGGCATTCAAACTACAGCTTAGCCAGGCATCGGTAGATTCATTAATGAGTTTAGAACAATTGATAGATATTTCGGAGAAGATCCCGTTCGAAGGGGCAGTGCGGCCATATACTGTTGTCTGCAGCAGATCACATTTGAGCCCGGAAACGGAAGCCTATATCAATGTATTAAAGAAAGACCATGCTCAAATTGACTATGCATCCAAGGGCAGTTCCCTGAAGTTCTGTCTTATTGCCGAGGGCCTGGCGGATATCTACCCACGCTTTGCCCCCACTATGGAGTGGGATACAGCTGCCGGACAGGCAATTGTTGAAGCCTGTGGTGGCAGGGTTGTAAGGCACGACAGTGGTGAAAAGTTGCTCTATAATAAAGAGAACTTATTGAATCCGTGGTTTATCGTATCGATGTAAGGATAAATGGCTTATTCCTCAACGACTTCAACCAATTCCACATCGAATCTCAATGGAGTATCCGGTGCGATATCCTGTCCAGCTCCACGTTTGTCATAAGCCAGCCATGAAGGGACAATCAGAACGGCTTTACCGCCTTCTTTCATCCTTGCAATACCCTCATCCCAGCCTTTGATCACCTGGCCCTGTCCGAGAACAAATTGATATGGCTCTCCTCTGTCGTGGGAGGAATCAAACTTCTTACCATCAAACAAAGTACCTGTATAATGCACCCTTACAGTTTTTCCACTCTCTGCCAGTGCACCGGTTCCTTCTTCTGTTTCAATATAATAAAGGCCAGTGACTGACGGAGTACCCTGAAGTCCTTTCTGGCTCAAGTATTGCTTGATTGCTTTTCTTTCATTATCCTTCAGTTGAACCTCTTCCTGCTCACGTTCCTGCTTCATCTTGTCCTGCTCTTTTCTGTATTCATCAACAGAGCGGAGATTGACCAGCTCAACTTCATAAACGATAGTGGAATACGAGTCTACGAGGTTACCCCGTCTTTCGGCACCATAAGCCATATCGGACGGGACAATAACTTTGGCTTTTCCACCTTTTCTCATCATAGCAATGCCTTTTTCAAGGCCATCTGTATCAAACTTCTTTCCAAACTCAAATTCAATTGGCTCTCCCCTATCGAGGGATGAGAATATTTTAGAACCATCAACCAGGTTAACAGATAAGTGAACAGATACCATTTCACCTACAGAAGGCGATTTGCCAGTACCTTTAACCTCACTGATAAAATATATTCCATCTGGAGTGGGATCAGCAGGATAATTGTTATCCGCCAGATACTTTTGAAGGTCAACAGGCTCCTGGGCTCTGCGTTCCTCAAGCCTGGCTTGCTCATTCAGCTCTTTTTCAAGTTTGGTCTCAATGTCAATCATACGGACATTAAAGGCCAAAAAGCTTCCACTGTCAATGTAGGATGGTAACTGGCGAGCCCTGGCAGCTTTGAAAAAGAAGGAATCAGCGCTGATCATGAATGTAGCGCTGTCGCCCTCACTCATCATCATCAATCCTTCGTAAAGATCTGCTTTGTGGAAAGGAAAATCCAGTGCGAATGTAAGCCCATCAGGCATACGATCGCTATTAAAAATAATAGTGTCTTCATTACCATATTTCAGGGCAAGTGTGACAAAATCACCCTGGGATGCTTTGAGAGTATCATCATTCTCAATATAAAACTTATAATACAATCCGGTTTCAGTTTTTTTGAATCCCGGGAATTCTGAATCTCCGCATGATACGACTATTGCAGAAAATAAAGCAAAAAGGATTACAATGCTCAGATAATTTTTCTTCATTTTAATTTTACTTAAGAATTTATAAATTTTTCTGTAAACTATTTTATTCGAATAACTTCGATATCGTAAATCAGGGTGGCTTTCGTAGGAATTTTATCATCATCACCCAGAAGGCCAAAAGCAAGGTGCGAAGGTATAACAAATTTTGCTTTGTCACCAACATGCAACAATAAAATTCCCTCCTCCAGTCCGCTGATTACCTCGGCTTTACCAACTGTAAATACCAACTGGCCCAATTTTTCTGATGTATATACTACATCTCCTGTGATGAGGCGTATTTCATAGTCTAATTCTACGATATCGCCTTTACTTATTGCCTCTCCATCACCTTCTTTATAAATCATATACCTGAGTCCTGTCCCACTTTCTTTCATATCCCATTGATACCTGTTAATAAGGTCCAATATATGCTGTTCCTCTGTTTTGACTACCTTTTTGTTTGCCTGGACCAGGGACTCCTCTATATCTTTCTTTTTGTTAGCCGGCTTCTTTCTGGTTTTATCCTTATCCTGAGCACAACTCACAAGCAGGATGATTAAGAAAATAGTGATATACTTCGAAGATGACCTTATTATCCGCATGAAACTAATCTTGTTTGATCAATTGATCCTGATATGATGATAATAACGACCTGAACTCATCAATTGTTATATCCAGACTTTTATAAGAATCTCCACCAGCTGCGTTCCTATGACCACCACCGTTAAAATGCTTCCTGGCCAGCTCATTGACTGAAAAATCCCCTTTTGATCTGAATGAAAGTCTTATCTTGTCTTCTCTCTCCGTCATAAAAGCAGCCAGGACAATCCCTTTGATGGATAATGCATAATTGACGACACCCTCGGTGTCGCCAACCTGATAGTCGAACCGGTCCAGTTCCTCCTGTGACAAAGCAATATAGGCAGTAGCATATTCTGGAAGGACTACCAGCTTTTCACCCAAACAATACCCTAATAAGCGCAGCCTGGATTCTGAAAAGGTATCATATACATAGCGATGGATCTGTCCTGCATCAATTCCTGTCTTAAACAGATCTGCTACAACATGATAGGTTTTTTCGTAATTGCATGAATAGCTGAAAGAGCCCGTATCAGTCATGATTCCTACATATAATCCGGTTGCGATAGCCTTGTTAATCAATCTTTTGTCTCCGTATGCTTCTATAAATTCATAAATAAGCTCTCCTGTAGAAGATGTTTCAACAGTGCTGAAAATATAATCAAAATCATTCTCCTCAGGCTCAAGATGGTGATCTATCAAAACTTTGATACCTTTTGCAGTCTCAATAGATTCCTGCATAGGGCCAGTCCTGTGGAAGGCATTATAGTCAAGCGAAAAAATAATATCTGCCTCCTGCAAATAGTTATCACATTCATTTTTATCCTGCTCATATATCAGGATATGCTTAACTCCTGGCATCCAGGCCAGATATTCGGGGAATGGATTTGGTACCATAACAGCAAGTTCATGCCCTTTCAACTTCAGGTAATGATAAAGTGCCAGGGCAGAGCCAATAGCGTCTCCATCCGGATTAAAATGCGAAGTGACAACAATTTTTTTGCTGTCAGCCAGCTCAGCAGTAAGTTCAGTGGGAATAATCAAATTTAACTGATTTATAATGAAAGCATTTCATTAATTATTGACAAAAATATGAATTATTGAACAATTAGCGTTCGTGAAGTGTATTATATTCATATTTTTGCCGCATCTTAAAAAAACCAATAAAAAATGAGTGGAAACAGAACTTTGACAATGATTAAGCCAACGGCTGTAAAAAAAGGATTTATTGGTCCTATTCTTGCCATGATCAATAATGCAGGATTCAGGATCATAGCTATGAAGTTTGCACAACTGACAGCAGATCAAGCCAAAGCTTTTTATCTTGTACATAAAGAACGGCCCTTTTATACTGACCTGGTGGAATTCATGTCATCAGGACCAATTGTAGCTGCCATCCTGGAAAAGGATAATGCAGTAGCTGACTTCAGAAAGCTAATCGGAGCTACAAACCCTGTAAACGCTGATGAAGGGACTGTAAGGAGACTATATGGCAGCAATTTGCAGGAAAATGCTGTTCACGGTTCTGACAGTGATGAAAATGCCATTATTGAGAGCGATTTCCACTTTTCAAAACTTGAAAGATTCTAGCTTTCAGCCAGTTGATTCAATCTCATCAAAAGTCTGATCATCATAAAAGACCAGCACTTTCAATATTTTCTTTTTCCCGTCACTTCGCTTACCTGCTTTAGGTTTCTCGGTATCTCCAGCAAGTTTCTTATGCGTAACAGTAGTATCCTCGGGCTTCTCATGGTCAAACATAAGTTCAAATGAACTCATCGTCCCCACTCCCTTTAAAAGCCATTCAGCATTTATATCATTATATGAATTCAGTATCTTTAGTATGAAATCAAGACTTGGCTTGTTCCTTCCAGACATGATATGAGAAATACTTGATCTTTGCACACCAATCTCATCAGCAAATTTTGACGGGTTTAATTTCTTTTGTTTCAATAATAATTCTATTCTTTTAACCAGGGAATCCATAATCAAGATTTTTACAAATGTAAATAATATCTTGTTTACATTCATAAAATACCGGTGTTACATATGGCAATTATAATTGATGTTTGTAAACATAGACAAATAATAGCTTATGACCTGTTAATAAAGAAGAATCAATGATCAAACAATGTACTTAAAAAATATCAATATATAAAGTATAACTTTAGATAAACTTTATATTTAATTGATAAAAAGCATTATATTGTTAATAATTAACTTAAATATGTCAAATAGTCAGCATAATCATGTTATATAACAAATGTAAATAATTGTGTGTATATTTTACATATTCACACAAAACGTTTTAAAAAACTGAATATCAGATTCTAATGATTTCAATATCTATTTATGGTTACGTTTGTAACCTGCTGTAGATTGTTGTAAAATCATGATAATTTTGCGGGATCGCAAATGCGGAATCAAAAGATATCTTCAATCTTTTGCTTGGTTCCACGAAACATAAACTCCTCCCCTTTTTGTTTATCTCTCATGGCTTCAAAAATTGGAACATTTGGTGAGATTACGAAGAAATCGGTTCCATCATAATTAATTTTGCCTAAACCGACTGCAATAAAAATATTTTGTTCCCTGGTTTTCACTACTGCACCGAAGCTCGCACGGTCGGCTGGTACATCAGTATCTACCCTTTTCAGAATATCCATCTGTTTAACGGCTTCCTGCAGTTGTTTGGCAAATAGATCCCTTTTCCTGAGTAATTGTGTACGATAGGAATCATATCGGTCTTTTGGCTGTCCATAATCATTCGCACTTTTCTGAGCTTCGCTCATTGCATATTCGATATGATCTATCGTTTTCTGCAAATGCGCAACGCAAAGCTCTATGAGCTTATTCTTTATGGATAATGGGGTCACAACTACTTCAATTTTACATAAATATAAGGAATTAATCGATGATATTCAAAGAATTATTCTAATATTTGTATGTATTCATAACTAGTTATCATGAGCGAAACCAATGAAGAAGCTTTTATTCAGAAAAATGTACTGGAATTCTATACAGTAGCAAATGAGTTATGTCTCTTCCTTGAAAAGTCAGATGAATATCGTAAGGAAGAGATAATAGATTACTGGCATAAGATCTGCCCGCTGATATACCTTAAAGGAAGCTTGCTACCCGTTATCGTTGTTGAGAATCCAGATGCCAATGAACGATATGTTACAGAGGAGCAATGGGAATACATTTTCAATACACTCAGAGCTAAGATCGGAGAAGAAGATGAATTCTGGTATATTGATGAGCAGCACTTTATCGATGATGAAATAAATAAAGGCAGCCTCTCAGAGCATTTTGCTGATATTTACCAGGACCTCAAAGACTTTTTGATGTTATACCAAAAAAGCAATATTGATGCAAAAGAAAACGCAACTCACTCATGTAGAATGCTTTTTGAGATAAATTGGGGGCCTAAAACTATCCGTGTAATGAAAGCAATCCATTACAACCTGTTTGCAGATTCCTTTTCAGGTGATGAATTGGATATTGAAGATTTATAATCCGTTGATATTCCCAACCAATTTGTAAAAAAATACAATCATTCGTCAGGAAAGTGTATTTTTACATCCTTTTATTTAATCTAAATTAAAACCATGCCATTACTGGGTGATCTCAAAGAGGGTGAAAAAGGCGTAATATCCAAAGTGCGCGGCAGAGGGGCGTTCAGAAAGAGGATCATGGAAATGGGATTTATAAAAGGCAAGGAGGTAACTGTCATAAAAGCAGCTCCTCTAATGGATCCTGTTGAATATGAGATCATGAATTACGAGGTGTCACTGCGAAGAAGTGAAGCCAACCTTATTGAAGTCGTCACACTTGAAGAAGCTGATAAACAAGATGTCAAAAGTGGATTTAATGGCATTAATTACTCTGAACTTCTTAAAACCAAAGCTACTGAGAAAGGAAAAGTGATCGATGTTGCCTTCGTTGGCAACCCTAACTCGGGCAAGACTACACTTTTCAACGTTGCCTCCAGATCAAGACTCCATGTTGGTAACTATGGAGGAGTCACCGTAGACGCTCATAAGTCCAGGTTTGAGTATAAGGGCTATACATTTAATATAACTGACCTGCCTGGAACGTATTCACTTACAGAATACTCTCCCGAGGAGATATTTGTCAGGCAGCATATCCTGGAAAAGATACCTGATGTGGTTATTAATGTGATAGATGCCTCAAATCTTGAAAGGAACCTTTATCTCACCACCCAACTTATAGATATGGACATCAAGGTTGTTGTAGCCCTGAACATGTTTGATGAGCTTCAGGAAAAAGGTGACCGATTTGATTTCGAGGAGCTGGGTAAGATGTTGGGTATTCCATTTATGCCGACAGTGGGATCTAAAGGCCAGGGAGTTAAGGATATGTTCAGCAAGGTTATCCAGGTTTATGAAGATAAGGACCCATATGTAAGACATGTCCATATCAACTATGGTCTTGATATTGAAATGGCTATCGACAAGATCCAGGACCTGATCTGGAAAAATAAGTCATTAACGGACATAATATCTTCACGGTATTACGCCATCAAGCTCCTGGAAGGAGACACAACAACATACGAGTCAATCAAGATCCTGGACAATCAGTATGAGATCATCAAGGCTGCAGAACAGGAAAAGGTAAAACTCAATAATCAGTATGCAGAAGACGCAGAAACCCTGATTACCAATGCAAAGTATGGCTTTATTGATGGAGCTTTAAAAGAGACACTCAAGCCAGGTACCAAGAAACTTCATAGCAAAACCCGAAAAATTGATTTTTTCCTCACCAATCGGATTTTAAGTTATCCTATCTTTTTGTTTTTAATGTGGTTAATGTTTGAAACCACATTCCTCATTGGACAATATCCAATGCAATGGCTTGAGCAGCTTGTATTATACACTGGAAACAGTGTTAATGACCTGTTGCCTGCAGGAGTTGTCAAAGACCTAATAATAGATGGTGTGATAGGTGGTGTAGGGAGTGTTCTCGTCTTCTTGCCTAACATCCTTATACTCTTTATGTTTATTGCCCTCATGGAAGATACGGGATACATGGCCCGTGTAGCTTTTATCCTCGACAAGATAATGCATAAGGTAGGGCTTCATGGTAAGTCATTCATTCCTCTTCTTATGGGATTTGGTTGCAATGTACCAGCAATTCTTGCAACAAGGACCATTGAAAGCAAGAATGACAGGATAGTGACCATCCTGATTAATCCTTTTATGTCATGCAGTGCCCGTTATCCTGTTTATATCCTTTTGATCAGTGCGTTTTTTGCTAATTACCGGGGCAGTATTTTATTCCTGATTTACTTATCAGGAATCCTGCTTGCCGGCATCATGGCAGCCTTCTTCAAAAAGACGATGTTCAAAGCAAAAGATGTTCCCTTTGTAATGGAATTGCCTCCCTACAGAAGGCCGACAGTACGCACAACACTTAAGCACACATGGTTCAGGGGCTCTCAATACCTCAAAAAAATGGGAGGTTTCATATTGATAGCTTCGATTATTGTCTGGGCGCTCGGATATTTTCCGCGATACCATGGTGATACTAATTTATCCCCAGCTGAACAAGCTCAGAAACAACAAGAACAGTCTTACATAGGCCGTATTGGGAAATTTATTGAGCCTGTCATTCGCCCTCTTGGATTCGATTGGAAAATGGGAGTCAGCCTGATTGCCGGTGGTGCAGCCAAAGAAATCGTGGTCAGTACAATGGGTGTGTTATACCAGGAAGATGATTCTTCACAAGATGTTAGGAGTCTTTCCGAAAGACTAAGGGAGCAAACCTACACCACAGGATCCCGGGCCGGGCAAAAAGTGTACACACCAATAGTAGCCTTCGCATTCATGGCATTTGTTCTGATCTATTTACCATGTATTGCAGTAATTGCAGCAGTCAGAAAGGAAACGGGAGGATGGAAATGGTCAGTATTCCTGGCTGTTTATACTACCGGACTTGCCTGGTTGGTGGCATTTCTGATCTACCAGATAGGTTCCCTATTCATTTAAAAGTAGTTGATCCAGTCGGTTCAGTCCGTCAATAGCTTTGGGATAATTGATCTCCAATTCAAGTGTCTTTTGGTAATCCCAACGGGCTTCATTATAATTTCCTAATAATTCATGCGCAAATCCACGATTATAATATGCCTCATAATACTTTTGGTCCACCTCAATTGTTTTTGTAAAATATTGGATTGCCTGTTCAGCATCCTTTTTATAGATCAGGTGGATAAACCCCAGGTTATACAGGGCATATTTATATTCCGGGTCAATCTTTAATAAGCTGGAATAAGCCTCAATCGACTCTTCAATTTGCTCTGTTTCCTGGTAATACAAGGCTAGATTATAATATGCTTCAATACTTTGCGGACTGATATTCAGCGCATTGTTATAGTAATCCACTGCTATTTTTTGTTTCCTGGCCGCATAAATATTACCAAGAAAAATGTAGGCATCATAATAATTTTGATCCTGATCAACCGCTATGCGCAGATTTTCAATGGCCCTCGCAGTATCTTCCATCTCAAGAAATGTATAGCCACTGATAAAGTATGCTGTTGGATTCAACTGGTCTATGTCGATGGCTTTGCGCAGGTATTCAAAGGTCTTTTCATAATCCTGCAATATCAGGCTTAGTTCAGCAAGCTTAAGAAAGGCTTCATCATTTGCAGGATCAACGCTTACCGCTTTTTCAAGGGATTCTTTACAGCTAGCAATCTTTCCCTGCATAAGGTATATATCTGAAAGGGCAACATAAAACCTTGAATCTTCAGGATTTAGTAAGATAGCACGGTTAATATCCCTGTAGGCAGCATCAATATTTTTATCCTGGATGAAGAGACTGGCTCTTTGAAAATACAGATCTGCATTAGAAGTGTCTTGTTGTATCTGTTCAGAAACACTTTCCATTGCAGACAGTTCTGATTGTATCTGGTTTTCTGTGCTTTGTTTACTTCCTTTTTGCTGGCAGGAGATTGTCAGCAAAATGAAAGCAAGGAAAGCAAGTATAAGTGAAATAGATTTTTTCAGCATATAGGGCTAAGAACTAACTGAGGTTATACTTCGGCTAATTTCTTCTTAATTTCATTTTCAAGCTCATCCGATAGCTCCGGGTTATCAATCAAGAGGTTCTTGACAGCATCTCTACCCTGTCCAAGCTTGGTATCTCCGTAGCTGAACCATGAGCCGC
Source organism: uncultured Bacteroidales bacterium (assembly GCA_963753055.1). GTDB lineage: Bacteria > Bacteroidota > Bacteroidia > Bacteroidales > B18-G4 > JAUWGC01. The sequence continues at coordinate 51,556 of CAVWAP010000005.1, read as the reverse complement.
TTTTTTTGATGATATCGTAATCAACGCCCAGGTCAATAATTTCACCAAGCTTGGAGATCCCTTCACCATAGAGGATGTCGAATTCAGCCTTGCGGAATGGCGGGGCAACTTTATTCTTGACTATTTTAACCCTGACCCGGTTTCCAACGATCTTATCCCCTTCCTTGATCTGGTTCATCCTCCTGATATCAACCCTGACAGAAGTATAAAACTTTAAAGCATTTCCACCTGTTGTTGTTTCTGGATTGCCGAACATCACCCCTATCTTATCCCTTAGCTGGTTGATAAAGACGCAAACTGATCCTGTCTTGCTGATATTAGCTGTCAGTTTACGCAGGGCCTGAGACATCAGCCTGGCCTGCAATCCCATCTTCGAATCTCCCATTTCCCCTTCGATCTCACTCTTGGGCGTCAGGGCAGCAACAGAATCAATCACGATGATATCGATTGCTCCCGAACGTATAAGGTTGTCAACTATCTCCAGGGCCTGCTCTCCATTGTCAGGTTGGGAAACCAGGAGGTTTTCAACATCAACACCCAGTTTCTCAGCATAAAACCTGTCGAATGCATGTTCAGCATCAATAAAGGCAGCTATCCCGCCATTCTTTTGTGATTCAGCTATTGCATGCAAGGCCAGGGTGGTTTTTCCGGAAGCCTCTGGACCGTAGATCTCAACTACTCGTCCTGTAGGGAACCCGCCAACGCCAAGGGCATGGTCCATTGATATTGAACCTGTAGAGATGGCTTTAATGTTAACCACGGCCTGGTCACCAAGTTTCATGATGGTACCCTTGCCATAATTCTTTTCAATGTTACCCAATGCCAGCTCAAGCGCTTTTAACTTTTCTTGCTTTACCTTATCGTCTGTCTTCGATGTTGTCATATTATTAAGTGCTATAATTATTCGTATGAATCCAGGATCTGCCCTGAATGTTCTTTGGTATTAACTTTTGTATAAATATTCTCAATAATTCCTTTTTCATTGATGATGAATGTCACCCTGTGGATCCCCTCATATTCTCTTCCCATGAATTTCTTAGGGCCCCAGACACCATATGCATTTATTATTTTCTTTTCAGTATCCGGAATCAAGGGAAAAGGTAATCCATACTTATCAATAAACTTCTGATGCTTTGCTGCGGTATCCGCACTAACACCGAGTACCTTGAATCCTTTATCCAATAAAACATTATGGTTATCCTTCAGGTTACATGCTTCCGCAGTGCAGCCTGGTGTGTCGTCCTTAGGATAAAAATAAAGGATCAATTTATGACCTTTGAAATCTTCCAGTTTTACTGTGTTTCCCAGATGATCTTCAGCCGTAAATGATGGTGCAGGATCTCCTGTTTTCAAAGTAATCATAGGCTTCAAGTATTTGTACAAATATACTTATTTTAAAACTGAAAGGTCTCTTTCAGTTAATACTAATTATCAACAAACGTTCCCTTTTAAAGGGTATTATTTTTCATGAAATATTTGCAGAAATCTTGCAATTCACAGCTGTCACATTTCGGTTTCCTTGCCTGGCAGATATAGCGGCCATGGAGGATCAGCCAGTGATGGGCGAGGTTGATTTTATGCTCCGGAATATTTTTTACCAGCTGCATCTCAGCAGCCAGGGGAGTTTTGGCATTGGTTGTAAGGCCAATCCTTGCAGCTACCCTGAAAACATGTGTGTCGACAGCCATTGCAGGGAGATCAAAAACTACAGAAGCTATAACATTAGCCGTTTTCCTGCCAACACCAGGTAAGCGTTGAAGCTCATCTACATCTGATGGTACTACCCCGTTAAAATCATTGAGGAGGGTTTTGGCCATCCCCAGCAGGTTCTTTGCTTTATTGTTTGGATAGGAACAGCTTTTTATAATATGAAATACCTCCTCCTGGCTGGCATTTGCCAAGGCAATTGGTTCCGGAAACTGCTGGAAGAATTCAGGCGTGATCATGTTCACCCTTTTATCAGTACATTGGGCTGACAGGATCACTGCTACCAACAATTGGTAAGGATCATGGTAATGTAGTTCTGTAGTAGCTTCAGGTTGATGCTTTGAAAAATAATCAATGAAAAGACGGTATCTTTCCTTCTTTTGCAAGGGATTACGATTTTGGGATTAAAAAAAATCCCGCCAGTGGCGGGATTTGTAATCTATTAACCTAATTTAATATCAAATTTACCGTACCCATATGGGTCTTGAGAACCGACAATGCCCTTGAATAATTCAGTATGTTCTTTATCAGGTGATCACCTGGGGTGAAGTCTGACACCGAAAACACCGGGACATTATTTTTAGATGGTAAATATGAATGATCGTCAAGGGTAAAGGTTTTTTCCATACGATTGGTCTTTGGTTATCATAACAATTTACAGTTAGATAACGTCGATCATCTCGTAATATTTCACCCTGAAAGAAAAAAATATGAAATTCTTTACGCCGTCAGAATAACTTCTTTTTCTTTGATCAATTTCCTGAGGTTTATCAATGCATAGCGCATCCTGCCAAGGGCAGTATTTATGCTAACATCAGTTTGCTCAGCAATATCTTTAAAACTCATATCTGAGTAATGTCGCATCATCAACACTTCTTTTTGTTCCGGTGGCAGGTACTCTATCAGTTCCCTGACATCTTTATGAATCTGCTCAATGACCATGCGGTCTTCAACTGATTCATCCGTGATCCTGACAGTATCGAAGATGTCGAAATCATCATTATCATTATCAATAACCGGGATACGTTTTGACTTCCTGAAATGATCGATGATCAGATTATGGGCGATCCTCATGACCCATTGTATAAACTTGCCTTCTTCTTTATAGGATCCGGCTCGTATAGTATTGATCACTTTAATAAAAGTATCCTGGAATATGTCATCGGCCAATTGCTTATCCTTAACAACCATAAGGATATATGCATACACTCTATTCTTGTGACTTTGGATTAATTGCTCAAGGCTGGCCTGATTACCTTGTAAATAGTCATTAATTAGCACTTTATCGCTAATTGTCGTGGCTTTCATATGCCTCCCTTTTTTAGTAATACTTAATTAAAAAAAGGGTAAATATTTACTCGATAATCTCTCTCCTATATTTGGTGTTCCTTATACAGGTAGTATAACAGGAACGTGTTAATCATACGAATTATTACGATATTGAGTTTCAATATCAATGCAAATATAAGGAATAAATTCAAAAAAGCAAAATTTTTAGCTATTTTTGCATCGCTTTTAGCTAATGAGCCAAATTGAATTCATGGATTTTTCCAAGCTTGATCCAAAGAAATTTATCACCATAAAGGGTGCCAGGGTACATAACCTGAAAAACATTGATATAGCCATCCCAAGGAATAAACTGGTGGTTATCACTGGTTTATCAGGTTCCGGGAAATCATCCCTTGCGTTTGACACATTATATGCCGATGGCCAGAGGCGCTATGTTGAAAGTCTCAGCTCTTATGCAAGGCAATTTCTTGGCCGTATGAGCAAGCCCGAAGTGGATTATATTAAAGGAGTATCCCCGGCCATAGCTATCGAACAAAAGGTCAATACCAGGAATCCAAGGTCGACTGTCGGTACCTCAACAGAAATCTATGAATACCTGAAGCTTCTCTATTTGCCAGGATAGGTAAAACCTATTCCCCGGTATCAGGTAAACTGGTTAAAAGGCATACTGTTACAGATGTTACCGATTATATACTTTCAAAGAACCATGACAGCAAGGTGATAATCTATGCCCCTTTGCAGATAAGCAAGGACAGGTTGCTTGCCGAGCAACTGATGGTCCTGAACCAGCAGGGATTCAGCAGAATTGCATTTAATGGGGAGATCATCCGGATTGATGAAGCCATGGAAAGTATTGACAAATTTATTGATGCGAAAAAGATCAGGATTGTAATAGACCGGCTTAAAGTTGACCAAGATGATCCCGACTTGCAAACCCGGATTGCCGACTCTGTGCAGACTGCCTTTTTTGAAGGTCATGGAGAGTGTATTGTGGAAATAGAACTGGAAGGGAAAAAGAAATCAAACAATTTTCCAATAAATTTGAACTGGACGGTATTCTCTTTGAAGAACCCTCTTTCAATCTTTTCAGCTTTAACAATCCCTTATGGTGCATGTAAGACTTGTGAAGGGTTTGGAAGCATCATTGGAATTGATGAAGACCTGGTTATCCCAAATAAAAGTCTTTCTGTTTATGATGATGCCATTGCATGCTGGAAAGGTGAAAAAATGAGTGAATGGAAAGAGGAGCTAGTTATGAATGCTTACAAATTCGACTTTCCTATTCATAAGCCATTTTTTGAACTTAGTGATGAGCAAAAGGCTCTATTGTGGAATGGAAATGAATACTTCGCAGGCATTAATGACTTCTTTAAATATGTAGAAGAGCAAACCTATAAAATCCAATACAGGGTAATGCTTTCCCGGTACAGGGGTAAAACTATCTGTCCTGAATGCCATGGTACACGGCTCAGGAAAGATGCCAATTATGTAAAGGTTAATGGCAAATCGATCAATGACATGGTATTGTTGCCAGTAAAAAAATTACTGTCATTCTTTGACAAGCTGAAACTAATAAGCATGATCAAGCATATTGCTGAAAGATTAGTCATGGAAATAAGCAAGCGTTTACAGTTTTTGAATGATGTTGGCTTGGGTTATCTGACCCTTAACCGCCTCTCCTCTACTCTTTCAGGTGGGGAATCCCAGCGAATTAACCTGGCTACATCCCTGGGCAGCAGCCTGGTCGGCTCGATGTACATCCTTGATGAACCCAGTATTGGACTGCATCCACGGGATACACAACTGCTGATCAAAATTTTAAAACAGCTGCGGGATCTTGGAAATACTGTAATTGTAGTTGAGCATGACGAAGATATTATTGAGTCAGCGGATCACATTATAGATATGGGCCCTATGGCAGGATATCATGGAGGTGAAGTTGTATTCCAGGGAGACTTAAAAGCTCATGAAGAATAAAGCCAGCCTCACAGGTAACTACCTGAGAAAAGAAATGTTGATCCCTATACCAGGCCTGAGAAGGCCATGGAAAGATTTCATTTCAGTAGAGGGAGCCACGAAAACAATCTCAAATACCTGGACATAAAGTTTCCATTAAACATTCTAACCGTTATTACCGGTGTCAGCGGATCAGGTAAATCTTCACTTGGTGAAAGATGTCCTGTATCCGGCATTAAAGAAAGTTCATGGTGGTTTTGCAGGTAAATCAGGCAAATATGAACAAGCTTAATGGCGATACGAACAGGATTGGAGCCGTTGAGATGATCGACCAGAACCCTATTGGGCGTTCTTCCAGATCAAATCCAGCAACTTATTTGAAAGCATTCGATGATATCAGGGGACTTTTTGCTGAACAGCAGCTGGCAAAGATGAGAGCTTACAAGCCAGGATTTTTCTCCTTTAATATCCCGGGTGGACGATGTGAAGAATGCGAAGGTGAAGGAGTGGTCAAGATTGAAATGCAGTTCATGGCAGATATTTATCTAAAATGTGAAACCTGCCTATGGGAAGCGGTTTAAGAGCGAGGTGCTTGACATAAAAGTCAATGACAAGAATATCAGTGATGTGCTGAACCTTACCGTTAACCAGGCCATTGAGTTTTTTAATCCTGCTGAGAAAGCTACTACATTTCATAAAAAAATCATCGGCAAGCTTAAACCTTTGCAAGATGTTGGATTGGGGTACCTGAAGCTGGGCCAGGCCAGCAGCACACTAAGTGGTGGTGAAGCGCAACGTATCAAACTGGCATATTTCCTGTCCAAAGGAGAAAATGAAGCCCCTACCCTGTTCATATTCGATGAACCCACAACCGGTTTGCATTTCCATGATATAGGCAACCTGATTAAAGCACTGAACGCCTTAATTGAAAAAGGACATACAGTGATCGTGATCGAGCACAACCTGGAGGTGATCAAATGTGCTGACTGGCTGATAGACCTGGGACCTGAAGGTGGTGATGAAGGAGGCCTGTTAGTTTTTAGCGGCACACCTGAAGTCCTGCTCACAAACAAGCATTCCTATACAGCAAAATACCTTTCCTTATAATATGTTTTGAGGGATTTAAAAGCGGTGGGGGTATAAAAAAGCATTCCGAGGACTGATGACGCATCAAGAACCCCGGAATGTTAAACCCAAATCTTATAAATTACGATCCACGAACAAAGTTATAGCATCGGGGTACCCGCGTCAATTGGGGAAGCTACTTGAAATTCAAAGAAAAAAAACGGATAGGCATTACGTGAATTTACGGATGCCTTTATCAGTGAGGGTAATGATCATATCTGTATAATGCTGTTCTGGATAGCATAGATCACAAGCTCCGCAGTGCTAAATATATTAAGCTTTTTCATGAGATTGTGCTTATGAGTTTCAACGGTTCGGATGCTGATGAAAAGCTTGTCGGCAATCTGCTTATTGCTCAAGCCCTGGCTGAGAAATTTTAATACTTCAAGCTCACGATCGGACAAAGGCATGATCTGTTTGAACTTTTTTTCCTTCTCAGAACGCAGGTAACTGGAGATAAATTTTTCCGATACTATCCCCTTCATGTATTTCTGGCCTTTATTTACCATATGTATGGCTTCAACAAGCTCTTCAGTGCTGAAATCCTTAGGGACATATCCGAAGGCACCCGCCTCAAAGCCATCAGTGATCAGCTGCTCATCAACATGGGAAGTATAATACACTACTTTGATGTCTGGGTATTTGTCGGTAATGATCTTGGTCAGTTCTATCCCTGACATTTCCGGAAGGTTGATATCCATAATGATTACGTCAGGAGTGAGAGACTCCATCTTCTTCTGGGCATCCTCGGGCTCCAGGGCATAACCAATAACCTCAAGGTCATCATAGGGCTCCAACAAGGCCCTGATACCTTTAATAACCACTTCATGGTCTTCTACAATGAGTATCTTTATCTTTTCCATAATCTATAAATCAACAATTACCTGATAAGCTAACGTAAAGATAATTAAAAATCTTATAAATATCAGGTGTCAATTTCACAATTACGCTTGATAAGTTCATTGATAATGCAGAAGATTAATTTAGTATCTTTGTTTTAGACCCACCAATCTAATTTTTTGACTGGAATGAACGAATTGAATGTCTCCATTTTACTTGTTGAGGACGACAAGATATCACGGGCATTGTACGGGAAATTCCTGGACAATATAACCGACCGGATATTTACAGCTGAAAACGGACGGGAAGGTGTTGAAGCATTTCAAAAACATCGCCCTGACATCATCGTCAGCGATATCAAGATGCCTGAGATGGATGGGCTTGAGATGATCCGGGAGGTCAGAAAGCTCGACGACCAGGTCAAGATTGTACTTGTTTCAGGTCACCAGGAGACAGATTATTTCATTCAGTCAATAGAAATGGGGATTGAGGGTTACCTGCTTAAGCCTGTTAACCAGACGCAGTTCAAGAAAGTCATTTCTGAACTTGCCAACAACATCCTTCTTGACAGAAAAATCAAGGAAACAGAGAAGAAATTCAGGGACCTGGCGGAGTTATTGCCAGAGATTGTCTTTGAAACCGACCTCAATGGAGACCTGACCTTCATCAACAAAAGGGCTCTTGAAATACTGGGTTTAAAAGAAAATGCCCTTGATGAAAATATCAACCTCCGCGATATAGCCAGACCAGCAAGAAAGAATGATCCTGAGATCAGTGGAGTTGAAATATTTCTTGATAACAAGTATATTGATGAAGGACTGGAAATAAAGGTTGAGACACAAGATGGGAGCTCCTTCCCTGCCCTTATCTATGCTACAGCAATCAGCAGTGAAGGAGGAAACAGAGGCATCAGGGGGGTAATGGTGAATATCACCGCCAGAAAGATCGCTGAGAACAATCTGCAATCCCTGAACCAGGAGCTGGAGGTGAAAGTCCAGGAACGGACTAAAAGGCTCAGCAATGAAGTTGAAGAAAGGAAACTGGCGCAGAAATCGCTTAACCAGCGTATTGAGTTTATTGAACTAATAAATACCACTTCATCTGAGTTCATTCGATTAGATAACACACAAATTGATGACGGTATTGTCAAAGCCCTGAAGGACGTTGTGAAGTTTACTGATGTGGACCGGGGCTATGTTTACCTTATTAACGATGACGAGAAGCATTTTGATCTGACATACGAATGGGCAAGAGTAACGATCAAGCCGGCAAGCGAGCATTTTAAGACCCTCATCTTCGATGAACATCAAACCTATTATGAGCGATTGATCCAGGGAGATCATGTTATCATTACCGGTGCTGAGCATCCTGAAGACCTGCAAAAACATCCTTTCACGAAAAACCAGGAACATACCTTTATAAGATCCCTGATCAACCTGCCTATGTTTATCGGGAATGAGTTTATAGGATTTTACGGCTTTGATACTATCAGTGCGTCAGTTAGCTTATCTGATGACAGGGTCGATGCTTTCCAGATCACCGGGCAGATCATAGCCAATGCCATTCAACGGAAAAAGTATGATGAGGAGCTGATCAAAGCGAAAGAAAAGGCAGAGGAATCAGATAAGTCCAAGTCGGCTTTTCTTGCAAATATTTCACATGAAATTCAAACACCCATAAAAGCTATTATCAGCTTTTCACACCTGCTGCAGTCACCCGACCTGGATGATAACAGAAAGAAAGAATTTATTAGTATAATAGACAGCAACGGACAGGCATTACTTAACCTGACCAATGATATCCTTGAGTTTACGCGCATTCAATCCAATGTTATTAAGCTGATCCAGATCCCCTTTGAGTTAAACCTGTTTCTTGAAGAATTATATACGGTATTTGAGTCACTTAAGATCAAGAAAGGCAAGGAATCCATCCAACTTAAACTTAAGATCCCGGATAAGACTCAACCATGCAATATTCATTCAGACCCTTCCAGGCTAAAGCAAATACTCATCAACCTTATTGGAAATGCATTCAAGTTTACCAACGAGGGAAAAGTTGAATACGGATACCAGACTGAGAATCAGAAAGATATCTTATTCTATGTTAGGGATACAGGCATAGGTATTTCTAAAAGATATCAAAAGTTGATTTTTGAGAGGTTTATCCAGGAGCCCAAACCCCATAATATCAAGAAAGAAGGTACAGGGCTTGGCCTGGCAATCACACAAAGCCTGGTTAAAATGATGAATGGAGAGATATGGGTTGACTCAGACCTGGGTAGTGGATCAACTTTTTATTTCAGTCTGCCAAATACCATCGTTGGAGAGAAGGATCAGAAGAAAGAAAAGAAATACAGCTGGGGCAATAAGCAGATATTAATAGTCGAGAAATCCATTCAGGAATACATTCAGCTTGAGGAATTACTCAAGGAGCATACCAAGCTGATGTACGCAGCAGATGGGAAACAGGCACTGGAGATGTGCAGAAGCAATAAGAATATAGACCTGATCCTGTTAGAGATATCATTAGCTGGTAATAATGATGATTTATTCCATCAATTGCGTGAAATTAATGAAAGCCTTTCTATAATAGGTATCAGTGACCATATAGAAGATACTGAAAGCAGCAGTTTTGATGATCACATACTCAAACCGTTTGAATCACCTGAAATACTTGACAAACTAAACAAGTACCTTGAATGAGAAGTGTTTTAAGAAAAGTCCTGATATTCCCATTTCTGGTAATCATTTACATTTACAAAGCTGTCATTTCTCCCCTTACCCCAGCTTCCTGTCGTCATCTGCCCACCTGTTCAACCTATTCAATGGAAGCCTTAAAAAAACATGGGTTGTTTAAAGGATTATGGTTGTCGGTAAAAAGAGTTTCTAAATGCCACCCCTGGGGCACCTCCGGGTACGATCCTGTGCCTGACAAGAGGAATGATAAATGATAAAGGATAAACAGATATATGATAAAGGATATTATTTGAGATTTAGGATTATAGATTGGCCGGCAGTAATCTTCAGTTTATCTGTATAACCAGCATTAACCTCTATTACATATTTCGCCTTATCTTTTGAAACAATGCTCTCTTCAGAATATGGGATGGCATATTCATGGATCTGGTTTATCTTAAGCTTGTTACTGATGAATATAAGATCGAGGGAGATATGGGTATTTTTCATCCAAAAGGATCTGAAATCATTGTCGTCATAAATAAAAAGCATACCGACAGTATCCGGCATGCTCGGTCTGTACATAAGTCCCCTTGCCTGGGAATAGTAATCATCTGCCACTTCAACATACAACTTTGAAAGCGTGTCTCCTTCAGAATTTATAAACCAGACTACCAGGTCAATGTTGTATTTTGCTTCTGTTTTGGTGTCTTGCTGCTGTGCCGTTGACTTTGGCTTGCTATCATGGAAGAAGAGGAAATAAAAGGCCAGCAGGATGGCAGCGAGGGCGATAATGATGATATATTTCTTCATGAAGAGAGTTAAATATTAAGTAGCAGGTCCATTATACTCAACGTAATTTCTTTCTGTTTCATAAAGCCGGACTGACAAGTGGTTCTGGTCCTGGATCAGGGGCCTGAGTATCTCCCAGATCACAATTGAGATATTTTCTGCCGTCGGGTTCAGTTCCTTGAATTCGGATAAGTCAAGATTAAGATTCTTATGGTCAAATTTTTCAATGACGTACTTATCCACAATGTCCTGAAGCACCTTAAGGTCCATTACATAACCTGTTCCCGGATCAACCTCACCTGTTACCTTCACAATCAATTCATAATTATGACCATGGTAATTAGGATTATTACAAACATCAAATACTTCCCGGTTGGTCTGGTCATCCCATTTTGGATTATGTAATCGGTGAGCAGCATTGAAATGGGATTTCCTGAAAACGGATACAACTTGATTTTGATTTTTCATGAGCAGATCATCTTGATTGAAATTATGGGCTAAACTTGCAAAACTCTGAATTCTGTAGGATTAGGCACCCCTTTAAAGTCCTCGATATATTTGTCAGACAAAGCTTTAAGAAAAGTATCTTCTTTTCTGAGATTCAGTTCCACCAGGTCATTTTTAACCTTTGTGTAAAACTTCTCACTCAGTATGATCCTGTTATCCCTGGCTTTTGACATTAACCTTGCCGTAAGGTCAATATCCCGGCCATAGTAATCATTAGATCCTTCTATAAATGTTATGTTATACACCTCAGTGCAATAGTGGATAGAAACTTTGCAGTTAAGAAAAACATCCGGGATTGGATAGTTTTTGATATTGTCAATGGTGGCAAAGATCTCTTCAAGCAAGGATAAATAATTATTATAGAAATCCTTGGATTTAAGCTTATCATCAGGGATATAGAACATCAGTTCATCCCCAATACCTTTCACGACATGATCAGGGATATCATTTAAAAAAGAAATGAAATTAAATGTGTTATTCAATTTCTTGCCCCATTGCCAGAGGTCGGTTTTGTATTTAATATCCGTGGAATTGATAATGTCAATAAAGAAACATGTTCCGGGGCATTTTGGAAGCTGTTTTAGCTTCTCCTCAATCTCTGTTGAGTTTGGGTTTTTGAAATGTATGAAATGGACCATAGTATCAGATGCTTTTCAATGCTTCGTCAGTAGTATCATATATGTCAAATATACTTGTAAAGCCGGAAATATCGAATATTTCCCTGATATTCTGGGGTAAAAAGCTGATGCTGAGCTTGCCTCCTACTGTATTGGCCTTTTTCAGGTACATTAACAAAACACGAAGTCCCGAACTGCTAACGTAATAAAGGCCACTACAGTTTAAAATAACTTTCGTCTTTTGTTGTGTAAAAAGTGATTCCAGCTTTTTTTCAAGTATTCCATAGTTGATAGTATCCAACCTTCCAGCCAGGTCTAGTACGACCACATCATTGATTTCTTGTTCCTTGATCTCCATATTCGTGTCTGTAATTATGAATCCAGGCGCTTCTTCAACACCAGGATATTTTTGTTATCTGTATACTCATATTCAACTTCATCCATAAGTTTCTTTACAAAATGAATACCTAATCCACCAATATTTCTCTTTTCGGCAGAAAGGTTGGTTTCCGGCTCAGGATATGCCATCATATTAAATGCTTTACCATCATCCTCTATCCTTACTTTCAGCACAGCATTTTGTTTTGTTGCGTTGATGGTAATCTTATGCTCATGGTTATCTTCATAAGCATAATTGATGATATTGGTAATAATCTCTTCCAGTACCAGGTTCAAATTCATTACAATAGCAACTGGTAATTCCAGTTGTTCAGCCAGGTCATCAATGTACCTGTTCAAACTTTCCAGTTCACTGAGCTGATTATTCAGGGATATTTCCAAACCTTTGTTATTCATTGCTTATGATGAATATTGCTCAAAAATAATAATACATATCCACAATAAGAAGTTTCACTGCTTTAATTCTTCATTAAATCAATCATTTACTTTTATATACATTTGAATAAGCATTTTTTAGAAAATGACCTAAAACATAATATCATGAACTTAAAGGAAGAGTTGTATTCGACAATATTTAAAACCGAAAGCAAATCAGGCAGGATGTTTGATCTGATCCTCCTGATTTCAATCATTGTAAGTATTCTAATCGTATTTCTTGATAGTGTATTATCCATTAACAGGCAATACGGTTATTATTTGCTGATAGCTGAATGGGTGTTTACAATCCTGTTTACCATTGAGTACCTACTCAGGATCTATGCCACTAAGAAGCCTTTAAAATATATATTCAGTTTCTACGGCATTATTGATCTGCTTGCTATTTTACCTACTTACCTGAGTTTATTCTTTGTAGGGTCACAATACCTGATTGTCATACGGATATTCCGCCTCCTGAGAATTTTCAGGATCCTGAAGTTAGACCGTTACATTGGAGCTTCGTCTATTCTGTTCGAGTCGATGCGCTCCAGCCGTCATAAGATCATTGTTTTTCTTTCCTTTGTGGGTGTAGTGGTTGTGATAATGGGTGCATTGATGTATCTGATTGAAGGGCCTGAGAATGGATTTACCAACATTCCGGAAAGCATATACTGGGCCATTGTCACCCTTACCACTGTTGGTTATGGTGATATCTCACCTCATACTTTTTTTGGCAAGGCTGTTGCATCAATAGTAATGGTCATGGGTTATTCCATCATTGCTGTTCCAACAGGTATTATCACCGCGGAATTGACAACCAGGAAATTGAAGGAAAAAGATTTAATAAGATGTCCCGAGTGCAAGCACACGGGACATGATAAAAATGCTAAATATTGTATGGTTTGCGGCGCTCAGCTATAAGCAACCGTATTATTATTCAAAGGCTTCGGAGATGCTAATCTTCACACCATCCTGATAAGGCACAATAAAGGCGTCTGATATTCCTTTATTCAACATTTGTGATCGAATTGATTTCGCCTCTTCGTAATTTGTATATTCGCCGATCTGGTATTTTACCAATCCGTCCTCTTCAAGTTCACGGATCCAATCAACGATATCATACCTTGCATTCAGTTCGTCAGCTGGAACACGTTTATATGTATCCAGGCAAAGTATCTGTACATAGAATACCACATTTGCCTTTGGTCTGGCTGCCGGTCGTTCGGGCCTGCTTCCTGATTCTGCTCCAATGAGATCGACGATGCTGGTTCTGATATCATCTTCAAAGGCAATCACGAAAGAACCCTGGGCATTATGTCGTGTAAGGAGGATGTTCCTGTATTCTTTTGCTTTCCAGTACATATTGAAATCACCAACAGAATACCTGTACCAGTCATCCTGGAAGTCTTCCCTGATAGGTTCATCAATATTGAATTCATCAGCAATAGCTGCTATATCCAGAGGCCTCAGGTAAGAAGCTTTGAGCTGGATTCCATATCTGACATTGTCACGCTCTTCATCCAGGATATCATACCTGCCTGACCTGTGTGTTGCATCCAGGTACCTAAGGCTCTTCAGTCTGTTACCTTTCAAATAGGCCACCACAAAGGCATCATAGACACCATAGCTGGTTCTCATCAGGTCTCTGTAATCCGTAGCATCGGGAAGGTTATCAAATGATCCAACGGTATACCTGTACCATCCATCAGTGTATTCTTCCTGGATCTCATCCGGGATACCAAATCTATCAAGTTCTTCCCTGGTGACAGGCTTGCCATAAGATGCCCTGATCTGTACGCGGAACTCAAGGTCTGGAACTGTTGGTTCAGGTTTTGTCTCAACAGGTACTATTGGTACATATACAGGTTCTTCAACAACTTCAGGCTCCGGTACTACAATAGGTTCTGGTGCAACAACCCGCTCAATAGGTGCTGCTGTATCCCTGGCAACAACCTCTGGTTCTGGCTCTTTCTGAATCCTGCTAACAACTTTACGTTTCTTTGTATTGAACTTGTAGACCATACCGGCACTCATATAGGAGAAATAATCCTTATTGGAGCCTCCTACTTTAAGATCAAACCCATCTGCTGTCAAATGCCAGGTCACCTCACCAACAACATCAAATCTATTCGATATCTTCAACCTTCCTCCTGCACCCCATGGCACAACAAAATAGCTGGAAAAGCCTTTTGGTCCGGCACCGCCCTGTTCAACATTGTCAGTAATTTTTACAGGGTTTTGAAGGGTCCACATGGATGCCTGGTTGCTCACAAACCCAATACCGAGAATACCATATATAGAAAATACCCGCTTTCGACTGTATTTAAAGAAGAAATTAAAGAAATCCATTGTAAGCAGAATACTACCCTCTGCAACATTTTCCATCCTTACTGCTGTACCAACTTTGTTACTGGATGAGGATCTTTTCTCCGAATAGAGTTTACCATAATATAAGTTAACCCTTGCACCAAAAACCGGGGAAAATTGCTTGCCTAAATATGCCCCCGTACCTATACGTGTCTCTTCTGCAAATTTCTCAAATGGATTCTGGGTGCTCAGGTCTCCAAACAGCTGACTTCCCCCAACACTTGCACCGACAAACCAGTTATCAGAAAAGCGCTTGCTTTTTTTCATCATATGCTGGCCACTTGCGGAAAACACAATGGATAGGAAAAAGACAATAACAAGAAATATATGAGATTTAGATAATGGTCTTAAACTCATCAGTTCGTTGGTGTTTTTAATTAAGCAAGCCTCTACTTAAACCATTTTACTGCAAACCTAATTAAATAGTTGCAAAAAACAATTACAATTATAAGCATAAATACCTAGTTTTTAAAACTTTTTTTGAATAAATTTTAACAAGAATTGTTGATATTAAAGAAATGAATGTAAATAGCTACATATTAGCTCTTTAGAACCAGTTGGTCATTCTCGTATGACCATTTCATTAACACCACACTAATGAGGATCATCAGAATCCCAACAGAAAAAGTGATCGTAAATCCTGCCATTTCATAGATAAACACACCTAATATAGGGGCAAAAAGTGATCTTATGCCGGTCAGCGATAGATGGATGGACTGGTAATCATCGGCTTCTTCTGGTTGACAGAAATAGGCTGATCCAATATTCCATAGAAGAACCATTGTTGCTGCAAATATGCCATAGAAGACATAGGCCAGGACCAGCATCAGGTATAATTCTATGTCCCAGACCTTGATATGCAGCGGGAAGATCTCCGTTAACATCACAAATACTATAAAGAACAGCAATGAAGCAAATGTGATGGCAGCAAATTTGCGTGGGTCAATATTTCCAAGGAGTTTACCGAAAAAAGGAAGCATCAATATAGCCAGGATATTATAGGCATTTTTATAAAATGCAACACTTGAATAATTCAAGCCCAGTGCATCCTTGAAGTAGATATTGATGATTGTATGGGATACCATAAAAGAGATGCCATAGAACATAAAACCCAATTCGAAATGCATGTATGCCTTATTGGTCTTCAGGGTATGTATCATTCCTTTCAGGGAAGTCTTTACCGCATCCCTCATGCTACCTTGCTGAACCTTCTGGATCACCCTGGAATAGTCTATTTTTGATAGAAAAAATATTCCGGCAATATCAAGAAGGGCAACAACTGGAAATACATATACATAAATGTATTGGTCCTGGTCAAGCATCATACCATATACAAAGGTGGAAGCAAGCGTTATTAACTTATTCACAGAAGTGGAATAGCTGTATAACCTGCCAAAATTTTGATGCCTGTAGTTGGTTTTTAGCAGAACATTAATTGCAGGATAGATCAATATATTACCAAAATAATAAACAAGGAAGATCCCAAGAAAAATATAATGGTAGATGGCTACACTTTCCATCTGTTCAGTACTGCGTGGAAATAGCAGCAACAGGAACAGCGGCATCCTTGTTGCCAGGGCGGTAACCCTCAGCATTACTTTCTTATCCTTTATCCGTTTTCTTATCTCATTGAAGAACAAAAGGAAAATATAAACAATCACAGAAAACTGGAAAAGAAAAGCCAGCTGGTAATTGGATCCCAGCATACTTCTGATAAAAACATATTCATTAAGAGCAATCACACCCAGTAATACCCCTTCCAGGACCCGGTACATGGTATGCAAGCGGAAAGTTTGTTTTTCCTGACTATTTAAGGTCCTGAGGTTAAGCATGTTTTTATCTTTCCATCTTAAGTATGAAGCGCTAAGATACGAGTTATCGGTTATCAGTTATAAGTTATAGGTTATAGGTTATAAGTTATAGGTTATAGGTTATAAGTTATAGGTTATAGGTTATAGGTTATAGGTTGCTGGTTGTTGGTGTAACTTATTAAATAATTGCAATTCTCTGAACATTATAGAAAGCAGCATTGTTAGTTGTACAAAAGATTAAATGAAAAAAATACTAACAATAATGATAATAATGGCAACAATACATTCTGCCTCTTCGCAAGATCTGGCAACATTTCATGATTTCACAGTTGAATCTATTGATGGCAAGCAAATTAACCTGGGAAAATACAAGGGAAAGAAGGTGCTGGTTGTCAATACAGCTTCTAAATGCGGCTTCACGCCTCAATATGAGCAATTACAGGATCTTTATGAAGAATATGGTGGCGAGAAATTTGAGATAGTCGGCTTCCCTGCCAATAATTTCCTTAAGCAGGAGCCTGGAACCAATGAAGAGATACAGGAGTTCTGCTCCATAAACTATGGCGTCACTTTTCCAATGATGGGCAAAATTTCTGTGAAAGGAAAGAATCAACATCCATTATATGCATGGCTGACAAAAAAAGAGCAGAATGGAGTAATGGACTCCAGGGTAAAATGGAACTTCCAAAAGTACTTGATTGATGAGAACGGAAAACTGGTAGATATGGTTTCTCCAAGAACCAGCCCTAAGAGTGATACTATTGTGAGCTGGATACTGGATGCTGGATACTAGATACTGGATGCTGGATACTGGATACTGGATGCTGGATACTGGATGCTGGATGCTGGATACTGGATACTGAGCTGGATGCTGGATGCTGGATGCTTGTTCCGAGCGTAGTCGAGGGGCTGGATACTGGATGGGGGATAAATTGAAGGTTGGATATTGGATATTTCTGTTCACTGTTCACTGCTCACTGTTCACTTTTCTTTACCTTTATCCTACCAATCGCAACCCAAATTAAATTATGGACATTAACGCACTCTTCAAAGTTACCTATGGCCTGTATATCTTATCATCCATGGATGGTGACAAATATAATGGCCATGTTAATAACACAGTCTTTCAGATATCTGCTGAACCTGTAAAATTGGCCGTTGCCTCTCATAAGGACAACCTTACAACTTCCTATATACAGAAGAGTAAGACATTCTCTGTCAGCATCATGAAAGAAGATATTACAATGGAATTCCTGGGACCCTGGGGATTCAAATCAGGTAAAGAAATAAATAAGTTCACCGATTGCAATTATAAATTAGGCAAAACCGGTTGCCCGATCATGCTGGATAATGTCATTGCATGGATTGAATGCAAGGTTATTGAAAGTATTGATACCGGAACACATATCTTGTTTATCGGTGATGCTGTTGACGCGGAATTGCTTGAGCCAGACGCCCAACCCCTAACCTATGCATACTACAGGAATGTGATAAAAGGAATTTCTCCTGTAAATGCACCAACATATGTATCAAAGATAGACAAGCAGGTTAAAGAAGACACCGGCCCTGCAGTAATTTCGCAGCAGCCGGCTATGTCTAAATACAAGTGTATCATATGTGGTTATTTGTATGATCCGGCTGAGGGAGACCCCAGCAAGAACATTCCACCTGGAACTGCTTTCGAAGAATTGCCTGATGACTGGACCTGTCCGATCTGCGGGGTAGGCAAAAACGAATTCATCAAAGTTATATAAGCCTGTGATTAATTTTGAGTTGAAGCCAATAGGATAATCTTTAGTCCGATTTCGTCAAAAATAAAATTGTCTTTAAGATTATCAAAAAACTTGTTCGATTTAAATTTAATATCCCAAGCTGTACGATCAACGACAAATTGCGGAGTATGAGCTTGTAATACATTATCTTCAATCTTTACTACAGCAGGGAATGTAATACTCTTGGAAATTCCTTTAATTGTCAGGTTGCCGGTAATTTCGTGTGTTGGAGTAAGAAGCTTGCCGGTTTCGCCTTCTTCAACCTGGCCACCCTCCCATTCTGTAACCCCGGTAATAGCAAATTCTGCCTGGGGAAACTCTTCAGTATTAAAGAAATCAGTGGATTTCAGGTGCTTGACCAGCTTCTGATTGTACTCTTCATCCTCAAGATCAGTATTAACAATCGAATTCATATCAATGGTAAACTTACCCCCGATGATGGTTTTGCCATCCAAAAATATTTCTCCTCCTGTAAGATGAATCGTACCAATATGCTGCCCAGTTGGTTTGGAACCCAGCCAGGCAACCATGCTCTTTTCGGTGTTAACAAGCATTGTTTTTTCAGCCTGGTCTGTACCAAGCTCCTTGGCTTCAGTTGCTTTTGCTTTTTCACCCTGCGGTCCGCCACAGCCCATGATAAATAATATGGAAGCACCAGCAAGGAGATATGCGAATTTTATTTTTTTTATGATTTTCATATTTAATTATTTAGATATTTCTGTCTAATGTTTTAGTTATAATCTACAACAAACAATAAAACTTTTTGTTTAAAAACATCCGTAAATTAGCAGCCATAACTACTGATTATGAACCGTCAGATCCTAAAACTGGCCATTCCCAATATTATTACCAACATAACTGTACCCTTGTTGAGTTTGGTGGATCTTTCCCTGATGGGGCACCTGGAGTCAGTTGACTATATTGGTGCGGTTGCCCTTGGGGGTATCATTTTCAGCTTCATTTACGCCATTTTCAGTTTTCTTAGGATGGGTACGACTGGTTTTACAGCACAAGCCTATGGCAGAAATGACGATAAAGAGATCAGGCTGATCTTCAACCGGGCTATCCTGGTTTCATTTGCAGGTGGCCTGTTAATGGTCTTGTTGCAAAAGCCTATTGCCCTGCTTAGCTTTTTTCTTGTTGATGGCAGCCAGCAAGTTGAGCAACTGGCTTCACAGTACTTTCATATCAGAATCTTTGCTGCACCGGCAACGCTTGGCCTGCTCTCATTATCAGGGTGGTTCCTGGGCAAGCAAAATGCCAGGATCCCAATGATACTTGCAATACTTATCAATGTCCTGAATATTTTATTCAGCATGCTATTTGTAATGGTCCTTGACATGAAGTCAGATGGTGTTGCATATGGGACACTGATTGCACAATATGCAGGATTTTTCACCGGGATCTATTTTGTTCTCCGATCAGAAGGCAGCGGGATTTTTAACTGGGACCTCAAGGAAGTCCTTGACCTGCAGGCAATGAAGAAGTTCTTTATGGTAAATAAGGACATACTAATCCGTACTGTATGCCTGATCTTCACCTTTTCCTTCTTCACTGCTCAATCGGCAAAAGTCAATGATGATATCCTGGCTGTGAATACCATATTGTTACAATACCTCATGATCTTCTCTTACCTGATCGACGGTTTTGCCTTTGCAGCCGAGTCGCTGGTGGGAAAATTCGTTGGGGCAAGAGATACTATTCAATTAAAGCATACAATCGGGTTGTTATTTAAATGGGGACTGATTATCAGTGTCCCTTTTACCCTGGTTTACCTCTTCGCAGGTGATTATCTGTTGCTGATCCTAACCAATAACAAAGCCATTATAGAACAAACATCACCGTATATGTTCTGGATGGCATTAATACCTCTGATAACCTTTGCTGCATTTATCTGGGATGGCATCTACGTGGGTGCAACTGCATCAGTACAGATGCGTAATGTCATGCTGATCTCTACTTTGCTGATCTTTCTTCCCTCCTACTATCTACTAGCAGGTCCTATGGGTAATAATGGCCTCTGGCTGTCACTGATGCTTTTCATGCTTGGCAGAGGAATACTGATGACCCTATATGCCCGAAAAGCCATTTTCTCTATCACTCCATCGAATTATTAATTTATATTAATTCTAAACAAATGGATATCACACTGTTATTCTGCACAATACGGCTGTATCATTGTTTAAATAGTATTAGGTATTAACAAATAATGGTATTTTTTTAGTACTTTGTATTGCATAGTACTGAAAATTGTATTATATTTGCTGCATGAACTTAGAGAAAACAAAAGCCCAAATGAGAAAGGGAGTGCTGGAACTCTGCATCTTATCAATCATAAATGAAAAAGATGCATATGCTTCCGATATCATCGAGAAGCTCAAGGAATCACATTTGATCGTTGTGGAGGGAACCCTATATCCCCTTCTGACACGATTAAAAAACGATGGCTTTCTTAATTACAGATGGGAAGAGTCAAAATCGGGTCCCCCGAGGAAATACTATACCATCACTGAAATCGGAAGCATGATGCTTCAAGAACTACGGAACAGCTGGCAGGAGCTGGTTGGTGCTGTTGATAAAGTAACCCTTAAATGAATTGTACAATATTAATTATATACATAAATGAAAAAGACATTCACAATTAACATTAGCGGGATAATCTTTCATATTGATGAAGATGCTTTTGAGAAGCTTAATAATTATCTGGATATCCTGAAAGGCCATTTCAGAAAGACCGTTGGCGTGGACGAGATCATTTCTGATATTGAAGGAAGGATAGCCGAGCTTCTCCAGGAACGCTTAAAAGAACAAAAGCAGGTGGTCAGTATCGAGGACATTGACGAGATTATCGAGATCCTGGGACAACCCAGCGACTTTGTTGAGGATGAAGCAGAAGCCCAGGCAGAATACATACCAGAAGACAGGGGTTCGAAGCGCCTTTACCGCGATCCGGACAACCAGATCATAGGTGGTGTATGCAGCGGTATTGCAGCCTATTTTAATGTTGAAATCCTCTGGATAAGAATAATCTTCCTTATCCTCCTGCTGGGATTCATCTCACCAATCATTTATCTTGTCCTATGGGCCGTTATTCCGAAAGCTTCCACAACAGCTGAAAAGCTCGAAATGAAAGGGGAGAAAGTAAATGTTACAAATATTGAAAAGTCCATCCAGGAGGAGTTACACAATATTAAAGACCGGATCAACGACCTCACCGGTAAAACCAAGGATCCCTTTAAAAAAAAAGGAGGAACTTCAAATACAGTAATTGAGAATTTCTTTGGATTCCTCATTTCCCTGCTTAAAATCTTACTGAGGGTCATCGTCATCATTGCCGGTGTTGTATTATTAATCCTCGGATTATCATTCCTGGCAGGTTTAATTGTTTCTTTCTTCGGATGGGGTGGTTTCATGTACGTTGATAACCATGACCTTATCACATTTCCATTTCCATCTTTAATCGGTTTAGTCAGCAATGATATTGAGGCAGTTGGGCTATTAAGGGTTGGATTATTAATGTTCCTGGGCATACCCATAATAATGTTGATCTATGGGGCGCTGAGGATGCTCTTCCACTTTGAAGGTATCAGGCATATTGGGTTTGCAGCCTTTAATATCTGGATCATCGGACTGATCATTACCCTATTCTTCACATTCAGGATTGCAAGAAACTTCAAGCATGATGTGACAGTCGCAAAGCCCATCGAATTCGTGCAACCGGCAGTCGACACCCTCAGTATCTCAGCTAACCAGTTTCAGATTGACCAGGTTTATGATGAGTTTGGAGACAATATGTACCTGGATGAACCAAACCTGGTAATCACCGAGGAAGGTAAAATATTCAGCTATGTCAGGTTGAGGATACGCCAGAGCCCTGACGCTTATTACCATTTCACCAAGCATGTCTATTCCAGGGGGCGTACCACCCTGGATTCCGAAGAAAACACAAATCATACCATTCACTATTACCAGCAAACTGACAGTACCCTGATCATTGATCCCCTGTTTGTCATACAGCAGGGTGAATCCTGGCGCGACCATCAGGTCAGCCTGGAATTGCAGGTCCCATTAAATAAAGCAGTAAGGCTGGATTGGAATCTACGGCAAATCCTGAGACAGCAGGGTTACCATAGTTCATATTATCTTCCTGGGAAAACCTGGATTATGACTGAAGATGGTTTGAAAAAGGCAAGCGAATTACCAAAGCCTGAAGAGCCAAAACAAACAAGCCGGCTGAACAGGATGAGGGATAAGCAAAATACGCTGACATTCATTATGCTTCAGAATATGATGGCGATATGAAGTGAAGGGTGAAGGGTGAAGAGTGAGAGAATATTCTAATTCCCTTCACCCTTCACTCTTCACATTTTTATTACCTTTGCAACCTTAACTGCAGAGGTATTTTTTATGCGTAAACTGACAAAGAAAGAAGTACTTAACGATTACCGTATTGCAAATGAAAGCCGTCAGATCAGCCTGCTCGGAAGAAGGGAAGTGCTGACGGGTAAAGCCAAGTTTGGCATTTTTGGCGATGGCAAGGAGGTCCCACAGCTGGCCATGGCCAAAGTGTTCAGGGAAGGTGATTGGCGTTCAGGTTATTATCGTGATCAGACTTTCATGATTGCAACCGGAATGATGAACCTGGAACAGTTTTTCTCCCAATTGTATGGAGATACCAACCTTGAAGCCAATCCTGGAATGGGTGGAAGGATGATGAACAACCATTTTGCCACCAGGTCACTCGACGAAAATGGAGAATGGAAAGACCTCACCGCACAGAAGAATTCTTCAGCAGACATCTCCCCTACTGCAGGCCAGATGCCCAGGTTGCTGGGACTTGCCCTGGCATCGAAGGTATACAGAAATAACCCCGATCTCAAGCCATTTGAGAAGTTTTCCAAAAATGGAGATGAAGTGGCATTTGGTACTATTGGCGATGCCAGTACTTCTGAAGGGATCTTTTTCGAGACCATTAATGCTGCCGGTGTACTCATGGTGCCTATGGCCATCTCAATCTGGGATGATGGTTACGGCATATCAGTACCGAAAAAATACCAGACCACCAAGGAAAGCATTTCAGAGATACTGAAAGGATTTGAAATTGATAAAAGTGGTAATGGCTTCCTGATCTACAAAGGCAAGGGATGGGATTACCCCGCCCTTTGCAAAATGTACGAGGAAGGCATTAAAAGGTGCAGGAAAGAGCATGTACCTGTTATTTTTCATATTGAGGAGCTCACACAACCACAGGGTCACTCAACCTCAGGCTCTCATGAAAGGTACAAGAGCAATGAAAGGCTTCAATGGGAACAAGAATTTGATGGTATCAAGAAGATGCGTGAATGGATCCTCAGTGAAGGAATAGCAAGTAAAGAAGAACTGGGCAAGATCGAAGCAGCTGCAATTTCCCGCGCAAAGGAAGCCAGAAAGACCGCATGGGAAAGCTTTATCAAGCCTATACGGCGACAGCGTGATGATTTTCTTCGCATGGTTGATATCAGCACATGTAACTGTGCAAAGACCTCTAAAATCAATGCGATCAAGCAGGAGCTGGCAATCGTTGGTGATCCTAACTGGAAAGATATTATGTCATCCGGCAAAAGGATACTGCGCCTGATTTGCGATAATTGCAGCAATCCTCAGAACTCCTTAAAAAAGAACGTCATGGGCTGGCGTGATAAAGCCAGCTCGGAAAAATCAGAAGATTATAACTCCCACCTCTGGAGCCATTCCAATAAATCAGTATTAAAGATTAAAGAAGTCAAGCCGGAAATACCAGAGGATGCACCATGGGTTCCGGGAAGAGAGATCCTGAAACAGAATTTCAGTCATAACTTCAAAAATAACCCGCTATTAATGATCTTTGGTGAAGATGTGGGTAAGATTGGCGGGGTTAACCAGACTTTGGAAGGACTACAGGAGGAATACGGCGAGTTACGCATCAGCGATACTGGTATCCGCGAAGCAACGATACTGGGACAGGGATTAGGACTTGCCATGCGTGGACTAAGACCTATTGCAGAGATCCAGTATTTCGACTACTTGCTTTACGGGCTTCAGGTTTTAAGCGATGACCTGGCAACTGTCCAATACAGGACCAAAGGAGGACAAAAAGCACCATTGATCATCAGTACCAGGGGGCACAGGCTGGAAGGTATCTGGCATTCAGGATCACCACTCAGCATGGTCATTAATTCCATCAGAGGTGTTAACGTTCTGGTCCCCAGAGACATGACACAAGCAGCAGGATTCTATAATACCATGCTTGCATCTGATGAGCCTGCTCTCATCATTGAGCCTTTAAATGCATACAGGTTAAAGGAACAGCTACCTTCCAATTTTGGGGAATTTCGCGTTCCGGTCGGTAAGCCTGAGGTCTTAAAAACAGGAAAAGATATCACTCTGGTTACTTATGGAAGCTGTGTACGCATAGCCCTGGATGCGGTTGAGCAGTTGAAGGACTTTTCTATAGATGTGGAACTGATCGATGTCCAGTCCCTCCTACCTTTTGATACCGACCACATGATCCTTGAGTCTCTGAAAAAGACCAATAAAGTAGTTTTCTTTGATGAAGATGTGCCTGGGGGTGCCACGGCTTTCATGATGCAAAAGGTTCTGGAAGAGCAAAAAGGGTATTTTTTCCTTGATGCTGAGCCAAGGACACTAACCGGTCAGGCCCACCGCGCAGCTTATAGCACTGATGGAGACTACTTCTCCAATCCAAACGCAGAAGACGTGTTTGACATGGTTTACAACATTATGCACGAGATGGATCCTGAGCTCTACCCCAAGATCTTCTAAAACCTTGGGTATTTTTACCCGTTTTTACGTATTTTCATTGATTCTCAGCTACTAAGTGGTAATTTTGTCACTGGAAAAGAGAATATTATATTGTGAAAACAATTGTTATAGGTGAAGTGTTATTAATTGTGAAATTCTGCAGTTTTTCATGCAGAATTTGTAGTAATTTTACTTTGTCTATTTAGGACACTTTTAACCCGATGAAACATAAGGCGATCCTCATATGGCTATTCGTGCTGGTAAGCGTTTTCGGATGCAGGATAGAGAAAACTGAGCTGGATGCACCAGTTGCGGATAAATTCCCCGGGATCCCTCCCGTTGAAGCCAGGACCACACGCCTATCAATTGATATATTAAAGTGGAGCCCACCCATAGCACCTGATGTTTTTTATATGGAATATGAGAATAAATCCTTTGTATTAGCAGAAACCCCAGAGGTATTTCATCAGCGTGAGAAGCTTGATATTATTCCGTTAGCTCCTCTTCAGGTTGAGTCCCTGGAAATGGTAATTGATAAGGCATCCCTCAG
The DNA here is from genome assembly GCA_963753055.1 of uncultured Bacteroidales bacterium. Taxonomy (GTDB): domain Bacteria; phylum Bacteroidota; class Bacteroidia; order Bacteroidales; family B18-G4; genus JAUWGC01. The sequence goes on along the minus strand of CAVWAP010000005.1, from coordinate 25,951 downwards.
GCCTTTCAAACCCCAGATAAGAGAATATTCATCTATCCCCTCATATGATATCCCCATTGTTAGCCAGGACAAATTATTTACTGCTCACTTCAGCAATGATGCCATGTTAAGTATGGATTACTACTATACCAACGGGGTCCGTTTCGATTATATTGATCCGAATATTGCCAAATCACCTTTTGGGTATTTCATGCTTCCTTACAGGCAAAATTCTGTCAGTTATCATGGGATCAGTCTTGTACAGGACTTCTTTACACCACTGGTATTGGATACTACGGCTATTCAATACGGTGACAGGCCTTTTGCCGGTGTCTTATATGCCGGACAGTTTAAGGTGACAATAAATCCCAAAAAACGTTACAAGCAGGTTTCTGAACTTGATTTTGGGATCATCGGTCCCGAATCCCTTGGCGGATTTGTCCAGACAACCATTCATGAAACCAAACCAACAGGCTGGGTTAACCAGCTCAAGAATGATGTGGTTGTTAATTACAATGTTAGGGTAGAGCAAGGGCTTATCAATATTGAACATTTCGATATTAATGGTGTTTTTGAAGGGAAAGTAGGTACATTGTACACAAATGTAGGAGCTGGTTTTTATTCCAGGGTTGGCAGCTTCATGTCTTATTTTAAAAATATTGGTCTAGTAGGTCCCGGGAACAATGGATATACTGGGAGGAGCAAAGTCCAGTATGCTTTTACATTTTCATCCATCCTGCGGGCCGTTGCATATGACGCCACATTACAGGGAGGAATGTTCAGTAATAACAATATTTACACGCTTTCCCCCGAAGATATCAATCGCCTGGTTTTCAATGCAAGTTTTGGTATTGAGTTTTCCTATAAGTTCTTTGGATTTCGCACAGAAATGAATTATATTACCCCTGAATTCAAAGGCAGCAAAGAGCATAGATGGCTACATATGGCCGCAACATTTTGTTTTTAATATGATTAATATTGGCAATAATGGTGGGAATGGGAAAAATAATCTCTTTGGGGATGAAGAGGTAATATTCCCGGTCAACTACGACCTTAAAGTCATACTCGACAATAAAGGCAATAAAGAAACCCAACAGCAAGCGATTGAGAAAGTGCTTATTACCCATAAAGTCACTTTTTCAGACTGGAGGTCAAAATACAGCAGTAATGATAAGTACATCAGCTTCACTGTGAATATTAATATCAATTCCCACAAGCAAATGACAGGCCTTTACGAGGGCCTCAAATCAATTGAAGGTATCAAGCTTGCACTCTAGAAATCATGCATAACCTGGAACCACACTATAATTGGAGACATTTGTACGATGCAGCAGATGATCAGAACTCCCCTTTCTATGGCAGAAACTATAATGAATATGAATTTAAACACGCAATCTATGATCACTGGATTCATCCCCAATGGGATTTTATTGGATCCTCCACCCTTTTCATTAAGATCATATATGCCAATTACGAGAAAGGGTTCTGTGTCATTGAGCTGATGGGTGAATGGAATGACACCCTGCATAATGACATCATGTACCTTAAGCGGGAAATAGCAGATATTTTGATTGAAAGCGGAATTACGCGGTTCATCCTGATTGGTGAGAATATCCTGAATTTCCACGCAGGTGATAATGACTACTACCAGGAATGGTCGGAAGATATTGAAGATGGCTGGATCATCGGGCTGAACTTCAGGGAGCATGTGGTTAAGGAATTTGAAAGTGCAAACCTTGATTATTACATTGCCTTTGGCGGGAGGTTCAATACATTCAGGTGGAGGGCCCTGGACCCAAACCAATTATATGAAGCCTTGGATGAACTAATAATGAAGAGGTTGAGTCCATGAAAAAAAGTGTAATCCTTAATATATCCGGTGTGGTCCAGAATGTTGGATTTCGTTTTTACACGCACAGGAAAGCAAATGAACTTGGGGTGAAAGGCTTTGTTAAAAATATGCCGGATGGTTCAGTGTATGCTGAAGCTGAAGGCGAACCAACCGTTATTGAAGCCTTCATAGATTATTGCAAGAAAGGTCCAAATTGGGCCAGGGTCAGTGATCTCAATATCCAGGACGCCCCGGTAAAAGAATTTAAAGACTTTACAATCAGATAATCATTAATTATTTGAAAGTTGACAATTATTTCTTCCAGGCTCTCGTGATGGTTCTTTTCCCGGGAGGGCCATCCAGCAACTCAATATTAAACCCGGCTTCCTGCATCGCCCGTTTTACCGATCCCTTAGAAGAAAACGTCGTCATTACACTATCCAGGGCCATAGAATCATAGATTTTTTGAAAGACGGGCACAGTCCATAATTCCGGTTGAGCCTCCGGCCCAAAGGCGTCGAAGTAGACAATATCGAACCTCATTGGTTCAAGTGATGCCTCCTGAATCGCGGTATCCATTTTTGTGAACCTCATATACTCAGAAATGACAACACCTTCACCCCATGCAGCCTGGTGAAGTTTTTTAAATATTGATACCGAGTCTTGTATATCAATGAAATCAGGATAGTTCAGCCGTAGTGCCATCGCCAGTTCAACCGGGTGTGGTTCAATTGTCACATATTGAATTTTCATCTTTTGAAGATAACTTTGCTGCCAGGTTAGAAGCGCATTTAAGCCTGTACCAAACCCGATTTCCAGGACATTTACCATTTTTCGGTTTGATGGATGAGCTTTCAATGCACTTTCAATATAGATATGATTTGATTCCTGGACAGCTCCGAAAGTGGAATGATAATGATCCTGCAAATCAGAAGCGAACAGGGTGTGCGATCCATCCCCGGTAATAACCAGCTGTCTTTTCATAAACTATTTGTTATAAAGTAAATGAAGTTTAAGTACCGGATAATCCATGGTTACAGTATGAAGCAATCCTGATCCGGGATAATTGTAGATCATGACTTTATTACCCACCGATATGCATAAAAATTGATTCAATGGATCATATTCCATGGCACTGGCATTAGCAAGGTCAAAAGCCAGGAAGTGCTGAAAATTGATGATATTGTAAAGCAGGATTCCATAATCCATTGCAAGCAAGACTTCATTTTCATTTATCTGAACAGCATTAATGACCTTTCCTGTTGGCATGATGGCAGGTTCAGAGCTATTATTTTCATCGATGCTATAGATCAGGACCCGGGCCTGTTCAGCCTCATTGCCAAAAGCAATTATTTCCTGGTCATTCCGGGAGAAAAATTCAACGACTTCCAGGTCCGTACGGTGTTGATTTGCAAATGCCCCGGTAGCAGAAAAGAATAGTGTAAAATAGCGATAGAAGTTACTCCTGGTCCGCTGATCACAAATGACCAGGTTATTATGTTTATATATCTTCTGTGGTACCCTGTCATTATGTACAACCGTACCGAATTTATTTTCTCCAAGATGATTCAAGCCGATGATATTACCGTTTTGAGAAGCCAGGTAAACCAGATCATCCTCGAAGTATACATCTTCAAAAATGGGGTATGGTGATTGTGCAGAGTACTCCCAATCCAGGATTGTATCTTTCAGGTCAAATGTCATCAGCAATGATGGATCAGGTGTTATGTAATATAACTGCTGGTTTTTTGAATTTACTGCTGAACCGACATATTCCCTTGCAACCCCCAGGATCTGAGTTACATTATACACAGAGTCGATCAAGGAAATATTCGATTTCAAAGTATTAAGGCGTGTAATTACCAGGATGCGCCTGAGTTCAGTATTTATCCCGGTCACTTCAACCGGTTGGAACGACCTTGTAGTATTGATCTCATCAGAGGCCTTAACCATGACAAAATAGCTTCCGGAGGCCAGGTCCAGGTTATCAATTACCAGGTTTACTTCAAACTCAAAAGTCGCTTGATTCGGGGCAAGACCCACCGGAGTGGACATTGGGATATTGTTGTCGTTTACCAGTGAGACCTCAACTGACTTAACAGGTTTATCGTGATAAATACTGGCCTTCACAAGTATTGTTTCACCAACGCCATATGTTGAAAAGGCAGGTGGTGTGAGTATCTGAACTTTAGGGCGGGATTCCTCTTCATCCTTGTCTTTGCATGCATGCAGGAGCAGGATGATTAACAAAGAAAAAAACAGTATTGAATATCTCTTCATTGTGGATTAGGCAATTCTATATAACGTAAAATTAATGGTTTAATTTGAAAATCTGCTTACTTTAGCTTTCAATGCAAAAGCATCTATTATCAAAATCTACATTTATCCGCGGCCATCAGTGCCTGAAATCATTATACCTGTATAAGAAGAGATACTTTCTCAGGGATCCGTTGCCTGATGAACAGCGAATTAAATTCAAAAGAGGCCATGAAGTAGGAGATTTAGCACAAACATTATTTCCTGAAGGTGTTGATGTTCGTCCAAGATCGCCATCACAGTATCAAAAAGCAGTAGTAAGAACCAGCGAAGAGCTTGAAAATGGAACTGAGGTCATTTATGAAGCAGGGTTCCAGTTCGACAGGGTATTGGTTTTCCTGGATATTCTGTATAAAGAAAATGGTCAATGGAATGCCTGTGAGGTTAAGAGTTCAAAAGCAATATCCGAAACTTATATCCATGATGCCGCCTTGCAATACTATGTCATCAACAATAGTGGCCTGGCCATTAATAAATTTTTCATTGCTCATATCAATGAAGACTATATTCTGGAAGATGAGCTGAATATTCATAAACTGTTCAAGCTTGTTGATGTCACAGACAGGGCTCTTGCTTTACAGGATTATGTAAAGAAGCAGATTATCAAAGAGAAGGAAACATTACAACTAGAGCACTCACCGAAGATTGATGTAGGACCGCATTGCCATTCCCCCTACCCTTGTGATTTTATTGGGCATTGCTGGAAGGGAGTAGCTAGTAGTGAGACTGTTAGTATTGAGAAACAAGGGGTTCTGCCGCAAGTCGAAGGCAAGCTTAAGTTTTTACATATTTCATCCTTCAGGCCGGCAATACCGATCTATAAAGGAACGAAGCCATACCAGGAGATCCCGTTTCAGTTTTCACTGATTGATGAGGATAATGAGCTGCACAATTACTTGCTGCCTCCCGGCCAGCAACCTGAACAATTATATAAGGCTTTATCTGAAATATTGAATAAAGAAGATGTTTTGGTGGTTTATGGGACAGAACTGGATGCCTGTCCCGAGTGTAGTCGAGGGGCCGGATACCGGATGCCTGTCCCGAACGTAGTCGAGGGGCCGGATACCGGATGGGTAGATTATGTAATCAACCTCAGAGAATTTTTTCCTGACTTCAATCTTTCTGAAGTAGCAGGAATGATTTTAAATGACAATTCATTAAATAAACTGAAATTTAAAAAGGAAGTATTAGTAGCAGAAGCATATTCTAATATGGTTAACAATGAACCTGAAGATCACATCCTTAAAGCAATAACATACTTTGGCAACACATCTGTAAAAATTATTCAGAATCTGTTCAACAATTTAAATTGACATCATGCATCCAGGATCCGGTATCTGGCATCTTGCATCCTGTATCCGTCAGAAACTTTTATTATAATTGGCAGAAAACTCATACAATTTTTTTAAGTTTGCCTTGCATAAATAAACCAACAAGAATTATGGATTTAACAACAAAATACCTGGGACTTACACTTCAAAGTCCTATAATCGTGGGAAGTAGCGGATTAACTGATTCTGCAGACAAGATCGAACAACTGGAAAAATATGGTGCAGGTGCTGTCGTGATGAAATCGATCTTTGAGGAAGAGATCACCATGGAGTACGAGCAAATTGTTGAAGAGGAAGCACCAAACCGTTACAAAGATGACTTCCTGGATTATTTTGATTATCGTCTTAAGCAGGATAACCTTGACAAATATATCAACCTGATGACAGAAGCAAAAAAGAGAGTGTCAATTCCGGTGATAGGCAGCATAAACTGCACACAATCGCATGAATGGCCATATTTTGCAAAGAATCTTGAAATAGCCGGTGCCGATGCCCTGGAGCTCAATGTCTTCATCCTGCCTTCCAATTTGAATCTTACGGCTGATTACATTGAAAAAACATATCTCGACATTATCAATAAGGTAAAGAAAGAAGTCACTATTCCGATTGTGGTGAAGATGAGCTATTTCTTTTCAAACCTGGGCCATATAATCGAGAAGCTATCATCAACGGGTGTTGCCGGGATTGTCCTGTTCAATCGTTTTTACAGTCCTGACATCGACATAGACAAGCTGGAAGTTACAGCAACCAATGTGCTTAGTACTCCTGCTGAATTGTCGACATCCCTGCGTTGGATCGGCTTAATGGCCAACAGGGTGAGCTGCGATCTGGCAGCATCTACCGGCGTTCATGATGGTGCTGCTGTGATCAAGCAGTTACTGGCAGGTGCTGATGTAGTACAGGTTGTTTCTGCCTTGTACAACAATGGCCCGGAATATCTGGAAACCATGCTCGGAGACATGAAATCCTGGATGGAAGAAAAGAAATATGATAAAATCAATGCTTTCAAGGGCATCCTTAGCCAGGAGAAGTACCAGAACCCATCGCTTTTTGAAAGGGTTCAGTTCATGAAATACTTCAGTGACAGGAAGTAAACTGATCTGATGATCGATATCAAAAGACCTACCCTTGTTGTCGATAAGCAGAAATGCCTGTCGAACATAAGCAAGATGGCTGTCAAGGCAAAAAAAAGCAAAGTCATCTTCAGGCCACATTTCAAAACCCACCAGTCGCCGGAAGTTGCAGCATGGTTCAGGCAATATGACGTCGATAAAATAACTGTTTCCTCAGTTGAAATGGCTGAATTATTCGCCAATCATGGCTGGAATGATATAACTATTGCTTTTCCAGTCAATTATCATCAATTAGACGAGATTAACAAACTGGCACGCAACATTCACTTAAATTTACTTGTCGAGTCCCCTGAATCCATGGAGTTCCTTTCACAAAATCTAAGTTCGGAAGCCGGGATATTTATAGAGATTGAATCAGGCTACCACAGGTCCGGGATTAATCCATCAAGGAAAGAAGACCTGGATAAAATGATCCGTATATCTCAAGATAGTCCCTTGCTAAGCTTTAAAGGCTTTCTTACTCATTCTGGAAACACATATATCGCTGATAATGTTGAAGATATAAAAATTATCTATTCCAACACTTTAAGTACCCTGAAAGAACTTAAAGAGCGATATCAAGACGAATTTCCAGACTTACTGATCAGTGTTGGAGATACACCATCATGCAGTATCATGGACGAATTTCCTGGTGTAGATGAAATCAGGCCAGGGAACTTTGTCTACTACGACATCATGCAATATGAACTGGGCGTTTGCAGCCTGAATGATATTGCAGCTATTGTAGCCTGTCCGGTTGTTGCAAAGAATGATGATCGTAATGAGATCATCATATACGGAGGTGCCGTCCATCTATCTAAAGAAAAGCTTGTCCTTGCCGATGGCTCCTCGCACTTCGGATTTGTGGCACAAATAAACATTGATGGATGGGGAAAGCCCCTGCCAGGAGCAAAAGTAACTTCCCTTTCCCAGGAACACGGCATAATCCAAACGAAATCAGGTATTTACGATACAATCAGACGAGGAGATATACTTGGAATCCTCCCCATTCACTCCTGTCTTTCCAGCGATCTTTTGCATGATCGCCTGCATGTAATCAAGGAAAGATATTAACAATTTATCAACTATTTTTTTGTGCAAAATAATATATGGCCTTCTTAGGGAAAGGGGGTGTATTTGTTGTAATTTTGATTCATGGAAGATAAGCTCCCCAAGCAACAGGAAAATGCCCGTCAGCGGTTAAGACAGTCACCCAGCATACCCAATTTTTTTGAACACGGCAAGGTCCCTCCACAGGCTGTCGACCTTGAAGAAGCCGTCCTGGGAGCCATCATGCTTGAAAAAGATGCCCTGACAACTGTCATTGACATATTGAAGCCAGATGTATTTTATAAGGAGGCACACCAGGTTATTTTCAGTGCCATACACCGGCTGTTTGCCAAGTCGGAACCTGTCGACATACTCACTGTTACCAATGAGCTTAAGAAAAGTGGTGAGCTTGAGGTGGTGGGTGGAGCCTTTTATATTACCCAGTTAACAAACAGGATAGCGTCTGCAGCCAACGTTGAGTATCACGTCCGTATCATTACACAAAAATACATTCAACGTGAGCTGATCAGGATCTCTTCGGAGATCATCAAGGATGCTTTTGAAGATACTACGGATGTATTCGACCTGCTCGACAGGGCAGAACAGAACCTCTTTTCAGTGAGCGAGAGCAACCTGAGAAGAAATTACGAAGACATGCAATCTCTTGTACAGGAGGCCATCCGCGAGATTGAAGCAGCAAGGTCACAGGAAGCACACCTGCGTGGCGTTCCATCCGGCTTCACGGAGATCGACCGTGTTACTGCCGGTTTTCAGCGTTCTGACCTTATCATCATTGCATCCAGGCCTGGAATGGGTAAGACAGCCTTTGCCCTGACCGTTGCCAGGAACGTTGCCATCGACTTCAACAGGCCCGTGGCCATCTTCTCACTTGAGATGTCATCCATCCAGCTTGTGACAAGGCTTATCTCAAGCGAGGCCCAGCTGCCTGCTGAGAAGCTCAGGAAAGGGCAACTTGAAAACTATGAGTGGGAGCAGCTGAATGCCAAGATCAGCAGGCTGATTGATGCAAATTTGTTTATCGATGATACCCCTGCCCTTACCATCTTTGAATTGAGGGCAAAGTGCCGCAGGTTAAAGGCTCAGCACAACATTGAAATGATTGTTGTCGATTACCTGCAGCTGATGGTTGGCCAATTTGAAGGACGGGGGAACCGTGAGCAGGAGATCAGTAATATTTCCAGGTCGCTGAAAGCCCTTTCCAAAGAGCTTGATGTACCGATCCTGGCTTTGTCGCAGCTAAGTCGTGCGGTAGAAACGCGTGGTGGTTCGAAGAAGCCTATCCTCTCCGACCTCAGGGAATCAGGTGCGATCGAGCAGGATGCCGACCTTGTGATGTTCATTTACAGGCCTGAGTATTATAAGATTGACCAGGATGAAGATGGTAATCCGACGGCTGGTGTTGCCGAGATCAGCATTGCCAAGCACAGAAACGGTTCGCTGGCAGACATTCCATTGCGTTTCATCGCTAAGTTTGCGAAATTTACCGACCTGGAGACCGGAGCTTTCGATCTTCCACCCGGCGGTGGCGACGACCTGACACGCACGTTTCCCTCGAAGCTCAACGACATGCCGGAAGACAACGTACCTTTTTAGGCATTGTCCATTCTGCATTCTACGTGGCCCATGTGGTGCACTGTGTTCAGTATTTTCTCCCTGATTGAGATTTCATGGGTACGAACCGTACCGGGATAAGGTATTTTCTTTTCATCTCCCCTCCTTCCTTGATCAGCAGCAGGAGCTCCTGGGAATAGAGTTCTCCGACAGGTATGACCATCTTTCCGCCCTCCCGCAGTTGCTCTATCAGCGGTTCCGGAACATGTTTTGGGGCGCAGGTGACAATGATGGCATCGAAAGGGCTATGTTCCTTCCATCCCTGGTAACCATCCCCCACCTTAACGAACACATTATCGTACTGCAGTTCTGCAATCAGATCTGCAGCCTTTTTTCCAAGTGATTCATACAATTCAATGGTAAAAACCGAATCACATATCTCCCCAAGCACGGCAGCCTGGTAACCCGAGCCTGTGCCGATTTCAAGCACTTTATCATATTTGTCCAGGTCAAGCACCTCCGTCATTATTGCCACGATATAGGGCTGGGAGATGGTTTGCCCTTCCCCGATAGGGAGAGGGTAATCGCCATATGCCTGATCCTGGTATTCTTTCGCAACAAAGAGGTGCCTGGGAACTTTCATCATGGCATCCAGGACCTGCTTGTCGGTGATACCCCTGGACTTGATCTGTGTCCTGACCATACGTTCACGCTGTTCTTCGTAATCGCCGTTTTTCATGTTCTGTGCATTGCAATTACTAAACAAGAAAATAATCAGAGTTATCAATGCAAGAAGTCTGCTTTTGACTAAAACCGTTTCTGATCTACTTTGCATTTAGTGCAATTAATTAGCACTAAATTAAGCAAAATGGGTTTTATTTCAAAAAGAAATGCTATGACTTGGATAAGGTCTAGGATTAAAAGGGATTCCATCCTACGGGATGGAGTCCCTTTTTGCGAAACAAAAAATTTACTAATCCCCTCACATCCAATAGAAAACAATATATATACGTAATATAAGAGGGATTCCATCCCGTAGGATGGAATCCCTCTTATATTATTAAATCTAATAATTAGTCTATTTCAATACCTCTGTCACCATGTTCGCTGCATCCTCCAGGAGGATGGCGGAAAGGACCTTTAATCCCGATTCATCAATGAGCTTCTTCCCTTCTTCTGCGTTGGTCCCCTGCAACCTGACCACGATGGGAAGGTTGATATCTTCAATATTATTATAGGCGTCTACAATCCCCTGGGCCACACGGTCGCAACGGACGATACCTCCAAAGATATTAACCAGAATGGCTTTAACATTTGGATCCTTGAGGATGATCCGAAAGGCCTCCTCAACCCTCTTCGCATCCGCGGTGCCGCCAACATCAAGAAAATTAGCAGGATTACCACCTGCCATCTTGATCAGATCCATCGTCGCCATGGCCAGTCCGGCCCCGTTGACCATACATCCTACATTGCCATCCAGCTTCACATAACTCAGGTCAAATTTGGATGCTTCCACTTCAATTGGATCCTCCTCAAAAATATCACGCATCTCTTCTATATCGGGATGCCTGTAAAGGGCATTATTATCGATTGCGACCTTTGAATCTGCTGCAAATATCTTGTTATCAGATGTTTTCATTACCGGGTTGATCTCAAACAGAGAAGCGTCAGCACCTACAAATGCTTTATACAAAGCAGCAACGAATTTAACCATGGCCTTGAAGGCATCCCCTGATAATCCAAGGTTAAAAGCAATCTTTCGGCACTGGAATCCCTGCAAGCCTACTTTGGGATCAATAACTTCAGTAAATATCTCTTCCGGAGTCTCCTCTGCCACTTCTTCAATATTCATCCCTCCCCTGCGGGAATAAATGAACATGTTCTTTGCCTTGTCCCTGTTGAGCATCACGCTCATATAAAATTCCTGCGGCTCCGCCTCGCCGGGGTAAAATATATTTTGCTCGATCAGGATTTTCCTTACCAGCTTCCCTTCAGGACCAGTCTGAGGTGTTACCAGCTGCATGCCGAGGATTTGATCAGCATATGTCTCCACTTCTTCTATGCTCTTTGCAATCTTCACACCCCCGCCTTTTCCTCTGCCACCGGCATGTATCTGAGCCTTGACCGCCCACTTATCAGATCCTGTTTCCGTTCGTATTGCCTTCGCAGCCTCAACAGCCTCTTTTGGGTTACTGGCTACTATCCCCATTGGGACAGCCACGCCATAACCTGCCAATATTTTTTTTCCTTGATATTCGTGTAGGTTCATATATCGCTGATTATTGCTTTTTATCAAAAATACAAAAATGTGAACACTGATCAATGAACACTGAACAGAATTACTATTTTTTTTCTGATCACTGTTCAGTGTTCACTGGTCACTGGATTTAATTATCTTTGTACCCCAATTTCAGACAAATGATTAAGGCTACCGACATACACAAGTCTTTTGGAAGTTTGAATGTCCTCAAAGGGATCAACCTGGAGATAAAGAAAGGCGAGATCGTATCCATTGTAGGCGCTTCGGGTGCCGGTAAATCGACTTTGCTGCATATCATCGGCACTCTCGACCATGCTGACAAAGGGTCTGTTGAGATTGATGGTAGGTTGGTCAACCAGCTTAACGAGAAAAAACTATCGGAATTCAGGAACCAATATATCGGCTTCGTATTTCAATTCCATCACCTTTTACCGGAATTTACCGCGTTGGAGAATGTATGCATACCAGCTTACATCTCCAATGAAAACAAGAAAAAAGCAGAATCCAGGGCAAAGGAATTGCTTGATTTCCTCGACCTTAGTGAACGCCTGGAGCATAAGCCATCTGAATTATCAGGTGGAGAACAGCAAAGACTTGCTGTGGCAAGGGCGCTGATCAATAAGCCCTCGATTGTGCTGGCCGATGAACCTTCAGGCAACCTTGATTCTAAATCCTCCGTCGAATTACACAATCTTTTTTTCAGGTTAAGGGACAACTTTCAGCAGACTTTTGTAATCGTAACCCATAATCAGGAACTGGCAAATATGGCAGACAGAAAGCTCACGATTAAAGATGGTATCATCTTCAATTAGAAATAATTAACACATAGCAATATTAGCCAGGCATAAGCGTTAACTATTACCAAATAAGTTGGAAAAGTAGAAGACAACAAGTTTTATAGATGCAATCATTTACACCCAGAAATATTGTTTTAGTGCTATTCTTTTTATTCATCTCCTTCAAGAGTATCGGGCAGACGAATGATGAAAAGTACCAGAGCACCATAGAGCTCGCTGATCAATATTTCAGTGATGAAGATTATTTAAATGCTAAAGCATCCTATCAATACGCATCCAAGTTAAAGCCTGCAGAGCAGTATCCCAAGGATAAGCTTAAAGAATCCATGCAACTGCTCCGGGTCCAGATTGATAAAAAGGCCGACTACAGCAGCCAGGTCAAGCTGGCTGATGAGCTGCTGGCTAACAGCTCTTATGACAAGGCTATAGAGGCTTACCAGGGAGCTTTAGGGATTTTTCCAGATAAGCAGTATCCCAAAGATCAGATCGCGGAATGCAATGCCAGGAAGGCGGAGGATGCAGCCAACAAGCAAGAATATGATAAGCTCATAGCCCTGGGGAACCAAGCCTTTACGGCTTTAGATTACCATCCTGCCAGATCATATTATGAGCAGGCATTTGCCCTGACACCCAACGATCCCTACCCACAGGGGAAAATCCAAGAGATCGATGAGATTTTGCTCCTGGTTGCTGATAATCAAAGCGCTTACAACCAAGCAATGTCAGATGCCGAGGAATCTTACAGAAGGAAAAAGTATGAGGACGCACTAAATTCATTTAAGATCGCTGCTGAGCTTAAACCAGAAGAATCGCTTCCACAGCAGAAAATCAGTGAGTTAAACAGTTTCCTGAAAAAATATGAAGAATATAATGCACTGGTAACTGATGGTGATAACCTATATATTGCCCAGGATTATGAAATGGCCAAGGTTAAGTATTTAGCGGCTCTCAAGGTACTTCCGGATGAAAACTATCCACGGGGAATGATCAATAAGATCGATGGTGTCATGGAAGAAAAAGCTATAGAAGCTTATGCAAACTATGATGAGTGGATTGTAAAGGCCGATGAGCTTTTTAACGAAGAGGACTATGCAAGTGCCATGATAGCTTATCAGAAGGCCTTGAACTTCAAACCAAATGAAAAATACGCCACTGAGAAGATTGGCGCTATCAATGAGATCATCAACTACCGTAACTCTCAGGAAGAAGCATACAGGAATAGCATTGCAAGGGCCGATAAGCTATTATCGGAAGAATCCTATACGGAGGCTAAAACTGAATACGTAAAAGCGAGTGAGATCAAACCCATGGAGCAATACCCCATGGTTAAGATCGATGAGATCGATGTGATCCTTACTGACATTAAAAATAAGGAAGAGGTTTATGACAGGACAGTAGCCGGGGCTGATAAGCTTTTCAATACCGGTGATTATGAAAAAGCCCTTGTTCAGTATGAAAAGGCTGTTCAGATCTTTCCAAACAAAGATTACGTCCCGAACCAGATCATCATGATCAATGATATCCTGAACCGCAACAAGTCACTTTCAGAGGCTTATGAACGTGCTATTGCTGCTGGGGACAGGTTCTTATCAGAAAAGGAATATGATAATGCCAAGACGGAGTATATGAGTGCCATCGACCTTAAACCCGATGAGCAATACCCCAAAGATAAGATCAATGAGATCAATGAGTTATTGGCCCAGCTAAGGGCTATGGAAGAAGCATATAATGAAGCCATTGCTGAAGCAGATCAACTGTTTGAGCAACGGGATTTTGATCAGGCCCTCCTTGCTTACCGCAAGGCAGGCGAGATCAAAACAGATGAAACCTATCCAGATACCAGGATAAACGAGATCACTGCATTGCTGGCTGCCCTTCAGGCCGCAGATGAGAATTATGATGCTGCCATCAGTAAAGCAGATGGATTATTTAATGCTGCAAATTACACCGGTGCAAAAACGGCTTACCAGGAAGCACTGGCCATCAAGCCTGAAGAAACTTACCCTAAAGAACAGGTTGCTGCCATTGACGTGAAGCTTGCTGAGCTGGCAGCTGCACAGGCGCTTGATGACAGGTACCAGGGATATGTTGATAATGGCGACCAGTTTTTTGCTGCAGAGGATTATGTCAATGCCCAGGCAGAGTATCAGAAAGCCAGTGAGTTGAAGCCAGAAGGGCAATATCCCAAGGACAAGCTAGCGGAGATCACAGGCATATATGCAGCCCTGGAAAAACTGCAGAAGGACTACGACAATGCTATCATCACTGCAGACCAACTGTTCCAGGAAGAAAGATATGATGAAGCCCTTGCAGCCTATACCCGTGCACTGGGTTATAAGCCTGAAGAAGCTTATCCCCAGACGAAGATTACAGAAATACAGGGCATACAGCAAGGCATTGCCACACAGCAGGCACTCGAAGAAAGCTACCTGGAGGCTGTTGCAGCTGCCGATCGTTTTTTCAGTGAGGAGGATTACACAGCTGCTAAATTAAACTATGCGGAAGCAAGTCGGCTGAAGCCAGAAGAACAATACCCTAAGGATAAAATGGCAGAAATAGAAGCAATCCTCTCGGAGCTGGCCAGGCAACAAGCCCTTGAAGCGGAATATGGGACTATCATCGCCAAAGCCGACCAATACTTTACCGATAAAGACTATGATAATTCAAAGGTGCAATATGAAAGTGCATTACAGCTGAAGCCAGATGATCCTCATGCTACGGCACGATTGGCAGAGATTTCAACTCTGCTAGCAGCGATCGAACTGGCCAAGGCAGAAGAACTTGCACGCCAGAAGGCACTGGATGACAGCTATTTCTCAGCCATTGCGGCGGCTGACCAATTCTTTAATGGCCAGGATTATATGAATGCCCGCCCTAAATACGAGGAAGCTTCAGAAATAAAGCCAGAAGAGCAATACCCAAAACAGCGAATCGCTGAGATTGACCGGATCTTTGCTGAAGAAAGAGACAGGAACTATGATCTCGCCATCAACAGCGGTGATGAGTACTTCAATGCAGGAAATTACCTTATGGCAAAACAATCCTTTGAGCTGGCACTTACAATCAAACCCGGGGAAAGCTATCCACAGCGTAAAATAAGTGAATCAGAGGTCTTTATCATGGCTGAGCGGGAAGCGAAAATGAAAGAGTACAAGGTAGCCATTGCCGATGCTGATAAGTTCTTCAACCAGAAAATATATGATAAAGCAATCGACAGGTATATGGTTGCTTTCGAATTATTGCCAAATGAGGCCTACCCTATCGATCAGGTTAACGCTATCAAGAAGATCATCAATGATAATGCTATTGTAGATATCAACCAGGAGATGGTCCTGATACCAGATAATACAGACAAGCGATTTTCCTTCGTCCCTATGCCTGTGAGTGTCAGGAAAGAGAATTACATTCTTATTAAAGCTAACAACCCGGTTGCCAGGGATTTCAAGATGCTTGTCAGCTATGGTTCCGGTGGTTCCAAGAATGGAGGCTTTGCAATCAAGATCCCTGAATCTGATGAACCAAAAGAATACATCATCAGGATTGGTGCTCAATATAAATGGTTTAGTGAAGAGAATAATTGGCTTAGTATCTATCCGGAGGGAGGGGACCTTGAAGTATTTTTGATACGGATATCGAAATCTAATTAGAGTGAAGGGTGAGAAGTGAAGAGTGAGGGGGGGGAAATTATTGATAAGTGCAAACTGATATCTTTCTCATGGAAAAATATTTTACCAAATTCAGAAAAAACATCATTGGTAATGACCTGGAGTTCAAGACACCTTATGGTGATCAGCGGATGCTTTATGCTGATTGGATTGCCAGTGGGAGGCTGTACAGACCAATTGAGGGAATGATCACGGATCAGATGGGCCCATATGTTGGAAATACACATACTGAGACCAGCGAGACCGGCACGCGTATGACAAACGCCTATCATTACGCTCACCAGATCATCAAGAAACATGTCAATGCCTCCAAAGAAGATGTTATCATTACCACAGGGTTTGGAATGACAGCTGCTATCGTCAAGTTTCAACGTATTCTTGGATTGAAGGCCTGTGGTATATTCACTGATCATGATTGCCTGAACAAGATTGATAAGCCTGTTGTTTTTGTTACCCACATGGAGCACCATTCCAACCAAACATCCTGGTATGAGACCATTGCTGATGTCATACAGATACCTCCTGATAAAGACTTGCTGGTTGATCTGGACACACTAAGAAGCCTGCTGGAAGAATACAAGGACCGTGAAGTTAAAATCGGCTCTTTCACAGCATGTTCTAATGTTACAGGTGTAATGACACCTTATCATGAGATGGCGAAGATTATGCATGAATATGATGGCCTGTGCTTTGTTGACTTTGCCGCTTCTGCACCCTATGACAAGATTGATATGCATCCGGAAGATCCAGGAATGGCACTGGATGCTATCTTTTTCTCACCACATAAGTTCCTGGGAGGACCTGGCAGTTCCGGTGTACTCATTTTTAATTCCAAATTATATAAAAGACATTCGCCAGACCAACCCGGTGGCGGTACCGTTGACTGGACCAATGCCTGGGGGGAATATAAGTATATCGATGATATTGAAGCACGTGAAGATGGCGGAACACCTGGTTTCCTGCAGGCCATTCGGACTGCAATGGCCATAAAGCTAAAGGAACAAATGGGTATTGAGAACATCCATAAAAGGGAGAAGGAGCTTGTGGATATTGCTTTCGAAGAGCTGGAAAAGATACCTGAACTTCATATCCTGGCAGACAATGTGAAAGACAGACTCGGTGTGATATCATTTTATATTGACCATATCCACTTCAACCTGGTTGTAAAGCTATTAAATGACAGGTTTGGCATACAGGTTCGTGGTGGCTGTGCCTGTGCAGGAACTTATGGCCACTACCTGCTGGATGTAAGTTATGACAAATCGAGACGTATTACCGAGTTGATCAATACCGGTGACCTTTCAGAAAAACCAGGATGGATCAGAATGTCGCTCCATCCCACCATGACCAACCAGGAATTGTATTATATGATTGATGCACTGAAGCAGATCGTGGCCAATCACATTGAGTGGGCAAGTGATTATATCTATGATAACCACACCAACGAATACAGGCACAAATCCGAGCCGGAGGATAAAACAGCCCTGGTTAAAGACTGGTTTGAATTTGAATAGAGAGATTCCAGATACTAGATACTAGATACTAGATACTAGATACTAGATACTAGATACTAGATAACTGACAACTGACAACTGATACTATTTCGTAAGTATTATCTTCTTGAGTGAATGTTGATCATCCTTCCTGATTTGTACGAAATACACGCCCTTGGTCAAGTTAGTTAGATCAATTCTTTGATTTGCAGCTGTCTCATCAATTGAATAAACCATCTCTCCAACAGCATTGAATACCTGAACTTGTGCACTCTTGACACCGTCCAGGTTGATCAGGCCACTGGAAGGATTTGGATATATCCTGGCCTTGCTGATGTCATTTTCGACAACAGATACGGGCGTATAGACTGTAAAGCCTTTCACGAATACAAGATCATCAACATAAACATCCCATGATCCTGTCGTTGCATCTGATGGGATTGAAAAATCAAATTCCAGGTAAGTATCAGAGATTACATCAATATTACTTCCTACTATCACTTCAGAGGGATTTGCATTGTTTGCCAGGTAAACTTCCTGAACACCGGATGTCCATGTCGTGTTATAACCATTAATACGGGCATCTTCATATACAAGACCCTGGTTTCCAATACTTGGGGAAATGAGGGTGATAGCTGGAGGTGACGCAATAACTTCAAATGCATCTTCCAGTACCAGTTCATCAACATGCAGGTCATACATGCCAGCAGAAGCTTCGAATTCAATAGCGAAAATAGCGATGAGCTCTTCATCACCTACAATCTCAATGTTAGTTCCTTCTATGGTCTCAGAAGGATTACTGCTGTATACAAGGGTTGCAGTGGTTGATGAATTAAAGAAAGTGTGATCGCCAATAATTGTAGTTGGGAATGTTTCTCCCTGTATTCCTGAGTCAGGAGTAATGCTGACAAGAACAGGTGGTGCAGTGTTATCAACAGTTAGTAAAGATGTATAAATCACATCTCCACTGGTATTGCCATTACCGTCGGCAGCATTGAATGCAGCGTAAAAAGTAATCTCACCAATAGCAGTGGCCGGAGCTGTCCATCCCATATTCCATGTTTTCATGTTTCCGATGGGTGTATTACCACTTGCAGTATGGGTAATGGCCTCGTTACTGTTTGTTAATTGTGTTTGAAGCGGGTCGGTAACTGTAAGTGTTCCAACCTTGTTACCCTGGGCATCTTCAGCGGTAAGCTCAAATCCAAATAAGACCACTCCTGTATGGTTTCCAACAGCTGTGACATTATATGTTTGCCCGGGAGTATACCCTTCTGGTGGAATGTTCGATGTAATCCAGCCAGATAACGGGTGTAGCATTTCCAGTATGACAATCTATACATGTACTTCCTCCGTCACCCACAGATCCGGTTTTACCGCCTGGTGAGCCAGCGCTGTTAGCCATGATCAATAAGACAACGGGAAATACCAATACTAATAAAAAAGGGTATGACTTTTTCATAAAGCTATTAATTAAGGGATTAATGATTTGATTCTTCACGAATATACGAAATAAATTTCCCTAAATCAACTAATAATTTAATAATGTCTGCTACAAAGTATCGAATTGTTATCCACAGGTTTATAAACAGGAGCGGAAGATTTACGATTTACGATTTACGATTTACAGTTTACGATTTACAGTTTAGGCTATACGTTATAAAGGGTAAAAAGGGTGATTTCAGGCATGATGCCTATTCTGCCGGGATACCCAATATTGCCAAGGCCCCGGTTAACATAAAGGTATTGCTCATATCCCCCTGTTTCACGGGCATAAAAGCCAGCCCATTGTTTATACATGTACTGGGCAGGGCTCCATCTCAGGTTTTTCCATTCTATTCCAAACTGGAATCCATGGGTATGTCCGGAAAGAGTTAGATCAATGTCTTTATGAGACTTTACCACTTCAGCATCCCAGTGTGTCGGGTCATGTGAAAGCAATATTTTAACAGGAACCCCATCAATGTTGGCTGTGGCTTGATTTAGATCTCCATATTTCGGGAAGCGGGATATGGCACTCCAGTTATCGACCCCGATAAGGGCTATTTTATCATCCAGGTTATTGATCAAAACATGATCATTACGGATCAGCTTCCACCCTATCCGGGAATAAAATGCCAGGAGGTCATCCAGGTTCTGTTGCTTTTCTTCTTCCGTGTCCCAGTTGACATAATCACCATAGTCATGATTCCCCAGGACTGCAAACACGCCGTGCCTGGCTTTCAGTTTAGACAGGGTATGTTCAAAAGGATAGGCTTCCCGGGTAGTAAAATTCACCAGGTCGCCGGTAAACACAATAATATCAGCTTCCAGGTTATTGATCCTGCTGACAGCCTCCTGCAGCGCTGCCGGTTGGGTCCAGCTACCCAGGTGTATATCGGATATCTGCACGATCTTAAAACCATTAAAGCTTGAAGGTAGTTTGGGAATGGTGATCCCGAGTGTTTTTATCTTAAAGTCGTAAGCCCATTTGATCATACCGATTATAAGCCCGCTCAGCATGAATCCGCCTCCCAGGATACCAATATTCTGAATAAACCGTGCCCTTGTAATTTTTTTTACTTCATCGGGTTGGGCTTGTTTGTTCTTTTTTTGCCTGACAAAGCGATAAGAATGCTGTGCTACCCTTACCAGGTCGGCGATAAAGAGAAACAATACTGCCAAAACCTTGGCTGCATAAATTATAAAAATACTTCCGCTCAGGTAGGTATAGAATATCATGTTCCATTCCACGAAGCTAACGATGACTGAGGCTACTGACATCATGACCATCGCAAAAAAGGGAAGCCAATAGAGGAATGTCAGAATAAACGCCAAGGATGGTCTGAGGGCCTGAATCCTGTTCTTTAAAGAGAACCACAGGTAGACGTCGAGCAGCAGGATGATGGCGAAGACAGGAAAATAGGAAGTGTACTGAGGGTAAAGCGCTCCAGTAATGAAGTAGGCTGCCACTAAGAATGCAATCGACAGTAGGATGTATAGGGCTTTTTTCATTAAGTTATTCTAATAAACGACTGTAACAGTTGTTTATTATGCCATTGATTTGATGTAATTAACTAATCCTTTTGAATCAAATATCTTCATCAGCTTGTCAGGAAGTGGGAGAAGTTAAAGATCTTGTCATTGATACTCACCTCCCCTTTTTCGAAGTCTATATTCACCTTATCTCCGGCCTTGTAGAAGTCAACAGCATCGGGAAGAAGGATTATTGGAAGTCCCTGGTTTACCGATGAGCGGTAGAAGATACGGTTTACTGATTTGCAAATAACGGCTTTGACACCGGCATGTGACAAGCCAACAGCAGGATGTTCCCTGGAGCTGCCACAACCGAAGTTTGATCCGGCAATAATAATGTCATCTTTGCTGACCCTGTCGGCGAAGCTGTCATCAAATCCTTTGAAAAGGTACGGGCGGATGCTTTCAGGTTCAGAGCTTTGAATGGTATATGTGAGGTTGCCGGCGAACATCAAATCGGTGTTCAGGTTATCCACATCTGCGAAGTTCCAGGAACCGCTCATATAACGATCTTCGCCTTCCGCAACTGTAACTGTTTTGCTTTGTTCTTTGGCAAAGGGAAACTTGTCATCTGTTGCCTGCAGTCGTGGGTCGCTGATCTCCCCTGCCAGGGCAGAAAAAGCGACCGTGGCGGGTGAAGCCAGGTAAATGCTGGATTCCTTGTTACCCATGCGTCCTTTGAAATTACGGTTTGCCGTTGAGATAACATTAAATCCATCAGCCGGGATGCCTTGTCCGGTACCCAGGCAAGGACCGCAGGAAGAAGAAAGCACATTGGCCCCGGCTTCCAGGAATATCTCGATCAGCCCATTGCGCATAGCCTGCAGGTAGATCTCCTGTGAAGCAGGTACGATGAGCATCTGGAAGCCTTCAGGGAGTTTTTGGTAACGGAGGATTTCAGCTACAATGGCCAGGTCTTCATATCGGCCATTAGTACAGGTGCCTACCATGGCCTGGTGTATCTTAGTCCCTTTCACTTCAGCCACTGCCTTGACATTATCAACGTGGTGAGGTGCTGCAACAAGGGGGAAGATCTCGTCAAGGTTTATTTCAATCTCTTTTGAGTAGGAAGCTTTTTTATCGGCCCAGGTGCCCTCCACCGGCTCATCGAAGTAATCCTGAAGTGTCTGGTCAGCAGGAAATACAGCATTTTTAGCGCCCATCTCTGATGCCAGGTTAGCCAGGGTCATGCGGTCAGCTATACTAAGACCAGATACCCCGTCACCATGATATTCTATGGACATATAGTCGGCACCGCTTGAGCTGATCATTCCGATGATCCAGAGTGAAATATCTTTTGCATAAACGCCTTCCTTAAGCTTGCCATTCAATGTTATTTTTATTGTCTCCGGCACACGGAACCAGGTCTCGCCCTGTTTCCACAGTCCGGCGGTTTCCGTACGGTCTATTCCTGCTGCAAAGGCGTTGAATGCCCCGGCCGTACACGTATGGCTGTCGGAGCCCACGATCACCATACCTGGCTGGGCGTGATTTGCCATGATCTGGTGGCAGATCCCACGGCCGGCGTCATAGAACTTCTCGATCCCTTGCTCATTGACGATTTCGCGGATCTTCTGGTACTGGTTGGCCAGCTTGGCATTCGTTGGTGGTGCATTGTGATCAAGGACTATCAGAAGCTGTTCAGGGTCAGCCACTTTGGTACCGTTCATCTTGGCGAAGGTACCTGCGATGCTGGCTGTATTATCATGTGACAGGATGATATCCGGTTTTTTAAAGACGATGCTGCCTGCCGGAGCACCAAAGATCTTTTCGACAAATGTTTTTCCAGGCATTGATATGAATTTTTAATTAAGTGGGGCAAAATTATACATTTTTATGTGATTAGGTGATTGTGTGATCAAGTAATTGAGTATTGCCGCTCACCCTTCGCTCTTCGCCCTTCATCTTAATATTTCCTAATATTAAACACCAAACTGAACATATGGGCATCAAGTCCCTCAGTACGAATGAAGTATGCATAGCGAAACACTATACTCTGAAAGGCCCAGAAGCTGCGTCCAAACCGGGCATCGGGGTAAAACCCGAAGCCAATGCCCAGTTTATAACTCCAGAATTCAGACAGGTCATAATCGGAAGTAAAATAGGTCTCATTTTCTGAGTGTTCCCTGTAAGGCTTGAAATAGGTCGAAGCTGTCTGGTAATAAAACCTGGCAAAGGGATACAATGAATATTGGTATTTAATTTTGATGGGTGTTTCCAGGCTCAGGGTATGGGCTGTTATCCCAATATCGTCCCAATAATATCTATAATAGGCCTTAAGGATCAGGGTATTGGTCAGAAACGAGTTCAAGCCGATTCCGATAGGGTATTTGAAGGCGGTGCCTGGGTAAGTTTTCCACCACCCCACTGTCGCTGTCATAAAAGAAAATTCTGTGAAAGGAAGTTGATATCAGTCCTTCCTGGTATATGACGCCAGGATCTATGATCATGTGATAGTTTTTTATTGATATCCTGGTGAAAGCTGAAGTTTATGTTATAGGAATTTCTTCGGTATATGTCAAACCATTGCCTGTACCTTAACTCAACAGGATACACAAGTGTAGTAGGCTGATAATTAGTCGTTTCACTAAATCGCCCCCAGCGAAGGTCATCAAAAAAGCATATTAACGACGCAGATATGCTCCTGCTCAGGTCTTTACTTCCGGCCGACATCCACAGGTTAAATCCATGAGACAAAAAGTCTGATTCGATCCCAAAGAGATATTTTATTCCCACATGGGCGGGTTTGCTTTTGAGACTATACTGGTAACCAAGATGAGCAGACATATGATTATCTTCCCTGGAAGCCGAGGAAACAACAAAATTGATGTTATCCACTGAGGCCGAAGTGATGACATCGATGTATGATTCAAAAATAATCAGGTGTGAGGTGTCAATTTGTACTCCGAGATTAACACCGGCATTATTCACATACAGTTCTTCAGTACCAATCCCACCTGTAACTGCCGAATGGTTGCCATCCTGGGAATAGAATGAGTAGAATGCTTCGATATCAAGGGTTGTGAGTCTTTTTAACGGAGTAATTCTTTTCCTGGCTTAAAGATGTTTGAGCCAGGTACAATGAAAAATAAGGAAGCGAACAGGAACCTCATAACCTTAATCTTTACCGACAACCGCAGCCACCACTACTCTTGCCTTTTCCGGCACCTGAAGCACCTTCCCGGTAAGCATGTGTTTTTTGTTCCATGGTCTCTGCCGCAGCAATGCCAAATTGAAAATCGCGGTCATTAAGATATGCACGCTGGTAGGGCTTAACTGATTGACATGAAGCCAATATCGTAACAGTGATAAGTAGAAAAAGAATTAACCTGGGTTTCATTTACGGGGTTTTAATTCTTTAGAATAAAAAATGCTTTGGTCCTCATCAATAATGATGCAATGCGTGTTTGGCAGCTGATCGATAAGATCCAATCCAACCTCTTTGCCAAGGACAAAGATTGATGTTGCCAGGGCATCCGCAATTTCTGTATGGGAGCTGATCACTGAACAACTGACGATCCCTTTTGTTGGCCAACCTGTTTTAGGATCGATGATGTGGGCATATCGAACCCCCTGGTATTCAAAGTATTTCTCATAATCTCCTGAAGTAACCACTGCCCTATTGTCCAATTCCAGCCACCTGATGATTTCATTTTTATCAAATGGATTAGCGATACCTATCTTCCATGGTGATCCATCGGCTTTATTTCCATGTGCAAAAATATCCCCACTCGAATTTACCACAAAATTTTCGATACCTTCTTCCAGCAACATGTCTTTAATTTTATCAACGGCATATCCCTGGCCTATTCCACCAAAGCTGATGGCCATTCCTTCTTCAGGCAGGTATACTTTGTTTGAATCCAGCAATTGAATTTTCCTGTAGTCGATTAACTTTAAAGCCAGGGCAATTTTTGAGGAATCCGGAGGTTCGGCCTGTGAGCCATCGAAACGCCAGAGTTGACCAAGGCCCTGGAAGGTAATATCGAAGGCTCCCTGTGTGAGATCGCCCATTTTAATACTTCTTTCAATAAGTGAGTAGAGCTCAGCAGGAACCTGGACAGGTGCTATCCCGGCATTTTCGTTGATCCGGCTCACTTCACTTTCATTTTGCCATTCAGAGATCAGATTTTCTATTCTTACAACCTCCGCAATGCAATCATTGATGATGTTCCATGCCTGGGCTTCCCGGTTATATGCATCCACGATGATGAATTCAAAAAAGCTTCCCATGGCGGGAATACGCCTTTTATACTCTTTAAGTGGTGCCACAGGTATATCAATGAACAATTTCAATTGATCAAGTAAAGCTTCAGCAGACTGTTTTGAATAGGTGATAGTTGCCATCAATGATTGGTCGGGCTCAAGCAACACCAGGTGAGGGAATGCTCCTCCGGGATTGTATTTATCGGCCAGTGCTTCGTTTTGTTGAATTGTTTTATCTGACAGTTCTTTTCTTTGCGGGAAATCAGCATTCAGCAGCAGCATATTATCCTTTGCATAATCCAGGAAAGCCGGATCGTTCAGTATTTCTTTTTTAAGGCGCATGCAGTTCGGGCACCAGTCCGACCCCGAGAACACCAGCAGGACAGGCCTATGCAGCTCCTGTGCTCTATTAAAGATTTCCGTGGCATTTTCAGAAATCTGTGCATTTCCAAGATACCAGGAGGTGATAAACAGAAAAAACAAAGCTGATCGCATATTATTACATTTCGAGTTTTACTTGTCCTAAATTACAATTTCTGATCACAGGTCACAGGTCACGCGTCACATTTTTTTCAAAAAACCATTGCCCATATCAAATGAATTATCTATTTTTGCACCCACTTTTGAGCAGCATGAGCCCCAAAAGTTTGGAGAGGTGGGTGAGTGGCTGAAACCACCAGTTTGCTAAACTGGCGTACTCGTAAAGGGTACCGGGGGTTCGAATCCCCCTCTCTCCGCATGATCGGTGAGCAGTGAAGGGTGAGCGGTGAGCGGAAGGAAGCTCAGAGAATGTTCTTGAATATATTTACGATTTAGACTTTACAATTTAGTATTTACGATGTGATTTTATATTGTAAATTTCCGATGGCCAATAATATTGTAAATTGTACACACTAAATTATAAATTGTACATTATTCGGGGTATAGCCCTTCGACAAGCTCAGGGTAAACTCCGTCCGGTTAGCGCGTCCCGATTTAGGCGGGAAGGTCGCAGGTTCAAAAGACACTGTTCTTTACATTTTTGACAACATTATAAATTGTACACACAAAATTGTAAATTGTACATTATTCGGGGTATAGCGTAGTCCGGTTAGCGCGCCTGCTTTGGGAGCAGGAGGTCGCAGGTTCAAATCCTGCTACCCCGACATCAAAGAAAAGCCTTGTAGAATAAACACTACAGGGCTTTTTCTTTTCAACAGTCGATATTCAATTTATCCTATGGTTGCAACATAGTTGCAACATCCTGCCAAAAATCTTTTTAATTTTGCCACAGCCTGCCACCGGCACCGACCTCAAGAATATCCATTAAAGTATAATAATATAG
>CAVWAP010000004.1:0-1155351 GCA_963753055.1 uncultured Bacteroidales bacterium | reverse complement strand
AGGCCATCGCCTACCGTTTCAACAATATGGACCTGGTTTCTACACCATAATTTGTCCGAAGTACCAAAAGATACATACCCGACTGCAAAGCTCCATCAGCGGTCAGTTGCAATGAAACATTGTTGCCCGCTATCACAATGCCTTGATAAATGGAACGTAGCTTCACACCAGTATAGTTGTATAGCTCCAGGGATACATACATATCCTGATACAGGCTGAATTCTATGTTTAAGGTACTACTGAATGGATTGGGCGATACATTAAAATGCCGGATAATATTGTCCATATTCACCTTGCCGACACCAACAGAATAGAGTGTGTCATTTACTTCTATCACCTGGCTGTCAGATATGCTGTTACCACAGGTATCAGCTGCAGTCCAGGTACGGGTCAGCGTAAAATAGAATGGGCTGGTGCTATCGCTTACCACCTCAGTCAGCATAACATCCACAGCACCATCACAGCTGTCAACAGCCGTAACATTGGCAGGTGGCGGTATGGAATCGGCACAACACACACCTGTATCGGCAGGCATGCCAATCAATGTTGGTGCTATGGTATCCATAACATTAATGATCTGAGATGTCTCTGCGAAATTACCACAGCTGTCTGTAGCTGTCCAGGTCCTGGTGATGATGTACTGATTTACACAGGAATCATTGGAGATAGAATCTGACACTGCAAGCATGATATTTCCGTTGCAATTATCACTTACTTCTATGGAATCAATCGATGCAACCGGAACCTGTGATGCACACATGAGCGTGAGGGATTCCGGAACATAAGTGAAGACAGGGCTTGTGTTATCAACAAGGTAGACCAATTTTGAACAAGTACTCGAGCACCCAAAGTACCCCGTTACATCCAACTCTAATATGAATGAGGTGTCACAGGTTCCATTCCAATGCACCTCTGCTATTTGTCCAGAAGTATCACCCACAATAGTAGCAGGACCGTGAACGGTCCATGAATATGAACTTAAAGTGTCGGGGCCGTAAAATTGATATGTACCCTGCGGGCAAGCCGTATCAGGGCCCATAATGTAGCATTCAGCAATTAGTACCGTTACAGTAGATGTGTCTGGTGTTGAAGGACAGCCATTTATACCCGTTACCACGACTGTATAATTTGTTGTGGTGTCTGGCGAAACCATTATAGACGGGGTTGTATCGCCAGTACTCCACAAATATGTATATGGGCCGGTTCCTGAATTAATAGTTGCACTGAGTAAGGCTGTATCACCCAAACAGATCGTTTCATCGTTGGAGCTGATAACCGGAGCGGAACTAATATCAACCTGTACGGGCTCGATCATATCTTTTAGAACAGCATTAAAAGACTGGGATGCCTTTGTCTTCACAATGACGGTTTTAATATCCAAACAAGCATAAGTTCCTGGTACGACTTCATTCAGGTTGCATGAAATTTCAGTAAAGGCTGATTCCTCGTACATGTTTGTGCCAAACGCTCCATATGGAACAAGGATGGCACTCTCTGCATTGGTTGCTAAGAAAGTTGTACCAGTAGTTTGGTTAACCAACACATAGTCATATGCTCCCTGGCCTGTATCATTCCATTGGTAGACAAACATTTGAGGCAGGGTTCCTCCATTTGTATAGGTAACAGAGAGAACAAGGTCTCCAATGGTCCGCCCTCCATCCGGCCCCATTGAAGTAAAGGTCCCATCAGTGTTCTTATATACTGGGTTCTGGAGCAATTCAAAATCCATGTAAGTGTTCCCATTGGTTTTCTTTCGGTCGCTGCTACCGGTAAACCAAATATTCCCCAGGGTATCCTCGGAAAAAAAGAAAAGAACATGGTTTATATCATCTTTGCCTGGTGGTTTCCCATTTGTCCATACCCAATTATTGGGATCATGATTGAACTTCGACCCCTGGGTAAAGATGCATAAGTCAGCCGCATCATAGCCATCAATAACATGAAATGCTGTGTTGGAATCTAAAGGTATACCCATGAAGCTGAACACACTCCCTCCCGTACCGCTCGCGTTTTCATTGGCAAGGAAATCACCATGGTCAGGTGAGAAGGGAGGTGTTGATGGTGTCCGGGCAAGGAGGTTTCCATCTATTGCACATCCTCCATCAGGTATTGTCACCGGGACAACACCTTGTTGGGCAATAACTGGATCTATATTCAATATAAGAAAAACCAGTAGTCCGGGTAAGAATATACTGGCTACCCAACCACTGGAAAAGGTCGTAAAATTTTTCATCTTCTGCTTACTTTTTAGGGTTTAATTGGTGTAAATATTTATCCGTATGAACAGATAAAAAAAGCCCATAGGGCTATTTACGTATGCAATATACAAAAAAATTAGAATGAGGTCAAATATGGATTCATGGACCTTGTCAATATCTGATTCGTGATTCATGATCCACCATCGCTGCGCTTCGGTGGACAACGTATCTGATTTATGATTTTCTGTTCAGTCCCGATAGCTATCGGGAGTGTTCAGTGTTCACTGGCTCCCGCCTCACTCCGCTCCGCGGGATAAATTCAACCATTGCTCTTCACTTCGCAATGCTCGTGAAAAGCTGGTTTCATTTACTTGACTATCCCTCTCATATTTATTACCTTTACATACCTCTCCGACCATTGAAGTATCTACACTGCCAGATACTCTTACCACTTTGTATTAACCCAAAAATTGTATACCATGAAAAAATCAATCTTCGTATCAATAATCCTGCTAATATTCTGTGAATGTGTGCTGGCACAGGGTGGGAAAAATTCCTTGTGGTTTGATGGGGAAAATGATTATGTGAACTGCGGAAATGATACTTCCCTTAACCTGTCCGAACAATTAACAATTGAAGCCTGGGTAAAAGGATATATAGGATCCACTTATGCAAGAATAGTGGATAAGTATAATTATTTTGCTAAACAGGGATTTAATTTGGTCAGGATTCCTAGTACTAATGGTGTAATGCTCGATTTTTGGGCGACTGATGGGTCAAAACATGTTTGTGGAACTTCAAAAATTGTTTTCGATGAGCAGTGGCATTACGTAGCAGCTACCTTTGATGGTACTCAAGTAAAAATGTATGTTGACGGGAGGCTTGAGGATACATTGAATACCGGTGATAAATTAATCCAGCTATGCCCGTATGACCTGAGGATCGGAAATGGCTTTGATGGTAATATGTGGTTCCCGTTCTGGGGAAATATTGATGAGGTTCGTATATGGAATACAGCACTCGATTCTCTTACAATCCGTAATTGGACACATAAGAAGGTTACATCAGGTCATCCTTACCTGTCTAACCTGGTTGGATCCTGGAGGTTTAATGAAGGCTCCGGCACCATCGCTGGAGATACCAGCGGAACAGGTAATCACGGTGTTCTTACAAATATGGATTCTACATCTTGCTGGTTTGTATCCACAGCTCCTTTTGCCAGCAGCTTAACCGATACATTATTAAATGTTTCAGCATGCTGGGTGAGCATGGACTCAAATTTCTCTTCAATTTTCTCGATCGAAGATAAAGATATATCAGGGGATGATTGTATTATTTTCGGACATTCAGATGCTGAATTATCATGGATCGATACAGATGTACCTTCCAACCTTGGGATTGCAAACAGGCTGAACCGTATTTGGAGAATGGAGGTTTATGATACTCTGGCTGGCACTATTATTTTTGATGTTGCAGATCTTGGTGTTAATGATGGAAATGGATTAAGGTTATTGTATGATTCAAATACCGAATTGGCAGATGCTGATACATCACATGGTGTTTTCAATTCAGGAAGCCTGATATTTAATATATCCCAGCAGGAATTTAAACATGAATATTATTATACATTGGGAACAACAGAAAACATCGCTTTAATTGAACAAGAAACAATTAATCAATCTAATATTCTCTGTATCCATAGTTTCCCCCAACCCCTTTACCACCTCAACAACCTTTCCTACGACCCTTTCAAAGCCAGAGAATGTACAGTTTACAGTTTACAATGTACAAGCTCAGATTGTTTATCTGATGCAGGAAAAGCAGGATCAAGGAGAACAGAAAGTACAATGGAATGCTGAAGGACTTCCTGCAGGGATGTATTATTTCAGGATACAGGCTGGTGATATGGCTGGTGGTGGGAAGATGATTGTTAGTGATTAGTGGTTGGTGGTTGGTGATATCGTGAATTGTGAGACGAAGTACTTCGTATCTGTAATTTCAATTTATTAAAGCATCAAGGGATCATTGGATCAATGCTCACCCTGTCCAGAAAGGTTCCATATGTGTCGGACGGTCCGATCTCCCTGAATTCAATAGTAACCGGACCATCAACACCGGGAAGGTCATTAACAACGGTTTCATTCCATCCCCCGTTCATAGGGGTTGTAATTACATTGAAGCCACGAATCCCCCCCTCAGAATCAAAAACTTCAATTCCGCCATAAAAAACTTTCATCCGGCAACTTTCCTCTTCTCCGGGCCTGTGCATCCAGTAAAAGGTAAGCTTATACATTTCTGACGGACATGTAGTGACACGTTGATAAATCCTGACATTACAGGTTTCCGGACCAGTATAGGATGGTGTACCGCCCGGGCCATTGATATCCGTATCCAGTTCAACAAAATAATGTCCGGAATAAGATTTTACTCCGCTCAAGGAGCCGCTGCTGTAGAATTCAAGATATGCTGGTGTAAAGAATTCCGGATCAGGATACCAGACTACTGCCCACTCAACACCTGGAAAACCCATGGGATATAAATACCAGCCAGTGCCTGAATAGGGTGTTTCAAAATCATAATTTTCGATGGTCAGATCAGGGGTGCAACATTCTTGTATGCAGTATTCTATGTAGTAACCCCATCGTTTTGCTCCAAAAGCTACCTTATAATTGTGAAGTTTATTTCCATCCCATCCCCAGGCAAACTCTGACTCATATTCTGCTAATTCTAGTGCGAAAATGACAGCCCCGGGATTTGAAGTTACGGTAGCATTGTCCACCTGCGCATTGGCTGCATAGATCAATAGGATATTATCCCCTTCATAAAGGAATTGAGTTAAATCATATGACTGGATATTGTGCCAGCCATATGTACTGACATAATCTTCCGTTAAATCACTAAACATCCAATCATTCCCCCCATAGTCATGAACATTGGCACTTCCCAAAAAGTTATCGTTCAGATAAGCTTCAAAGCCATTATCACATGCAATGTAAAGGTTCCCGGAAAGAATGTTCTCCATTCCAAAGGCAGTTTCCATCTTTAAAACAGTTCCAACGACCGGATCCAAAACCTCATAGGTTTCCCATATCCATTGAGCGTCATTATCAAGCAGGACACTTTTAGATGAAGCAGGCGTCAGCGAGGGATTCCAGCTCCCGTGTACCCAGGCCAATACAGCGTCTTGAAATATTTTCATGAAGTTTGGCTGATCACCAGACCTCCGTTCGGTAACTATGGTACTTCCCTGATCATTACTGACCAGGTAAGAGATTGCAGGATTTGTACAATTCCTCATTGTGGCAAAGGCTGCAACGATGGGGCATTCTTCCCCCAATTCTCCCAGATTTTCAATGGAGACCACATATTCAACGTAATCGGGGGACCCTATAATCCCATGGGTCTTGCTGTAAGGAAACTGATAAGGATTGGGATTGCCATTATTCTTTCTAGGAATATTTTCTAAGAGCCCCACATAAAGATGTGTTTCTGTCAGAAACCATCCTTCACCCGGAAGGTACTTTACATAAATATACTTCTCGGTATTCCATACTTTCACTGTTCCGGCCTTGATGTTTTGATCTGCCATCAGGTCATAATCCATTATGAAGCCGCATATCGTATCTGGCTCTTCTTTAGTATAGAGGGCGGTATTTAAAGATTGTGACTTGTCTAACTGAGGTTCTTCCTGCATTTCGCAGGATATCATTAGAACGGGTATGATAAATAGGCTCAGAAAGATATATTTTATCTCTTGAGTTTTCACAATTTACAAGATGTGAGTCATTACATAGCCAACCTTCATTAACAAATATAATAACAAAAGCACCAAAAAGCAAGTGGTTTTCAATTACATAGGGTGATAAGTGTTATATTGCAAAATGGTAATTCGTGAATTGTGAAAGGAAAATGGTTATATTGTTAAACTGTTACATCAGAGACACTGGCTGAGGGTGAAACCCGACAGTATCCCCTAACCCCTTCACCTCAACCACAACCCTCTCATACACCCTTTCCAAGCCTGAGAATGTACAGTTTACAGTTTACAATGTACAAGCTCAGATTGTTTATCTGATGCAGGAAAAGCAAGATAAAGGCGAACAGAAAGTGCAATGGAATGCTGAAGGACTGCCTGCAGGGATGTATTATTTCAGGATACAGGCTGGTGATAAGGTTGGTGTTGGAAAGGTAGTGAAAATGGAATAAGAATGATGATTGGAACAAAGGAACAGAGGAAACGAGGAGTTTTGATCTGAGATCTATTCAAAAATTTCAAATCCTTTGTTCCTGTGTTCCTCTGTTCTTACTGGTTGGTGGTGGAAAGATTATCAAGATATCTGATATCTGATTCGTGATATCTGATATCTGATTTCGTTTCACGATTCACAACTCACAATTCACGATTTCCTTGACTATCCCCCACGCATTTCCTATCTTTATATATCTTTCCGACGATTGAAGTGTCTATGCTGCCAGAAACTCTTACTACCATGCAGAATTGTGTATGTGAAAAATTATAATTTATTTATTCCAGATTATTTGAAAATTAGAATAATATTGAATATCAAAGTGTTCAAATATCTCCTGTTCGCTATGATAGTGTCATCGTTTCTTACTGTATGGACATCTTCATGCTCAAAGATCCCGGAGTGGACAGTATATAATGAATCCAATTCCAGTTTGCCTGATGATGAGATTAATTCCATGGCTATCGATGAACAGGGAAATATTTGGATCGGAACCGACAGTGGAGGAGTTGTTAATATATCCAAAGGTCAATGGTTGATTTATAATACATCAAACTCAGGCCTTCCTTGTGATATGGCAGGGTATTTTACATTTGATAATTTTGGAAATGTCTGGATAGGATCCTGGGGAGGGGGATTGTCAAAGTACCATGGAGATAGGTGGACCATCTATGATACTGCTAACTCTGATCTTCCACATAATACCGCCGGTCCTGCAATCATGGATACAGATAAAGATATTTGGTTTGGCACGCACGGTGGAGGAATTGTTAGATATAATGGTATGGATTGGATAACCTATAACACGCTCAATTCAGGAATATCAGGAAATTATGTCCGACCCAGTGCTTTCGCCATTGATTCGCTTAATCGTATTTGGATTGGTGCATACTGGGAAGGATTAGCAATGTTTAATGGTAGCGACTGGACTATTTTTGACACACTTAATTCCGACCTGCCAGACAACGATGTATGGACCCTTACATTTGATAGGAAGGGGAACCTTTGGATCGGAACTCATGGTGGCGGTTTAGCCAAATTTGATGGTGTGGGTTGGATTGTCTACAACATGCGAAATTCCAACCTTCCTTCAAATGATATCTGGGCTTTCGCAATAGACAATAAAGAAAATAAATGGATAGGTACCTTCAAAGGTCTGGTTGTTTTTGATGGAGAGCAATGGGAGATTTATAACACAACTAACTCAGGAATTCCAGCAAACGAAATAACCGCCGTTGTTTTCGATATTGATTGGAGTGCATGGATTGCAACCTACGGCGGCGGATTAGCTAAATTTAGAAAAGCAGATAGGTAATACATTAGGATACAGGCGGGTGATAAGGTTGGTGGACGGAAGATGGTGTTGTTGAAATAGCATCAGGGATAATCTACCTGCTTTTGGCACACGATCCATATTTTATAGTGTTACTAGCACCTATTACCGATCGTCGCTCTTACCTGCTGTGGCACTCTCATATGTGTGTATTAATAAATAAAACATTGTTCTATTCCACCTTTGATTACATCAAGCTTTCTCTTGATATCATTTCTTTCTTTTCTTGTCATGGTATACGCTTATTAGTTGATTATAAAACTAATAAAGAGTCAACTTAAGTCAGAATTATTTAACGATTTAGATTGCTGGCACATGCCGACCAGGCCATCGCCTATCGTTTCAACACTATGGTCCTGGTTTCTACACCATAATTCGTCCGAAGTACCAAAAGATACATACCCGACTGCAAAGCTCCATCAGCGGTCAGTTGCAATGAAACATTGGTGCCCGCTATCACAATGCCTTGATAAATGGAACGTAGCTTCACACCAGTATAGTTGTATAGCTCCAGGGATACATACATATCCTGATACAGGCTGAATTCTATGTTTAAGGTACTACTGAATGGATTGGGCGATACATTAAAATGCCGGATAATATTGTCCATATTCACCTTGCCGACACCAACAGAATAGAGTGTGTCATTTACTTCTATCACCTGGCTGTCAGATATGCTGTTACCACAGGTATCAGCTGCAGTCCAGGTACGGGTCAGCGTAAAATAGAATGGGCTGGTGCTGTCGCTTACGACCTCAGTCAGTACAACATCCACGGCACCATCACAGCTGTCAATAGCCGTAACATTGGCGGGCAGCGGTATGGAATCGGCGCAACATACACCTGTATCGGCGGGCATGCCAATCAATATTGGTGGGATGGTATCTAAAATCTAATGATCTGAGATGTAACTGCCATATTACCACAGCTGTCAGTAGCTGTCCATGTCCGGGTGATGGTGTACTGATTTACACAGGAATCATTGGTGATAGAATCTGACACTGCAAGCATGATATTTCCATTGCAATTATCACTTACTTTATGGAATCAATCGATGCAGCCGGAACCTGTGATGCACACATGAGCGTGAGGGATTCCGGGACATAAGTGAAGACAGGGCTTGTGTTATCAACAAGGTAGACCAATTTTGAGCAAGTACTCGAGCACCCAAAGTACCCCGTTACATCCAACTCTAATATGAATGAGGTGTCACAGGTTCCATTCCAATGCACTTCTGCCATTTGTCCGGAAGTATCACCTACAATAGTAGCAGGACCGTGAATGGTCCAGGCATATGAACTTAAAGTGTCGGGACCGTAAAATTGATATGTACCCTGCGGGCAAGCCGTATCAGGGCCCATAATGAAGCATTCAGCTATTAGTACCGTTACAATAGATGTGTCTGGTGTTGAAGGACAGCCATTTATACCCGTTACCACGACAGTATAATTTGTTGTAGTGTCTGGCGAAACCATTATAGATGGGGTAGTATCGCCGGTACTCCACAAATAAGTATAAGGGCCTGTTCCTGAATTAATAGTTGCACAGAGTATGGCTGTATCACCCAAACAGATCGTTTCATCGTTTGAGCTGACAACCGGAGCGGAACTAATATCAACCTGTACGGGCTCGATCATATCTTTTAGAACGGCATTAAAAGACTGGGATGCCTTTGTCTTCACAATGACGGTTTTAATATCCAAACAAGCATAAGTTCCCGGTACAACTGTCATTCAGGTTACATGAAATTTCAGTAAAGGCTGATTCCTCGTACATGTTTGTTCCATACGCACCATATGGAACAAGGATGGCGCTCTCTTCATTGGTTGCTAAGAAAGTTGTTCCAGCTGTTTGGTTAACCAACACATAGTCAAATGCTCCCTGGCCTGTATCATTCCATTGGTAAACAAACATTTGAGGCAGGGTTCCTCCATTTGTATAGGTAACGGAGAGAACAAGGTCGCCAATGGTCCGCCCTCCATCCGGTCCCATTGAAGTAAAGGTCCCATCAGTATTCTTATATACTGGGTTCTGGAGCAATTCAAAATCCATGTAAGTGTTCCCATTGGTTTTCTTTCGGTCGCTGCTACCGGTAAACCAAATATTCCCCAGGGTATCTGTCGGAAAAAAAGAAAAGAACATGGTTTATATCATCTTTGCCTGGTGGTTTCCCATTTGTCCATACCCAATTATTGGGATCATGATTGAACTTCGATCCCTGGGTAAAGATGCCTAAGTCAGCCGCATCATAGCCATCAATAACATGAAATGCTGTGTTGGAATCTAAAGGTATACCCATGAAGCTGAACACATTCCCTCCCGTACCGTTCGCGTTTTCATTGGCAAGGAAATCACCATGGTCAGGTGAGAAGGGTGGAGTTGATGGTGTCCGGGCAAGGAGGTTTCCATCTATTGCACATCCTCCATCAGGTATTGTCACCGGGACAACACCTTGTTGGGCAATAACTGGATCTATCTTCAATATAAGAAAAACCAGTAGTCCGGTTAAGAATATACTGGCTATCCAACCACTGGAAAAGGTCGTAAAATTTTTCATCTTCTGCTTACTTTTTAGGGTTTAATTGGTGTAAATATTTATCCGTATGAACAGATAAAAAAAGCCCATAGGGCTATTTACGTATGCAATATACAAAAAAATTAGAATGAGGTCAAATATGGATTCATGGACCTTGTCAATATCTGGTTCTCATTAACGGAAGATCATTAAGATCTCTGATATCTGATTCGTGACTATCTGATTTATGATTTTCTGTTCAGTCCCGATAGCTATCGGGAGTGTTCAGTGTTCACTGGCTCCCGCCTCACTCCGCTCCGCGGGATAAATTCAACCATTGCTCTTCACTTCGCAATGCTCGTGAAAAGCTGGTTTCATTTACTTGACTATCCCTCTCATATTGAGTATCTTTGTATATCTCTCCGACCATTGACGTGTCTGTGCTGCCAAGTATTCACTTAGCTCTACAATAAGTTTCGTTGGTACTAATTTAATACAGCTAAACTGATTGAAACATAAGAGATTATGCAATTCTTTTCTGTAAAATACTCTTTATCATTATCCCTTTTATTAATATTATCATTATCTCTGTTACCTCAATTCGGTCGTGCTCAACTTGCCTGGGAAATGGAAGAGATCAATGTAGATAGCCTGCAAAAGGTTATTCCAGGTTTAAAAGGGGAACAAAATATTGATGCTTTGTATAAGCTTTCTTTGGCCCTGTGCCGTGATGATCCCGACAGCAGTATCTCTATTGCTCAACATACCATCAATTATTCCGAACAGGCTAACTATATCAAAGGCAAAGGTGATGGTTATTTTAACCTGGGAATGGCTTATGCTTTTTCAGACAGTCTTAAACTTTCAACCATAAATTTTTTAAATGCACTAAGGGTTTATGAAGATTTAGATCCTATCAATGAGCTTGCAGAAACCTATCTCGAATTGGCGTTGCTGAATTGGACAGCTGGAAGATACAACAAAGCACTTGAGTATTGCCGGCAGGCACTAAATGTTTATAAAAAAGTCTCAAATCCTAAAGGAGAAGCATATGCAGCGTATACCCTAAGTCATTTTTTTAACTATGGTGTAACGCATCAATATGACTCTGCAATGTATTATCTTGATCATACATTGAAAATTCTTGATCAGCATCCCAATCCCAAGTTGCTTTTTATGGCCTACCAGAATTATGGGAATAGTTATTGTTACAAATGGTATGAGAACAAGGATTCTGCTGACTTCCTCGACAAGGGATTGGAATGGTTTTTTAAAGCGTATGAAGTTATGAAAGACCGTTATGATTCAAGCGAAACAACCAGTGTAGGATTAAGTAGTATTCTAAGTAATATTGGATTTACCTATATTGATACTGACGAGGAAGAAAACATTATGAAAGGATATGATTATCTCCGGCAAGCAAAAAATATTATTGAACATGTAAATCCGGATCATGGCGTGCTAATCCTTATTTACGGTAATATGGCCATGGATAAAAAAATGAAGGGTGAACATAAAGAGGCAGTTGAATTATACCTGAAAGCAATCGATATTGCGGACAAGGGTCTGGATAATTTCTCTTTTAAAGAATATGAATCCCCTTTCCGTGCTTACAATACTCAATTTTTCTTGAGATATAATAAATACCTTGCACATATTGGATTGTATAGATTGTTTTTCCAAGAAGGTGATTATCAACATGCCCTTGAACAATACAAACTTAAAGAAAAGATCAGATTCAAAATAAGCAAGGGAGAGAACCGAAATTTGGTAGCCATCCTTGAAGCTGATTCAGAAAATGAGAAAATTAACAATACAATTTCCTTACTCGAAAACCAAAAAGCGCTCCAAGACATTAAAATCAGGCAATCTAGGATTATTCTCTTTTCCCTGACAGGATTTGTTCTACTAATGGTTCTGGTTATCTTGTATTATATAAGGCAAAGAAAGATCAGGTTCGCATATAAGGAACAAAAATTACGACATGACCTGGATATTAAAAGAGTAGAGGCCGATAAGTTGAAAGAACTGGATCACACCAAATCAAAATTCTTTGCCAATGTGTCTCATGAATTTCGTACCCCACTCACACTTATCTTGGGTCCTTTGAAAAATGCTCTCGCCACCGACCTTAAAGATCAAACCAGAAATGAAATCCAAACAGCTGTCCGCTATGCCGGGAAACTGCGGATCCTCATTAATAACCTGCTGGATATATCAAAGCTCGAATCTGGGAAAATGCAGTTGCAAGTCTGTGAAACAGATATCGTAAATCTACTGAACAACTATATCCAGTCCTTCGAATCCCTGGCCAAACAGAAGAACATATCATTAACATTCACAGCTGAAAATAAGAAAATAAACGCCTGGATCGACCGCGAAAAGTTCGAGCAGATCATGAATAACCTGCTCTCGAATGCTTTCAAGTTTACTGGTGATGGTGGATCTATAACGCTTCAAGTGGCAAGAAGCAAGACACAAGACGCAAGACTAAGGACTCAAGACCCTGGTCACGCGTCACGCGTCACGCGTCACAAGCTTCAAGATGCTGTAATCATATCTGTCATTGACACTGGTTCAGGAATTGATAAAGACAGACTCCCCTACATCTTTGACCGTTTCTACCGTGCAGAAGAGAGCATCAGAAATCACGCAGAGGGAACCGGTGTCGGGCTGACACTGGCGAGAGAACTGGTGAAGATGCACCATGGGAGAATCAGTGTTGAATCTGAAGTAGGTAAAGGAACCACTTTTACTGTGATCCTGCCATTAGGGAAGGATCATCTGAGAGAGGATGAGATTAGTGGAAAAGAAGTGATAGAGACAAGTCGTCCGACCTCAGTTGCTGGCCAGCCGCCGGCCTTGTCCTCTCCCGAAATGGTGGAGAAAGTCAGTGAGGGATTGAGACAGAAAACCGGGAATCCCTTATTGCTTATCGTTGAAGACAACGCCGATATGCGTATCTATATCCGTGAATACTTCGAAGAAGAGTACCGGATTTTAGAAGCTGTTGATGGTTTGGATGGATTTGAAAAAGTCATTTCAACCATTCCTGACATCATCATCAGCGATGTGATGATGCCGGGGATGGACGGCAATGAATTTTGCCGGAAAGTCAAATCGGATGAGCGCACATGCCATATCCCGGTCATACTGCTAACAGCCAGGGCCTCTTCTGAAGATAAAATCGAGGGATTGGAGACCGGTGCGGATGATTACCTGGCTAAACCTTTCGATAAAAAAGAGCTTGGGGTAAGGGTGAAAAACCTGGTAATGCAAAGGCAGCGACTCCGGGAAAAGTTTATTGCCGATTTTTGGAATGAAAAACGTATCCCCACTTTAATGATTCCTTCATCCGGACTTTCTGATATGGACAAGAAGTTTCTTAAGAGATCATTGGATGTGATAAACAAGCATTTATCGGAACCCGATTTCAATGTGAACAGCTTCAGTAAAGAAATGGCCATGAGCCGCCAGGCATTGCACCGCAAGATCAGGGCTCTGATCGGTCAATCGGCTTCAGAGTTCTTGCGTTTTGTTCGTTTAAATAAGGCGGCCGAAATGCTGGTCCATAAAAGCGGTACCGTTAGTGAAATTGCATATGATGTCGGGTTCAGTTCACAATCATATTTCACACGAAGTTTCCGTAAGTTGTTTGGCCAGTCACCCTCAACGTATATGAGTGATCATTCCTAGGCAACAGCTGAATGCTACATATGGCAACCCTCTCTATTCGTTTACATTTGGGCAAAAGTCTGCAACAATAGTGAATGCCGAAAGATCTTTCATGCAATACCTTTAAAGCATAAAGCTAACTCATTTAAAAATTGGAGGTTGTCATGAAAAAACATTTACACATCAAAACGATCATGCTTGTATTGGTCATTATATTTTCATTTCATTCACACACGAAAGCGCAAGACTGGATAAAAGACTGGGTAAACTGGGAAAAATACGAAAGCAACCCGGTTATAGAGTCTGCACCCTGGTCAACTAATACAGCATCATTCCCTGTTGTGATTTTTGAAGACGATGTATTCAAAATGTGGTTTTGTGGAAAAGATACCATGAGTAACAAATGTGGTATCGCTTACGCAGAGTCAATGGATGGCATCAACTGGATCATTGATGACAAACCAGTGATATATCCGGGAAACCCGGGAGAATGGGATTTACATAGATATCCGGGAAGCGTCCTAAGGGTAAATGATACGCTGAAGATGTGGTTTGTTGGTTCTGAGGATAACGCTTTCACCTTTGCTATTGGATATGCCTATTACTCCGAAGATTCAGCCAAATGGACATTAAATTCTATACCTGTTTTGGAAAAAGGTTCGTCAGGCTCCTGGGATGATGCTTTTGTTAACGGGCCTTCTGTAATCTATGACGGGCAAACATACCATATGTGGTACTTCGGATGGGAAGGAGGATCATGGTTTAATCCCGCCCTGGTGGGTTATGCAAGCTCACAGGATGGTATCAATTGGATCAAAGATACCCTAAATAATCCTGTTACATCACCGGGTCCAGCAGATAGCTTTTATGACGTTTGGGCTTCCGGGCCAAATGTAATAGAATATGCAGACACTTTTCGTATGTATTTTACAGGATGGGACGGAACCAGCTCCGCCACATTCAAATATTTAAGGATTGGATATGCTACCTCCCTGGATGGTATAAACTGGGAAGTTCAAAACAACGACGAACCTGTACTGGATGTGGGGAAACAAGGTGAATGGGATGAGGACTGGGTACGTTACAAAAGTGTCCTCATTCATGAAGGCCGGTTAAAAATGTGGTATGATGGAACTAGAGATTTAGCGAGTCATTTGAAGATCGGCTATGCCATTGGTGAAACCCTGCCGACTCCACCTGGAATTACCGAACACAAATCAGATTTAATTTCAACAGTGTATCCCAACCCCTTCGCCACTCACACAACCCTTTCTTACACGCTGGATAAGCCAGGGAATATACGATTTACAGTTTACAATGTTCAATCTCAGATAGTGTATAGAATGGAGGAAGAACAGGGGAAAGGAAAGCAAACGCTGCAATGGAACGCGGAAGGATTGCCGGCTGGCATGTATTATTTCAGAATACAGGCCGGTGAGATGCTTGGTAGTGAGAAGATTGTAAAGATGGAATAACTAAGTCATATTCGCATGGACGCATAGACGCATGGACACATTTACGAAGTAATCCATGCTAAATGCGAACATGTGTACATGTGTACATGATTTGTGATTTTTCTGTACCCCGTTCGCCCTCATCGAAATGTCTGTGCTGCCAGATACTAAGATTACATTATTATTAATTCAAATCAATTAACCATGAAAACAATAGCCTTGATATTCTTATCCATAGTATTTCCAATAGCAGTTATTGCACAATCCTGCCTTCCAGAAGGTATTGAATTTTATCACCAAACGCAGATAGACAATTTTCAGACAAACTATCCCAATTGTACGGAAATAGAAGGGGATGTGAACATTCATAGTGGAGGCATGATAAATAACCTGAATGGTTTAAATGTACTTAATTCCATTGGAGGTACTTTTCTTATCCACCATAATGCCAACTTACCAAACCTTTCAGGATTAGAGAATCTAATTTCAATTGGAGGAGACCTTATAATTAATAATAATAATTCCCTGATCTACCTGATTGGATTAGAGGGACTGATTTCAATCGGGGGTAACCTTTATATTTGGGATAATGCCCTAATAAACCTGGCTGGACTTGAGGGACTGATTTCAATCGGGGGAGACTTTGGTATTGGACCTAGTACCCTAATCAGCCTGACAGGACTCGAGGGATTGACTTCTATTGGGGGCAACTTTGAGATTGAAGGAGCTGATTCTTTAACTAGCCTGACAGGCCTTGAAGAATTAACTTCTATTGGGGGTGATATAGAAATATATGGTAATGCATCTCTTTCTGATCTAGATGGCTTACAGGGAATCAATGATATATTGGGGAGTTTAGCCATCTCCCAAAATGATAACCTTGAATCATTATCGGGTTTATACAACCTTTTATCTGTTGAAGGAGACATTTTTATCTTTGATAACGCATCACTGGTTGATTTATATGGGCTAAATA
Organism: uncultured Bacteroidales bacterium; assembly: GCA_963753055.1. GTDB lineage: Bacteria > Bacteroidota > Bacteroidia > Bacteroidales > B18-G4 > JAUWGC01. The sequence continues at coordinate 1,138,953 of CAVWAP010000004.1, read as the reverse complement.
ACCTTTCATCCATAGGAGGAATTTTGCAAATTGGTCTAAGAGGTTGGGAAGGTGCCTGTTTTGGAAATCCTTCTCTTACTGATTTAACTGCCCTTGATAACCTTACATCAATTGAAGGGGGATTAATAATAATCTGTAATGAAAGCTTATCTACCTTAGTAGGATTAGATAATATTTATGCTAATTCAATTGATTTCATAGGAATTTCATTTAATTCCTCCTTATCCACTTGTGCTGTTCAAAGCGTTTGCGAATACCTTGCGATTCCTGGTGCTGATTATACAATAGAACACAATGCCTCCGGTTGCAACAGCCCTGAAGAAGTTCAGGATTCTTGTGAAGCGAATGCTGTTTCTGTTGTGGAGAGGTATATACTCGAAGAATGCCACGTCTCCCCGAACTCTTTCACAATCTCCACAACCCTCTCTTTCACGCTTTCCAAGCCTGAAAATATACACTTTACAGTTTACAATTTACAATCTCAGATTGTATATACGATAGAGGAATGGCGGGAAAGAGGAGAGCAACAGTTACAATGGAACGCTGAAGGACTACCAGCAGGGATATATTACTTCAGGATACAGGCTGGGGATAAGGTAGGTGGCGGGAAGATGGTGAAGATGGAATAGTGGCTAGTGGTTAGTGGCTAGTGGTTAGTGATTCACTGGTCGCTGACCACTGGTCGCTAGTCACTCAATCTATTGACTACCCCCCTCTTTTTAAGTACCTTTATATATCTTTCCGACCATCGAAGTATCTGTGCTGCCGGATACTCAGTTTAGCTTCCTTTACATAAAGAGATCATGGATCATGAAAAGATTAACAACAATATTGGCTTTGATATTTACCTGTGCCTCCATTCATGCTCAATGGCAATGGCAAAATCCTGTACCACAAGGTAATTCTTTATATGATCATTGCTTTATTAACGCTAACCATGGATGGGCTGTAGGTGCGAATGGTACCATCATTCGCACTTCAGATGGCGGTCAAAACTGGGAACCACAGGTTAATCCATTTAAAAATAAATTGTATTGTGTTTCTTTTATTGACCAATGGAATGGTTGGATTGGTGGAGAAGAAGGAACATTATTGCATACATCAAATGGTGGTGCAAATTGGCAGCTACAAACCAGTGGCACAAGCCATATTTACAATATTAAATTCATAGATGAGCTTAATGGCTGGTTGTTAAGCGACACGGCTATTCTTCACACAACGGATGGTGGTTTGTCATGGGATTTACAATACTCCACCTCAACATCTTCTGGCTCTGCATTATTGGATTTTTGTTTTTATGACAGCCTTGACGGATGGGCTATAGTACAAATGAACTACCCGGATAATCTGTGTTTTGTGATTCATACCTCTGATGGGGGATCTAACTGGAATATCCTGAGCGATTCAATTACAATTTGCTGGAGTATCTATTTTCCCGATTTGCAAAATGGATGGATGGTTGGCGATAATAGTACGATTTTGCATTCATCGGATGGCGGACAGACTTGGAAATTTCAAAATAACAGGTTCTATGACCGTCTTGAAAGTGTATTTTTTACTGATAGCTTACATGGCTGGGCAGTTGGCGCGAATTTATTGCTGAATACTACAAATGGGGGTATTCAGTGGAATGTGCAGGGAATAGAGCCCAACAGTCGATTATTTTCAGTACAGTTTATTGATAATTATTCAGGGTGGTGTGTAGGTTCCCATGGGGATATTTTGCACTCGACTAATGGTGGGGCTAGTTGGTATTATCAATCCAGTTATGTAACATTAGTATCCTTGTTTGGGGTGGATTTTATAGATAATTATTTAGGTTGGGCTGCTGGTGATAACGGGACAATTCTTTCCACATTAGATGGCGGTATTACCTGGATGCAGCAAACAAGCGGAGTGCCCAGTTATTTTATGGATATTGAATTTGCAGATAACCAAAATGGGTGGACGATAGGTTTTGATGGGATAATACTCAAATCATCTAACGGGGGTTATAGCTGGGATATACAGAATAGCGGAACTTCCAAACCGCTTTGCGACAGCCATTTTGCAGACGAAGAAACTGGATGGGTTGTTGGGTTTGAAGGAACTATCTTGTATACTTCAGATGGCGGGTTAAATTGGGAGCAACAGGGTTCTGGAACTGATGTGAATCTATGGGGAGTTCATTTTGTAGATCACAATAATGGCTGGGCTGCGGGAGGAAATGAAATTTTGCATACCAATGATGCAGGCAGCAGTTGGAACATCCAGGTATTTGAAGACTTTAATCTGCGTGATATTTTTTTTGTTGATAGCCTTCATGGGTGGTGCTGTGGCATTGATGGCAAAATCCTTAAAACATTAAATGGAGGAAGCACCTGGGATAGTGTTTCAACAGGAATAAATACGCCTATTTATGGAATTTATTTTACAGATACTCTCAGCGGGTACATGTTTGGTGTTTCGGGGTATGTTTATCACACTGGTAATGGCGGAAATTCATGGTATTTGCAGGATAAACTGCATCAGTTTGCACTCCTGGGTATGTGCTTTACAGATGCATCTCAAGGATGGGTTGTGGGAGGTGAAGGAGCGATTTTTTATACAGACAATGGTGGAATGGTGAAGATGAATGAATCTCCGAAAATAGTGTCGAACATTTTTAAAATTAAGCAATACCCCAATCCCTTCACCACATCAACAATCCTGAATTACACCCTGGACAAGCCCGGGAATGTACAGTTTACAGTTTACAATGTACAATCTCAGGTCGTGCTTGAGATAAAGGAAAGGCAAGAAAAAGGGGAACAGCAGATTGAATGGAATGCTGAAGGATTACCGGCTGGAATGTATTACTTCAGGATACAGGCTGGGGATCAGGTTGGTGGGGGGAAGATGATCAAGATATCTGATATCTGATTCGTGATATCTGATTTATGATTTGCTGTTCAGTGATCAGTGTTCACTGACTCCCGCCTCACTCCGCTCCGCGGGATAAATTCAACCATTGCTCTTCACTTCGCAATGCTCGTGAAAAGCTGGTTTCATTTACTTGACTATCCCTCTCATCTTGAGTATCTTTATATATCTTTCCGACCATTGAAGTGTCTGAGCTGCCAGATACTATTTTAACTCTACGACAAAATTCAATAGTGCAACCATGACTGAAGTTAAACTGATTGAAGCACTTAAGATTAGGACAGTAGTTTATTCAACATTATTATTTTCTTTACTACCTCTATTTACTCCGGCCCAACTCGCCTGGGAGATGGAACAGATCAATGTAGATAGCCTGCAAAAGGTTATTCCAGAGTTAGCAGGGACAGAAAAAGTTGATGCCCTGAATAAGCTTTCCCTGGCTCTGTGCCGCGACGATCCCGATAGTTGTATCAGCATCGCACATAATAATATTTCTCTTTCGGAACAGGAGGACTACCTTAAAGGCCAGGGGGATGGATATTTTAACCTGGGAATGGCTTATGCTTATGCGGACCTTGTGAAGCTTTCGACGATCAATTATTTTAATGCCCTCAGGATTTATGAAGATCTGGATCCCAACGAAAAACTTGCAGATACCTATATCGAGCTTTCATTTCAGAACTGGATAGCGGGAAGATTTGATATGGCATACAGGTATTGCCGAGAGGCATTAAACATTTATAAGACGATATTTGATATTAAAGGAGAAGCTCATACTGCATATGTCCTGAGCCACATATATAAATTAAGCTGGCCGCAACATAATGATTCAGTTAGTTTTTATCTTGACCATGCACTAGATATACTTGATCAATATCCAGATCCCAAATTATTATTTAAGGTGTATATGATGTATGGCAACAATTATAATTCAATATGGGAGCAGAAACATGACACCATTCTGACCCTTTACACGGCATTAGACTGGTATTACATGGCGTATGAGAATATCCATAAGCGCTTTGAATCAGGTGAGGCAGTGAAACCTGAGATGGCCGGTATTCTTTATAACATTGGTAATATCTACACTAAATTGGGAAGGGAAGATTACATAAAGGATGGGTATGATTATATCAGACAGGCAAAACGAGTTGCAAAAAGTATTGATGTTTCAGATTCTCCCGGGAATTACAGTTTTAAGCATGGAATATTACTGCTTATGCTCAATAAGAGTCTGGCTGAGGAAAAAGCAGAACAAGGCCGCTTTAAAGAAGCTGAACAACTTTTTATGGAAGCAGAAAAACATTCCGACAGTGGGCTTAAAAATTTTTTGTTTCAAAATTATAAATACCTCTTTTATGCATACAACGATCAACTGGCCATGAGACACTACAGGCGCCGGTTGCATGATGCCATGTATTTATTTTATTCTGGAAGGAGTAATTATAAAAAAGCCCTCGAACAATACCAGCTCAGGGAAAATATGACAGATGAAATAAACCGGGGAGAAAACCAGAAAATGATAGCTATGCTCGAAGCTGACTATGAAAATGAAAAAACAGAAAAAAAGATTGCTTTGCTGGCCCGGGATAATGAATTGAAAGATTTAAAGGTCAGGCAAGCTCGTGCGTTCAATATCGGGATTGGAATCCTGTTCACTGTATTAATTCTTATCGCGCTTCTTTTCCTTCGCCAGAATAAACTCAAGAATGAGCACAAAAATACGCTTTTGGAGCAGAAGCTCTTCCGTCTTCAAATGAACCCCCATTTTATTTTCAACGCCCTCTCCAATATCATGGATTTTATCGAGGAAAAAAATATTGTGAGCGCAACACGGTATCTGTCATCATTTTCAAAACTTCTCAGGAACACTCTTGAAAGCTCCCGGAAGGACAATATAATACTGGAAGATGAGATCGAAGGATTGAAGAATTACATGGAATTGCAGAAATTAAGATATCACAATAAATTTGAGTATGAAGTATCTGTTGATGGTCGTTTAGATCCTGAGGATATTTCTATCCCTCCATTGCTTATTCAGCCTTTTATTGAGAATGCAATTGAACATGGTATTCTAAATAAGAATGCCAGCGGTCAAATCCATGTCCACTTTTCTTTTAAAGATGAAAAGGTGATCTGTGAAGTAGCGGATGATGGAATAGGCAGAGAAAAAGCCTGGGAAATGAAATACAAAAAAAGAGAAGCGCATAGATCTCTGGCAACAGACATTATCAGGGACAGGATCCTGGCAATCAATAAAAAAATGAAGAAAAAGATCCGGCTGGATATTATTGATCTCAAATCTGATAATAACCAGCCGCTTGGAACTAAAGTTATTTTAGAACTGCCGCTCAGTTAAAATTTCTGCCTGCTTTCGTAACCTTTTATGATGTATTCCTGACCGTTCAGGAAAACTCCATTGCCGATCAGTTATTGTAAATTGATTTACAGGCACTTTTGTACTATTTTTAATAAAGTTACGATTTAATTTAAGTGAACTTAAACTATTAAAAGGAGGGCTTATGAAACTACGATTACAAATAAAAATTTTTTTAACTAGCCTGATTTTTTCTTTAATGATACCGGTGTTTGTGCATGCCCAGGAAAATTGGGATAAGTATAAAAACAACCCGGTCTTAAATCCCAATCAAATACCCTGGGCAGGTCAGGTAGTATTTCCTGTTGTGATTTTTGAAGACGAGGTGTTTAAAATGTGGTTCACCGGTATGAGTGGCTATTGTGCCATTGGCTATGCAGAATCTGTTGATGGCATAAACTGGGTAGTCGATACTCTGCCAGTGATTAATCCGGGAAACTCCGGAGCATGGGATGAAGATAGATTCCCAGGATGTGTTGTAAGGGTTAATGATACGCTGAAAATGTGGTATTGCGGAGCTGAATATCTCACTGAAAATTTCCTGATCGGATACGGCTACTACTCAGAAGATTCTGCCAGGTGGATCTTAAATCCTGAGCCGGTTCTTGATAAAGGTAAAACAGGCTCGTGGGATGCTAATTCTGTTTTACGTCCTTCTGTATACTATGATGATGATTTGCAAAAATACCATATGTGGTATTCCGGGTGGGGAGTTAGTGAAATAGCCATGATAGGTCATGCAACTTCAGAGGATGGCATTCAATGGGTTAAAGACACCCTTAATAATCCAGTATTGTCACCGGATACTGTAAGAAGCTTTTATGATACGTGGATTTGGGGTCCTGCTGTAATAAAATATGCAGACACCCTTCTTATGTATTTCGCAGGATATGATGGTGATACTGTCAGGATTGGTTATGCCACTTCACTGGATGGTGTTGAGTGGGAAGTTCAGAATAATGACGAGCCGGTACTTGACGTAGGAGATCCCGGCGAATGGGATGATCGCTGGGTACGTTACAGCAGTGTAATTATTCATGAATGCCGATTAAAAATGTGGTTTGATGGCAGAGGAACAGAAAGAATGATCGGATATGCCCTTGGTGATAGCGTATGCACAAATCCTGGAATTACCGAACACAAATCAGATTTGATATCAACAGTGTATCCCAACCCATGTAAAGATAATGCAGTACTGAGGTTTACACTTCATGATTCACACTTTATAAGGGTCAACCTCTACACATCTGAAGGAATGAAAGTCAGACTACTGCTGAGTGAAGAACTAAAGCCCGGCAGGCACAGGGTAGGATTTAATATGAGTACCCTGGCACCAGGACTTTATTTTCTTGGAATACATACATCGGCTGGTGCAGTGACAGAGAAGATCATTAAATTGTAAGCAGCAGGGGAAAAGCATTACATCCCATTTTTAGCTTAGAATATGCCTGATTTGAACTTGGTGTTCAAATTGGGTATATTTGTTTTATGATAACTACCCTTATTATAGATGATGAGATCAAAAATCGCAACCGGCTGAAAAGAATGATCGATGGACATTTTCCCGGTGTATCAGTGATCGGGGAAGCTGAAAGTGTAAAAACTGGATTGGAAGCTATACGGGAACTTAAACCGGAGCTGGTTTTGCTTGACATCAGGATGCCAGACGGAAATGCTTTTGACCTGCTGGAAATGCTGGATTTTATATTCTTCAAGATCATTTTTATAACAGCCTATGAAGAGTATGCACTCAGGGCCTTTAAGTATAGCGCCCTGGATTATCTCATAAAACCGGTTATTCTTGAAGAAATGCAAGCTGCTTTACAAAGGGCTGAAAAACAGATTTTTAATGACCTAAAAGTGCAGCTGGCAACTTTGCAGGTTAATCTGACAAGCACTAAAAGTAAAACACTTATTCTCAAGACGTTGAATAAGATTTACCTGGTAGAGATTACAGATATCATAAGGTGTGAATCCGACGGGCATTATACTTATTTTTTTACAAAGGAAGGAAAAAAATACGTGGTATCTTATCCAATGAAAGAATATGAAGGATTATTGGACGAACATGGCTTTTTTCGGGTTCATAAATCACATTTAGTAAACCTATCCTATATTGAAAGTTTTGATAAGGAAGGCACTATTATACTTAAAGACAGTACCACCCTTCCTGTAGCCCGGCGCAAGAAAAGCGAGCTGATCGAAAAATTTTCCAGATTATAGGAATGCCTGGTCTCAAGTATTAATTTTTAATTCTGGGATTTGTAACAATATGATTAATGGTAGTAAACGAGAGTTTGTGGATGTTATGTGCAAATTCCGGAGCCGGTGTACACCTAATTCCGGAAATCGCTGAACACTTCAATAAGGGAATCCTTAATATCGCATCTTTCATCAAGTCAGCAGATTAGGATGTTTCTGAAACTAAAATTCAACTGTTCACTTTACTCCGGTTTCAGGTGTTCACTTTGACCGGTATTTCCAATCAATGAGGAAGAAGGATGGATTGCAGCCGATAGTGGTACGATATTGCATACGAACAATTCTGGGGTGGGCTTACAGGAGTTATCATTGTTAAATACGAATAGTATTACAATTTATCAATAGCCCAATCCCTTCACAGCTACTACAACCCTCACTTACACCCTTGATAGACCTTGTACCGTCACCATAAACATCTTCAATCCCCAAGGACAGCTCATCGATAAGATAGAACAGGAACAGCCTAAAGGTGAACAACAGATTCAATGGAACGCTGAGGGACTGCCAGCTGGCATGTATTACTTCAGGGTAAAGGCTGGGGATAAAGTTGGTGGGGGGAAGATGATTGTTAGTGATTAGTGATTAGTGGCTAGTGGTTAGTGGCCTGCCCCTGCGAAGGCAGGGGTTAGTGTAATTGTTAAACTGTTAAATTATGATTTTCTGTTCAGTGTTCAGTGATCAGTGATCACTGATATCCAATCAATAAAGATATCGTACTTTTATGTCTGGAATATATTATGCCAGACATAAAAGGTGGATATAAAGGTGCAGGGCTTATGGTGCAACTGCTGTGGTTCCTTGTTATGTTTTTTTGCGCTGCACCTGGGTTGAGTCAGGACAGCCTTTCCCTTGCCGTAAAATCCATTACCGCAGCGCGGCTTGAAAAAATACCTGTGATCGACGGTATCCTTGACCCTGACATCTGGAGCGATCTTCCCCTCGCCACGGGATTTATACAATATTCACCCTACAATGGCAAAAAGCCTCTATATGATACTGAGATCCGCTTCGGATACGATGAAACCGGTCTTTATGTAGCCGCTTTCATGTACGACCCATTCCCCGATAGCATTAATGCTGAACTGGGTAAAAGGGACCAGAGTGAAGATCTGAATACCGATTTCATTACCATAGACATCCTTCCTTATAACGATGGACTGACCATGTTCGAATTCAAGATCACCCCTGCCGGGCTGCAGGGCGACGCCAAATACACTACCACAGGAAAAGAAACCACCTGGGATGCCGTTTGGGAAAGTGCTACAAGCATAAACGATTCGGGCTGGGTGGCCGAGCTGATGATCCCCTACAGTGCATTGCGCTTTCCGCGGACCGAAGTTCAGACCTGGGGGATCAACATCTGGCGCGACCTGGACCGCTATAAAGAGATGTCAACCTGGTCCTATATCCCCAATGACAACGAAAATATCTTCCGGTATTACGGCACCCTGCGAGGAATGGAAGGCATTACCCCCCCCTTGAGGTTATCCCTGACGCCGTATCTCGGTGGATACCTTGAAAAACGACCGGGCGGGGAGAAATGGGATAGCTTCGTCCGGGGCGGCATGGACCTTAAATTCGGGATCAGCCAGAGCTTTACCCTCGACATGGAACTCATCCCTGATTTTGGACAGGTGCAATCGGACGACATCATCCTCAACCTCACCCCTTTCGAGATCAGGTATGATGAAAGAAGGCAGTTCTTTACTGAAGGGACAGAAATGTTCGAAAAATGCGATATTTTTTATTCCCGCCGGGTAGGCAGTGTCCCCAAAGGATATGAGGAAGCCGGCGACAATTTACAGGCCAATGAAAAACTCACAAAAAACCCCGATCTCACCCAGGTGATCAATGCTACAAAGATCAGCGGCAGAAACCGTAATGGCCTTGGACTGGGTGTTTTCAACGGCATGACCACCAATACATGGGCTACGGCTCAGGACACTATTACCGGAACCTCCAGGAGGATATCCACCCAGCCTTTTACAAATTACAATGTGCTGGTGCTGGATCAGAACCTGAAGGAAAATTCCTATGTCACCTTCATCAACACAAACTACTGGACCCCCGATTGGGGATACATCGCCAATGTAACAGGTGGAGAAGCCAAACTGGTAAACAATCAGAATACCTTCGCCGTCAAGGGCTTACTGAACGTGAGCCAGATATACCTCGAATCAGATGATCCATCCCTGGGGTACACATCCTTCCTGAATGTGTACAGGCCAGGGGGCATTGTTCGGTATAACATTTCAAACCGGGTCCTCAGTAAGCAATACGATCCCAATGATATGGGCTACCTCGCCAGGAATAACGAGATCCTAAATACGGGTATCATATCCTACCATATATACGATCCCTTCTGGAGGATACTCAACACAAGGACAGCTTTCGAAGCAAAGTACAATACCCGCTATGAGCCTTACGACCTCGTATACATTGACCTGGAATTCAACAATTCGACCACCTTCCGTAATTTCTGGAGATTTTACGGAGAGATTGCTTACCGTCCATCGGGCTATTATGACTACTATGAACCCCGCGTCGATGGCTGGTATTACTATGCCCCCCCCTCCTGGGACGGTGGGTTGGAGGTATCTTCCGACCCCCGCAAAAAACTGGCTGCCGATGCTGAAGCCGGAATATTTTACCACCCCAAAAATGAAAGGATGGAATACTGGCTGGCACTGGAACCCCGGTACCGCGTATCCGACCGGCTGATGCTAGCCCTGTCGTCCGAATACAATAACATGCAAAACGATTACGGCTGGGTAGATACCCGCTATGATGCACTGCAAAACCCCACCATCTATTTTGGTCAGCGCGATGTGCTTGCGGTGAACAATGTGTTCAACATCCGATATATATTTACGACAGACATCTCGCTGGACCTCAGGGCCCGGTATTACTGGTCAAAGGTGGAGTACAGCAGCTTTTACACGCTGCAAAGCAATGGGGACCTGTCCCCTGCAAGTTATGATCAAAATGAAAACATCAACTTCAACGCCTTCAACCTAGACCTGCAGTTTCTTTGGTTCTTCGCCCCCGGCAGCCAGATGAGCCTTGTGTGGAAGAACAATATCCTCACTGAGAGCGATATCCCGTCGGAGAACTATTTCAGTGCGTTTGAAGAGACCCTTCGATCCCCACAAACAAATTCGTTCTCTATTCGAATACTATATTACATTGATTATGCATTTGTCAAAAAGATATTGCAGGGGCGCAAAAAGGATTAAGGCATAAAAAATATCGGGCCTGAAACCGTAATGGGTTGATCAGACTGCAAAAATACACTAATGTGTCTTGGTGGATCTGAAGTGTCTGTACTTCAGGATATAGGCTGGTGATAAGGTTGGTGGTGGGAAGATGGTGAAGATGGAATGACTTATTTTTCTCCCGCCAGGCCAATGCTCGCTGCTACTATTTTCATACCATTAATGGTTTCCTGTATGATATAATCCAGATCACGACCCATCATGCAAGCTCCCTTTTCAATGATTTCACGGTTAGCTCCGGCTGCAAAATGTTTTAAATTCCATTTCTTCTTTACAGACCGTACTTCCAGGTCAAAAATGGATCTGGAAGGCCGGATCAATACCGATGCAGTGATCAGCCCTGTGAGCTCATCAACGGTATACAGCACTTTTTCCATAATGTGGACGGGTTCTACGTCCGAACAAATGCCCCAGCCATGGCTCACAATGGATCGGATATAATCTTCCGGCCAATCTTCTTCTTCGAGGATCTTACGCGTCATGGAACAATGCTGATCCGGATATTGCTCGTAATCAAGGTCATGTACAAGCCCAATAATACCCCACTTTTCAATATTCTCCTGATAAATGGAGGCAAAATGCCTCATCACTGCTTCGACTGAGAGCGCGTGCTTGATCAGGCTTTCACTCTTGTTATATTGCTTCAATAGCGATAGTGCTTCCTCACGTGTTGGTATCATATATTATTGATTGTATCGTATTTAAGATGCAAAAGTAATAAAAGAAGGTCTTTCATTGGCTTTTCTTGCCCGCTATCTCGGACTGGTATGTGCGACTATAGGATACAGGCTGGGGATAAGGCTGGAGGTCGGATCAGCAACACATTCATTGCAAACTCAATCTCCTTTGGAATCATATCTCAATCCCCAGCTTCATCACTTACAGGATCATAAACATACATTTCTGGATTAGCGTCACTAGCATGAATTCCACCGCCCCCAACTGCATAAATTTTTCCATTCACAGTTCCAACAGAATGCAAACCTCTTGCCGTCTGCATATTAGCTCTTTGAGACCAAGCACTATTTTTGAATTGGGAGAGATTATTTTGATATACAATATCTTTTTGTTGAAGAACCCAACCCATAAAAATGAATGCAAAAACGATGATTGTTATGATTAATACTTTTGTTTTCATCTTTGCAGTATTTTTTCGTTAACATTAAATATGTCATGATCCTGATAGTCATCATGGCTAACTTGTTTACAGATACACTTTTTGTGTCTTTATAGGACCGTATGGGGAGGATAATAACTCGTTAGTGTTTTGCATATTTCCAAAACTCTCGAAGTTTAACCATTAACAGAGATAAATATAGTAAAACTTCCATCACATACCCTGGCATATTGTGCAATCATTCCTGGTTGGCACTCCGATTGCAAATTCCGGAGCCTTAAGATGTTTATGCTGACAGGCAAAAATATTGTATGGATGGCCTGCAAGAAAAGAGCTGTTGCTTCGTTCATTCTTTAATTAAAATCATCATATGATGCGAATTTTCCTTAGAGTTCTCAAATATCTTTCAATGCTTATTGCATTGGCACTTCTCATGATGGTATTCCTGTATTTTGCAGTTTTAGGTGGAATATTTGGTAAGTTGCCCGATGAATCAGAATTGAGGGGCATCACCAGCGAAGAAGCCTCCCTTATCTATTCCTTTGATAACCATCTTATAGGAAAGATCTTTGCCGAGAATCGAACCGAAATTGGGGAAGTCCCTGAGTTTGTGAAACAGGCACTGATAAGTACGGAAGACAAAAGGTTTTTTGAGCATAAAGGATATGACACACGTAGTTACTTCCGGGTCCTGATCAAGACGATCCTGCTGGGACAGGAGAGTTCCGGAGGGGGTTCGACAATTTCACAGCAACTGGCAAAAAACCTTTTTGGTAGGCCGTACCATGGTATCCTGTCGGTGCCGGTTACAAAAATCCGGGAAGCCATTGTAGCCATCAGATTGGAGAAAATATACAACAAGGAAGAAATACTCCTTCTTTACCTTAACTCCGTCCCTTTTGGAGAAAACACGTTTGGCATTGAAGCAGCTGCTTCCCGTTATTTCAATAAGGCTGCCGCTAAACTCAGAAGAGAACAAGCAGCACTCCTTGTAGGACTTCTTAAAGCCAATACTGCCTACAATCCTAGACTTCACCCTGAGGCGGCTCTTGTGAGGCGAAATACTGTATTGACGCTGATGGCTGATGAAGGGCATATAAATGAAGTGGAATCTGATAGTCTTAAGGCTCTGCCATTGAAAATGGATTATACCAACTATGAGATTGATAATCCGACTGGCTATTTTGTTTACCAGGTAGAAAAGCAGGCCCGTGTTATTCTGGAAGAGATCCGGAATGAAAAGGGAGATCCCCTTGATATTGAAAAAGATGGGCTCAAGATCGTTACCACATTGGACTATCGGCTGCAGGAAATGGCTTTGAGTTCCATCAAGATGCAGCTAAGCCAAAAACAGAAAATCCTGGATAAAGAGCTTAAACTGCTACATGCCAGGCAAAAATGGGAAAAGAAAAACAGTGAAAGGCTGTTAGACCCGTCTTCTGACAGCCTGAAATTCAGGGCTGTTTTTAGCTGGGATGAAAGTCAACATGAGATGTCTGAAGCTGACAGTCTCTGGCACTATCATAGCATGCTTCATGCATCGGTCCTGATGCTGGAACCTTCTTCAGGAAAGATCCGGGTGTGGGTCGGAGGCAACAATTTCCGGTACTTGCCCTACGACCTTGTACTTGCCCACCGCCAGGCTGCTTCCGCTTTTAAGCCCATTATCTATTCGGCTGCATTGGAGCAGGGATTTGAACCCTGCGATCTTATCCTGAATGAATGGGAAGAGCATGAGGATTATCCCGGTTGGGAACCTAAAAATTATGATCTGACTTCAGGTGGGAAAATCCCGGTGTGGTATGCATTAAGCCGCTCCTTAAACATACCTTCAGTGAACCTGTATTTGAAAATGGACCTGGAGGAATTACAAATGCATTCCCAGCTGCTGGGTCTTTCAGTTCCTGATGAAGAGCAACCCTCCCTTGCCCTCGGATCCGAGGAGGTCTCCTTACGAGATCTGGTCTTTGCCTACTCAGCGTTTGCCAACTATGGTGACATCCCTGAACCTGTGATGATTGAAGCCATTTACGATGATGATGGCAAACTAATCTTTAGCTCCCCAGAGCCAGTATTAAAGAAAGCTATGAGCGCTGAAGTTTCAGGTGCCATGAACAAGATGCTCGTCAATGCCGTCAAAGAAGGGACTGGTAAGGCCATAAAAACCATTTATGGGGTTGATTCTGAAATTGCAGGAAAGACTGGTACGTCTCAGGATTACAGTGATGCCTGGTTCATCAGCTATACCGAGGATATGGTGTGTGGAGTCTGGGTGGGGGCCATGTCGCCTGCCATCCATTTTCAAACCGGTGCCAATGGCAGTGGAAGCACCCTGGCACTTCCAATTACCGGGATGATGATCAATGAAATGGAAGAATCCGCTGAGTTCTCCGGTCATTACCTTACAGGATTCAATCCATCTGTTATAGACTCAGCCTATTTCGAATGTGATACCGCTTTTAACAGTTCGGGTTTTAGATACTTCATAGATAAACTCTTCCATAAACATAAACAAGATAATGATCCGAATGAGAAGAATGACATGGTCGCTAAAAAAGACACCATCAAGAAGGAGGGAAAAGTGAAGTCTTGGTTCAAAAGAGTTTTTGGAGGGAAGAAAGACAGATAATGACAAGCTAGGTAACCGCATCCTTTTCCTTCGAGTAGGACATGTATTCTTTTTCGTTCACGATTTGCATTAATCGTTCAGCTGCCAGGAAGATATCCATGAATGAGGTGTAGAGAGGAGTGATCCCTATGCGTATATTATCGGGGGTCCGGAAATCAGGTATTACTTTCAGGCTATTTCCCCTTGGATCGATAAGCGCTTTGCAAATGCGGTACCCTTCATGATGCTGCAGTGAAACATGCGATCCCCGCTGGGAAGGATCCTTAGGCGAACCCATGGTGAAACCCAGTCCCATAAGGTGCTTTTCATATAGAAAAAGGAGGTATTCACTTTGCAAAAGGCTTTTATTTCTAATGTTAATTATACCTGCATCCAGCACGATATCCAGTCCCGGGCTAACAGCTTCCAGGGAAAGTACCGGAGGAGTCCCGACCAGGAACTTGTTTATACCCTCGCTCGGTTCATAATTGATCTTGAAAGAAAATGGATCCATATCACCAAACCATCCCCATACAGGTGGTACAAGCTTTTCCTGCAATTCCTGTTTAACGAACAAGTAAGCGGGTGATCCCGGGCCCCCGTTCAGGTATTTATATGTACAACCTACAGCAAGGTCTGCCTTGCTTGCATTCAAGTCTACAGGGACGGCACCGGCAGCATGGCTGAGGTCCCAGAGTATCAGGGTCCCTGCATTATGGACCAGCTGAGTAACTTCGGGCATATTGTACATAAATGCGCTCTTGAATGCAACATGAGATAGCACTACCAGGGCAGTGTCCTTATCAATAACTTCTTCCAACGATCTCATGTCGACAGTCAGCCCATCCTGTGAGCGGGCAAGTACCAGTTCATAATCGGATCCGAGTTGCTCAATAATTCCTTGAAGCACATACAGATCCGTTGGGAAGTTGAGTTCATCGCTGACTATCTTCCTGCGGCCTGTCTGCAATCTCATGGCCGCAAAAGCAAGTTTATAAAGGTTAAGGGATGTAGAATCAGCGGTGATCACCTCTTCTTCACCTGCACCGATAATGTTTGCCAGCTTCTTACTTACTTCCTTTGAGCGGGTGTACCAGCCTTCATTCCAGCTTCTGATAAGCCTCGTACCCCACTGATGATCGATAACTTCCTGTATTCTTTCCCTTGACTTAAGCGGAAGCCTGCCAAGGGAATTTCCATCGAGGTAAATTGTATCTGCCTCCGGGATATAGAACTGATCCCGGAATTTTTGAAGCGGATCCTGTTCATCCATCTTAAGTGCATACACCTTACCTGTTTCAAAATTATATGTTGTCATTACTCCTTCATGATTTGGTTTTCAACTACCTGCCGAGCAATGGGATAAATCAGCTTTACCCACTCGGCATACATCTTACCTGAAGGATGGAGGCCATCGTCTGCGAGCAGAAATGGATCATCAGCAGCCTTCCTTGATATGGGGGTAACATCGATAAATACCGCACCGGCATTGGTAGTTTCATCATATTTGATGGCATTGAATGTGTCAATCTCTTCCGCGATCTTTTCAGGATCCATACTCTGGGCAAATAGGGTAACCCCATAATCAGGGATGGATACCACGATCACATGGCTGTTATTCCCTCCTGCAAATTCGATCGCTGTCTGTAATAATTCCCGGAATTCAATCCTATATTCAGCCGTGTCGAGATGGCGATACTGGTTATTAACACCGATAAGCAGGCTTACCAGTTCGAACGTACCCTGAAGATTGTGAGAAGCAATTGCCTGTTTAAGTTCCCCTGTGGTCCATCCTGTCTGTGCAACGATCTCTGCTTCTGCCATATTAATTCCAGCTTTGGAAAGGGAATCAGCCAGTTGAACTGGCCAGCGTTCTTGAACATCCACAGCTTCACCAATAGTGTATGAATCTCCAAGTGCCAGGTATCGGATCTGCGGCTGCTCTTGAGGTCCAGGATCAGGAAGCATGGTATTGTTTATCAATTTTGTTTCGTTCTTGCTGCACGCATTCAATAACAAAACTACAAAAACAAGTATAAAAAGGCCTCTCATTTGACAAAACATTCCTTCAGTGAAAATAACATTATAAATCGTGTTACCTGAATTAACAATTGGCAAGGAGTGAAGTTCAATTCTGCGCCTGCTGGCATGTATTTCTTCAGGATACAAGCTGGGGAGCAGGTTGGTGTTGGAAAGATTATAAAGATATCTGATATCTGATTCGTGGTATCTGATATTTGATTTCGATTTACGATTCACGAATTATGATTTTCTGTTCAGTGATCAGTGTTCACTGTTCACTGATATTCCTTGACTAACCTCCTGAAATACACTATCTTTACAGGACTATTAACGTTCTTAAAAGAACTTTTTTCCTGCCAGATACTCTACTAACTCCAATATTAACCTTTAAAAAGTCGAGCTATGAGAAAATTATCATTTATCTCAGTTGTTCTGATATTCGGTTTTATTGCAGCATCAGCACAACCTTGCCTACCAGAAGGTATCACCTTCTCAACACAAGCTCAGATCGATAGTTTTCAAATAATTTATCCAAATTGTACAGAAATTGAAGGTGATGTGTTGATATACGGTGATGACATTACAAATCTTAACGGTTTAAATGTATTAACTTCCATAGGGGGACGTTTTGGGATTGGTGAGGCTCTTTATAATGGCAACCCAAACCTAACAAACCTCACGGGACTCGATTGTCTGACTTCAATCAATGATAACTTTAAAATTTGTAATAACGATGCTCTGACCAGCTTAACCGGACTCGAAAATTTGTCTTCCATCGGAGGGGATCTGTATATAGGTGACTATTTCAGGAATACTATACAAATGTCTCACATTGATTGTTTTGGTAATCCAAACTTAACCAATTTATCAGGATTGAGTAACCTGAACACTATCGGAGGAGATTTGATCGTCTATTGTAATGATCTTCTTGCCGATCTTTCCGGGCTTACAAATCTTGATTCTATTGGAGGAGGTCTTTATATAGGACATGCCGAAGATAATAATCCTGACTACAGAGCGGGAAATCAATCCCTGACCAGCCTGTCTGGCCTTGAGACTGTTTCATTCATTGGAGGGGTTATTCAGATTCAGGGTAATTTTTCTCTGGAAAGCCTGGCAGGGATAGAGAACATTGATGTGTCATCCATGGATAATATCAAGATCAGTTATAACGATTCACTTTCTGTCTGCGAGATACAAGGCATATGTGAATACCTGGCTGCCCCCAATGGAGAAGTTAGTATTCATCATAACGCTCCAGGCTGCAATAACCCACCTGAAGTAGCGAATGCATGTGGCTTTGCTATACCTTGTTTGCCTTATGGCAATTATTACTTTTATTCCCAGTCCGATATCGACGATTTTCCAGTAAATTATCCGGGTTGTGCAGACTTAGAAGGTTTAGTACTTATAAATGGAGAAGATATCACTAATTTGAATGGATTAAGTGAAGTTACATCCTTCGGGGGAAACCTGACAATTGCCGGAAATGACACTCTGACCAACCTTATTGGCCTAAATAATTTAACAAGTATTGAGGGTGACCTAACGATTGGTTTTTACACAATTGGTTTTTGGGTAGTTTATGGTAATAAAAACCTGATCAGTTTGTCAGGATTGGACAATCTTACTTCCATAAATGGAGATTTTGAGTTTTGGAGTAACGAACATTTGACCGATCTTTCAGGCATTGATGGCTTAACTACTATTGGTGGTGATTTAGTAATACGTGGAAACGGGGAGTTAACCGATCTTACTGGCATGGGAAATCTATCTTCCATTGGTAGGGATATGTTTATATCTTACAACTCATCTTTATCTACTTGTGAGGTTCAAAGTGTATGTGACTACATAGCCAGCCCCAACGGAACAATAGAAATCCATGATAACGCAACTGGTTGCGACAGCCAGCAAGAGGTAGAAAACGCCTGTGATACTTTATCTATATATGAATTTAACTTTAACGCTGAACTATCTGTAGCCCCCAACCCCTTCACCACCTCCACAACCCTCTCCTACACCCTTTCCAAGCCTGAGAATGTACAGTTTACAGTTTACAATGTACAATCTCAGATTGTTTTTACGATGCAGGAAAAGCAGGATCAAGGAGAACAGAAAGTACAATGGAATGCTGAAGGGCTGACAGCTGGCATGTATTACTTCAGGATACAAGCTGGGGAGCAGGTTGGTGTTGGAAAGATTATAAAGATATCTGATATCTGATTCGTGGTATCTGATATTTGATTTCGATTTACGATTCACGAATTATGATTTTCTGTTCAGTGATCAGTGTTCACTGTTCACTGATATTCCTTGACTAATCCCCTGAAATCCACTATCTTTAGGTTTCAATTGTTTCAGTTAGCTTCTTTTTGTCCATCTCAGTATAATGTAAATATTCTCTATAAATATAAACTATACATGGATATAAAACATCCCCAGGGGATGAGCACGGGAATGTCCTTTTAATCCCTTGCTTTCCGAAAAGCTATCTTTCAAATAGAACCTCTGGCAGAGCAGAAACGTATACAAATTATGTTAAAGTGTAATATTATATTGAATAATTTGTATCTTTAACAGTAATTTTTTGGTTAAACAACGATATATGAGACGCTTAAAAAATTTAGGTATTGTCCTGATAATATCTTTTTTATTATCCATCTTATGTTTTATTATTGATTCAGGAGAAAGAGTTCCAGAATTATCAGTGATTGTTTTAGATGTTTTATTAATGACCGTAATTATTTTTGGAAGCATGTCCATTAATTATTTGATTATTTCCACATATCTAGCAAAAACATCAAATTCACTATACGAAGATCATTCCTAAAAATGCACCCCAAGGCCAACTACCTCACGGAGTGCTTCGTTACTGCATAAAACTAAATCATCGACATATGCATAAGTCACGTGCATATAGATTTTCGATTGACGCATGGACACATGGACGCATGTAATTTGATGGGTATGGGTTAAATTGAGAAAATGCTTGGGCGAGGGCTTTCACTTTTTTCATTATCTTGGCTATTCATTTTAATGAAAAATCTACATCCATGAAAAAAGTCTTATTGTTCATTGCTCTAATCATTCCCTTTGTTTCCTTTACCCAGGTGAATATTCCTTATCAGGAACCTCCCAGGGAAATCCTGGAACTGGCAGATATATCCCCGCTCCCAAGTGTCCGCATCGACGACAAAGGGGAATGGATGCTACTCTTGAAGCGTTCCAACTTTAAAAGTCTTGAAGAGTTAGCCGCAAAAGAATATAAGCTGGCCGGCTTAAGGATCAATCCTGTAACGAACGGACAAAGCCGCACACGCTATTTTTACGGAATCGAAGTGAAGAATATCGGAACAGGTGAGACAAGCAAAGTAACAGGCTTGCCGGAAGATCCTCTGATTGGCGACCTTACCTGGTCATTCGATCAGAAAAAGATAGCATTCACCATTACAGAAGAAACAGGGATTGCCCTCTGGATCCTGGATGTTGAAGGTGCAACTGCAGCACAATTGACCGAACCGGTTTTGAATGATGTCTTCTATGGTGCCCCTTTTTCATGGGAGAATACCAATCAATCCTTGCTTATTAAAGTTCTACCCAAAAAGAGAGGTGAATTCATACAAACAGACGTACTGCCAGAAGGGCCCCGTGTAAGTGAAAATACAGGCACCAAGGCACCGGTCAGGACTTACCAGGACCTTCTGAAGAATAAAATAGATGAGATCAACTTTGAGTATTTCGCAACCTCACAACTGGCCCGTATCGACCTTGAGGGCAACATGGAATTGTTAACGGAACCTGCGATGATCATGGATATGGGATTGTCGCCCGATGGTAATTATATTAAGCTTGAGACCATCAACAAACCCTTCTCATATCTGGTGCCCTACTACAGGTTTGGATATACAGTGAGTGTTTTGGATAAGGCGGGAGAATTGGTAAGGAGTGTGATCGATGTACCGGTTACTGAGGACCTGCCCAAAGGATTTATGGCCGTCAGGAAAGGTCCCCGGTCCATCAACTGGCGGGCCGACATGCCAGCACAGTTGTCCTGGGCAGAAGCTCTGGATGAAGGAGACCCGAAAGTGGAGGTCGAATACAGGGATGCAGTCTATACTGCAGCTTACCCCTTTGAACTTAATCACGACTACCTCGTAGGAAAAACGATCAACAGGTACCAGTATACGATGTGGGGGCCCGATGGCCTGGCAATAATGGCAGACTACTGGTGGTCCAACCGGAACTCAAAAATGTACCTCATCGACCCGAACAAGGATCAAGCTTTACCAGATATCATCTTCGATCTGAACACCGAGGACCTTTATGCCGACCCGGGTGAATTCATCATGGAAAAGAATGAATATGGATGGAATGTCTTGTCGGTAAACGATAATAAGTGGCTATACCTTGAAGGAGAGGGTTATGGACCCGAAGGGAACCGTCCGTTTATCGATATGTACAAGATCAGTGGAGGCGGGACAAACCGTCTCTGGCAGGCTGATGGTGAAAATACCTATGAGAGTATTGTTGATATCATTGATATCAGGAGCGGTGTGATCATTACAAGCCTGGAATCGAAAGAGGAGAACCCGCAGTATTATATCCGTAACATCGTGAATCGAATGGCACCGTTGAAGATAAGCGATTTTCCCCATCCATATGAGTCACTGAAAGGGATGTCAAAAGAATTCGTTCAGTACAAGCGTGAAGACGGTGTGGACTTGTCTGCAACATTATATTTGCCACCAGGGTATGATCCGGGAAAAGAGGGTCCGCTACCCATGATCATGTGGGCCTACCCAAGAGAATACAAAGATGCGAAATCCGCAGGGCAAGTCAAGACCTCACCCTACCGGTTCACCTACCTAAGTTTCTACTCACCAATCTATTGGGTTATGCGGGGCTTTGTCGTGATGGACAGGTGTGAATTCCCGATCATTGGTGAAGAGGATGTCGAACCCAATGATACTTTTGTGGAACAACTGGTGGCCAATGCCAAAGCGGCTATTGATTATGCTACTGAACAAGGTGTATGCGATCCGGAAAGAGTCGCCGTAGGAGGGCATTCTTATGGCGCATTCATGACTGCCAACCTTCTGACCCATTCGGATTTGTTTGCTGCGGGAATCGCCAGAAGTGGAGCCTACAACCGGACCTTTACTCCATTCGGGTTCCAGGCGGAAGAGCGCACTTATTGGGAAGCTCCCGAGATCTACAACCAGATGAGCCCCTTCATGCATGCTGATAAAATGAATCATCCTTTGCTCCTGATACACGGTGAAATGGACAGCAATTCAGGTACCTTCCCGATCCAGAGCGAGCGTTATTACCATGCACTGAAAGGACACGGGGCAACTGTCAGGTTGGTCATGCTGCCATATGAATCACATGGATACTCGGCACGTGCGAACATCATGCACATGTTATGGGAACAGGATCAGTGGCTGGAGTGTTGGCTTAAAGAATAATCCATTCCTATAGGTTCAAGCAAATCACATTTGTTATTTAACATACAAACCAATAAACTTCCATTATGAAAAAGATTGTAGTACTTGCATTAATCGCATTCTTATTTACATCTTGTTACAATACAAGAATACTTGTCGGTGATGTAAAACCCACCGAACCAGTTAGAGAAGTCAATAAAGAGTGGACACACCACTTCCTGTACGGGCTTGTTCCAGGTGGTAACACAAGGGTTAATCCAAAAGATTATTTGCCTGCAGGACAGGAGAATTATGTTGTAAGAACAAATACCAGTTTTTTGAACGGTTTCGTGGCTGGACTTACATTCGGGATTTATACGCCAACACAGACGAAATACTACGTTCCGCTGAAGGGTGAGTGATTATCACCTCCTGATAAAGGTTTTCTTGAACTTTGTCTGATTCTTTCAATCATTGTGGATAGGGGTTTCTCGTTGTTTCTTATGTAAGCGTTTATAAGAGAACTTGGATGGTATTGGTGGCGGGAAGATGATCAAGATAAATTGAACGATGTAGCGATTGGACGATTGAGCGATTTTCGATTTATTAAATCGACACATCGAAAACCGTCAAATCGACAAACGTCAAATCCACTCCCTTGACTAATCCCCTGCAATTCCCTATCTTTATTCGGACCATCCGACCATTGATTTATCTAGGCTGCCAGGTACTATTATACAATCATATTCATTTTAATAATCATTGCTATAACAATTCAAAACAAACTGAAGCCTTTGAAACAAGCAAAACTGAATAAACTGATCTTACATGTAGTTTTATTAGCAATTCTTACATCCTGTGATAGGATTTTGTTTCTGGAACCGCTGCCATAAGGCGTGAGGGTATTTATTAAGATCTATTCTGACTTTATTTGCACAATTTTGCCAGTATCATTGATTCGAATAATTTGTGAAAGATGTTTATTGGAAACCTGCATTCTGTAAACTGAACCAGGCATACCAGGGGCTTCTATTCGCTCTTTGTGCTCAGACCTTCTCCAGCTATTATATTCAGACTTGTCCAAGGCTGATTCAATCTCTTCAGGCAGGGTAACAACCTTAGTCCTTGTTTCAAACCAGACACCATAACGGTTGAATATCGCTCTACAATTATCAAAATCATTGAGAAATTCTACTTCATAGTTTGGAGGTTCGTTGAAATTATAAACTACCACAGTTCTGGTTTGGTACCACCCATTATAATAAGAAGGGCCATAATCCTGGTACCAATAAGTAATGCTGGTGACATACCACATTTTTACAATTGCTCCCGGATACCTTCTATTAAATTCAGCTCTCACCTTTTGTGGAACATAATTATTTTCAATGACTTGTCGGTAATTCTTTGCATTTTGACCAAAAAAACAAAATACAAATGAAAGGAATAAACTTACTAAGAGTATTTTTTTCATCGTGGCCATAGTACTTAATTAATTTTATCAAAGGTACTAATATAGTATGGATGCCTCCCACAGAATGATTACCGAATACTTCAGATCGAATAAAGCCATCAGTATCCAGTGCAAATTCAGGTTCATCATTTTCATTTGTGAATATGATCCGGTTTTTATCACTTTTTAAACTGATGATACTCTCAGGAATAATATCCTCACCTTCCTCGATTACATTCTTAGAGCATTTCTTGAATAATATGCTTGTGGAATAATTTCTCCAAAAAAATAATAAGCACAGTAGAAAAAACAAATGAAATAGCTCCAGTAGTGGGAGAAAGTTCTGCTTCAATTTCAAGGCGGAGCCTGGTTTAACTAAAAAAGGCCAGGTTTAGGCCAGAAAATAATGCAGATTGGGTTATACACAGAATAATACCCAGCCAAATGAAAATATCATTCATAACATAAAAGCTTTAGAATATTACAAGGTCGCAAACAAACTAATTTATGTATCCTTATAGATATCAGAACCATTTTTTCCGCCGCATGTAAATATACATGGAAATCCCAAGTACAAACATACAAATCAATAATACTGGATAACTCCATTTCCAGTCCAGTTCAGGCATAAATTGAAAATTCATTCCATAAATACCCGCCAGAAATGTTAGCGGAATAAAAATAGTGGCAATGATGGTCAAGGTTTGCATCACCTTGTTCATTTGAGTGCTTACCTGCGACATGTAAAAATCCATGAGGGAAGTCAACATTTCGCGTTGGTTATCCAGATGATCTACAATATTTTTGGCATGATCATAAATATCAACATAATAATTATAATAATCCTCACTGATAAATTCTATTTCACCAATGGTGATCATCTTTAAGCTATCCTTTACCGGAAATATGATTTTACGCAATGCTGAAATCACTTTTTTTAGCTCAATGATTCTAGCAACAATTTTTTCATTTGGGTTTTCAAATATTTCAATTTCCAGATCTGCAATTTGTTTGTTTACGGCTTCAATGGAAAGTAGGTACTGGTCAATAATCGCATCCAACAATAAAAATAAAAGATAATCAGAGCCTCGTCCGCGTGCCTTTCCTTTTCCGGTTTTGATCCTGTCCCTGATATTATTAAATGGATCATCCTTATTTTCCTGAAAAGAGATCAATATATTTTTAATAATTACAAAACCGACATGTTCGATATTAAAAGATCCATCCTCAAAATTGGGTTTGATTATTTTCAGGGTGAAATAGAGGTAATTTTCATACTCTTCTATTTTAGGCATATGACCAACATGGACTATATCTTCTAAAGTCAGATTATGAATGTTAAAATGACTTCCCGCTAGCGTAATCAAGTCAATATCGTGAAGAGAATCAAAATTGATCCAATTCACCAAATTAGGGTTTATCTTTTCGTTAATGTCAGGAAAACTAAATGTTTCGAAGAATTCACTTTCTTTGTCATCGTACTGCAAGAGGGATATCCCAGTTTTCCTTTCTTTAGGGCTTCCTGTATAAACAATAGCCCCAGGGTGTAATCCAACCTTTTTAGTTATGCTTGGTTGACTCCTCTTCAATATCTTTTTTATAGACAATGGTGCGATAGGGGAATGGGATTTCGATACCTTCATGATCAAATCGTTTTTTAACATTTTTAAGTAAATCACATTGTAATGAGAATGCATTGTCATTACCTGAAGCCCAAACATAGGCTCGCAGGTTTACTGTGAAGTCACCAAGACCAACCATCCTTACCAACACTGATGGAATGTTTTTGGATTTTTCTTCATGAGTTCTGTGATCAATATAAAATGGGTGTTTCATTGCTTCTTCCTGAATGATCTGAATGGCCTTATCCGCATCAGAATCATAACTAATACCAAACTCAATATGTTTCCTTATTAATTCATCGCTAATAGTGCTGTTAGTAATCACATCATCACTTATTTGGCTATTAGGTATTATTATCCTTCTGTTCTCGTAATCTCTAATCACAGTATGTCTCAATGTGATTTCTTCTACAATCCCTTTCTTGCTATTTGTTAATTCAATCGTATCACCAACCCTGAAGGGTTTGAACATTAGAATGAAAATGCCACTAATAATGTTGGAAAATGCTTTTTGAGAAGCAAATCCTAAAATGGCAGCGAATATTCCAGCTCCTGCAAATAAAGCCGTTCCCAGGGATTTAAGAAAAGGGATTTTATAGAAAATGAAAATAAAGGCGATTGTAAAAATAATAAAGGGAATCGCGTTTTTCAAAAATGAAAAATTTGTCGGGTCAGTCCTTATAACTTTTGAATATTTCTTTACCGTGATGTTAACAATTTTTCTAAAAACAACGGAAAGAATAATTGCAATAAGCAGTGTCCCCACAACAAAGATGATGTAGTATATATTTTCTTTTATCATTGGATAGAATGTTTTGTATAAAAATAATCCAAATATTTAGATTCTAATACTTTCTGAATAAAATTAAAAGAGTATCAGAATTAGCAAAAAAACTATTAACAATTAATCTGGCAGATCACATGATCAGATCATCGAAGAGTACAATCATCTCAATGCCATATTCCCAAGGACTATAAGTACTTCCAAATCGGAAATACACTGAAAAGTGGATGTCAAATTGAAAATTCCGGTCAAACTGAACACTTGAAAACGGAGTAAAGTGAGCACACCAGATCGGTTCAATCTATTATAAGTTTGGCTACTTTAATACGATTTCCTGTGGTAACTTTCATAATATAAAATCCTGATTTAAGGTGATCTACATTGATAGAAACCGAACAACCTTGTTCCGTGGGAGTAAATACTGAATAATACAGATCACATGAATTTCCCATCTGATCAAAAACTTCCACCACAGGTTCTGCTTTCTGATTTCCAATTAATTCAACGCTAACCTTATTGTTTGCAGGATTGGGGACAATACTAATCTCTTCATCATAAATAACCTGGTATACATATGAGGGGGCAGAATAGAGCCATTGAGAAACAGGTATAGAAAAAGCTCTCTGAGAGAAGATCTTGGTATCTTCTGTGCTCACATAAATATTATCATCATCATAGAAACAGATGCCCTCTGTTTGCGAGCCCAATATTCCAGGCATATCTATTCTTCTCTTGTTCCCCGAAAAAAACCCTTGATTATAATCAAACAATATCCACAACATGGGAACATATGAAGAATATCCTGACAGAACAAGAGTCTCATTGTTAGCATTATAAGAAGCACCTGTTATCAATCCTGAGACATTTAAACTGTCAATCAGGATTGCAGTATGATTTCCTGGGGCTTTGGGAAGTGCATACAATTTTGTTTTATTGTTTTGCCAGTTTTTAGAAAACAGGAAAATACTATCGCCCACACATATCATCGCCTCGCAATCAAAATTATTACTATTGGGCATTGAAGGAAAACTATTCTGGTCTGAATAATTGTAATACAATGCCACTGCATTTACTGTATCATAATATTTACTTCCTATATCTGATTTCAATACTTTCAGAATCCTAAGATCCTGCCGGGTTCCATCATTATTACCAAAGTCACCTATGTAAATAAAATCATCATCCTGAGAAATCTCTTCCCAATCAATATTGTTAAAATTTGATATAATAACTTCTTTAAGAATATCCCCGCTCAAGGTATCTATCTTATAAATTATTGCATCATTTCCTGAATCATTATGAGTCCAGATGGCACCATCATAAAATATCAAACCCGATGATTCATGAACCTCCTGGGGCAAAAGCAAAAAGCTTGCAGGAGTATAAGAAGTTTGATCGTAGGTACATGAACCATTATTTATGGTTGCCATGGAATTGTAATTGTTGGCCTGGGGGTCGGTACAGCCGGGGATTTGGGCTTGTAGATTTGAGACAGAGACTACTAATAAAACAATTAATATTACAAATCTACAACGTGACGGCTGGAGTGATGAGGTGATGGAGTGATGAGGTGATGAGTCTGGTAGCAGCGTATTCATTAAAGCAAATATACAATAATATTTAGGAGCTGTTCTTTCATAATCTGTAAGTGCAGAATGCCGGATGGATTTACAGTTTACAGTTTACGATTTACGATTTATGATATATGGTTATATGTGTCCTCTTTGAGCCTCTATGCGTCTCAATGTGTCTCTTGTGTCCTCTATGATTTTATTGCACTACCAGCTTTTTTGTAAGAATTTCTTTATCTGATTGTAATCTAATAAGATAGATTCCTGCCTCAAGGTCATTACAATCTAAAACAAACTGTTGCATTCCCTGGTTTTTATATCCTGAAAATAAGTTCTTAACTGTATGTCCGCTTAAATCCAGTAACGATACTTTTACCCAGGCCTTATTAAGCATCTGATACTCTAATGTAACTGTCGCAATAGCTGGATTTGGAAAAATACAGAATAGCTCTTCAGTATTGTTCATTTCAGAAAAGCCTGCCGGACCTGTCTGCCCTGCAAGAATGATAGCATTGGCTTCGCTGTTATATGCAAAGTCTTTAAAAATGAGGGTGTCTCTGCTAGCATCAAGTCTAATCCAACCATAAAAGTAATCCGTACCTTCTTCCAGCCTTAGTCCGATATAACGGTCCTGAAATGGAAGGTTGCAATTGGTTGAAGCTCCAAAAACATCCAAAAAAAGCAAGCCATATTCGAACCATTCTTCCGACTGAATAGCATCGTCCAAGCCGTAATCTACTGCACATCCATCTGACCAAGGTACTCCTGAACCCTCAATCGCTTCCAGTTGCATAACCCTGAACGGGTATTCAGGAGCAGAAGGACTCATCCATTCCTCCCAGTAATGTGCATAGAAGTAAAAGTCGTCGACACCGTCCCGGTCCAGATCAAAATAAAAATAATTGGTCGAATCATCCAATATCCCTGTTATCTGTTCTGGAAAAGTGAGGATGGTATCATTAATATCAGTATAAATGACCTGGGAGCTGAGAGTAGACCAGAGTAATATGCAGGAGATGATAATGACTAGCCTTGAGTTTATATTGTTGTTCAGAATTGCTTGAATTGATTTTTTCATAATGCCTAAGTTTTATTTTGACTCTTTCATCCAGGTGTTATATCAAACATCACCCATTAATACCTCTCATACATAAAAGTACAACATATTCGATTGGAAAAAAAGTGCTGAAAAATCAAGTGTCCGTTTTCAGCCTTAAAGGAAAGAAGTATATTTGAAATAGAAGTTGTTTTCATGCAGTGAGGGATGGGATTGCTGCTTTAACCTAAACGATCGTAATTATGAAGCATTTAACAGGAATTATTTCAATTGTATTTTTATCATTAACGATTTACAGTCAACACTATCAAGCAGATACCATCCGACTGTATTACCTGGGCGGACAGTCAAATATGGATGGATGCGGTTACGTTGCTGAACTGCCTGACTCATTGAATATTACATTTGACAATGTCTGGATTTTCCATGGGAATCCTGTTGGGGATAATAAATTAAATGGTGGTCTTGGCAAATGGTCAAAATTAAAACCTGGCCATGGAGCCTACTTCAGCTTCAGCGATGAAGATAATATTCTTTCTGACAGGTTTGGCGTAGAATTATCCTTTGCGTCCAGGCTGCATCATTTTTACCCGAACGAAAAAATAGCCATTATAAAATATTCCCAGGGCGCCACTTCCTTAGACAGTCTGGCATCTGAGGCCGGTTGCTGGGATCCTGATTATCAAGGTACTACCGGCATTAATCAGTATGATAACTTTCTAACAACCATCAGGAATGCACAAATGATCCGGGATATCGATGGTGATGGCAGGGATGACATATTGATCCCGCAGGGTATCATCTGGATGCAAGGAGAGAGTGATGCCAGGGAAGATAAAGAAATTGCGGGCAGATATTATTACCATTTAAAACGTTTGATGGATCTTATCAGAGCAGCTTTATTGGTCGATGATTTGCCTGTCGTTATTGGGAAAATATCGGATTCGGGTGAAGCTGAAGATGGAAAAGTCTGGGATTATCTTGAAGTGGTCCAGGAAGCCCAGGAGAAATTTGCCAGAGAAGACAGAAACGCAACCATTGTCCGTAGCACCAAAGATTACAATTATTCCGATCCCTGGCATTATGACAGCGAAGGCTTTATTGACCTGGGTATAGAGTTTGCGAAAACCATTCAGGCATTTGAAGTAGCACCAAAGTAAACGACATTATTGCTAACTTGTCTTCATAAATTATTAACTCATGAACGCAAAGGAATTCAGAGAAAAGGCGCATTCATTTGTCGACTGGATGGCGGATTACATAGAGAATATCGAGCAGTACCCCGTGAAATCACAGGTGGAGCCGGGCGAGATCTATGGCCGCTTGCCCACCGAACCACCTGCGACAGGTCAATCTATGGATGATATCTTCCGGGATTTTGAGCAGATCATCATGCCCGGGATCACCCACTGGCAGAGTCCCAACTTCTTCGCTTACTTCCCGGCCAACTCAAGCTACCCCTCAGTCCTGGCTGAAATGCTTACGGCCACACTTGGTGCCCAATGCATGAAATGGGAGACCTCCCCTGCCGCAGCGGAACTGGAAGAGATGGTGATGAACTGGCTGAAACAGATGACCGGCATCCCCGGGAATTTCCATGGCGTCATCCAGGATACAGCATCCACGGCGACACTTGTTGCTTTGCTGACCGCGAGGGAAAAGATGAGTAATTACCGGGTAAATGAAAATGGTTTTACAAACCAGAAGAAATTGCGGGTATATGCCTCGGAAGAAACCCACTCATCCATAGAAAAGGCGGTGAAGATCGCCGGCCTGGGCCGTACGAACCTGGTTAAGATAGATGTTGATGATCAGTTTGCCATGAATGTGAATTCGTTGGAGACAGCCATCAAGAAAGATATTGAAGCAGGTTTCCAACCCATGTGCGTGGTCGCCACCATTGGCACGACCGGTTCGACCGCCATCGATCCGCTGGCAGATATCGCCAGAGTAACCCGGAAACACAATATCTGGCTACATGTGGACGCGGCATTTGCAGGAAATGCCATGCTCCTGGAAGACTACCGCTGGATGATCGATGGTATCGAGGATGTCGACAGCTTTGTTTTCAACCCGCACAAGTGGATGTTCACCAACTTCGATTGTTCGGCCTATTTTGTGAAGGATAAGACTGCACTGCTGAACACACTTCAGATCGTCCCTGAATACCTCCGTACAGGTCAACAGGGAAAAGTGAATGATTACTGTGACTGGGGCATCCCGCTGGGTCGCCGCTTCCGTGCCTTAAAGCTCTGGTTCGTCATAAGGACATACGGTGTGGAAGGACTGAAGGAAAAAATACTGTTGCACATCAACCTGGCTAACAAGATCGCCACTAAGATTATCCAGAGCGATGATTTTGAGCTTCTGGCAACGGTTTCCCTTAACCTGGTATGCTTCCGCCACCATCCAAAAGGGATAGATGATGAGGAAAAGCTTAACAAGATCAACCAGGATCTTCTTCATAAGATCAACAAAACAGGAAAGATCTACCTCACCCATACCAAGCTAAAAGGTAAATACACACTTCGTATGGTAGCAGCAAATACGAGGTTGGAAGAGAGGCATGTGGATGAAGCATGGAGCTTGATACAAGGTATTGCTGGTCAGTTGACAATTGACAGTTGACAGTTGACAATCACCAACCACTAACACTAACCACTAACCCCTGCCTACGCAGGGGCAGGCCACTAACCACTAATCACTTAATCACTCTATTGACTAATGTACTGAAATTCATTATCTTTATAAGACTCTTTGTTGTTCTTGATATACGTCCTACCTGCCAGATACTCTACTGACACTATTAATTAACTTAAAAAGTAGAGACATGGTAACCAGACTTAAGTCTCTGGCCGTTGCAATGATTGCAGTGATTGCATTTAATCATATTACATCAGGTCAGGGATATGATTATTTTGACACTTCCTTTCACAGTCCTATCCTGGACGAAACTAAAAGCATGAGAATTTACCTGCCCCCGGGGTACTACTTTGATACGATCTCCTACCCTATTGTTTATTACATGCATGGTGCAACGGGCTCATACTTGAAGTAACCGAATATTTAGAGTCATTGCAGAACATGATCGATACAGGTTATATTCATCCCATGCTTGTGGTAGGCTTAGACGGGCAATGCGACCCATTTGCAGGTAGCATGTACACCAACTCTGTGCTTTATGGCAACTATGAAGACTATATCATGCAGGAAGCTATTCCCTTTGCCGAATCTTTATTAAGAACAAAAAACTCGCCGAATTATCGATGCATCATGGGTTTCGCCATGGGTGGTTATGGTTCCATGAAATTTGCTATCAAATATTATGAACAATTTGCAGGAGTCGCATCATATAATGGCCCCTTGCAATTTGATACCACAATGGTTTTATGGTTACCAGAGGTTATTCTTGAAAACCCGGGACCTCCCCATCATTACCAGTATACTGCAGGGGTTTTTACAGGTTTATTGTTTACCGGTGCAGGTGGCTTCTCTCCCAACTTAAATATACTTCCTTACCAGGTCGAGTTCCCATACGATACTATGGGTATTATAGTAGATAGTGTAAAGAAAAAATGGAAAGAATATGATTGCTCAAGGCTTGTAAAAGGGCTAGACACTGTTCCATATCATCCGGGACTATTTATTGGATGCGGCATTAACGATTTCCTGTACTTCCATCCAACGAATGTCTGTTTCGTTGACACCCTGGATGAATTAGGTTTAAAATATGAATTCCTTACCACTGATGATGGCCACGTCCTTTCGGATGAAATCCTGGCAGCGGGAATGTACTTTTTAGATTCAGTGATGCATGATGACTTTTGGATCGGAAACAATGAATATCTTGTTCAAGAAACAAATGCACTCACAGTATATCCCAATCCGTGCTCAAGTGTAGCACACTTGAGATATCTGATTCATGATATCAGATATCTGATATGTGATTTATATAGGATTGATGGAGTTAGGATTGAGAGACTGATTGAAGAAGAGAAGATGCCGGGTGAATATGAGTTGGAGATTGATGTGAGTGGCCTGCCAGCTGGATTGTACTTTATCAGCTTACAGGTAGGAAATAAGAGCAAAGTCGGAAAGATACTTATTGTCCATTAAACGCATTCTTTTATTATCAAAATATAAAAAGTAGAGCCATGAAAAAGATTAACAGCATCTTCAACAGAACTAACTTAAGTTCTAAGAACCTCAAAACGGTTATACTGTTCTTTATTGGCCTGGTAGCATTGATCTGGTTCCTGGTCCGGGTTATACCCAAACCCAGCCGCGCAGCATATCCCTGCCAGCAGGCAGCTTTCCCTTTAGCATCAGCTTTTGTGATCTGGCTCACCGGAATACTAACATCCAGCTTGATATTCGTCAAAGCAAAAAGCAAGTGGCGCCGTTCAAAATATGTGATCGCCATCGCTTTATTCTCCCTGGCCATGGCAGTTTTCATGGTCACCTCCACTTCATTAAAACAAACGCCCCTGATGGCAAAGGCTTATGTCCTTACCAATAAGATACTGGGGAATCAGCTCCCTGCAATCCAATATTTTACAGAAGAAAACAGCATGGTTGTAGAGCCTGCTGCCTATGTCGGGATAGTAAAATCAATCCAGGCCCAGGCAGAGGATATCGAATTCGATGAAATAGAATCTATGGTTGCTGAAGCGATTGAAAAAGCAGGAGGACTTGAAGGTATTGTCAGCGATGGAGATACAGTTGTATTGAAGCCAAATCTGGTTGTTACGGTTGACGGGACTGCTGCTGCACAAACACTATTACCTGAAGTCAATGGTATAACCACTGATTACCGGGTCATGCAGGCAGTCGTCAATATTGTACGTGAGATCAATCCCTCTGGAGAGATTTATGTGCTGGAAGGTTCTGCCGATGGCATCACGTCTATTAACATGGATATCCTGGAATATGACATGATAACCGGCATTGACAGCCTTGTTCCCCTTGAGGATGTCAGTGGAGCATGGGGAGACACTAACTCTGTTTATCTGCAGTGTGTTTCACTGCCATCCGGTAAAGCCTTATATAATGGTGCAAACAACCGCTACTGGATGCATAAACTATATTATAATGCGGATGTGCTTATTTCAGTACCTGTTCTGAAAAACCATTGCTATACAGGTAATACAGGCAGCATTAAGAATGTGGGAATTGGAGCTACTCCACCAACTATATATGCTGATGATCCCCCAAATTTGCTAAGATTTGGTATTGATCATAATCTGCCTCGGACAAACCTTCACTACTTTATCCATGATTATTATATGTGCAGGCCTGTCGATTTTGTCGTTATGGACGGGCTTCAAAGCGTTCAAAATGGCCCTGTAAGCACGAATACCACTTCACAGTTAGCTGATGATCAGATGAATATGCGATTGATCCTGGCTGGAAAGGACCCTGTTGCAGTTGATGACATAGCATCGCTGCTAACCGGTCATGACCCGGCATTAATCCCTCATATCTTTACCTTGCACAATGATTCCATGGGCTGCTGTGATGCACGTTTGATCAGGGTAAATGGGAACAAGGTTGGAGATGAGAAAAAAGACTTTGATATTTTTGATAGCGGTGCATTGTCTAAGTATGATGATTTTGAAGCACCTGATTTTGAGGTACTTTTATGTGAAGTTGTCGACGATCAATTGCACCTCTCCCTGTCGGTGGATGAGGAGGTCAACAAGGTTGAAGTAGCAGTCGACGGTGTTTACCTGAACCAGATTGTCATTAATAATTTCGAGGATTTTTATCTCGACCTGGACACCCTTGAGGTTGGTACGAGTACAGAAGTAATGGTTTATGCCTACGACCAGTACCTGAACTACAGCTCGGAAGATGCAACAGGCTGGGTTTCTGTTACCGATCCCATTAGTTCATTCATTGAATTTCAACTTTATCCAAATCCCTGCTCAAGCGTTGCACGCTTGAGATATCTGATTCATGATCCCTCGACGGAGTTTATACTGAGCAAAGCCGAAGTACTCGGGACAGGTTCCAGATATCTGATATGTGATTTATATAGGATTGATGGAAGGATGATTCGGAGAGTTATAGAGGGAGAACAAATGCCTGGTGAGCATGAGATTGAGATAGATGTAAGTGATTTGCCTGCAGGATTGTATTTTATTAAAATGCAGGCTGGGCAAGATATTGCAGTGCGGAAATTGATCGTTCGATGATCAGTTGACAGTTGACAGTTGACAATCACCAACCACTAACCACTAATCACTAACCACTAATCACTATTTAAACAGGTACCCGACCCGGAGCCCGATAATCCCAAAGGTGCCTTCAATGCTGGCACCGGGTTTTGCATTTCGGTAAAAAAAAACTTTTCCTTTCCGTCTTCAAATACCACTTTCAACACTTTGTCATTTTCTACGGCAAAGAGCACATCATCCGGGTAATCGGGCAGCAGGTATTTAACACTCTCGG
Organism: uncultured Bacteroidales bacterium; assembly: GCA_963753055.1. Lineage (GTDB taxonomy): Bacteria > Bacteroidota > Bacteroidia > Bacteroidales > B18-G4 > JAUWGC01. The sequence goes on along the minus strand of CAVWAP010000004.1, from coordinate 1,104,028 downwards.
TCCCCATTTCCTAGATATCGCAATAAATCGTGTCCTGGTTCCTTTTAATGATCAGGTCCTGGGCCTGCAGCGACTGGCCAAGGATCAGAAATAAGGCTGAGACTGCGAAGAATATCTTTGTATTCATGATCAATAGTGGATTTGTGGTTGGAAAGTACAAATATAGAGAAGTTATTGATGCAGGATGCAGGATACAGGATGCAGGATGATATCTGATTCGTGATTCATGATCCGCCTGTTCGGCGGACGCTGTATCTGATATTAGATTTCAACTTACAACTTACAACCTATAACCTATAACCTATAACTTATAACTATTAATTTTTTGTCTGTTCAGTGTTCAGTGATGCGCCAACGCTGCAGCTAAAGCGCAAGCGTTCAGTGTTCACTGAAACAATTGACCAAGTCACTGAAATTCCCTATATTTACTATTCTCAATTAATTGCATGTCCCAAGATGACAGTTAAGATGCTTATCCGGTCTTATTTTGTACTCGCAGTCTTAATCCTACTGGCGGGTGTTTGCCATTTTACTGCTGCCCAGACCAATTGGTACAAATATCCCGGTAATACAGGTTTCTTGAGAGGTACACATGGTGAATGGGATGAGTTTACATTAGACTACAATATCTTGTTTGAAAACAATGAATACCACATGTGGTATGAGGGGATGTCTTCTGATGATCAAAGGTGGAAGTTTGGGTTCGCTACATCCTCTGATGGTATCCATTGGGAAAAATACCCTGGTAATCCCCTGGATTTCAATGATGACAATCTTGATTGGGTTGTTGAATTCTGGACATTTAATGTTATCAGGAAAGATTCTATGTATCTTATGTGGTTTACAGCCGAATCAAAGGATCCGTCCTGCTCCTACGGGATTGGATTTGCATGGTCAGAAAATGGCAAGACCTGGAATGCGCATCCGGAACCTGTCCTGAAACCAGGCAAAGGAGGCTCATGGGATGATTCTGGAGTTACAAATCCCAACGTCATTTTCGATGGAAAAATTTACCACATGTGGTACGCAGGTTTCCCAAACCGGATCCCAAAAATATTGAGTATGGGATATGCAACCTCAACAGATGGGATCCATTGGACCAAACACCCTGCCAATCCTGTCTTAAAACGTGGTGAGCCAGGAACCTGGGATGACCATTGGGTGGTAGGATATAGTGTTACCACCAACAAATCCCTGAAAGAAATGTGGTACTTCGGCTTTAACCAGATAAAATTTGAAATTGGTCTGGCAACATCTGAGGATGGAGTCCGGTGGACCAAGTCGCCTGAAAATCCGGTTCTGAAAGCAGGTAAGCAAGGGGAATGGGATGCTAACGTGTTCTATCCGAGGGTGATAAAACAGGATTCAGTCTACCGGATATGGTATGGTGGTGAGTTTGGATCCGGATATGCAACGACCTCTCGTACTGAATCTGAAAGTTGGGAAAGAGAAAATATTGTAACCCCGTCATAGAATTATCCGTGTCCAGATTTTTAACAGATTGGAATTCATCAATGTCGACAGCCTGTCTCAAATCCTGCCTGAACTCTCAGGTACGTCATTAATTGATGCATACACCAGGCTGGCACTTGCCTATTCACTGAATGATGATGTGAAAAGCTTCCATTATTCGGAGAAAGCCCTTGAGCTGGCTAAATTGGAAGATTATCCGGCAGGCAGGGCTATGGCTCATTACAGCATGGGAAACAGCCAGTATGTATTGAATAATTATACTGACGCCCTGGTAAACCAGCTTACCGCTCTTCGAATATTTGATTCACTTGGCATGCAGCTTGAAGTGGGTAATTTATTGTCGCAGATTGCCAGCATACATACCTATGCCGGATCTCATGAAATGGCATGCAAATATCATCAGCAAGCTTTACATGTCTTCATACAATTGCAGGACACTGTTGCTATAATCAATGTCATTGAATTACCTCGGAGAATCATACCTGGATGCAGGTGATACCATCCTTGCCAGGAAAACTTTTGAAAAAGCACCTTGTTATGGCTGATGAGTCAGGGCAAACCTGGTCCATTGTATTGGCATTATGAAGGATTGGGCAAGTCTTACCATGGCTATCTGCTTGATTCCAGCATTTATTTTATATATGGAAGCCAGAAACATCTGGGAATTAGAAGGATTTCGGCGACTAACAACCAATAGTCTACTTCTTGCGGAAACCTATCTGGCAGTCAGGACCAGAATATAATGCGGAAGCAGAAAAATACCTTCAGGAAAGTTTTGAATATGTTAAAACGGGACATACGGAGATGCACATAATCAGTTGAGATGGTTTTACGGGATGGCAGAATTGAAGATTTCCACAGGCAGATATAATGAAGCAAGGGAGTACCTCGATTTATCGCTTGAGATGTGCAGGACTTTCCTGTCAAAATATGATGATCAGATATATGAGTCCTTAAATGAAAAGCTGGAATTTGGCGTTTTACTGAAAGAATACATGGAAAAAATATATCGCTTATACTACCATCTTGATATTAGTATTAAAGGATAAGAACGCTGAACTTCAGCATTTTAAGCTGGCTACAGCCTGGAGAGACAGTGTCAATAACGAACAGGCCTGGAAGAAAGTGGCTATGATACAGGCAGACTATGAAATGGAAATCAGCAAAAGCCAGATCTCCATTCTGGAAAAGGAGAATGAAGTTCAAAACCTGACCTTAAAGAAGTCAAAAATCTACATTTATGGTCTAGGCGCCTTTGCATCGATCCTTATCCTTGGGGCAATCCTTTTCTTCCGCAGCAGAAAGGCAAGGGCACAATATGCCCTTGAACTTGAACGTGTTAAATCAGAAAAACTCAAAGAACTCGACCATTTAAAATCACGGTTTTTCGCCAACATATCCCACGAATTCCGTACCCCGCTCACATTGATCATGGGGCCACTGGAAAAGCTACTCTCAAAAGCTGAAGATAATAATGATGTAAAGGAACTTGCTATTGCAAGAAAATATGCCGGGAAACTACATGACATGATCAACAATCTACTTGCAATTTCAAAACTTGAATCCGGTAAACTGCAGTTGCGTGCTTCTGAGATTGATATCGTTAAACTTATCAGGACTTATCTCCAGGCTTTCGAATCGTTTGCAAATCAAAAAAATATTGACTTACAATTCAAACCTGAAAGAAGGAGCTTAAAGCCTTTATCGACAGGGAAAAATTTGAGCAGGTGTTGAATAATTTGCTTTCGAATGCAATTAAGTTTACGGATGAAGGTGGCAGAATTAGCATACAAGTTAGTCGCAGTCAGCAATTAAAGTCGAAAATCGACAATCGACAATCGACAATCGAAAATGTAATCAATTTCCATCTCCGACACCGGACATGGCATTTCATCCGAACATATCAGAACATATTTTCGATCGATTTTACCAGGTGGAACATGAAAACAGCAGCTATTACGAAGGAACAGGAATTGGACTGGCATTGACCAAAGAACTGGTAGAACTTCATCATGGGACCATATCGGTGAGCAGTGGTCCTGACCTTCGTCAGGATGACGGAGGAGCAGGGAGCAGATTTGAAATTGTACTTCCGTTGGGAGATGCGCATCTGTCCCCAGAAGAGAAAAGAGAGAAGTGGAGCGAGGCAAAGCCGAGGGACATCCCGCCGAAGGCGGGGAGAGAAGCGAAAAGAGAAAATAATTGGAACATGGAACATGAATTGTCAACTGATCAACCGTCAGACTGTCAACTGAAACCACTACTGAATTTGATACAGACAAACCAATTCTACTTATTGCAGAAGACAATGCCGATATGCGTTCATATATCCGGAGGTATTTTGAAAAAGAGTTTCATATCATCGAAGCTATTGACGGTGCAGATGGCTACGAAAAGTCCATTGAAAATATCCCCGACATTATCATCAGTGATGTGATGATGCCCAATATGGATGGAAATGAATTTTGCAGAAAAATAAAAACAGAAGAACGCACCAGCCACATTCCTGTTATTCTGCTTACTGCCCGTACATCTAAAGAAAGCCGGATTGAGGGGCTTGAAACAGGAGCTGATGATTTTATTACCAAACCCTTTGATGGAGAGGAATTACAGGTGAGGGTGAAAAATCTCATTGATCAACGAAAGCGAATAAGTGCAATTCTGCAGAGAAAAATACAAAAAAGCGATGCCGACATAAAACTGGATTTTGAGGACAGTGGAATTACCTCCATGGATGAACAGTTTTTGCAGAATGTGTTCAAAATACTGGAGAAGCATTATGCTGATTCACAATTTAACTCAAATGTATTCAGCAAGGCGCTTGGCCTGAGCAGGATGCAATTGCATCGAAAGATCAGTGCTCTTACCCGGCATAGCCCGGGAGAATTTATCCGTACCTACAGGTTGAATGCAGCAGCCCAATTGATCAGGAAACAAAGTGGGACGGTTGCTGAAATTGCCTATGATGTTGGATTTAACAGCCCTTCATATTTCACAGAATGTTTCCGTAAACAATTCGGTTTGCGCCCCTCTGAGTTTAAATAGCCGGAACTACTCATCCCACCATACTCTATCGGTTATAGTAACACCTTGAGGCACGTTCTCCTTATTAAAGACCAACTCATAACCGGAATAGGGAAACCTTCTTGGAATCTCAGCTTCTGCTCCCAGAGGATTGGGTGGAATAACGGGATAACCTGTTCTTCTCCAGCTGTGGTAAACTTCAGGCTGGTAAAATGTTGCAATATATTTTTGCGTCATCAACTCTTCAAATAAATCATTGCCCTGCAGGTCTTCGATTGAGGAAGTATATGCTATTAGCCAGCTTTCGTTGTAAACAGAAAATTTATCCAAGGATTCCGTAACTGCCTGGATTAAAACATCTTTAACCTGGTTTTCATCATTGCTGATCTGATAAATGATTTCAGCTTTCATAAACAATTGTTCAACATAGGTAATCAGGAATGTTGGAGATTCTGCATTGGCGACTGCAGATCCCGGCCTTGAAGCCGCTGTATTTCCTGAGCCCGGTGCAGATCCTGTATATTCTCCATTATCATCTGGATATGCATATACTGAAAGTCGCGGATCATCATAATCTTTTAACATATTAATGAAATAGTCACCCATCCTTATATCATCCCAGTCGTTCACAAACCTGTACAGTGGATTTGATTCTGAAGCCTCGGAGCCATAGTTAAACTGCATGTCATCCATATTGGAAGTAAAAGCAAGGTCTAATTCGGATAAGGCATTTTGATAGGCCTGGTTCCCTTTTCGTTTGCTCAGGTGGAGATAATACCTGGCTTTCAGCGCATGTGCTGCTTTAATCCACAGGGAAGGATCCCCTTTATAAAAATAATCCCCATCAATACCTATGGGCTCATTTGTTTCTGACAGATTAGTTATAGCTTCATCAAGTAAACGTTGAATTTCTTCATAAATAAATTCCTGTGAATCGTAGGCAGGGGTTGGGTTTAAAATTCCCTGTAGGGCTTCAGACCAAGGTATGTCATTAAAAACATCTGTCAATTGTCCCAGGCAGATGGCCTGGCAAATTTTTGCCACACCTATGTTATGGGGTGAGTTATTTTCATCAGCAAGATCAATTAAAACTGAAGCATCCATCATTGGGTCTGAATAGGCTCCATCAAAAAACCATCCCACAGAGGTCGGTAGCAGTATGTAATTACTATAGGTCAACGATTCCCGTGCTACTCCATCCAGTTGCTGCATCCATATGGCCGGGTAACCAATAACATCATTGCCCCCGGCAATGACGGAAGCCAATTGTGCTTCAATAGCCGGCAACAGGGTGCCCATGGTAACTTCTGATGGCTGGTTTGGATCGATATTGATATCAGGATCAATCCATTTTTTACAACTAAAAAATACCTGGACAGCTAACAGAATAATCAACAGATATTTGCTATTTTTAATCATATTTAAAATGAGGCCCTCAGACCAAGGGTATAACTTTTAATGCCCGGCATGTTATAATAATCGATTCCTTGTTCATTGGTAGCCCCATACAGGCTTGTTTCCGGATCTATTCCGGAATACTTAGTTTGTAACCATAAATTCTTACAGGCAATATAAATATCCAGACCCTTTATAAAACCATCTTTCAGTACCTTTCTACCAAGGCTATAGGTCAATGCTACTTCACGCAACCTGATCCAACCGGCATCTTCTATGTATGGTGACCCCATCCCTGTAATTGTGCTTCCCGATCCCTGGAAGTACCAGTTCTGTCCTTTAATCACACTGATATCATTCGGTGATCCGTCCGAAGCCTTTACCCCTTCGAAAACAACCTCATCTCCGGGTTCTCTGTTTTCCTGGTCTTTATGAGCACCAAAATAGTACAGCGATCCTCTGGTGCCATTATACATGTTGCCACCCTTTTTATATTCCAATAAAAAAGTAAAGCTTAGATCTTTCCATCTAAGGTTATTGCTCCATGCCAGTATCCAATCCGGATTGACCTTGCCCAGATAAACCAGTTCTTCCGTATCGTAACCAAGCGGGAAGCCATAGCTCATACTCTCTTCATCATCGTCAATAAGCACATTCCCGTTTTCATCCCGGTACCAGTCATATCCAAAAAAGCTTTGATAGGGATAACCTTCCTTTGCCATAACCCACGGATCTCCCCATGCCAGGCGAAAACCTTCCATATTATCCGGAATTTTCTCCACCCTGTTTTTGTATCTTGTAAAATTGAAAATAAGATCCCAATGCCAATTGTTGTTTTGAATAGGATTTCCGTATAAGATTGCTTCTATCCCTTTTGTTGACATTCCGGCGGCATTCAGGTTTATTTCATAGTACCCTGAAGCTCCTGACATTTGAACCGGCAAAAGCAAGCCATCACTGTAATTGTTGAAATAGGTGAAATCAACAGATATCCTGTTATTCAAAGACTTTAAATCAATACCAATTTCCCAGGAAGTGGTCAGTTCAGGCTCCAGTTCCTGATTGCCCAGGGAATTGGACAGGGTAAAACCTGCTTTACCCAGCAATGGAAAAGACAGGTTGGAGGAATAAGTAGGGTAATTCCATACTTCAGCACGATCATAACCTGTGACTGTTTGATGCGGGAAAGGGTCATTTGCAATCCGGGCAACAGAGAAGCGAAGTTTTCCGAAAGGAATTATTTTGTTTCCTTTCAGGAAGTTTAGCTCGGTAAATATCCAACCAATACTTGCTGAAGGATAAAAAAATGAATTGTTGGCTTCAGGAAGAGTTGTCGACCAGTCATTTCTTCCAGTCAGTGTAAGATAGAGCATTTGGTCATATGAGAGTTCTAAATCGCCATATATACCTGCCCGTCTGATCTGAGAACTGTATTCTCTTGAACTGACATCATTGGAATTACTAAGGTTGTAAAAGCCTGGCAATTCTATTCCCAATGCCTTACTATCAACACTTTTAACGTAGGTTTCATAAATATTATGGCCTATTCTCAGCCTGGTTGCCCAGTGCTTATTAAAGCGATGATCGAACTGAAGGATCAGGTCCGAATTTATATCCCTTTGGTTTGAGTTTAGCACATATACACATCCGTCAGAGAATGATATTTGATCCTATTGCGCAATAGTTTTTATGATATGTATTAAAAAAGTCACCACCCAGCTTATAATCAACCTTCATCCATTTGGTTAGAATCCAGTTAAATCCAACATACCCTAATACACGGTTTACATCATCCTGAAACAGATTCTTGTTCACCGACCAATACGGATTATCATAACCACTACCATGCATGTAATTACGTTGGATCGTATCTGTTAACTCATATCCGGCGCCATTATCAAATGTAGGAGGTGTTTTCAGCATTCCCTCCATAATACCAGACCAGTTGAGCCCCTTTTGCATACGGTCTCCTCCCGTATTCATATATGTAAGGCTTCCCAATATTTTAAATTTATCTGAAAGATTTGCATCACCGGATACTTTTAGCGAAAACCTTTTCCAGCTGCTGTTGGGAACTACTCCTGTATTGCTGGTATAAGAGGCAGAAGTATAAAATGTTGCCTTATCACTTCCTCCCGAAAGACTGAGCGTATTGCTTGTTGAAACACCCGTTTGCAAAAAGCTATAATGATCGTATATGTTGACCGGGTCACCCGTAGCAAATTCACTATTCTTACCGACAATAGCACCGTCAACATCATACTCCGGATAGATCCAATCATCAGGATTTTTCGAATATGAGCAGGTATCCAGTCGCGGGCCCCAGGATGCAAAATTGCCCGAATACCAATTCCCGTTAAGTCCCTGTCCGTATTTTGTCTGGAGTGGAGGAAGTTGTGATGCACGATCGATTGAAACAGAGGATTGTAAGGAAATATTCAACTTGCTGCCTTCCGTTTTGCTACCGCCTTTCGTAGTAATAATAACCGCACCGTTGGCTGCCCTTATCCCGTACAAAGCTGTTGCCGCCCCACCCTTCAATACAGAAACCGATTGAATGTCAGCTGGATTAATATCCGTGATACGGCTTGTCAGGTCAACACCTGAAGGACCCTGCCAGTATGATACTTCATTACTTACAGGAACTCCGTCAACGATGAATAATGGTTGATTATCTCCGACAATTGAAGCCGCTCCCCGGATGGTTATATAAGCTGAGGCACCCGGACTGCCGGATGAGCTTGTAACCTGAACACCAGCCACTTTACCCGCAAGGGAATTGATCAGGTTGTTGTTGGGAACGACAGTCATTTCGTGGCTTGACAAATCCTGTACCGCATAGCCCAGTGCTTTTTTCTCCCTTGTGATTCCAATGGCAGTTACCACCACTTCATCAATCAAAAGAGTGTCGCGACTGAGCGTCACATTTATCCTAGTCTTTTCACCAATGTCTATTTCGCTGGTGACCATCCCAACAAATGAAAATACCAGTACTTCAGCATTATCAGGAACGCTAAGCATATAGTTTCCATCTGTTTCCGTGCTGGTTCCGATGGTTGTGTGTTTTACGGAAACAGAGACACCGTATAAAGGTTCATTTTTTTCAGCATCAGTAACTGTTCCTGATATTGATTTTTGGGCAAAGCTGTGAAAGTATCCCATGAAAAATATGGGTAAAAGAATGGTGGTCTTTCTCACATAAATATTTAAGAAGCCTGGTAATGCTTTACAAAACCTCACTACGCTTATTGTTGATATTTATTATGATGGTGCTGACTCTGTATAAAAATACGGAATATTTAATTGAATATCAAATTCCATGTTACAATTCTGGCATGATTTGATACAATTCTGATAGCCATTACCTTTTTCTCTTATTAATTTAATGCACAGCTAATTTCTAACAAATTCAGCCATGAAAAAAACACTTTACCTTACAGCTATCCTGATCATAGGATTCACCCTGAATACCTTTGCGCAGGACACCACACAAATCACTTTTTCGGCTAATTATGATGAGGAGCATCTGTCTTTGGACAGTATCCTGATCATGAACCTGACCCAGGGTGGAGATACTGTGCTCTACTGGCCAGATACAGTCTTGATATTACACATAGATAGTGGTGGTATGAACGTCCTTGATCCATCCGCGGCGAACCGTTTCTCAGTCTCACAGAACTATCCCAATCCTATTGCTGACAATACATTTATTGATGTCAGCATTGAGAAGAGGGATAATATCGAAATCCAGATCTATGACCTGGTCGGCCGGGTACATGCATCATATAAAAGCGTTTTAGATGCCGGGAAACACACATTCACATTTTATCCTGGCAATGCAGACTTCTATATCTTTTCTGCATCATATCACGGGCTGACAAGAAGCATTAAGATTGTTAACCTGGAATCCGCAAGGCAGTATTGTAAACTTGCATATAAGGGTTATGGACATCATGCCGTAGGCCTAAAGTCTCAACAGGATGGTGGTTTCCCATTTGAACAGGGTGATAACCTGAGATATATCGGATATGCATGGGCTCCGGCTGGGAATTTTGGAGTTAGGGGAAGTGATGTTATTGAAGACATTCCAGAGTTTGGTAATACTGCACATTATCAGTTTGACATTTCATTGGGAGTCCCCTGCGTGAATATTCCCACTGTACATTACGAAGGAGAGAACTACAATACTGTGCAAATAGGGACACAATGCTGGCTTAAAGAAAACCTGAGAATAGGGACAATGGTTCCTGGAGTCCAGGAGCAGACTGACAACGACACATTAGAAAAATACTGTTATTCTAATGATCTTGACTTATGTGAAAAATATGGAGGGTTATACCAGTGGAATGAAGCGATGAATTATAGCATGTATCCTGGCGTACGGGGCATATGCCCACCAGGCTGGCATATACCTACTGATGAAGAATTTAAACAGTTGGAAGGAACAGTTGATACCTATTACAGCTATCCTGACACTGTTTGGGACCAAGGCGGGTGGAGGGGCTACGATGTGGGGACAAGATTAAAATCAGCCGACACCTGGTATGATCCCAATGGGACTAATGATTACGGCTTTTCTGCTCTGGCCACAGGTAGTCGCTTCGTCGATGGTACTTTCTGGAGTGTGTACAATTACACTAGCTTCTGGACTTCTAATTTCTCTGGTGGAATTTTTGTTTGGTATCGATATTTGCAAAACCAGGATGTGGGGTCATGTCGTACAGCTGCCCCTAATAATATGGGACGTTCGGTTCGGTGTTTGAGGAATAATTAAACTATATGATATTTCAGCTTTAAAAATACAGTTCTGTTGGCGGGTGTCTATTTTATCCGACTACAGGCTGGACAAGAGATTACAGTGCAGAAATTGATTGTTAGATAGCAAAGCGCAAAGCGCAGGGCGCAAAGCGTAATATTTTAACGCTTAGCGCTTTGCTCTCCGCGCTTAGCGATAAACATAATCATTATGAAAAAAATAATTATCCTACTAATCACTGTTCAGTGTTCACTGTTCAGTGTTCACTGTCTGGCGCAGCCCTGCCTGCCGGAAGGCATTACTTTCACAACCCAGGAACAGATTGACAATTTCCAAACTAACCATCCTAATTGTACAGAGATTGAAGGGGATGTATCATTCTCAGGAAACATAACAAATCTCGATAGATTAAGCATGTTAACGGCAATTGGGGGAAACCTGGAAATTGGACCTTCTTCCCTAACCAGTCTTGCAGGTTTGGAAAATCTGACATCCATTGGAGGAGATCTTATTATTGAAGATACTCCTAGATTAACTGATCTTTCAGGACTGGAAAATCTAACATCTATCGGAGGGGATCTTATGATAATGGAAAATTCTGTCCTGACCAATATCATGAGTTTGAACAACCTGAATTCCAATTCTATCACAAACCTGACAATCTTCGACAACAATTCCCTGTCATCCTGTGAAGCACAAGGCATATGTAACTACCTGGCCAGCCCTTCGGGCTCAATTGATATTTATAACAATGCAACTGGTTGTAACAGTCCCATTGAGATAGCGAATACCTGTGGAATCACCCTGCCCTGTCTGCCGTATGGAAACTACTATTTTAACAGCCAGGCTGAAATAGACAGTTTCCCCGCCCATTACCCGAATTGCACAGAACTGGAGGGAAATGTTACCATAAGTGGAAATGACATTACCAATTTAAATGGATTGTCTAATGTAACTTCTGTAGCTGACAGCCTAAGTATTAGAAACACCCCTGACCTGGTTAATCTAAGTGGTCTCGATCAACTGGACTCGATTGGGGGAAACCTGGAAATTGAAAATTCTGGCCTAACCAGTCTTGAGAGTTTGGAAAATCTGACATCCATCGGGGGGGACCTTTATATCAATGGTATCAATTCCCTGACCAGCCTGACCGGATTGGAGGGATTGACTACCATCGGCGGAAGTCTTATTATTGGCCAGGATTATTATTATGGTGGAAATCATGCCCTGAGCAGCCTGGCGGGATTGGAGGGATTGATATCCATCGGGGGTGACCTGTTGATTATTAACAATCAATCTCTGTCATCCTGTGAAGCACAGGGCATATGTGACTACCTGGCCAGCCCTTCGGGCTCAATTGATATTTATAACAATGCAACTGGTTGTAACAGTCCCATTGAGATAGCGAATACCTGTGGGATCACCCTGCCCTGTCTGCCATATGGAAACTACTATTTTAACAGCCAGGCTGAAATCGACAGTTTCCCGGCCTATTACCCGAATTGCACTGATTTACAGGGTGATGTCCTTATAAATGGAAACGATATTTCTAATTTAAGTGGTTTAGCTGCAGTGACATCAGTGGCTGGCACTCTTAGTATCAGGGATAACCCTCTCCTGGCTAATTTAAGTGGCCTGGAGCAATTGAACTCCATAGGGGGAGTTGACATTTATGCTAACAGTTCCCTTACCAGTATAAGCAGCCTGAATAATGTGACTTTCATAGGGGGAAACCTTTGGATTCAAGGTAATAATGCCCTGACCAGCTTGGAGGGACTGGAAAATGTAACTTCCATAGGGGGAGATCTTGGGATTGTATGGTTCAACAATTCCCTTATCAATTTAAGTGGCCTGGAGCAATTGGATTCCATCGGAGGAGACCTTATTATTAAAGGGAATAATTCATTGACGAGTCTTTCAGGACTTGAAAACCTGGCATCCCTCGGGGGAGACTTACACATCGGTTATCTTGATGGTAATGCTTCCTGGACATGCACCATGGGCAACTATTCATTGAATGATATAAGCAGCCTGAGTAACCTGACTTCAATTGCAGGATCTTTGGCTGTCATTTGCAATCCATCCCTTAAAAGCCTCACCGGTTTGCATAATATTACATTCGTTGGAGGTGGACTTTGGATTGGTTCAAATGATTCCCTTGTCAACCTTTTCCCACAGAGTAACCTGGATACCATCAGGGGAGACCTGTGGTTAGGAATCCCTTTTTATTGGTATTATCCTTCGCCTTCGAATCCATGCCTGCCTGATTTATCCGGGCTGGATAGCCTGGACTATATTGGAGGCAATTTCTACATATTGGGACACGATTCGTTGAACAACCTGGATGCTTTGGCAAACCTGAGCTTCGTGGGGGTGGATTTGTTGATAATAGACAACCCGGTTCTGGACAATATCCTGAGTTTAAACAACCTGAATGCAAGTTCAATAAGAAATTTAGGGATCTCTGGAAACAGTTCCCTGTCATCCTGCGAAGCCCAGGGCATTTGCGATTACCTGGCCAGCCCATCTGCCTCAATTTATATTCATAGTAATGCGCCCGGCTGCAACACCCCCGCTGAAATCGCAAATGAATGTGGTTTTCAAATGCCCTGCCTGCCACAAGGAAACTACTATTTCACCAGCCAGGCCGATGTTGATAATTTCCAGTTTCATTATCCGGGCTGTACAGAACTGAAGGGAAGTGTATATATAAGTGGGGATGATATTACTAATTTGAATGGATTAAGTGTTATCACTTCAATCGATGCAGACCTTTTTATCGGTGACCCTTATGGGAGTTTAGGCCTAACAGGAAATCCTTTATTAACAAATCTCACAGGATTGGAAGGATTAACTTCCATTGGGGGTTACCTTAGAATTAGCAAAAACAATGTCCTGACCAGTTTAACCGGACTGGACAATGTTAGTGCTGGTTCAATCACCAATTTGAGAATTTATGAAAACTCATTGTTATCGACCTGTGAAGTTCGCAGTATTTGTGATTACCTAGCAAGTCCAAATGGAACAGTCTCGATTCATGACAATGCCCCCGGATGCAACAGCTCGGAAGAGGTTTTGGAGTCCTGTGACACCCTGTCTGTCAAGGAAATATACCTGGCTGATGAGCTGGCATTATTTCCGAACCCATGTGCAGACGCTGCACGTCTTCGATATCTGATTCATGATATTAAATATCTGATATGTGATTTATATAGGATTGATGGAAGGATGATTCGGAGAGTTATTGAGGGAGAACAAATGCCTGGTGAGCATGAGATTGAAATTGATATGAGTGGACTGCCGGCGGGTGTCTATTTTATCCGACTCCAGACTGGAAATGTAGTAGCAGTGCGAAAATTGATTGTTAGATAGCAAAGCGCAAAGCGCAGGGCGCAAAGCGTAATATTTTAACGCTTAGCGCTTTGCTCTCCGCGCTTAGCGCTAAACCTAATCATTATGAAAAAAACAATTTACCTTATCGCTATCCTGATCATAGGATTTACCCTGAATACATTTGGTGACGATACTATTGTGCTTGATTTCACAGCTCAGAACAAAGGCCAGCATGTTGTCATAGACAGTATCCTGATCATGAACCTTACTAAGGATGCAGATACCATGCTCTACTGGCCAGATACAGTCTTGATATTATATATTGAAGATAGTATTATGCCAATTTTACAAGATCAACTCAGGGCAAACAGTTTTTCGGTATCACAGAATTATCCCAATCCGATTGTGGATCAAACATATATTAATGTTTGCATCGAAAAAAGGGATGATATTGCAATCCGCATCTTTGATCTGGCAGGCCGGCAACATGCAGCATATGAAGATATTTTAGATGCCGGGAAACATACATTTACATTTTGTCCGGGCAAAGCAAATTTCTATATCTTTTCTGTGTCGTATCAAGGGCTGACAAGAAGCATTAAGATGGCCAGCCTGGGATCTGCAAAGCAAGAATGCAAACTGGCATATATGGGTTATGAACAATATGTAGGAAACCTAAAGTCTTTCAATGATGGTGGCTTCCCGTTTGATTATGGTGATACGCTGAGATACATTGGATATTCAGAAACAAAAGCATTGATAAGAGGCAGTGATTTTATTGAGGATAACCCGGAAAATTCTGAATCTTACTTATTTGATATTACAGAAGGGATACCATGTATAGATATTCCTATAGTAAATTACCAATTTCGTGATTACAAAACAGTTCAGATTGGAACCCAATGCTGGTTCAAAGAAAACCTGAATGTAGGAACAATGATACCCGGAATCCAGCCTCAGTTTGACAATGGTATTATAGAAAAATACTGCTTTAATAATTACACGACAAATTGTGATATGTATGGGGGATTATACCAATGGGATGAGATAATGAAATATGATACTGTTGAAGGTATACAAGGCATATGTCCTCCTGGGTGGCATATACCTACTGATGAAGAATGGAAACAATTAGAAGGAACAGTCGACAGTTATTACGGATACCCTGACCCTATTTGGGATAGTGCGGGTTATAGAGGATTCGATGTTGGTGAAAGATTAAAAGCTACGCGACTTTGGATGCCTAGTAGTACTGGAAATGATTATTTTGGTTTTGCCGCTCTGGGTACCGGCTGCTGCATCCCCGGTGGTACTTTCGTAAATGAGGTCAAATACACCAGCATGTGGTCCTCTACAAAAGTTACCAGCATGGGATCCTGGTACCGGTTTGTTGAATATTGGGAGACACGACTTTCCCGTTCATACAATTCTAAATTAATGGGACGTTCGGTTCGGTGTCTCAAGGATGAGTGAGTTGTTTCGCTTTTCTACCTGACAGCCTTAGTCTATCTTCACAATCTTCCCAACACCAACCTGCTCCCCAGCCTGCACCCTGATGTAATACATCCCTGCAGGCAAATCACTCATATCAATCTCGATTTCATGGATTCCTGCTGGTACTACTTCATTCACCAATCTCTTAATTCTTTCTCCCGAAATCATATATAAATCAGATATCAGATATCGTTGTTCGTGATTCGTTAATCTCAAGCGTGCAGTGCTTGAGCACGGATTTGGATAGATCTGAACTAAATTCTCGCTGTAGATTTCTTCCAGTCCCACAAGCGGAACCGAAATTTCATGGCTAACAGTATCCTCGCAGTATGAATTAGTTGCAATAAGACTTACCATATAGCTTCCTGCGCTGGAATATATGTGAACAGGATCGGTTTCCGCACTGGTATTACCATCGCCAAAATCCCATAAATATGTTGTGGCATTAATTGAAGCATTTGTAAATTCAACCGTCAGATCACTGCCCCCGTACTCAAAACCAGCTTCCATAGCATCATGAATAGTCATGAAGTCATCTTTGGTTTCTGTGAGGTTCCCGTTGATGGTCAGTGAGACTGTTCTTATTCCCGGAGTGGAATAGCTAACCGCATGTGGTCCCTGTGTGCTGGATGTTGCAGGAACAGCGCCTTCACCAAAATCCCATTCCCACGAACTTGCGTTTACAGATTCATCGGTAAAAACAACTATTTCGCCCTGACATACATCTGTTTCACTGGCAGTGAAATCGCAGACGTAGGGAGTGAATGTCAGCACAATATCCTTGAAATATGTTTCATCCGGAGGAGTTAAAAACAGCGGGTTCGGCCCTTTTGTAAAAGTCATTGAGTACAGAGGCCCCTGAGCATGCTTATCGGTGAATTCCGCATATACTACATAATCACCATCCGGAACAATATTTCCACCCAGGTCTGTGCAATCCCAGGTAACTGTATGAGTCTGGTGGCTGGTGAGCGTAGGACCTGTTATGGCATCTACCGTATTGAAGTTAGAGGCAGCTGCCCAGGTGTATAAATACTGTTTCCGCTGACTGGCCATGGCCTTCCTGGTTTTGACAAAGCCGTCAATGTCTTCTACCCAGATTGCCAGAACATGCTTCGGAGAATAAGTTCCGTTTGCAGTAACGGTCCTGATGGTAAACGACAGCTCACCACTGGAGGTGGATCTATTGCCATTTTTTTCTGCAGGACTTGAAAAGCTTGCCATTAATAGAAATGAACCTATCGCCAGTACAAAGAATGTGGTTATTGATACAATAAGAGTTCTCATAAGTGAAGTTTTGATTTATGTTTTTGCAAATATAGTGATTTTTACATATTTAGATACCAGATACCGGATGCCGGATGCCGGATTCGCTCCGCTGCAACATTTCTTGCATCAATTGAAACATTTCTGGTAGACTTTGACATGCAGATATGGTAACTTTAAAGAAAAAAAGCCATGAAAAATATTCTACTTAGTATTATTATCTGTTCATTAACCCTGACAGGGCTCTCACAGATCAGGATAAACCTGCCTGAAGAGGTTTTGAACAAAAGAGTCAAGGTTTGCCTGGATGCAAACAAGACCCAAAGCAATACATCAATCCAAGCTCCTGAAGCTCCCATGAACATGCACGGCCTGGCCTCCAATGAGCATGAGATCGGGAATACCAGCTATGACATGCAATCAAACAGGATGTTGCAAAACAGAATTTATCGTCATGAAGATGGTACTATTGGTGCTGTTTGGACCAGGGGGGTTGAAGCACCTCCATATTTCCCTGATAGAGGAACAGGATATAATTATTATGATGGCAACTGCATGGGGTTCAACCCCCTGCAAATCAGTATTGAAAACTTCAGATCTGGGTGGCCAAGTTATGCTCCTCTCGGGCCAGGAAGGAGAAATTGTTGTATGTCATGATTTTGCAATAAAAAAACTTTATATCATAACAAGATCAGTAAAAGGTACCGGAGACTGGACTGAAACACCTTATAACTATAGCAATGGTCCTTCAGTATTGGCCTGCCCCAGAATGATAACAGCAGGTCCGAATCATAATTCTATTCATATAGTAGCCGTATCCATACGGTGCCATATCATGGGACAAGAAGCTGCCCTCTTTTATTCCCGTTCACAGGATGGCGGAACGACCTGGAATATTGAAAACAGTAATCCTTGAAGGCACTGGTTCAGATTATTACAAAGCAATCTGGATGGATAACTATGTCTGGGCCGATGAGAAGAATGGCACTATCGCACTACTATACGCCAATATCATCTTGCCATGACATGTTTATGATGAAAACAACAGATGATGGTGATACCTGGGAAAAAACTATTCATCTGGGAACATCCATATCCCTTTTACAATACAAATACCAGTTACAGATACCTTCTTCTGTGTTGCTGGTTCAGCCAATATAGCCCTTGATGCCGAGGGCAGTGCCCATGTTGTGTTCAGCATATCCAATATAGTGAAAGATACTCCTGGTCCATGGAGATCTTACCTGATCTCTACTGCGATGGTATTGGCTACTGGAACGAGGAATATGGAAACCTTTTCCAATGATCTATCAAGCTCTTGCTCCTCCTGGGATACGGTTATACTAACTCTGAAATGCTTGAAGATTATAATTACATCGGCTGGATGCAGGATGTGGATGGTAACGGGACCATTGATCTGAATACAGAGATGTTCTTTTACGAAGAAACTCTTCGAGTCCTTCAACCATGCCAACTATAATGATCAGTGAGTATAGATGAGATCTATGTACTTTTTTCATCAACAACTGAAACGATATGAGTACCGGAAATTCTAATTACAAACACATCTGGGCCAGAGGCTTTCTGCTAGTGGTGAATGGCGTGATTTCATCCATCTGACAAGCGATGTTGCACATCTTTACGATGAATGCATATACCCTGTTCTGGCCTCATCCTCAGATGATAACATCCATTATATCTATCAAACTGATGAAACACCAGGTCTTGCTGCCGTTCATGGAACCCATAGTTATCAGGATAACAGGATCATTTATGCTTCAGTACCTAAAATGGCCATTTGCATGGATGCTATTGATGAAGAAAATTATGTCAAAAATGATCAGTTGATTCTTGAGATTTCTCCCAATCCCTGTGCAGACGTTACACGTCTGCGATATCTGATTCATGATATCAGAAATCTGAAATGTGATTTATATTCGATTTCAGGAATTAAGATTAAACGATTGATCGATGAAATGCAGATGCCTGGAGAACATGAAATCGAGATTGATATGAATGATTTATCAGCAGGGATGTATTACATCAGGGTACAGGCTGGTGAACAAGTTGCCACACATAAACTTGTTGTGGTCAAACAATAATTAGCAAATAGAAAATAGCCAATAGTAAATACAGTATTAAGTATTAAGTATTGAGATATATGGTACTATGGGTTTTCTATGGGTATTCTATGGGTTTTCTATGGGTATTCTATGGGTCTCTATGATTCAGGTCGCAAGCTACAAGACGCAAGACGCAAGATGCAAGACGCAAGTCACAAGATAAATGTGAAATGTAGCATGTAGAATCTAGAATGCTTTGCCTGCCGAAGCAGAGCGAAGGCAGGGGTGGCTAGTGAAAACTGTTATATTGTTATATTGTTATATTGTTATACTGTTGGGCTCCAGTAAGAATCGATACTGCATATAATATCAACGATACCTCGTCATTTCGACCCTGATGAATATCAGGGGAGAAATCTCCTGCGCCAGCGGGATGCAAGATGCCGGATACCGGATCCCTCGACTTCCATCGGCCGCCAAAGGCTTGCCGACGGCGCGGCGCTCGGGGTGACAGTTCAGGTCACGTGGACAATATTTCATATATTTAATCGTGCAAAAGATGAGCCTTTAACTAAAACTGCATGTACCAGGCAATAGCGAGTATACTATTCTTCTTTTTTAAGAATCTCAAACGCAACAGATGCATATTATTGGTTGTTCTTCTGGCTTATGTGTTAAGGACATTCTATGGAATGTGTATTAACTTCTCAGAGCTTGATACCTTGTATTTGCAGGACTACACACAAATATATTTAATCGGACTGAAATTTTATACTACAGGTATCTGGCCTTTCTGGGGACCTGATATTACTTATACATCCTCGCAGATCCCCGGAGCTTTACAGGGCCTTTTGGTTGGTTTACCTTTTTATCTTTCAGCAATACCCGAAGCTCCATTTTTATTGTTGAACTTATTATCAACGTTTTCATTGGCATTTTTTGCATGGTATCTTTCAAAAAGACTTGCGGGCATACCAAAGTGGTTTATATATATTTGGTTGCTTACGGCTCCATGGACCTTAAACTACAGTACAACAATAATTAACCCATCTTATGTTCTGGCTCCGGCTATTCTTTTTTTTGTAAGTGTTTTCGAAATATTGCCTTTTTATAAAGAAAAGATTTTTTCAATTAATCTTTCATTTTTCATTATGGGTTTTACATTAGGCTGGATCTTACAAATACATATGTCCTGGGTCTTACTACCCTTTTATATTCTTCTATCATTGTTTGTCCTTCTAAAAACTAAAAACCGCAGAAACATTTTATTTGGGATGCTATTTTTCAGTTTAGGTTTTATTGTTATCATGTCCACATTCATTCCGACAATTATTAAATATGGTTTAATTACCGGGGGTACAGAATCAAACATTGTTGTAAACTTTTCTAATTTAATGAACATCGATGTACTTACACGCTTCATTGCATTTCAGTACTTTTGAGGCACGCTACTTCATCTCCGTGAGGGTGGATAGGTACAAAAGCATTGCTCCTGAACAATTTATGGGCAGCCCCTTTTATCATTTTATTATTTCTAATCGGTATATCTCAAACCATCTATTATATCGTTTATTTCTTTAAAAAAAGTCCACATGCCGGGGTCAGGTATGTTAAGCTGTTTACAATTGCTTCTATTCTACTGGTATTCACCAGCTATCTTTTTGTTGTTAGAGATGTGGCCTCACACACCTTTTATATCCTGTTACCAATTTCTTTCTGGTTTTCTTTTTATTGCCTGGAACCACTATTCAAGAAACTAATCTGGAAGAGGCTTGCTGTCTTACTATTATTCTCAGGCTTTTTATATCACATCGCCCTGGCAAAAGAATATTATCCAACAAATTCTTTACAGTCCAAAAAGAGTAAGATAGAACAAGCATTAAAATATAAAGATTCCAGGTTATTTGCATACAGGAGGGTTGCCAATTGGCAGGAAAATGAAACAGGCTAAATTTTGGAGGATAAGCAAAGAAATAAACCTATCAGATACAACAATCACTTATTTCAATAATTTTGATACTTATACAGCAGACATCATGCCAGAAGCCTTGAATAGCGTTAATTATACTAGCGCTGATTACTCCTGCCAGATTGATTCAATGTTTCCTTTCAGTATTGGAATAAACAGGCCATTACGAGAATTTGATTATAAAAGGAGAGTATCTGTTTCCTTGTTTTTCAGGTATTCTGAGATTAACAATGCTTCAGTATTTGTATCCGTGGAGAAGCAGGAGATCTCACTGTACTGGGAATCAGTTGGAATTTGCACTGAGCATAAAAATATAGATAAGTGGAATCAAATAACCATAAATAAGGAGTTACCAGCAAATATCGATACTTCGGCACATTTAAGTATTTATGTATGGTTGCCTTCCAAAGATAATAGCCCTGCCAAAATTCAAATCGATGACTTTAAAATTGATTTTAAGTAATTAACCGGGATTGAGCTAACAATGAGTTGGATGCAGGCTTGCCCCTGTGAAGGCAAGGGTGGTTAGTGGTTGGTGATTAGTGAAAACTGTTATATTGTTATACTGTTGGGCTCCAGTAAGAATCGATACTACATATAATACCAATGATACCTTGTCATTTCGACCCTGATGAATATCAGGGGAGAAATCTCCTACGCCAGCGGGATACAAGACGCAAGACACAAGACACAAGATGCAAGACACAAGACACAAGATGCAAGACACAAGATGCAAGATGCAAGATGCAAGACACAAGATAAATGTGAAATGTAGAATGTAGAATCTAGAATGCCTTGCCTGCCGAAGCGGAGCGAAGGCAGGGACAATGAATTATTTCTGTTCAGTCCCGATAGTTATCGGGAGTGTTCACTATGGCGCTTTCCTGGCAGTGGTGATCACATTATTGAAATAAATAGCAAAAGGCCTGTAAGCTAAATGCGACCATTTGGAGAACGGGACTTCAATCATCAACATCGGGAAAAGTACCATGATGTGGAAGACATATGTGTAGTACGTTGCCATTGGGAGTCCGTTGATGCGAAACAAATGGACTAAGATTCCAGATATGGTGGTTAAAAAAAGCAAGACTAAGAATGTCCAGTCAGTTATATGTGAATACTTGCTCTTTTCATTACTTCGCCTGATCCTCTCAATAAAGAAATAGATCACACCAATCGTTAAGCCCGCCGTTGCGTAATATCCAAGTAACCTTTGCGGGTGATACCAGGCGTAAATATTTTCTGTTTGAAACCATCCCAGGAATACGACAATCATGGTGAACATAATCACATAACTGGTCATTAATAACCAGTGGACGATCCAATAGGTGCTGAAATTGATTGTTTTACCACTTTCAAGTTTATCACATTTTGAGAATTGCCATTGTGAGATAAAATGAACAATAATCTTCCAGAACTCGGTGAAGTACAATTTAATTGGCACTTTAATGTCTTTCTGCCTTACAATCAACTTCATGAACATATTAAAAACATTGGTCAGGAGGAAAAATGACAAAATAGCTGCCATGATCCAGTCGCCGATCTCAATCTGTTTCCAGGGAGCAAAAGTGTTTAGTTTTACGCCGCCTTCAAGTGTCAGATCAGTTGTCATTGGCCCATGGAACAGAATGAATAGAACCAGGATGGCTATAGCCAGGATGATAATGGCCCCAAACTCCCATACTTTCGATGTGTACATTTTATGGCCCAGGCCTGTCCAGTCATACTTAGCCGTCAAATATCGGCGCAATGACATCATCAACTCTCCCGGGTTGGCGCCTTCCGGACATGTTTCGCTGCATTCGCCGCAGAAGTAACATAGCCATGGGTCGACAGAGGCCTGGATATCATCTTCCAAACCCAAAACGCTATAGCGTATCATTTTTCTCGGAAAAGAGTTTTCCTCATCCGAAAGTGAACACACAGCCGTACAATTGCCACAATTATAACATGCGTTAAAATTTATGGCTCCATATTTGGTAAGTTCGTGCGAAAAACTAGTGTTTACCTGTGACATCTTTAATCCTCATTTGATAATTGATAGAAAAAATACTCGTCCATGTCGTCAATCTTATCAACTTTTATCTCGTTATATTTTCGCAGGGTCATCAAGGTGTAAGTGACCTTGTCAATTGGCAACCCTGTCTCCGCAGCAATCTCAGGAATGGATCGCGGATTCGTTTTAAGGGCGTTCAGTATTGCTTTTTTTGTCCTGTTAAACTCTTTGACCTTGTTTTTTACCTCTTCAGGGACTACTCTTTTCTTTTTAATCTGGTCAATCGTTTTTTCCATGTCATTAGTGTTCAATTGTTATTCCAACAACGCTCAATAATAGCTGTACTTAAGCCATAAGTGCTTCTATCATACTTTCAATCTCCTGGTCTGTGTAACCTATTAGCTGTATTGCGTTCTCAGGGCATACAGGAAGGCATATTCCACATCCTTTACATCTGGATTCATCAACCTGGGTCACGGTATGTTCATCCTGTTTGGATACATTGATTGCATCAAATGGACATTCCTCGGAACATTTATTACATGATGTACAGAGGGATTGATCTATGGTGGCAAGTGTAGGCTCCAGTTCAATTTTACCTTTGTTAAGGAGAGAATTCGCTTTTGATGCTGCAGATAATGCTGAATTAACTGATTCAGTTATATTTTTAGGGCCCTGGCTGGCACCACAAATATATATGCCATCTATCACAGTCTCAACAGGTCTTAGCTTGGGATGTATCTCATTGAAGAACTTATCCCTTCCCAGGGGTACTTTTAGAATACCGCCAATAGCATTTTCATCCCTGGGTACCATCCCTGTAACCAGTACGACCAGGTCTGCCATGACTTCAATCTCTTTACCAAGGGTCAGGTAATCATTAATCTTGACGAATGTCTTATCTCTTCGCCTTTCAACTGTAGGTGGTTCTTCTTCAAATGATTGAAGGAAGATATCCCCGTTTTCTGACGATTGTTTATAAAGTACCTCCTGCTTCCCATATGTCCTGATCCCCCTGTTGAAGTGGAAGCTGTTGATATCGTCAAACCTTTCTTTTAACAGGATTGATGTATGTATTGCTGAAGTGCAGCAATAACGCGAGCAATATTTATTCTCTCCATCAAGCTGCCGGCTTCCAACACAATATATGAAGGCAATATCTTTGATCTTTTTCCCTTGAAATATTAACTCCTTTTCACTTAATTCAACCAGTCTTTTTAACTGCTGAAGTGTAATCACATTATCAATTTCCTTGTATCCAAACTCACCCTGTTGAGGCTCATAGGGATCAAAGCCTGTACTTAATACATAAGCGCCTGCTTTAATGGTTATGATTTCATCCTGCTGGTCCAGGTCAATGTTCTCACAGATATCCACACAGGCCCCACACCTGGTGCATGCGTCTGTATTGATAGCAGGAATTTCGGGAAATTCGCTGGGATAGTTTTTATAGATCGCTTTTTGTTTGGTCAGGCCAAAATTAAAAGGATCATCGATTTCAACCGGGCACACTTCAACAGCCTTTTGGAATTTCTCCCAGTCAAGTTTGCAATCCGGCTTAATATGTCTGGCTTTTACTTTAACCGTAATATCAAAATTGCCAACCATCCCAGTATTTGATATTATTTCCGCACCAGTAAAAAGTGTGATTTTATCATACCCTTTGATCTTATGATACAACTTTGTAATCACTTCCCTTCCTGTTTCATTGGTTGAATACAATTCATTCCATTGAGCTGCCCTACCCCCTACAAAATATTCACGTTCTAATAAATACACATAGGAACCCATATCTGCAAGTTCAATAGCCGCACGCATACCTGCTATTCCTGCCCCAACAACCACTACAACATTCTCAGCCGAGATGAAATTGGAGCTGAGGGCTTCAGAATACTTAGCCCTGGCGATACCGCTTTTGATCAGTTGAATGGCTTTTTCTGTGGCCTTCTCCGGGTTATCTGAATGTGCCCATGAACATTGCTCCCGAATGTTTACCTGGACATAATTATAAGGATTAAGTCCTGCCCGTATGGCAACATTTCTGAATGTATACAAATGAAGCTTGGGAGAGCATGAAGCTACAACAATAGCATCAAGGTTTTTATCCTGGATATCACTGACGATCTCCTGCTGCGACGGATCAGCGCATGCAAACATGGTTGTTTTTGACAGTCCAACCCCATCAATCTCTTTGATGATATCATTTACTTTCTCAACGTCCACATAATCAGAAATATTCGACCCGCAATGACAAATATAAACACCTATTTTATTTTTCATTTTCACCTCCCCTTATATAACTTGCTGTTTCTGATGATGCAGCGCCGGCTGATAAAATTGAATCCGGAATATCCATAGGCCCTGAGGCTGTTCCTGCTACAAAAATCCCGTCTATGTTTGTTTTAGCAGGGCAGCACAATTCATCAACTTGTTTATATAATTAATGATCCTCATCAATCGTTTCCTTTTTAAACATTTCTGAATAATCAGTATTCGGCAATATTCCAACTGAGAGAACCACCAGGTCATGTTCCGCTTCCTTGACTTTTCCATCCTCAAAATCTTCGTACCTGAGCAAGAAGTTGCCATTCTCTTTCTCAGCTATTCTTCCAATCTTGCCTTTTACAAATTCAACCCCCATCGCTTTAGATTGCTGGTAAAACTCACAGAAACCTTTCCCAAATGCCCTGATATGAAGATAATAAATGGTTACATCTGCCATGGGCAAAGCACCCAATAATAGTTGTGCCTGTTTGGTAGAATACATGCAACACACCTGGGAACAGATGGGATTACCAATTGTTTCATCCCGGGAACCTGTGCACAGTACATAGGCAATGTTATCCGGCATTTTACCATCTTTTGGACGCAATACTGCATTAAATGGCCGGGTAGGTACCAGCTGTCGTTCCATCTGCATGGATGTAATAACGTTCTGGAACTTTCCAAAACCGTATCTTGGAATCAAAGTCGGATCAAATAGATTATAGCCGGTTGCGAAGATGATTGACTTCAAATAAATACGGGTTCGTTTTTCTTCCTGTGTAAAATCAATGGCATTGGCAGGACATACTTTTTCACATAATCCACAAAGTATACAGTTTTCAATATCTATGGCTGCAATTCGTGGATTGGCAATGCTGAAATGGCACATAAATGCTTTTCTGCCAACCAGGTTGTATTGATACTGGTCTTCAACCACCACCGGGCAATTATTTTCACAAATCTGACAACCGGTACATTCCTCTGTAACATACCTTGGCTTTTCAACAAGATCTGCCGTAAAATCATTTTCTGAATGCTTTTCAATTGCTCAATGATCAGAATATGTATAATATTGTTATGTTTGGGTGTCGTGGCTGTTTCAGATACTTTAGGGGTAGTGATGCATGCAGCGCAATCGAGGGTTGGAAAAACTTTACTCAAATGTATCATTTTCCCTCCCAGAGAATAGTCTTTCTCTACAAGTATAACTTTATACCCGAGATTGGCCATATTCAAAGCTGCTTCCTCTCCGGCAATGCCTCCTCCTATTACAAGAGTATCATATTCATTTGATTTTCCTGTGTTATAAGGTATTTAGGTAGATTAATCACTTTATTGCGCATGGTTTCAAACCAGTTAACATTTGCTATTCTGCCAGATCAGCGATAAAACTTTTCATATGCTTCACAAAAGGTTCGGTAGCAAACCGAACAAATTGCTGCCATTTTTAGTCTGGAAGGTTCAATCCCTTTTTCTTTCATCATTCTCGTGCGCCCTCGTCACAATATTCCCTGTTCTTTCGTGGAACAATTTCACTATATGAACAATCTGTACCATCAGCAGCAATAAAAACACCATCAAATCCCTTTTCAAAAGCATGCAGTATCCATCTGATCTTTATGGCACTTGAGCATGGCAGAATTAATGGTATAAACTGTTGGTGGATAATGCATTTTTCAGTAATCCTGCTAAGATCAATAGCAGGATCGGATATCTTTTCTGTTGAAAAAACCAGGATTTTAGGATCCATAGATGTAAATGTTCGGTTCCATGTGATCTAAGCTTTCTTTAAATAAATTTTAAAAAACCCGGATTCTTCAACGGTACCCAGGTACTCATGACCCTTTTTATTGGCCCATTTGGGAACATCTCTTTTTGTTCCTTCATCGGCAGACAGTATCTCCATAATTTCTCCTGAGTTTATTTCTCCAATAGCTTTCTTTGCAGCTAGCAAGGGTCCTGGACATGCAGTTCCGCGAGCATCAACGACCTTACTAACAGTGAGTTGATTTAATTCATCTGTTGACATGATTTTAATTGTTTTAAGTTTATATAAATAAATGAATGTCTGCTTCCTGTGCAGCGGTAATGTATTCGTTAATTCCAACAATGTCATCGGCAATATCTACGAAGTCTTCTAATTTTTCCCCTCCCCATAATTTTCCTGCCAGTCCGCAGATATGGATCTTTACATTGGTCAGTTCCTTGGCTTCCTTAAAAAAGTCAAGCCAGGGCTTAACATTCAGTTGTTTAGCTGAATTAAGAAAATCCTCTTTCAGGTCTTGATATTCACTAAGCTCAAGTTTATCCACATCTGATGCATTGTCTTTCATGAATGCTCTCGCGCCCATTAATAGAACATAAATATCAATATCCATATCGTCTGCAGCGGCACCGCTAATTACAACTCCTGCTGCAGTTAGCCGGTCAATCCCACCGGAGAACATTGCTAAACACATTTTTTTTTCCATGTTTTTACACTATTTAGGTATTAATAAATTATATTTGTTAATTAATTAACACAAAGCTATGGAGTGGTCCCTTTAGTAGATACTTTTTGCTGTTATGCTCACCACAAAACCATATGGGATCATGAACAAAAAACTGTGATGCATATCACAGGCTCTGGGTGTTAATTATTGTAACTACGATGTAAGATGGAAAAAACTCCGTGTAAAAATTGCAATTTCATATCTTCTGCTGCTGCTATCTTGGATGAAAGCGAGTTAGGTATTCTTGAATCCAAATGTGCCCAGGTTGAATTTAAGAAAGGTGAGATATTATTCAAGCAGGATGCTTTTTCATCAAATGTTGTCTACATCAAAACTGGTTTGGTCAAGGTGCACCTGACAGTAATGGGCAAAGAGCAAATCATCAAGGTAACTAAAGGACCGACTTTCCTTGGCCTCCCAACCACTTTCGCAGATAAGATTAACCAGTATTCTGCAACTGCTGTTGATGATACGATTGCATGCTTTATTGATCTAGATGCCTTCAAGCACTTTATCTATAAAAATGGCATGTTTGCCTATGAGATAATTATTAATCTCTGCAAGGAAGAATTAGATAGCGTGCACAAATGCGTCAATCATAAACATAAGCAGTTAACTGGCCGTATTGCTGATACATTATTAAACTTTTCCCAGGCTATTTTTGAAAGTAACGAATTCACCATCCCTTTAACCAGGAATGAATTTGGAGATATGATATGTGCTTCCCGTGAAAGTGTAAGTCGTGTCCTTGTGCAATTTGATGCTGACAATATCATCAGTTTGGATGGAAGGAAAATCAAGATCCTCAATGAGAAATTACTAGAACAAATAAGCAAGAGTGGCTAAGTCTTGAACAGGTTACAATATTAGCCCGCCTTTCCCGAATTCTTCCTGGCAGCAATAAAACTCTTAATGAAATAGATCAATGCGATTAATGTAAATAACATCATCACTCCTACCCTTGCAATAGCCATGGTATCATCTCTTTCCAAAGCGCCAAGAAGTGGCTTTATCAAACCAAGGCCAACAAGAAATGTTAAAACCACAGCAATATGGGCTTCAAGCTTTTTTTCTTTCCGCAGACCAGGATTCAACAATACAAGTATTATGCCGACAGCTACCGGAATCAAGGCTGTAAAGGATGCTGTATCTGATCCAAAATAACCCCAGAGTCCCAGTGCAATAAGCACCAGTGCGTTGATAAGACTTATGATGTGTGTTTTCATTTGTAAGGGATTAAGTAATTAAGTGATTGAGTGATTGAGTGATTGAGTGATTAGGTGATTGAGTGAGTTTGTGACTAGTATCAGTTTCAATGAATATCAAATATACATATTTACTTAATCACTTAATCACTCAATCACTTAATCACTATATTTACAACATGAAACGTCAGCTAATCGCCATATGCCTGTCTTTTTTTCTGCTACAAACACTTTACTCACAACAAATTGATATACCTCGCGTGGATCAGATGCCTGATTTTCCACAACCATATGAGATGAGGGACTGGAAACAGGTAGCCCAACAATATGATTCACTTGTATTTGACCTGAATTCAACAGGAACCCACCTTCCACTTACGACGATAGTCAGCAGTACAAATAATTATCCCACCCACCCTACTTTTGGCATTCAATCCTATGTTGGGACCAATAACCCGCCGGGCATAGAAGCAATAAATGTTTTGGCATCTGTTGTCGGTGCTTCACTAAACG
This sequence comes from uncultured Bacteroidales bacterium, assembly GCA_963753055.1. Taxonomy (GTDB): domain Bacteria; phylum Bacteroidota; class Bacteroidia; order Bacteroidales; family B18-G4; genus JAUWGC01. The sequence goes on along the minus strand of CAVWAP010000004.1, from coordinate 1,074,784 downwards.
GAATTGACAAGTCAAACCAATTTGGCCATAACTGGGCTTTGTACTGCGAAGAGTATTTTAACCGAAGACCGTCTGAGAATGTCTACCTGAATGGGCCCAATTCATCCTCAGGTCATGACTGGTGGTACGAAACCATGCCCAATGTCTTCTTCTACCAGCTAAACTATCTTTATCCACACACTGGTGATTTCGATTATCAATTTATTACGATTGCCGACCGGTGGTTACAGGCCGTCAAGGCAATGGGTGGAGGCAATACGCCCTGGGAAAAACCATATATGAATTACAGGGCATTCATTCTCAGTGATATGGCCCCGCTCGAATCAGGTGTCAAGCAGCCTGAAGCAGCCGGTGCACTCGCATGGATTCTATATAATGCCTATACGGAAACAGGTCACGAAAAATACCGGATTGGCGCAGAGTGGTGCCTTGAATTTCTTAGTAGCTGGAATGATAATCCCTCCTATGAAATACAGCTTCCTTATGGGGTCTACATGGCGGCCAGGATGAATGCAATCCTGGGAACCGATTACGACGTGGAGAAGATGTTAAACTGGTGTTTCGATGTAGGCGACCTGCGCGGATGGGGTACCATTGTTGGTAACTGGGGTGGAAATGATGTCTCCGGCCTCGTAGGCGAAGCTCGTGAAGACTTTCCTGACTACGCGTTCAATATGAATGGTTTTGAGCACGCCGGGGCCCTCGTACCTATGACAAGGTACGACGACAGGTTTGCAAAGGCTATTGGTAAATGGATGCTCAACCTGGCCAATGCCTCACGACTCTATTATTCAGGCTTTCTAAGCGATGAGATGCAGGATAATGAGGACTGGACAGGAGTTTACGATCCTGAATATGTCATTGCCTATGAAGCGCTGAGAGAGCAAATGGCCGGCCCTTATGGTACCGGAGATGCCATGGGTGGAGGATGGGCGCAAACTAACCTGGGATTGTATGGCTCATCGCACGTCGGAATACTTGGTGCTTTAATCCGAGAGACAAATATCTCCGGGATCCTTCAACTGGACCTGCTGGCTACTGATTATTATGGTACTGATGCCTATGACTCATATTTATATTTTAACCCCCACGATCAGTCCCATAACGTAGAGATATCAATGCCTTCCGGTGTATGGGATATATGGGATGGCATCCTCAACCAAATCATCGCTACCAACATCAGCTCAACTACCTCAATATCAATCCCTTCAAAGCAACCTGTAATGGTAGTTTTGATACCAAATGGATCAAATATCACATTTGAATTAAATAGGGCTTTTGTAAATGATATAATAATTGATTTCAATACAGGTGAGAATGTGGAGAATTATCCGCCCAGGATAAAGTCCCTGGCTACAAATGACACCTTAATAATTCAGGATACTATTTCAACTATTTATTGCACAGCAGTGGACCGTGAAAGCGAAGATTTTAACTATTTCTGGGCTATTAATGGTATTCCGGTTGAAGGGGATGCCATCCTTGACTGGAATTCACCGGAAGATACAGGCCAGTATGTAATTTCATGTAAAATTACAGATGAGGGAAACCTGTCAGATTCTGCCGCTCTCGCAGTAAGGGTTGTTGATAAAATAAACTACCCACCGGTTATTAACAGTATCAGTGCCAACCCAAGGATCATGAACATCAATGAAAGCAGTGAATTAATTTGCCAGGCCTATGATCTAAATGATGATGAGCTCACCTTTTCATGGACGGCACAATCCGGGCAGATCAATGGAACAGATAGTATGGCAGTTTATCAGGCTCCGGCCACACAGGGAAACTATTATATTATTTGTACTGTCACGGATGTAGATAACGCCTCTAGCACTGATAGTTTGCTTGTTCTGGTTAAAGACCCTGAACAGGGACAAAGCGGTGATCTTGTATTAAAATACGAATTTAATAACTCGGTCTGGGACTTCAGTGGTTATGATAATCACGGAACACCATTTAACATCATGTATGTCAATGACATGCACGATGAACCAGAAAGTGCTGTACGATTTTATCAAACCAGCAGTAATGTTATAGTAGATAACACAAATGAATTAAATTTCCTGGATGGCATCTCAGTTTGCTTCTGGCTAAATATCGCCCAGCATTATGACCGGGAAGCGTATCCTATCTCTCATGGAAACTGGACCACCAGGTGGAAGATCTCTATTAGTGACGAACGCCTGCGCTTTACCTTAAACGGTAGTGGTGGAATCATCGATGTTGATTCTGAAGCGTCGCTGGAACTAAATACATGGTACCACGTTGTTGCCCTTTACAATGGGACGGATTGCCAGCTGCTGCTTAACGGTGAGCTGGATGCAGTGAAGGCCTACCAGGGACAGATCAACACCACGAACTACGACCTGATCCTGGGACAGTCACTCCCATCACAGTCAGGATTTAACTATAACGGTGCTATGGACAACCTCAGGATCTATAATTACGGAATATCCTATGAGCAGGTGAAAGAGATATATGAGGAGGAGATATCCAGTATTGTGGAATCTGATGATCAGCAGGAAATATTGCAAATCTATCCGAATCCAGCCACAAACTCGGTATACCTCAAATATCGGATATCAGATATCAGATATCAGATATTTGAATTATATGATTCGTATGGCAGGACAGTAAAGGAATGGAGAGTAGATCACACCAGCCCTGGGCAATACGATATGAGCATTGACGTCAGTAGTATGCCGGCTGGTATTTATTTCATTACAAATAAACAAGGTAGTTTTCAGAATAAACTAATTTTATACTAATTATGATACTCAATATTGGAGTTATCGGTGCAGGTGGGTTTTCACTGTTTTCAGTGGAGGCATTTCTTAAATCAGGTGAAGCGAAAGTCGCTGGTGTATACGACACTGATGAGGAAAGAGCCCAGGAGTTTCAAAATAAATTCGATGGAAAAGTATTTACCAGCCTCGATGAATTGCTGAAGTCTAAAGAGGTCGATCTAATCTATATCGCAACTCCTCCATTTCTGCATTACGAACAAACGAAAAAGGCATTACAGGCCGGAAAGCATGTCATATGCGAAAAGCCGGCTGCCCTCAAGGCTGTTGAGGCAAAGGAACTGGTTGATATCGCACACAAAAAGCAATTGCTCTATGCGGTCAACCTCATGCAACGATATAATCCTCTCTATGATCAAGTTCAAAAAATTGTTGAAGGACAAATCCTTGGTGATTTCCTGCATGGTTATTTTGAAAACTATGCCGCGGATGAAGGACTCAATCCCGAGCACTGGATGTGGAAACAAACATTGAGCGGAGGTATCTTCATCGAGCATGCTGTGCACTTTTTTGATCTCTTCGAAGGCTGGCTTGGAGAAGGCAAGGTTGTTTCTTCCCAGAAGCTGCAACGTCCTGGCATGGATAAGCCTTACTGGTCCAGGGTACAGGCAATTGTTAAATATGCCGGTGGGCTCGTAAATTTTTATCATGGATTCAACCAGGCCTTGAAAATGGACAGGCAGGAACTGAGACTCCAGTTTGAACGGGGAGACGTTACACTCTTTGAATGGATACCTACACGGATCATCATCCATGGATTGGTTAAAGATGAACACCTGCATGCTTTGGAAGATATCTTTCCGGATGCAGAAATAGATGTCTGTGAATCGTTTGAGAAAGGCCAGGGTAATTTCACAGGCCGGTTCAAAGAATTTCAGGCGGATAAGGAGATCATCCTCACAGCCGGTGAGGGTGTTCAAAAGCAAGAAAGGTATTTTGAGATGGTGACAGACATGTTTGCAGACCAGGTACAATGGATCAAAGACCCGGAACATAAGCGAAAGATTTCCGGAGAGAATGGATACACCTCACTGCTTATGGCTGAAACAGCTGAAAATAAAGCGATTAAACTTTAATTAAAGCAGATAATGAGCAAGGTCAGAAAACGGCTTCTCCCCTACTTCATGGTGTCACCCTACCTGACGCACCTGCTTGTCTTTACAACATTCCCCGTACTGTTTTCACTTTTTCTGACCTTTTATAAGTGGAATATCATCGGACCTATGGAGTGGACTGGCCTGGGCAACTGGCATCAACTCTTTAACGACAGGCTCTTCTGGAAAGCCATCCTGAATACCCTGAAGTTTCTTATCATACACATCCCCTTACAGCTCGTGTTTGCACTTCTGCTGGCCGAAGTGCTTAACCAGAAAATCATATTAAGGGGCTTCTTCAGGGCGGCCTTCTTCCTACCAGTTGTTATCTCAGGTGTTGTCATTACCATGATGTGGCAACAACTTTTCAATTATGAAACTGGGTTGTTTAACCGCCTGCTGGTTTTTATAGGCTTCGGGAAAGTGGGATGGCTCATCGATCCGGATGTCGCCATGGTCTCCATCGCCATCATGGCCACCTGGAAGAATGTGGGCTTGTACGTTATTCTGTTCCTGGTTGGACTACAAACAGTTCCACGGCAGTACTATGAAGCTGCTGATCTTGAAGGGGCTACACACTGGCAGAAGTTCATTCATATAACAATACCAATGATCAACCCTACCATTTTTATGGTGGTGGTCCTTTCCACCATAGGTGGATTTTCATTGTTCATTGAACCATATATTCTGACCCAGGGTGGGCCTTTGAACAGCACACTCTCGGCGGTCCTTTACATATATAAACAGGCATTTGAATATTATCACATGGGATACTCTGCCACGCTGGGTGTGTTCTTTGCCTTTTTGATCGTGCTTGTCGTTATTATTCAAAAGAAATATGTTGAAAGGGATGATTAAGAGGATAATTCTATATACGGTACTCACAGCTGCTGCACTGAGTTTCATCTATCCTTTTATATGGATGATAATGGCTTCCTTAACTCCTAATGCCGAAGTAGGTAACCTGGTCTTATTCCCTTCCGAGTTCACTTTTGATAATTACCGGAACATGATCAGCAAGATCCCTATTGGAAGGGCTTTGTTCAATAGTGTTTTTGTTTCCTTAATAAATACCGGTTTTTCATTGGTTTTTTCTTCCATGGTTGGTTATGCCCTTTCCAGGATGCAGTTCAAAGGCAGGAGTCTTATCTTTTTCATCATTATTTTCACTATGACCCTGCCATTCCTGATCACCCTGATACCCAACTATATACTAATGGTGAAATTTCGCTGGGTTGACACCTACCTCAGCCTCACTGTTCCCTTTATGATCAATGCTTTTGCCATACTAATGTTCAGGCAGGCATTTATGGGCTTACCACAGGCCCTGATCGATGCAGCCCGCATTGATGGGTGTGGCGAACTAAGGATAGTCTTTACAATACTCTGGCCAAATATCAAACCTACGATCATCATGGTTGGGATCCTGGCATTTATGGGTTCCTGGAATGAGGTCCTATGGCCATTGATCGTCATCAGGGAGGAAAACCTGATGACCCTGCCACAGCTGGTTACCTTATTTGCGGTCGGTGGCCGCTCAGAAGCCCAAATTGGTGTTAAACTAGCCTCAGCGGTGTTCCTGGCCGCACCAATCATCATCACCTACCTGTTCTTCCAGAAATACTTTATCCAGAGTATGGCATCAACAGGTTTAAAAGAATAAATCAACAGGGATTATTTTTTCGGACTTTTCAGCTCTCCTAAAAGCTCTTCAACATTGACATAGGCAAATGTGGAAGCATAATCCGACATAGCATAGGGTATCACAAGGTTATTGTTGTGGATCATTGATCCACAGGAATAAATGACATTAGGCACGTAGCCTTCCCTTTCTTCTGCATTAGGTATCATCAGGGGAGTTTCCAGCTTACCAATAACTTTAGATGGATCATCCAGGTCGAGCAAAATGGCTCCAAGGACATATTCACGCATTTGCCCTACAGCATGAGTGATCACAAGCCATCCGTCTTTGGTCTCAATGGGTGAACCACAATTGCCAATCTGGATGAACTCCCAATGGTATTGTGGTTCCTGAATGATCTTTGCCTCCCGCCACAAGTTGATCTGGTCAGAAAAGGCGATATAATTATTTTCATTATCAATCCTGCAAAGCATGGCAAACTTGCCATTGATCTTTCTCGGGAATAGGGCCATGCCTTTATTCTCCGCAATCTCACCATGCACAGGCCTAACTTTAAAATTATAGAAATCCTTGGTTTCAATAAACTTAGGCAAAATGGTGATCCCATCATATGCCGTATAAGTAGCATAATAAGTAATTTCTCCATCATCATCGGTAAACTTTACAAAACGGGCATCCTCAATACCACTTTTCTCGGTACGGGCAATAGGGAAAATGACCCTCTCAGATGTGGCTGTATCAAGCGAAAACTCAATCTCATAATGGGATGATGCTAGCCATATAATTTCATTCAATAACATCTCCTTGGCAAGCGAAAGTTTAAGTTTGCTTTTTGCCTCGCTTATGCACAATTTCAATTCCCCATAGCTGAACTGATCTCCACAGGGTTTCAATATCTCCCTTAATGGCAAGAGATTATTGAAAGTCTGCATTTCATTCAGTTTTTGAATGAATGATTCTTTATCATAAATATACTTTTGTATCCTTTCAGGTTCATCAAGCATGTTTCCTGCAGACTCAAAAATGAGGTTATCTTCTTTATCAATGACGCCGGAACGGAATACGATGGAAGAAATATGGCCTTCACCTGTTGCCCTGAAACTTATAATGACCCTTTTCTCTCCTGGGGCAAGCTCAGTCTGATCAGGGTGTTCAACGATCGATGGATTAAAAATAGCAGCCGATTCAATTGAATATTCCATAGTGAAATAAGATCCGATAAGCAATTTCATACGATCATTGATCGAATTGGGATCAATTTTCATTTGCTGAAAAATATCGGTAAGCTTATTAAAATGTTTTTCAAAGATTTTTGAAATATTCCTGTGGCGTTTGGTATAGCCCCTGAGCACCTGGCTCAATGCAATTTTGACCTGCTCATCTGATAAGGTAAGTACCCTGCGAATGATATTTGCGCTTCTTTCATCAGTGAGATAAAAAAACCGGGCTATCACCCTGTTGGGATCGGGTGGAAATTTAATATCCGTTCGGTTAACTGTAACTTGCATTGCTGGTCAGAGATTTGATAATTTATCGTCCCAGGTACATATTTTAACGTTCCCGGGAGGGTTTCTGTTTCAAAATTAATATGCAATATAGAAATAATATTAATATAAAGGAATAAGTTAATATATTCGTACTTACAATGAAAGGTAAAAAGATCATTAGCTTCCTCTTGTTTGTTTTTGTCCTGGTATTGATTGCCTGCAACACAAACCATGGTGATCAAAGTCAAAAAATCCTAAACCTGGACCACCTGAAACATCTGTATACAAGTGCCACATTAAAAAACGGCAGCGAGGTCGGTATTGTGCATATTTACAGCGAATATCCTGATTATCAATTTACTATAGAGCCTGATGAAGGTTACACCTGTGTTGATGATGTTGCCAGGGCACTGGTATTATTATCTATTGATGATAATCTCGCAAAAAAGAGTGACATCAAACCAATGATTAGGGGAATGACACATTTCATCCTTGAGATGCAGGCCGAAAATGGATATTTCTATAATTTTCTTTGGGGTGACATGTCCATAAATAAAACTTACAGGACATCGCTTCCTGAACCCAACTGGTGGTCGTGGCGTGCCCTGTGGGCCCTGGCAGAGGCATACCCTCATCTATCGGGAGACCTGGAAGATAATGCAAGAAAGTCATGTGGAGATCTTATTTCAGTGGTCATCGACAGCTATCTCAACCAACCCGAAGACACAATTAACTATAAAGGAATAAGCCTTCCTAACTGGTTTCCTCTTGGTACTGCATATGATCAGTCAGCTATCCTGGTTATGGCCATGATAGCCTACCATAATAATATCAAACAGGATGAACGTGTACTGGCTCTTATGGAAAAGTTTGCCGACGGCCTGATGCTGACGCAGTTGGGTGACGATTTACATTTTCCCTATAATGCATTTCTGAGCTGGAATAACCTCTGGCATTCCTATGGTAATATTCAGGCATATGCTATGCTAAAAGCAGGCGATTTGCTTAAAAGGGAGGACTATATCAGGAGTGCGCTGCATGAGATTGATTATTTCTACCCATACTTACTCGATGAGGGAATAGCACATCATTTCTATATTGAGTATGCTGAAGAAAAACTCACCCCCTATGAATATGAGTTGTTTCCACAGATTGCTTATGGAATCAGGCCCATTGTTTATGCCTGCCTGGAAGCCTATGATGTTACAGGTGACAAGAAATATATTCGATTGGGCGAACAGGCAGCATCCTGGTTTTCAGGCAATAATCCAGCAGGCAGGATGATGTATGATCCTAATACCGGAAGGTGCTTTGATGGAATCGTTTCAGAAGATGAAGTGAACCTGAACTCTGGGGCTGAATCAAGCATTGAAGCGCTCCTGACATTACAAGCTATTGAAAATCATCCTGTTGCAGACATCAATAAAGTATATGAAAAACGTTGAAAGACAGATCAGTATCAAGGATATCGATTTCACTGTCGACCTTAATAATCCTGTGTTCAGGTGGCCGGGAAACCCCATCCTCTCCCCCCGGGATGTAAATAAAGTCTGGACTTCTCCCGGGAAGCAGGTAATCACAGCTCACAATGCCGGGGTAACAATGTACAATAATGAGTTTATAATGCTATTTCGTTCCCATTTACGCAATGGGATCTCTATTATCGGTTTAGCCAGAAGCATGAATGGGGTTGACTGGACCGTTGATGAAAAGCCAGCTATGGTACCGGAAAATGAAGATGAAGCAGGCGGAGTGGAAGACCCAAGAATTACCAGGATTGATGGAATCTATTATATCACCTACAGTGCTTATCACGGATTAGAAAAGGACAGGGTCAGGGTGTCGTTGGCGACGACAGAAGACTTCAAGACATTCACCAGGCACGGCCCCCTGCTGGATGTGGATATGAGGAATGTAGTTATCTTTCCGGAAATGATAAATGGAAAGTATTATGCTCTCTTCAGGCCTAACGATCACACCCAGGATCATACAGGCGGCATTTTTAAACAGATTTTAATCGGTACTACAGGTAAAATCGAACATCGACAATGGAAAATCGACAATCGCCCAATCATGAAACAGGCAGGAGGCCCCAGCTCCTTCGGTGACAAGATAGGCCCGGGTGCTCCGCCCATAAAAACTAATCATGGTTGGATAAATATCTTCCATGGTGTTCGCAACACAATGGATGGTAACCCATATGTTCTCGGGGTAGCCATACACGACCTGAACGATCCGGAAAAACTCAAAGTATCAAATATCCCCATACTTTTCCCATCGGCAGCTGATTGCAAGGTAGATGAATCCGCATACATCCACGTCCCACATGTTGTCTTTGCATGCGGTGCGATACGCAATGATGATGGCAGCGTCTATATTTATTATGGAGGAAATGACACCGTGATGAACCTGGGGATTACGCATGAGGATGTGCTGGTTGAATTGTGTAAGCGTTTTCCACAGGATCCATTATCCGGAATTCCCCAATATAGGTTATAGGTTATAAGTTATAGGTTATAGGTTATAAGTTATAAGTTATAGGTTGTAGGTTGTAAGTTGAATATGAATATACGAGGATATGAATTTTGAAGTAGACAAACTAATCTTTTCTCCTGACGATGTAGATCTAAGGTATTCTCCTTTGCGTAAAAGCCTGGATGCTGAGACTTATGTCCTTGGGGCTTTTAACCCTGGCCTGACAAGGCTTCCAGGCGGGAACCTGCTTATCATGGTGAGGGTAGCAGAAGCTTTGAAGAACCCTGCTATTGGGGATAAGATACATGCCATCGGCTGGGGACCGGAAGGATACAGGCTTGAAGCTTTTCCCCTTGATGAGGTGATCACAGATGACCCCCGGAAGTTCATTTTGAAAAAATACCTACCGACGTTAGTTTACGCACTGACTTCATTATCATGGTTGCTGCCTGTGGAGTTGAGTCCGGACGGCCTGGAGGTGATAAATATCCATTATGATAAAATAATATCTCCGGACCGAACAAGCCAGGAGTATGGGATCGAGGATGCCAGGATTTCCTTTATAGATGGGAAATACTATATGACTACCTGCACGGTAAGTTCTGAAAGACATGCAACGACTTTATTTTCAAGCGATAATGGGCTGGATTATCATTTTGAAGGGATAGTGCTGGATCATCAAAATAAGGACATGCTAATCTTTGAAGCTAAGATAGGCAATATGTATTATGCAATGACCAGGCCATTGGGAATGCTTTATTTTGATACCGGGGATAAATCAGAATATTACGCAGGACCATCCATTAACCTGGCTGTATCACCCGATCTTTTACACTGGAAGCCAACAGACCACCCATTCATCAGATCAGGGAAGGATTCAGGCTTCACAAACCGAATCGGGGGTGGCACCCCTCCTATCCTGACCTCCAGGGGCTGGCTGGAATTATTCCACGGGGTTGAGACCAGTGGTGAAGTTGGTATTTACAGAACCTACTGGGCCTTGCTTGATCAGGATGACCCAAACAGGGTAATATTCATGGAAGATAAAGTTCCATTGCTGGAATTCCAGGCTGAGCTTACAGCTGATATCAAGGATCAGATTTATTTACATAATGTTGTTTTTACCACAGGCATCATCGATGCAGGGGATTATTTTATCGTTGCTTCCGGTGAGCTGGACCTGGCCTGCCGGATCACTCATATTCCTAAATCATATTTTGGCCTTTGATGCTTTTTTTATACATTTACAGAGATGGCTACAGTAAGCGTAAAAAATATTGCCAAGACCTATGATGGGAAGGTTTTTGTCATCAAAGATGCAAGCTTTGAGATCAACGAAGGGGAATTCATGGTTCTGGTCGGACCTTCCGGATGCGGTAAAAGCACTTTATTGAGAATGATTGCCGGTCTTGAGGAGATAAGCAAAGGAGATATGTATATCGACAAGACCAGGGTTAACGACCTTCCCCCCAAAGACCGGAACATTGCTATGGTTTTTCAAAACTATGCCTTATACCCACACATGACCTCTTATCAGAATATGGCATTTGGCCTGAAACTGAAAAAAGTAAGTAAGGTAGAAATTGACAAGAGAGTCAGGAAAGCAGCTGAAATCCTGGAGATTACCGAGTTGCTGGAGCGTAAGCCGAAGGCAATGTCGGGGGGACAAAGGCAACGGATTGCCATAGGAAGGGCCATCGTCCGCGATCCCAAAGTTTTTCTTTTTGACGAGCCCCTGAGTAATTTGGATGCAAAGCTGAGGGTGCAAATGAGGGTAGAATTGCAAAAGCTCCATCAGCGACTGGAAACAACCATGGTCTATGTTACTCATGACCAGACCGAAGCCATGACCCTGGGTGACCGCATCGTGGTATTGAAAGACGGTGATATCATGCAAATCGGTTCCCCCATGGAACTGTACAATGAGCCGGATAATATGTTTGTGGCTGGCTTCATCGGTTCACCACCTATCAACTTTATTGAAGGAATGATCCGGGATGAACATGGATTGACTTTTGTAAACGAGACTTTAGGTATTCGCTTTAAGTTATTAAGTGATTATGTGATTGAGGGATTGAGTGAATATGTCGGGAAAGATGTGGTAATGGGGATCAGGCCGGAAGACCTTGCTTCATCACCTAATATTGATCGTAAGACCCAGGCATTTCCAATTGTAATCAATGCCATAGAGCAGATGGGAAATGAAATGCTTATCTATGCCCCCCTTGGCAACAAACAGCTTATCGCAAGGTTAGCACCGGACACCCGGGCTTCTGCCGGAGATAAGGTGGACATTTTCATTGATATTTCTAAAATGCAATTTTTTGATAAAAAAACAGAACAGGTAATACGATAGGAAAGCCCAGCCCTAATCCCTGAGCAGGATATTTACTGCTTTCTCAGCATCAGCAAGGGCTTCCTCAGCAGTTTTCTTGCTATAAATCACACAAGCTTCATATTCCTGTGAAATGATATCCAGCACTTCAACAATGAGCTCGTGGTTATCCAGTCCTCTGATATGATTAACCTGTTTGGCAAACACCTTGTAATGAGGACTTTCCTGTATAATTTCCTGAAAAAATTCATCCTCAGAAATGTTGTTCCTCCTCGGAAACTGGCCGGTTATCCTGATCAACTCAAGGTCCCCTTCCTTGCTTATCATGGTCTTGATGAATTCCCAGGCGGCCTGAGGATCTTTGCAGGTGTTAAAGAGAACAAGGTTTTTAGGGTCACCATAGGTATAAACAGGGCCTTGATGATCATCAGGGACAGGTATGGGGAAAAAGGCGTAGTTCAGGTTATCAGGTTTAAATTTATCCAGGAACCTGATCTGCCAGGGTCCTGTAAACTGGGTATATATCATTCTAAGCATGAATGGGTCCTGAACCCCCGACATTCTTTGCCTGATGAAGTAATTCTTTTCGTACAGCTCCTGAAGGAACTTGAAAACGCTGATTCCATATTCATTATTGAAGGCAGCCCTGTTATTTTCTATGAGTTTCGCTCCCCCTGATGCTGCCAGGTACAAAGGATAGAAATTAAATAACCTCTGATACCAGACCGGGAGCACAGATGTATTCCCGATCCACTGATCCACATAACCATCTCCATCCGTGTCCTTCTGGATCTGCCTGGCTGCCTCGAGGTATGTGGAATATGTATCGGGCAATCCTTCCAGGTTAAGATTTTCAATAACATCAACATTATACAAAGTTATGATAGGATTTACTTTCCATGGCACCTGGTAGATATGTCCATCTGTGGATGTGATCTCTTCAATCACCTCATCAGAGCAACGTTCACGGATGAACTCAATAAAACCATCCAGGGTATCTAAAGGAACCAGTACCCCGGCATTGGCATACAATTCTGAAGTTCCCTGCATCATATTGGCGTAAATATCAGGCGTGGTCTTGCCTACCACAGCTGCCAGGATGATCTCCTCACTGGATTGTCCTTCAGGAATGGGCTGGTGCCTGATAAGCCTGTCAGGATGATCTCTATTCCAATCATCTACCAGTTGCCTGGTAAAAGTTATCTCCTGTGCATTATTGGAGGACCAGAACAGCATTTCCCCGCCATTACCGGATCTCTGGCATGATGTAATGGCAAGCATGATCAACAAAAAGAAAGCCAGGAAATGTAATATACTTTTCACAGGATACATAATGATAAAAAAAGGCTGTCATAAAATTAAGTATAATTTAAGACAGCCTTTTGTGAGGTTTAATCTAATTATTCATTAACATTGTCCTTCTCCCAGGTATAAATTTGATTCACCTGAGTTCCTGTAAGTACCTTGTTATAAATTTTCAGATCGTCAAGACAGCCTTTCATGTATCCCAGCCATTCTTTCCACTCGTAAGGATCTCCGGGAACATCAGAGTATACTCCTGTTGGAAGAGCCTGTCCTATACAGATATCAACCATTGCATTCGGTTCAACCGGTGTACCTGTTGGGAAGTCATTCCAGTACGCAACTTCTGTACCATTGATATAAAACCACATCTCGCCGCTCTTAAATGCCATAGCAATATGCGTCCAGATATCATTTTCAAGAACACCTGTATTGCTGTCCTTGTCTATCCATGCATTCTCTCCAGAGCCATCATCTTTCAAGATCTTACGTGTAAAGAAAGGTTTGTTGGCATCCTGTACCTGGAATTTCCAGCAGTTCCAGATATCATTGGAAAGGAAATATCTGTGAGCCCAACCATCATCACCAATTTTGATCCAGGTCACGATGGTCATTTCAGCTGGGTTCAAGGCAGGATCCTGGGCAACGACAATGTTACCACCACCTTCAAACATATAGGCGTAGTCTGCGTTACCAAGGCGGTCTTCTGTGGATACAATTGATCCGCTACCATTTAATACATAGCCATCTTCAATTGTTCCATCATGGCCATTTCCGCTGGCATCTGTTGCATCGCCATTAAACAGCCAGTTGGCTACCAGGTTTTCCGGAGCGATCTGTTCGATCTTTTTCGACTCGAAGGTAACCATTGCGGCTTCCAATGCTACTACTGCAGCATCAACCTGTGCTTGAGTTACTCCAGTGGTGCCACGTACTGCTGTAGCCAGGTCGATTGCAGTCTGCAAGTCAGCCTTGGATCCAGCCTCATACTCACCAATATTGGTGCCTTCTACTGCCGCATCATGCATATCCTGTGCATCAGTGATTGTAGCATCCAACGTTGTGAAATTCACAGGTGTTGTATCATCTTCATCATCATCTTTACAAGATGTTAATAACATTCCTGCAATCAGTGGAAAGATCAATAACCATGTTAAAAGCTTCATTCTTTTCATAACATTAAATTTAAATTTTACTTAAGTGAATAAATAATTAATAGTTGTTTATAATTCAAAATTTGTATCCAATTCACTTTGCGGAATTGGAAAATGTCTATCCTTTTCGTAGTTGAAATTGGGCTTATCCTGGAAAACCTGGTTGGCATAATCAGAACCATACCTTATTACATCGAAATACCGGTGGAATTCAAATCCCAGTTCAACCCTTCTTTCATGCCTGATGGCATCCCTGACCTGTGCCTGTCCACCTCCTGCAATCGGTGGAAGTAAGCCTGGTGGAATGCTTCCAAATCCAGGAAGCTCATCATCATACAAATATGATTCCCTGGCACGTGTGCGGACCATATTCACATAGTCAACGGCAGCTCCTGAATTACCACTTTCATTCAAAGCTTCGGCAAGCATCAAGAGGACATCAGCATACCGGATGAATGTATAGTTTAATTGTCCATCAGCTTTCAACTCAACAGGTGTTTCTGATAGTGGTTGAAGGTGTTTTTTCTGCATATAGCCTGTTGATGACCATTCAGGGTCAAAATATACTGTATCATTGAACCATGTTTGTCCCTCCCTTCCGACAGTATAATCCAGTCGGGGATCATACACGCTGTCGGTAGTCATTTCGAATTCATCCACAAAATCTTGTGTTGGAACATTAAATCCATAGCCATTTTCTGCCCTGGGGGCAAACCATTGGTTCAGCCTGTTACCAAGCCAGGGACTTTGGCCTGAGAGATGCTGCACAGCAAAAATGATCTCAGGGTTATCTTTGGTAGCAAATTCAAAATTGTAACGGTAAACATTCTCAAGCTCGAACAACTGAGACTCGACTACCTGCTCGAAGGCGTCCTTAGCATTACTCCAATCTTCCACAAACAGGTACATCTTTCCCAATAAGGAAAGTGCAGCAAATTTTGTTGCCCTTCCTAAATCGGCGCCAGTGAAGGTTTCGGGAAGCCTTTGTGATGCATCAATCAGGTCAGGGATGATCACGTTGGTTTGAATTGATAAGATTGGCGTAGCTGCTTTTTGCATTTCTTCCGGTGTAGGAGTGGTAGTATGAACGGGTATATCACCGAAGATATTGGTTAGCCAGTAATAAAAATAGGCACGCAGGAACTTCGCTTCGCCAATAATCTGGTTCTTGCGCTCTTCATCCATATTAATACCATCTATGTTATCAAGGAGCTTATTGGCTCTTGAAACACCTTCATAATAGATTGCCCAGACAGTCTCAAGATTCCCATTATCTGTATTAACATTAAAATCATCAATCAAACCTATGTCAGCCTGGTCACCCTCTATACCACCCTTCGCCGCATCATCAGAAGCTACATCGCCAAAAACCCATAAACGGTTGTCGGCATCAGCATATGTCAGTAGGTTATACACCCCCGTTAAGAACACCTCTGCATCATCAGCAGTTTCAAAGGACTGCTGGTCGGAGCGCTGTCCTTTTAATTCTTCATCCAGGAATTTTTTACAACCCGGGGAAAGAAGAATGGCCAGCGATATAAAAAGGCCAAGTATGTATTTTTTATTTCTCATGATCTTTGAATATTCACATTAAAAAATCAAATTGATTCCCAGCGTATAGATCTTAGGTGTAGGGTATGTTCCCCAGTCAATACCAGCTGCCAGGTCAACATTTTTCACTGTTTCACTATTCAGGTTATTGCTGTCATACATCTCAGGATCGAGCCCGGGATACTTGGTTATGGTAAACAGGTTCTGTGCGCTGAAATATAATCTTACAGATGTAAGAGCAGAAGTTTCCTTCATTTTGAAGCTATATCCAAATGTAAGGTTCCTCATCCTGAAATAGCTTGCCGGTTCCATGAACCTTGTAGAAGCTATCTTATTATTCGATGCACCCTTCCATGATACCCTGGGGTATTCGTCCGTTGATCCATCTCCTGTCCAGTGATTATCATATAATCGCTTGGTCACGTTAAATCCCCTGTAGAACCCTTCGATATCATGATTGACCTGCATGTAATACTCATTGCCATAAACGCCCTGGAAGAAAAGCGAGAGCTCGAAGCCTTTATATGAAAAATTACCTGTCAGGCCATACGTGAACTTGGGAATAGGACTGCCAACATGCGTCCTGTCCTTTTCATCGATCTTGCCATCTCCATTCTGGTCTTTAAACTTCACATCTCCCGGAGCAATATTCGGTCCCTGGTAGGCATGAGTGAAGATATCAAACTCGTTCTGGAAGATACCTTCCATTTCATACAGATAAAAAGACCCGATTGGATAGCCTTCTTCAGTCAGCGTTGCAAAAACACCGTTATCGATCCTACCTGCAGCAATTGGCCGTCCACCACTAAGCTCTAACACCTTATTAAATAGTGTGGCGAAGTTTCCTCCTATCTCATACTCAAAATTTGTTTTCTTCTCTCTCCAGAACAGCTCAAACTCAAATCCCCTGTTGAGCACTTCACCTGCATTAATGAATGGTGGGTCAGCGGTTCCTCCGCTGGGAGGCAAGGGTACAGGGATAAGCATATCAGTAGTATAACGCCAATAGTAATCAGTAACAACTGTAAGGCGGTTATCAAGGAATGCCATATCGAGTCCAATATCATACATGGTTGTAGTTTCCCAGGTGGTATTGATATTACCAAAGGAATTAACGGCAGATCCAAAATTGGCTGTACCACCAATTGGGTAATTATAGTCACTTCCAATAAGTGACAGGTAGTTATACAGGCCTATTTCCTGGTTACCTGTCTGACCAATACTTACCCTGGGCTTAAGCTGTGAGATCCAGGACACATTCTGCATGAAGCTCATGTTGTGCATGTTCCAACCGGCAGAGCCAGAATAAAACAGGCCCCATCGATTCTCTTCAGAAAATCTTGATGATCCATCGGCGCGGATTACGCCTTCAAGGATAATTTTATTGTCATAGTTATAATTAACACGTGCAAATACTGAAAACAGTGACCATGAAGATGCCAGCTCATTGGCACCTTTGTATAAGGTTAGGCCATTGCCAAGGTACCTCAGGTATGCTGATTGATCAGGAAAATCCTGATCTGTGCCTATCTGCTCATGGAATGAATTCTTGATGGCTTCAACACCACCCAGAAAAGTTGTGTAATGCTTTTCGCTGAATGTCTTCTGATAGGTCAGGGTATTGGTCCAGTTCCATGTAAAGGAATTTTTAACCCCACTGGTCATATTATTTGGACTATTGATTCGTCCATCAGTACCCCAGTTCTCATTGAAGCGTTTTTCTGCAGTAATCGGCAGGTCAACACCAAAATCAGTCCTGAAATCAAGTCCTTCAATGATCTTAAATTCGGCAAAGAAATTTCCAAATAACCGGTAGATATCGGCAGTCCAGTCGTATTTATTGGCCAGGCCAACAGGGTTGTATCCATCTCCAAACCAGGTATTTAGGCTTGCCCTGGGATACCCCTCAAACATTGGCAGGTCACTGTAGGCGCCACTGGGCTCATAAACAGGGACAGGAGGGGCCCTGAAATAACCATAGCGGATCACACTTCCTCCGTTACCGCCATAGCCATCACCTGAGGCACCGATAATATCTTTATTTGAATATGAAAAGTTCAGGTTGGTTCCAACCTTAACCCAATCAGCTGCCATGGTACTCACTGCAGTTCTGAAGTTTATCCTGCTGTAATCAGAATTAAGGATGATGCCCTCCTGTTTCAGGTAACCTCCACCGATCAGGAAGCTGGATTTAGCATCACCACCACTGACCGTAAGCTGGTAATTTTGCATCATTGCGGGCCTGAAGATCTCCTCCATCCAATTGGTATTGGATAATTGAGGGATGATATCATCCGGTATAGGCTCTCTCTCATCATTGGCAGCTGCTTCATTATAAATGCTGACATATTCCTGTGTATTGCACATAGGTGTCAGCTTGCCATGGGTTTGCATGCCGACATAGGAGTTAAAGTTAAACCTTGTCTTGCCTGCAGTGCCCTTTTTTGTCTTGATGATGATCACACCATTTCCTGCCCTTGAGCCATAGATGGCGGCTGAGGCTGCATCCTTAAGAACCGTCATCGACTCGATATCTTCCGGGTTGATAATATCAGTAACGTTCTTGGTGGGTACACCATCTATTATATATAAGGGGTCATTGTTATTGATGGTACCCAGTCCCCTGATCCTGACTTTTATCTGCTCTCCGGGAGCCCCGCTCGTCTGGCTTACCTGGACTCCGGCAGCCTTCCCCTGTAAAGCCTGGTCGACACTGACAACAGGCAGGTTAACGATATCCTGTGTTTTAATTGTAGAAATGGCTCCTGTTATATCACTTTTTCGCTGCACGCCATAACCAACCACCACCAATTCTTTCATCAGCTCAGCCTCTTCCAGTAGAACAACATTATGCGTATATGTTGCATCCGGATCAGCAGGCACACTGAATTCCTGCTTACTGAAACCAATAAATGAATATACTATGGTATCGGTCTCGCCAATGGCATCTTCAGCTCTGATGATTAAGGTATAGTCACCAAATACATCAGAAATTGTTCCAATCGTTGTGCCTTTGAGGTAGACAGATACGCCTGGAATTTCATTTCCATCCTGATCAGTAATTTTCCCAGTTATGGTTTGAGAGTTGGCGGCAAGAGTGATTGTAAAGATCAATAAAAGGATACCTGCTCCTTTGTATAGACTTTTCATATCGGACTTTTATTATATATATGTTTATGAGCTAAATCAGGTAGATCACAAAAGTAAGGCCGTCCTCGTAATACATTATCCGCGGCTAGATATATGGTTATTACAAATATAATGAAATTAATGATGAGTTAACAATTAATTAATAAAAAGTTTACAACTCATTAAAGAGTGAAGAGTGTAGGGGAGTTATTTTTTCTGTTCAAGGAACCATTCGTAGAGTTTGTAGTCCTCGTAGGTTTCTGTCCAGCAATCGTGGGTGGCATCAGGGTAGATGGTGAGGCGTGCGTTACCACCACACTTTTTCAATTCGTTTACTGTATTGGTAGAATAGTGTAATGGTATAATTTCATCTTTAGCGCCATGAAAAGCCCAGACAGGCATATCTTTGAGCTTGCATATATTCATGACAGAGCCTCTCCCGCATATTGGCGCTATCGCTGTGATTATTTTCGGGTTTCTTTTCGCCACCTCCCATGTGCCGGTTCCGCCCATGCTAAGGCCTGTAACATAAACCCGTCCCGGGTCTATTGAATACCCATTTAATATGGTAAGAAGAAAGGCATTGAGCAATTCTGCAGACCAGCTTTGCCCATCAGGGCATTGTGGAGCGATGATCACAAAAGGCAGGAGCATCTCCTGGGCAACTTTTAAAGGGCCATGCTTTTTAACGAGGCTGAGATCATCTCCTCTTTCTCCTGAACCGTGCAGGAACAGTATCAACGGCCAGTTTCCTTCATGCATGTACCCGCGTGGCAGGTATTCAAGAAAATTCATTTCTGCCTGTATCTTAACTTTAATTCTATTTGTGTCAATTATCTGGGCAATACTCATTTGCCCGAACAATAAAATAATAATCCACAACCTAAACCTGATCATAATGCAATGATAATGAAATATTAGTTGCAAGATGCAAGATGCAAGTTGCAAGTTTCAAGATGCAAGTTGCAAGTTGCAAGTTACAGGTTACAGGCTTCAGGTTACAAGTTACTTGAAGCTTGAAGCTTGAAGCTTGAAGCTTGAAGCCTGAAGCTTGAAGCCTGAAGCTTGAAGCCTGCATCACAAAAGCATATCCTGCAACCTATCCCTCACCTGCAGCTCGATGTCCTGCAGGTAAGCCCTGGTTTCCAGTACATTATTGTGCTTCAGCGCCATACTGATCTCAGGCAATGGAGCGCCTTCCCGGTATAACACACTTGCAAAAGTATGACGAATCATACCTGATGTTATTTGCATATTGATTCCAAGAGAACGTGCTATTTCAGTAATATTTTCATTAAACTGCTTCCTGGCTGAACGGATTCTGGTGACCTGCCGTGCGGTGTCATACATATCATCAGCCAATATTGGAAAAACATATTTCGCCTTGTGGTTCCAGTAGTAGTCCATAATTCTCTTCATCTCTTTGTTGATCCTGATAGAATAAGTCTTCCCGGTCCTGGCTCTTGTATACTCAAACCGTTCTCCATGTACATTACGCCATGTAAATAAAGCAAGGTCCTGGAAGTCCATGCCCCCGGCCAGGTATGAAAAAACAAAATAACTCTTTGTATGGAAGAAGGAGGTGCCTGGTATGGCGTTGAACTCGATGATCTGAGCCACCTGCTCCTTGCTAAGTGCCTTCTTTTTAATTCTTATGGTCGGTTTAATTATCTCAAAACCTCCCGGGTTCAACTTATTCGCAAATGGATATGCATCCTGCGCAACCAAACCCTCGTCAATAGCCTTATTGAAAAGCGCCCTGATTGTCCTGAAATAAGCCTGGATGGTGAATCCACTGATTTTTTCCCCTTTTCTGTTTACCTGCTCTAATAAGAAAGAGTTAAAATCATTTAGAAATGTCTTATTGAGGTCATAAAACAACAGATCATGGCCACGGGTAAACCTCATAAGGAATTGATGAGTGTTTTTATAGATCCCGGCATTGCTTAATTGGCCATTCTCTCTATACTGGCTTATCGCTTCATGAAAATAATTAGAAATTGTTGCTCGCTTAAAAATAGCCTTACGAAATTCCTGCCTGAATATATCAAAATTCAATTCTTCACTTCTGTATCCATATTCATTTATTATTTTTTTTGCTTGTTCCAACCAACCCCGAACCACAAGATTTTTCATATCGTGGTTCTCAACCGTTGTTTGAAATAGATTTGTTTGCTGATTCCAGTCATGCGCAAAACAAGCATAACCAGTCGTGATGTAATGCCGTCTCCTGCGTTGTGTAAATCGCAAAACGACAGGGTGCCTTCCGTCCTTTAGCCGCTTAATCTTTAAAAGGATAATATTAACAGTAGCCATATATTAGTATACACATTTGAATACACAAATATATACAATATTTTTTAATAAGTCAATAATTTATTATATTTTAATGATTTATGAATTGTTCTAAAAAGGGAAATTTATATATTTATTGTTTATAAGGCAAGATACTATAACACTGTCCCAACAAAAAAAGGAGCTGGAATCAGCTCCTTTCAACGTGCAAACAGCACCTGTTATTCCTTCAGGAATCTCTCAGTTATGATACCATTTTCTGTCCTTGCCTGTACCATATACATACCTGGCCTGAACGAACTGACATTGACAGTAACACTGTTATTGTCTGCCTGCTTATGATAAACCAACTGACCTGTATTATTAAATATTTTGATATCATTCATCTCTTCCAGCATACCAATTTTTAAATTATCACGGGCTGGATTTGGATAAAGAAGGATATCGAGCTTCTCCTTACTTGTGATCTCGACTGTTCCGGTTGTACCGAGAAGCCAGGCAACAATCTTGCTCATAAGCTCAGTTCTGACGTTTGTATCGATGATAGCGCCAAATGAAAGCGTTGAGAATACAGACTTGTAATTATCCCCTTCATACTGGAAAGCTGCAGAGCTGTCAGCACCCGGTAAATTCATATTAAACAGATCTGTTCCCCTATGAGCAAGCAATTGGTCTATAAACAAACCTTCTTTTTCGGTCGAATAGACATCCTGTACTCCAAAGACCATACCTTCTGCAAGAGATCCTGCTATCCCGTATACCCCCATGGTATCAGGTGTTGCAAAGCTCCAAACGTCCTGGCTGACTTCTTCCAGGCCAAGAGCACTGTTTGGAAATTCAGTCTCTCCCAGAACTCCAGCATTTGGATATCTATCCCATAAATAATCCTGTGCAGAAAGAAATAGTTTCCCACCGGAAACAGTTAGGTAGAGCAATAAATTAAACTCATCATCAGCCGACATGGTTTGACCTTCCGTCCAGGTCTCTCCTGTAAAAAAGATAACAGCGTCGTGCTCTGCCATAGCAGCAGCATCAGGTCCGCTCAGCTCCGGTTCTAAAACTTCAAAATAAGTATAGGTATAATGATTAGCATCCAGTGCCCCCTGGAACTTGGGCCATACATCTGAAAAACTGGTAGAGTATGCACTTCCATCTCTGTCAACACACATCAGGTGCTGAGAATAAGCACCTAAGGTAATCATCATAGTGATGAAAACCATAGTAATTTTAAGGGTAAATTTTCGCATTTTTTTGCTTTTTAGTGAATAATCATTTTATCAGTGACCGCAAAATAGAAATATTTCTTCAAAAAAACTATAAGTAGGTAAAATTACCTATTTTCGCTGCCTCTTCTTGTTTCTGAGGATCAATGCCCTATTTTTGTAAATGATGCATACGTTAAATTCAAATATTTTCTGGTGGAGTTTTTCTATCCCCTATAATGTGAGATAGGAAAGCTGTGCTAGATATTTTTTTATGGAAGCCTCCCGTCTGACGGGAGGTTTTTTTTACTATACTAAATTGGCTATATATTAAGTTAGTATAGTGGTTCAAATTAGTGTAGTTGATGAAAAAGTATTTTTTGGGGCTCATAATGGCCCTTTTTCTCATATCATCCCAGGTTAATGCCCAGGATTCCGGCTTTGGAATCGGTATGGTAATTGGTGATCCGACGGGCATCAGCATAAAAGGCTGGATAAATGATGTCAATGCCGTGGATGCATCAGTATCATGGTCATTTTACAAGGCTGGTTTTTTCAATGTAACTGCCGATTATGTTTGGCATTTTGATGTAATTCCGGTCATAAAAGGGAAATTACCTTTATATGTAGGACCTGGAGCCAGCATTGGTATCGGAAACGACTTTTGGATAGGAGCCCGTGTACCTGTCGGGTTGAATTATATGTTTGAAGGTGCTCCGGTCGATATATTCGTAGAGATTGTCCCTGTTCTGAACCTGTTCCCGGGCACATACTTCCATTTTAATGGAGGTATCGGGGCAAGGTTTTTCTTTAAATGATAAAAAAAAATCCCCCGGTAATCGAGGGATTGCCCTTATTCAGTTAACAACTCCATCGTATCTTCAATATCTCCAGGTGTACCCATGATCTTCATGAAGGTACCCATGGTTAGTTCCGGCCAATGAAGTGCAATCCGGAATTTTCCGTGCAACATAGTCGCTTCATTACCCTGAAGTATGATCTCATATGGCATTGCCGCAACATTACGCTCACCTATAATTGGTAAAAAGTGCCCCTCACCTTTTCCCTCATCAAGGAGTCCAACTCCAAATACGGCTACCTTCTCACCCTCATAGACCTGCTCGTATATTTTTACAGTATTTCCTTTTTTTGCTTCAAGATTTTTCCTTATGGTTGTCAGCCCTTCTTCAAATGAGTTGAACTCTTTAAGTTCTTCAGGATCTGTAAAATAGGGCATCATTATTTTATAGTGATATTTCTGGAGATCTTCTTTGGTCTCCAATCCACCAAATGAAACCAGCTCAGTACTTAAAGTTGCCATTGCATCTATGCAGTCATCTGAAATAGCTATGAGGCTCTTTTCATAGTTCTCCATACCGTCAAGGAGATAGGCATAAAACAGGTACATAGGATTAATCATGCTAATCTCAACCTGCCCGTTTTCCTTGAATAATCCAATCTTGAGAACACTTGCCAGGGCACCTCTGTCTTCGAATTTCAGTGCGATATCACTCAGGTCCTGCCTGGTGTAACATATAGTGTACAAGTTATCATTATTGCCGGGATGATACTCCCCTATCACTTCAAAGCCTTGTAGTTCGAGGGCTACGACAACATCCTGACGGACCTCTTCAACCGTCCCCTGCACTTTCGCCACAGAATAGTATGGTGCATATTGTACCTCATCATCACCAGCGCTAACAGCTACCACGCACAATAAGAATGCAACTGCAAGTAATAGCCTCTTAAATTTTTTCATGTTCAGTATGTTTATTGATAGTTAAATAAAAAAGGGGCCTGCAGCTATCAGGCCCCTAAAAAGCGGTAATTTGATCAGAATGCAAAACCGATTTCAAATTCCCACTGGTTCATATTCAGCTCTATCTGCTGACCCGGATCTAACGGGTTCGGCCCAGTAACTGTATTATCAAGTGCGTGGGTTACCGCAAAATTCAATTCATGCTGGTTAAATACCTTAGTAAATCCAAATGATATATGATTATCATTAACGGCTGGTGCAAGGATGTTAAACATCACCTGGTCTTCCTGGATTGGCTGTTTTCCATAAGAATAACCTGCACGGACCATCCATGTTTCCGCAACCAGCGCTTCAAATCCAAATTTAATGATAGTCATGTCCTTCCAGCCAAATCCTGCCGCATCTTCACTTCCTAATGGAACGAATTCAGGATTTGGGACAAACAGGTTCTCCGGATCCATAGGAACAGAGGGAACCATTGGGAGTAAAGTTTTTGTGTCCATTGGATTAGCGATAGACTTAACCTTGCTGTAGTTGATTTGCCTTACATCAAATAAGAAGGTGTACTTTTCATTCACTGTATATGACAAACCTGCCTGCCAGTTGCAAGGGATGTCAAAATCACCCTCTTCTGCAAATAAGCCCTGGTATTTTTCAAATTGTGACATATTGATCCTTGGCTGCCAGGATGCACCCAGACGGAATCCTGAAAATAGTTCTCCCTGGTATCCAATCTTCACGCCAAATCCGGTAGAATTATCAACTCCATTATTGGTGACATAATCCATCCTGTTTGGATAACCAAGTTGTGTAAGCATAGGACTTCCAGCCATTCCCATATCTCTGAAGGCCTGCAGGCCTTTGACTTCAATAGTCTGGTATGCAAATACCGGTGAAATGCCAATACTATGCTTCCCTAATTGAATGGCATAAGTCAGCGAGATAAACATTTGCTGCATGTTAATTCCAGTTGGAGCCGTAACATTGGTCATCGGGTTAGGATTCCCGTCAGGCATTGGATCTCCAAATGAAGCTATGATGGCGCTGTAGTAGGTCTTGGTATCATAATTAGTGTTCATGCCACCATTACCATAAAAGTTAAATCCCAGGTTATGACGTTCTCCTATTTTATAGTTGAAAGCCACAGAAGGGATCACAAAGTAGTCAGATCCGCTTTCCACTGTGCCGGGCTCCAGACCAAAGGCCATGAACCTTGGGTCATTCACAAAATTACCATCCGCGTCCACATAACCCCATTGATCAGGTGTAGTTGGTTCACCAATAACGGAATAATTCCTGTTAGGATTAAAAAGGCCAACTGCTACTTCAAAACTCCATTTTTTCTCTGAAAAGGAAATTCCTGCAGGATTGATCGCTCCTGCAAATGGGTTTTTAAGATAGGCAATACCAGCCCCTGCAAAGCCTTTATTCTTGGTTCCCAGCCCATTACTAAAATATCCATCAGTAGCAAAAGACATAGAAGTTGTTGAGCATATCATTAATAATATGATAGTACTTCGTAGCAAAATTTGTTTTGATTTGTGCATTTTCATGATTTCTCCTTTGGTTTAGGTAAATATTATTTGAGTGTTTTCTCCACCACACATGGCATAAAATTCGCCAACTGTCAGAACATCCAGGACTTCATCATAGAGATCTGACTTCTCCAGTTTGAACATGTCCATCGCCATCTTACAGGCATAGAGCTCACCCCCACCTGCAATGATCATCTCAAGAAACTCTTCCACGGGTGGGATATCCAGCTTATCCATTCCTTTCTTCATCATGGCTGATACACCGGCTTCTACACCAGGCAAAATCCCTAATAGAGTTGGAAATGGCAATCCGCCGGGCATCCGCATCGCAGGATTACCCACAGTAGCCGTTTTTAACTTGTTCATTTGCTTTTTGGTGATGGCATCCAGGCCGAAGAAAGTAAAAAATACTTTGGCTTCAATGCCTTCCATCACCGCACCGTTAGCCATAACCAGGGTTGCATAAACATCTTCAATTGCACCTTTGGCGCAAATGATACAAACCTTCTTCAAAGGCTTTTCTTCATTAGTAGTATTCATATCAATATTTTTTTAAGGTTAAACACAGCTGCTTGGTTTGGGAATCCCTGCTATTTTAGAAGAATATTTTAAAGGACCACCAGGAAATAGCTGGTACATTTCTTTAATATTGGTTATTCCTGAATTACCTACTTTACGGATAGTCAGGACTTCCCCTGCTGTATGCTTTTCACGAAGAAAATCGAGCACCTCAAAGTGCTTATCAGTCAGATTAATACCTATTTCATCTGCCAGTCCAGCAGCGATTTCCTTTGTCCATTGCGACATGTCTTCAAGATAACCTTCATCATTCACCTGAACAGTTACCCCAGCAATTGTTTTTTCTGCCATAATTTTATAGTTTTAATTGATTATTGTTTATTTGTATCTTCTTGTATTTGAGATAAATTCTTCATAAATGATACTGCAAAGCCCAGTGCTCTTTTCATTTCGGGCTTATTCATTTCTCTGATCAGCTTCCAAATGGAATATTCAGGAACAGAATCCATTTCCAGGCTACCATAGATGCGTACAGCATTGTTCACGGAATTAAGCATCTCCGGTTGAGTCAGGCTTTTCACAGTCTCAAGGATAGTGACGATATTATCTGCAAGCTGCTTGATGTCCTCACGCGAGAAGTGAGTCACGATATTGTCCATCACCGTCCCTATTTCAGCAATGAATTCAAAATATCCCTTGACTTCAAATTCATGCAATTTCCTGGTAAAGTCAATGATCATCTCATTGGCAATCGGACCGGCGTCCTTCATGAAGTCTGAAACACTCTCCATCATGCCGATCACCTCGTTAAAATTGCGTACATTCTTCAGGAGCCTGATGCCAAGGGTCTTAATTTCAGCGGGATCGAGCTCTACTGCCTGGTTCTCTAATTCGGCTACAGCAGTATCATAAACGTCTTTTCCCACGATGGAAACGTCAGATATCAAGTCTTCTATAGCCTCGGATTTTAACCTTTGTTGGTTAACATATTCAAGGATCAGGTCAACCTTTTGGTTTAACTGATCAATTTGCTCTTGCATAATTTTATCTGCCATCATTAAAATATTTAGGAAATGACTTTTTTCTTGCCTGCCATAGTCATTTCTGCTTCAACAGGCAGTTCCTTGCCTTTTAATAATATGTGCCAGTAGATCCAGCGGAACAGTATCTTACCATAATGATTGATTTTTGTATTCTTCAATAAACCAAATGGCCCTATTCCCGGTAGCGGGAAGGTCCCTGGCAAGGGCTCTGTATCATAGTTGAAATCGATCAAAGCTCCCATGCCATAACCAGTTTCAATGTAGCAGTTTGCATGTCCATCAAATTTGGCTGTCATCGGGCGTCCCTCAATAGCATTCATTAAATTTTCAAAAAGGACCTCGGAAGCAAAGTGCGCAACTGAACCAGCTTTGCTGGTTGGTATATTAGACGCATCTCCAAGTACAAATATGTTTTCGTGGCTCTTGGATTGAAGTGTCTGTTGGTCGGTAGGGACATAGTTCATGTCATCTCCCAATCCACTTCTTGCGATCATTTCCGCACCGAAATTGACAGGAACGATGGTCAGGACATCAAAGGGAATCTCCTGCTCATCATAGGAAATGATCTTTTTATTTTCATTGTCAACCCTCTCCAGGTAAAAATCGGGCACCACCTTTATATTCTTCTCTTCGAGCAATTCACTCAGCATCTTTGTAGCAATAGGCTTTGTAAAGGCTCCTGGCATCAAGGTCACATAAGTAATATCTACCTTATCACGAATACCTTTTTCAGTGAAGAAAGCCTCTGCCAGGCACACGAATTCAATGGGTGCAACAGGACATTTGTAAGGCAGCTCAGGTATACACATCACCAGTTTTCCTCCCTCCCAGGTTCTGAAAAAATTGTAAAGAGCAACTGCCCCTTCTATTGTATAAAAATCAAATATGGATTTATACCAGAGCTTGTCCTTTAATCCCGGGGTTTCCTCAGGCCGGGTTTGGGTCCCTGTGGCAATGATCAGGAAATCATATTGCAATACCTTTCCGCCTTCTAATAATACCTTGTTCTGATCAGCTTCGATCTTGTCAATATCAGAATATATCACGTTCACTCCCGGAGGAAAGAAATCGCTCTTGGGCTTGATTACATCATTTTTTGAGTAAATGCCAAAGGGTATAAACAAGAACCCGGGCTGATAATAATGGGTTTTGTGACGATCTACGATGGTAATGCTCCACTCTTCCCTGTCCAGTGCCTTCCTGAGCTTATTGGCCATCATCGTCCCGGCTGTACCGCCACCAAGTATGAGAAACTTTTTCATGTATAATAAAATTTAAAGACTGATTGTTAATGAGAACATATCTACTAATATAGATTTGTCAATTTTAAATGATTGTCAAAATTAGGTTATCTTTGCTGCCACCTATTATATGGAGTTATGATAATTATCAGCATATGATAAATATCATACTTCAGAAAATGTGTAATCAACCAGATGGAAACAGGTCAAAATGCTTGTGATTGCGATAAATGCGAATTGAAATCACTGTTTTTTAGCAGTGTAAATCAAATGGAGATTTCAAGGTTGTGCAATCATAAAGTAGAAAAGTTTTATTCCAAGGGAGAAGTTATTCTCAAGGAAAAGAATAATATAGAAGAATTTGTTTACCTCAAAAGTGGGCTTGTCAAACTGTTCCGGTCTGCCAGCCATGGCAAGGAGCAAATTATCACTATTGCCAAGCCTTTTGATTTTGTTAGCCTGTTAAGTGTTTTCTCTGATACGAATTACAATTATTCGGTTACCGCCCTGGAAGATTCTGTGACATGCAACATGGACCTGGCTGAAATCAAGCAACTGACGGCCACCAATGGAGATTTTGCCCTTAACATCATTGAAAAGATGAGCAAGGTTTCTGATATGATTATACTTGAATCTTTGGAAATCAGGCAAAAGCACCTGCCCGGCCGTGTGGCTTATATACTGCTTCATTTTGCAGAGCATATTTATGAAGATAATGAGTTCGAGTTGCCAATGTCGAGGAAGGAAGTGGCAGAATACATTGGAATGACCACTGAAAATGTAATCCGGGCCCTTTCAGATTTTAAAAAGGATAAGATCATCAAAATATTTGGAAAAACGATTGAGATCATTGACAAAGACAAGCTAAGAACAATTTCTGAATTCGGTTAATGATCAATACTGGCCTGCTATGATCCTGACATTATTTTTTCTTGCCATATTCTTCATCATCTTCGGCATCATCAGCCTTTACAGGAAGAAGCATCTGATCGCTGTGATGTTTATATTATTGGGTATTCTTTCCTTTACAGTAGGTGCAGTAGCGGTGTATCTGTATCCGCATATTATGCCGTTCTAATTGCAGAGAAGTTGACGGTTGACAGTTTACAGTTGACAAAATATGTTACTATGTGTTGTCTATGCGCCTCTAAGAAAACGGATACGGATTCTGCTAATTTGTTACAATAAGCTTACTTATCGCTGTACCTGAGGGTGTTTGTGTTCTGATATAATATAATCCTGCCGGCAAGTCGCTAACATCAAATGTAAATTCGTAATTAACGGGGACATTTTCTTCATCAATCAATCTCTCAATCAAAATTCCAGAAATCGAATATAAATCAGATATCAGATATCCAGAACCTGTCCCGAGCGAAGTCGAGGGATCATGAATCAGATATCGAAGGTGCGTAGCACCTGAGGTCGGATTTGGATATATGAAGATTTCACTATTGTCCTGCATCTGGCCAGGCTCCTCTACACCCGTTCCGATATCCGGTACTGGAAGCTGTACATCAGTATAGATCCTGTATTCGCCCGGATCCAGCAGGAGCCATTCATTAACATCCTCAACAGTCAGCTTATCTCCTGTGAAATAATCATACCAGTCGCCGGTATGCGTGAAGGTTGGATCAATGGTATAGTCGGAAATGCGAAAATTACCAAGAATGACCACATCCATGCTTTCATGCCTGAGGATGATCTTTTTCATGCTGCCGCTAAGCTGCATTTCAATATCTTCTGTCCTGAATACATCGTAATCCTGCTTCAATTTTATCAGGGCCGATACATGTCTGAAGAGGTAGCTTCTTTTCCAATCCTCCATATAATCCCACCGGGCAGGCTTCTCCCCCAGCCTGCCATTGTAATCAATAGAATAGTCATAGCCTCTTTCACCAAACTGCCATAACATTTTGGGGCCGGGTATAGTGTAGAAGAATGAAGTAATCAGCTGAATCCGTTTGAGTGCGGTTGTAGTATCCTGAATATCATAATCTCCGCTGCTTGTACCCCATTTGTAGTTCTTACACATAATACGCTCTTCATCGTGGCTTTCCATATATCCCACAACATGTGGATCATTCCACCCGCGCTCCTGGTAAGATATCCAGGAGAAATCAGATTTGTCCCCGACATTATATCCCATCGAGCCATCTCCATATTTACCGCTCAGGTTACCCCACATTAATATGCCGTAATTGGCAAGGGTCTTTTCTTCATCATTTTCTGCAAGGTGCTCAAAGATTACGATAGCATCAGGGTTTCTCAACCAAATCTGGTATGACATGCGTTTCAATAAAGTGATCCTGTCAAAATCGTAGTTGCTACCCCAGGGATCATCTTCGCCCTTGATATTGTTTCCAAAGCCTTTCGTAAAATCAAAACGAAAGCCATCAAACTTGTATTCAGTCATCCAGTAGCTGTTTATACTATCTACAAGTTGCTGAGTATATTCACTTTCATGATTGAAATCATTGCCCCATTGTGCATCAGGATTTGTAAAATTATGGTTTCTGTTAAACCAGGGTGACTCCAGGGAAGGCTTACCGCCTTCGAAGTACATCTGCACAAAAGGACATGGACTATATGCATGATTCAGGACAATATCCATAATAACTGCAATTCCTCTTTGATGGCATTCATCAATAAGTTCCTTCAGCTTATCTTTCGGGCCGTAATATTTATCAACTGCAAAATAATTGGTAGGATTATAGCCCCAGCTGCTATTTTCTTCAAATTCATTAACCGGCATTAATTCAAGTGCATTGATACCAAGCTTTTCAAGGTAATCAAGTGAATCAATTACAGCCTGGAAAGAATGTTCTTCTGTGAAATCCCTGACAAGCATTTCATAGATTACAAGATCTTCATTAGCAACCGGAGTAAAACTCTCAACCTGCCATTGGTAGGGCTCCTGGTTCGTCTGAAGCACTGATGCAATCCCCCGGGCCCTACCTTCAGGATAATCAATTAATCCAGGATATGTTACTTCAGGTATAAATTCATCATGAGGATCGCTTGTCTTATCAGCATAGGGATCACCGATCCAGATCTTGCCATCAATAACATATTGAAAGACATATTCTTTCCCCGGCTCAAGACCATTAAGTTCAATCCAGAATCTCATGCTATCCGGGGTAAGGAACATCTGGTTGGTAGAATCCAGTACCCAATCATTAAAATCACCTAATACATATACATATTCTTTATGAGGAGCAAATAATGAAAGAATAGCAGTAGACTCATCAATATAATTGATCCCGTCCTTCACTTCTGCAGGCAGTTCTGCTACCTGTAACGGTGTTCTGACATGATAGTAAAAGGAATCAATAATTGTTTGTACATCACTTTTAGCAATTGCATGTACCTTATAGTTTCCAAATTCCTCTCCAACTGCTGTATCCCGCAGGATATCTTCACTTGTCCGGCTAACCAATTCATTATCAATATACAACAGAATAGAATCAGCATTGACAGATTGTATGGTTATTGGTATTGAATCTCCTTGACAAATAATTACCGGTGTTATGTCCGGAGTAATAAATGACACGCACATTCCACCCTGGTGAACATCAACAAAAATATCCCCTCCGCTTGCAGTCTTTCCTTCAAGGTATCCACCACCCACCGGAACATCGCTTCGAAAAACAAATGCCATTTGCAAAATGATTTCATTGGCAGGTACTCCATAATTTTCTCTTATTGAAGGAGTCAATTCTATTTGATAGAGGTCATCTCCGATCCTTGTCATTTTTGTTTCTGGTGTATTCTGTCCCCAAGATGTCATCACATATCTCCAATCTGAAGGAGATGAACTGGCATTTGTTATTACACCCGTATGTGCATAGACATCTCCTGTATAGCCTGCCAGTCCGCCACTTCCCTGAGTTGCATCATAGGTAATAATAACTGAATTATCGTCAGAAGGGAACGCTGGGTCTGTAATTATAATCTGTGAGCCTGCAATCGAATATGTTAGTAAACTTATAATTAATGAAAGTAATATCCTCATATAGTAAAGATTGATTATGTATTATAAAGTTGCCTGCAAAGTTAGCAAAGATTATACCACAAATTAGAATTCTTGAGTACCAACATGTTATGTTCACCTGCTATTTATATCTTTTTTAAATAGGATTTCTCGTCTATATCAATTTCATCAAAGCTTTATTTTTTTATATTTTTATATTGCTTATTACCATATTAATATTAGCGACATACCAAATTAACATTAGCGATATACCAAAAACCTATTTTATGAAACACGTATACTTTCATCTAAAACGTGGTATTCTGTTTCTTGTCTGGATGTCATTGGTATTCATGTTGAATGCCCAGGACATTACCGTTACAGGGAGAATTTCAGACGCAGACGAAGGAGAATACCTACCCGGGGTGACC
Source organism: uncultured Bacteroidales bacterium (assembly GCA_963753055.1). Lineage (GTDB taxonomy): Bacteria > Bacteroidota > Bacteroidia > Bacteroidales > B18-G4 > JAUWGC01. The sequence continues at coordinate 1,041,816 of CAVWAP010000004.1, read as the reverse complement.
ATCGTTGAGAAAGGTACAAGCAATGGTACTGTTACCGACATTGATGGCAATTTTGCCATCAAGGTCCCGCAAGGAGCCATTCTTGTATTTTCATTCGTTGGCTACGCGAAACAAGAAATTGTTGCAGATAAACTACTGATCAATGTCCAGCTGTCCCCTGAAGCAATGATGCTGGAAGAGACTGTGGTCATCGGCTATGGCACACAGAGGAAAAGAGAAGTTACAGGATCAATAGCCAAGGTTTCGGGAAAAGAACTTACGGAGATCCCGGTGCCGAGTTTCGAAGCAGGGCTGCAGGGTAAAGCAGCCGGTGTGCAGATCATCCAGAGTAATGGTATGGCAGGCGCCGGATCGGCAGTCCGGGTAAGAGGCCCTGGTTCCATTTCTGCCGGTGGCGATCCACTCTATGTGGTGGATGGTATCCCAGTGGTTCAGAATGAGTCCATTGAAGGAACAGCAACAGGTACCCAGATCACATCAGAAAGGGTTGGTGGGATCAATACCAATCCCCTCGATTTTATCAATCCCAACGACATCGAGTCCATTGAAATCCTTAAAGATGCATCTGCAACGGCTATTTACGGCTCCAGGGGTGCCAATGGTGTGATATTGATTACAACCAAACGGGGTAAAAAGGGGGGGAAATCAAAGCCCGTGTTTGATGTAAATTATAAGATAGACTTCGCCAGGCCGACAGGAATGTATGACCTTCTGGACAATCAAGAATACATGTCTCTTTACCAGGAAGCCTATGAAAATGACGCTATTTATGGCAATGGTTCATGGTTTGCAGGGCCCTATGCTCCCTTACCAGGAGGCATATCAAGGGAAGACGCCCTGAAAGTCAATACCGACTGGCAGGATCAGATGAACAGAACAGGTATTTCCCAATTGGTCGACTTCAGCTACAGGCAGGGGAGTAAGCGTGTGGCCAGTTACCTCGGCGTATCCTATAATAATCAGAACAGTTTCCTGAAGGAGAATACCTTCAATCGTTTCAATGCCAGGGCAAATGTGGATGTATTCGCAACAGACAACCTTGATATTGGTCTTACTTCAATGTATTCGAATACTACCAATTATCACGTTCCGGTTGCCTGGACTGGTGGACTTGGAAAGGCACAGTCGGCTGCCCTGCCCTACTTCCCCATCGAGTCAAGTTCATCTGCCAATGGATATTATCAATTCCCTGATGGACAGAACGGTCCTGGCAACCCTGTTGCCCAGATCAACCTGGATGATTTACGTACCAGGACCAGTCGTGTTTTAGGAACATTATTCCTGAACTACAAGATTATCAAAAACCTGAATATAAGGATCGATGGTAGTATTGATTACATCGACCGTGATTATAATGAATACTATACTGCTTTCCGTGATGTGCCCCAGGGAAGAAGTACCAGGGAATACATCAGCAACTGGAACACCAAAGCCATTTTATCCTACCTGCTGGATGTGAATAAAGTCCACTCCTTCAATTTTATGCTTGGTACCGAGTTATTAAAGAATACCGCCAATGGTTACCGGCTTACCTTTACCGGCATCGACAAGCCCATCTACCAGGATCCAACCCTTCCCCCTGAGTTTAATGAAGATGGTACGCCAAATGGAGATTACCAGAGAGAGAATTTTTCAACATCTGAGTATTCTTTCATTTCATATTTTGGCAGGGTAAATTACGGTTTTAAAAACAAATACCTGTTAAGCCTGATCTTCAGGACGGATGGTTCTTCCAGGTTTGGGCCTGAGAACAAATTCGGTAATTTCCCGGCAGCTTCAGTAGGCTGGGTGATGACTGAGGAAGAATGGTTACGTGATAAAAGAGTGCTCACATTCCTGAAGCTTAAAACAGGATATGGTATTACAGGTAACGCAGAAATTCCAAACTATGCACAATATGGTGTTACCAACACAACAAGCCCAACTACTTATAATGGAAAAGGGATCATATTCCAGACAAACCTGGAGAATCCATCACTCAAATGGGAAACCACCAAGACTTTCGACGCAGGTATTGAGTATGGGTTCCTGGAAGACCGTATCCATGGTGAAGTAGCATATTATAATAAAACGGTTGAAGACCTCTTTCTCAATGTCCGGGTCCAGTCATCAAGTGGCTGGCCAAATGTGCTGAAGAACATCGGCAGTATGAGAAATACGGGCTTTGAGTTTGACATCACCAGTGTTAATATACAGAGGGAACTCACCTGGAAGACAAACCTGAACTTCGCTTATAACAAGAATGAAGTACTTGACATTGGCAATGCAACACCCGATGCCCTGTCAGGAACAGGCGATACCCGTGTGATCGAAGGTGAACCTATTGGTGTGAATTACCTGATCCCTGTACTGGGCATTGATCCTGCTGACGGAATGCCTATTTATGAGGACATCAATGGAAACCCAACCAAGGAATACAATCTCGATGACAGGAGAGTGCTTGGTAAACCTTATCCGGACCTGATTGGGGGCTTCACCAACTACTTCACCTATAAAAACTGGGAATGCAGCTTCATGTTTAATTTCAGTGTTGGAAATAATATTTATGATGACTCTGAGAAATTCCAGTTCAACGACCTGGGATGGAACCTCTCAAAGCGTGCTTTGGACAGGTGGCAAAAGCCAGGGGATCAAACAGATGTTGCTAGGTTAACCCTGGGACAATCTGACATTGAAAGGATCAGGAACACAGATGAATACCTTCACGATGGTTCATACCTGCGTTTGAAGTCTTTCATCATCACCTATAACTTCAAGAAGGAATGGATAAACAAGATAAAGATGGTCAATGCCTCTATCTCACTCATTGCGACTAATCTACTGACTTTCACTTCTTATCCGGGACTGGATCCTGAGATATTCAGGGATATGGAGAATGTGTTGCAGAAGAATACAAGTCCTTCTGTTACATACCTGACTCCACCCCAGGCAAGATCATTTTCTATTGCACTTCGTTTCACCTTCTAATACTTACGAACATGAAAAGATCAATATATATTATCATATTAGTTTTAGTGACAGTCGCCGGTTGCAAGAAATCAGATTTCCTTAATATCAAACCGGAAAACCTCACACTGACAGAAGATGCCTTTAAGACGCCGGAAGATGTCTGGGCATACCTGAACAGCAGTTACGATGTGATGCGTAACGGATCTTACTGGGGTGGCAATATGTGGTCAATCTCAGAGATATGGGCTACCAACTGTGGCACGACAAAAACAGGTTTCGGCTGGAGCCAGATCATCAACAACAGTACAAACATATTTAATACTGAAGGGCGAAGCCTCTGGGTGGAAACATATCGTTCCATCGACAGGGCTAATTATGCGAACAAGCTGGCCCAGGAACTTGATTTCATGGAGGCAACAGACAGTGAACAGATTAAAGCCCACTCATACTTTATCAATGCTGTGGGTCATTTTGAGCTGGTCCGTTTCTTTGGTTTGCCTTATGATGAAAATAAGGCAGGCAACAATAATCAGCTTGGCGTTCCAATCCGCACTCAGGGTACCGGAACAATTCCGGAAGCATTTGACATAGTACCCAGGGCAACAGTTGAGCAAACTTACGCCCATATAATAGCCTACCTTGAAGCAGCAGCTGATATTTTACCAGAATTCAACAATGGTTATGCAACATCATGGGCATGTAAAGCTTTTCTGGCTAAAGTATATTTTCAGCAAAACAATTACGATATGGCCTTCCAATATGCAGATGAGATCATTGCAAGTGGCGTCTTTGCATTAGACAGCAGCCTTACTGCCAGGTTTAACCCTGGAGAAACAAGCCAGGAAGCCATATTTGAGATGATCAGTACTGCTACCGGCGACAATTCAGCTGGCACACTAACCGGGGATTACCGCCAGGATGGCACCCAGAACCCATCTGTATTTCCGGCAATGGACCTGGTTAACCAGGCTTCAGCCAATGAAGATGATAAAAGATGGCTGACATGGTACAATACCAGGCCTCCTGATGCTGAATCTTCTTCACTTGTCACCTATTGTGCGAAATGGGATTATGATTATTGTAATGTCCCATTGGCATTCCTTGCGGAGATTTACCTGATAAGGGCAGAATGCGGTGCCCAGGGCGCAGCAGGCGGCAGCATGCAACAGGCACTGAACGATGTCAATAAAGTGATTGAAAGAGCTTTTGGCAACAACTCTCATAACCTGACCTCAACAAACAACCTTGTGATTGAGATCAGGAATCAGCGCAGGTTAGAGTTATGCTTCGAAGGGTACAGGATGCACGAACTAAAGCGTATCAAAGCACCAGACATCAATGGCCTTGCATGGGACGATAAGTTTCTGATCTTTGAAATTCCGGATGTTGAACTGAACGGTAATCCGGATATGATTAAAAACCATTAATACCAAGTAAAGATGAAAAAATCCATATATACAATAGCCGCTTTAATCCTTGTTGTCAGCCTGGTATTCATGATTGCCTGTAAAAAGGATGAATACCCGGAAGTGCAGCCAAGGGATTGGGTACAGTTGATGACTGGTACCTGGAACACTACACAGGTAATTCAAACAGATATTTTTGCCGTTGAAGAAGGTTTAGAGCCAACAATGATGGACAGGACTATGCTGTTTAATTTTACAGATTTCACCATCACCTTCAACAGCAGCGGTGGCACACCCACAGATTTTAAAATTGAGCCTGGGGAAGCACCAAATTTTGTAGACCTTGAAGGCACGTGGCAGCTGGATGATTATAATATGCCTGCAAAAGTGCTGCTCACAGCCGTTGGCGCTAATGATCCTACCAGTGAATTATACCTGAGTGGTCCCCCAAGAGCAGGAGCTCCATTATACTTGTCCTATCAAAGGACCAGCGGAGGTAAAGCCATTTTAAGCTACGATTATACATTAACCAAATAGAAAACCGGAACTATGAAATATATCGATAAAATCACAATAGCATTAGTTGTACTGATATTTGGTATTGGTACAATCCAGGCCCAGATACATACCTGGAGTAGTCCGGCAGCTTTCATGGAAGATGAAGAGATCACAATCTATTTTAATGTCTGTGGTACACCCATCGCTGGCCTGTCAGGGCCAATGACTTTATGGTCGTCGGCCAATGGCGGTGCATTGGAAGAATCCGGGGTTTGCGACACAATTTCCGAAGACCTTTACAAATTTACCATGACACCAAGCACCTTTTATGGTACATCCATTGACTCCATAAATGGGAAGCTGGTAAATACTGAAGGGATTGAAACAGATGTATTTACGCTGACTCCATTTGATTTTACTGTGGTATCTGGAACCATGTACGTAACCTACCCTGCAGTGCCATCATTTGGTGAAAATGTTAGTATCATATTTAATGCTGCTCTTTCTGACAGAGATCCACTGACAGGAGTCAGCCCAATTTATATGTGGGCCTGGGCCAATGAATATGACCCCGCTGAACCTCCCGGACAAGGATCCTGGGGAGCTTATACCGATAAGACTTTGTTGGAGCAAATTGATGGAGATATATGGAGGAAAGATTTTAATCCCCTGGAATACTGGGAAACTACCACTCCAATGACAGAATTTGGCTTTCTCTTTGCTAACTCCACAGGAACAGCACAAACTGAAGATCATACTATTTCGGTGGTACCGCCATTTAATTGTGATAAGCCGGCTGTTTCTTTCCCAAGGGCATTTACACAGGATGATGTCGTAACAATTGTATGTAATACCAACCTTGAGGAATTCAGCAACCTTGCCGGTGTCGATAAGATGTATATCTGGAGTTATACTAATAATGGAGATAGTACTGATTACAACCTATTACCCGAATGGAACTGGATCGTCTATCCTCCGGCAGCAGTAGATAAAGTAAAAATGGAAAACATGGGTAATGGCATCCATGAAATCACTTTTATTCCATATTATTTTTACGGAGTAGACAACCCTGACTATACTATTACCAGTCTTACTATTGTATTCAGGAACAGACTGGGTAGTATCAGGTCCCTGGATACACCCGTGGACGTGCTTATTGCGGATTAGAGATTGATATATAGCATTAAATTGATTATATTTGTTAATCAGAAAATAAATATTAGATTTGTATTAAACAAAATGTTTCACTTAAATTAATAATTATGAAAAGAATTTTACCATTATTCAGTACACTAATTATCTTTTCTTTGATTGCTGGAATGTCATTTGGACAGGCTGATGTTACTATCACCGTTGAAGACCAGACACAAGAAAATGAAAAGATATTTTTCAAAGGAACTCCTACCGAATGGGATACCATCGTTATGTATGATGATGGTACCCATGGAGATGTAACTGCTGGTGACTTTATCTGGACAATTACTCTTGCTATGGTGCCGGAAGGAGATCACGAGTGGGGAGCTGTTAACCAGGATGATACATGGTTGATTGCTGGTCCTAATCCTGCGTTTAATATTACAGGAACCACGGTTACAGGACAAACCTCTTATGTTATCCCATTGCTTGAAAATGCTGTCATCAACCAGGTATTTATTGTAGATAATCAGAATGCAGCAAATATTCCGTTTTCTCTTGTACAATACAAAGGTACATTAACCGGTTGGGCGACAATCGATATGTATGATGATGGAACCCATGGGGATGAAACTGCAGGAGACCATAAATGGTCCGTTACTATCAATGATACCGTACCGGTTGGAGATCACGAATGGGGTGCTGTCGACCAGGATGATAACTGGCTGATCAGTGGACCAAACCGGGCTATTGAGGTAATGGGTGACGGAACTGTTACAGGCGAAACCGACTATGTCATTGAAGCATGGGGCGAGATAGCTGTAACTTTTACGGTTGACCTGAACTGCCAGTTCAATAGCGAAATCATGTCATTAGACAGCTGCATCGACTTAGCCATGGACGGTTATCCTCCGGTAGTACTCGACTATAGTGGAGAAGGTGATTACCAGATAACTGTTACCCGCTTTAACGTTGGTGAAGAATTAGCTTATTGGTATCGTATTGGCTGCGCAGATGACAGGCCAGCCGAACAGCAAGAATACCCTGGTGAAGATCAAAATAGAACCTACACCGTTGATGAAGGCAGCAATGAAATTCCAGAAGTATGGTACCAGGATGATATCCTTGAAGTACCATGCGAATGGAGTAACATTTCCGAGTTTGAAGCCGATGTTGAAGTAAGCATCTATCCAAACCCGGTCAATGAAGTACTTCATATCGATATCCTGAATCACCAGGCTGTTGATAAAGTGATCATCAACAACATGCTTGGACAAAGTGTCATGGTTATTGATGAAGTCACTGAAAGCCTTGAAATACCTTCATTCCAGTATCAGAATGGTATCTATTTCATTACCATTATTGATAATAAAGGAGCAACTTACACACAGAAGGTTATTTTCAACTAGAAAAATTTATTAACCAGGTAAAAAAGCCTCATCCTTCGGATTGAGGCTTTTTTATTGTCAATTGTCAACTGTCAATTGTCAATTTTCGAGGATCCATATCCTCAAACTCACACCATCCATATCAATATCAACTGGTTTGCCACCTTCAATCTGCATATACGCTTTCTTGTCCTTCACCCCATGAAGATGGTCAATAGATGTGTTGTTGCCAATGAGCTTCCAGTTTCCTTCAGGAAGTGCAATATCTTCGAATTCAAATTTATCATGGCCAGCATTCAGCAACACCAATACTTTCTCATCAACGATATATCCAAGCAAGCTCTTATCTACAGGAAGGATCCACCGGTAATAGCCTTCGGGAACAGCCTCATCAACACGAAATACTGCTCCATCCTCACTTGATCTGAACCTATTAAACCCCTGCCAGAAGGCATACATATTTTTATAGTCATTCTTGTTTTCTTTGGTAGGCTCAGCACCAACATTCTCCCATATAAACTGATTGGCAATGCGATGATTATAGGTATCCCGCTTACCATGCATATATACTTTTATACCAGCATTTGTTTGTTTTTCTACTTCCATCAAAGGAGCAGAGCCCTTGCTGCGCATCATCTCAGATCCGCCATGAGTCACGATGGGGCCAAGGGTCGTATATAACAGCGTAACAGCAATTTTATATTCATCCTGGTCAACGGCAAAGCGGCCATCCCAGTCATCTGTGGCAAACTGGTCGGCAAGCGCAAAATTGTCATGGATATCAAGGTAACTGATCCCACTTATTGGGGTTTTTTCTTCTTTAAACTTATTAGCAAGGCCTTTCATGACTCGTCCGCGCTCTTCAAAATTACCACCCGGCCATCCCCGGTCCTTCTGCTTATCTTCCAATGTGAAAACCCCGCCTTTGAAAGCATTCCTGGAATCGTCCTGGAAGAAAGTGATCGGCGAGTCTTCTTTATACCAGTCCCAATCAGGGTTAGACTCATAATCAGGGTCGTTGGAGCCAATCCAGGCCTCTCCATAAATGATAATTTCAGGGCCCATAGCTTCCTTGAGTGCATATAAGGTCTGCTCATCAATCTGGCCTGCCAGATCAATACGAAAGCCATCTATTCCAAACTCTTCTATGAAATGCTTGCACTGGTCGATCAACCATCTTTGAACCATAGGGCGGTTCTCGGTTTTTACTTCATTACCATAGGCCCCGATATGATCAAAATCTTTTGTGCGGTAATAATACAGCTTATCAAGAACATTAAAGCTGAAAAACCATTCGTTTCCATCCATGTTCTCTGCTGTGTGGTTTGGTACAATATCTATGATGACAGCAATCCCTTTGTCGTGGCATGCCTGTACAAGGTTCCGGAACTCATCTCTTTCAGCACCAGGCTCTTCTCCCTTTGTCCTGTATTTCGATTCAACAGCAAAATTATGTGATGTCCTGTACCCCCATTGATAGTTCTCCTCGCTTACTCCCTGTTCTATCATGTACTCATCATTCTGAAAAGATGCCTTCCAGTCTTCATCATCATAGTGCAGATACTCCTGTACCGGCATCAGGTGCAGTACATTTATCCCCAGGTCGACCAGGTAATCAAATCCTATTTTTTCTCCACGGGAATTTCTCAACCCTGGAATGCTCATCGCTTTGAATGTACCTTTCAGTTTATCATCCACAGGCAATTGATCTGTAAAATCCTGCACATGGACTTCATAAGCAATCACATCCTTCATTTTAGGAATGCCATCATTCAACGGAGAAGCTGGGACTGTCCTGTCCCATATCCTGCATTTTCCCCATGTGTTGTCGCTGACCCTGGCATAAGGATCAGTAATATGGACCGGGTTGCTTTCATAAAATTGATTACCGGGGTCCTTGGATCCATGAACGGTAAAATCATAATATACCCCATGTAAGTTCTCCTTAAATATTACCTCCCACACGCCATCCTTGTCCTGTTCCATGTCAGCAACCCGGTATGCTTCTTCATCATCTTTATCCCTATATAAAAACACCTTAACCAGGTCAGCCCGTGGAGCAAAGACACGTATCGTGGTTCTCCCATCATGAAAATTTGCCCCAAGTTCCTTGCTGGAATACATCTCCCGGAACCAACCATCAAAAGAGCAGAATGCCAGGGTCTTTAATGAAAGCACCTCCAGGAAATATACCCGTTTGACATCCATATTTTCCGCTGTCTTGATCAATGTCCATGAACCTGTATGCGGCAATACAACAGCAATAGGGACCTCCTTCCCTTCTGCATCTGTAATCCGGTAGTCGGTTTTATCAAGTGACCGATCACCCTTAATTTCCGCCCATATTGTACGGCAGTCGTGGAGTTCGGCTTTGAGGGATGGTAGTTGAGCTTTAATGGTCATCATGGTAAAGGATAGTAATATTATTAATACTAATGAGCTAAATTTCATCTTTATTATTTTCTGTTTACTATTTGAAATGTGCTATTTGCTAATTAAATGGAACATGGAACATGGAACGTTGAACATTGAACATCGTTATTGTATTGACTGTGGGATTCCATCCTACGGGATTCCATCCTACGGGATTCCATCCTACGGGACTCCATCCTACGGGACTCCATCCCTCCTTAATCTACTGATTCACAAACACTTCAAAACCATTACCTTTTAGTTTTAAAGTAATATCTTCCGCTTCCTGGATATATTCACTGCCAAAATGAGCTGTCAACTGCGTTTCTGCGAAGCGATCCGGCAATCTAAATGATACCTTCGCCGGCTGCACGGACTTATTGAATACTGTAACAACTATCTCATCAAAATAGGTCCTTGCTATAACATAGATATCCTTGCTTAGTTCCAACACTTCAAGATCACCATATATCAGGGGCAGGCTTTTGGTACGCAACGATGCCAGTGAGCTGACCGTTTTCCGGAGCTCCATTTCTTCTTTGCTCAGGTTCTCAAACCTCATCATCCGCCGGCTGTCAGGGTCATTTCCGCCAGGCATGCCGATCTCATCACCATAATAGATCACTGGTATCCCTGGTATTGTCATGTTAAATGCAATAAGCATGGCGAGCTTATCATAAGCCACAGGGTCACCAATACCGATATCCTGGGTCCAGCCAGCCAGTTTGGCATCTTCCTCAAAAAGCAGATCCCCCCCGGCATAAGAAGCAAATCTTCCCCTGTCCTGATTACCGGTGATGTATCCCATCAGGTTATGTGAACCGTAGTACTTCAAGCTCTGTTGTAATGCAGCATTCAGGCGTTCAAAAGATTCATCGGGGCGGATGAAAGATGCCAGCGCTTCGTCGTATACATTAAAATCAAATTGGCCGTCGAGCATTCCTGAACTGATATAACTGCTGATAAGCTCGGGACTGCCATAGGTCTCACCAATCTGGAACAGGTCCCTTTGTTCGGGAATAGCAATCTCTGTCTTAAGCTTGTATGTTAATGTTCTCCAGAACACCTCAGGGATGTGCTTGGTGGCATCATGACGAAAGCCATCCAGCTGGTATTCTTTGATCCACCAGGTGGCAGAATCCGAAAGCATATTGTAAACAACAGGTTTTGCAAGATCCAATGAAGGCAGAAAGGTATCAAACCAGGTTGTAAGCCTGTATTCATCCCATTTCTGGGTATTCTCAGTGCCGTCAGGAAGGTAAAGATCCGTTGCCCAATCAGGATGTTTTTTATACTGGGGATGCTCCTCATGAACATGGTTTGCAACAATATCCAGCAATACGTTCAGGTTATTCTCATGTGCAACTTTCACCAACTCCTGCAGCTGCTCCGAAGTACCAAAACGTGGATCGATCTGCGTAAAGGAGATTGGCCAGTAACCGTGGTATCCTGAGAACTTTGATGGTGGATCAGGCCAGTAGCCATAGGCTCCTTCCGGGTTCAATACCACCGGGGATAACCAGATCGTATTGGTCCCAAGCTCATTGAAATAACCATCCTCAACCTGGTGGATAACTCCCAGCAGATCTCCCCCATGGTGATTGGCCGGAGGGAGGATATCAGGATCATCCACAGGCCTGTCGTTGCCTGGATCACCGTTATTAAACCTGTCGATAAACACATTATACAATATCATCCTGTGAGGCTCATTACGGGCCATTAATGAAGGGTCCTCAAGGATTTTTCCATATTCCAGGGGTATCAGCAGCTCATTTGAAAATCCATATTCATTGGCTGCCCAAACCCGGATGAAAGATCGTTTGACAGCGTTTGCAACATCCGGGACCTTCACTTCAATATCGCCATCATCTTCGAATTCAATAAAACTGCATGGCAACCTGAAATTCGCCCAGAAAACAATGTATTGGTCAATTTCATTTATTGTAGCAATATCAATTTCTTCATTATCAATCTCATCTGTATATAAGCCCGGAACCTTATCATTTTCCTCACCCACGACAAGTAAAGAATTAAAACCACCTGCATTGTTATTCACGGAATCAGGATTCCCAGGGTCAAGACCCTCTTTACCATCCAATACAAGTAAATACTGGTATGTGCCCGGTGTAACAAGCACTTCTGCAACCCACTTGCCGTCTTTAAAGTCAAATGGGGTATTCCTTGCATTCCACCTGTTGAACTCTCCCCTGGCCTGTACAAGCTCATGTTGTTTGTTACCAGGATCATAGGAGATCTTGATTCTTTGTTTTAGTGATTTCTTCAGAAGTAAGGAGTAAGGAGTGTCACCTACCCAGAGATTCAGGACTGATATCATTGGAATATCCTCTGGTGAAATGATGGTTATCTCATTAGATGACCGGCTCCAGCACTCAGGATCAATCCCATTTATACAAATAGAATCGACCTTCTTATGATCAGGGATATAGTCGGAAATAATTATCAGTGTTGTATCCGGATTTAAATTGATTGGTGAAAATATTCCCCTGGCAACTTCAGTATCTGGCATTGAATCAAAGCCAGGTTTACAGCCGGCCAGGGCAGCCAGCAATATCAAAAACAAATAGGATCGTTTCATGTGAATTATTTTTTTAAATCAATGATTTCCACACCCATGGCAGGAACAAGGATATTTGAAAGATCGGTGATCTCCTTACCGCTTATTGCAGATCGTCCGCTTTCATATCCATCAAGGCATTCCTGGTAGCGGCTGGTTTCAATGGTCTTATCAACATGATTCTGGTTAAGAATTACCATAACTGACTTGTCCTCATGCTTTCTGAAATAGACATAAGTGGTATCCTGGGGAATGAACTGAGTTAGTTTTCCATGGTGAATGGCATCATTTCCTTTCCGCCAGTTTAGCAGGTTCCTGGTAAACTCAAGAGCATCTGCCTGCTCCTCATTCAAACCTTCTTCTTTGAACGTATTAACCTCATCACCCTTCCATCCTCCTGGAAAATCCTCACGGATAAACCCATGTCCGTCATGCTCATCACCCGTCATAAGGATCTCTGTTCCATAATAGATCATTGGTATGCCACGTGTAGTCAGTAAAAATGCAATACCCATTTTGTATTTATCAAGGTCCTCTTTTATTCTGGTGTAAAAGCGGGAAATATCATGGTTATCGGGAAAGGTCACGTTGTAATAGGGGTTATGGTAAACGATATCCTGGGTCAGTACATAATACCAGGCTGAAAGCCCCTCAGTCCAGGTTGTTTTCTTATTCAAAGCCCTGTCCATCGCAAACATCATTGGAAAGTCAGTAATGCTGGGAAGATTGGTTGTTGGGCCGAGTCTTTCATCCGGATCACCGTCAAAATATCCTGTCAGGGCTTCTTTCTGCAGCCAGCACTCTCCCACAATATTGAAATTAGGATATTCTGATAATACGTGCTTTACCCAACCAGCCATAAAATCTTGGAAAGCATAGGGATAGGTATCCATTCTTATCCCGTCAAGATTAGCGTATTCCACCCACCAGATACTGTTTTGCATTAAATAGTATGCCAGCAATGGATGATGCTGGTTCATGTCGGCCATGGTTTTATCAAACCAGCCCTTTTGCATCTTATCAAAATCATATTGTGATGAATAAGGATCAGGCAGGACCGGGTTACGGTAGTTGCTCCTGGTAAACTCCGGCCATTGGTTGATCCAATCATTATCAGGCAGATCCTTCATCCACCAGTGCCCTGTACCGCAATGGTTAAATACCATATCCATGATGACTTTCAGGCCTTTTTCATGACAGGCTTCAACCAGTTTCAGGTAATCTTCATTTGTTCCATGGCGTGCATCAACTTTATAGAAATCCGTAATGGCATAACCATGGTATGAAAATTCCGGCATATTGTTCTCCTGGAAAGGTGTAGACCAGATAGCAGTCATCCCAAGATCTTTAATATAGTCCAGGTTGTTGATAACACCCTGGATGTCACCGCCATGTCTTCCATTCCGGTCATTTCTGTCAGCTTGTTGGATCATCCCGGGCATATTATCATTTGATGGATCACCATTGGCAAAGCGGTCGGGCATCAGTAGATATATCACATCTTCTGGTGTAAAGCTCGTTCTTTCAGCAGAGCCTTCCCTCCGTTCATAAAAAGAGTAGTCATAAACGAAAACCCTTCTGCCATCGACAGTGAACTTGATTGGCACATCAGAACCTACTTTCAGTCCACTTATATTCAAATCGATGAACAGGTAATTAGGGCTTGACACGCGATGTACCTTCTCAATTTTGACTCCTGGATACTGAATTTCCGGTTCGGTTTTTGAAATATTCTCACCATAAACCAGCAGTTGAAGAAAATCGCTTTTCATACCCACCCACCAGAAAGAAGGCTCTACCTTTGAAACCTGGGGGTCCTGTGAATAAGCTGAATTGAAATAAAATACGAATAGAGCAAGAAAACACCAGTGCAGTCGTTTCATGATTTGATTTTTAGATAGTCTTAAATATTGGTCAATAGTGACTTTCAGTTGTTCGCTAAATTATAAATTTTCATGCAGATAATGTCTATCTGTTGAACAATAGTAATTAACTTTGTGACATGGAATTAAAACCTGCTGCAGACCGAATGAAAGAACGCTGGCTGGAGCTTTACCCTGATCAGGGGACAGGCCAGCTGGAGGAATTCATCAAGGAATTGAACCGGGAAAAACAAAGCCTGGAACTTACACCTCATGAGCCGGAATGGTACATGGATGTCACAGTGTATTCCCTGTATGTTGATCTCTTCAATGATGACTTTAAAGGCTTAACCGACAAGCTGGATTATATAGAACAGCTTGGTATCAACTGTTTATGGCTGCTGCCTATATTGGACTCACCTGGAAAAGATGCCGGTTTTGACATCAGTGATTATCGCAGCATCAGGCCGAAACTGCTTGGATTACCGGTTGATTCAAGCAGGGAAGAAAGAGAAGCCGCCTTTACTGCTTTTCTTGAAGAAGCCCGAAAACGAAATATAAAAGTAATCTTCGACATAGCCATCAACCATACTTCTGATCAGCATTCCTGGTTTCTGGAATCCAGGAAATCAACCGACAATCCTTATCGGGATTATTATATCTGGAGCCAGGATACGGATCAATATAAAGATGCCAGAATCATTTTTGAGGGTCTTTGTGACAGCAACTGGGAGAAGGACGGCGACTGGTATTTCTTTCACCGCTTCTTTGAGTTCCAACCAGACCTCAACTACCGCAATCCCAGGGTATTGCTAGAGATGTCCAGGAATATGGTTTACTGGTTAAAACAGGGTGTCGATGGCTTCAGAGCAGATGCAATCCCTTATTTATGGAAAGAAGAAGGCACTGCTTGCGAGAACCTGCCAAAGACACATATCATTGTTCAGTTCTTAAGGGCAGTGCTGGATTATTTTAGGCCCGACACCCTTCTTCTGGCAGAGGCCTGCCAGAAACCTAATGATGTTGTAAAATATTTTGGGAATGGTGATGAATGTAATGCCGGGTATCATTTCCCACTTATGCCGCAGATGTTCAAGGCATTATCCATGAAAAGCAGTGCACCGGTAAGAAACATCCTCCGTACAGATGTCACACCTCTTATTCCCGAAAATGCACAGTGGTTTACTTTCCTGCGCTGCCATGACGAGCTCAGCCTGGAACTGGTTTATGTTTCTGAGGAGGACAGAAAATACATACACGACAATTATTGCAAAGAGCCTCTCTGGGATTTCAGGCTGGGACAGGGTGTTTCATCACGCCTGGCCGATCTTTTCAACCGCGACCCGGATAAGATCCTGCTGGCCTACTCCATGATGCTTTCTCTGCCGGGAACACCTGTCATTTACTATGGTGATGAGTTTGGGAAAGTCAATGATGAAGGCTATTACAAAGAAATGATCAAACTCACGGGCAAGGATGATACACGCTTCCTGGTCAGGGGACATATTGACTGGGGCCAGGTAGAACAGAAGATCGAAAACAGGTCTACCTATGAAGGAAGTATTTTTTATGCCTTGTCCCGCCTGATCAACACCAGGAAGCTTTACTTTGCATTTGGCCGGGGAAAGATATTCTACCTGGATATTGTTGACGAAGAAAGTAATCCTTGTGACAGTGTCTTTGCCTTTTACAGGACAAATGGTTGTGAACGCCTGCTGATCATTCAAAACCTTTCGGATAAGGAGATGGTTATCCAGACGCCGAATAATAAAATATACCCATTTGAGCAGGATCTCCTTGATCATCAACTGGTTTTTGATAAAGAAAAAGGATTGATGATCCTGCCCGCATACTCCTATTATTGGATCCTAACCTAACACTAACCACTAACCCCTGCCTACGCAGGGGCAGGCCACTAATCACTAACCACTAACCACTAACCACTCAATGAACAAACCACTATTTGATGCAGTTATTTTTGACCTTGACGGGGTGATAACGCAAACAGCCCTGGTACACAGTGCTGCCTGGAAAAATATGTTTGACGATTACCTGAAGGAAAGAGCAGCAAAGTATGGTGAACCATTTAAGGAGTTTTCGCACAAAGATGACTACCTGAAGTATGTCGACGGCAAGCCCAGGTACAAAGGTGTCGAATCATTTTTGCAATCCAGGGGTATTGATATTCCCTATGGTGATCCTCTGGATGAACCGGGTAAAGAAACCGTCTGTGGCATTGGAAACAGGAAAAATGAGGTCTTCAATGAAACATTGAGGTTGGAGGGCGTTAAATCCTATGAATCAACGGTATCATTAATCAAACTTCTTAAAGAAAAGAACATCAGGATCGGTGTTGCTTCATCAAGCAAAAATGCTGGTCCGGTACTCAAAGCCGCCGGCCTGGATCAGTATGTTGAGACCCGGGTTGATGGGATTGTCTCAGCAGAAATGAACCTAAAGGGCAAGCCAGAACCGGATATCTTCACAACGGCATGCGACAACCTGGGTGTTGATTATGACCGTGCAGTGGTGGTCGAAGATGCAGAGTCAGGTGTTCAGGCCGGTGCAAAAGGCAACTTTGGGTTGGTGCTCGGACTCGCCAGGGAGGATAACGAAAAAGACCTCTTGATCAATGGGGCTGATATCGTGGTAAAAGACATTGATGACATTGGCTATGAAGGGATACAGGAATGGTTCCGGGATGGGCTGGACAAGGATCAATGGTCGGTGACCTATCATAATTACGATCCGGGCAGGGAAAAAACCAGGGAGACCTTGCTGACTGTCGGAAATGGTTACTTCGGCACACGCGGGGCCATGGAAGAAAGCCAGGCTGGCGAGTATAATTACCCCGGAACGTACATGGCCGGATTGTATAACCGTCTCATATCAAAAGTGGCAGATAAAGAAATTGAAAATGAGGACTTTGTAAATGCTATCAATTGGTTGCCGATAAATATGAAAGTGGGCAAAGGCGAATGGGTCGACATTAACAAAGTTGACATACTTGAGATCACAAGAAGGCTGAATATCAAAACTGGTGTCCTTGAAAAGGATATGGTCATTTGCGACGAGCATGGTAAAAAGACCAGGATCAGGTCACAAAGGATGGCCAGTATGCACAACCCGCACTTGATGGCCCTTTCATACAGCATAACTCCTTTAAACTATTCAGGAAACATCTCTGTAAGATCAGCTATCACGGGAGATCATATCAATGCAGGCGTAGAAAGGTACAGGCAGCTGGAGCAGCAACACCTCAACCCTGTTGAAGCAGGCTTCAAAGATGAATGTATCTATCTGACTGTTGAGACAACCCAGTCCAATATCCAGTTAAGTGCTGCAGCTATACATCAAGTGTTTCAGGAAGGCCAGGTACTGCAGCCTGATTATTCATACTATCGTCCGGAAGGAAGATCTGAGCTGGATTTTGAGCATTATATACATCAAGATGAAGAGTTGATAATCAAGAAGATATGCTCCGTCTACAAATCAGATGATGATACAGGGATGGACCCGCTATCTCTTGCCATAAACACTGTTCTGGACAATCAGGATATGGATTTGATGATGGCAGATTCAGCAGATGCCTGGGATAAAATCTGGAAAAAGACCGACATCAAACTTGAAGGCGACAGGCTGGCGCAGAAGCTGCTTCGACTGCATATGTATCACCTGATGATCACCACATCTCCACATAATGTGAACATCGATTTCGGGATACCTGCGAGGGGACTGCATGGGGAGGCCTATCGCGGGCATATCTTCTGGGATGAACTGTACATCCTTCCATGGTATTACTTAAATTTCCCCCTGGTGGCAAAGTCAGTTAACATGTACCGTTACAGGCGTCTTGATGAAGCAAGAAAATATGCGGCTGAGCATGGTTATAACGGAGCTATGTTTCCCTGGCAAAGCGGAAGCGATGGCAGGGAAGAGACCCAGGTTCTGCACCTGAATCCCATCTCCGGAAAATGGGGCGCGGACCACAGCTCTTTACAAAGGCATGTGTCGCTTGCCATCGCATATAATATCTGGAACTATTACTGGTACACCGATGACCGGGAATTCATGCAGGATTATGGTGCTGAATTATTGATCGAGATAAGCAGGTTCTGGGCAAGCAAAGCCAAATTCAGCGCGCAAACAAATCGTTACAGCATTGATAAGGTGATGGGGCCGGATGAGTTTCATGAGCAATACAAAGGAGCAAAAGAAGGCGGCTTAAGAGATAATACTTACACCAATATAATGGTTGTCTGGTTACTGGAGAAGACCATGGAGCTGATGGACCAACTGGATGCAAAAGATAAAAAGCAGGTCTTTAAAAGGCTGAATCTGAAAGACCCTGAGCTGGAGCAATGGCATGATATTACACAAAAGATGAATATCATCATCGATGAGGAAGGCTACCTTGCACAGTTTGATGGTTATTTTGATCTGAAAGAGCTTGACTGGGATTCTTACCGTAAAAAATACAAGAATATTTACCGCATGGACCGTATCCTCAAGGCCGAGGGCAAATCGCCGGATGAGTATAAAGTGAGTAAGCAGGCGGATACTCTGCAAACATTCTATAACCTGGACAAAAGAGAAGTTGACAAGGTGATACAGGATACAGGATACAGGATACAGGATGATTATTTGGAGAAGAATCTGAAGTACTATTTACAAAGGACATCGCATGGATCAACATTAAGCAGGATTGTGCATGCTCGCCTGGCCAACATGGTTGGCGACAGCGAACTTAGCTGGCAGCTCTACCTTGATGCATTGACCAGCGACTTTCAGGATATCCAGGGTGGCACAACAGGAGAAGGCATCCATGCGGGCGTGATGGCCGGAACGATCATGGTGGCCTTGCAATCTTATGCAGGACTTGATCTGCATGGCGAAACACCGAAACTCAATCCCAAACTCCCGAAGCACTGGCGCAGGATGGAATTTGGCTTTGATTTTAAAGGATCTAGATATCGGTGTGTTGTTACGAAAGAGAAGGCAGAAATTGAGTCCTGTGACCACTGATCAGTCCCGATAGCTATCGGGACTGATCAGATTTTATGCGACCCCTCCAGGGTCGTACATTGAGGTGTTTTTAGTACTTTTAGATATGCGATGCCTCCGGCATCGTTTCCTCCTGATCCGCGAAGCGGATCACATATTAATAGATGCAATGGGATGATAAAATCCGAACGACCCCAGAGGGGTCGCATAAATTAAGTAGCAAAAAGACAATAATATGCTAGGTGACGTCTTATTAATCACAGAAAAGCATCAAAAAGCTGGTGCAGCGATCATTGATCACATCCTGAAACATAAAACGGATAAATATATGGTTGGTATTTCGGGAGAATCAGGATCGGGTAAAACCGAGCTGGCACATGTTGTAGCAAAGGGTTTACGTAAACATGGTATCCTGGCCAAGCCATTGCATATTGATAATTATTATCGTATCCATCCTTTGGAAAGGACTGCCTGGAGGCAGGAACACGGCATTGAAAATGTAGTTGGCTATGACGAGTATGACTGGGAAACCATTTACAAAAATCTATTGGAATTCAAGGAAGGAAAAGCCAGTGCCATGCCCTGTATTGACCTGGTTACCGAGCAGGTTGATACCCTGATCACAGACTACAGTGAAGTTGATATGTTGATTGTTGATGGATTGTATTCCATTAAGACAGAAGGCCTTGATTTACGTGTTTTTATCGAACTAACCTATCACGAAACCAAGAAAGCACAGGCTGTAAGAGGCAAAGAACCACAAAATGAATATCGCTGGGCGGTATTGGAGCAGGAACATAGGATGGTCCAAGCCTTAAAATCAACTGCTGATTTGTTGGTTGATGGTAATTTTGATGTAAGACAGGTCTAAATAATTAAGATGTTTTATTCGACCCCTCCGGGGTCGTATATACTGAAATCAATTCATTTATTCTATAGATATTTGATCCGCTCCGCGGATCGTTAATATTATCCACGGTCAAACGATGCCGGAGGCATCGCATATAATTACAAATCTCTTCTCTCTTCTCTCTTCTCTCTTTTCTCTTTTCTCTTCTCATCAAGTCTGTCTTTTACAAAAAACGTAGCTATGGCACCACAGATCATAAACACCCCGGCCAGCATAATAGAATAAAGCGAATCTCCTTTAAAGAAATACCTCAGGATCAAGCCTCCTGTAATTCCGTTTACAATCTGAGGAATCGTAATCGACATATTGAACAAGCCCATAAAGACGCCCATTTGCTTAGCCGGGATAGAATTAGCCAGCATAGCGTAAGGCATAGCTAATATGCTGCCCCAGGCAATTCCAATTCCTATCATTGGAATGACCAGCAAAGTGGATGATGGGATTATTGCAAAGGAAAGAAATGACAATCCTCCCAGGCTGAGGGCAATAGCATGAGTAGCCCTCCTTCCTATTCGCCTGGCTACAATAGGTAAGGATAATGCAATAATCGCTGATATGCCATTGTAAATACCAAAAAGGATCCCAACCCAGTCACCTGCTTCCTGGTAAGCCGGGGAATTTGGATCGATCGTACCGTAAAAATGCCTTGCCACCGTGGGTGTAGTATAAACCCACATTGTGAACAATGCAAACCAGGAGAAGAACTGCACCAGCAGCAACTGCAACATCTGATTTGGTATCCTGAACTTTGTTTTCTCTTCCTTGGGAAGGTCTTCATCTTCATAGTATTCCGGAGGATATTCTTTCGTAGAGACTACAGTCCAGATGATTGCAGAAAGCAATACGAAGGCCCCGAAATAGAAGGAAAAGACAACATTTGGAGGCACCAGGCCTTCAGCTGAGGCTTCTTTTGGTATGCCGAACCAATTCCCAAGTATATAAGGCAACCAGGATCCAACCACTGCCCCAATACCGATCAACAAGGTCTGCATTGAGAACCCAAGAGTATGTTGTTCCTCAGGCAGTTTATCTGCCACAAGGGCCCTGAAAGGCTCCATGGAGATGTTAATAGAAGCATCCATGATCATGAGCAATCCACCGCCAATAAACATGGGAGCAATGAACGTTGCCAGGTGTGGAGCATTGGGCATTAATATCAAGGCTGTAGAGGTAAGCAAGGCACCGGCAAGGAAGTAGGGCCTCCTTCTACCCAGCTTGTTCCAGGTCTTGTCACTAAAATATCCTACGATTGGCTGAACAATCATACCGGTAATGGGTGCAACCAGCCAAAACCAGCTGAGATGCTCAACCTCTGCTCCCAGGACTTGTAATATCCTTGATGCATTTGCATTCTGCAGGGCAAATCCAAATTGGATCCCAAGGAATCCAAAACTCATGTTCCATATCTGCCAGAAACTTAACCTGGGTTTCTTTCTCATAATCTGATTCTTGGTTTGAAATGAGGGCTAAAGATAAGAAATTTAAAAAAAAAAGCTGCCCCTTGCAGGACAGCTCAAACCAAATGGATCTATAAAAACTAAAGAATTAACTTATATGAGTTATCCGCTGATATTTCTTCGTTTCCCAGCGACTCATACAGTCTTTTGTACTTTTTATATGCCTCTCTCGATTGCTTCTCTCCATTTATATACAAGCCCTTGCTATCAATTTCAACAACCTGGTCTCCCTCCCATCCGATCAGGCCATCTCTTCTGAGCTCCTTCAGAATGACGCTCCGGGTCTTATCTGAATAATGATGACTATAGACATTCCTGGGATAGGTGTATTCGTATTGGTTATCGAAGTCGTGGTCGTAGTCGTAGTTGTAATGGTATTGGAATTGGGGCATCTCTGGCATTGAAGGCATCTCGATGTGCCACTGCTCAAGCAGCTCCATTGCTTCCTCCAATTCCTCCTGTTCCTCCCATGCCTCCAGTTCCTCTAGTTCTTCAAACTCTTCAAATTCCTGGATTTCTTTAAGTATCTCAAGCTTTTCCAGTTCTTTCATTTCCTCATGCAGGTCCTCCCATGCGTCATGATAATTATCACTGAAAAAATAACCATGTTTGGCATATGGATTTCTGTAATTCCTGGCATCTTTCCAGGCATTCTTCACACCGGCGTTTTCCATCATCTCCTGTTGAGCTTGATACTGATGCTGAATGGCCTTATGATATTGTTCCATAGCAGCTTCCCTGGCTTTCATGGCGGCTTCCATCTCAACCATGGCCTTTTGCATTTCAAACTGAACAACCTTCATGATAGAATCCCGTACTGCATCCGTTAATGTATCCGGGGCCAGTGCAGAAACTGCTGATTTAATACTTGTAATGGTGATGGGTTTTACCTGGATCGGCTCTGACGCCCTGATGTCTGTGGGTTCAGCAACGTCAATCCATGCAATATTTTCCTGAGGGTCGGTGCCAAACTGTGGCAATTCCTCAGAACCAAAGGATATTGCGGCAGTAGCCGACATGCCAATGATGCCTGCAAGAATTATTAATGCAGACATAAATCCTTCAGTGAAGCTGGGTATGATACGTGGTTTATTCATCATTCTATGTATTCTGTTTAACAATTCGTATTTATTTCTTGCCAGAGCTGGTGCAGGTGCAGGGTAATTTGATTTCATCTCCTGCACACTGGCCAATGCCCTTGCATATTCAATGGAATCCTGGTTAACCATGATGACCAGGTCATCACATATATGTTCCCTCTCCATCCTGATATTTCGTGATATCCACCATATGGCCGGGTGATAAAAGAAAAGGATATCAATAACAGATTGGATGAGGTTAAACAAGTAGTCTTTTCTGTAAATATGTGCCAGTTCATGGGTAAGGATCGCTTCGACCTGCTGGGGTGGCAAACTGCTGAGCATCCCGAGCGGGACCAATATAACCGGCTTAAGGTATCCTACTACCATAGGAACCTTGATAAGTGCTGACTCTGCAAGTCGTATTGATTTGTTCAAGCCAATTTTATGACTCAAGATCAACACCTTACGGTTCCAATATTTTGTCGCCTCCAGTGTTCTGTAATGCTTTAATCGTTGAGAATAGGCATACCCGCCGAGGAATTTCAATAGGAAGAAACAGATTCCCAGGAACCACAATGATACGAACAGGGGGAAATTTCTTTCGAAATATCCTGCAAATGCCTTCTTAGCCTTGCCAAATTGGGATTCTTCTGTAAATGAGTTTTCATGGGCTGCCAGGAATAGATCCTCGTTAATACTTTCAACACCTTGCGCAGTGTCTATTTTTTCTGATGCATCGGCAGGATCGTATACTTTAATAAAAGTAGCGACAGAGATTCCCAGCATTAGTATAAGAGATGAAAAATAGACAAGGTATCTTGATTTGGCACTGCCCTTTCTTAACATAATCATAATGATCGCTACAAGAGAAGCGATCAATGCACCCTGCCAGATCGAATGAACCAGGGTCCAGCCCAGTGCATCAATAAAAGGTCCTGAAATTAGGCTGCTTAGATAATTCATGATTTACCTCCTTCCAGTTCCTTAATGAGCTTTTTAATGGCTTCCAGCCCTTCCCTTGAAGGTTGAGAATTACCCAAAGCCTGCATCACCATCTTCTGTGCCGATCCGCCAAAGGCAGTATTAACCAGTTTATTGATCAGTTGATCCTGTATCTGTACCTGGTTGTTCACAGCTTCATAAATGTGTGTCCGGCCATCAGTGTTACGGGTAACCAGGCCTTTCTCACTCATGATTTGCAGGAATTTAAGTGTGGTGGTATATCCTACTTCCCTCCTTTCGTTCAATTGGTCGTTAACGAACCGGACAGTACTTGGTCCATATTCCCATAGTACAGCAAGGATCTCCAGTTCCGCATCAGTAGGTTTTGGTATAAATTTTCTTTTGGCCATATTTAAAACTGTTAAATATCTACGAATAAATTCGTATTACAAAAGTATACGAACTAATTCGTAAAAGCAAGTTTAATTACGAATATTTTCGTAAAATAATGTTAAAAATTGTTAATTTGGTCGGGTAAACAAGCTGTTTCTAATCATGCGCATTGCAATTCTTGCAGATCCGATCGATAATCAGCAGGCTGGAATCCACTACTATACAAGGGAATTCCTGACCCATCTCGGACAGCTTAACACTAAAAATGAATACCTGGCAATACGCATGTCCCCTACCCCTCAGATCCCTGGAATTGAAAACCTGCGCGTAAAGAATTATCCATGGCTGCCAGGATACAAGGCTTACAGGATGTTCATGGGATTGCCCCTCAGGCTTTGCAGGATGAAAGTTGATGCAGTGGTAGAGCCAGCCCACTTCGGCCCGTTCAACCTTCCTCCCAGGATAAAACGAGTAACCGTGATACATGACCTTACCCCGATTAAATATCCGCAATTTCACCGGTTTCACAGTCAGCTCCTGCAGCGTATCTTTTTAAAAGGGATCCTTAAAAGAGCAAGCCTGATAATAGCCAATTCCAGAAGCACCTATAAGGACATCATCGAATACCTCCCATCTGCAGAGCAGAAATCTGAATACATCTACCTTGGCAAGGACCCGATTTTTATAAACACACTTAATGAAGACCTGCTCAATGATTTATATGGTATCGATTATCCATATTGTCTTTATATCGGAACCATTGAGCCCAGGAAAAACCTGCTTACCCTTTTAAAAGCATTTGAGATCCTCAAAAAGGATCATGGTTCCGACCTGCACCTGGTCATCGGGGGTCAGGTGGGCTGGAAGTCAGAGGATTTCTTTAAGGAGATGGAAAATCATCCCTTCCTTGATGATATCAATCTGCTGGGATATATCCCAAGAGAGATTATGCCGCTCATATACTCGCATGCACAGGTATTCGTTTTCCCTTCACTCTATGAAGGCTTTGGTATGCCTGTTCTTGAGGCGATGAGCTGTGGCACGCCATGTATTGTGGCCGACAATTCAAGCCTCCCGGAAGTTGGCGGTCTTGCAACAGAAACTTTCAAAACAAATGATCACATGGCCCTTGCCAGGCTGATCAGTCGCCATGAAAAAGAAAATACTTACAGAGATAAGCGATCAAAACAGGCTATAGAACAAGCGGACCAATTTAGCTGGGATAATTATGCCAGGGAATTTGATTTATTGATAACTAAATTGCTAAAGAAATGAAGATCCTGTTCATCCTGGAACTCTATTATCCCAATATCGGGGGAAATGAACGATTGTTCAGTTCACTAGCAGAATCATTGGTTTCACAGGGCCATGAAGTAATTGTCCTGACGACCAAATTCAGAAAAGATCTTCCCAAACAGGAAGAGAAGAACGGTGTATTAATTAAGCGACTGCCGGTCTTCAACCGTTTCTGGTTCACCCTCTTCGCCACCTGTCCTGCAATACGACTGGCAAGGAAGGCGGACCTGATCCATACCACAACGTATAATGCAGCCTTTCCTGCATGGGTCGCTGCAAAACTCAGAAAGAAAAAGGCATTTATCACTTTCCATGAAGTCTGGGGTAAATTATGGTTCCGGCTACCCTACTTGAACGCCCTGCAACGCAGACTTTATTATTGTTTCGAACAGTTTATCCTTCGGCTGAAATTTGATAAGTTTATTGCGGTGTCGGATTATACCAAAGACTGTTTACAGCAAAATAAAGTAAGGCCGGATCGCATTGTCCGTATTTACAATGGGTTAGATTACAAGCAATTCGAAGGTCTCACACATAAACCACCAGAAAATTTCACTTTCACCTATTTTGGCCGGCCCGGAAGCTCCAAGGGACTGGACATCCTTATGAAAGCAGCCCCTGGATTTATCAAAAGCCATCCAACCGCTATCTTAAAGCTTATCATTTCCAAATCACCATTAAATATCTACAGAAAAATCACAGATGCCATTGAAAAGCATAACCTGCAGGATAATACGATAATTCTGAGTGGTTTGGACGATCACACCCTGAAAGATGAACTACTAAAATCTTCCTGCATCACAATCCCCTCCTATAGCGAAGGTTTCTGCTATGCCGCCGCTGAAACCATTGCACTGGGCGTACCATTGATCAGCTCTGACCAGGGTGCTTTGCCTGAGGTCGTATCAGGTAAATTCATTAAAATGCAGGAATTCAATGCTCACGGATTAATTGATGCCCTCGAAGAAGCCTATCAAGGGAAATGGATAATTACTCCAATCAGAAAGTTCGAATTAAATATTACGGTACAGGAGTATATTGACCTTTATCAATCCTCATTCGGAATCCAGTAACATAGAGGCACATAGAGAACACATATCACCATATTTTGTCAACTGTCAACTGTCAACTGCCAACTTATCCGGCATCCGGCTTCTTCTCATCATCCGGCTTCTTCTTATCATCCTGCATCCTCTTCATCTCCTCCTTAAGCAGTCCAATCTCCTGCACGAGGGTTTTGTTCTTATCCGCCAGCTTTGAGATGATAATGGAAAACTCTATCAGAATGAGGAAAATAGCCATTAACAGAACCATGAACAAGGCTGCGGGTGGGTAGGCGATGCCAATGAAGCCTGCAATATAATCGAGGCCTTCACGCCATACCGAAAACAGGATAAAGATAACACTGAAAAAGATCCAAAGAAGGGAGTACTCTTCCTTGATTCGCTTATTCTTTATCAAATAAAGGATTAGCAGCAAAAAGAAAATGCTGACGACGATGGCTATCGTCTGAATGTGGTTTATGTTCGTATAATTCATGATTTCGGCTTTTCTTCTTTTATGATCCTTGACCTGATTGAGGCCATGAACATCGAAAGCAATACTTTCATCATGTAATAAGGGCCTTTTGCCACTGGGATCGATGACACCCCACCCTGTCGCTTCATCATCTGCGTAAACACTTCAACGATCCGGAAACGGTTTCGTCCGAGCAGGATAACAACCTCTGGTTCAGGAAAATCTGTTGGATAGTTCTCAGCAAGGAATGAAAATGATTTGTTATTGAATGACCTGAACCCGGAAGTGTGGTCCGTAATTCTCTGTTGTATTAAAACATAACTGAACCATTCAAAGATTTTTATTCCTACCCTGCGTAAGGCCTGTGTCGTGAACCCCTTGCTTTTCCTGTTGAATCGTGAGCCAATAACAACATCCGCTTCCCCAGTCATGATAGGCTCAATCAGCTTTTCTATTTCAGAAACCTTGTGCTGCCCATCCCCATCTAGCTGCAGGACTATATCGTAATCATTATTCCTGGCATATTTAAACCCAGTTTGCACACTTCCTCCTATTCCAAGGTTTATGGGGAGATTAACGACTGTCGCCAAACCTGTAGATTCGGCCAATTCTCCGGATCCGTCAGTGGATGCATCATTGACAACCAGGATATCAAGATCGGGATAAGTGGCGTGTATTTCATCCAGCACTTCTATAATGTTTTCAGACTCATTATAGACAGGGATGATAACCAGTACTTTGAATGATGGTTTACTCAAGAAGTAGTAGTATTATTAAGTCAGCGTTCCAAATATAAACAATTATTTCCTCCGAATGACATAGTTAGTGGTAGTATCCCCGGGATTAGCCAGGGTAACCTGCAGCCTCTGAATATAGTCATTGTCCACTTCCAGGCCAAACCTTTCAGCCAATAGAATGTCATCAAGTGCTGCCTGGTAATCCTTTCTGTAAAAATTAATCTTCGACCTGTTGATTAAGAGTTTCCTGTTGGAAGGGTTAAGACCGTATGCATAATTAAAATCTACAAGAGCCGAGTCATATTCCTGCTTCATCTCATATACCAGCGCCCTGTTTTTATAAGTTTCAGAAATATATGGATTTAGCTCAATAGATTTGGATAAGTCGCTGATTGCCTCTGGTAATTGTTTCATATGGGCATAGCTTGTGCCTCTGAAAAAATAAGGTAAGGGGCCAAACTTTATTTCATCCTCAATAACCCTGCTCATGTCCTGAATGGATTTCTTGTATAATCGCTGATCAAAGTAAGCGATGCCCCTGTTGAAGTAGGCAAGTGTCATCGTGTTATCTTTATTAATAGCCTTTGTATAGTAACGGATAGCTTCATTATAACGATTCTGCTTTAATATAGCAAAGCCATAATTGACCATGGCCCTTGTATTTTGTGGATTTTTTTGAAGGCTGTCCTTCCACAATGTATAATCCGACTCCCACACCTTGTTACGCTGGTAGGTCATTACCCCCAGGATGATTAAAATGACCATAAGGCCATAGTTGCAATACTTTATCCGCTGTTGTCCGCAGGCCAGGTATATCAAACCAACTAAAGAAAGGGCGAAGCCAAACATAGGCATGTAAAGCCGGTGCTCCATCATTACGTCCCTGATGGGTATAATGCTGGATTCGACAGAGATGGCCAGGAAAAACCAGACGATACCAAAAGATATGACGCGATGCTTCTTAAAGGATTTGTAAGCCAGGAATAATAAGCCAAGCATGATAAGAAGGCCAATGATCTCCTGCAAGCCAAATAAACTATTTGATACTGCTATTCCATGATCTACATTCTGCCCGATGGGAACAAATAATAGCTGCAGATAGTTTAAAAAGACCTTAAACTGGGTAAACAGGTAATCTGCACGTGTGATGTTTAGAGTTTCCCTTGGAAGAAAGCCAAGGAAGCTAAACAGGAGGAAAGCAACAACTACAACCAGAAAGCCTGCCCTGATATACTTTTTGTAAGCCAATCCTTCTTTGTTCCTGATAAAATACAGCTCAAAGAAAAGGAAGGCCACCGGAAAGGTGATGGCTGTTTGTTTTGACAACACCCCGGCGATGCCGGAAAGGACAGCGCCGGCCATCAGCAGGTATGAATTTCGTTTGGATGTATCATGGATGTATGCTATGCGGGCTTTACCGTAAAGAAATACCGCCAGCAGATAAAACATGACTGCCATGGAAGTCATTCTCTGGACGATATAGGTCACTCCCATTGTCTGCAACGGATGCAAAAGGAAAATCAATGCAATAAATAGAGATGCCTGCCTGGTAAATTTCTCCGAAAGCTTGTTCTGCTCAGTGCTCAATTGAAAGATAAACCGGGCGAGCAGAAACACCAGGAATGCATTGATAAGATGTATCAGCAAGTTGACCAGGTGATACCCCCTCACATCTTCCCCATGCAATGAATAGTTCATTGCAAAAGAAAAATATGACAATGGACGGATATTAACATTCGACCAGAAGTTGGTGTTCGCATAATTCCGGATGTCGCTGATCTTTTCGTTCTGGACGATCACATTTGCATCATCGAACTGAAACGAACAATTAAAGCTATTGGAATAGAAGATTATTCCTGAAATAATAATAATGGCAAGTGCCAGCCATGTAAATTTTATTTTTCCCATAGTCCTGATAATTGGCCTCAAAGATATAAAATTTGAAGTCTCTACCTGATCCATTTTGCCTATATTTGCACCTTGAAAAATGACACTGTGTGAGTTATTTAAGCAAAACCATCAGCGGCATCCTGCCTCAGAATAACCAGTACGAACGCATTTGGCTCCTGGCTAAAACTGACTTCAAGCTTCGCTACAACGCAAGTGCACTGGGACTTATCTGGGCATTTGTGTATCCGCTAATACGGATCCTTATCTATTACATAGTTTTTTCATTCGTATTCTCTAAAGATATACCCCATTATGGTTTCTACATTTTTTCAGGCATCATCATCTGGATGTATTTCCAGGAAGCCACGAAAAGAGGATTAATGGTTATCCGACAAAAGAGGTACCTCCTTGAAAATATACGTTTTAACAAACTCGATGTCTATTATGCATCTGTCCTGACCAGCATGATTGGCTTCCTGGTCAACCTGGCAGTCTTCATGGCCATGATGCTGGTTATGCAAATGCCATTCAGCTGGAAGGTGCTCTACTACCCTATTTTTATTATCAACCTCCTCATATTGTCGCTCGGGGTCAGCCTGATCCTCAGCACCTTAAACGTCTACCTAAAAGATATCACGCAGATATGGGAGCTGATCCTGCTGCTTATGTTCTGGATCAACCCTATCTTTTTCGCCAAACAAAAGATATTCAATATGTTCCCTGCCTTATTATACCTGAATCCACTGGCAGGAATTATAATTAATTCAAGGGATGTGTTAATGTATGGCAAGGAGCCGGATTGGTTCCTGGTTGGATACAACTATGTCTATGCCTTTGCAATACTTGCATTCGGTATCTGGTTCTTCAAGAATTTCTTCCACAAAGCAATCGAAAAAGTCTAAGAGATGAGTGATGATGTTGCCATAAGGATGCAGAATGTAAGCAAGACTTTTTCTATCAGGGATAAAGCCCAGGGCAACCTGCTGGAAAAAAGCTGGGCCTTTGTAAGCGGGACTAATAAGCGACATATTGAAGCGGTCAAGGATTTTAGCATTGAGGTTAAGAAAGGTGAGTTTATTGGAATTGTCGGGGCCAACGGAAGTGGGAAGTCAACCCTTATTCATTTGATGACAGGAGTTTACAAGCCAGATAAAGGAGGCATGTCAGAGATCTTTGGAACCTATATCAGGTTGAGCTTAGGCCTTGGATTTAATAATGAACTGACTGCCCGGGAAAATGTATTCCTGAATGGCTCAGTAATGGGTGTCAGGATCAGCAAGCTCCAGGAAAACTTCAATAAGATCATCAAGTTTGCCGAGCTGGAGAAGTTTGTGAATACCAAGATAAAGTACTTTTCCCGAGGTATGCGGGCG
Source organism: uncultured Bacteroidales bacterium (assembly GCA_963753055.1). Lineage (GTDB taxonomy): Bacteria > Bacteroidota > Bacteroidia > Bacteroidales > B18-G4 > JAUWGC01. The sequence goes on along the minus strand of CAVWAP010000004.1, from coordinate 1,010,990 downwards.
CGTCTTGCTTTCGCCGTGGCAGTCCATGCAGAAGCAGATGTCATCCTGATGGATGAGTTTTTTGGGGGTGTAGGAGATGAGCGATTTAAATCAAGATCGGAAGACATATTTGCTGAGACCTTTATCAAAGGCAGGACAATAGTGCATGTCAGTCATAACCTGAGTACAATAAAGAAATATGCCAACAGGGTAATCCTGTTGCATGAAGGTAATTGCATGGGGATTGGAACCCCTGATGAAATACTTGAATTATACAGACGCACCCTGAAGTTAGAAAAACTTAATCTCCGGGAAGACTAAAATGAAAGCAGCAGAACAAAAACCGAATGTAGTCCTGGCATCATTTCCTCGTTCAGGTAACACATTCCTGAGAAATATCCTGATCGATGTTGCCGGTATCTACTCCTGGAATAATCTTAAAGTATACAAGAAAGCCCTGAGAAACCTGCAAAGGTTGGAAAAGATCAAGAAACTTCATGCCCTATCCAAGCCAAGAGAAAGAAAGCTGAACAAACTCAGGGATCAGTTTTCTTTTCGCGTCATCAAAACCCATGAGGTCCCTAAAAAGATACTTCCTCAATGTGCCGAAGACACGAAAATCATTTACCTGGTGCGCGATGGACGGGATGCACTTGTTTCCATGGCACATCACCGCAAAGACATCATTGAACCCGGAACTGACTTTTTAAAAAACCTGAAGGAAGCCATCCGTGCACCTATGGGCACCTACTTTGGAGGATGGGGTAAGAATGTCGAGGAATGGATCAAGATTGCTGACCTGGTGATTTATTTCGAGAACCTGGTTGCTGATCCTGAAAAGGAGATTATGCGGATGAAGGAGGTATTGGACTTTCCCAGGCTTGACCTTGACAGGATCCCCACATTTGAGACCCAGCGTGCCGGGGGTTCACACTTTGGCGGAAAGAAGCGCGATAAGCTTTCAAAGGAAGAGCAGGATGAGTTCAATGCCAGATTTTTCAGAAGCGGAGGCTCGGGTTATTGGAAACAGGAGATGCCCGAAGACATTCAGGAAAAATTCTGGAAAAAGTACGGAGATACAATGTTGAAAGTTGGCTACATGCAAGATGGTAGCCTTAAAACTGACTAAATGCTTGAACTGATCTCAATACATGTTCCAAAGACAGCCGGAAGTTCCTTTTTTCGCATCTTAAAGCAAGTTTATGGTAAGGAATCAGTTCTTCGTTTGAACACCATGAACTTAACTGAAGATCAGATAGAAAAAATCAGCCTTGATCCAAAAAATCAAGACCTGCTAAAGGTCATCCATGGTCACCTCAAGATCTCACAGCTTGATCAGATCATTCAGGATTACCAGCCCAGGATCATTACCTGGTTGCGTAACCCGGTTGAAAGGGTTATTTCCAATTATTTTTTCTCAATGCAGCGGGTGAGGGAAGGAAAAGCACTTGCAAGGAAATCAAGTACCATTGATTTTAGTTTAATAGACTACGCCAGCATAGAGGAAAACAGGAACAGGGCTTCTCAATTACTTGATAACAGGAAATTGAATGAACTTTTTTTTGTGGGCATTTATGAGCAGTATGAGAAGGATATAGAAATACTCGGTGAGCTATTAGACTGGCCGTTAAACATCCAGATTCCACATCGTAAGGTGGGTTCTGATTTTATCAGCAATAACGATTGCAAAACACAGTTCAAGGATATCACAGAGGAAATGCGAGAGGAAATTGCAGAACTCAATGAGCTTGATGTAATTTTGTATAATGAAGCAAAATCCATCAGAAAGATATGAGGTTAATATCAGGAGATAAAAATAAGGTTGGTGTCATTGAACTGATATCTATCCACATACCCAAAACAGGTGGACGGTCCTTCCATGAGGTCCTGAAAAATGTTTATGGAGAATCTCTTGACAAAAGATATGAAAAGGAACATTTTTTCCCAAAACCTGGCAAAAGTAAAAAGCTGAGTGGCGACCTTCCAAAGGGGATCCGTGGAATACACGGGCACCTGACTATCTCACAGGTAAAACACATCATTGATGCATATCAGCCAAAGCTTATAACCTGGGTAAGGCATCCGGTTGACAGGGTCATCTCCAATTATTATTATTTCATGAGGCGCATCCGGGAAGGAGATACACCGGTAAAGCAACGCAGCAAGATCAATTACACATTGATGGAATATGCATCACAACCTAAGCGCCGCAACAGGATGACCATGATCCTGAATGGAATGGAGTTAAAGGACTTTTTTTTCATAGGCATCATGGAACAGTTTGAGGAGGACCTGAAGATATTAAGTAAAATGATGGACTGGCCCTTGAATATTGAGATTCCGCATATCAACAACAGCTCATCATTCAAGTTGAATAACGATTGCGCAACGCAATACAATGATATTGATGACGCTATGCGGCAGGAAGTGGGCAGGTTGAATCAGCTGGACATGCAGTTGTACAAGGAAATAATTAAAATGAGAAAGATTTCATGAGTTTGTTCAAGAAAGATAAAAGGATCAAGGCTAAGGTAGAGCTGGTTTCACTCCATATCCCGAAGACAGCAGGTACGTCCTTCAGGAATATTCTGAAAGCCGTTTATGGAGAAGAACAGGTTGTACGCTTCGACATCAACCGGTTTGTTGCTGTTGAAAATGAGGAGTTTACTGACAAGAAGCTACCTTCTCATATCCGCGTCATCCACGGGCATTTCCCTTATAATAAGTTGATGGAGCTTGTGGCAATCCCCCAGGGAGTGCCTGTCATCACCTGGTTGCGTGACCCGGTAGAAAGGGTGATCTCCAACTATTATTATCTCTCCAAGATCCTCAGGGAGGAGCTCAACGAAGAAGAAAAGGACCTTAACATCCTGGCAAAGATGCAGAAAACACTTTTGGAATATGTATGTGCAGCGCCTAACCAGAACAGGATGAGCTCATTTTTGCAGGGATCCAGCCTGGAGGATTTTTTCTTCATTGGTATCACCGACCACTATGCAGATGACCTGGAAGACCTTGCGCAAATGCTGGGGTGGAAAGATTATCCTGTGCTGGAGCACAATATCACCGGGGAAAAACCTGATGTTGATGAAGAAACACTAAACAAAATCAAAGAACTGAATAGTAAAGACATTGAAATCTATAACTCAGCACTACAGCTGAGGGAAGAGCGAATCAAAAAGCAAAGATGATCTGGATAGCCTCATTTCCACGTTCCGGTAATACTTTTATAAGGAACATCCTTTATGAAGTATATGGCTTGAGCTCGAGCGAGTTTCATCGTGAGGCTGATTATCACCTGGATAAGGAGTATTTCAAACATCCCTTTGTCAAGACACACCTGCTCCCTGGTAAACTGGAACCGGATGATCCAAACATTAAATCTGTGTACCTGGTCAGGGATGGCCGTGATGCCATGGTATCCATCGCACACCAGAGGTCTGATATTGTAGCCCCTGGATCTGATTTCATTGAAAACCTCAAAGCCGCCATATTTGCGGAAAAAGATACATTCTTTGGCGGCTGGTCAAAAAATGTCAATTCCTGGATCGAAAAGGCAGACCTTATCTTAAGGTATGAGGACCTGCTGGCTGATCCAATCAACCAGATAGAAAGGCTCAGGGCGATTATTGACCTTCCTGAACCTGATCCCTCCAAAATACCTTCCTTCGAACAGCTGAAGAGCGGAAAAGCAGCCTATGGAGCCAGGAAGAGCTGGGGTTATAGTGATGATCAATCAAAAAAGCTGGCAGACAAAGCTTTTCGTAAGGGCACTTCTAAAAGTTGGAAAACAGAGATGCCTGACGAACTTCATGACCTGTTCTGGACTTATCACGGCCCTACCATGGAAAAGCTGGGATATACAATGGAGGGAGATCTTTCAATGCCCGACCAGGAGCTTGAGCATGAAGTATCACGAAAGCTGGGTATACCGCCGGCATCAAAAACATTGAAAAAGTATCAGGTCCTGATTGAGGCTAATAAGATGGACACCAGGGATAATGATGGCGTGAAAAGGTATGTGGCTGGTTTGATTGATGGCATGATCCCACTAACCTCCAACGAAAATGGCAAGTGGCATATCGACCTGCTGATCAATAATGATATCATCCCTCTGAAAGATTATGCCCTTGAGATGGAGAAAAGCTTCAATGCTGAAACACAATCAAGCACCGGACAGGCCAAACCCATCGTTCATAAAAAGAGTCTATTTGAACGAATGGAAGCTTTTATGAGAGGGCTGGTTCCCGATAGCTGGATCAAATGGCTGGTAGATAACAAAATATTGATCTTTCATAAAACTTATGATTTTATAAAAAAGGCAATCTTCGCCATCATTTTCTGGATCCAGCAGGCCATCCTGTTTGTTCTCAGGATGCTGCTTACTTTTTATTTACGCTACAAGCAGCACCGGGAACTGAAAGCGATTTCTGAAAGGATCAGCCACTACGACCTGATCCATGTACCCCTGCAGCAGCATTACTGGCCTTTTAAATACACGAATGTGCCATTGGCGTTCACAATCCACGACTTCACACACGTGTTATTTCCCAAATTCCACACGGGAATCAATATTAAGAATGCAGAGAATGGCCTGAAGATGATCACAAAAAAACAGTCTCATGTAATTGCTGTTTCCAGATCCACTTTTAATGATTCCAAAAAGTTCCTGACCCTGCCGGAAAGTAACTTTCACCTTGTTTATGAAGCAACTGAAGAGGAGAAGTTCCTCTACCAGGTCAACAAAGACGATAGTGGTAAGGTGAGGGAAAAATATGGTATTCCCAAGCTCACACCATTCATATTGCTTCTCTCAACCATCGAGCCAAGAAAGAACCTTATTAATTCTATCAATGCTTTTCAACTATTGCTCAAGAAACATCCTGAACTGGACCTTCACCTGGTTGTTTCCGGCAAGCAGGGATGGAAGATGAAAAAGGTAGTTGGCTATACCACGAAAATATTTTTTACAGGCTTCGTTGATGACAAGGACCTGTCTGCCCTCTTCTCCGAATCTATGGCATTAAGTTATGTTTCATTTTACGAAGGCTTTGGATTACCTTTGCTTGAAGCCATGCGTTGTGGCACACCGGTAATTTATGGTAATAATAGCTCCATGCCTGAAGTTGCCGGGGATGGCGGACTTGCTGCAAATGCTGATAGTGTTGAAGATATAGCTGATAAATATGAACTGCTCTTTTTTAATAAAGATCTCAGGGAAGAACTCAGCATGAAGGCAATGAAGCAATCATTGAAATTTTCATCCAGGAAAAGCACCCTGGAAATGTTGCAGACTTATGAAAAGATCATAAAATCAAGTTAAGATGAATAAAGAAGGACAGATTCCTTTCGATACTGTTGAACAAAGTGTTGTTGATCGTTTTAAAATGATAGCAGATCAGTTCCCGGACAAGGAAGCAATTACCGATGGAGATCAACGCATTACTTACAGGGAGCTTGATCAGAAGGCTAACTTACTTGCCGGTGAAATATTGAAAAGTGGCACCTCAGCCAAGCAACATGCCCTCTTTCTTGATACTGGAATAGACCAGTTTGTAACAATCCTAGGGATTCTGAAATCCGGTGCTGCTTACATCCCTATCGATACCAGCTGGCCCGCACACAGGATCGATTTGGTTATAAAAAATGCACAGCCTGGAGTGGTAATTACGAATAATTTAAACATTGGACAGGTAAAAGCCATCCATGATGATCATTTCATCATAAATATTGATAGCCTGAATATCCAGGAAAGCATTGAACCAGTGTCAACAAACCCGAAACCGGATGACAATATTCACATAATTTACACTTCAGGGTCTACAGGGGAACCAAAAGGAGTATATACTTATCATCGAAACCAGGTCCATTTCGTTAAACGATTTTCCAGTTTTATTAATATCACACCTAAGGACCGGTTCGCCTATTATTTTTCAATTGGTTTTTCAGCCCATGCCATGCCATTCCTGGGTATAATTCTAAATGGGGGCACATTATGTGTTTATGATCTGAAGAAAAATGGTTTCCAGGGATTAGCCAGCTTTTTCATGGAGCAAAAAATATCCCTGGCATTGATGATCCCATCTGTCCTAAGGCATTTCCGTGTCACCTTACAGAAAGATTTCAGATTTCCAAAACTGAGGGTTCTTTTGCTTGGTGGGGAAACCCTCTATTTTAATGATATCAGGCTCATCCAGCCACACCTGAGTGCTAAAGCGCAGATCATTAACATTTACGCCAGCACTGAAGCTTATCTTTCCAGGGCCTTCAGGATCACTCGTGAGACCGTTTTAAAGCAAAATATCGTCCCGATTGGCTATGAGATCGAAGGCATGAATATCGGGATTGTTAATGAGGATGGGGAAAAATGCAGTGCGAGCCAGGTTGGCGAGATGATCCTGCGCAGTCCATACCTGGCAAGAGGATACTGGAGAGACAGAAAGCAAACAGAAGCCCACTTCTCACAGGTTGATAATGATATCGTATTTAAAAGCCGCGACCTGGCTTATTTACAGGAAGACGGATGCCTTGTCCATGTGGGCAGGAAAGACTCCATGGTGAAGATCAGGGGACAGCGGATTGATCTTGGCGAGATAGAGAACAGCATGTTATTTAATCCGGATATACAGGAAGTGGCCGTTAAGCTTAAGGAAAGTCCAGCAGGAGACAAGCACCTGCTAGCCTATTATGTCTGCCGGCAGGGAAATAGCATTGGAGAAAAAGACCTCAAAACCTTTCTTACCAGAAGGCTACCTGATTATATGGTACCGGCTTTTGTTATTCAAATGTCAGAACTGCCAAAAACTGAATCAGGAAAAACGAATTACAATGCCCTCCCTGATCCGGATTGGGAACAACAATCTGGGAAAGATGACATCAAACATGCCAAAACCCCTACCGAAACTGAACTCATCTCTATCTTTGAAAAGCAACTTGAGATCCACCCCATCGGGATCACAGATAATATCCTGGAAACGGGGCAGGATTCATTAAAGATGTTTGTTGCTTTTGATACAGTTGAAAAAACCTTTAACTTTAAAATCGATATTGACTATCTTACTGAAAATCCAACCATTGAGGCCCTCGCAAGGTCAATTGATGAGGCTTCAAAATAAACGTTTATGTCTATTAAAAATAATATCACAGAGAGATTCCTCAGGTTTTTGAACACCCCGGCAGGTGGTAAATGGGTACCCTATGCTTATGGTAACCGGAAGCTTTACAATTTTTGCCAAACCCCATACGCCCATCAAAACCATTTCAAGCGGAAAGGAAGGCTTTTCAATACATTTCTTCAAGAACTTGATATTAAGGGGGATTATGAAAAGCTCACCAGGGAAAAGTTCTTTGTCGGATTCCAGAAGAACTGGCGGACCATGGCTGTTTCCTACCTGAAACCAGACAAGGTAGATAAATATTTTGAGTTTGTTGGATTGGAAAACTTTCAAAAGTATTACGATGAAAAGAAAGGTATAGTCTTGGTTAACAGCCACTTTGGGTTAGCAGAGTCGGCGCTGGCCCTCTTTCCGATGATTGGATTCAATGAGTTTTATACCATCGTTGCAGACGGAGGAGCAGAATCCATAAAATTCCAGGGCCTGAATAAAAAATTGGGCTCAAAACAACTGATATTCAGTAATCAATCCGGCTCCTCCCTGTTAAAAACAATGTTTAAAGCCAAGCAGGTTTTAAATGATGGAGGAATAACACATGTGCTTGGGGACGGCAACCAGGGCAATTCCAACCTGACCCTTCCATTTTTGAAAAAGATAAGAGGGTACAGGGCAAGCTTTGCTGAGCTTGGACTGAGCACCGATGCCAGGATCATTCCCATATTGATTTCGCTGAACCAATCTGGTAAGTTCAAGGTCCATTTCCATGAACCACTGGATAAGGGTGACGAATCCCTGGCAAGAGAAGAAAGGATCAGGATCATTGTTTCACAATATGCCAGGATCCTGGAAAAATCATGGTTACAGGAACCACAACAGATTAACTGGGGGCATGTCAAGACCTACCTGCAGTATGTCAGTGCTGAGTAAGCCGGCTATTCGTTTGATTTTTTTCTGAAAACAATCAGGAATCCCGGCGTGTCTTTTTCGTCGTGACTTGCCATAAATATTGGGCGAAAATCTTCTAATTCAAAGTATCTGGCAAAAACCTTTGCAAGATGTTCTTTCAGCAGAACGGCAGGATCATCTTCAGAGGATTCTATCAATTTCTTTGCAATCCGGAGTGCATACATCATGATCAAACATCCACCCTCTTCAACTATTGGAGAAATGGCAGCAACATAATCCGCCCTGTTCCTGTTTGGTAAAGTATGGAAGGTGCCCCTGTCAATTCCTACCTGGAATATATCTTCAAAGGGAAGTGCTTTGGTGGCATCCGCTGTGACAAACTTCAATTTGTGCGGGATCTCCGGATAATTCTTTTTTGCCCTGTCTATTGCTGTTGGAGCAAAATCAAAGCCAGTCACCTGGAAATCTCTTTCAGCAAGATGGGCAGAAAGATATCCTGACCCACAGCCAATATCAACAATTTTTACCCCATGCGGGATGGTTCCTTTTTGAATTAGCTCAATGATACTCTCCGGCATTTCCTTTAAATCCCAGAAAGGCTCATAATCATCTGACCCCCACCTGCTTGTCCATTCAGCCTTTTTCTCCTCCAGGGTGCGGTTCTTCTTCGTTCTGCGCTTTGACTTCTTCCTTTGGCTCTTCTTCTTTTGCTTGTTCTTCCCGAAAAATCCTGATAACATGAAAACAAATATAGTATTTAGTAGTGAGTATTTAGTATCAGTAGTGTTCGGGAAAAATCCTATTTGTCTAAAAATGGAATAATTTTGCTTGATTGCTATCAATCGCTCGACTCCGCTCGCGATGACAGGTCAAGTCTTTTTTCAGGGGGAAGGGCGCGGCGCACAATAACGAATATCAATGGAGCGCCGCGCCCTTCAACCAAATGACAGACCAAGATTTGTCATCGCGAGCGGAGTCGAGCGACATTTTTCAAAACGAGGAAATCTAAGTAAATGAACAATTCATCTTTATAACCAGACACCACTGATTTAGTATTTAGCTTTTAGAAATGTTTTTTAGCGTTGATTTTATTTATTTTTGGAGTAATGATCATTTCGCACAGGCATAAATTCATCTTTATCAAACTTCGGAAGACGGCCGGAACTTCACTGGAAATTGCTTTATCCGCAATATGTGGTCCGGAGGATATCATCACCCCCATCTCAAAGGACGATGAAAAGATCAGGGCTGAGCTTGGGTTCCCCGGACCGCAGAATGTATTTATTCCTACCCGCATATATTCATTAGCTGATTGGTCAAGAAAACTGTTGAAAGGAAAAAGAAAAGTTTTTTATAACCATATGCCCGCCAGGGAAATAAAGAGTTCCGTATCTTCCGGCATCTGGAACAGCTATTATAAATTTTGCCTTGAAAGGAATCCATGGGATAAGATCATCTCTCATTATTATCACAGAAGCAGGACACAGGAATTTGAAAGCGTAATGGACTATTTATTAAACAACCATAGGGATGAAATACAGGGATTTGACATGTATTCCATCAATGAAAAAGTTGTGGCAGATAAAGTTTTTCGTTACGAAGAGATGGATTCAGCCCTGAAAGAGCTTTCTGATAAACTTGGAACCAGGATCACCATGCCTGAATATCATGCGAAATCGCAATTCAGGCCCGACAGCAGGCATTACAGGGATATTCTCACAGAGCAGGAAGCCGGGTTTATCAAAAACCGATTTTCCAGGGAGATTGAATTAATGGGCTACTCTTATTAGATCCCTTATTTACTTGAAATTAAAATTAAATGTCCAGGAGATATAGTAAAAACCTCCTATTTCCGGCATGCCATACGCCTGGTAATACTTCTGGTCAAGCACATTGGTTCCACCAATCCTGATGACAGAGTACCATGCTGGGATGGCATAGTTAAGCTGTATATCAAGCACACTGTACGCATTCACCGGCCCGCTTGCAAAAATGCTCTGCCAGTAGTAATTATCGGCCCATTTCCAGTTTACACCAAATCCGAAGCCTTTCACCACTTTCTCCCCGGCAACACCAATATTGATCTTATGCTTTGGTGTATTGAACCCCGGTATTATCTGGTCCTGTATTCCTGATGAGTCAATATTGGCAAAGGTATAATTGAAATAAGCGTGTGTATTCTTCCAGAAGTAGTAATTCACCCCTATACCTCCACCGTAGGTATCGATATCGGTTTCGCTGTTGGTGGCAACGGAGTAGTTCTGGTAATTTCTGGAAAGAAGGTCATCCACACCGCTTTGCTCTCCAGCAACCCCGGATTTAGGTTGAACAACAGGCACATAGCCAATAAAGTCGGTATAACGACTATAATAAGCACTCAGGTCAAGAAATACTTTGTTCTGGATAATGGTATTATATCCTATCTCAATCGATTGCAATTGCTCGGGTTTAACACCTTTTACACTGGTCGTTTGAAGTTTGTCCGGATCCATGTCACCTGATGGTGGCAGGAAGCCGCTTACAGAACTGGAAGTATACAGGTTGCTAACACCATCAAGGTTACCAATCACAATGTCCCTGCCCCTGTTCAGGTACTGATACTGGTCAGTAAGTGCCGGCAGGCGGAAAGCAGATTGTGCTGTAACCCTGAATGTGTTGTTCTTATATGCATAAACCAGTCCCAGTCGTGGCGAAAACTGCAGATCAAAGTTCTCATTCTTATCAAGCCTGATGGAGCCATAGATCTTCAGGTCATCCCCCAGAAGTCTCAATACCGCCTGGGCAAAACCACCATATTCGTTGACATAAATCTCTTTATAGGAGCCATCCTGCTGAAGGGTATCTTCAAATACAGTTCCCTCTGAAACAGGGTGCATATTTCTGTAGTTTGCACCCAGGTTGATATCCAATTTATTGAGTTCGATATTATATACACCATCAACATTATAGAATGTTGTCTTGCTTGAGAAGTTAGATCCAGTTGGAGGGCTGGTGCTTTTAATCTGTTCGAATGCCTGGTCAAAAGCTTCTGTGCCAGGCTGTAACCATGCGCTGTTGGATGCATTCATACCTTGCTGGGCAGACACGACACCATAATTATTATCATAAGGGAGCGTAAATCCATTTGATAGTGAGTACATTGACTCTACATACCCTGCAGAATATAAACCTCCGGCCTGTGGCAGGGCTGCAAAGCCCAGGAGTGGCCCTGTAGCATTAAAGGCATAGGTGTTCCTCGTATCATCATTGCTACGGAAAGCCCTGACTACAAACTGTTTACCTTTCAACTCCAGTGAATGGATCTGCTGGTAGAAATTCTGGAGCGGGGCCCTGTTATTTCCCATGTAGATACTTGTACCGGTAGAATACCTGTACATATATTTTGCTTCCAGGTTCTTACCAAATCGATAATGCAATGAGGCTGCAACCTTGAAATTTTCTGTTTTACCATCCCACAAATCTGTTTCCATATACCCAGGCATAAAGAACTGGGTCATACCCGGGTTTGCATCCGGGTAAGCTTCAGCATAATCCTGGAATTGAGAAAAGATATTATTTGGATCAGATTGTGCAAGCTGACCGATGATACCATCAATATTTAAAGGGGGTGAAGGCTGATGTCCATAAAGGTTTGCTTTAGGATTGTTGGCTTCCCAGTCATTTGCACTCATATAAGATCCAACCAGCTTAACCCCAAGTTTATTTTTAAAGAATGCATCTGCATAACGGAACTGCGCTTCAATAAAATCCCTGTTGCCTCCTTTAACCTTAGCGCTCACACCTTTATAAGTATAAGGATCTTTTGTAGTGAAACTAATGACACCCTGCATGGCATTTGGCCCATACATGGCGGATGCGGGGCCGGAGATGACTTCCACACCGGCAATGTCGAGGTCGGATGTACCGAACATATCGCCCGGCACAATATTAATTGTTGGCAACTGGTTATCAATACCATCAATATACTGTACAACTCGAAGGGGAGCTGTAGTATTGAACCCACGGGCATTAAATATTTTAAATCCCATGCTGTTGTTGATGATCTCCACATCGCGGATATTGCCAAGGTCCTGGAAGTAATCACCAGAAGTTGCAGCCTGGACCTCTTTTGCATTGATCTTATGAATCGTTGCCGGTGCCCTATTGATCTTTTCTCCAAGACGAGATGCACTGATAACTACTTCTTCCCCCATGATGGAGATTGATTTCATAAAGATCTGCAGGACCTTTCCATCAGGTTGTACCGCCATCTCGATGGGCTGGTAACCTATAAAGGTAAAAGCAAGGGTAACGGGATTATTTTCATCAACCTGCAACTCAAAATAGCCATCCTCACCGCTGATAGTGCCAGCCTGGGTCTCCATGATAACGATATTGGCTGAGCCCAGGGGCGCATTGGATTGCTGGTCATAAACATGTCCCTTGATCATAAACTGTTGTGCGGTTCCGTTAAATGGAGCGAATGTCAACATAGTCAGAATTAAGCAAAGTAGATTTTTTTTCATGATTGGTATTTTGGTTTTAGTATTAATCGATGGGTACTGATGCTCCATCTTGTCTTAGAAATAGCTTAATTGAGGTAATTATTTCGGAATTCTCATTCATCACCAGTCTTCCCCTGATAGAATTGAAATCCAGAGTCTTCAGGTACTTCCTCATCTTGTCTTTATCTTTTCCTGCAACAGAGAATCCTTTAGTTAGATAACGGGCAATGCTGTAGCCATAAACATTTACCCAGTTCATGTCATATCCATATGCTGATTTAAAGGCAGCATTAATCTCGCCGAACTCCATACCTGCATCATCATAGTCGATCCTGGCAAAGACAATTCCTTCGCCATCAGTACCAAGGCCCTGCCACATTTTCGGGTCATTGATACCCGCTGCTGAGTAAATCCTTACGTCCTTATCCACTTCACGGATCTGCCGGCATGCATTGATCATGGCCGATCCACGGCCTACCAGCAGGATAAATTCAGGTTCAGTTGTCATTATCTTGCCTACCTTGTTTCTGAGATCAAGATCTGTAGTCTCAAAATACTCACCACCAAGGAATAAACCTCCAAACGAGGTGAAGTTCAACTCAAAAAACCGCCTGGCATCACGACCGAAATCATCATTGACTACCAGGAAAGTTCCTGTGCGATAGCCTTCAGTTTTATATGCATATTCAGCCAGCAACGGCATATTGATTTCTTCCGTGATGAAGTCTCTGAATACCCAGGACTTGTTCCTTGTCACATCAACGGCACTTGTAAGCGTAGCCAGTAATGGAATTTGTGCTTTTTCCGAAATTTCTATGATGGACTTCACAATCGGAGTATAACCACCTATCATAAGGTCCACCTTATCAACATCAATAAACCTCTTAGCTATACTAACCGCCTCTCTGGAATTCATCTTGTTATCTTCAAATCTCACAACAACACTGGCATCGGGTAAATCCTTCTGCGCTTCCACAAAACCAAATTCCAGTCCTTCCCGAAGATTCACTCCCCAATGTGCAGCATTTCCTGTAAGTGTCAGGTTCGCACCAACAACATAAACATCAAGGTCGTCTTCAATTTTAGACTTATCCGATGAAAACTGGTTGCAGGAATAAAATGCTAAAAGGAATGTCGCTATACCAAGGTAAGAAATGATTCTTTTAACCATGATCTCAGTTTTTGATCAGCAAATTTGCGCAATGATAAGGAAAAATATTATAAATACAACAAACCTATTATAGCTATCGTACTTATACTTATTTTTCAAGAATCTGGCAATTACCAACTTCAGTGCTTCCGAAAAGACAAATATCGCTATTCTCCTCCAGGCCGATGAGTAGCCAGCCAAATTGTTTAAACATCTCCCTGGAAAGCAAAAAGTGCTCTATCCTGTGCAATTCAACCCGTTGAATCTTTCTTTTACGAACTGGCAACAAATGTTGTTTGACAGGCCTGATCCATTTGCCCACGGCCACATCGCTCACTCCAATGATCCTGGAAATCTCACGCATGCTGAACCCTTCCAGGTACAAATGAAATGCTAATTTTTTATTTTCCCGTGAAACACCCCTGTTATTCAATGTAAAGTAATAATTACATGATTTACATTTATATCTCTGTTTACCAGATATAAAGCCAGATTTTATCAATACTGATGAATGACATTTCGGGCAATACATAGCAATATAAATAACTATATTAAGTTTGCAATAATAATAAATTTTTAGCTTATTTTGAAAGAAAAGGGAATAATTGTTTTTGTTTTAGCACAAAAACATCATTGCAGAGACGCTGGGCCAGGTATTGGTTCTGTTCAATAAGCAATAGGGTAAATGGCCAATCACTATCTATTTTTTGCATGAATTGAATAATGGATTCGGTATTTGTTGGCGAAACGCCGGCAAAAGGCTCATCCAGGATCAGCAGCTCAGGCTTATTGATCATGACCATAGCCAGGGCCAGCTGTGTGCGCTCACCACCACTGAGGTCACCGGCTTTCATTCTATATATCCGCGGGTCATTCAGGATGGAGAAATGATCTTTCATCAATGCTACTTCCAGTCCCTGTGAGCCGGGACTCTTAAACCGGGCAAAACGAAGGTTTTCTTCCACGCTCATCTGGGGGAAGACCTGTCCGCCCTGGTGGAAATAACCGATCCCATGCCTTATCAGTTGATGGACCCGCAAGCCATTTATACTCATTCCTTTGAGCAATATTTCCCCTGTACGAAAAGGTACCAGTCCCATGATACTCTTGGCCAGGGTCGACTTACCCGCGCCATTCCTTCCAAGGATGGCAGTCTTCTTACCCTGCTCAATATTGATTGAGACCTGGTCAAGGATCAGGTAATCCCTGTGATAAGCGGCCGATATGCTCTGTAACTCAAGCATCAGATGAGGTATTCTTTTTGTACTTCTGCATTTTCCAGAACCTGTGCGGGTGTTCCTGAGTACTGGATCTTACCGGCACCCATGTAATGGCATACATCAGCTGTATCCCTCACAAAATCCATATTATGTTCTATCATAAAAACTGTCTGGTCATCCCCTTTCAGCTGTAGTATCCATTCCCTCAATTGTGACAGGAAGTCCTGGTTAATCCCTGAAGTAGGTTCATCGATCAGGATCAGTTTAAAATCACTTATCATGAGTCCCAGCAGGGAAAGAACCCGTTGGTCTGCAAAAGACAGGGTCCCTGCCTGCTTATTCCAGCTTTGATAAAATGTATGATCTTTTCCAAGCAAGCCAGAAATTTTAGCCAGGATGAGCTCCTTATTGGAATTAAACTCTTTCAAAAGCTTCTTCCTTGAAAAAACATGGGAGAAAGGCCATTCGGACGGGTAGTCCCCCAGGTAAAGCAATAAGTTTTCCAGCACACTCAGTTTTTCGAAGATCCTTGTCCCTTGGAATAACCTGCCTATGCCCAGGCGTGCTATCTCATGGGTTGAAAGATGTACCAGGTCATGTCCTTGCTGATCATCATGATAGGTGATCAAGCCGGAATCTACCTTCAGCAGTCCATTGATCAAATTAAACAAAGTTGTTTTTCCTGCACCATTACCACCGATCAGGGCAGTAATGCTTCCTCGCTTGATGTTCATGGTAACATCTTTCACCACAGGGACAGTATCCTGTCCCCTGGCCCTGCCCTGCCCTTTATGGATGGCGAAGCTTTTCGATAAATTTTGTATTTGAAGGATATATTCCATATTACTTCAGGCTGAACTTCCCGATGAGCCCGCCCGGTCGTACAAACATTAATAAAATCAAAATCAAGCCATACGTCATCTGGTGCATGGGGGCTGCGTACTGGTCTGGCAACCCAAGCAAACGAAGGGCTTCCGGCAATAAAATAATAAACATTGCCCCGACAACAGATCCCCTGATCGTACCCACACCACCGATCAACACAGCAATAAGGATAAAGATAGATTCTTCAAGGTTGAATGCCCCCGGGTTGATATAGGACATGTAGGTGGCGTACAGGTAGGAAGCCAAACCGATAAAAGCACTGGAAACGACAAAGGACCAGATCTTCAGGTTCCTGGTGCTCCTGCCAAGCACCTTCAGTGCCACCTCATCCTCCCGCATGGCAATCAAGGCCCGTCCGAAGGGTGAATAAAAGAAATGATAGAAGAACCAGATCACGATGCCGGTCAGCACCAGGCTAAGGATAAAGATCGACAAAATGCTGTCAAGTGTAAATATTTTTAATAGTTCCGGAGAAGGGATGCCGGCGATGCCATCGGAGCCTTTTGTAACAGAGGTGAGGTTATAAAGGATGCTATAGATTATAAACTGAAATGCCAGGGTTGTCAGTATGAAGAAATCGCCTTTCAACCTGATTGCCGGGACAGATAATAAGAAGCTGAACAGGGCATTTACCAGCACGACGAGGATAATGGTTGGTATCATGCTCAGGTTAAGGACCATCGAACACAGGGCGGTGATATATGCCCCTATTCCATAGAGGGCCGCCTGTCCGAGAGATATCTGGTTCGATAGGCCAATCAGCAGGTTGGACGATACCGTGATGATGGTATAGATCAGGATCAATATGCCTATATGCAGTAAGTATTCCATGATCAATATGCCCGTTGTCGTTCGGGTATCAAGCCTTCCGGTTTATAGAGAATAAATATTACAAGTAAGATAAACGTGACCAGCACTACCCATTGACTGTCGATGAAGTAGGCAGCAAGCGATTGCAGTATCCCGAGGATGAATGCCCCTATGATCGGCCCTTCAAACCGTCCTATCCCTCCTATCACCAGCGCCACGAATGCATTAATAAAAACAGGCAGTCCGATCCCCGGGTTGACCCCCACATCAAGTGCCCGAAAAGCTGCTGCAATGGCGACCATGGCACCGGAGAGTCCGAAAAGAAACAGGCGCAGGCGAAATGTGTTCACACCAAACACGCTGCTCATCAAGGCATTGTCGCGCAAGGCCCTGATCATGATCCCCAGCCGGGTAAATTTCAGGACCAGGATGAAGATAAGGATCAAACTCATATTGATTATGAATAAGACAGCCGGTATTGCCGTTACATTTCCAATCCGAAGATCGGGCAGTCCTATTGAATCCGGAGGAAATATCTTTGGGTCGTTGCCGAAGGAGAGCACCAGGAAATTGACCAGCAGTATCAGCATCCCGATAGAACTGATCATCAAGGTGTTGGGTGGACGATTTTTTATTGAAAGAGGTTTATACACCAGGTACTCCATGGCCATGCTGGAGAGGCTGACAATAGAGATTGTCAGGATCAGTGCAAGCATGAACGGAAGGCCATTCATTTCCAGCAACCAGAACATAAGGTAAGCTCCCAGTGTATACAATGCCGCATAGGCTATATGAAAGATCCTGGTTGTGTTATATACCAGGGCAAAGCCAAGGGCTACCATCGCTATCAGGCTTCCATTGACCAGGCCATTAAGTAGAAATTCAATCAGCATCCCTATAATATATTTAAGTGTGCTAAGTTATAAATATGAAATAACATAATCAGGCCAGCTGGTTTCAAACACATTAATTTCATAAATTTGTTAAAGAAAATAAAGATAAATAATAAGAATCAGATTATGCCGGGACTACAAAAGACAACTTACTTACTGATGCTTGCGAGCATGATGATTTTCCTCATTGCCTGCGGGAAGCAAACCAAGGAAACGACCAAGGCCCCTGACGGCACTGCAAGCAGTGGCACCACCATGACCAGGGAGGAGCAGAAAGAGCTTGCTGCTAATATTGAGGCAGATGCCATTACTATGGCCAGGGCCAGTTGCATTGCAAGGACAGCAAAGAAAGATGCTGAAAGAAGGCCGGAGTCGGAGTTTTATCAAAAGAAGGCGGAGAATCTCATAACTCAGCGGAATAAGGTAAGAGCTGAGATGGATGCCAGGTATGGCAAGGACCCGGCCATCAAGCAGCAGTTTGAGGCCGCTATTGAGAGCGCAAAGCTGGGTCTTGAAGAATGCAAGGGTTATTCACCCAAAAAGAACGAAGGTCAATAGTCACAAACCATAAAACCAGGAAATATGAAACGTTTAACAAGTATCACTTTTATTGCCATGGCGCTGATGGTAACTTTTTTAATCAGTTGTGTCAATTCTGAAGAAGCCTTCAAGAAGCAACTGGATGAGGACGCCAAAGCCTTTACTGAGATGAAGTGTGAGTTGATGAAGCAGCTCAAGACCATCAAGGCAGACACCACCATTACCAACCAGCAGCACCTTGCCGATTCCCTGAAAGCAATATGGAAAGAGAAGGCAGGTCCGTTACAGAAAAAGTACGACACACCTGATCATAAAGACATGTTCAAGGAGAAGGTGAAGGAGTACCAGGATCAGATTGAAGGATGTGAAATGGAGAAAGAGAAGAGATAAAAGAGAAGAGAGAAGAGAGAAGAGAGAAGAGAGAAGAGAGAAGAGAGAAGAGAAAAGAGAGAAGAGAAAAGAGAGAAGAGAAAGGAGAAATTTATAACTTTGCAGTGAATTTTGCAGGAAGAAGATTTCTCTTTTCGTTTTTCAGTTCTCTCTTTTCTGCAATCCGCAGACGGTCCGGTAGCTCAGCTGGATAGAGCAGCAGCCTTCTAAGCTGCGGGTCGTGGGTTCGAATCCCGCCCGGATCACTGATAATCAGATAGTTATGAAATAAAACCTTGAAATTATTGCATCTTTAGGAGGTTTTTCATATCTTTGATTTAACGATTTTAACGGGATTTTGTAAAGTTTTTGGCCATTTGTTATGACAATTGTTCGGACAGAACCAAAAACTTTTTTTTATGCAAGTAACTTCCACAAAAGTCATAACCCGGAAAAATTACAAACGATCCAACGGTGCCAGGTCGGTTTACCTCCAATTCTTACAAAACCGGAAAACGCACCTGATTTCACTTAATATTCCTGTGCCTGAATCAAAGTGGGATCCTGTAAAATTCAGGGTCCGAGGTTCATCTGATGAGATCAGAAGGCTTAACAATCGCATCTTCCAGCTTCAGAACAAGGCAAATAATATCATTTTAGATATGCAATTAGCTAACCAGCCTATCACCTTTACTCGATTCAAGCAAGCATTTCTGGATGAAGAAGGAGTAAATGAATCATTTTTCAGCTTTATTGAGAGGCAGATAGAACTGCATGAAGGCAAGTTTTCCCCTGGTACTATCAAGGGATACTGGAGCCAGTTAAGCAAATTGAAGCAATTTAAACCTCAAATCAGTTTTGCGGAGGTGGATGCCCTATTTATGAAGCAGTATACAAACTGGATGATCAATGAGCAGGGGAACAATAAGAATACAGTAAAACGATGCCTGAAGTTTATCAAGCATATCATGAATAAAGCCCTGCTGGAAAGGATAATACAGGAGAATCCGGTCAAAAATTTCCCGATAGGTGAAATCAAAGGTGACAGGGAATTTTTAACCCTCGATGAATTGAATAAGTTAGAAGAATTAAGTCATTCTGGCAAGCTGAGCAGATCACAGGTAAAGGTGTTGGAATACTTTCTGTTTGATTGTTATACAGGATTGAGGTATGGCGATCTACAGCGGTTGCAATACAAAAACCTGTTTTTAGATGAAAAAGAGCCTTTTTTGCGCATCAAAACCCAAAAGACAGGTGAGACCATTATCGTGCCACTGATCGCTCGTGCATTAGCTTTAGTTCCAGAGCAGGAGTTTGAAAACGAAACTGTATTTAACATGCTGACCAGCCAGGCCACCAACAGGAACCTAATTAAGATCATGGACAAGGCAGGTATCAGAAAGCATATCACCAACCATTGCGCCCGTCATACCTTTGGTGCTTGTGGTATCCAGCAGGGAATACCCATTGAAGTCCTGAAGAAACTCATGGGACATAGTCACATTGAGACCACTGAGATATATACGCAGATCCAGGACGAAGTGAAATTCAGGGAAATGAGGAAGTGGGAGGAGTGAAAAATCATAGCGCCATTCTCGATGTTGCCTAGACCATATTTCATTTACTTATCACCTATCAAAGTATCGTTATTCCATGCGGACGGAAACTATCTACCTCAAATAATTAAGCTGAGCTATTAATAGCTCAGCTTAATTATAAACATCTCCTTATTCTTCAATGGTTTTTATAGAATGATTGCATTTATTTTCAATACCTGGCACAGTGCAATCACATCCTATTATTTTACCATTTGCATCCTTATCGAAACGACATGAACTACATGGATCACCAGTACATGAATGCTCCGTTTTGCTAAGAGTAGGCACTAGAAGTTCCAAATAACTACCTGATATTGATAGCATTATCCCATAACAATAATAAGTGCTCTGAGTTTGACTGTTTTCAAGAAAATAAGCCAATCCATCGATTGCAAGATAGTATTCTGACTCCCCTTGTTCATATTCCGAAGGATCTTCAATCCATGTATACCTGAAGGTCACCGAATCAATTGATTTACCGAGTGCATCAGCAACAATATCAATAACAGTATCCTTATCAAGCACATAATTACATAATGAGTCATGACTCATTAATAAACTTGACTCATAATTATTATCCAATTCCGCTACTTGATAGTTCGTTGATTTCAACGATATTGTGCCACTATACTCATATAAATTATCTTCATTTGAAGAGTTCTTTTTACAACTAAAAACAATAGCAATAGTAATTGTAATCAGAACCACAATTATGGAAATTATTTTTAGACTTTTCATTTCAATATAATTTTAGGTTAATAACAATTGTTGATATTTATCATCAATGAAATTTTATTTTATGAATTTGAATTGATTTAATTTCTTGCTCAATTAATATACCCTGATCCATCAGGCTTGAGATTGCGTTCTCAATATTATCAGATGGAAATACAACATGATATACATTATTAATCAATCTGCTATCAAAATGACATTGAACCCCCCATAGTTTTTCCCAGGTGTTCATTATATAGCTCAAACTCCCTTGAATATCAATAACATTGTTATCTACGTTATAGTAATGATTAGATATAAGTAAAGATGTAGTATCAGCAAGTTGATCATTAATAGTGAAATTGTGAAATGTAAATAAAGTATCACAACTATCATAACTAAATGGAAAATATCTTCTTATAATTTCTAATGCCATACGTGAAACTTCATCAATTGGGAGAGTAGATGCTACCGAAAAGTTTAGAAAGGGTTCCAAGGGAGCATTTTCAATAGTATAATTAAAATCATAATCACTTTGAAGTATCAATAAATTCGCTAAAATTCCTTCTACATCTTTATTGTGAAATTTAATTTCACACACATTGCTAAAACTAACATACATGTAACTGGTATCATGAATATAGCTAATCTCAATATTTGACTCAAGTAATTCTACATTCGATCTCTGAGATACCCGCTTATTGTTATTTGACATCTCAGAAATGCTTTGAGCATCTAATAAGCTTATTCTCCCTTTCCAGATTATGTCACCACCTTTATCTACTATGATAGCAGTTGGTAGAATTTTTATTTCATAGTAATTATATATCAAACTAGTGGTATCTGAAATAATATTGAGTTGCAAATTCATTTCATTTAAATACAATTCTGTGACCTTTAAAGTCTCAAAGGAATTTACGGCTATAAAGCATAAATTATCAAAAGGACTACAATCCTTTGCTAATTGGTTAAAATAGGATAGTGATTTTAAGCAATTTGGACACCAAGTAGCCCAGAAATCAATAATATAATAATCATAGTTTTTTTCCACTTCAGAACCACTATTTAGCAAATTAAGGATATTAATCTGTGAAACGTTTTGACATAATGGTGTACAGGGTATAGCAATAATGAGAAAAACATATGCGATTAGTCTTTTCATAATCTATTGAATACTAAATATTAGACATATTTATTAATAAAAATGCTTATGTAAGATTGTGGTAGTTAAATAAGGAGATAATTACGTACTGGTATTTATTTCGATATTTAATTCCAGTAGTGAAAATGAGTAGAAATTAATTGTCTATTTATAAATTAGATCAATATAAAATAAAACTTCAATGATAATTCCGAGTGACAATGTACAACAAATCTGAGAAATTATCAAGGTAGTTTTAAGGTGGAAATTTACCTGCTCTTATTGATAGTCTACATACAAAAAAAATTAAATCTTGAAGAAATAGGTGAAAGGGAAGAATAATTACTAAATAATGGCACCACCTTCCATGTTCCATTTTTCGTTACCGTTCACCGATCACTGATTTACTGGTCGAGCGAAGCCGAGACTATTCCCAAACTAGAATATAACGTTGTCACCCTGAGCAAAGTCGAAGAGATTTATAGAGCTAACTAATCTACAGCTTGAATTCTATCCTTCACATGTCTCTTCCTTATTAGCTGATACTAGTTCTACCCCAATCTTAAGTTCAACTTTATTTACTGATCTATTATGTGAATAACAAAAAGGAACAATATACCAATTACTATCATAAAGACTATCTTTTTGTACATGAGCTCCGACAATCTCTATACCATAGCAGCCTTCAGCACTACAACTATATGCTTTTCGTCCACTAAATTTCTCCCAATGTTTCAGCCAAGATCCACATTTACAATTATTTTGTGATGTTCCGTTAATGTTTTTTACTTTCATGAGTATATGTTTAATATTGACGATTTCATTTCACCCCGTATGACACGCCCTCGAACAATAATAGCATCCATTTACCTGTGAATACTTCTTTTTGGCTTCTCTCACTGCACCATAGCAATTTGAAAATCTTCCAAGATATTCCCTGTTATGCTCTGCCGGTAGCCAATTACAATTCTCCGTGTGTACCTCATGATCCCCATTTGGTTGGGCATTTTTGTTCACATAATATTTAGGCATAGGTGTAGATTTTAGGTTAATCTACAAATCAATGAAATATATGAAAACCATAAAAGGTGGGAATGATCGGGAATTGAGCCTACCACAATTGGTAGTAAATCGAAAATCCTATCTGGTTGGCAAGATTTTAACTAAACATGTTTGACCTTCTAACCTCCTCAAATACAGCCACCATCCTCTTCTGATCATACTTCTTGATGATATTTTTGCAATGGAAATCAACGGCATTCTTGGTAATATCTAAAATATCCGCTACGGATTCTCTGTTCTGACCTTTAGATAAAAGGCTTAATACCTGGGTTTCCCTTCTTGTCAATCTTGGAATGCTATGTGAATTTGACTTTGATTTGGACTTAGGGAAATAAGGGACATTATCACCTATTAGCTTTTCATTTCTCATAACAGCTTTAATTGCTGTAATCAGTTCCTTCTTCCCGCAGTGTTTAATTAAAATCCCATCAATTCCATTGTCCCATACATTGGATAGCTTAACCGGATCTGTTGAAGCCGTTAAAGCAATTACTTTAATTTGAGGGAATTGGTGTTTTAGCATTAGATATAGGTCAAACCCATTAATATTAGGCATGATTAAATCCAGTAAAACTACATTAACATCCAATTGACTGATTCTGGAAAGAGCATCTTTTGCATTTTCAGCAGATCCTATAACCTCAATTCCACAATTATTATCCTCAAAAATAGAAACAACTCCATTAATAAACAGAGGATGATCATCTACAACAAATATTTTAATCATATCGGGCATTGTTATAACAATATTGGAGGGATTGTAAAGAAATCTCTTTACTATGTTAAGATTAAACTTAACATTATTATCCCTTTTGCAAAATTACTTCTGAGTCATGTCTGAATCAAGGGGAGAAAAAGGTAGTATTATGACTACCAAATGTGTTAAGGTATTATTTTATATTTCTTAGCTTCAATCAGCACTTCATTTAACTTGTTCTTATTGAACTTTTTAAATATATTCTTGCAGTGGAAATTAACAGAATCAAGCGAGATATTAAACTGTTGCGCTACTTTCATCCTGGTTATACCGGTTGCAAGTAATTTAAGGACTTCTTCTTCCCTGGGAGTAAGTTTGGGGGCTCTTTCATCACGAGCAACATTCACAGCCTGAAAAATATTTGGGAGGCTATTGTCGATAAATCGTTGATTACTCCTAACCTGGTGAATTGCATTTAGTAATTCTTCCTTTCCTGACCACTTTGAAATAATTGCATCAATCCCACTTAACCAGGCATTTAAGAGTAAAGTTGAATCCAGTTCACCTGTAACTGCTATAACCTTGATATCAGGGAAGTGCTTTCTAATATAGAGGAAGCATTGTACCCCATCCACTTCAGGCATCTTCAAATCTAGCAATATGACATCTATTGTATAACTCTTGAGCCTTTCTTGAAGCTCATTAAAGGATATAGCTGTTCCAACAACCGTTACATCTGTATCATCTGTGTCGATCGCTTTTACAACTCCCTCAATGTATAAGGGATGATCATCAATGATATATATATTAATCATGGCTTAAGGGTATACTAATTAAAACATTGGTGCCATTTCCACCAGGTGAGTCGATTACAAGGTTTCCTTCCAAATATCCCACCCGTCGTTTAATATTCTTCAATCCATGTGGAAAAACCGAACAAAGTGACCCCCTCGTGCCGATTTTGATTGACCACCCCAATGCCGGACTGAATTGACCACCCCGCCGAAGTAAACTGACCACCTCAGGCCGGAGTAAATTGACCACCTGAATATAAGGATTTTTCTTGTGCTGATAAGCACATAAATGATTAACCTGCCCTGGTAATTAATTATTAATCATTTATGTCAAACCATTTAACGCACATGAAAAAAGTAAGATTGATTCTTCGCATGTACACCGAGGGTGTAAGCAAGAAGACCATTAGTGAAAAGAGCGGTTGTAGCCGTAATACGGTAAAAAAGTACATCCGTCAATTTATTGCCATGGGCAAATCCTTTGAGGAGCTGAACCAGCTGAGCAATACCTCTTTAGAAGAATTGTTTAAATCAGAAGCTCCTTTGCCCCAAGGTAGGCTTGATACCTTGAGGGGTTATTTCCCTCAGATGGAGAAAGCCCTGAAACGAAAGGGTGTTACCCGTGAGCAATTGTGGAAGAAGTATATCAGTATGCATCCTGACGGATATCGCATAAGCCAGTTCAAGGAGCATTACAACCGATGGCGTAAGCAATCCACCGGGGTGATGCATATTGAGCATAAAGCCGGCGATAAGATGCAGGTTGACTATGCCGGTGATCGCCTTGAGATCGTGGATCTGGATACAGGTGAGTTGCGTCAGGTAGAGGTGTTTATAGCCATCCTTGGAGCCAGCCAGCTCACCTATGTTGATGCGAGCCTTTCACAAAAGAAAGAAGACTTCATACAATCCTGTGAGAACGCGCTCCATTATTTTGGTGGTGTGCCACAGGCCATCGTAACGGATAACCTTAAATCGGCAGTCATAAAAAGCGACAGGTATGAACCCACGCTGAATGAGGCCTTCCGGGATTTTACACTTCATTACGGTTTGTCTGCCCTTCCTGCTGGTCCATATAAACCTCGCCACAAGGCCTTGGTTGAAGGCATGGTTAAGATCATATACCGGGTCATTTACCCTGTAATCAGGCAGCAGAGCTATACAAGCATGGGGGATCTGAACAGGGATCTGCTCACCGAACTGGACAAGCTCAACAACCAGTTGATGAAAGGCAGGCCTTACAGCCGCCGGATGTTGTTCGAGGAGACCGAACGTGAAGCATTGCAACCTTTGCCGGCACACCGTTTTGAGATAAAGCATAGAAAAGTGGCTACCGTGATGAAAAACAACCATGTAAGCCTGGGAGTGGATAAGCATTATTACAGTGTACCCTATGAGTACATTGGCAAGAAAGTGAAACTGTTCTACAACCAGGATGATATTGAGATCTATTATCAGTATGAGAAGATCGCCAGCCACAAAAGGGATATGCGCCCTTTCAGGTACACCACTGTCTCAGCACACCTGGCATCAAGCCATAAATATATCACAGATTGGACACCGGAAAGGTTCATTGAACAGGCTGATAAAATAGGCCCAGGCACACACCTGTACATACAGAAGGTCCTTGAGAAGCCTCAGCACGCCGAACAGGCTTACCGCTCGTGCCAGGGCATCATAAACCTGGCTAAAAGGGTTGGTAATGAGCGCCTGAACAGTGCCTGCATGAGGGCTGACTATTTTGGTGAGTACAGCTACAAGACAGTGAAAACCATTTTAGAGAGAAAGCTGGATTTTACTGATCACAGCAAAGATGATGATATAAAGGCCATACCTCTGCACAACAACATCAGGGGTAAGAGATATTATAAATAATCCTCATCGGCCACTCATCATGATCCAATGCATCCTGGTGGGTGGCCATTTTATTAATCTTTTAAATCAAACAATATGAATGCAGAAGCACTTGAGAAGATGAAAAGCATGAAATTCTACGGCATGGCCAGTGCTTTTAGCAGTTGCCTGGAAGACGGCAGGATGTCAGCAATGACCCCAGACGAGATGACCTCCTTTTTGATCACCTCGGAATACGATGACCGGCATAACCGGCGTATCGAAAGATATATCCGCAATGCCAGGTTCCGTTACAATGCCAGCATTGAAAAACTATATTTTGGTCCGGAGAGGGATCTGGACAAGAATCAGCTAATGCGCTATGGGGAATGTGATTTTATTGCCAAAGCAGAAAATATCCTGATTACAGGCAGAACTGGGATCGGTAAGAGCTATATAGCATCTGCCCTGGGAAACCAGGCTTGTCTGATGGGCTATAAAGTCTTCTACATGAACATCACTAAACTCTTTGCCAAGCTCAAGATGATGAAGGCTGATGGATCCTACATGCGTGAGATATCCAGGATAGAAAAACAGGACCTGCTTATTTTGGATGACTTCGGACTGCAGCCCCTGGATAATCAAAACCGGGCAGCGCTGATGGAATTAATTGAAGACCGCCACCTCAGAAGATCAACCATCATCACTTCTCAACTCCCTGTCAAACAGTGGTATGATGTAATTGGTGAAAAAACCCTTGCGGATGCTATACTGGATAGGTTGGTTCATGATGCCCATCGGCTGGAAATCACTGGTGACTCAATGAGAAAAAAAAGAAAGTTCAACAATTAATAGCAAACAACTTGATAAAAAAATATATTTGTTAATATTATTAGCTCAAGAAAAGTTCTTTGTGGTTTATATGAAAAATAGGGGGGTCAATCAATCCCGGCTTCCAATGGTCAGTTTCCACCGGCGAAAGGTGGTCAACTTGTCCGGTTTTTCCATATATAGTGGAACCAGGTGAAATCAGGGTGAAACCAGGAGTATTTACAATGACGGAAATTGTTAGCAGATTTTATTACAAAAATGAAATCGCCCTAAGCACTGATATAAAATGGTTACAAGCTTGGATTCACAACCAATTTCACTTTGGTATCCCCGGTGAAAACCAGGTGAAATCAGAGTGAAACCAGGAGTACTTAAAATGGCGGTTATTGCTAGCAGATTTTATTACAAAAATGAAACCGCGCTAAGCACTGATATAAATTGGTTACAAGCTTGGTTTCGAAACCAATTTCACTTTGGTATCCATGGTGAAAACCAGGTGAAATTAGTGAATTACATAGATATATCTCTGATAGCTATATCAAGCACCCCAGATTCCAAGGTGATAACACTGTGCTATTATCAATCTTAAATCTGTAGCCCACGTATACCCGTACATACCCGCATATACCTGCACATACCCGCAAATACCCGCCAATACCCGTACATGTCTGCCAATACCCGTACATGTCGCCAATACCCGTACATGTCCGCTAATGCCCGTACATGCCCGCAAATGCCCGTACATGCCCGCAAATGCCCGTACATGCCCGCAAATACCCGTACATGCCCGCTAATACCCGTAAATACCCGCTAATACCCGTAAATACCCGCTAATAATCCATGTAATCCCATGTTTACCTGTATAAACCAGCATGCCTTACTGTAAAAGATGGATGTTTACAGGTTGTTTGCAAAGTCTACATGCATGTAGACACTGGTAATCAGAATTTCTGGATGGTTTACGCTTCTGTAAACAAAAAAACCAGGAGAAAACAAGTTATCTCCTGGTTGATTAGGATTTTAACAGGGCCATTTTTGGCCATTTGCTATAAAGAACGTTCTAAAAGCTCCTCGATAGCATCTTCAGGGATCTCTCCGGTCTTGGTGGTCCTCAATAAGCCACGTTCTACATATTTCTTTATGGTTGCATGTGCTTTCCCAAGTTTCTTGGCAACCTGGTTAATGGTGTACAGCCTTGGAATCTCAGACTTCTTCTTTCGCTCTTCATGCTCCTGAAGGGTATCCCTCAATAATTCCTTCAGTTCTTCTTTAGTTATCATTGTGATTTCCATTCTAATTAAGTTTTTGCAGGTTTATGTAATAAATGTTGTATATTGTAGGGTCAAATTAAATAATAATGTAATCAATTGTCAAATCTATCAGCATAATTTTAAATAAATATGGCTAAGCTATTTAAAATAAGGGAGATATGTAATGAAAGAAAAATTACATTAAAGGAATTGGCCCGGCAGGCTGGCATTACTGAGCATGGACTACAACGAATAATAAGGGAAAACAAGGCTCGCACAGAGACTATGGAACGGATAGCTAAAGTTGTTGATGTGCCTGTTTCCTATTTTTTTGAGGATCTAAAAATGGTCATTCAGTCCGCAGATACAACATTTGAGGATTTGGAGAAGCAAGCTGAGAGTGTCACACCAGAATTCAATAAAGCCCTAGGGAAGGCGATAAAGAAGGTAATCCATGAGTTTTATAAGGAAGAACTTCGCTCATACAAGGATAGGATTTATGAGCTTGAACTGCGAATGAGAGATCTTGAAAGGGAGAATAAGAAGCTACATACTGAGGATTGAGTCCACCCAAGTTAAAAAAAGTGTTCGGACAATTGTTCGGACAATTGATTTTTTGTATCTTCGTAAGCAATTAATAACCAGTTCATAACGGGTCGTGGGTTCGAATCCCGCCCGGATCACAACCGAAAAAGCCGTGCCACCGAAGGTGGTAGGGCCTTTTTTGTATTCCTGCGATGGAAAACTTGTTTTCAGGAGCAGGGATACAAAAAAAGACCGTGCCGAGTCTTACGAGGCATGGCTTTTTCGTTTGTAGCGCCCCCCCACTGGGATCAACGAAGTTAATCCCCCTTGATATCTGATTCATGATATCTGATATCTGAGGTATGATTTTCTGGTCACAGGTCACGCGTCACGCGTCACTTGTTTCCAAAGTGCAATGGACTCTTCCCAAAGCCTACTGCCATCTTCAGGATCATAAACCTTCTCATCCATCTTCTTCTCCTTGAACATATGCTGGTACTCCGCTGTCTTGCCTTCGTAATCCGGTGAAATGGACATATAAACGACCGGCAGTGCAGCTTTTTTCGGCGAACGGAATATCACCCAGAATATGGCTTTTAAAGTCATACGGAGCAGGAAAGGGGCCTCCTTTACGATATTACTGTGCACGGGACCGGGACAAATAACCAATATGCATGCTTTAACAACATCTTTGTTGATGCGACGGGACAATTCAACAGCATAAGTATTCAATAAAAACTTGAAATAACTGTAGTCGGAAATGCCTTTGGACGGACCGTAATCATAGTAAGTGCCAAATTCATCAAAGTCAATCTTCGAAGAACCCTGGTGCGAATCGGACGATATAAAAAGAATCCTGGGCTTAAACAATCTATCCCCCTCAAGATCAATAACTTTACTATCAATTAATAGGTTTGTGAGGATCACATTGGACAGGTAATTCACCAGGAACATCTCTTCAAGGCCGGAATCTGTTTTCCTGGCTTTCGGCAAAGCCACTCCGGCGTTCAATATCAGCACATCAACTCGCCTATTGTCAACTGTCAACTGCCTACTCAACTCATATATACTATCGATTTTACTGAGATCAAGAAACATCATCTCCACCTTATCAGAGCCGCTCAATCTTTTAACCTTCTCTCCTGCCTGGGGAATTGCACTCCGGCCGGCCATGATAACATGTCCGCCCCGCTTCGCCACCTCCACTGCTAAAGCGAAACCCAGTCCACTATTAGCTCCTGTAATAAGACAAGTCTTACCATCAAACCTGTCATTATCAGTTAATCTTTCTGCAAGCGCCTGCTTACGAAACAAATCCTTAAACCCCGCAAGTGCTGCCACTACAGGGTTATCAAACCTTCCATGTGTCGCCATGTCTGTATGCTTATTTATTGCGGCTAATATAGGAATATTATGGGATTCATTGTCCCGTAATAACGGAAACATGTGACCACTAAACACTGAACACTGATCAGTGAAAAAATCCCATGGAAAATGCAGAATGGACAATCTAGAATGGACAATGAATTACGGGCCCCTCGACGGAGTTCACACTGAGCATGGTCGAAGTGCTCGGGGTGACAGTCGCTGTTGAGTGTCTATATTGCACCTCGCCCCTCGACGGAGTTCACACTGAGCATGGTCGAAGTGCTCGGGGTGACAGTCGCTGTTGAGTGTCTATATTGCACCTCGCCCCTCGACGGAGTTCACACTGAGCATGGTCGAAGTGCTCGGGGTGACAGTCGCTGTTGAGTGTCTATATTGCACCTCGCCCCTCGACTGCGCTCGGGGTGACAGTCGCTGTTGAGTGTCTATATTGCACCTCGCCCCTCGACTGCGCTCGGGGTGACAGTCGCTGTTGAGTGTCTATATTGCACCTCGGCTCCGCTCGGTGCAAGCTATTTTTGATAGTTTTTATGGGAGGTGGGATTTTTACACTTTGAAAATTCATGAAGGGATTTTAAGTCTTTCTTAAAATATGCTTCTTTTTTGGCTTTGGACCATTTTTTGAGCTTCTTTTCGACCTTGATTGCTTCATGAAAATTATCAAAAACCAGATAGTTTTTCAAAATTACAGGTCTTCTTGAAAATGTATAGCAAAACTCATCAATCCCTTCTTCATGCTCTTTTAATCTCCTGGCCAGGTTGTTTGTAACGCCCACATAATATGTATGATCACAGCATTCCAATAAATATACATAACCTCTCATAATAATTAATACCGCAAAATCCAATTCGTTCCAAAATAAAACCTATATTTTTATGGTCGAGCGGAGCCGAGACCACACAAACAAAAGCGTATTATCCTGTCACCCTGAGTACCTCGACTTCGCTCGGTATAGACTTCGCCGAAGGGCGAGACCATACTCCCGCAAAAAAAAACAGAGCTGTCACCCTGAGTACCTCGACTTCCGTTAGTTTCGCAGAATGGTTTACTCTTAATAATTTAGAGGATATAAAAAAGAGACTCCATTTACTGCGTTAACTTTTCCTCGCTTCTAGGTTTCGAGCCTATCGAGCGTATTAAGAACAGTAAATTTATTGAGTTAAAACCAGAGAGTATTTAGGGGTAAACCCATTATTACGGTAGTGGTCACTCAATCCGGAGCCTCATAAACTTGATGTTATGAGACAAATTTATGGAATTGATCTGTCAAAAGAGAAGTTTGATGTAAACTTTCTTGATGAAAGAGGAAAAGAACAGCACCTTGTGGTTAAGAATGATCTGAATAATATTGCTGAGTTCATTGAGAGTATCTCCAGAGAGGCACTTATTGTTGCAGAGCACACAGGGGTGTATGGAGATCTATTATTGTTCTTATGTAATCAAACCGGTATTCGCATCTCTCTATGCTCAGGATACAGCATAAAACATAGTTTAGGACTTCGTAAAGGGAAAACTGACAAGATAGATGCAGCTCGCATTAGAGAGTATGGCGAACGTTTTTATGACCAGTTAAAGGAAACAAAGATTAATAGTGAATCAATGTCTGAATTGCAGGAACTCTATTCATTGCGAAGTCACCTGGTTAAGGGACGAAAGATGCTGTTAACAAAGTTAAAGGGAACTAAAAGGCTCCCAATAATGTCTATCTACGCAAACAAGGTAAGTACTCGGCTTTTAGCTCAGCTATCAGAAGAGATTGCCGAGACAGAAATGCAATTACTTAAGATTATTAGTTCAGATAAAAGCCTTGAAAAGAATTTTAATCTCACAACAAGTGTTAAAGGCATAGGTCCTGTAACCGCTTGTGAATTACTAATTAAAACTGTCAATTTTAAAAAAATAACAACAGCTAAAAAGGCTGCATCTTACGCAGGCATTTGTCCATTCCCTGATGCCTCAGGGCAGATGGTAAAAAAATCAAAGGTTAGTTCAATGAGTGATAAAAGCTTAAAATCAATGCTGTTTTTGTGTGCCAAATCAGCGGTTGCTCATAATAAAGAATATAGATTATACTACAAAAAGAAAGAGCTTGAGGGAAAACCACATTTCCTAATTATGACAAACGTGGCTAACAAACTTTTAAGAACAGTTTATAAACTTATAGAAACGGGTAATCCCTGGGATCCTAATTATATTTGCTTAGATCCAAGAGAACTTAAAAATAAAGTAGCTTAAAATTTGGATTTATTAGAGTATACGCTCGGTATAGACTTCGCCGAAGGGGAATAATCGTGACATGAGACGAGAAAAATACATGGAAAATGCAGAATGGACAATCTAAAATGGACAATGAATTACGAGGCAGCCACCGGCTGCCTCGTAATTAACATGTTGATCAAAAATGGAAAAAAGCGAATGATTTGATTATACTATGATTCAATTACCTGAATCAAATCTTTTCTACTGGCAGTCATTACTTTCCTACCAGGGTGTACTTTCCGGAATTAATAGCCGTATTGTTTTTGTAATTGATGATCTGGTCACAGACATGCCCCGATATTCCGGGACAATAGCCGCTATGCATGTAAACCAGTTCTTCTCCCTGGTCTATCAGCATGATAAACGGCGCTGAAGAAATGTTCATAGCTCTTTTCAAGTCACCGTTTTCATCAATGTAATTTGCAAATTGTATATCATTGCCAAAAATGTATGGCTTGACCATATCTCCCCTGGTGCTGGGATTAACGCAAATACCAACAACTTTAACATCTACCTCTTCATCAGTGTTGGTTTCCCATGCATCACTGATATCATGGATCATCTGCAGGCTCTCTTCATCATCAATACTCCAGAAAAACAAAATGGTATGGCCATCTTTGTTGAGTACCTCGCTGGAAGAGACAGACTCGCCATCAAGGTTCTTAATTATTATATCGGGCATGGCCGGCTGTCCGAGACCCGTAGAAACCCCGATCAGCATTACCATGATTATTATCATTAGTTTATTCATATTACCCTCAGTATATTTAATGTTGTTTGATTAATTATAAGATTTGTCAAATATACGTTCCCAAACCTTAAAATTTTGTTAATGGCATGTTAAATAGGTGTTAAAAAAGTAAATGAAAAAATTTTCTATTTTTGGCCCATGGAAATCGCGCAAATAAGACAAGAACTCGCTAATAATGTGTCAAAGATCGACCCTATAGGCAAACGGCTGAAATTCAAGCTTGATGAGGACTTTATCCTTATCGACGGCGTTGGCTATACCCTAAGAAAGACCGGGCTCAACCCGTTCAGGATAAATGCAGATGTTATCCTGAAGAAAATCAAAAAGAAAGCTGAATTCGAGGGCAGCCACTCAGTCTGCCTGAGTCACCGGCCTATGGATGTGGACAACTGGATCAGCACTGCCGCATATAAAGAAGCCATTATATTCTGTCGCTGGTTGCTGGCAGAAGAATTGCCTGAGCAACCAACAGTTGAATTAGGAAAACTATCTGAATAGAACGTGGAACATTACGATGTGATAATAGTAGGGGCCGGACCGGCCGGTTTAAGGTGTGCACAGGTGCTGAGCACTTCAGGCCTGAAAGTGATAATCCTTGAAAAAGATGATGAAGACTTTGGCGATAAAGTCTGCGCCGGTGGGGTAACCCGCAAAGGAATGCAGATCCTTGGCTTTCCTGATGAGATCATCGAACATAAGGTCACGAGCACAGGTGTTTTCTCAAGAAAGAGAGAGAGCTCAGCCGATGCTCCTGAACCTATTGTCTTCACTCTGAAAAGAAAAGATCTTACGCAGTGGCAAAAGAGATTACTGGACAATACCGGTGTGGAATTTCGAACCAGGGCTAAGGTTACGTTCATTAATGAAAAAAAAGTCACTATCAATGACCATGAAGAGCTCGGATATAATTACCTGGTAGGTGCAGATGGATACAATTCAGTGGTCAGGAAGTTCCTTGGAATACCGATTGAAAAAAAATTAATCGGAATCCAGTATACCGTACCTGATCCTGAGCTTGTTCCAAGACTTGAAATCCATCTCATTACTAAATACTTTAGGGCCTGGTACGGATGGATTTTCCCCCATAAAGACAGCTTTGCCGTAGGTTGTGTCTGTGACCCTGATATGATGTCTCCAAAAAAGTTAAAAGAGAACTTCCATGCATGGCTTGAGGAGAAAGGGATTGATGTCAGCAATGCCATATATCAATCTGCGCCGATCAATTACGATTTTCGCGGACTGCAGTTTGGTAATACTTTTCTCATAGGTGACGCCGGTGGCTTTGCTTCAGCTCTAACAGGTGAAGGGATATACCAGGCGCTTATTTCAGGGGAAGCAGCAGCCAATATCATCCTGGACAAAAACCATGTTTCTGAAGACCTCAAGATTGTGATAAGGTATAATTCCATTCAAAAGAAGATCATGCATTTCCTCCACAGATCAGGAATCTTGCGTGGATGCATACAGGAATTAATAGTAATACTTTTGAATAATAAGAGAATAAAGGCTAAGATCAATAGATCATTTTCCTAGGAGGAAGGAAATATCACTTCCGGGCTCAAATTCCTTTGGTTCTTCGCCAAATTTGAAATACCTCATCGGCCGGGGTCCTTTAAGCTGAATATCACCACCCTCAACCTGCAACAAGGTGCTCTCACGAAGTCCTGCGACAGGCATTTCCTTATTTACAATCAGGAACTCTTCTATCCTTTGCTCCCTGGTCTCGCCGGCATGACCCTGTGCATGAGCATCAAGGTAATGAGGGTTGATCTGGAAAGGGATCAGGCCGGTGCATGCAAAACTTTCCGGCTGGATAATAGGCATATCGTTGGTGGTCATGAGTGACGGACAGGCAACGTTGGAGCCTGCACTCCAGCCCATATATGGTACGCCTTCAAGTACTCTCTCCCTGATTGGCTTCATGATCTTAACCCTATGCATCATGTGCACAAGGTGAAATGTATTACCGCCCCCAACGGCGATGGCTTCAGCGTTTTTCACCGCCTGCACCGGGTCAATAGCCTGGTGAATAGATTCCAATTCATAACCCAGCTCCTTGTATACCTGCTTAACCTTCTCTTCGTAGATGTCATAAGATTTTGCAAATCTTTCAGTTGTAAGGCCCATTCCTGCGTATGGAATAAACAATACTTTTTTAACATCCGATTTGGATAGGAAGTCTTTAATATAAGGTGATGGCCATGCCAGGTATTCTTCACCGTGATTTGTAGAATTACTTATAAGTAAAAGGCGCATAGGTTATTAAGTTAGATAACGCAGAACGGTTAAATTTTGGTTTTATTGCAATTTCAACACTTAAAAAAGTGCCCAAGAAAGGACTCGAACCTTCACGAGCATTCGCTCACTACACCCTGAATGTAGCGCGTCTACCAATTCCGCCACTTGGGCAAAAAATTTACAATGTACATTATACGGTGCCCAGGACAAGAATCGAACTTGCACGAACTTGCGTTCACATGGCCCTCAACCATGCGCGTCTACCATTTCCGCCACCTGGGCTTATTGAATGGGGTGCAAAATTAAAAAAAAATTTAATCTGACAAGCCTAAAACAATATTCTTTTAACCTGAAAACCTGTAAAACATACATTCTATTTCCTATTTTTGCCGCATCAAAACAATACCATTACTATGTACCTTGAGAAAGACATCCAGCAATTTGAGCAAAAAGGGATAAATCCTGAGCTGATAGATTACCAGATTATGAACTTCAAAAAGGGTTTTCCTTTCATTGACCTTGACAGGCCGGCAACACCCGGAGATGGCATCTCTTCCTTTAATGATGATCAGCTGGATAAGCTGATCCGGCTCTATGAAGAAAAATCAGGAAGACTGCACATGATCAAATTCGTTCCGGCCTCCGGAGCAGCTACCAGGATGTTTAAGAACCTGTTCCAATTTACTTCAGAATACAAGCATGACCAGAAGGAATATGACAGGTTTATTGCAGATAAGTCCTTTAACTCTATTTACCACTTCATCTCTTCCATTGCCAACTTTGCCTTCTACCAGGATCTTCATGCCACCCTGCAGGAAAAAGGGCTGGATATAGAACAGTTACTACATGATAAAGACTATGGCCTGGTCATAGAAAATGTTTTAAATTCTGATGGCTTAGACTATGGCAGACAGCCTAAGGGCCTGATCCTGTTTCACCAGTATGATGATGGTCCAAGATATGCCTTCGAAGAGCATCTTGTTGAGGGAGCCTTATATTGTAAACAATCAGATGGGCAGGTTTATATACACTTAACTGTGTCACCAGAGCACCAGGAGGGCTTTCAACAATTGGTGGACCTGCTCAAAACCAAATATGAAGAAGAATTCGGAATTAAATATCATGTCAGCTTTTCAGAACAAAAATCCTCTACTGATACTATTGCCGTTGACCTCGATAACGAACCATTCAGAAATGATGATGACAGCATACTTTTCCGGCCTGGTGGCCATGGAGCACTAATTGAGAACCTGAACGACCTGGATGCCGATGTCATCTATATCAAGAACATAGATAATATCGTCCCCGACCGCCTAAAAGAAGACACAATAACCTATAAGAAAGTCATCGGTGGCTTGATGCTGCAGGTACAGGAAAAAACTTTCGAATACCTCAGAAAGTTAGAGGATCCTGTATCACCGGAATTGATTAGTGAGATCAGAAAATTTGCTCAGGATGAATTAAATATCATCCTGGATGACGGATTCGGTGGCCTTGATCCTGGTAAGCAGCAAGAGCTGTTAAAAATGAGACTAAACCGTCCTGTTCGTGTCTGTGGAATGGTTAAAAATGAAGGAGAGCCGGGTGGTGGACCCTTCTGGGTAAGAAACCAGCAGGGAGAAGTTTCATTACAAATTGTTGAGGGCTCACAGATCAATCCTGGTGATCAAAAGCAGCAGGATATACTGCAGGCTGCCACACACTTCAACCCTGTCGACCTGGTTTGCGGTATTAAAGACTACCGGGGCAACAAATTTGATCTCCACGACTATATAGACTCATCGACTGGTTTCATATCTATCAAATCAAAAGACGGGCGCGACCTGAAGGCACAGGAACTTCCGGGACTCTGGAATGGAGCCATGGCTGGCTGGAACACCATATTTGTCGAAGTGCCGATCATTACTTTTAACCCGGTGAAGATCGTTAATGACCTGCTGCGTGAGACACACCAGTAGAGCGCAGAGCGCAGAGCGCAGAACGCAGAACTCAGAACGCAGAGCGCAGAACGCAGAACTCAGAACGCAGAGCGCAGAGCGAAGAACGAAGAACGAAGAACACAAAACGCAGAACGCAGAAATCTGATCACAGATCACAGGCCTGCCCCTGCGAAGGCAGTGGTCACAGATCACGTAATGTATTTAAATTGCTAATTTTAAGCCATGAAAACTAAATCAACCCTGACAGTACTGCTGGTCGGCATGATGGTTATTGCGGCTTGTGAAAGAAGGCTTGAGTATGAAAGTTTTGATGAGTCAAAACTGTACTCCTTATTTGATCTTAATTATCAGAAAACCTATCGCTCCCTTGACAAGGCAATGGAAAACCCTGATGAGGTTTATAAGCTTGCCTTGATCAAACAGGATCTGAATAAAGTTCCCGGAGATGTGTATAAGTTCAGGTACCTGAACGCACTGGAGCTGACCATGAATGAAATAAGCAGTCTGCCCGCTTATGTTGGCGATATGCTTTACCTGCAAAGCCTTTATCTCACTTCCAATAATTTCTCCGAAGTACCTGAGCATGTCTACAGGCTTAAAAACCTAAAACGTATCCGCCTGGGAGGCAATGAGTTTACTTCAATCCCTGATGAGCTGGTAAAGATGGAAACCCTGGAGGAATTGTATTTTGGCAGGAATCAAATTTCTGAGATCCCTGCTGCATTATTTGATATGCAGAAGCTAATCATCCTCAAACTGGACCATAATAATATATCATACCTGGGTCCTGAAATCGCAAAGCTGAATAACCTGGAAGTCCTTAACCTTTCAAGTAATCAAATCAGTGAAATCCCCTTTGAAGAGCTCATAACAATGAAGAATCTCGCCAACCTGAACCTGAAAAAAAATCCTGTTGATACAATTGTGATGGATAGCCTGCAAAAAGTAATGACCTGGGCTAAAATAGATTACTAGATGCTGGATACTGGATACTGGATACTGGATACTGGATAAATTTAGAATATTTTGTCTGTTACCCTCCCCCAGGTATGGTGGGGATGCCAAGGTATGCTATGTAGGCACCCCCTCCCTCACGAGGGAGGGGGGACGGGGGTTGGGTAAAGAAAAAAGAAGCAAATCTGATAAAACCTTTATGGTGCAACCAGATATTTCTCCCACTCCCCTGCCTTAAGCTCAAACACCCTCCTGTCATGCAACCTATGCTCTCCTGCCTGCCAGAATTCGAAATAGTTTGGAATGAGTCTGAAGCCACCCCAATAAAGAGGTCTTTCGAGGGTTTCAGCAACATTATCATTCAATAATGCTTTGATTCTTGTAGTTAAAAAGGCCTTATCTGGAATGACAGCACTCTGCGGAGATGCAACCGCACTGAGGTTACTCTTAAAAGGCCTTGAATGAAAATAAGCCCTGGATTCTTCTTCCGTTGTTTTTTTTACAATACCCTCAATCCGGATCTGCCTTTCAAGTCCTTTCCAGAAAAATAATAATGCAGCATGATGATTGGACATGATATCTTTTGCTTTCCGGCTGTTATAATTTGTGAAAAACACAAAACCGGCAGCATTATATTCTTTCAACAATACTACCCGTGAAGATGGCTTGCCAAGCTCTGAGACAGTGGACAGTACCATGGCATTCGGCTCAATCATCCCTGCTTCATGAGCTGCCTCAAACCAGGTATTAAATTGAATGATCGGATCTTCCATAACTGAAGGTTTAAATTTTGTTAATTTAGCATAACGATTGATCACTACCACCATGCCAGATAAAAAAAAGGGACTTAAAGATATAGAGAAAATTCTGATGGCCGTCAGTTTTGCTGCAGAACAGTTCCTTAACTTCAATTATGGGACAAACAGTATCAATAAAGTTCTTAGCCGGCTTGGTGAAGCCAGCAATGTTAGCCGTGTATATATTTTTCAGAATTATACCGACGAGAACGATGAGGTTTTCACCAGTCAGCAATATGTCTGGACAGACAAGTCCAAAGAAGACGTGCTGGAAAACAAGGGCTTACAAAACTTTTACTTCGTAGCCAATGGCTTTGAAAGATGGGTGGACCTGCTGGAGAAAAGGAAACCTTTGTTTGGTGTGGTTAAGGATTTCCCTGACAGCGAAAAGAGTGTTTTGCACAAGCAACGAATTGAATCTATCCTGATCGCTCCAATTCATGTACAGAACCATTGGTGGGGTTTTATAGGGTTTGATGAATGTTGTTTTGAGAGAAACTGGGAAGAGTCTGAGATCAAGGCACTGATGGCTGCTGCAAATACACTGGGTGCTGCCATCTACAGGAAAGAAGTAGAGATCGAGATGCTGCGACTGAACAATGAGCTCGAGACACGTATTAATCTCAGGACACAAGACTTACAAACCGAGATCATAGAAAAGTCACAGGTTGAAATAATGCTCAGGGAAAGTGAGGAAAAGTACAGACAGATCTTTGAAAACGCCAATGATGGGATCATGCTTACTGTCGATGGCATCATCCGCTTTATCAACCCAAAGCTGTATGAGATGACCGGGTATCTCCCCAAACACTCTATTGGCAGGCCTTTTGTAGACTTCCTCCACCCCGATTATAAAGAGCAGGTGCTGGATAATCACTGGAAGAGGATTAAAGGAGAATCTGTGCCTGAGAGGTACGACATCCAGATGAACACTAAAAGTGGAATAGCTAAATGGTTTGAAATAAAATCAAACCTGATACAATGGGAAGATGAACCCGCAGTGCTTACGTTCCTGACAGATATCACGGAAAGAAAAGAAAGTGCAAACAAGTTAAGTGAGCTTAACCGTAACCTGGAACAGCGTATAAAGGATGAATTAAAGAACCTGAAGGACCAGCAACAGCTATTGATCCAGAAGTCCAAACTGGAATCCCTGGGTGAGCTGTCGGCTGGAATGGCCCATGAGATCAACCAGCCGCTGGGCAGCATCTCCATGGGATTGGAGAATCTGCAGATGAGAATCCTTGACGACGACTACACAGAAGAATACATTGAAAAAAAGATCAATAGCCTGTTTCAGGATATCTCCCGGATCAAGAAAATTATTGAACATATCCGTACGTTCTCAAGGGACCAGCAAGATGAGACATTTGAAAAAGTTTCTGTAAATGAGGTTGTTAACAATGCTCTTTCTCTGATCACCATTCAATATCTCAATCATCATATTAACTTATCCCTGGAGCTAACTACAGAAGACAATTTCACACATGGCAATAAGTACAAGCTGGAGCAGGTGATCCTTAACCTTTTATCCAATGCCAAATATGCCGTAGATGAAAAAGAGCTGAAAAGTGATATCAAACACTATCAGAAACGAATTACCATCCGCACCAATACGATAGATGGAAAGATTTATATAAGTATTGAAGATAACGGTACCGGTATCCCCGAAGAAGTGATGGAAAATATATTTGACCCATTCTTTACTACCAAGAAGGCGGAGGCGGGAACAGGGCTTGGCTTATCTATAATCTATGGAATTGTAAAAGAAATGAAAGGGGATATCAACGTAGAAAGTGAGAAAGGCAAGTTTACAAGAATTACAATAATTATTCCTGAATACAAGAATGAGGAGGGTAAGAAAAATGGATGATATTCTCAGCATATTGATCCTGGATGATGAACAAAGAGTACAGGATGAGATTGAAGAGTTCCTTGTCGGGCGCTCGTTTAATGTCCTGAAAGCTTCAACACCTTCCCAGGCATTTACCTTATTGGAAGAAAATACCGTCGATATTGTAATTCTTGACATACAATTACCTGAGATGGATGGCCTGCAGGTACTGGCAAAGATTAAGAAAGAGCAACCTGAGATTGAGGTGATCATGATATCCGGCCATGGCGACATGAACAGTGTGATTGAAGCCATGCGCCTGGGAGCCACTGATTTCTTTCCGAAACCATTCAGGCTGGTAGAGATTGACCAGGCCATCAGCCGCACCACACGCTTTATCGACCTGCATACCAAGCTGAGGAAAGTCAAGCAACAATATACTTTCCTATCCAAGGAACTACAGAAGAATATAGGACACCAGATCATTGGAAAAAGCAGTGAACTTAAATCCATTATCAGTTTAATGGACAAGGTAGCCGGAGCTGATCCAACCACGGTGCTGATAATGGGCGATAGTGGAACGGGCAAAGAGCTTGTAGCCAGGGGCATCCATTACATGAGCAAGCGCAAGGATGATTATTTTCATACTGTCAACTGTTCAGCAATACCGGAAATGCTCTTTGAGAGCGAATTCTTCGGGCACAAGAAAGGCGCTTTTACCGGTGCCGATCAGGATAAGAGCGGGTGGTTCGAGATTGCCAATCATGGGACATTGTTCCTTGATGAGATTGGTGACATGCCTCCGGGCCAGCAGGCAAAGCTTCTGCGCGTACTCGATGAGAAGAAGGTGATGAAAGTTGGCTCTCACAAGCAAATCAATGTTGATGTAAGGGTTATCGCCGCCTCCAACCGTAATCTTGATGATCTTGTCAGGCAGAACAAGTTCCGGCTCGACCTGTATCACCGGATCTCATCATTTATTATTGAAATACCACCATTAAAGGATAGGAAAGAAGATATTCCTCTCCTGGTCGATCATTTCGTAAAGTTTTATGTCGACCGGCTTGGAAAATCCATTCAATACATCAACCCCGCCATTTCCAAAAACCTCAAAAAATACAGTTTCCCGGGAAATATCCGGGAGTTAAAGAACATCATCGAAAGAGCTGTGATCCTTTGTGAAAGCCAGGAGCTAACCTGGCAGGACTTCGAACTAAGCATGATTGGGAAGATGGATAAAGACACAACGGTTCCAAAAGAAGCAGCCTTGATGGACCTGGAAGGCATGGAGCGGCAGATGATCCTCAGGGCTTTGAAACAAGCCGGAGATAATAAGGCAAAAGCCGCCGAATTGCTGAATATCAGCTGGCAAAGTCTGGATAGAAGAATGAAGAAGTATGATATTTAATATTCTTTACCCACCCCCCGTCCCCCTCCCTCGAGAGGGAGGGGGTGCATTCGCAGCATACAAATACATTATAACCGAACCTGGGGGAGGGTAAAAGAAAAAGGGCCAGACGTTCATTCGTCCAGCCCTTTCTCTTTTCTCTTTCTTTCTCTTCTCTCTTCTCTCTTCTCTCTTCTCTCTTCTCTCTTCTCTCTTCTCTCTTCTCTATTTGACTTTATCCACTATCGCTTTAAAAGCTTCGGGATTGTTCATTGCGAGGTCGGCAAGGACCTTGCGGCTGAGGTTAATATCTTTTTCATGGAGCTTGCCCATGAAAACTGAATAAGACATTCCGTGCTCCCTGACACCGGCATTGATACGCTGGATCCAGAGTGCCCTGAAATTTCTTTTCTTGTTTTTCCTGTCACGATATGCATATGTCAATCCTTTTTCATATGCATTCTTGGCAACGGTCCACACGTTTTTCCTGCGGCCAAACTGGCCCTTGGTCTGCTTCATGACCTTCTTGCGCCGTTGCTTTGAAGCTACTGAATTTACTGATCTTGGCATTTTTTCTAATTTTTACTACAGCGGTCCGGCTTTACGGACACTTTAAAGCTGGCAGTAAGTTAAACAATCGTTTTACTTTTGAATCATTTCACGCACATTCTTCTCATCAGCAGGGTCAACGATGGTCTTGTATGTCAGATTACGTTTCTGCTTCTTGGTTTTCTTAGTCAGAATATGACTTTTGTATGCGTGCTTTCTTTTAATCTTGCCGGTTCCTGTCAAAGAAAATCTTTTCTTGGCGCCGGACTTAGTTTTCATTTTAGGCATTACTAAAAGCTTTATATAGTTTAAAAAATTTACTTTTTTGGTGCGATGATCATGATCATGCGCTTGCCTTCAAGTTTAGGCAACCTCTCCACCTTCCCGTATTCATCAAGCTCCGAAGCAAACCTCAACAGCACATATTCACCTTTTTCCTTGTAAATGATGGTTCTTCCTTTAAAGAACACGTCCACCTTCACCTTTGCCCCATCCTGTAGAAACTTAATGGCATGCTTTAACTTAAAATTAAAATCATGGTCATCAATATTAGGCCCAAGCCTGATCTCTTTAACAACGACCTTGGCTGTCTTGGCCTTGATCTCTTTGGCTTTCTTCTTCTGCTCGTAGAGAAACTTCTTATAGTCAATAACCTTGCATACCGGAGGATTGGCTGAAGGGGAGATCTCAACAAGATCAAGCCCCTGCTCATCAGCTATTGCTATCGCTTCTCTTATATTATAAATCCCAACCTCCACATTATCTCCAACAACCCTGACCACAGGTGCAGATATCCTCTCATTAATCCTGTGTAGGTCTTCTCTTTTCCGGGGTGGCCGGTTGAACCTGCCTCTCCCCCCCCTGTTGAAATGTGTTGCTATTGCTTATCCTCCTTTATGTTAATGAATACTACTCCAGGACTTTCTTCACTTCCTGGTCTATCATATCTTTAAAATTGTCAATTGTAAATGTACCCAAATCTCCCTCTCCCTGCTTCCGCACTGATACTGTTCCATCTGCCTCTTCCTTCTCTCCAACGATCAGCATGTAAGGGATCTTGTTCATCTCTGCGTCCCTGATCTTCCTGCCTGTTTTCTCACTCCTCTCATCAACGAGGGCGCGAATTTCGTAATTATTTAGCAAAGTTAAAACTTTTTTTGCATAATTATGATATTTTTCACTGATAGGCAGCACGATAGCCTGATCCGGAGTTAGCCATAACGGGAACTTACCGGCACAATGTTCCAATAAAACAGCAACGAACCTTTCCATGGATCCAAAGGGCGCCCTGTGGATCATGATGGGCCTGTGCTTCTCATTGTCACTTCCAACATACTCTAATTCAAACCTTTCCGGAAGGTTATAGTCAACCTGGATAGTACCCAGCTGCCATTGCCTTCCGAGTGCATCCTTGACCATAAAGTCCATCTTGGGTCCGTAAAATGCTGCTTCCCCCTCTTCAATGACTGTCTCCAGTCCACTTTCCTCAGCAACCTCCAGGATCG
The DNA here is from genome assembly GCA_963753055.1 of uncultured Bacteroidales bacterium. GTDB lineage: Bacteria > Bacteroidota > Bacteroidia > Bacteroidales > B18-G4 > JAUWGC01. Next base: position 966,593 of record CAVWAP010000004.1, on the reverse strand, counting down.
CTTTTTCAGCCTTATCCCAGTTTTCATCAGAGCCAATATATTTTTCTTTGTCGTTGGGGTCCCTCAACGATATCTGTGTGATATAGTCTTTGAAATCCAGCGCCTTGAAGATTTGCATCACAATATCCATCACGCCTTTAAACTCATCCTTCAGCTGCTCGGCAGTACAGAATATATGTGCATCATCCTGCGTAAATCCACGCACCCTGGTCAAGCCATGAAGCTCGCCGCTTTGCTCATAACGATATACGGTTCCAAACTCCGCCATGCGGATAGGCAGGTCCTTGTAGGATCTTGGCTTGGTCCTATATACCTCACAATGGTGCGGACAGTTCATTGGCTTCAGGAAGAACTCCTCACCTTCAATGGGTGTTGAGATGGGCTGAAAGGAATCAGATCCATATTTCTGGAAATGTCCTGAAGTCTTGAATAATTCAACCTTGCCAATATGCGGTGTTATCACCTGTTCATAGCCTGCTTTCTTCTGGGCCTTCTTTAGAAAATTCTCAAGCCTCTCACGCAAAGCAGCGCCTTTAGGCAGCCATAAAGGCAACCCTGAGCCTACCAGCTGTGAAAACGCAAAGATCTCCAGTTCTTTCCCAAGCTTACGGTGATCACGCTTCTTAGCTTCTTCAAGCAGCTCAAGGAATTCAGTCAGTTCTTTTTGTTTTGGGAAGGCAATGCCATACAGGCGGGTCAGCTGCTTCCTGTTCTCATCACCACGCCAATAAGCGCCTGCAAGGCTTAATACCTTAACGGCTTTGACAGGGCTGGTATCCGGGATATGCGGACCACGGCAAAGGTCAGTGAAGGTGCCCGACTCATAGAAAGTGATCTCCCCATCATCAAGCTCATCAATCAACTCCAGTTTGTACTCATCACCCTTATCAGAAAAGTATTTAAGAGCTTCTTTCTTGGAAACTTCTTTGCGGCTAAAAGTCTGTTTGTCCCTGGCAAGCTGCAGCATGCGCTCTTCAATCTTCGTGAAGTCAGCATCTGAAATACTGTGCTCACCAAAATCGATATCATAATAGAACCCGTTCTCAATATCCGGGCCTATGCCAAACTTGACACCTGGAAACAGCTGTTCCACAGCTTCCGCCATCAGGTGTGCAGATGAGTGCCACATGGCTGCCTTGCCATCCTTGTCATTCCACGTCAATAACTTTACCCTGGCATCCTGATTGATGGGACGCATAGCATCCCAGACCTCATTATCCACCTTGGCAGCCAGCACATTCCTGGCCAGCCCCTCACTGATGCTCATGGCAATCTCATGGGCAGTAACACCTTTATTATACTGCCTCACTGAGTTATCCGGTAAAGTGATATTGATCATAAATTCCGTTCATTTTTAAAAAGAGGGTGCAAAGATAGGAATAAATCGAAGATCGCAGAACGAAGAACGCAGAAAAATTTGTGGACGGAGAACAGGAAATCAAATATCAGATATCAGATATCACGAATCAGATATCAAAAAAGTTTTGTCCATTCCTTATATTCCCTTGCTTTCCAATCCCCCTTGTGGTAAAGGTAGCTTGCAATCAAGGGCAGGACGGTGGTGGCTTCGGCATAGACCATCTGTTCATAAACGGTATCGACCTTACCCCACGATGATGCCTCTTTGAGGGTTGAGCTGGAGCATGCCCCGTCACGGACATCAGCCACAGTGATCTGGATGGCATATTTGTGCATAGGTACGTCGCTGCCCAGGATCTCAGCACATATGACCGTATCCTGAGTGAAGTTCTTGGGCACTCCCCCACCGATCATAAACAGCCCTGTTGTACCTGCTTCCATCTTGATCTTTGTAAGTTCAAGAAAATCTTTTACTGCATCTATAGAAAGATGTTTGTCGGGATTATCCCATTGATGTTTGACCAGGCCAAAGCCTGCACTGCTATCAACGAAAGCCGGACAGAAAATTGGTACATTATGCTCATAGCATGCCTGCACCAGGGAATCCTTCTTTTTAGCATGTTTGCTCAGGTAACGACCCATCTCCCAAATAAATTCACGTGATGAGTAGGGTTTTGGTTGCAAAGAGTCAGCAATTTTATGCACCGTCATATCACAGGCCTGAAGCTCTTCTTCGTCAATATAAGTATCATAAATCCTGTCAATATAATTATCCCTGAGGATCTTGTCATCAGCATCGGGACTTCCCTTATAATGCTTATAACCAAGGGCCTCAAAGAAATCCATATCGACAATGGAAGCCCCAGTAGCAACAACTACATCGATCATCTTATATCTGACCATATCGACATAAACCTGCATACATCCTCCGGCGCTTGTGCTACCGGCAAGGGTCAGTATGATGGTACAGTCCTTATCCTTGATCATCCTGTTGTAGATATCAGCAGCAGAAGCAATTTCACGAGAAGTGAATGACATTTCCCGCATACTGTCGATAATCGGGCTGGCATCATATGATTTGATGTCAACATGCTTGATGGTGTCCTGAAGAAGTTCTTTCTTTTTCATAATTTATTAAATTTCATCGATATAATCTGGTAAATAAGCTTGGAAGCCAGGAAATCAGGAGATTTGTTTATAGGATTTGGGCAGAGTTCAACCACATCAAACCCGACGATATTGCGTTCTTCATTGACTTTTCTGACCAATTCGATAAGATCATAATAATATAAGCCACCTGGTTCCGGGGTGCCTGTGGAAGGCATAATCGACGGGTCAAAGCCATCCAGGTCGATGGTGATATAAACATTCGAACTGAGCAAATCCACTACATCACTTTTCCAGCTAGGGTTCACTCCTGCCCTGATATCTTTCGCATAAAAGATCCTGTCTTTCCGGATAAAGGGCAGCTCTTCAACATCCATGCTCCTGATACCGACCTGCACAAAGGGGCACAGTTCAAGCGTCCGTGCCATCACACAAGCATGGTTATACCTGCTGCCTTCATATTCCTGTCGCAGGTCTGTATGGGCATCAAACTGCAGAACGGTAAGATCATCGTATGCTTCAACATGGGCTTTTATGGGACCAATACTTACTGAATGCTCACCTCCGATTGACACAATAAACTTTTCATCCTTGATCATTGAACGGACACGTACATATGCTGCATCGACCATGGATTCCGGGCTTGAGCCTTCGTTTACGGGCGGAGCTGTGTGCAGGCCAATCATGTATATCTCGCTATCGGTGTCAATATCGTAAAGTTCCATATGCCCTGAAGCGTCGATGATTGCTTCAGGACCTTTGTCGGCCCCTTTCACCCAAGTACTGGTGCCGTCATATGGAATTGGAAGAAAAACGACCTTAGATGATTCATAACCTGAGTATTCTTCCGGGGTCTTTCCATAGATCAGTTTTTCCATAAGGTAAAAATAAATTATGGCAGGTTAATAACCAAGCGTTTTTAACATGGATTTATAGCTCTGTTCCTTGGCGAATAGCTTTGTGGAAATCTCTCCATCTTCCTCTATATCAACAATAATATGCTTGGGAGCAGGAATCAGGCAATGTTGGATACCGCCAAAGCCCCCTACGGACTCCTGGTATGCTCCGGTATGGAATAAACCTATGTATAGAGGCTCTTTAGGATCAACTTTTGGTAAAAATATAGCATTAGAATGGGTTTCGGAGTTGTAATAGTCCATACTGTCACAGGTAAGCCCACCCAGGAACACGCGTTCGTACTCACTCTGCCAACGATTGATCGCAAGCAAAATAAAACGCTGGTTCAAAGCCCATGTATCCGGCACGGTGGTCATGAAAGAACTGTCGATCATATTCCAGCGTTCACGGTCGTTCTGCCATTTCTGCCCCAGGACGGAATAAAGCACTGCTCCACTTTCTCCAACAGTGAAAGATCCAAATTCCGTGAAAATATCAGGCTCATGAGTATTGTTCCTCTCGCAAACACTTTTAATCTGTGCAATGATCTCTTCACTCATGTATTCATAATCATAATCGAAGCCCAGGGAATTCTTAATCGGTAATCCTCCACCTATATTGAGAGAGTCCAATTCGGGACACATCTTCTTCAATTCACAGTATACATTCACACTCTTGGATAGCTCATTCCAGTAATAAGCAGTATCCCTGATACCAGTATTGATGAAGAAATGGAGCATTTTCAGGCCAATTCGCTTATCATTCTTTATTGCCCGCTCATAGTAAGGGACGATATCATTATACCTGATTCCCAAGCGGGAAGTATAAAACTCAAACCTGGGCTCCTCCTCAGATGCAATGCGTATACCAACGTTAAACTTATTCTTTGCATGGGCTTTATAATAGTCGAGTTCATGAAGGTTGTCCAGTATCGGAATCACATTGGTATATCCATTATTAATAAGCCTTACGATATTCTCAAGATATTGCGGCCGCTTGAAGCCATTGCAGATGATGTACATGCTTTTATGAATCAATCCCTGCTCAAACAACTCTTCAATAATGTTGATATCAAAAGCTGAAGACGTTTCGAGATGGCTGTCGTTTTTCAAAACCTCCTCAATAATAAATGAAAAATGGGAGCTTTTTGTACAATAGCTGTAATAATAATCCCCCTTGTAATCAGCTTTGGCCATAGCCACATTAAAGAGCGTTTTAGACTTTTGAATTTGCGATGATATTTTAGGCAGGAAGGTAATTTTCAACGGCGTCCCATACTGCTTGATGATATCCATTAGTGGTAACTCATTATAATACAGCTCCCCATCTTCCACACGGAATTCATCCTGTGGAAAATCAAATGTCTGCTCGATCAGATCTATGTATTTATTCTTCATAGTAATTCACTTAAATTGACTTTTCAAATATAATGTAAGTGAGTTACTTTGGCAAGAAAAAGGAGAAGTAAGTTTGCTAGATTCTGGATACTGGATCTAGCATCCAGGATCCAGCATCAAGGATCTTAGTAATCAGTCACTTTAAACTCTGTCCTCCGGTTCTGGGAGCGGCCGGATTCGGTTTCGTTAGATGCTACCGGTATGGCAAATCCATATCCTTTAGATGTGAGCCTGTCGGGTGAGATGCCTTGTCCAACCAGGTAATTAAATACAGATTCGGCCCGCTTATTGGACAGCACCAGGTTGTAACTCTCTGTGCCTGACATTATCTGTATGGCCTCCAATCTCTATACTCAGGGAAGGGTATTGGTTGAGGTAACTGATGAGTTTCTGGAGCTCTATAATGGATTCTTCTTTCAGATCAAATTTATCGGTTTCATAGAAGATGTTTTCCAGGACGACCGATTCTCCCTTTTCAATTTTTTTCATGGGGATATCCTTTATGAAAGGCTCCAGGGCGGTGTTTTCACCGGTCAGGTTGAAATTTTCCGAATGAAAGAGGTACCATTCGCTCGACACATTTAATGCATACTGGTGGTTCGCAGGGAGGCATACCAGGAACTCCCCGTTCACCTCATCCGACCAGGATTCGACAACAGCCCTGCCACTTTCCAGGTCTATCAGCTCAAAGCGAGCAAGAAGGGGCTCTTTGTCCTGGGCATCGAATACCTTCCCTTTCATGTATGTTACCTGCTCTGGTCTTGCTGCTACCGGCATTTCAAAACGGTAAACATCAAACTTCCCGTAGCCTCCATATTGATCAGAAGATATGTAAGCTTCTGTCCCGTTGGCGGTGACAACGATAATCACCTCATCAGATAATGTATTTACAGGATAACCAATGTTGACAGGCTTGCCCCAAAAACCATTGCTATCAAGCCTGGTATAGAAAAGGTCATACCCTCCCATCCCCAAATGTCCTTTGGATGAGAAATAGAGTGTCTGGCCATCCTGATGTATCTGCGGCGACATTTCCGATTCTAAAGTATTAACCTTCTCGCCAAGGTTTATTGGGGTGCTCCAGCGTCCGTTCTCCGTCAGTTCCGACTTCCAGAGGTCCGAGCTCCCAAAGCCTCCCGGGCGGCGACTGGCAAAATATAATGTTTTACCATCAGTGGAAAAGGAAGGTTGTGACTCCCAGGTGGTCGTATTAATGACTGGTCCAAGATTTTCAGGCGTAGTCCATTGATTTCCATTACGCTGCATATAATAGAGGTCACAGCTGCCATAACCCTGTGGAAGATGGCAGGAAGTAAAGAATATATACATGCCATCCGGGGAAATAGTGATCGCACCCAGGCTACCAACCGCATTAAGCTTTTCATCAAAATTCAGGGCAGTCTGCCAGGCATCATCCAGGTTACTCGAACTGAATACAATTTCTTCGTAAAGGCCCTTTTCAAGATGGATGGGTGTTCTCCTTGTAAACAACATACGACTTCCATCCGTGGTAATAATGTTCACATATTCATCAAAGGGCGTGTTCACTCCCTGCCCGATATTCCTGGGATTAAAAGGGACAGGATTTGCCATAGAATTAGCCCTAAAGACAGCGCTGGCAAGCATTTCCTCAGCATTCATCCCCCTGAAAGGATCGATCTCAGGATAATCAAGGTATTTCCTGAAATTAGGTATTGCAGCCTGGTACTCACCTTTCATATACTGTGCCATACCAAGGAAATAATAGGGATCAGGATGTATACCGGGCCTCAAGCTCAGCAATGTTTCGTATGTCTGTATGCTCCTGTCATATTCCTCCCTGGCAGAATAAATATCCCCCAGCATCATATAAGGAAGTATGTATCCTTCGTCATAGGAGATGGCCTTGTGGCAGTATTCCTCTGCCTTATCAAAGTCTCTAAACCCATAAGCATCCGTGGCCTTATCCTGCCATTTTTTAGCTTTTGGTGAATTGGTGAGCTCATTGTCAGGATAAACCTGGGCATTTACATTCCCTGCCAGGAGCATTAGGCAGGACAGGACAAGATGTAATACTGATACTTTCATAAGGCGAATTTAAGGAATCTTCATGTACTTATGGCTTTGCAATGACACCTGCCATCTGGGGTTTTCCATCACATAATCAACGATCCGTGGTATCATTTCCTTGTGCCGGCTCCATTCCGGCTGCAGAAATAGTTCGCAGGCAGCATTCACTTTGGCAGCATGTTCCTCAGCCCAGACAAAGTCTTCTTCCTTTTCAATGATAACTTTCAGTTCATTGGCAACCTTCAGCACTGATGCTTCCGGCGGACTATTCCTTTTGGGTGACAGGCATATCCAATCAAACTTACCTGTTAAAGGGTAGGCTCCCGCAGTCTCAAGAAAGATCCTGATTCCATTATCTTTCAGTCCTTTACATAATTTTCCCAGGTTGTAAAGCGTGGGTTCTCCACCTGTCATCACCACAGCCTTGGCAGGGTAATGGATGGCCCTTTCAACGATCTCATCAACCATTACCAGCGGATGCAGATCAGCATCCCAGGATTCTTTCACATCGCACCAGCGGCACCCAACATCACAGCCACCTATCCTTATAAAATAAGCAGCTTTGCCTGTCTGATAGCCTTCACCCTGGATACTGTAAAACTCTTCCATCACCGGAAGGGCTTTTCCACTATCGAGTAATACTTGTTCCTTATTTTCCAAATTGATTATGAGTTGGAATAGATCTCTTTCTTCGCTGCTTTAAAGGTATTCTGTAACAAACCAATCCTTGTCATCGGCCCTACCCCACCTGGTACAGGCGTGATGTAGGAGCATTTCTTTGACACCTCATCAAACTGTACATCACCAACCAGCTTGTATCCTGATGGCCTTTCTGCGGCTGGCACACGGTGGATGCCCACATCGATTACGACAGCACCATTTTTGACCATATCAGCGGTAACGAAGCCCGGGCTGCCAATAGCAGCAATCAAGATGTCGGCTTCCGCGGCTATCTCATCAAGATTTTTGGTCCGGCTATGACAGATAGTCACGGTGCAGTTGCCAGGACTGGCTTTTCTTGACAGCAGGATGCTCATAGGCGTACCGACGATGTCGCTGCGGCCCAGGACAACACAGTTTTTGCCCTCAGTTTCAATACCATAATGATCAATCAACTGGATGATACCATAAGGTGTAGCTGGCAGGTATGTTGGCAATCCTTTAACCATCTTGCCCACATTAAGCGGGTGGAAGCCATCAACATCCTTTGCAGGGTTGATCCGCTGTATCACTTTTGATTCAGAAATATGCTTTGGCAGGGGCAGCTGAACGATCAAGCCATCAACCTCCGGGTCATTGTTAATAAAGTCGATAACCTCAAACAGTTCCTTTTCGGTAATTTTTTCGCTGTGCTTATAGATAGATGAGATAAAACCAATCTCCTTGCAGTCCTTCTCTTTACTATTCACATAGGTCTGGCTGGCCGGGTCTTCCCCAACCAGGACAGCAGCCAGGTGCGGCGAAGGGATGTCGTTGTCAACCATCTGAGCGACTTCCTTCTTAAGCTCTATTTTGATTTCAGCCGCTACCTTTTTTCCGTCGATTAATTCCATTGCTTTATATTATCTGCAACTATATTTGAATTGTTCTTTTCGTTTCTCGTACCCACCCCCAGGTTCCTTTTAATGCTATCGTATGCTGCGTATGCTCCCCCTCCCTCTCGAGGGAGGGGGATGGGGGGAGGGTAAAAGATAAAGCTACTTACGCATATTTTTCATTTGATGCATCATGTTCTTTGCGCCTCCCTTGGTCATCATCCTCATCATTTTGCTGGTTTCGCTGAATTGCTTGATGAGCTGGTTGACCTCCTGCACGTCGGTGCCACTGCCCATGGCTATGCGCTTTCGGCGGCTTCCGTTAAGCATCTTTGGGTTCTCTCTTTCGTAGGGGGTCATGGAATAGATGATTGCTTCAATATTCTTGAATGCGTCATCGTCGATCTCTGTATTCTTCAATGCCTTGCCCATGCCGGGTATCATACCCACCAGGTCCTTAACGTTACCCATCTTCTTGATCTGCTTGATCTGCTGGAGGAAGTCGTTGAAGTTAAACTGGTCCTTGGCGATCTTGCGCTGCAGTTTCCTGGCTTCCTCAACATCAAATTGTTCCTGTGCCTTCTCCACCAGTGAAACGACATCACCCATACCCAGGATCCTGTCCGACATACGATCGGGATAGAAAACATCAATGGCCTCCATCTTTTCGCCGATACCGACGAACTTGATAGGTTTATTGACCACTGATTTGATCGTCAGCGCTGCACCACCGCGGGTATCACCATCCAGCTTTGTCAGCACAACACCCTCATAATCAAGCTGATCATTAAAAGCCTTGGCAGTATTGACAGCATCCTGGCCTGTCATGGAGTCGACCACGAACAAGGTTTCCTGCGGGTTGATGGTGGCTTTGATCGCTGTGATCTCCTTCATCATCTCTTCATCGATGGCCAGGCGGCCGGCGGTATCCACGATGACCACGTTATATCCTTTATCCTTTGCATACGTGACCGATCTTTTAGCAATCTTCACAGGGTCTTTGTTATCATCTTCGGTATATACCTCAACACCGATCTGTTCGCCCAGCACCTTAAGCTGTTCGATGGCAGCGGGACGGTACACATCGCCTGCCACCAGCATAGGTTTCTTGCCTTTCTTGGTTTTTAAATAATTCGCCAGCTTAGCAGAGAAAGTTGTCTTTCCTGAACCCTGTAGTCCTGCAACAAGGATGATGGCAGGTGAGCCTTTCAGGTTGATCTCCTCCATCTCACCACCCATGAGCACGGCCATCTTATCGCGCACGATCTTGGTCATGAGCTGGCCGGGAGAGACTGATGTAAGTACATTTTCCCCCAGTGCTTGCTCCTTCACCTCTTCGGTAAACTGCTTGGCAATCTTATAACTGACATCCGCATCTATCAGGGCGCGGCGTATCTCTTTAATGGTTTCGGCCACATTTATTTCGGTGATGTGGCCCTGTCCTTTCAGCAGCTTAAATGAGCGTTCCAGTCTGTCGCTTAATCCTTCAAACATAGTTCTGAATATTTAGTGGCCACAAAATTAACATTTTCCAAGGAATTTTATCAATCTAATGTAACATCGGGTTGAATTTTACGTATTGATGATATCTTATGACTTTTTGATCCTTTCTTCCCGGGATCACCGGGAAATTTCCCTTAAACTCAGTCTTGTAAAAGATCCCCAGAAAAGTGAATCCGTTTTTAACGAACCAGGTTTACATATGATTCTCTGCGAATCACACTATTATTAGGCTTTTTTAAGACACTCTGTTTCGATGTTTCGATGATGGAGTTTTCATCTACTATTGTCGCTAATGCAAGACTGAGAGGCGCCACACACTGCGCCTCTCTTTTTTTTACCCCTCCGGGGTCGTGGGGTTTTGCTATGTCTCCTTTTTTATAAATATGTGATTCGCTCCGCGGATCAAGAAGCTTTCCATGCATTCCTGATGCCGGAGGCATCATATATGTATAAAGAACATAGATGAAAAAACAAACCACGACCCCGGAGGGGTCGAATTGCTTCGATAAGCTTTGTCCTGAGCGAGTTTCCGGGGTTTTGATTCCATAGGATGCCATCCTATGGTTAAAAACCTCTCAAAATCCCCACCAGTCATACGTTATCGGGCTTTTTACACCATGAAATTTGAGTAATCATAGAATTGGAATTTATCTGCCTGCCTGCCGGTAGGCAGGGTCAATTGATGCAGATTTGCCTGCCCCTGTGAAGACAGAGGTGAATTGGTCAATTATTAGTTCTCAGGAATTTAAAATTATCAACATCCTGCAACGATTTCGCATCTATATTTGTCATATATTTATACTGGTGAAGAGTGAGGTGTGAACGGAGACAATATGAACTTTGAACCTTGAACATGCCACTCTGGTACATGGAACATGGTCCTTTGAACATGGAAAATGATTTTATTTTACGCCAAAAAAACCTGATCCTCATTGCCTTGGTATTAGGTTCGCTTGTCCTTTTATCGGGCACACAGATTATTCCTTTAATTCATAATCCTTCAAACCGGCTGGACTCATTTCCTCCCCCTCAAAACCTCTGGGTGGATACCCTGGCATGTATAGCCTATTGGGATGAGCCGGCAGGTGGAACCACTTCTCCCGACCATTACTATCTGACATGGGATTTATTTCAGCCTCTTGCTACAACAGATTGCACTTATTATGAACTACCCGTTTTTCTTGAGTACGGTACTGAGAATGTTATCGCAGTACGTGCCGTTTATGGAGATTCTGTCTCTCAACCTGCAATTGATACTTTTACTTCCGGGTATCTGCCCATCCCGGAAAACCTTGAAGGGATTGCACTGAATGACTCAATCGAATTATACTGGCAAATACCCTACAGGCCTGATACAACACCCAGTGGAGCCTGGCCATACTGGGTCCACTCTAATTTTCCCTGCACTGGTACCCCCAATGAGTATGGAGTTGAAACAGATGGTGGTTACATCTACACCACGCAATCAAACGGAAATCTTATTTTTCGATATGATATCGATGATGAGATCTTAATCGATTCTTTCTCAATAAATGGAGTTAGCAATCTAAGGGACCTTGCATACAATGATGATAATGGGCTGTTTTATGGTGGTGATGGAAGCCATACATGCTACGAGATGGATTTTACATCGGCTACCCTCCTCAGGACATTCATAGCTCCGGTTGAAATACAGGCTATTGCCTGGGATGAAGTTGAGGAAGAAGGGCTTTGGGCCTGCAGCTGGTCTACTGATATAATGCTATTTGACCTTTCAGGCAATTTGATCAATTCAATTCCAAATCCATCGATGAATTTAACTGGACTTGCGTATGATATTGATAGTGATGGTGGGCCCTTCTTGTGGGGATTTACGGATCACTATGGAGGAGCAGATCTTGTTAAGATTACTGTTTACCCTGGTAATATTGTCGGCCACATGAGTGTATACCCCCGTATCGGGGGCTCGGGACCTCCCGGAGGACTTTATGTTGCAAGAGGTGTATTTGTTCCTGCTTCAACCACGCTGGGAGGCATTTTACAAAACGACAGGATATTTGGTCTGGAGATTTTTAATTGGAACGGTATTACCCCTCCAATGGTACCACCTAACTTATTAGGTTACACCCTATACGTTGATAATGACAGCCTGGATTATATCCCGTTTACTGGCGAAGACACTACTGTGTACTATGATACAAACAGCTACCCCTTCAGCAGTTATATGGAATATGAAGTAACAGCCATGTATGACATGGAACCATATGGTATGCCCTCTGATACAGGTGAATCCTATCCGGAGGGGCCTGCTTATATCTATTTCCAGATGTATTCGGTCTTCCCATTTGAAGAGGACTGGTTAAGTGGTTCATTTGCAGCGAATAACTGGGAGAATGATGATAACTGGGAGGTAATCAGCCAGATAGGCAATCCGGAGCCATGTGCCCGGTTTCAGGGCGACCTGATGACAAATAATTATTCTTCCGAGCTAACAAGCACATTAATACACGGTGTAGGGCCCGGGACACCATACATAGATGGATGCATTTGGCTGGAATATGATGTAAAACTGGATGACAATAGCATGACAGGCAACGAATCAATTAATATTGAGATAGGTAATGAAAATGGCTGGTATGTGATTGCATCATATGATAATTCACTTGGCAGCTTTGACTGGACACATGATATTTTCGATATCACACAGTGGTCTTTCGGGCAAATGTTGCGCTTAAGGTTTGTTGCAGAAGGCATAAATTCAACAGATATCAATTCCTGGTATGTTGACAATATTGAAATCTACTTGATGTGTATGCCCATAGAAGATCTTTGGTTAAATTCCTCAGCAGGAAATGATATTGAGATAAACTTTTTTTGGAACTCGCCTTATAATTGCATATCAGATCGAGAGATACAAGGCTACAGAATTGAAAGAGAAGGAACATACCTTGGTTTTACTGTTGATACATTCTATGTTGATTATATTCCATACGGTAGTTGGAATCCTCCGTATTCCTATGATATCATCGCAGTATATGAAGATTGTGAAGCAATAGAGAATATCATTATTGGACCAATTGGCATAGAAGATTACGATCTCTCTGGCAGCCTTGCTATTTACCCAAATCCAGCAAAAGACATACTTTTTTTCAACAGTGATAAATCGATTTTTGCAATAACTATTTATGACAAAATCGGCAAACTTGCTCTCCACCAACAATTCTCATCCAACAACATCCAACTCAACACATCCCATTTAATGCCAGGAGTTTATATGGTGCAGGTGCTGTTAGAGAGCGGAGAGGTAATTTCCAGGAAGGTGATAGTGTATAAATGATAAACGGATAAATGATAAACAGAAATCAGATATCATACCTCAGATATCAGATTTCAGATATCATATTTCAGATATCATATTTCTATGCGACCCCTCCGGGGTCGTGATATGGATTTTTTCTACATAATTTATAGATATGTGATGCCTCCGGCATCAGGACTGTAGTAGAGTCTTCTTGATCCGCGGAGCGGATCACATATCAATAGACTAAGGTATTCGGAGAATACCATCACGACCCCGGAGGGGTCGAATATTATTTGATGATTTAATAGAATAATCCAATCGAACTTATTAACATCCTGCAACCTTATTACATCTAATTATGTCATATATTTATAGGAGTGAACGGTGAACAGATTAAACCTTGAACATTGAGCATGTCGCTTTGGAGTATGGAACGTGGAACATGGTCCATTGAACATGATAAATCATATAAAATGAGAATCAAAAATCTGATCCCACTTATCCTAATAGTAGGTTCCTTTTTCCTTCTATCAGGTACACCAATTATTCCATTTTATCATAATCCTTCAAACCGGCTGGACTCATTTCCTCCCCCTCAAAACCTCTGGGTGGATACCCTGGCTTGTATTGCCTATTGGGATGAGCCGGCAGGGGATACATTGCCGGATTTGTACCTGATGACTATTGGACAGTCGGGGTATTTTACAGACTGCACCTATTATGATATTCCTGACTTTCTCGAATACGGAAATGAGTATTATATCGACGTTTGGGCCATGTATGGAGATACCTTTTCGGCACCTGCCACTGATACATTTACTTCCGGCTATCTTCCCATACCCAAAAACCTGGATGCAGAGACATGGGATGATGTAGTAGCATTGACCTGGGAAGTTCCATTGAGACCGGATACGACGTTTAATTTCAGCTGGGGTATCCAGAGTCACTTCCCCGTAGGCGGGACACCGGTTGAACATGGGATTGAGACAGATGGAACCTATATCTACACGACCCAATCAAGTGGGAACATGATCTTTATGTATGAAGATGCCATCTACCTGCAGCAATTTTCCATCCCCGGTGTGAGCAACTTAAAAGATTTGGCTTTTAATCCGAATAACGAACTGTTTTATGGTGGGGATGGCAGCAATATTTGCTATGTGATGGACTTTACAAACCAAACCCTCATTGAAACAATAACCGCCCCGGCCAATATCCGTGCGATAGCCTATGATGATCACTGGGATGCACTCTGGGTATCTTCCTGGACATCCGATCTCACCTTATTTGATTTGAGCGGCAACCTGATTATGAGCCTTCCTGGAAGTTCGACTGTATTCACAGGGCTCGCCTATGATGATTGCACTGATGGCGGACCATTCCTCTGGGGGTTTACAGCAGATTATGGAGGAGCTGATATTGTATGCATAGATATTCTGACAGGAGAGCAACTTTATCACACAGACGTAAATGAAATTCTGAATATGAACGGTTCCCCGGGAGGACTTTATACTCATGAAGGAGTATTTACCTGGTGGACTGTTTCCCTTGGAGGATGCCTGCAGGACTTAAGTATTTTTGGTTTGGAATTATGTGTTTTAGGGGCACCACCCCCAATGATGGTACCACCCAACCTGCTGGGGTATAACCTTTATGAGAATGAAGAACATCTTGTTTACATCCCATACACGGGAGAGGATACAACTACCTATTACGATATGGTAAACAATTGCCATCAATATGAACACAATTATAAAGTCCATGCGCTGTATGACATGGAACCTTATGGTATGGCAGGAGATACCGGAGAGTCTTATTTCAATGAGATCTACATAGATATCTGGTTATTTCTCATCCTCCCTTTCGAGGAATATTGGACTTCAGGAGGTTTTGAAGTGAATCTATGGGATTATGATAATAACTGGACTGTCCTCGGGCAATTTGGGAATCCAGAACCATGTGCACAATTTCAGGGAGATTTATTGTTGAATGATTACTCATCCAGTTTAACATCCTGGTGTATCTTAACTACTCCTGGAGGTGGATATATTGATGGAAATGTCCTGTTTGGCTTCGACCTAAAACTGGAGGCTTTATCAAACAATGGAAACGAGCATCTATATGTAAAAATTATTACTGAGGGAGATACTGTGACTATCGATACAATATCCAATCTGAATGGCAGCTTTGATTGGATCACATTAAATTACGATATAACAGATATAGCTTTCAATGAAATATTGAGAATTCAGTTTGAAGCAGCTGGGCAGCAATCCTCAGAAATACAAGGCTGGTATTTAGACAATATTTATGCGTACTGGTATTGTCCAGAACCGACTAACTTGAACTGCACCGAAATCACTCTAGGCGAATATCTTTTATCCTGGAAAGCTCCTGATTATGAGCCACCTTCTAATGAAAAAGCTATTCGTGATATACAGGGGTATAATATTTATGTTGATAACGAATACCTTGATTTCACGGAAGATACATTCTACTACTGGAATCCTGTTATTGCCGGTCAGCAAAAAATTGGAGTAAGTACTCTTTATGAAGATTGTGAATCATCCCCGGCTGATACTGTTGTAAGTGTGACTGTGGGAATAAATGATATTGACATACAATCAACCCGAATCTATCCCAACCCAACGAGGGACAACCTCACAATAACTACCAATGCTAAAATCCATGAAATAAACCTCTTCAACAAACTCGGTAAGCTTGTGATTCAGCAACAGGTCTCGAATAACAAGTTAGAGATCAACACCTCACACCTGGAAGCAGGAGTTTATATGGTGCAGGTGCTGTTGGAAAGCGGGAAGGTAATTTCCAGGAAGGTGATAGTGTATAAATGATAAACGGATAAATGATAAACAAAAATCAGATATCATACCTCAGATATCAGATTTCAGATATCACATGTGATCCGCTCCGCGGATCAAGAAGCTTTCCATGCATTCCTGATGCCGGAGGCATCATATATGTATAAAAAACATAAAAGGTAAAACAAACTACGACCCCGAAGGGGTCGAATTGCTTCGATAAGCTTTGTCCTGAGCGAGTTTCCGGGGTTTTGATTCCATAGGATGCCATCCTATGGTTATAAACCTCTCAAAATCCCCACCAGTCATACATTATCGGGGTTTTTACACCATGAAATTTGAGTAATTATAGAATTGGAATTTATCTGCCTGCCTGCCGGTAGGCAGGGTCAATTGATGCAGATTGGTGAATTGGTCAATTCTTCAGTCTCTTCTACATCCTCTCCGGAACATCAATACCCAGCAACCTCATGCCACGCTTGATGATACGGCCGGTGAATTCCGAAAGGATGAGGCGGCAGAGGACGATTTGATTGTCAGATTCGCGCAAAACAGGCACCTCCTGGTAAAACTGGTTGTATTCCCTCGCCAGCTCATAGACATAATTTGCGATAAGGGCAGGGCTGTATGACTCTCCCGCTTCTTTCACTATGGATGGGTAACTGTATATGAGTTTAAGGATATCTTTTTCTATGCCATTCAAAGTACATGTTTCTGGCTGCAGGAATTTTTCTACATGCTGCTTCTCCCTTGCTTTTCTGAGCAATGACTGGATCCTGGCATAGGTATATTGTATAAATGGCCCGGTGTTCCCATTGAAATCGACTGATTCCTCCGGGTTAAACAGCATATTCTTCTTAGGATCAACTTTGAGGATGAAGTATTTCAGGGCGCCGAGCCCAACCATGTTGAACAGCTGGTTGGCTTCCGGTCCTTCGAAATCCTCTACCTTGCCCAGCTCAGAGGTGATCTTCCTGGCAGTTGCATACATCTCATCCAACAGGTCATCTGCATCCACCACCCTACCTTCCCTGGATTTCATCTTGCCGCTTGGCAACTCGACCATGCCATAGGAGATATGAACAATATTTTCTGCCCATTGCCTGCCCAGCTTTCTCAACACCCTTCTGAGCACATCGAAATGATAATTCTGCTCATTACCAACCACATATAAAAGTTTATCAGGATGGTATTCATCAAACCTCAACTGGGCAGTTCCAAGGTCCTGGGTCATATAAACCGATGTTCCATCAGCCCTGAGTAAGAGCTTCTCATCCAGCCCCTCATCGCTCAGATCAGCCCAGATTGAGCCATCCTCTTTCTTGAGTAGGACACCTTTATCAAGGCCTTCCTGAACAATCTCCCGTCCCAGGAGGTAGGTGTCTGACTCATAATAAATCTTCTGAAAATCAACGCCAAGGCGCTGGTAAGTATTTGCAAACCCATCATAAACCCAGGTGTTCATCCTTTCCCAGAGCCTCCTGGTGTCTTCATCCCCGGCCTCCCATCTCATCAGCATCTCCTGGGCCTCAACCATCAACGATGCTTTCTTTGTAGCTTCCTCCTCATCCATCCCGCCTTTCACAAGTTCCTGTACTTCTTTTTTGAGTGCCTTGTCGAACATCACGTAGAAATCACCGACAAGCTTGTCCCCCTTCTCACCTTTGTCCTCCGGAGTCACTTCGTTACCCCATTTCTTATAAGCGATCATGGTCTTGCATATATGGATCCCACGGTCGTTCACCAGGTTGACTTTCTCAACCTTTCTACCGTTTGCTTTCAGTATCTCTGCCACCGACCATCCAAGAAGGTTGTTACGGATATGACCTAGATGCAGTGGTTTATTGGTATTGGGAGAGGAATATTCTATAACCACAGGATCCTGGGCTACTGCGGGAGGTGTGGCTTTTCCAAACTGAAGATTATCGGCTTCTTTATTCAGAAAATTTATCCAGAAAAGATCAGCTATCACGAGGTTCAGGAAGCCTTTAATGACATTATACGCTACGATCTCATCCATATGCTCCTGGAGATACTGTCCAAGCGCTTCGCCGGTTTCTTCGGGTGGCTTCCCGCTTTGCTTCAGGAACGGAAAGACATTGACAGTATAATCTCCTTCAAAATCCTTCCGTGTCATCTGCACAGCATTCACATTCAGCTCAACATCAGCTCCAAAAACCGCCTTAAATGCCTCAGTAAATCTTGCAACGATAGTGTCTTGAATCATACCTGCTGGATTTAAGAGCAAAAGTAGGCAAAATTATCTTGTGTGATTCCTGGATTTCAGTTATAAGTTGTAAGTTGTAGGTTATAAGTTATAAGTTATAGGTTGATGGC
The DNA here is from genome assembly GCA_963753055.1 of uncultured Bacteroidales bacterium. Taxonomy (GTDB): domain Bacteria; phylum Bacteroidota; class Bacteroidia; order Bacteroidales; family B18-G4; genus JAUWGC01. The sequence continues at coordinate 948,307 of CAVWAP010000004.1, read as the reverse complement.
TGGCAGAATTGTATTCAACTTATAACCTACAACCTATAACCTATAACATTTATTTTATAACCGCCTGAAGTTCCACGCATTGCACAGGCCATCATTTATTTATAACAAAATTCTTAAGCATAGCACCCTGATTTTCAATTTTAAAATTTAATTTTGCAGAAATTTTCAAAAATTTGATTTTTAAATTAAAGAGGGAACTAGTAATGAAAAAACAAGTAATCATTATTGGTGCTGCGGGAAGAGATTTCCACAATTTCAATACGTATTTTCGTGGGAATGACAGTTTCAATGTCGTAGCTTTTACGGCTGCTCAAATTCCCGATATCGACGGAAGGAAATACCCTGCCGAACTGGCTGGTGATCTGTACCCGGATGGTATCCCAATTTATGCAGAAGAAGACCTCCCTAATTTGATTCAAGAACTGAAGGCTGACATCTGTGTGTTCTCATACAGTGATGTAACATATAACAAAGTCATGTCTGTCAGTGCCATCGTGAATGCCGCCGGATCTGATTTCATGTTGCTCGGGCCGAAAGACACCATGGTCAAATCCACCAAACCGGTCATTGCTGTCGGTGCCGTACGTACAGGCTGTGGCAAAAGCCAGACCTCCAGGAAGGTAATTGAATACCTGATGGACAAAGGACTGAAGGTAGTGGCTGTTCGTCACCCAATGCCTTATGGTAATCTGGTGGAACAGAAAGTACAGCGTTTTGCTACTGTTGATGATTTAGCAAAACATAAATGTACAGTTGAGGAGATGGAAGAATATGAACCGCATGTAGTTCGCGGAAATGTCATTTACGCAGGCGTCGACTACGAGGCCATTCTGAGGGCAGCCGAAAATGATCCTGATGGATGTGATGTCGTGCTGTGGGATGGGGGAAACAATGACTTTCCATTTTACAAACCTGATCTGAACATCACTGTTGTTGACCCACATCGCCCGGGACACGAGCTCACCTATTATCCAGGTGAAGTGACCCTTAGATTGGCAGATGTTGTGGTTATCAATAAGATGGACAGCGCTCCTCCGGAAGGTATCCAGGAAGTCAGGGAAAGCATTGCCAAGGTCAATCCTAAGGCAGTTGTCATAGATGCTGCATCACCTATAAAAGTAGATGACCCATCCGTGATCAAAGGAAAAAGAGTTCTTGTTGTTGAAGACGGTCCTACACTTACTCATGGTGAGATGAAGATCGGTGCCGGTGTTGTGGCTGCACAAAAATTTGGTGCTGCAGAGCTGGTTGATCCAAGGCCATATACTGTAGGAAAACTTTCTGAGACATTCAAGATCTATCCGAATATCGGTACTTTGCTACCTGCTATGGGCTACGGCGAACAACAATTGAAAGATTTGGAGACCACTATTAATAACACAGAATGCGATGGCGTGGTCATCGGTACCCCGATCGACCTGAACAGGATCGTTAAGATCAACAAACCAAATACAAGGGTTTATTACGACCTCCAGGAGATCGGCTTCCCGAACTTCCAGGAGATAATTGATGAGTTTGTTGCAAAACACAATCTGAAATAAATTAGTGAGCGGTGAAGAGTGAGCGGTGAAGAGATTCACTCCTCACGCTTCACCCTTCACCCTTCACCCTTCACCCTTCACTTTGTCAACATTTTATAAACAAATACGAATCCAATCCCTTTTTTGTATACTTTTACTTCCCAGTTCATGTGTTCCTGTATCTAATTTTAACCTGCTGACAATGAGATAAATGGAACCGTTCTTTCTCACCCCAGATAACATCGAAAATATGAAGAACAGAAGCCTGATTTCTATTAATGATTTTTCCATGGAAGAGCAACTCCGCATTTTGGAACTGGCAGCAGAGTTTGAGAAAAAGCCCGTCCAAAAGATCCTTGATAATTTTGTTGTTGCCACATTATTTTTCGAACCTTCTACACGTACCAGACTCAGCTTTGAATCAGCCGCAACGCGGTTAAGTGCCAAGGTGATCGGTTTTACTGATAGCGCCTCTTCAAGTGTCACGAAAGGAGAAACTCTCAAAGACACGATACTGACCGTAAGTAATTATTCAGATATAATCGTAATGCGACATCCCAGGGAAGGGAGTGCACGTTATGCCAGTGAGGTCTCTCCAGTGCCAATCCTTAATGCTGGAGATGGCGCCAATCAGCACCCAACACAGACATTGCTGGATATGTATTCCATAAAAAAAACACAGGGAAAGCTTGATGGTATAGAGATCGCCTTTGTTGGCGATCTTAAATATGGCCGCACCGTGCATTCACTTACCCAGGCATTAAGTAATTTCAAGACTAAATTTCATTTTATATCACCTCAATCACTGAAGTTACCTTCCAATGTAATAAAACACATTGAGGATAAAGGTCTGACATATACTGAATACACTGAGTTGCAGGAGGCCATTCCAAATGTGGATATCCTTTACATGACCAGGATCCAGAAAGAAAGATTTTCGGATCCGATTGAATATGAGCGGGTAAAAGATGCTTATATTTTAAGCAAAAGCATGCTGGATGATTCCCGGGATAATATGAGGGTTTTACACCCATTGCCACGGGTCAATGAAATTAAGGAGGAAGTTGATGACAATCCAAAAGCATACTATTTTCAGCAGGCAGAGAACGGAGTATATGTGAGGCAGGCTCTCCTGGCTTCAATACTTGGTGTTAAATCTTAAAATCCCCAGATCATGGAAGAATCAAGAAAAGAACTAAAGGTATCAGCCATTGAGAATGGAACTGTTATCGACCATATACCGGCTACAAATGTATACCAGGTCATGCGTATCCTGAAGCTTGATAAATGCCAGGAGCAGATACTCTTTGGGACCAACCTTGAGAGCAAGAAGTATGGTACTAAGGGTATTATTAAAGTCAGGAACAGGTATTTCGCGGATGACGACCTGAATAAAATAGCCATTGCCGCCCCCACAGCTACTATTATTGTAATCAAAAATTACCAGGTGATTGAAAAGAAGCAGGTGGAGACCCCTGATGAGATTTTACAATTTGTCAGGTGCGTGAACCCCAACTGTATCACCAATGTAGAGGATGTAGTAACAAGGTTTAAGGTGATCAGTGACAACGGCACCAGGCTACAATGCCATTACTGCGAGAAGTTTACGGAAGAGCGGAATATGGTATTTATTTAGTGGTTAGTGGTTAGTGTATTAACCACCTAATCACTTAATCACCCAATCACTTAATCACCCAATCACTCCAATGAGCAAGCATATCCACAAACTGATAAAGCAGGGTGAGCATCAGCGGCTGGATTTCAAGTTTGAGATCACGGATTCAAAAAAGATTGCCCGTTCGCTGGTAGCTTTTGCCAATACTGATGGTGGGACCTTATTGGTTGGGGTAAAGGATAATGGTGCTGTAGCCGGGGTCAGGACTGATGAAGAGATGTATATGGTAGAAGGGGCTGCCAGTTTGTTCTGCAAGCCTGAAGTTAAAATCCGCACGAAAGAATGGGATATCAACGGCAAGAAAGTACTGGAAGTTATTGTTCCAAAGAGCGAAGAGCAACCTCACCAGGCACCTAACAAAGACGGTGATTATAAGGTCTTTATTCGGGTAGCTGACCAGAACCTCCTGGCCAACAAAGTTTTATTGAAAGTGTGGAAACGGCAGGACTCAGGACAGGGTGTCACTATCCGTTACAGGGAAATTGAAAAGTTGTTACTGGACTACCTGCAGGAGAACAATGAGATCACCTTATCCAAGTTTTGCAGGATCGCCGGCATTTCCAAGTACAAGGCAGAAACTATACTCGTCAATTTTATTCTATTGGATATCATAGAGATGGTGATTACGGAGAAGATGGTTAACTATCGTTCAGTGAATGCTCCCGATAGCTATCGGAACTGAGCAGGGTTTTTTCATTTACCATGTTCAATGTTCAATGTTCAATGTTCCATGTTCCATCCAGTATCCAGTATCCAGTATCAGTCATCATTAACAATATAACAGTATAACAATTTAACAATTTACATTCTTTTTAATATATTTGCATTATGGAACAGTATTTGTAACGATATCGTATAATCAAAAAACTGTGTTTTGAAAAGGCCTTCTTTATACCATATAATATATATACATATCTTAATTTTTGCATTCTTCTTTTGCGGAACGCAAGCAAATGCTCAATCGGCGGGGGTTGGAGGAACCATGAACCCTAATTTCGGAAAGAACTTTGGAGGCAGCACTCAGCAACAGCCAGGATTATTAAACAAGAACAATCTGCATTTCTCCATGCAGCTGGGAAGCAGTTTCTCATCTTCCGGTTTTGGTACTGCGCTGACAAATTACATTTCTCCTGCGATCAGTTACAAGGTTAGCAACAAGTTTACTTTGCAGTTTGGTGCCACTGTCAGGAACAGTTTTATTGACAGCCGTTTCAGTGGGGAAACCTATTATGGTACCATGCAGCCTTATCACGGCAATGTAACACATACTACTTTGTGGGCCAGCAGCATATATCAGTTCAATGAGCGTTTAATTATGCGGGGTACTGTATATAAGGACTTTTCCATGTTCAGCCAGCCTGCACCCAATAACCCATTCTCCAACATTGACTCCCAGGGTGCTATTCTTGATGTTACTTATCGGCCTTCAAAGAATGTCCAGATCGGCTTACACATGGAGTACCACCAGGGTTATAATCCGTTCAGGAACCCATACGGTTATGGTATGAGTCCTTTTGGTTATGGTGGCATGGGTGGTCGTAGTGGATTTGGTGGCGGCAATCCATACCTACCAGGATGGTAGTCAGTGAACACTGATCACTGAACAGAAAAATAACCACCAACCACCCCTTGCAACATCATCTCCCTCAAGCCATTAATAACTATTTCATATTTTTTTCAATAAAAGTTTGCTTTTGTAAAGTTTTAATTTGTAGATTTGCACCCGCTTTTGACGCAAGTTCTTTCAAAAAATCGCAACAAAAAGTATTAATTTTTGTTAAAATGTTTTGATGGTAATCAAAAAGGTATTATTTTTGCAATCCTTTTTGCTTAAACGTAAAGATAGTAAGTTAAAAGACATATAAGTTCTTTGAGATATTGAAGTAAAAAAGCCTAGTAGTAAATACCTACTTAAATTTAACTTTGAGTAAATAGTAAACCTTGAGACATTAAAGATCGACTTATTACAATGAAGAGTTTGATCCTGGCTCAGGATGAACGCTAGCGGCAGGCCTAATACATGCAAGTCGAACGGTAAGATCCAGCTTGCTGGATACACGAGTGGCGCACGGGTGCGTAACGCGTATGCAACCTACCTCTAACTGGAGAATAGCCCCGAGAAATCGGGATTAATACCCCATAATATCCTTTTAACACCTGTTTTTTGGATTAAAGTTCCGGCGGTTAGAGATGGGCATGCGTGACATTAGCTTGTTGGTGAGGTAACGGCTCACCAAGGCAATGATGTCTAGGGGTTCTGAGAGGATGATCCCCCACACTGGTACTGAGACACGGACCAGACTCCTACGGGAGGCAGCAGTAAGGAATATTGGTCAATGGACGCAAGTCTGAACCAGCCATGCCGCGTGCAGGATGACTGCCCTATGGGTTGTAAACTGCTTTTGTATGGGAAGAACTCCCCCGACGTGTCGGGGGCTGACGGTACCATGCGAATAAGCATCGGCTAACTCCGTGCCAGCAGCCGCGGTAATACGGAGGATGCAAGCGTTATCCGGATTTATTGGGTTTAAAGGGTGCGTAGGCGGAATGATAAGTCAGTGGTGAAATCCCCCGGCTCAACCGGGGAACTGCCATTGATACTGTCAATCTTGAGTACAGTTGAGGTGGGCGGAATGTATCATGTAGCGGTGAAATGCATAGATATGATACAGAACACCGATAGCGAAGGCAACTCACCAAACTGTAACTGACGCTGAGGCACGAAAGCGTGGGGAGCAAACAGGATTAGATACCCTGGTAGTCCACGCCGTAAACGATGATCACTCGCTGTTAGCGATACACAGTTAGCGGCTAAGCGAAAGCATTAAGTGATCCACCTGGGGAGTACGGTCGCAAGATTGAAACTCAAAGGAATTGACGGGGGCCCGCACAAGCGGAGGAGCATGTGGTTTAATTCGATGATACGCGAGGAACCTTACCAAGGCTTAAATGTAAGACGACAGACTCCGAAAGGAGTTTTTCCTTCGGGACGTCATACAAGGTGCTGCATGGTTGTCGTCAGCTCGTGCCGTGAGGTGTCGGGTTAAGTCCCATAACGAGCGCAACCCCTATTCTTAGTTGCCATCAGGTCATGCTGGGGACTCTAAGAAAACTGCCTACGCAAGTAGTGAGGAAGGTGGGGATGACGTCAAATCAGCACGGCCCTTATGCCTTGGGCTACACACGTGCTACAATGGTCGATACAGAGGGCAGCTACCTGGCAACAGGATGCTAATCTCGAAAACCGATCTCAGTTCGGATCGAAGTCTGCAACTCGACTTCGTGAAGTTGGATTCGCTAGTAATCGCGCATCAGCCATGGCGCGGTGAATACGTTCCCGGGCCTTGTACACACCGCCCGTCAAGCCATGGAAGCTGGGGGTGCCTGAAGTCCGTAACCGTAAGGAGCGGCCTAGGGTAAAACTAGTGACTGGGGCTAAGTCGTAACAAGGTAGCCGTACCGGAAGGTGTGGCTGGAATACCTCCTTTCTAGAGAAGTTTACTATTAGTCACGTCTTTGGCGTGATTGGTATTTACTGCAGGTCTTTACTTCAATTATTGAGTTTCCCAGAACGAGCAGCGTATACTGCTTCTTCCTTATGAGCTAAGGAAGTACGGTTTTTAATTAAACAATACAGTCCCGTAGCTCAGTTGGTTAGAGCACTACACTGATAATGTAGGGGTCCGCAGTTCAAATCTGCGCGGGACTACATACCAATCGTTTTAGGGGGAATTAGCTCAGCTGGCTAGAGCACTAGCTTTGCAAGCTAGGGGTCATCGGTTCGAATCCGATATTCTCCACTTGGTCTGCCGAAGTTTAACGAAAACAGAGCGGGCAACTCCACCAGGGCCCTTCGGGTTTTGGCGGATAACAAGTTCTTTGACATATTGAAAGAAAATACAATTTAATCGTCGAGTAATCGAGCATTAATAAAAAGATTAGTAAGAAAGTAAGTAAGGGCGTACGGCGGATGCCTTGGCTCTCAGAGGCGAAGAAGGACGTGATAAGCTGCGATAAGCTTCGGGTAGGTGCAAATAACCTTCGATCCGGAGATCTCCGAATGGGGCAACCCCCCTGGATGAAGTCCAGGGATCCCGACTTGTCGGGAGGCGAACCCGGTGAACTGAAACATCTAAGTAACCGGAGGAAGAGAAAACAATAGTGATTCCCCAAGTAGTGGCGAGCGAACGGGGAACAGCCCAAACCGATTTTGTTACGGCAAGATCGGGGTTGTAGGACTGCGACGTGGACTGTAGATTTGTAGCAGAATATTTCTGGAAAGTTAAACCATAGAAGGTGATAGTCCTGTATGCGAAACGAATTTACTACCTAGCAGATATCCTGAGTACCGCGGGACCGGTGAAATCCTGTGGGAATCTGCCAGCACCATCTGGTAAGGCTAAATACTCCTGAGAGACCGATAGTGAACAAGTACCGTGAGGGAAAGGTGAAAAGTACTTCGAACAGAAGAGTGAAATAGATCCTGAAACCGTACGCTTACAAGCGGTCGGAGTCACGCGTTCCGCGTGATGACGGCGTGCCTTTTGCATAATGAGCCTACGAGTTACTCCTCTTTAGCAAGGTTAATCCTGTTTACAGGAGCAGCCGAAGCGAAAGCAAGTCTGAATAGGGCGTTCAGTTAGAGGGGGTAGACGCGAAACTTTGTGATCTACCCATGGCCAGGTTGAAGTTCCGGTAACACGGAATGGAGGACCGAACCAGTACACGTTGAAAAGTGTTTGGATGAGCTGTGGGTAGGGGTGAAAGGCTAATCAAACTAAGAGATAGCTCGTACTCTCCGAAATGCTTTTAGGAGCAGCCTCGAGTATAAGTGTCATAGAGGTAGAGCTACTGATTGGACTAGGGGGCTTCACCGCCTACCAAATCCTGACAAACTCCGAATGCTATGACATGTTCCTCGGGAGTGAGGCAGTGGGTGCTAAGGTCCATTGCCGAAAGGGAAACAACCCAGACTATCAGCTAAGGTCCCTAAATATATGCTAAGTTGTTTTAACGAGGTCTGATTGCAGTGACAGCTAGGATGTTGGCTTGGAAGCAGCCATTCATTTAACGAGTGCGTAACAGCTCACTAGTCGAGCGATCGGGCATGGATAATAATCGGGCATTAAGCATATTACCGAAGCTATAGACCACGTCTTTGACGTGGTGGTAGGAGAGCATTCCAGTGGCGCCGAAGGTGTATCGTAAGATATGCTGGAGCGACTGGAAAAGAAAATGTAGGCATAAGTAACGATAAAGCAGGCGAGAAACCTGCACACCGAAAGACTAAGGTTTCCTGATCAACGCTAATCGGATCAGGGTTAGTCGGGACCTAAGGCGAACCCGAAAGGGGTAGTCGATGGACAACTGGTCAATATTCCAGTACCAGCAAGTATTGCGATGGGATGACGGAGAAGTGAAAGACCCGCGTACTGACGGAATAGTACGTTGAAAAGTGTAGGTATACATTCGGCAGGCAAATCCACTGAATGTGCTGAAACTTGATAGTACCGTGCGTCTTCGGACAAGCGGATAGTGGTCCTAATCTTGCTTCCAAGAAAAACCTCTAAGCTTCAGATACTTGCTGCCCGTACCGTAAACCGACACAGGTAGTCGAGGAGAGAATCCAAAGGTGCTCGAGTGAATCATGGCTAAGGAACTAGGCAAAATAGTCCTGTAACTTCGGGAGAAAGGACGCCACGCCTCTGGCGTGGCCGCAGAGAAATGACCCAGGCGACTGTTTATCAAAAACACATGGCTTTGCTAAATCGAAAGATGACGTATAAGGCCTGACACCTGCCCGGTGCCGGAAGGTTAAGAGGAGGGCTTATCTTTTCACATCCCGTGAACTGAGAAGGTCTGAATTGAAGCCCCGGTAAACGGCGGCCGTAACTATAACGGTCCTAAGGTAGCGAAATTCCTTGTCGGGTAAGTTCCGACCTGCACGAATGGTGTAACGATCTGGGTACTGTCTCAGCCATGAGCTCGGTGAAATTGTAGTTCCGGTGAAGATGCCGGATACCCGCAACGGGACGGAAAGACCCCGTGAACCTTCACTACAACTTAACATTGACATTGGGTAAGAGATGTGTAGGATAGGTGGGAGACTATGAAGCGGAGCCGCTAGGTTTCGTGGAGTCAACCTTGAAATACCACCCTTCTCTTGCTTGATGCCTAATCTGCTATGCGGAGACATTGTTTGGTGGGTAGTTTGACTGGGGTGGTCGCCTCCAAAAGAGTAACGGAGGCTTTCAAAGGTACCCTCAGCACGTTTGGTAATCGTGCGTAGAGTGCAATGGCATAAGGGTGCTTGACTGTGAGACCTACAAGTCGACCAGGTACGAAAGTAGGACATAGTGATCCGGTGGTTCCGAATGGAAGGGCCATCGCTCAAAGGATAAAAGGTACTCCGGGGATAACAGGCTTATCACTCCCAAGAGCTCACATCGACGGAGTGGTTTGGCACCTCGATGTCGGCTCGTCACATCCTGGGGCTGGAGAAGGTCCCAAGGGTTGGGCTGTTCGCCCATTAAAGTGGCACGCGAGCTGGGTTCAGAACGTCGCGAGACAGTTCGGTCCCTATCTGTTGTGGGCGTTGGAAGCTTGAGGGCACCTGACTCTAGTACGAGAGGACCGAGTTGGACGTACCTCTAGTGTACCTGTTGTAGCGCCAGCTGCATCGCAGGGTAGCTATGTATGGATGAGATAAGTGCTGAAAGCATCTAAGCACGAAACTTAGCCCAAGATGAGACTTCCTTTAAGGGTCGTTCAAGACTAGGACGTTGATAGGCTACAGGTGTAAAGGCAGTAATGTCAAAGCCGAGCAGTACTAATTACCCGTATGCTTTCTACTAAAATGCAACATTACTCAGACAATTATTGTATTTTCTTTCTTATATATGTCATTTATGGTATTAAGTCCGCCTACGCTAAAGCTTCGGCGGACGAAGATCTTATGGTGATTATTGCGGTGGGGTCCACCTCTTCCCATTCCGAACAGAGAAGTTAAGCCCACCAGCGCAGATGGTACTGCTACTTGCGGGAGAGTATGTCGTCGCCAACTTTTATAAACCCGTTTCGCTTTCGGCGAGACGGGTTTTTTTTTATACATTTGTTCAAACTCCAGCGTTATACTATAATGCCAAGGCACCTGAAAGCCATACTGACGATCCTAATGACACTATCCCTCCTGCCCGCAACAGCACAGGAATGTGATTCCATTATCAAGTCGATAGATTCCGCAGACGTACAGTACTTCTATAACAATATTGATAGCCTGGCACTGGGACGACTGCACCACCTCAACATGTCGCTAAACCAGGAGCAACTCTATAATCCTCTCTATAAAAGAGATCCATTCTATGCCATCCTGGGAAATATCGGGCTGGCAAGTATGCGGATCGACTATACCCCGACCATGAGAAGTGAATTCTCATTTGGCATACATGCCTTCGACAGCTACAGGTTTACCAATGAAAACACAGAATACTACAGGGTCAACGACCCTTACACTGAACTTAAGTATCTTATGGGCTCCAAAAAGGAGCAAATGCTGCAACTGAAATTCCATCGAAGGATAATTGGGAACTTCTCCGTCGGCATCAGCGCAAGGTTCATCAATTCACCAGGGTTCTACCCCAATCAGAAAGCTGATAATAAAAACCTGGTGATCTATGGACAATGGTATACTTATAACAGAAGGTATGGGATCCTTGCTAACTATATACATAACAAGATTGATGTTGAAGAAAATGGAGGCATCGCAGATGATGCTATGTTCGAAGAAAATAGTGAAACAAACAGGGAAGTCTATCCAGTAAACCTGTACAGCGCTGAAAATCATACCAAAGACAACAGCTTCTTTATTAATCAGTACTTTAATCTCTCTAAGCCAAGAGCGACCCGAAGCGGTATAAACCTTGGCCGCCTTACATACTCATACCATCAGTTCAAACAAACCCAGAAGTATCTCGACGGAGATCCTGCCTCAGGATTTTATGATAATGTCTACTATGACTCAACCATGACAATGGACTCAGTCTATTACTTCAGGATTGAAAACCAGCTTACCTGGTCAAACCTGGAATATGATGACACCCTTTTGCATCGCCCTTTCTACGTTTACTTTGGAGCACAACACCGATATATTGAACTGTCAGGGTATATGCCAAAGAAATATTTCAGGCAATGGACAACAACCGGTGGCATGCGCTGGAACTTTGCAAAATTCTATCACCTGGCAGCAAGTGCTAATTACACGTTCGGGGATTACAATGGTGATGATTACCATGGCAGGATATCCCTGGGAAGGTGGTTTGGCAATGACACCGTGAATAAAGGGGAATTAGCCATAATTGCTGAGATCTCCCGGCAGGCACCAGGCTACTTCTACCAGGAATATTATTCAAATAACTTCATCTGGCAAAATAATTTCAGTAAGCAAGCTTACCTGATGGCCGAGATCTTCTATCGCTGGAAAAGGTTTAATATTGGAATGACCTATATTCAGTTGAGTGATTACGTTGCCCTGAACCTTGATGCTACTCCTTTCCAATACGAAGGCACTTTTAATGTTTTAAAGGCCTTCATATATAAAGACTTTAAAATTAAAAAGTTCAACCTGATCGGAAAGTTAACCTATCAGAATGCCAGCAATAATAATGTCATCAAGTTGCCAGACCTGTTGGCCTATGTTTCATTCATCTACACCACACCCATTTTTAAAGGTGCCGCAACAATACAGCCAGGGATAGATATATTCTATGCCACAAGTTATTATGCTGATGCCTATATGCCCGCCCTGAGAAGCTTCAACCTGCAAACAGAAAAGCAAATTGGCAACTATCCCTTTGTTGATCTATTCCTGATGGTACGGATAAAAAGAGCAAAACTTTTCCTTAAATATCAGAATTTTTCCGGCCTTTTCGGAAATTATACCTATTACACCGTTCCACACTACCCTATGAACGATCCTTCGTTCAAATTTGGACTTTCATGGAAGTTTTTCGACTAACGTCTCAGGATGCCGGATACTGGATACTGGATACTGGATACCGGATACCGGATACTGGATACTGGATACTGGATACTGGATGGAACATTGAACATTGAACATTGAACATGGAACATCAAAAAAACTAATCATTTAATCCCCCTTTGCTTCTTGATCTCCTCATAAGCTCCGTTAAGCTTCTGGAACTTTTCTGTGGCGGCACGGCGCACATCGTCACCAAGGTGGGCCACTTTATCAGGATGGTACTTAATGGCCATTCTATGATAGGCTTTTTTAACCTCTTCGTCAGTCGCAGATTTAGGAACTTCAAGGATCTTGTATGCGCTGTCCACGTCTTTCACGAACATGGCCTTGATGGAGTTCAGGTCAGCCAGACGAATGCCCAGGAATGTACCGATCGTATCGATCATTTCAACCTCCCTTGCATGATAGGCCCCATCAGCAGAAGAAATGCCAAAAAGGAAATGTATTAACTGAAGACGGGAAGGATACTCCATAAACTGACGGATCTGCTGTGACACCTCCTGTACATTGTAATCCTGCTTAAGGATCTCCCTGAGCATCAGAATTTTATTCTGCCCTTCTTCTTCACCGAATTGATGTTTTAAAAAGTTTATGACATAATCTAGCTCAGACTTTACGACCTTGCCGTCAGCTTTCATCACCGCGGCTGCCAGGACCATCAGGGATACGCTGAAATCACCTGTACGTGTACCACTGTATGCGGGGGTACCGCTCTGCATCCCATCAACCATGGAACCAAACATGAAGCCCAGTATACCACCGATCGGACCACCGAAGGCCCAACCAAGACCCCCTCCTATCCATTTGCCATATCCTGATCTTTTTCCCATCTGTTTTGGTTCTTTATTAGGTTTCTTTTTCTTTTTTGATGAAGATCTGAACCAATCATAGATAAAATATATAATCAATCCAATCGCAGCGGCGAATAATAGTTTAGACATTCCAGCAGGTCATATAAATAGGCTCAAACACCCCAGCTGCAGTAATTATTATTTTACCGTTTCGCTTTCTGGCAGGCCGTATTGTTCATTCATCTTAATACCAAGCGTTTCAAGCTGATCAAGTACAGGATTATAGATCTCCGGTATAACCGGGATATGCACACCGGTAATATCAATTTTACCCTGGAGTATCATATCTACTGCACAAGCAGCTGGCAAGGCAACCGTCCTTGCAATAGAAGTATCTGTGGCAGGTGTCCCAAAATCCAACAAGCTTGACTTTATCACTTCCTTGCTCCCATCCGGGTAGCTCGCCAGGAAGGTATGCATCATCGCAACCATGTCTCTTTCATCATCTTCAATCATCATCTTGCTGATCATCAAGTCTGATACAAGCTCAAAAGGAGAATCCTCTTCCCTGTCAATAAGGTCATTGTCGAACAGGCCTATCCAATCCATGGCTATTATTGGACTTGATTCTTCACCAATGCCAAGCTTGGCAGCTACTTTTTCACAGATCCCCTCATTGCTGTCGGCACCAATCATCTTTGCCATGAAATCACGATACGTCATGCCACGCATATTCATCTTATCATAAGAGAGCAGGTCGATAGCCTTGAATGCATCAAGGACCTCGCACCATTTTTCATAGCGGAAGGTGCCCCTGAACATGGTATTGGTTTCTGGTATCCCATAGAGCACAATGTATGGAAATGAATCACGATTAGGATAAACCTCCAAATTTCCAACCCCAGGAAAGTCAACCGACAATGGGTTTTTGAAGAGATCTTCCGGCTCAACATAAATTGTTTCACCATGCCTGAGGTAATTGCCATCATTCTTGCTGGCCATCACAACGCCCTTTGGTGCCCAGGTAAATTTATAATTAAATGGATTCATTTCTACCTCAGGCGCAACCAGGGCTCCTGTGAAAGAATAAAACTCCTTTATATTTCCACCTTTCCCATGTACATGGTCGATGATGCGCATAGCCGACATATGGTCGATCCCCGGGTCAACACCGATCTCGTTCAGGATGATGATACCGGCTGCTTTAGCTGCCTCGTCAAGGGCCTTCATTTCAGGTTTGACATATGATGTGGTGACCATAGGCTTTTTATGCTTGATACAAAGCCTGGCTACCATGACATGGTAAGCAAAGGGCAGCAAACTCACCGACAGGTCGTGTTCAGACACCAGTACATCGAGTGTTGCCTCATCATCTACTGTCCATGTCATTGAAGTTCCGTTAGGATGCCCGGCGATCATAGCATCAGCTTTTGATTTTGTACGTGTTGCAACGGTAACGACATAGCCTTTGTCCAGCAAATAATTGACAATAGGTTTAACAACCATTCCAGCACCCAGGATCAATACTTTTTTCATAAGCGTTTATATTAAAGTTTTTGGTTAATGCTAATATGCAGTTATTTTATTTTAGATATTCTTCCAAATACTGATAATCAGGGGTTAATTTCCCTTGGTGAAGGATCATTGCCTTCTTGATCGGGTTAGGCAGGCTGATCTGATCAAAAGGCTTGCTATAGTCCTCCGCAGCAATAGCTTCGATATAGCGGAACAGTGCATTACTGAATGCCATCGACGATTCCAGCGGCAGTTCGCTGGGCAGGATATCCACAGCCATATCAAGTATCCCTTCTCCTTCATATCCCATAGTATAGCTATCATCCAAAGGGTTATAAACAAATATCGGATCTTCTATCTCCGTCCCTTTGAAAGTACACTCGATTGAGCCATCCGGGTCACAGGTCACATCACCGATCACTGTCATTTTGGGCAACCCCTTTTCAAAGGCGGCTTTCAGATACTCCTTGGTCACGATCCTCGGGTACCTGTCATCCCAGTACATACAGTTCATCAGGACGGTGAGGTGGGGCAGGTATTGTTCAAACTGGCTCTTATATTTTTCAGGATGGTTGTAATAGTCCAGTAACTCAAACTGCTGTCCCTGGTTGGGCTCCACAATATCTTCCTCTTTAAATACGACCTTATAAATGATATTATCGGGTAAGTTATCACGCTTATCCAGTTTCACCAATTCCTTCGGCGTGATATACATCCCTGGCAGCAGGTCAGCTATTTCCTGGGCTCCATTAGATACATTACCATAGCCCGTAAAGCCAATAGTCAAAGGCATCAGCTCTTCAGGAAGGCCATTTTCCGAAATCCATTGCCCTGCTTCCCTGATGTCAGCCTTTGCTTCTTCCAGGGATTTGTATTGATGGGTTTGCTTAAGGTTTTTAAACGGGGTATCATAACCGTAGTGCTCCAACCTGAGGCCAAGAGACCAGAGAGAGTTGATCATGCCTGCAAGGCCCGCAAAATGGCCAAAGAAGATCAGCCTGCGCCCTTCATCATCCGCAATCTTCTCATATTCGATCAAAGTACACTTTTTCTCCATCATCTTCTTCAGCATCGGCATATTATATTGCTGCCCTTTGATAACATGAGAGAAGAAGATATAGGTATTATTTTCCCGAAAGAAATCATTGGGCATCTCTTTCACACCAAAGATGACATTGGCCTCATCCAGGTTATTTACGATCTCGGCCCCGCTTTCACGAAAGGCTTCATCCGAATAAACACGCTTGGGAGAAGTCTGGACAAGAAATTTCAGGCCTTTATCGCTAAGTTTTCTGAGGTGATCCGGGATTATAGCTACTCTCCTCTCCATCACGTACTTATCCTCATGCCTGATACCGATAATGTTATTCATTGATAATATTTTATGTCTGGTAATATTGAAAAGGAACAAACTTAATAAATTACTTGGAATCTATAGTGGAGATCGGAATTATTTTTAAATCTGGAAATCAGTTGACGGTTGACAGTTGACGGTTGACAGTTGACAATTGACGGTTGACAAGGGGGAGGTGTTTTAATGGACTTAAGTTTTTCTCTGATACTTTTCAGGATTGTTTATCATATGATTCAACAATCTACCAATTTGTTGTGATGTCATAATTAGATCATCATATGTATCTTTTGAAATATAATGACAAGTTAAAGCAAATTCTAGCCAAATCTGGGTTTCAGTGTTCTCCATATCAGAATCAGATATTTTGCTGGCGAAATGTGCAATGTATTGACGTTTTCTATAGCCTTCACCAATATTTGCGCATACTGATCTAGAGGACCTTCTAATCTGGTCTGTTAGTGAATAAGTCTCTTCTTTTGGAAATGATTTAGTAATCTTAAATACATTCATTGCCTGTTTGAATGCAAGCTGATATACTGTCAAGTTTTTGTATGTACCAAAGCCCATGTTTTATTATCCCTCCAAATATCTATACCACTGAATTGAAATTGTACCCAAAGAATTTTAATTTTTTTGTCAACTGTCAACTGTCAACCGTCAACTGATTAAAACTTTTCACACTATTTAACATCGCAGAAACACATATTTTTCGTACTTTCGTAGACTTAATTTCATAAACTCAAGTATCTAAAAATCAATAGAATATATAAAAAAGGATTTATAATGAGTAACGATAAGCACGTATATAAGTTTGGGAACCGCACTGCCGAAGGCAATGCTACTATGAAAAATCTCCTTGGTGGCAAAGGTGCCAACCTGGCTGAGATGAACCTGATCGGTGTGCCGGTACCTGCCGGATTTACCATCACCACAGAGGTTTGCAATGATTATTATGTTAAAGGAAGGGATGCTACTATCGAAGCTATCAAGGCTGAAGTGGAAGATGGCGTAAGCTTTCTGGAAGAAGTAATGGAAACCAGCTTCGGCAGTAGTGACAACCCACTCCTGCTTTCTGTTCGTTCAGGTGCAAGGGCTTCAATGCCGGGCATGATGGACACCGTCCTGAACCTGGGACTGAATGATGCAGCCGTTGAAGGAATTGCTAAAAAATCAGGTAATGACAGGTTTGCATGGGACTCTTACCGCCGTTTTGTGCAGATGTATGGCGACGTGGTTATGGGAATGAAACCGGAATCCAAAGAAGATCATGATCCATTTGAGGTCATTATAGAAAATCTTAAAGAGGAAAAAGGTGTTGAGCTCGATACCGACCTTTCAACAGATGACCTTAAGGAGATGGTGCGTCGCTTCAAGGCTGCCGTAAAGGAAAAAACAGGAAAAGACTTTCCGACTGACCCTTGGGAACAGCTCTGGGGATCCGTCCTGGCTGTCTTCGATTCATGGGGCAACGACCGTGCGGTGTATTATCGCAAGCTCAACAATATCCCGGATGAATGGGGAACAGCTGTTAACGTCCAGGCAATGGTATTCGGAAATATGGGCGACAGCTCTGCCACCGGTGTTGCCTTTACCCGTGATGCTGGTACCGGAGAAGATATTTTTAATGGTGAATACCTGATCAATGCACAGGGAGAAGATGTTGTGGCCGGTATCCGTACCCCACAACAGATCACCAAAGAGGGCTCACAACGCTGGGCCAAACTGGCAACAGTAAGTGAAGAAGACCGGGCTGCCAACTATCCTTCACTTGAAGAAGTTATGCCTGAAATCTATAAGGAACTTGATGATATCCAACAAAAACTGGAAGATCATTATGCTGATATGCAAGACCTTGAGTTTACCATACAGGAAGGCAGACTCTGGTTATTACAAACCAGGAATGGTAAGCGTACAGGTGCCGCCATGGTAAAGATATCTATGGCCATGCTCGATGAGGGCAAGCTGGATGAAAAGACAGCATTACTGCGCAATGAGCCGAATAAGCTTGATGAGCTCCTCCACCCTGTCTTCGATCCTGAAGGCATCCAGCAGGCTGTAGTATTGGCGAAAGGCCTCCCGGCCTCCCCAGGCGCTGCCACAGGGCAGATCGTTTTCCACGCCGATGATGCTGAAGAGTGGGCAGATAAGGGTAAGAGCGTGATACTTGTAAGGGTTGAAACATCACCCGAGGACCTAAAGGGTATGAACTCGGCAAAGGGTATCCTGACCGCTCGTGGTGGTATGACATCACACGCTGCAGTTGTTGCAAGAGGAATGGGTAAGTGCTGTGTTTCCGGTGCCGGTTCCGTACAGATCGATTATAAAACAAGGATCATGACAGCTGATGGCAAGCCTTTTAAGGAAGGCGACTGGATCTCACTGAATGGATCAACAGGTGAGGTTTATGAAGGTCAGATTGGTACTATTGAGCCTCAGGTTCATGGTGATTTCGCAAAGTTGATGGACCTCACTGATAAATATGCTACCATGCTGGTCAGGACCAACGCAGACTCACCACATGATTCAGAAGTGGCCCGTAACTTCGGTGCACAGGGAATTGGCCTGTGCCGGACGGAGCATATGTTCTTCGAAGGTGACCGCATTAAAGCTATGCGTGAGATGATCCTTGCAGACGATGAGAAAGGCAGAAGAGCAGCATTAGATAAGCTGCTGCCTATACAGCGTGAAGACTTTGAAGGCATTTTCGAGGCCATGCACGACCTTCCGGTAACTGTCAGGTTACTTGACCCTCCATTGCATGAGTTCGTTCCGCATGAGCAGGAAAACCAGCAGGAGATGGCAGATGAAATGGGTGTTACGGTTGATGTGATCAAACAAAAAGTTGAAGATCTTTCAGAATTCAACCCGATGCTTGGACATCGTGGCTGCAGGCTTGGAAATACATACCCGGAGATCTCTGAAATACAGGCACGTGCTATTATTGAAGCAGCGATGAACCTGAAAAAAAGAGGTATCAAAGCCCTGCCGGAGATCATGATCCCACTGACAGGCACTTATAAAGAGATGAAGATGCAGGAAGATATTGTAAGGGCCGCAGCAGAGAAGGTATTCGAAGAACGTGGGGACAGGATTAACTACCTGGTTGGAACAATGATCGAAGTTCCCAGGGCAGCATTGGTGGCCGACAAGATCGCTGAATCTGCAGAGTTCTTCTCCTTCGGCACCAATGACCTGACACAAATGACATTTGGCTACTCCAGGGACGATGCTGGTAAATTCTTACCCATCTACCTGAAGAAAGGCATCCTTGATGAGGAGCCGTTCCAGGTACTGGACCAGGAAGGTGTTGGACAGCTGATGGAAATGGCAGTTGAAAAAGGAAGAAAGACCAGAAACAATATCAAGATTGGTATCTGTGGAGAGCATGGTGGCGAGCCATCTTCTGTTGCATTCTGCAACACGTTGAGCTTTGACTATGTCAGTTGCTCACCTTACCGTGTGCCAATTGCAAGACTGGCAGCTGCGCAGGCCGCGATAACACAGGCATAAGCAAATACAAACTTATCAACATAGTTAATACCGGTCATTTATTTATTTTTCTTATCTTTAATACATTAATTAGGTTGATCACATAATTAATTGGAAAAAATATGGACTTAAAAAGCAAATTAGACGATGCCGTTAAGGCACACAAAAATGTTTTAGCAAATATTGAAAGACCAGAAATGATCCGTGAGGCAGTGGATAACGGGGAAGCTATCATTGCAGAAAGCGGTGCCCTGGCAACATGGACCCCTCCGGAATCAACAGGTCGAAGTCCTAAAGACA
Organism: uncultured Bacteroidales bacterium; assembly: GCA_963753055.1. Lineage (GTDB taxonomy): Bacteria > Bacteroidota > Bacteroidia > Bacteroidales > B18-G4 > JAUWGC01. Next base: position 928,626 of record CAVWAP010000004.1, on the reverse strand, counting down.
CCGTCATTGTAAAACGACCGGAGAGTGAAGGAAATATTGACTGGACATCACCAAACAATATTCCTATCGATGCTGAGACATTTGATATGCTTTTTGAAGATGCCCTGGCAATGATGGCAGAGAAGGATAAGATGTATATGACAGACAGGGTCATCGGGGCAGATGTTGGTTACGCCTTGCCAGTTAAGGTAGTAACCTCAGATGCTTTGCAAGCCCTTTTCACCGACAACATGTTCAGGCCCGTCCCAGATGGATTGGAAAAGAGTGTGTTTTGCAATAACGGTTATTACCTCATCCAGTTACCTTATAACAAACTGCAGGCTGAAAAATATGAGGGCAGGCTACGGACCATGCCTGACGGCAGTACATCCAACATGGCTGTTGCTATGGATATGGACCGTCGTGTGGGTGTAATCATTGGATCAGCATATTGTGGAAGCCTCAAGAAAATGTTATTCACTGTGATGAACTATTTACTTCCTTTTGAAGGAATTTTACCTCTGCACTGTTCAGCCAATGAGGGTGATAATGGAGATTCAGCCTTGCTGCTTGGATTATCAGGTACAGGAAAGACCTCTTTATCTGCTGATCCCACACGTGCACTGCTGGGTGATGATGAGCATGGCTGGAGTAATGACGGTATAGCCAACTTTGAAAATGGATGTTATGCCAAGATGATCAATATACACCCTGTGAAGGAAAAGGACATTTATGATGCGGTGATGCATAAGGATGATTACTTAAATCATGGTTCTATCGTGGAAAACGCAATGATATATCCAGATGGAAGGCTGGATTATGATGATGACCGCTTCACACCGAACTCAAGGGCCTCCTATCCACTTAAGTATTTAAGGAATATCAAGGAGTCATCAACTGCAGGGCATCCCACAACCATTCTCTTTCTCACTGCAGATGCATACGGCGTGTTGCCACCGGTGTCCAAACTAAATCCAGAGCAGGCAATGCTATGGTTCCTGATGGGTTATACAAGTAAGCTTGCCGGTACTGAAACAGGTATCACTGAGCCGAAGGCCACTTTTTCAAGGTTCTTCGGGCAGCCTTTTATGCCATTGAACCCGGATATCTATGCTTCCATGCTGGGCGATAAAATGGAAAAACACAATACCCATGTCTACCTGATCAACACAGGTTGGAGCGGTGGCGCATACGGGGTTGGTGAAAGGATCGACATTGTGCTTACACGCAAGATGGTTGAAGCAGCGCTGAATGGATCCTTGGAATCTGTTGAATATTATGAAGATGAGCTTCTACACCTGAAGGTCCCAACAAGCTGCCCGGGTGTTCCTTCTGAAATGCTGAATCCCAAAAATACATGGGAAGACAAGGCTGGATATGATGCTCAGGCCAGGAAACTGGCTGACCAGTTCTGTGCTGCTTTTGACAAGGCGTATGGAGGTAAAAACATCAAGGAAAGTGTTGTGATGCAGTGTCCTGGTAAATAACACCTTCCATAATCAATGGAAAATGTTCAAACTACTTGGAACATGGAACATGGAACATGGAACATCGAACATCGAACATTGAACATTGAACATTGAACATTAAATATGGTGCTATGACTATTGGTTCAGCATCACCATACTACGGGATGGAGTCCCTTTTTTGTTCGCAGTAATTTTCTTATCCAATTAATAATGAGTCTATTAAACAAAATTTACACAAATGAAAAGGGATTCCATCCCGTAGGATTCCATCCCTTTTAAACCTCAACCATATTCGACCCCTCCGGGGTCGTGATAATGATTGTCATTTATATCTATCTACCGACATTTGATCCACATCAGATTCTCCACCACCCCTTTTTTAATAAAGTAGAAGTCATCATCCTATTGTTGTAAGAGTTAATTTGTTAATGATGATGTGCTGCTCCCTGGAACATGGAACATGGAACATTGAACATTGAACATGGAACATTAAATATGGTGCTACGGTTATTGGTTCAGCATCACCGGCATCACCAGCATCAGGATATCTTCATCGGCTTCCTGTTCAACAGGCAGGATCAGTCCGGCACGGTTGGGTGCAGACATCTCAAAACGGATATTTTCAATATCAAGGTTGTTCAGCATATCCTGGATAAACCTCGAATTAAAGCCAATCTCCATATCTTCCCCATCATAATTACAGGTCAGGCGCTCCTTGGCTTCATTTGAGAAGTCAATATCTTCGGCAGAGAGGATCATTTCCTTGCCGGAGAGCTTAAACCTAACCTGGTGCGTTGATTGGTTCGCGAATATGGCTACACGCTTGATGGAATTCAATAATGAAGCTCTTTCAATGATCAGCTTATTAGGATTGTCAACAGGGATCACCGCTTCATAGTTGGGATACTTACCATCAATAAGACGGCAGATTAATTTCACATTATCAAAAGTAAAAATGGCATTGGTTGAATTGTAGCCCACTTCAACCTCAGACTCTCCTGTCGATAGGATATTCTTCAACTGCGTCAGGGGCTTTTTGGGAAGTATAAATGAGGTGGCGACCTCTGATTTAATATCATTCCTGCGGTATCTAACAAGCTTATGGGCATCTGTAGCAACAAAAGTCACATTATCAGGAGTCAGTTCACAAAAAACGCCTGACATGACTGGTCGCAGTTCATCGTTACCTGCTGCAAAGATGGTCCTGTTAAAAGCGCTGACAAGAACATCAGACTTGAACTGCAGGGATGTAACCTCATCCAGCACCGGTGCCTGTGGGAATTCATCACTGCTATGTCCGCTCATCTTATATTTACCTTCGCCGGCAGAGATCTCAACACCCAGCGTTTCTTTATTGATGGTGACGGAAACGGGTATGTCGGAAAATGTCTTCAGGGTATCCAGGAGAATCTTTGCCGGGATCGTAACAGCCCCATCCTGCTCAGACTTGGACGTGGCAACAGTCACAGTCATTGTGGTCTCCAGGTCGGAGGCAGTGATATGCAAGGTTTCCCCTTTCAGCTCAAAGAGAAAATCGTCCAAAATCGGAAGGGTATTATTGGCGTTCAATACGCCACTCAGTGCGGATAAGTTCTTCAACAACAGTGAACTGGATACAATAAATTTCATATGATAATTTTTTCAGGTTTCAACATGCATTAATCCTATGTAAAGTTAAAAAAAATATCATAGGATTAATCAAGTGCAAAAATATTCATAAATCATTACTTTTTCCTGATCCTGACCTTGTTTTCTTTTCTTTTTATGAGCCTGATGATGTTTTTCCAATGGGTGAGCGGAACAAAAATGGCTACAAAGATGGCCAGGATGATATAAGGCTGTGATAAGTCACTGAAAAAGTATACACAGAATGGAAAGGCTATGGCTGCAGTGATAGAACCAAGCGAAACATAACCAGTAACAAGCAGCAATATGAGGAATATGCCAACTGGGAAGCCTACCAGAGATCCATATAATCCCAGGCCAACACCCAGAAGCGTTGCAACACCCTTGCCACCACGAAAACCTGCAAAAATTGGGAAAATATTTCCGAGCACAGCCGCTACCGCAAGCCCAATTCTGTAAAAGTCGATGTATTCCGGATTATACCAGGACCCCGGAACCCAATCTATTATTGAAACAGCGAGCCAGGCTTTAAAGACATCCAGGATCAGAACAGGAACGCCTGCCTTCCAACCCAATACGCGTATCGTATTGGTAGCGCCTGCATTACCACTACCTTCATTTCTGACATCAACTTTGTAAAACCATCGGCCGATCCATACAGATGAGGGAATGGAGCCAAGCAGGTAAGCCAGCAGAACCAATAATATTAGTGGAAATGAAATCATAATAACTTTAATACCCGAATACTTTTTCCATATCACGCAGGAATTCAACGCGCTTTCTTTTGCTTGAAATGACTATTTCGTATGACTCATCCTCATGTCTGTCATTGATAATACGCCTGTCATCCTTCATATCCAACATGATTGTATTGTATGCTTCATCTGATGAGATGGTTTGCATAATGTAATTCCTGTAGTCAAAGAAATACCATAAGCCCTTGGTAATCTCGAGGTATATATTCATATAATCACCTGATTCCCTGAGCCCTATTTCAATATAACCATTCACATATTTATTTATTGGGACATCGCCCATATTGGCAATTCCGATATCTCCCTTAGATATGTAGGAATGGGTGGATGGGTTCCATACCATGTTGACATCGGCAATAAACATAGTATACCTTAGTTCCTGTGGTATCTTTCTTCCAATACCATATAGTTGAACATCACTTTGATATCTTTCCGCTTCGGCAGGGCTGACAAAGTACTGCAAAGCATCTGCAAAGAATTCTGTATTGATATTAATACCCCGCAGGTTAGCTAACTTCAGGCTTTCTGTAATCATTTCCTGCAATTCCTCATCCATAAAAAAGTCAATACCGGTAACGAGCTTAAACTGAATTGAATCCGGTATGATCATATAGTTGGCCTGCCCGTAGGCATTGATGTCGATATAAGGCATATCAACAGCCATATCAAGCCCTCCTTCACCTCTCAGGGTACAATTGGTCTCATCCAGCGTCAGGTATTGTTCACTTTGCTCCTGTTTCTCCCCAAACAGGTCATTACTGATAATGAAAGATGAGGTATTCTGATCATAGCCCATATAACCGTCCGCATTTAACACTCGGGTATCCTTGTTGTTCCACTTCTCAACAAAGAAACAGGGGTAGAATCCTTTTTTCAACCTGGAGTAATTGATCGAAGAATACAGGCGTTCTCCATAAATATCATACATCTGTTTCGGGACAGGAAATACCAGTGTATTAGGATTAATCAGGGTATCAAAGCTCACCCAGTATTCCGGTTGTCCATAACAATCCTGTGAGATTCGGAAGCCTCCGTCGAAGTATAGGAATTCTTCAGCCGCATCAAGTCTGATATTACCTGCAAAGTAATATTCCGGGCTCAGCATGAAATCCGCAGTATCAGCAATGCTGGCAAGGGCAAAAGTGCTGCCAAGGGAGTCCACACCGATATAATCGAATTTCATCCTGCTGATTTCACCGGTATAATCTATATAATCATAAAAGCCTTTAGCCTGGTAATCATGTCTGGAATGGATATTAACATTTGCATTGTGGATGGTATGGTATTTATTAACTGTATCAGCAATGATATAAGTGTTCTTCAATGTCTCCATCAGGGCATTTTCCTGGATGGTTACAATGCCATCCTTTGGGAAAATAGCAGCATCCGCCACCTTAATGATCCTTACATCCTCCGCATATATGATATTATTTATCATATCGTAACTGGCTTTGACAGTAAAGAACTTCAGCGAATCCTGTTCCGGGTGTGTTGAGATAAACTCCGATCCTGAAAGGTCAAGGTCAACCATATCATACATACTGACCTCATCCAGGTTTAATGTCTGGGCTACAGCCTGGTTGTTCATGACCATCTGGTGTTCATCCATTTTCCAATCCAGCTCATCCATGGTACAGATATACTGGTTGAATGGGAACTCCAGCAATGAATTCTCCCCCTGGGACAAGAATTTACCAAGCCTGTCCTGAAAATCCACTTTGGATCGATATTCGCTGGCAAGAAATGCAGTATCAGTGAAGGTAGTATCCGTATACAGACAGAAATATGAAGTATCTGCCGCGATCTCATGGTGCTTCAGATGGAATTGGTTAGAGGCAATAGACGCATTCTCAAATATATAGAAACCTTTACCGTCAACAGCGCCTTCGCTGAGGAATAGCGTTCCATCAAACTCCGATTCATTGGCAAACACGCTGAACGGGCTTGCTGTATTTTCCAATACAAGGATGCCTGTATCGGGCAGTAATGTTTCGTCAATCAAGTAACCTTCAATATAAGGATATTCGATAGCTCCTTCCGCTTCTCTGAGGATAAATGATTCAGCCAGTGCCCTGGTTGAGTCCGGGTAGAAGACAAAATCTTCTGATACAGAGGTTGAATTAAGGAATTGCATCACACCATCACCTGTAAACCCTTTGACATTTAATCTAATTGTGTCTTCAAAGGAAGCCAGGTGACCATATAAGGGACTACCTTCTACTGGAGTAGTAGTGACAAAGCCCAAAGAATAATCGGGCATGACCACAAGATCCTGGTCTATTACAGGAAAGATCCCGGCCGATTCAAGGTAGCCCTTAAACCTGATGCCATCAGTTGTAAAGTTATCAAGGCTATCGATAGTAAAAGGATCCAGTTCATAGAAAAAAGACTCCCTGTTATAAACGCCATTCCTGATAAAACCATCATCATAGTAGACAAAGGCATTGCTTTCACAAACAAAGACAGGGTAATGGGGATGCTTTATGGCAGCCGACTTATTATTAGGCTCTTCGATAATAATATAACCCTCTAAATCCTCTATGACTGATCTTACCTTTTTCAGTCTTTGCATACCTTCATCGTTCAGGCTATCGAGACGAACATAAAAGCTCACAGAATCAATATCAGGCATTTTAAGGTTAAAGGAATCATAATCAAAGAAACAATCATGCGTATAAAATTCAAACAACCCAGCTTTAACCTGTCCTGAAAAGAAGAAATCTTTGCCCTCTGTCATCGTCAGGTTTCCTTCATAGGGATAGATGTACACCTTTTGAGGATAACTCAGGGTAATCTCCTGAACACCAAGCACCTCCATTTCAAATGTCTCCAGGTTAATTTCCGCATTATTTTGCAGCCTGGTGATCGATTCAAACCTGATCACATCCCAATCGATGTATCCCGCTTTGGCATCGAGGTATTCAAACAACCTTGGTTTTACAAGGGCCTTTTCTACTTTTGGATCAAACTCTACAAAGCCCTTGCTCTCAAGTACGAGCAGCATGGCCATGGCCTGTTCCACAGGCTTCCTGATATATTCAGCAAGCACCTCCGGGCTAACCTCCATGGTACCATAATCCTCAGTAAAATCCTTGATCACATCAAGTGGATTTTTTACATCAACACCCTGTAACTTAAAAAACTCGTACTCAGAGAAGAACTCATCAGATTCAAAGACCACCTGGCTTTCATTGCCTACACTCTGTATAGCTTTGAATGCCAATTTATCTTCATTAAGATCCCAAACCATAGTTTCAGAATATACATTTATCATATGGAATGAATCATAAAACGGAATGCGCAGGTTCCCCGGGTTCGTCTGAATGAGTTCCAATATATTGGTTTCCATATTATAGCGCACCTGGATGCCAGGGTGATGGAGGGAATCAGTGCTATAATACATGGTAAATTGAGCTCTTTCAGCATTAAGCATGTTGTCCATGACAACAAACTCGCTTGCCTTAAACTGCATGTCATGATTATTTTTGTTCCTGAAGTACAGGGTTGCATACTTGTCGCCTTCCGCATTAATTATCACCTTTTTGCCCTGCATAGAAACCCCACCTTCACCATCAATATTGTCATAAAGATCGGCGAGAGCGTAATTTTTAAAATAGGAATCAAAACGCGGGAATGAAGTTCTCTCATTGGCAGTGCTTGAAGAAACCCTTTCTTCCAGGCTGCCCAGCATGGGCTCAGCAAACAGGTCTTTATTATGAAATTCAACAGAATCTATATTATACCGGATCAGCGAGATATCAATTTTATAATCTTTAAGTTTGGCAAATACCTTATCCTCATCCAACCCTACCCTATTCCAGTTAATGATTCCACCCTCACCAATCCAAATATTTCTATCAGGATGTAAAATCCCTTTGGTTCCAAGGATCACCGTGCTGTCCTGGCGTGTCTTTCCAATAATGTCAACCTCCTCAAAATGAACAAGAAAGGCAGTATCATAAGAATAAGTGAACTTGCCTTTTTTAAAATACCATATCCGTGATTGGTTTTGATAAATGATTTTATCTTTCAGTAGTTCAAGAGATCGTTCAAGGAACTTTCCATAATCCCTGTCTTTGACGTTCCGGGCCAGGTATTCTGTCCGCACCAGCCAGGTGTTAATGCTTTCCTTATCAACCCTGCTTTCTCCCAGGTAGACAATGCAGGAGATAAAATCGAAGAAACGTGGAAACGCGTACATCCTTTTCTCCAGCATAATATCTGAGATGTCATAGATCTTCTCGCGAAGCTCTTTGGTATAGAATGGCGATGACCAGTAGGAATTGAACTGGTTCATTAAAGCCTCACTCTTTTCAAGATAATTCTTGTTCTTTGTTGTTGAAAACATAGCAGACAATTCAGCAGCATACGCATCATAACTTCGCGTAAACTTTCTCTCAGTCTGTTGTCCCCACACTTCCGAACCTGTGAGTAAGAAGCATAAAAGAACAAGTATAATTGGCAGTTGTTGCTTCATCATGGGTTATTCAGTTCTTTTAATATACTGAACTGCTGTCCAGTCGTTTAATGTGATGCTCTTTTCGCGCGTTAATCCACTGCTACTTGCCACATCGTTAATGCTTTCCAAATCTTTGGAATAAAAACCACTCATCAGTAATTGTCCCCCTGCATTCAGGGCATCAGCATAATAAACAATGTCTTTCAATAGAATATTACGGTTAATATTCGCAAATATTATATCAAATTTCTGGTTTTTTATTGACAAGATATCACCAAGGACAACATCGAAGCCCTGGATTTTGTTCCAACTGACATTATTCAGCGTGTTTTTATAGGCCCATTCATCATTATCCACGGCTAAAATATCCTTTGCACCCATCATCCGGGCCAGGATAGCAAGGATACCGGTCCCTGTTCCCATGTCCAGGATATTTTTCCCTTTCAGCGGGATGTCCATGATCAAGTCTATCATCATTGATGTCGTTTCGTGGTGTCCTGTACCAAACGACATCTGGGGCTCAATGATAATATCAAATTGAAATTCCGGGCCAGGTTGGTGAAATGGGGCCCTGACCAGGCACTGATTCCTGACTGTCACAGGCTGGAAATTACTCTCCCAGGATTTATTCCAGTTCTGGTCGGGCAGCTCGCTCCATTCACAGTGCAGTCCCATTTGCTCGCAGAAAACATCAACTTCTTTACGAAATTGTTCATTATATGTTGCTTTGGGCACATATGCCGTCAATGCGTTATCCTGTTCCCAAAACCCATCAAAGCCAATTGCGTCAAGTTCCGCAATAATGTTTTCCGGGTTGGCAGTTTCAGCCATCTGTATACTAAGCGCGATATAATCCAAAGCCATAAAGGAGTGTTATAAGCCTATCAAGCCTTGTTGTTTTGTTTGATTATCTCAATGAAGTCGGTGCTTTTCAGGGATGCTCCACCGATAAGGCCACCATCAACATCATGATTGGCAAAAAGCTCTGCAGCATTTTGCGCGTTGCAACTGCCACCATAAAGAATGGTCGTTTCATCTGCAATTTCCTCTCCGTATTTCTTGCTTATGAGGGAGCGGATATAGGCATGCATTTCCTGTGCCTGCTCAGATGTTGCATTGACTCCGGTGCCGATTGCCCAAACAGGCTCATAGGCGATAACTACATGTTGAAATTGTGCTTTGCCCAGCTGGAACAATGATTCAGTCAGCTGGTTTTCAACCACTTTAAAATGATTTCCGGCTTCTCTTTCTTCAAGCACTTCACCTATGCAGAAGATTGGTTTTATATCATGGCTGAGGCATGCCAGCACTTTTTCGGCAAGGAACTCACCTGACTCATTAAAATACTTTCTCCGTTCTGAATGGCCAATGATGCAGTACCCTATTTCCATTGATTGCAGCATTGGAGCAGATACCTCACCCGTGTATGCCCCTGATTCTTTCGCATATACATTCTGAGCACCTATCTCTACAGATGATTCAGCAGCAGCATCAGATGCCAGCTCCAGATAAAGAAAAGGAGGGCATAGAACCACTTCTGTATTTTTCATTTCGTGCTCATCCAGGTAATCTACGATATCAAATACCAGGTCCTCTGCTTCCTCAAAGGTTTTATTCATTTTCCAGTTGCCTGCTACTATTTTTTTTCTCATGTTGTAAGTTATAAGTTATAGGTTATAGGTTATAGGTTATAGGTTATAGGTTATAGGTTTTAAGTTATAAGTTATTTCAGATATCTGTTAATCCGTTAATCTCGTTATCCCGCCGGTCAGGCGAATCTGACCCTGGGATCCAGTACCCCGTAAATAATGTCCACAAAAATATTAATTAACACCAATATGACGGATATGGTCAGGACGGCGCCCATGAGCACCGGGAAATCATATTTTTCCAGTGCATCCACGATCACCACCCCTACCCCTTTCCAGTCAAATACATATTCTACAAATACTGCACCTGCCATCAATGAAGCAAACCAACCTGATATGGCTGTCACAACAGGATTCATTGCATTCTTGAGGGCATGCTTTCCGATAATTCTCGTCTTGCTTAAGCCCTTTGCCCTTGCCGTTCTGATATAATCCTGTGATAAGACATCAAGCAAAGAACTTCTTGTCAGTTCAACAACAATTGCCAGTGGCCTGATCCCAAGTGTCAGGGCAGGTAAAATCAGGTTTTTCATGTCAAGATATTGTCCTTCTCCATAGTCATCAACACTAAACAGGCTACCGGTCATGTTAAGTCCGGTGATATCTGAAAGCAAAAAAGCAAAAACCCAGGCCATTAATATTGCGGCAAAGAATGATGGAAGGGACATGCCCAGCACAGAAAACACCAATGCAATCTTATCGAAAAATGTGTCTTTTTTTATGGCAGTGATAATGCCAATGATAATACCAACTAGCAGGGCAAAAAGGATGGAGACTGTAGCTAAAAGAATCGTTTTAGGAAATGCCTCCGCCAATATCGAGGAAACCTTTCGTTGTGACTGGTAGGAGCGGCGCAGGTATGGTGCTTTTAAAACAAGTACTTTACTTTTAGACAGTGGAATAAGCTGAACGTAGGAACTATATTTTTGAGGGTCAAGATACCAGTAACTATCAGCATCAATCCTGTTATGTATTGAAACAGGCGAGACATCATTTAAAAAATTAAAATACTGCGTCCACAAAGGCTTGTCTCTGCCGAGGTCTTTATTAATGGCTTCAACTGATGCTATATCTGCCCTCTGGCCAAGCATCATCCTCGCCGGGTCTCCAGGCAATACATTAAAAAGCAAGAAGACAACTGTTATAACCCCCAGTATTACCAGGAGCCCATAAAAAAGTCTTCTGATGATATAATTAATCATTGATCACGTTGAAAAAATCTTCCGTAAGGTCCTCATAAGAAGGCAAGTCATTGTAATGCCACTTTCCCAGCACGACACCATCTTTCATCAGCATTAGCCCCGGGTTAGACCGGATCATGGTCTTTAAAACAATGTCATCGGCGAAATAGAACTCAAGATTAGGGTCCAGGGTTTTGCTAAACTCCTGCACTTCCTCTTTTAAGCTACTGGTAATAACGATAAGGGAAATGCCATCATGGTCAGATAGTTGATATAGCTTTTCAATCTCAATAAATGACTCCTTATCTGCAGTGTTAAGATCATATGCAACAATAAGCAACTGGTAATCAGGATTATCGATAAAATCAGCAGTAACATCCAGTCCCTCTGAATTTTCTATCATTAAATCATGTGCCTTGATCAATCCGGATTCATCGATCCTTTGATCTACAAACTCCCACGTTGCCATCCAGGCTGAATCTTCCCATGGATAATCAGGTGATAGATATTCTTTCGTTTCTCCGCTTGTTACATTTCTGAAAGTCAGGTAGATTTTTGCTTCCCCGTGCTCATCAGGTTCCATATCATTACCTACTTTCCATTCCCGGAAATCCTTGAGAGGAAGATGCTGGTAATTATATATTGAAAATCCAACAAACAGGATAACAGATACAGCAGCTATAATATTCTGGAGTTTACCTGAGAATAGAGACCGGAAGTTGCCCCTGTTGATGAAGATGATACTTGCTAAAAAGATCAGGATGATGTTTTTATAAAAGGTGTTCCAATTTGAAAGCTTGATAGCATCCCCGAAGCATCCGCAATCAGGAACGGGCTCATAAACAGCATCATAAAGTGTCAGGAAAGTAAAAAATATCATTATAAGGAACAGTATCCAGGAAAAAAACTTAATCCGTACATTCAGCACAAGGATAACACCAAGTAAGAACTCCAGGGTGGACAATGACACAGATAAAAACAGTGCCAATGGCATTGCCCATTCCGTTCCATATGCGATAAAATAATCTTCAATACGGTAGGCAGTCCCCAGCGGATCGATTCCCTTTACCAGGCCTGAAAAAATAAAAACCAGGCCCACAAAATTCCTGATAAAATTCCTGATAAAAGTCATATACAGCTTTTGACAAGTTATTCATCCAACATGATCAAGGCAAAGATGGCATAGTTGATGATATCATAGTAATTGGCATCAAGGCCTTCAGATACAGTGGTTTTTCCTTCATTGTCCTCTATCTGCTTGATGCGCATTAGCTTCATCAGAATGATATCTGTGAGGGAACTGATCCTCATGTTACGCCAGGCTTCGTCATAATCATGGTTTTTATCATCCATCAGTTCTCTGGCTTTAGTGATGAACTGATCATACAGTTTGGAAGCTTCTTCACCACTTAAATCAACCTCATTTGAAACACCAAGGTCCAGTTGCACCAATGCCATTACAGAATAATTGACAATTCCCATAAACTCGGGAATTATACCTTCATTTACACGTTTCTCACCCTTTTCCTGTATACTTCTTACCCTGTTGGCTTTGATGTAGATCTGATCTGTCAGGGAGGGAGTTCTGAGTACACGCCATGAATTTCCGTAATCCTGCATTTTCTTATTAAATACATCCTTGCATTTGGTAACTACCTTTTCAAACTGTTCTGCCGTTTTTTCCATACGATATGTTATCTTCGCAAAGTACACTAATGGACTTGATATTTCAATCCAAAAAATCGTGATAAAGGTACATTTTTTTATACGAATTGATCCATGAATATCCGGGGTAAAATCATCGACTTTTCAACACCTAAAGTGATGGGAGTATTGAACATCACACCGGATTCATTTTATGATGGTGGCTTGTACCACGAGGAAGCGGCATGGATTGAACAGGTCGGCAAAATGGTAGATGAAGGTGCTGCCATGATTGATATCGGAGCAGTTTCAACTCGTCCAGGAGCAGCAGAAGTACCGGTTGATAAGGAAATCAACCAGATCCTAACAGCGCTGGCGGCGATCAGGTCCGCCTACCCGGAAATTGTAATCTCTGTTGATACCTGGAGATCGGAGGTGGCGAAAGCAGCACTTGAACATGGGTCAGATATGATCAATGATATCTCCGGCGGCACATTCGACGATAAGATATTTAATGTTGTGGCGGCATATGAAGCACCTATGATCCTGATGCATATACAGGGAAAGCCAGGAAATATGCAGGATAACCCTGTTTATGAGGATGTGGTTAAAGAAGTCATGTTTTTTTTGCAAAAGCAGGCGAAGGAAGCCGTAGCTGCCGGCATTCCAAATATTATCATAGATCCCGGGTTTGGTTTCGGGAAAACCCTTAAACATAATTATACATTATTAAAGCACCTGGAAAGACTGAAGTCACTGGGCTTTCCAATAATGGCAGGGGTATCCAGGAAATCAATGATCAATGAGGTGCTTGGTACCAAACCTGCGGACGCGCTCAATGGCACCACAGTATTAAATACGATGGCTTTGCTCAACGGAGCGAATATCTTAAGGGTCCATGATGTGAAAGAAGCAGTAGAAACCATTAGGATTGTGATTAAGTTATTGAGTGATTAAGTGATTAAGTTATTAGGTGATTGAGAGTTTTTAGTAATTTTATGGCATGTTCCAATTATTTATAACAGCATTTATTGATATCAGGTGGCTCGACATCATAGATGTGCTGCTTGTAGCGATCCTGTTATTTGAGCTATACAACTTGCTGAAAGGCACGGTAGCAATCAATATTTTCTTTGGTATTGTAGCTTTATTCCTCTTCTGGCAGATCGTCTATGCCCTGCAGATGGAGTTGCTGAGTAAGATCCTTGGGGCCTTTATCAGTGTTGGTTTTATTGCTTTGATAGTCATCTTCCAGCCCGAGATAAGGCGTTTTTTGCTGGCCCTGGGACGGCCAGCTTTCATTCAGAAGAAGAACAGGCGCTTCCTGTTCTGGCGCATTAATATAAAGCATAACAATGTGCTGGATATTGACCCTATCATTGTTGCCTGCCAGCGTATGGCTGACAATAAGATCGGCGCCCTGATCGTCATCAGCAAGAAAAATGAGCTTGAACAATACATAGACACCGGTGTAACCCTTGATGCACGGATTTCTTCCATTTTATTGGAAACTATTTTTGTGAAATCCGGGCCACTTCATGACGGAGCTATTATCATCCGCGATAATAAAGTCAAGGCAGCAGGCACTATTCTTCCTGTTTCAAATAATGCCAGCCTTTCACGTCGCCTGGGCCTGCGCCATCGCGCGGGAGTCGGTATAACTGAGCAGTCGGATGCCATCTCTATCATGGTGAGCGAAGAGACCGGCAATATTGCATATTCCGTTGAAGGTAAGTTAACCCAGAAGGTACAACCCGCAGCATTAAAAGATATCCTGGAAGAAGAATTTGGTGCTAAGGAAGAGTCTGAAAGTACATCTGAGAAACAGGCTGTTACAGGCCAGAACGCTCAATAAGCCAAACCAGTTTTATTGTTTTTCAATCTTTTCATTAACCAGCTGGATGATTTCCTGCTCAAGCCTGTTGGCTTCCTCTTCAATCTTGTTTCCCCTGCCAAGCAGATCATTCACAAAGTCTTTATCATCAACCCCGGAAGCATTGATCTTGACATTCAGAAAAGCACCCATGACTGCTGTCCTGGCACATAATGCACCAACACCTGCATCTGAAACGGATGCTTCAAGTCCATCCGTTGCCATGGCTTTCATGACCTGCATCGATTCCAATGATTTCTCCATGACCCTGAATGGGATCTCCATGGCATATTTTGAGGCATCCTGGATAGTGTCCAGCCTGGCCTTTTTCTCTTCATCAGTGCCTTTTGGCAATCCGAAAGCCTCCATGATCTTATTGAAAGCATGTGTATCCTCATCCACCAGATAAAGGAGCTCATCCTTGAGTTTCTGTCCTTTCTCAGCCCACTCGGAATAAAATTCCCACTTGTCGTCCCAACCTCTTTTGTGAGATGACAGGTTGGCCACCATGGTTCCGAGCGATACACCTAATGAACCAACATAGGCTGCAATAGAACCACCACCCGGGGCAGGAGATTCGGAAGCTGTTTCATCCGCGAACTCATCCAGATTCATGTTTACCAGCCGGCTCCTGTTATGATCAGCGATCATGTATTCGATGATCTTTTCTTCAGGATTAAACGGTTTCAGTTCATCCAGTCCCATTGACTTGATGGCAATCTTGAGCAGCTCCTTTTCAGAGATACCCAATGACCTGTTTTGCATCCTGAGGAAGTATTTCCCTGCATCCAGCATGGCCTGCAATGGGATGAGGCCGACCAGCTCGGAGCCACTTACACGGATACCTCTCTCATTGGCTTTCTTATAAACCTCATCATAAGCGACATGAACAGGTGTGATCGTTATGTTGGTCAGGTTCATGGAGATCTGGGCTACTCCGTACTCTTCAATGAACCAGCCAATAGCCTTAACAGCTTTGAGAGAACCCGGGATCATCACCGGTTTTCCATTTCCATCCTTGACGATCTTTCCTGTTACTGGATTACCTTCCCTTTTTGTCCTGCCCCGCTCACGGACATCAAAAGCAATGGCATTGGCACGCCTGGTGGAGGTTGTGTTCAGATTAACATTGAAAGCAACCAGGAAGTCTCTCGCTCCAACAGCTGTAACACCTGCCCGGGCATTCAATTTCGTTGGTCCGAAATCGGGTTTCCATTCAGCCGTCTGTACCTTGTCTGCCATGCCTTCATACTCCCCTGCCCTGCAGTTGGCCAGGTTTTTTCTTTCTTCCTTGAAAGCAGCATATTCATAACAGTACACTGAGATACCCAGATCCTCGCCTATCCTTTTGGCCAGTTTCCTTGCGTATTCCACAGTCTCTTCCATGCTTATCCCTGCCACCGGGACCAGAGGGCAAACATCTGTTGCGCCCATTCTCGGGTGTTCCCCTTTGTGTTTGCGCATGTCGATCACCTCAGCTGCCTTTTTCACTGCCTGGAAGGCAGCTTCAATCACCTGGTCGGGGGAGCCCACTAAAGTCACCACTGTACGGTTGGTTGCTGCTCCAGGATCCACATCCAGCAATTTGACATCAGCAATTTTTTCAATCTCATCAGTGATCTGCTTGATCACCGACATATCTTTTCCTTCACTAAAGTTCGGAACACATTCTATTAATTGTTTCATCTCTATCCTAAATATATATATTACACTAACCACTAACCCCTGCCTACGCAGGGGCAGGCCACTAATCACTAACCCCTGCCTACGCAGGGGCAGGCCACTAACCACTAACCACTAACCACTAAGCACCAACCACTCCCCATTCAGCATTACCTTCTCAACCTTATTACTACCATAAGCGTATGGCAGGAACTCATAGGAAGGTATTGGTTTTGTCACAATCAGGTTGGCTATTTTACCTTTTGTTATAGTACCAAGCTCTTCATTTACTCCCATTGCGTATGCCCCGTTGATAGTCACAGCATGTATAGCTTCTTCCGGCAGCATCTTATAAGCAATTGACCCCATGGATAATATAAACTGCATATTACCTGATGGAGATGATCCGGGATTATAATCACTGGCCATGGCAACAGGTAGTCCTGCATCAATCATCTTCCTGGCGGGTGCATAGACCAGGCCAAGAAAAAAGGAAGCACCCGGAAGCAAGGTAGGCATTGTATCAGAATCTTGCAGGGCATTAATCTCTTCATCTCCTGTGTATTCCAGGTGATCTACTGAGAGGGCATCATACTTGACCCCGACCTGGACACCGCCTGAATAATCCAGTTCATTGGCATGGATTTTGGGCTTGAGCCCGTATTTCATACCGGCATTCAGGATCCTGTCCGTATCTTCAACTGTGAAGAATCCACGGTCGCAGAAAACATCGATATAATCAGCCAGGTCCTCAGCAGCAACCCTTGGAATCATCTCATTGATAACCAGGTCGACATAGGCTGTCTGGTCATTTTTGTACTCCATGGGGATAGCATGAGCTCCGAGGAATGTAGCTTTGATGGTGATGGGAGAAGTCTCTTTGAGCTTTCGTATTACGCGGAGCATCTTCAATTCTGCTTCAGCATCCAATCCGTAACCGCTCTTGATCTCAACGGCCCCGGTTCCCATCGACATGATCTCTTCCAGGCGAGTCATTGCTGATAGGTAAAGCTCCTCCCCGGAAATTTCCTGCATCTTTCTTGCAGAATTCAGTATTCCACCTCCTCTTTTCGCAATTTCCTCATAGGACAGGCCCTTGATCTTATCAATGTATTCGATCTCCCGGCTTGCGGGATAAACCAGGTGCGTGTGCGAATCGCACCAGGCCGGTAATACCATTCGGCCACTTGCGTCAAAAACTTGCAGGCCGGGATATTTCTGATTTAATCCGGTAAGGTCTAATTCGTTCATCTTGCCATAATCAGCAATTCTTACCCCATCAATCAATATAAAAGCATCCTTAACTGTCTGAATTTTAGACATCTCCGCCCCGGAGACATAATCCCGCTTTTCCTTATCTATTTGTAGGAGTTCCTGTATATGCTTGATCAGTATAGCCATTGCATTATTTCTTCAAAGGAAACAGAGGGCGAAATTAATAAAAACCCTTTGGTAAAGCAACCATATGCCAAAGCTGCATGTCATTATTAATGAAACCAATGTTATTTTAATGGATTTAAGTCTGCAGAATAGACTTAAATCATTACCTTTGCATCTAATTTTCTCAAACAAAACTAATGCTGATTATGAAAACAAGATTATGTTTACTTTTTAGTGCTTTTGCACTTTTATTCTCCAGTGTTTATGCCGGGGAGGTCCAACGTAAAGATGCTGAGCAGGTTGCAAAGAATTTCATTTATGAAAAGATGCACCAGTATAACGATGGAAATGCTTTTGAAGATGTTAAGATCATCAATGCTTACGTCCGCTCAGAAGATGGACAGGTCATTTACTATGCTTTTGATTTTGCACATGGTGGTTATGTCATCGTTTCAGGAGAAGACGTATATACTCCGGTGATAGGCTATTCATATAATGGGGTATATACCACAATAAATGCCCCATATGCCTATACTTCTTTCATGCAGGGATATGCCGATATGATCGATCATATTCGTGTGAACCAGCTTGAGGCAGACATGGAAACAAAAGATGAATGGTCACATCTGCTGACAGCAGACATCAGTTCCTTAAACACTCTTAAAGACAATCGTGATGTTAGTCCTTTAACATCAGCTTTATGGAACCAGGAATCACCATATAATATCCTGTGTCCTGAAAAAAACGGCTTACAATGTACCGCAGGTTGTGTCGCCACAGCGATGGCAATGGTCATGTATTATTACAGGTATCCCATAAACGGTACAGGATCTTTTTCCTATATCCCATCACCATCTATCGGAACACTTTCTGCAAACTTTGGCGATACTTACTATGCCTGGGAGGGCATGAAGGATGTCATTGACGGGACATATCCTATACCTATTGCTGAATTGCAGTACCATTGCGGAATTTCAGTCAGCATGAATTATTGCAGTAATGGTATAGCCTCAGGCGCAAGCAGTGCTGCGGTACCTAACCGCCTGCAAAATTTCTGGCGTTATACGGATGCTCAATATATTGAGAAAGAATTCTATACTTTATCAAGCTGGATCAATATTCTGAAAGGCGAGATTGATATGGCCAGGCCGCTCTATTACTCCGGTTATTCCACATCCGGTGGTCATGCATTCGTTTGCGATGGTTACCAGGGAGATGATTTTCATTTCAATTTTGGCTGGAGCGGTTATCAGAATGGGTACTATTCATTGAGTAGTGTTAATGGATATAACCAGGGACAGGGATGTGTTACTGATTTTTATCCAAGTGATCCTGACTATCCGTACCATGCTGATGAAGACTACATTATCACCCACCAATCAGGCTCTTTCACAGATGGCAGCGGTCCGATAGAGGATTATCTCAATAACCAGACAGCCACCTGGTTGATTGACCCTCAGACCGAACAAGATTCGGTTTCTGATATAAAACTAAACTTCACTCATTTTGACCTGGACGCTGGTGATTTTGTGAGAGTATATGACGGAGAGAATGCCAGTGCCCCGATGCTTGGAGAATTCACAGGCTCATCCCTGCCATCCCAGGTTACCTCATCAGACAATAAGTTGTTCATTAGTCTTGAAACTAATGGTAGCGGTACAGCCCCCGGCTTTAAAGCTGAATTTGAGTCAAGTAGTCCAAAATGGTGTGCTGGTATGACAGAGTTTAATGAACCTACCGGCACCATCACTGACGGCAGCGGATCATTTTATTACCATAACGCTGCAACATGTATGTTCCTCATCGAGCCTGAGTATGCCGGGACAATCACCCTTTATTTCAATGCATTCGAGACAGAAGAGGATAATGATATCCTGTCAGTTTACGATGGCAACACTAAGATTGCTGAATTCTCAGGGTCCGAGCTTCCTGATCCGGTTGAGGCCACCAGCGGTTCTATGTTTATTACATGGACCACTAACACAACCGTCAATGAACCGGGATGGGAAGTTTACTATGAGATCAATAATGTTGGTATCAGTGAAGACCAGGTATTTGGCGATATGTACATCTACCCAAATCCTGCGAATGACCACTTAAACATCAATTTCAATTCTGATGTAATGCAGTCATTCGATATCAAACTGATGAACATGACAGGTCAGGTCATATATACAGAAAGGGTTGAAAACCATGCAGGACAATTTGACAAAGTCATTGACTTAAGTGGTTTTGCGAATGGTGTATATATTCTAAGCCTGAACGGAACCAAAGGCATTGTTACAGAAAAGATCATAATCAGGTAAAACTAACAACATATACCTTTCATTAAAATGCTGTCCCGACCGGGACAGCATTTTTTTTTGTATTTTTATGAGGTACCATCTTAACACAGATCATGAGAAAATATATCATCCCCCTGTTCATCCTGTTATTTGCCGCAAACATTGCCTTATCATCAAATATTGATCAAAAACAGGCAGAAAAAGCTGCTATTCACTTTTTCTATGAAAGGATCAATCAGTATGAGAATATCAGCCTTTCAGATATTAAAGTTGAAGAAGTATTTGTTGAAATACAAGGCAGTGAAACAGCTTTTTACATATTCAACCTAAACCATCCCGGGTTTGTTATCGTGGCAGCAACAGACAATGTCTACCCTGTATTGGGTTATTCTTTTGATGGCAGATACAGTCCGATAGATCCACCGGTGCAGTTTCAGGGTTTGATCGACAGCTATAAATTGCAGGTCAGTTATGCAATAAACAATCCATTTGAACCAGCTGATTTCATCAGGAGTGAATGGGATCGTTTACTGACAGATGATCCTGATGAGCTGATCGTATATGCTGATGAAAAGGATATTGAGCCGATGCTGACAACTACCTGGGATCAGGGGATGTACTACAACGAGCTATGTCCTGCTGATGCCGGAGGGCCCGGAGGTCATTGTGTCACAGGTTGTGTTGCGACAGCCCTGGGGCAATTGGTCAATTATTTTCGTTGGCCTGATACCGGATTAGGCTCTTATTCCTACTCCTGGCCACCATACGGCACACTTTCAGCTGATTTCGGGAATACGACATACAGATGGGATGAGATGGGAGTTGCACTATATAACACCAACCTGCCAGTTGCAACAATCCTCTCACATCTTGGCATTTCCGTTGATATGGAATACAGCGCCAATTCTTCCGGGATGACAAATCATAAAGGAGCCTATACCCTGAGGACTTACTTCAAATATTCACCAGAGACACAGTATGTTTTCAGGGACAGTACAACAATGGACTGGGACAGCTTGCTTATCACGCACCTGGACAAGCATATTCCAATGTATTATGCGGGATGGTCAAATCCATGGATCAGCGGACATGCTTTTATCTGCGATGGATACCAGGGAGACCATCACTATCATTTCAACTGGGGGTGGGGAGGTCTTTACGATGGTTATTTTTATACAGATAACTTAAATCCCGGTGGATCAAATTTCAACAACGCTCAGGAGCTGATCATCAATGCATTCCCTGACACAGCACTGTACCAATACCCCTATTTTTGCCAGGGAGCAGACACATTGAAATCATTTGATGGAACAATTGATGATGGCAGCGGGCCTGTTTATGATTATACTGATGACGCCAGCTGCAGCTGGTTGATCATGCCAGATGATTCCGTGAGCAGCATCACTATTTCCTTCCTGAAATTTGAGACTGATGCCAATGATGTTCTGACAATATATGATGGTGAAACAAGCGCTGCACCTGTCCTTGGTACTTACAGTGGTTCTGAGCTGCCTGGTGATGTGACTTCAACAGGTGACAAAGTATTTATCAGTTTTAATTCTGACGGAGCAAATACAGCCCCGGGATGGTTATTGACATATACATCCGAAATCCCTGTTTTTTGTAGCGGACAGGTCACACTGACAACATATTGGGCTGACACCTTTTCAGATGGCAGCGGACCCAGCAATTATCATAATGGCACACAGTGCATATGGAAGATTATGCCGGAGGGAGCACAAACTGTCAGTCTGTTCTTTTCCTCATTCAAAACTGAAGCAGACAATGATCTTTTTAAGGTTTATGATATGGTTACACAGGAATTGCTGGGTGAGTTCTCCGGTGAGAATGCACACATGGTCACTTCTTTAAATGGACAAATGTTTGTGACATTCACCACCAATGGCACTATTACTGATGAGGGCTGGGAAGCCTACTATTACGCCGACTGGGTAGGAGTTGAAGAAACACCAAACAATTTACGGGTGAAAGTATTTCCGGTGCCTGTGAAGGATAAGCTCAATGTATCATTAAACCATTCTTCTTCCGGCACTGCCAGGTTTGACCTGATTTCAATTAACGGAAAAATAATGTTGAGTGAGGAATATCATTCTATCAGTGATGGCCAGGTAATATCAATAAATACAGGAGAGATTCCAAATGGAATTTATATCCTCAGGATAAACACTGGCAAGGATACTCATTATAAGAAGATTGTAATTCAAAAGTAGGGCTATCATTCATTGCGCTCATTTTGAATACATGCGAGGACTTTCTTCTTAAATTTCCAGCATGTCATTTGTCTTTTTCCCAGTTTTTGGGACAGTGCATAGGTAGATATGTCAGGTTCCTGGCATACGAGGTAAGCAATTTCAAATGCCTTCCTCAACGGGATCTTGCAGCCATGAAACATTGTATGAGCGCTTGCAGACTCCTCGTGCTTGCATTTCGTGCAGCGTCGCGAAAAGGGGGTTTTGCCATGGCAGAAATTCTTATTTCCGCATTTCTTGCATATATAGCCGTCTTCCCATTTACTATTCGCCAGAAACTCCAGGCAATCAATATCTTTCGAAAATCTTGCATTGAATCCCTTCAGGTCTAATTTAGATATGAGTGCGATCATTGACATTAGTTAACTGACATTATGACTGTGGAATAGTTTTTGATACAAAAGTACGAAAAGTGATACTAAAGCGATTTAAATTAGAAAATTTTTTTTATTTTTGCAAAAAATTCAAGTAAAATAAAATGAACATGAAAAAGAATTTAAGCTTAATACTATCCATAGCCGGGTTGATTGTCCTGGGAGCTTGCAGTAATTTCAACGACACAAAAGCACAGGAAAATTCTGACAGCAAGGCAGTTATTGCTGAAGCTGGAGAAGGTAAAACAATACATCTTACTAACGAGACCTTCAAGGAAAAGGTAATGAATTATGAAGTCAATAAAGACCAATGGCTTTATGCAGGTGATAAGCCATGTATTATTGATTTTTATGCTGATTGGTGCAAGCCATGTAAAATGATTGCACCTATCATGGAAGAACTGGCAGCTGAATATAAAGATGAGATATACATTTATAAAGTAGATACCCAAAAAGAAAGGGAACTGGCTTCAGTATTTGGTATCCGCAGCATCCCCGCAGTGCTTTTCGTTCCGATGAATGGTAAACCTCAGATGTCGACCGGTGCCTTGCCCAAAGAAACCTTCAAGCAGGTGATCGAAGAATTCCTGCTGAAAAGTGAAACTGAAATAAATACAAAACAATAATATTAAAAGACAAATTAATTATGGAACATTTGACGAAAGAAACATTTCTGGAAAAAATATTCAATTTCGAACAGAATAAAGAATGGAAGTTTGAAGGAAAATTACCTTGTTTAATTGATTTTTATGCAGATTGGTGTCAGCCATGTAAGATGGTTGCTCCTATTCTAGAGGAATTATCAGAAGAGTACAAAGGTAAAATTAACATTTATAAGATTGACACAGAAGTTGAAAGAGAGCTTTCAGCTGCTTTTGGGATTCAGAGCATCCCCTCACTGCTATTCTGCCCGGCCGACGGACAGCCACAAATGGCGCAGGGAGCTTTGCCAAAGGAAACCATGAAGCAAGTTATTGATGAGGTCCTTTTAGGTAAGAAAGTTGCCCAGGACTCCTAAAATATGCCTTTCAACGGCTTTTTTGCCTCCCATTTCATATATGCATCAAGTATATCATGCTGATGCAGTTATTCTTGAAAAAAGGGAGAATTATCAAAAGCAAACATACAGGAACCGGTTTGAGATCTTTGGGGCTAATGGCAGATTGGCCCTGACCATTCCGGTAATTAAAGTCAGGGGTAACCACACCCCTATCGATGAAGTCCTTGTTTCCAGCAGTGAACCCTGGACTATAAAACACTGGAGAGCCATTGAATCAGCTTACAATGCCTCTCCTTTTTTCATGCATTACCAGGATGAGCTTTATAGTATCCTGTCGGAAGAGATTACATCTTTATTTGAGCTAAACCTTAAGCTGCTCAATGGCCTGATTGAATTGATAGGTTTTGAGAAGAAGATCAGCTTCACCGGGGAATACAAGGAAAAGTTAACGGATATGCTGGATCTGAGAAACACCATTAATCCAAAAAGTAAGGGATCTGTATACTCTTTCGATACCTATCAGCAGGTTTTCATGGAAAAACATGGATTTATAGAAGACCTCAGTATAATAGATCTTTTATTCAACGAGGGTCCTGCCACCCTGGATTACCTCCGCAGTGGTATCAAGACTAAATAATCTGGTTTACCTGGGATATTCGATACGGATATGGTAGATGTTCATCAACCTGATCTTCAGGATCTTCTTAATCCTTGTAATCTCCTTAAAAGTGATATCGGAGTTTTCAAACTGAAGAGTTTCCACCTGTTTGCTAATGATATTTTCGACCAGGTTGTCGATAACCTCTTCATCATACTCTTTAAGGCTGCGTGATGCAGCTTCAACAGAATCCGCCATCATCAGCACGGCTGTTTCCTTAGAAAACGGTATTGGACCAGGATACGTGAATTCTTTTTCATCCACTTTTTCATTGGGATCATCCCTCATCTTCATGATATAAAAATATTCAACACGCCTGGTGCCGTGATGGGTGCGTATAAAATCAATAAGTTGCTCCGGCAGCTTGTGTTTCTTAGCTCTTTCTATTCCACCGATAACATGGTTAATGATGATCTTGGCGCTTTCCTCGTATGTCAGCTCGTCATGTGGATTGATACCGGTAGTCTGGTTTTCAATAAAAAAACTTGGCATATCCATCTTACCTATATCGTGATACAGGGCACCGGCCCTAACCAGCATGGCATTTCCTCCAACAGCATATATAGCTTCTTCTGCAAGATTGGCAACCTGCAAAGAATGTTGAAAAGTACCCGGAGCTTTCAGCGAAAGCTCCCTGAGTAATTTATTATTGGTATTCGATAACTCGATTAAGGTAACATCAGTAATGAATCCAAACATCCTCTCCAGGATGTAGATCAGCAGGTAAGAAAATAGTGTCAACACAGCACTACCGGCAAAAAGGCCAAAATAAAGAGGCATTATGCCTTCTATGCTGCCTTCCTGGATCAGGGAGAGGCCAATATAGATGAGGGAGTATGTCAAAAATATCCATATGGCTGTCAGGAAGAATTGGGACCGTCGCTGAAGGTTGACCACGCTTAAGATTGACACAATAACAGTTATTACCTGCAGGAATACAAACTCAAAGCTGTTTGGGACCATGAATCCAATTATGATCACTGTGATCAGGCTGACGAACAATGCCAGCCGGGTATCAAAGAAGGCCCTGATTACGATTGGTACCAGGCAAATAGGGATGATATAAATGAAATCCGGGTTATACTTGATCACAACACTGGCAATCAAAACCATAAAGACCAGCATAATCAGGATCAGCACAATCTTTTTATTATCGCTATAGATATCTTTTCTGAAAAATACAAGGAACAGGGCCAGTACACCCATGGTCATCATGACAAGGATGATCTGCCCAATCAGTATCATGTAAAGCTTTCCTGAGGTACCAACTTTAGATTCAAAGGAATCCTTAAGTGATTGCAGCACTTTGTATTTATCATTGGATACTATATCACCTCTGCTGATAATCTTTTCACCTGTTTGAGTCAAACCTTGAGTGAGAGAGATTCCTGAGAGCAAAGATTCCAGCTCTGTCTGGGTTTTGGCATCGTCATAGAACACGTTGTAATCCAGCACCTCCAGGATCAGGCCAGCAAGAAAGTTGTTCTCAATATTATTATGATTCTGCAGCCTTTCATAAATAAACTCCCTTGAAGTTTGTATGGTAAGCAAGCTTCCAAAAAAGGATTCCTGGGCTACATTATTCCTGATAAGGATGATGGCATCAGTACCATTCATTCCTTCAAGAGCCACCTCGGGCTTGATTATCCCGGTATAAAACACTTCACCCAGAACCTGATCAGCCGCTCTGAGGTTCCTTATTCTAAGCCTTTCTTTGCTGCTCACCTTCTCATCCAGCAATGGCCACTTTTTATCAAATTCTGCCTCCAGTTTAGTTTTCGCATTCTCAAAAACCTCATCCTGAAAGATAAAATATGGTTTTATGGATTGCCTGATTGTCTCCCTTTCTGCGTTGATCTCTTCCGATGTCTTGTTTATCGCAAAATCAAATGGAGCATACAGGTCCTCATGAAGCCATGGTGTACCTTTGAAGAATTCATATTTAAACATCCCTGTTTGCGGGAAAATAACCAATAACACAACACCGGTCAGCATAAAAAGGAAAGCTTTGTATATATCCTGGTAATGGTGGCGGATGAAAGAAAAGAATCTCTTCATGAATTTCGGATTACTATGCGAAATTAAGAATTTTCAGGCGAACTCACTTCTAAAGACATTTATATTCTCAATATGTTCAAATTTATTATAATTTCACATAGCTTAATCATAATACCGTTATCATGATTGAAAAAATTAGTGAAGTAACAGGATACGGGTATTGTGCCGGTACCATGATACCTGTGCGTAGTGAGCCATCGAATCGTTCTGAGCTTTCAACACAACTGCTATTTGGAGAAGCCTACAGCTGTTATGAATCCAGGTCCGGCTGGGTCAGGATCATCACTGCATTTGACAATTATGAGGGATGGATAGATGAAAAGCAAATAAAGATATTGAGTGAAGAAGAGTTTCAATCATCCAAACAGGCAGCGGGTGTTTCACATGAAGTATTTTTTCCCATGAATCATGACACACAAAGTGAATCTTTCTATATCCCGATGGGTAGCACCCTGCCTGGCATACGTGATCATTATTTTAATATTGGCAAGCATGCTTACCAGTTCTCCGGAGCCTATCTACCTCCAGGTGAAAAACTTGACAGGCCGGGCCTTATCGAACAGTCCAGGAAATATTTAAACGTTCCTTACCTCTGGGGAGGCCGCACTCATCATGGCATCGACTGTTCAGGCCTGGCACAGATCACTTACAAGATGGCCGGCTACCAGATTCCACGAGATTCAAGTATTCAGGCCGGGCATGGCAGTATTGTTAATTTCCTTTCCGAAGCCCGGGAAGGCGACCTGGTCTTCTTTGATAATGAAGAGGGTGAAATCACTCATGTAGGGATCTTACTTCCTGACAATCAAATAATTCACTCCTCCGGAAAAGTCAGGATCGACAAAATCGACCACCAGGGGATCTTCAACATTGATTTAAACGAATACACACACAAGCTGAGGGTTATAAAGAGGATAGTTGAAGATTGAACCCGAAAGCTATCGGGACACAGATCACAGGTTACAGGCCTGCCCCTGCGAAGGCAGGGGTCACAGATATAATTTATACCGATTCTATTTTCCCATCTCGAAATAAAAATTACTTTTGCCGGCAGTTCCTAAATACTAAAGCAAGCAATTGCTTGACAATATTTCTTCAGGGCAGGGTGATCACAATATTTATGTGAAATTCCCGACCGGCGGTGATAGTCCGCGAGTCGCGCCAAAAGCGTGACTGATATGGTGAAACTCCAAAACCGACAGTATAGTCTGGATGGGAGAAGAATATGAAAACAAACTACACCATATGCGTGGCTGTTGCGTTTATGCTAATGGCCATTATGTCCTACGGACAGGGGACCCTGACTGGCAGGGTCGTTGATAAAACAAGCAGGGAAAGTATCCCGGAAGCCAGTATCCATAACCAGGGAAGCCTGGGAACAATCACAGACAATAAAGGCGAATTTAGCATTGAATTAACGGAGGGTTTACATCTGTTGCACATTTCCAGTGTTGGTTATGCCGCATTAAGCCTGGAAGTAGATGTTATACGTGACTCAACCATTAATCTGGGATTTATTGAGCTTAATCCTTATATTATTGGATTGGAGGAAGTTAACATCATTTCCTCCATGGCTGAAAGCAGAAAAACACCTGTAGCAGTATCTGCCATCTCTGCTAAACAGATTGAAACTGAGTTGGGAGACCAGCCTCTTCCAAATGCTACCAAAATGACACCCGGGGCATACCCTACCCGTACCGGGGGCGGAAGTGGTGATGCTGCAATCAATATCCGAGGGTTCAAACAGGATAATATTGCTCTTTTGCTCAATGGGATACCTGTCAGCAGTGTTGAAAATGGCCTGGTTTACTGGAATAACTGGCTTGGACTGGCCGATGCTACTCAGCATATACAAATACAAAGAGGTCTTGGAGCATCAAAGGTTGCATTAAACTCTGTTGGGGGAACAATCAATATTATCACACGAACGACAGAAGAGTCTCGTGGTGGTACGATGAGATTTTCAGCTACCAGCTACGGGAACCTGAAGTTTTCATTCAGTTATTCAACCGGGAAGCTGAAGAATGGCCTGGCCATCACATTCCTGGGGTCACGATTGCATGGTTCCAGCTATGTAGACGCTACATATGTTGATGCCTGGGGCTATTTCCTCTCTGTAAGCAAGCAATTCAACCAGAAGCATAAGCTGGTATTTATAGGTCTGGGTAACCCTGAAAAACATGGACAGCGCAACTTTTTCCTGACACAGGAAGAAACAGACCAGCATGGGGTAAAATTCAATAAGGACTGGGGCAGTTATAATGGAAAGATCAATAATTCATCTGAAAATTTCTATCACAAACCTCACTTCAGCCTTAATCATTACTGGAACATAACAAAAAAGACATTTCTCGCGACCTCAGTATATTTCTCATTAGGTCATGGAGGAGGCAAATGGTCCGACAGCTTCATGACTGACAAGCAAATCTGGGATTATCGCAATCCAAGCCAGCAGATAGACTGGGATGCCATTTACCAGAATAATTACAATAATGACGATACTGCCTATCTCTCAAGCGGAAAGCCAGTTACAGGATGGTCGTATAATGTCCAGACGGATTTTCTGGCTGATCATATCTGGACGGGAATAATGTCAACCCTGGAACATGAACTAGGTAACAACTTCAAGTTGATGCTGGGTGTCCACTACCGTTATTTCAAATCAAGTCTCAAGCAAAAGGTAAGGGACCTGCTTGGCGGACAGTATTATATTGATGATTATTCCTGGGCAATTGACGGCGTTGCCGGAAGGGAGGAGATCAGGCATGTGGGAGATGTCGTCAAGGTTAACAATGGTGCCATCATCAATTTTGGGAATCTCTTTGGGCAGGTTGAATATACTGATCATCATATTTCTGCTTTCATTGCAGGATCACTAAATAAATCATGGTTCCAGCGGTACGATCATTACAATTATGCAACTGATCCATTCAGTGAAGTTGTTACAATGGATGGTTGGGACGTGAAAGCAGGTGTTAACTTCAATATCAATGAATTCAATAACATTTATCTGAATTGGGGTTATTTTTCCAGGGTACCATATTTTAAATATGTCTTTGGAAACTTCACCAACGAACCCAGCAGTATGCTTCAAAATGAAAAGATCAGGACCGCAGAAGTTGGTTATGGCTTCCACAATCGCGTCACTAAACTATTGCTGAATGCATATTACACCTATTGGGAAGACAGGTCATTACTTGCCAACGAGTATAACCAGTTCCTGCTCCCGGTGATGATCCGGGGCCTTGATGCCCAACATATTGGAATTGAGCTGGAAGTTCATCAGCAAGTGGCAAAGGGCTTAAAGCTTGGCGGTCTGGTCTCTTTGGGAGATTGGAAATGGAAAAACAATGTAGCAGTTGAGGTCTTTAATCGCGACAACGTGGTTGTGGACACTGTGGCCTTTTTTGCAGACGGTTTATATGTTGGTGACGCTCCGATGATCCAGGTAGGATTATGCGGAACCTATGTTTTCCTTGAGCAGTTTGAGGTCACGGTCAACTGGCTTTACTATGATAAGCTCTATGCCAACTCCAACCCTGTTTTGCGCAATGATCCTGATGACAGGTCACAATCATTCCGGATGCCATCGTACCATGTAGTGGACCTTCACATGGGGTTCAATTTTGAGCTCTTTAAAAGCCCTGCCATATTACATTTTAGTTGCTATAACCTGCTGAATTCCAGGCATATTATCAGGGGTCTTGACGGGCCCACACATACTATTGACACCTTCCAGGGCTTCTGGGATTTCGGGATTAATTTTGGGTTTGGGATGAAGGTAAAGTTTTAGTGGTTGGTGGTTAGTGCCCTTCGACTCCGCTCAGGATGAAAATGTTAGTGGTTAGTGAATTGGAAGCTGAAAGTTGGAAATTGGAAAATCCTGTTCAGTGGTCACTGTTCAGTGGTCACTGTTCATTTATTCAGTGCATCCACTCTCTTCTGTGCATCGTCCTTTACCTTCTTAGCCTGTGCTCGGGCCTGGTTCATGACATTTTGCGATTGTTTGCTGGCTTCTGAAACAACCTGGTTAGCACGCTTATTGGCTTCTTTTTTCAGCTCATCAGCTGCCTTTTTTGCTCCCAGCTCTGCAAGCGTCCCTTTTCCTTTGGCTTCATCCATGAGTTTGTTGGCCTGTTTATCACCTTCAGCCCGCACTTCTATGGCTGCAGCCTCAGCTGCCATGATGATCTCATCTGCCTTTACCTGTGCCTCAGCAATTATCTTCTGTGCCTGTTTATCAGCATCTTCCAGAATTTTCTTAGCCTCCTCACTGGCTTTCTTTTTGGCCTCTTCCTGCTTTTTCTTCAGCTCTTCCTCAAGTTGCTTTTTAGTATCATCAATGATGCTTTTTCCAATATTAGCAAGGTTGGTACTGATCTTGGGATCTGTTGCGGTACCGGTGAAAAGAACATCAACATCGATTGTTTCACCAAGTGAAAAGTTAGTCCCGGCTACATTGGCCTTACTGACCAGGTCATCAAGAGCAGCATTGGCCTGGGTGCCAAACAATTCACGGGGGATCTCCATATTCATGACATAATTGATTGTCTGGTCGAATGAAGTCCAGCCACTAACATTAGCTTTGAAGCGGTCAGATTTCAGCTCAAAGGGTTTAACATTGACCTTTCCCTCTTCTATGGTAAACAGCATGTTGAGCGGGTTGAGGTCCATTTTCTTGAACTCTTCAATTTTAAGTGTGCTGGAGAGCATGTCCAGGCTCTTGACATTCTCAACGGAGATCCTGGATGTATTAAGAGCTCCATCCCCCATCATTGTTGCTAAAACCGGCATCATCTCCTGGTTCAGGTCTGTTTTAAATGCCATCTCAGTAGAAAATCTCCCTAATACATGCTCTGCTACAGGGGCAAGTTTCTGCATGATCCCAAAGGAAGCATAAGCATCGGTTATGCTTATATCCCGGATATCAAATGACATATCTACTACAGGATTGGTTCTGTCCAGAGTTGAGTAGCTTCCATTGACAAGCAAGGTGCCTTCATAAACATCTGCATTCAAATCGTTTAGAAAGATTGTTTCATCCTTAACCTGGATTGTGCCTGATACGTTTTCCATCAGAATATCATCATATATTAACTTATCAAATGATGAAGCTAGCTGGAAATCAACATTTGGTGGTACTTTGATGGCCGTGAGCTCAGTGGTATCATCACTGGCACCAGTGTTGTCTTCTCCCATCTCGACCATAAAGCTATTCACATTAAAAAGTCTTGAGGTCGTACTGAAATTACCCACGAGTGTTTTATCTCCAAGCGCATAGCCCAGGTATTGTTCAATCTTTCCGGAGGCTTTCATATCACTGTCCTTATAGTCAAATTGCAGATTGACAAGGTCAAGGTAAGCAGGAGAAAAATTAAGTTGTGCATTTCGAATGAACATACCTTCCTGGAAATCTTTATTCTTATAATTAAAGCCCTGTACCAAAACTGATCCAATAGCTTTAAAGTCATCATACATTTCATTTTCAATAGAAGAAAGCTTACCCAGGGTGGCAACGTTCATGGTGATCTTTCCCTGAATATCCTCGCCTTCGTCCAAAGGATAGACCTCCTTAATCGCAGCAAGGTCGAGTATACCTTTAATCTCTCCGTCGATAAGCGGGTCCTCCATCAGGTTTTGAATCTTTAGCCTGATGTTAACCGGGTTTTGCAGTATTTTAAAATGGAATTTAGATATATCAATTTCCGTATTATTGATATCCCCCCCACTGTTTGATACTAGAACCTCCAGGTTGATATCTTTTACAGGATAAGGAAGGTCCGGGTATTTAAACATGGCATCCTCAACCCCAATATTTAGCCTGAAGGAAGGCAGGTTTTGACTATTGTACACGCCTTTTATATAACCATCAACTGCCAGCTTGCCGGCAGCTTCAATACCCTGGAATTCTTTAGCATAGATTGCGGGGATAAGTGAGAGGAAATTCTTAAACTTGTTTTGTGGTGCCTGAAAGGTCATAGTGACATTGATGTCTTCATTCACCATGGCTAGCGACCCATTGAACTTCAGTATCAGCTCATTGATTCTCAGGCTGTTCTGCATAAAAGTATATATCTCATTCTTAAGGTCTGCATCTATAACGGCTTTAAACTCAATGACTGAATTATTAAAATACTTCACACCACCTTCAGTTATTGTGGCTGAGTTAATCAAAGTAAGTGAATTGACTTTTGTATTGTTTGCTCCAAAATCGCCACTCAGGGTGTGCTGCAGGCCATCAAGAATGATCCATATGTCAGACGGCTCATCAATAAATGAAAGATTGGCATTAATTATCTCCAGTTTTTTAAGTGTAACCACAAAATCTGATGGTTCTTCGCTGGCCGGTTCTACAACTTTTTCCTCTGTCTTTTTTGCAATATCCCAGTTGGCCTTTCCATCCTCATTCACTTTCAACAAGAGATCCGGCTGTTCAATGGTAATCTTACGAATTCTATATTTATCGCCTTCTATCACGCTGAGCAGGTCTATGGTCATGGAAAATGAGTGAATATATGCCAGGGTATCGCCCTCAAATTCGTTTATACCGACGACGCTAATACCTTCCAGATTACAATTGAAATGTGGGAAATTCCGGATCAATGAAAGACCGAAGTCTTTAAAATCAATCCTGGCCTCAACCTGTTGATTGATTTCTGTCTTTACCGAATCCATGATCTGGTTCTTAAAAAAGTATGGTAGTACACTGATGATTATCAGCAAACTGATAAAGATGATAATTAATACTTTGAAGAACTTCCAGATACGATTAGACTTCTTTTTCATGGTATTTTATTTTGCTGTTTGCAATAACGCTTCTTGATCGCCGCATTTCAAATTTACGAAATAGCGAGTGGGAATGAAATAATTTCTGAAAATTGTATAAATATTACTTGAGAATATTAATACTCGCAGATAGAGATGATGGATCTGAAGTTGCAGGAACTGCTATGCCTGTCTTAGGTATTTCAGCTTGGCTTCAAGCAGTGCCAGGTCCTTTTTAGCCTTATCGATCTTCTTTTCGAATTCTTCTTTAAGCAAATTGGCCTTTTGGGAATTAGCCAGGAAGCCAATATTGTTCTCCCACAGGTTGATCTCATCTCTTAATTTATTGATCTTGTTTGAGATGAAGTTTTGCTCTTTCCTCATCATGTGGTTACCTTCAGCCGTACCTTTCACCGTTTCATAACGTGATTTGAAAGCCTCAGCCTGAAGCTCCAGTGAGTTGATTTTGAGCTTATTAAGATGTTGGTCTATCACTTTCCTGAATTCATTCTGGATGTTTTCCTTTTCTTTGATGGGAACGAAACCAATCTCTATCCATTTCCTCTGATAGTCCTTGATGGTATTCAGGTTTTCTGTTTTGTCATCTCCAAATTTATGTTTCTTGATTTGCTCAAGGATCTCCTGCTTTTTCTTCAGGTTATCAGCTTCGTGTTCGTGAATATTTGCGTAATATGTTGATTTCGCATTAAAGAATTCATCACAAGCAGCCCGGAACCTCTTCCATATCTTATCAGCATGTTTACGCGGAACGGGGCCACTTTTTTTCCATTCCTGCTGTAGCCTGATCAGGTCCTGCGATGTTTTTTTCCAATCCGTGCTGCCCTTCATATTCTCAGCCTGCACACAAAGATCAATTTTCAAGTTATAATTGTGAAGTTGCTCATCCTTGATCTTGTGTAAATACTCCTTTTTATTTTCAAAGAAAGTATTCAATGAGGTCTTGAACCGGTTCCATACTTCATTATTTTCTTTCTTGGGGGCCCTGCCTATTGTCCTCCATATCTTAAACAGCTCATTGATTTGGTTGGTCTGGTTCTGCCACTCCTTAAGGCTTACGGCTTCTTTGGTCAGAATCTCTTCTGCCTTTTCACAAAGGGCGGTTTTGGCAACGAAATTCTTTTGCTGTTCTTCATGCAGCTTTTCGTAATGTTCTTTTCTTCGTTCGTTTATCTTATCTGTAGCAGTTTTAAACCGTTCCCAGATTTCGTCCCTCTTCTCATTTGGTACAGGCCCAATTTCCTTCCATTCTTCATGGTATTGTTGAAGCTGCTTGAAGGATTTGATAATGGAAGTTTCCAGCAGAAGCTCTTCAGTGAGCTCGCATAACTTTATTTTTGACTCCAGGTTCTTTTTCAGGTCAAGATCGCGAAGCTCTTTATTGATCTTCACTTTGTCAAAAAACTTCTCAACCAGGAAATGATAGCTCTGCCACAGGTTGGATACTTCACCGGCAGGCACCAGTCCTATTTCTTTCCATTCATCCTGTAATCTTTTGAAATCATCATAGGTTTTCTTGAGTGTCTCTTCAGAACCGATCAACTCTTTTAGCTGATCCAGGATCTGTTTCTTTTTCTCAAGGTTTTCAGTCTTTGATTTCTCCAGTCTTTGCAGATATTTAGCCTTGTTCCTCTTATAGCCCTCGAATGCTTTTTCGAACCTGGCTTCCAAAGCATCGTCAACTGGCTTATAATCTTCTTCAGTTCCACCCTCTGAGGTATAAGCCTGAAACTGTTTTTCCTTCTCTTCTTTTGTTAGCTTTAAAAAAGCAACCTTGACCAAGGCTACTTTTGACTTTATGGTTGGGATTTCTGTTTCCTGTACCAGCTCTTCCAGCTTATCAACTAGTTCTTCCCGGCCCAGCTTATCATAGTCGATCTCTTTTACTTCCGCGCTAATGGTTTCATCTTCTTCATGCTCCTCTTCATGCTCCTCTTCCTCCTGGTCATCCTCTTCCGCTTCGTACTCTTCAATACTCAGTACCAGCTCCTTTTCAGGTTCTACCGGCGCATCTGCCTTCACCTCTGCCTTCACCTTTTCCTTCACCTTTTCCTTCACTTCTTCTTTCTCTTCTCTCTTCTCTTCTTTCTCTTCTCTCTTCTCTTCTTTCTCTTCTCTCTTCTCTTCTTTCTCTTCTCTCTTCTCTTCTTTCTCTTCTCTCTTCTCTTCTTTCTCTTCTCTCTTCTCCTTCTTTTCTCTTCTCTCTTCTCACTTTTCTCTTCTCTCTTCTCTTCTGCCTTCTCCGTCTTGGCTTCTTCGTTGTCCAGCTGTTCTTTTTTATCCATTATATATTCTATTAGAGTATGTCTAATTAAAGACTGTTAAAGATTTCTAATTATGTGTTACAAGGAATGCAAAAATAGAACATTTACCGGGAAAGACAAAAATTATTCAATAGCTGATCGATTGAAAATGATATAACCAACATTGAAGAAGAATGTAAACTGATCCACAGCCTTGTCATAATAGTTAGCGCTGAGGCTTAATGGACCAAGCGGGCTATGCCATACGAAGGCGGCAGTTGCCATCACCGAACGCGTTGAAAATTCAGGGCCATAACTTACAGATTGATCCGGATTTTGAATTATCTCCTTATAAGGTTGAAAAAGATACCCTTCCAAGCGCAGATCTATCCTTTGATGCAATCTTGATATTATCTTTAAACCACCAGCAACGTAGCTATGCGACCGAAAGTCAGGAAGGAAAAGGACCTGACTTTCAGGAATAGGTGTAAAGGCCGGGGAAGCCATCATGGTGGAGATATAGTTATTAAACAGCTCTTGGTTTGTAATTAGCAACTCTCCCAGGAATCCAAAGGTAAAAGGTCCCAGGCGTTGAAAATAATTATCGTAAAGTAATTTGAATTGAACCCATTGATGCCTTGCCTCAAATTCATCAGAATCGATGGAAGTCGACCCGGGAATATTTTTCTCGTTACCATTCACATAGTTTGCAGAAACCAGCAGACGGACTCCCTTATTAGGGTACTGCTTGTAGTTCATCGAATTCAATTCATATAAAACCTGGGGGGAATAATAATCAAAGTAAGTCACATCAGCCGTATCCAATCGTGAAAATGAATTGGACTGGTAATATTTATATTTGGTTCTGGCCAGTGCTCCGCCAAAGGTGAACCTCCCATTTTGGTCTAGTGGCATACCTAAATCAAGATAAAAGAAGCTCTCGTTATCAATCAAATAGGCAGGTGTGATGTCTTCAAAGAAATAAGCAGCACTCCTGAAATAATTTTTATTGTTGTATATAAACCCACCTTCCAGGTAAGTCTTTGGGCTTGAAGGAAAATCAATTCTTGTCATTGCCATAGCGGAGCTGTAGAACCTGCCAAAATACACATTACCACCCAACTCAATTGCCTGGGCGCCAAGGTATTTATACTTTAACCCAACATATGCAGCATTTGCAGTTGTAGAACTTACATTACCGCCAAACTGGATCTGAAATCTTTCCGCTGGTTTGACTTTAAGGTAGAGCGTGTAACGACCTGTCGATTTATTATATTCAAGCTGGGGATGCATTTGCTGAATTTTGTCATCAGCAACCATCTCAAAATAATCCTCTTCAATATCATCAAGCGTTCTCAAGTCTGATTTATGTCTTAAAAGCTTAATGACATAACTAGTTTGGCCTTTGGTTAGTCCGGAAATCCTTATCGAATCAATAATCAATGGAGGCTTTTTCTCCTTAAAAGCATTACGCTTTTGAAGAAGTTCATCACAAGTAATCCTTTCTTTCACAAGCTCTTTTATCTCCCCCATATATTGGATCGCATGTACGTACCCACTATCGATAAAGGCCGGTGTGTGTTTGAAATCAATAACATTGACATCTCCCAGGTCGTGTTCAATCAGCACACCAGACTCCATGACAATATCATAATCCGTTCTGGCCACCAACATATTCTGGATCTGTGAAATAATATCATCCGGGTCGGGCTTATCATAATTACCAGCTGCTTTACTACCAATAATCACGTCTGGTTGGAAGTCTTTTATAGCAATATCAGAAGGAAAATTATTGTACATTCCACCATCAAACAGTAGTTTGCCATCTATTTCCAGGGGTTTAAACAAGAATGGGAAAGTCATGGATGCCCGGATTGCATTTCCAAGTTGTCCCTTACTCAAAACGACAGCTTGTCGAGCTTCAATATCAGATGCAACGCAACGATACGGGATCATCAGGCTATCAAAATTATAATCCGATGCAGCGCTGGAGCCTGAAAATAGCTCCATAAAAGCGAAATCCATCTGATACGGGGCTATGATATTTGTTGGTAATTTGGTCTTCAGCCTGTCCTTCCCAACATCATAGTCAAACTTGATGGTCACCCAGGAAGCATTGTCAGCATCCCGCTCAAAAGAATACCTGTAATTGCTTACCATTTCGCCTGACAGCCACACATCAAATTCATCAGAGTTCACTAAAGTAGCTATTTCATCCGGTGAATAGCCACTGGCATATAAACCGCCAACAATGGCGCCCATTGACGTCCCGGTAATATAATCAATTGGAATTTCATTTTCCTCAAGGGCTTTGATGACACCAATATGAGCAACACCCTTTGAGCCTCCCCCACTTAATACCAGGGCAACTTTTTGGGCATTTGTTACCAAGGATATGCAACAAATGAGAAAGATGAACAGAAGTCTTGTCAGATAGGAGTTCATCGCCGGTAATTAATTGCTTAAACTTTATTCAATCCCTGATCCAGGTCTGCAATAATGTCCTCAACATCTTCAATACCCACACTCAGCCGAACCAATCCGTCAGAAATTCCTGCATGTTGTTTAGCTTCTTTGCTCATCTTGGAATGAGTCATTGATGCTGGGTGTTGGATCAGGGTTTCAATTCCACCTAAAGATACAGCCAGAAGAGCGAGATTAACAGAATTCATTAATTTTTTACCAGCATCATAACCACCTTTCAGTCCAAAGCTGATCATTGCTCCAGGCCCTTCCATCTGACGCCGGGCCAGATCATATTGCGGATGTGACTTCAGACCGGGATATTTGATCCAATCCACCTTGGGATGCTCATCAAGGTAGTTGGCAACCTTTATTGCGTTTTCCTGAGCTCTGTCCATCCTGATTGCCAGGGTCTTGAGTCCTCTTCTAGCCAGGAAGGCCTGGTGTGGATCCATATTACATCCAACATTTACCATAACACTTCTCAAGCGCTTATAGTCCTCCTCGGTTTTCGTTACAAGCATGCCAGCAACTACATCAGCATGACCGTTAATAAATTTAGTCATGGAATGTAAAACAATATCTACACCCAGGTCTAATGGTTTTTGCAAATAAGGACTGCAAAAGGTATTGTCGACACAAACAGGGATTTCATGTTCATGGGCCAGTTCTGCCAATGCCTGTAGATCTGAGATATCTATTGTTGGATTAGCTGGAGTCTCAGTATAAATCAGTTTGGTTTCAGGTCTGATCGCCTCCTTAACCTGCTCCAGGTCAGAGGTGTTGACGAATGTACTCTCGACACCGAACTGCACATAAAGGGTTTCAAGAACCACCCTGGCCGGTCCGTAGACAGCCTCATGGCTTATAATGTGTGCTCCAGCACCCAGGTATGCGAGGTAAACGCAATTTATCGCACCCATACCGGACGATGTAGCTATTCCATCGTAACCGTTTTCCAGTTCAGCCATGGTTTTTTCCAGGTCTCTGATTGTCGGATTTGCAATCCTGGTATAGATAAAACCATCATCTTCCCCAGCAAAGCAGGCAGCTCCATGTTCAGCACTCTTAAATTTAAATGTTGAAGATTGGAATATAGGGGTAACGGCACTACCCAAAGGATCATGATATTCTCCTCCATGAATCAGTTTTGAACTAAATCCTGATTTTTTTAAACTCATTTCTGTTAGTGGTTTTAAATATTAAAGAAATCTAAATATGATAACTACAAAGTTAGAATTTAATTGTAAAAAAGACGTTTTAAAACAAAAAAAGACTGCCAAAAAGAGCAGTCTTTTTAATAAATTTCTAATTCTTTAGAATGGCCAGAAATTATTGTCATACCATACTTGTTCTTTCAATTCTTCATTGATCTTATGAAGCCAGAAATGATGTCCCTTTTCCCAATCAGCCAGCATCTGATACATTTGCTTTTCGTTTGGGTCTGTTGCCTGCTCTGCCCTGTCTGAATAGACCTTCACCGCACGTGTTTCAAAATCCATTGCGGCTGATATGGCTGCGGCTTCAAAGCTTGCAGCACTGATCTCTTTCTTAACCTCTTCTGATAGGATCTCCATAACTGCATCCTCGTCAGGATGAGCTGTAACTTCATTCTCCATGAATGCCTGGTTTTTCTCGTAATGAGCAAACTGTTTGGATAAGAATTCAATGTGCTCATCTTCTTCATCTGCCATCATCTGGAAGATTTTCCTGGCAGCTTCACTCTGTGTTTGCTTTGCACAGGTACCGTAAAATGCCTTTCCTCTTCTTTCTAACAGGATGGCTTCCTTAAGAATATCTACTGCTGATTTTGCCATGTGAAATGTTTATAGGATTGTTTTATCAAGTAGACAAATATAAATGAAATTTGTTTATTGCTTACGATAATACCGGCCCTATCAATGTGCTTTTTCATTATTTTTGTTCCTGAATAACACCCAGATTTTTGGAATCACAAGCATTAGTCACAGATCTTTTTCAACGCTGGAAAGGGCATGAACCCTCCCAGGTGAACAGGTTGCAGACATCGGGATCGAACCGGGAGTACTTCCGGATGTCTGATAACCAGGAAACTGTCATAGGAGCATATCATCCTAATGCCCAGGAAAACAGAGCATTCATTACCTTTACTCATCATTTCATGAAGCATGGTTTACCGGTTCCTGAAATTATCATGGAAGACCTGGAACAGGGTGTTTATTTATTAGAAGACCTGGGCGATCTCACACTTTTTGACCTGGTTTTAAATTCAAAAAATCTCGAAGGCTTTGATAATAATTTGTTAGGCTTGTACCAGCAAGTGATTGATAAGCTTATCATATTTCAGCTTATTGCGGGCAAGGACCTTGATTATAGTGTTTGCTATCCAAGTCCGGTATTTGACCGTCAGTCAATCACCTGGGATCTTAATTACTTCAAGTATAATTTCCTCAAGCTGGCCGGGACAGCGTTTGATGAAAAGCTTCTAGAGGCTGATTTTCAGGCCCTGATTTCTTTTTTACTGGAAGAAAATAAAGATTTCTTCATTTACAGGGATTTCCAGGCCAGGAACATCATGATCCGGAACGAAAAACCACATTTCATTGACTACCAGGGAGGAAGAAAGGGACCCCTGCAGTACGACCTGGCATCATTACTATTCCAGGTTAAAGCAGATATTCCATTTGAAATCCGGGAGCAGTTATTGGATTATTACCTGGATCAGGCCGGCAAAATCATACCCCTGGACAATAACAGGTTCAAAAAGTACTATTATGGATTTGTGCTACTCAGGATGCTGCAGGTCATGGGGGCATATGGTTTAAGAGGATTATTTGAGAGAAAACCACATTTTATCAACAGTATACCCTATGCGGTTAATAATTTTAACTGGCTATTAAATCAGGTTGACCTTGAAATCAAGCTACCTGAACTGAACAGGGTATTAACAGAAGTCTCCAAGAAATTTAAGGGTTATCCTGACAATCAAGAATCCAAAAAGCAGATATTCACAATTTCATTGTATAGTTTTTCTTATAAGCAGGGCATACCGATAGACATGTCGGGCAATGGAGGTGGCTTTGTTTTTGATTGCAGGATCTTACCCAATCCAGGCAGGTTAGAGGAATACAAAGAGTTAACGGGTCGGGATAAACCTGTTCAGGACTATCTTGAAAAACAGGATGAGGTGAATGGATTCCTAAGCTCAGTAAACGATATCCTCAGGCAATCCATTGATAATTATTTACAAAGAGGTTTTATGGATCTGATGGTTAATTTTGGATGTACAGGAGGCCAGCACAGGTCTGTATTCTGTGCGGAAAAAACAAAGTCATTCCTTGAACAAAACTTCCCTGTTAAGGTTAATTTAGTGCATAAAGAACTCTCATAAGAAAATAAGACAAGACCAGAACTATGGCAACTAAGAAATGCAAGGAAGCAGAAAAGAAAAAGGGGAAAAAGGAAGCCAAAGCAATCAGGTTCGAGTGCAAGTCATGCGGGTCATCTGCCAGAAAAGAAAAACACCTTTGTAAACCCAAAAAAGCCACAACATCATGAAAGCGATGATCTTTGCAGCTGGTTTGGGTACCAGGCTTCAGCCTTTGACCGCCCAGAAGCCAAAAGCATTGATCGCTGTATCAGGCATACCCATGTTGGGGAGGCTAATCCAACGGCTTAAATCAATTGGAATTGATCAGATTATCATCAATATTCATCATTTCCCGGATCAAATCAAAGCTTATATAGAGGAGAACAGCAATTTCGGTATTGAAATAGCCTTTTCACATGAAGATGAAGATCTGCTGGATACTGCCGGAGGCCTTGCCAATGCAAAATGGTTCCTTGATGGCAGCCGCCCCTTCCTGGTCCACAATGTCGACATCTTTTCAGATATCGACCTTTCCAGGATGATCAAGGATCATCAAAAGTACAATCCGTTGGTAACACTGGCTGTAAGAAACAGGACTTCTTCCCGGTACTTGCTGTTTGACGAGAAAATGACATTGAATGGTTGGTTAAACGAAAAGACTAAAGAGACCATCCTGGTTGATAAGCCCGCTGTTCCTCTTAAGAAATTAGCTTTCAGTGGGATCCATGTGATTGATCCACGCATTTTTGATTTTCTTAAAGAGGCCAGGCCAGCCCGTATTATTAACAGGTATCTTGAAATCGCAAACCAGGAAAAGATTATAGGATTCGAGCATACGGAAGGATATTTTGTTGATTTAGGCACAGCAGAGGGACTCAAAAAGGCTGAATCACTATTGTAATAACTCGAAACCGGCACATACACAATACAGAATTATAAATTTTATGACATTCTTAGAGAGATCGGCAGAATTTATACTCAAGCACTATGAGGATCAGCTGTCGTCTTTATGTATTGTGCTGCCAAACAAAAGGGCATCATTATTTCTCAAGAACCACCTCGCAAAGCATATAGATCAACCGTTTTTTGCACCAGTTTTTTATACTATTGAAGAAGTTGCTGAACAGTTATCAGGACTGAGGATCATCGACAATACAAACTTGATATTTCAATTGTACAGGGTACATCAAAACATTGAAAAAGAGAATGCCCAGACCTTTGACCAGTTTATCAGATGGGGTAATGTGTTGATCGCTGATTTCAATGATATTGACCAGTATCTCGTTGAGGCTGACAGTCTGTATTCCTACCTGAGTGAAACGAAAGTAATAGACAAATGGACCCTGGGAGAGGAACCGCTCACTGAGTTTGAACTGAATTACCTGCGATTCTTTAACTCTTTGATTGATTACTACAAACTGTTTACCAGTAATTTACTGGAGCAAAAGCAAGGCTACCAGGGCCTGGTCTCTAAAAATGCCGCGGATAGTATTGCGGATCAAAGGTGGACAGAGAAATACCATAAGATCATTTTTATTGGATTTAATGCATTAACGGCTTCGGAAGAAAAGATAATCAGGACCATGATCAGGACCGGGCAGGCAGAGGTGCTGTGGGATACTGATGCTTATTACATGGACAATGAGATCCAGGAGGCAGGAAAGTTTCTACGGAATTATAAAAGACAATGGAACCTCACCGGGTTCAACTGGGTTGATAATGCGTTCAAAGAGGGCAAGAAAAAAATCGAGGTTATTGGAGTACCAAAGACCGCCGGGCAGGTAAAGATCACAGGGGAATTGATTTCCGGGATACCCGGGGATGCTGCTTCTCATTACAGTACAGCCATTGTACTGGCAGACGAGGCATTACTTCTCCCCATGTTGAATTCCATTCCTTCCAGCGTTCGTGCATTCAATGTTACCATGGGCCTGGGGCTGGAGCACACTCCATTGTATGCACTTCTTGAATCTATCATGTCATTGCATGAGAATGCAGAAAGGATCAGGCGTTTACAGAATCATGATCAGGAAAGGTTTTTAACGCGTGACCTGCTCAACATTCTAAAACATCCTTATTCCAGGTCACTGGATCTTATTGATAAAAGTGCCTTTGAGATATCATCATTCATTGTGCAACTTACTCAATCCAACCAGGTTTTTATAACACCAGGGGCATTATTAGGCCAGTTGGAGAATGCCGGTACATATACCATGGCATACTTTTCACTGATCTTTAGAACCTGGGAGGACCCCGTGTCAGCAATGAGAAGTATGATGGAGATCATTCAATGCCTGCGTGATGTTTTTATATTGAAAAAGGAAGAGACTGAGGAGGATCAGAAACTTGAGTTTGAATACTTATATGCCTTCTCAAAAGCCATTACAAACCTGGTTAATAT
This sequence comes from uncultured Bacteroidales bacterium, assembly GCA_963753055.1. Taxonomy (GTDB): domain Bacteria; phylum Bacteroidota; class Bacteroidia; order Bacteroidales; family B18-G4; genus JAUWGC01. Next base: position 885,065 of record CAVWAP010000004.1, on the reverse strand, counting down.
CCTGGAAACTTACAAGTTGGAAATAGGCACAAAAACTTTACGAAAAGTATTCAACAATATTCTCAGTATGTCATCCCTGCCCTTCTACGGAGAGCCCCTTGAAGGGATTCAGATCATGGGAATGCTGGAAACCAGGGCGCTTGACTTTGAAAAAATAATACTGTTATCTGCCAATGAGGGCATCCTGCCAACAGGCAAGAACTATCAAAGTTTTATTCCGTTTGATATTCGCAGGGAATTTAAGCTACCCACATATCGAGAAAAGGATGCAATTTTCGCTTACCATTTTTACCGGCTGACCCAGCGTGCAAAAGACATCACACTGGTCTACAACACCGAAGCTGATGAACTCGGTGGAGGTGATAAGTCAAGGTTTATCACTCAACTCATGTATGAGATGCCAAAATATAATCCTGGGATCCAGATCAGTGAGCATCTGCTAGGCAGCGATGTAAGAAATGAACTGCCAGCTCCAATAGAGATCCCAAAGGATGCCAGCATCATAGATAAACTAAAATCCAAGGCTGAAAAAGGCTTTTCCCCAAGCTCTATCAACCTGTATATCCGCTGTCCGCTTAAGTTCTATTTCACTGAAATACTGGGGCTTAGTGAGCCGGAGGAAATTGATGAAAGCATTGATGCTGCTACTATGGGGAGCGTTGTCCACCAGGCTCTCAAAAAGCTGATAACTCCATACATCAATCAGCAACTGCAAAGGGATAAGATTAAAATAAACGAAAAGGAAATAGAAAAGGAAGTCCACCTTGCATTCCGGCAATATTATACGGGCGGTGATACTGACTACGGCAAGAATTATCTTATCACCCGGGTAGCCGTCCAGTGGATCAAGCGCATGGTGCATGCAGATATCTTCGATAAGACCGGAGGTAAAAGTCAGTCGTGGATCATCAGGTACCTGGAAGAGCGGTTCACCAGCAATATAAATATTGAAACAGGAAATGGCTCACTGCCAATCCTGATCAAAGGCACTATTGACAGGGTAGATGAGCTGGATGGTCATATCCTGGTTATGGACTACAAAACAGGGATGGTCAATCCAACACACTTGAACATCAAGGACTGGGAGGACCTTGAGCATGATGCCAATTATGCCCAGGCTTTGCAATTATTAATATACTCCTACCTCTATCTCCAAAACAATCCGGATAAAACAGTCACCTGCAATGCAGGAATTCTATCTGTGCCTAAATCAAGCCAGGGTTTGCTGCCTATAAAACTCAAGAGCAAGATACTGGAAATCAATCAAGAAGAAAAAACACTTGTGGTAAATGTTATTATCTCAATCCTTGAAAAGATCTTCGATCCGAACAATTCATTTAGTCAAACAGAAGAATTAGAAAATTGTAAGTACTGTCCTTATATCAGGATATGTGGGAGGTAGTGGTTAGTGGCCTGCCCCTGCGTAGGCAGGGGTTAGTGGTTATTATTCGCCGAAGACGAGTGCTTCATAAATATAAATTTCAGCATCCTTCCATCCATCCCACCCTATCCTTGCTTTGTCCTTTGCACAATGGCCAAGATATTCTTCCTTGGTCCAGCCAGTCTGTGATCCTACCTGGGGCAAGAATGTTCCTGAGGCGCTGCCTTTTTTAATATAGATCCCATGTTTGCCCATTTCAATTTCATCGATAGAGCTGATTTTACGCATAGGTGTCAGGACAGAGATTTCGATATCCAGGTTTTCGATCTCAGTTTCATTCACCCTTGGGAAGCGGTAATCCTGTGTAGCTGATGCGATGGTCATTTGCTGAACGATCCGGTATAATGGTTCTTCAACCTTGAAACGGCCGATGCAGCCACGCAAATGCTTGTCTTTATACAGTGATACAAAAGCCCCGCAATGCTCTTTAATATTTGAAGAGAGGGCGGTTTCATCAATAGATGGTATTTTGTCATTCCTGATATACTCTTCCAATGTTTTCCTGGCAATAGCCAGAAGATCGTCCTCATCCTGCTTCGACAGATTAAAGTCAGCATCACCTGATGGCTGACCCTGCGGACCCGTAACGACGATGGAATAATAGCCAACCACCCTGTCTTTATCTCCATAATACTGAGCATCGCCCGAGTTTTTGTATTGGACTTTATGAAGCTCATAGTCAGGGCTGTCAGCAACCATATAAAGCAAGCTCAGAGTAGAACTCCAGCCACAGCAGCTGGTAACCAGGTTGTCAATACCCTTTGAAGCATTATTATCAAGGGTCAGTAAAAATTTATCCGGATCTTTTGATACGATAGCATCTGCAGTAAGATGATCTACAATCTGAGCATCTTCATATGAAGGATAATGTGAGAAGTCGGTACTGATCACAAATAAGTTATTGCCCTTAAAATATGGCTTAAGCACCCTGGCAATATCCTTACAGGTTGCCGGGTCCTGCGTACCAATAACTATCGGGATGATCTGAAATTCATTTTTTAGCTTGTATTGCAAAAACGGTAGCTGGACTTCCAGACTATGCTCTGAGCTATGGGCATCATCCCGGAAAGTAAACACCCTGTTCTCTTTGATTAACTCTTTTGCAAGACTCAGGTTTACCTTAACTGTTCCGAGAGGTGTTTCATAATGTCCTGCATTATAGATAGATGCCCCATTAAAAGCAATGCGGTGACTGGAAGCCAGGATAAAAACATTATCATATCTCACCTCTTCATCAACCTGGTTGAAGCTTGATGCTGCCACTTCACCTGAAAAAACATAACCCGCATGCGGAGTGATAATAGCTTTCACATTATCATATTTTTTAGGTTCTGCTTCAGAGAACATCTGTTTCAAGCTGGCTTTTAAAGTCGTAGGGTCTGAGTCATAAAACTGGCCGGCAACTACCGCTTTTCTGTTTTGCAGGGCAATTTCATCACCTTTATCCTGGGCATGGCTGCCGTCAAAGAACAATAAACCTGTGATCATAAGAAGGATATATTTTACCTTACACATAAATTTCATTAATTTCGTATATATACATTCCCCATTAACAAATATACAAAATGCACCTCAGAATTGAAAGTGCTTTGCGTTATGCCATATTTATCATGGGATTTACTGCCCTGGCAACGCAAATTGTATTACTGAGGGAAGCCTTGAATATATTTCAGGGAAATGAGCTTGTGATCGGAATTCTCTTGTCCAACTGGATGTTACTGACCGGTGCCGGTGCATACTTAGGACGTTTCAGCGGCAAGCATCAATACAATTTGCAATTTATCAGCATCACCCAGTTGATCATTGCAATACTGCCGGTTATAACCATAGCCGGGATGTACCTGGTATCAACCGGACTGGTTAAGCCGGGAGTAATGTTTAGTCCGGGCCAAACATGGTTATTGACCTTCACCATGCTGGTTCCATTCTGCCTTTTATCCGGTGCTTTATTTACATTATTCTGCACAACACTTACACAATTTACCAATCAAAGAAGTATCGGGCAAGTCTATGGAATTGAAGCCCTTGGAAGTATAAGTGGTGGCCTTATCTTTAGTTTGTTGCTAACCCATGTTCTACCTGCTTTCCATTCATTGTTTATTCTTTTCTGGTTAAATATTTCTGCAGTCCTTGTTTTATCACTATCCAAAAAATTCCGCATACTCTCAATCTTATCAATATTGATGGGTATCATCGTTATTCCATTGTTATTAATTGTTGATATTGATGATAGCATTACACAGCTTCAATACCCCGGTCAGGATATAATTTTACATCAGGAAACACCGTATGGAAAGATCGTACTAGCTGAATCAGCCGGCCAGGTTAATTTTTATGAGAATGGTGCTTTATATTTCTCTTCAAACCAGGTCGAAAAGAATGAGGAAATAATTCATTACGCCATGGCCCAGCATGATCAGCCGGAAAAGGTCCTGCTTGTTTCCGGAGGCATCAGTGGCACCACCCTTGAAATTCAGAAATACACTGATATTCAGATAGATTACATAGAGATCAACCCTGCCTGGATTGAAATTGGAGAGCTTTATACTGAGGCTCTTTCATTTCCGAACGTAAGGCCTGTATCCATGGATGCAAGAAGACATATCCGCAACACAAAGAATGAATATGATGTTGTGATCATTGACCTGCCGGCACCTGCAACAGCTCAGATAAATCGCTACTATACATTAGAGTTTTTTCTTGAAGTAAGACAGGCATTGAAAAGCAATGGAATTTTTTCTATTCATCTCCCTTCGTCAGCCAATTATTTAAGCCCGGCACTGATACAATCACATTCCACGCTGAATAATACCTTACAATCTGTATTTGAGCATACCATCATCTTTCCTGGCACAAATGATTACTTTATAGCTTCTGACAAAACATTATCTTTTGATATACTTGATCATTTACTAAAGTCAGGTATTGAAAACACATATGTTAATGCTTACTATTATATCCCGGAACTTACAGCCATGAGGTCTGAGAAAATTCAAGAAGTGTTGGAACCCTCTGTGGGTGTCAATCATGACCTGGCACCAAAATCCTACTTCATTCAGTTAAGCTACTGGCTGAGTCATTTCAGAAGCAACCTCTGGGGTATAGGCATCTTCCTTATTTTATTATCTATCACAGTGATCATCTTTGCCAATGGGATAAATAAAGCCTTGTTCGTCAGTGGTTTTAGCGGAGCCTCAATAGAGTTTATCCTTATTATTTGTTTCCAGGCCATCTATGGTTACGTTTACCAGATGACGGGCTTACTAATAACATTATTTATGGGAGGCCTGGCTTTAGGGGCATTGATCCTCCCAAAGTTGATATCTCCAAGCAGAAAGAAATATTATTTCTTTCAGCTGGGTATTGGGGTATTAGCCATTTTTATTCCACTTTCGATCCAGTATTTATCCAAGCCTGGTGGCTCTGAAACAGCCATCATCATTATTATCAACCTCCTAAGCCTGGTTACCGGGATCATGATTGGATTTCAGTTCAAACAGGCTGCGCATCTCCAGGAAGGTAATGTTGGCAGGGCAGCATCTTCTACTTATGGTGTGGACCTGATGGGATCGACTGTTGGTTCACTGGTAACTGCCCTGATGCTTGTTCCATTGTTGGGAATTGTGGAAACCTGTATGATCATCGCCGGATTAAACTTTTTAATCAGCTTCAGTGTTATGGGAAAAAGAATAAAAGCCTAATTTTATATCCAGGAAAGCCTTTTATGTGAAGACTTCAAAAGACATAGACAAACGTACATTTCTAAAACATGCTGCACTGGGGTGCTGCGGGATCGCACTTGGACTAAATGTAACCGACAGCCTGGCCAGGAGCGCAGGCAAAATCATTGTCCCTGATATGCCGGAGGATGATTTATGGAAGTGGAGTATTGAAGCCATGTATTACATCCAGACTCCAAAAGGGATTAAGTGCAAGTTATGCCCCCAGGCTTGTGATATCAAAGAAGATGAAACAGGCGACTGCCGCACCAGAAGAAATATTAAGGGGAAGCTTTACTGCATAGCATATGGTAATCCCTGTGCAGTCCATGTCGACCCGATCGAGAAAAAGCCACTTTATCATTTCCTGCCCTCGAGCACAGCATTTTCCATTGCAACCGCAGGCTGCAACCTGGCCTGTTTGAATTGTCAGAACTGGTCCATCTCACAAGCCAGTCCGCTTGACACAAGGAACTATGATTTAATGCCGGAGGCTGTCGTCAGGGATTGTAAATCCTACAAATGTCAATCCATTGCCTATACCTATACTGATCCAATCGCTTTCTACGAATATACTTATGACACTGCCAGGATCGCTATGGCTGAGGGGATAAAGAATGTATTTATCTCTGCAGGTTATATCAACGAAAAACCTTTAAGGGAGATGTGCCAGGTGTTGGATGGAGCCAATATTGACCTGAAGAGCTTCAGTGATGAGATCTATGAGATGCTTAATGCCGGCACCCTTGAGCCAGTTTTAAACACCCTTAAAATATTGCATGAAGAAGGAGTATGGCTGGAAATCACAAATTTGCTGGTACCCGAATGGACCGATGATTTTGATATGATTAGGAAGATGTGCGATTGGCTCTACGATAATGGGCTAAAAGACAGCCCGTTACACTTCAGCCGCTTTCATCCTCAATACAAACTGACCAAGCTGCCCCCTACCCCGTATGAAACCCTGGAAAAAGCAAGAGAAATAGCTAAGGCATCTGGTATCAATTATGTTTATATCGGCAATGTGCCTGGTTCAGATGCAGAAAACACCTATTGTCCGGGCTGCAAAAAGATCGTCATTGAAAGAAAAGGGTATAAGATTATTCAGAACAACCTGGAAAACGGTAAATGCAAGAGTTGTATGGAAGAGATTGCGGGAGTGTGGAAGTAGGAGAGAAGAGAGAAGAGAGAAGAGAAAAGAGAGAAGAGAGAAGAGAGAAGAGAGAAGAGAGAAGAGAAAAGAGATTTGGAGGTATTAGATTAATATGTTGTGGAAAAAGAGTATTTCGGATGATAGTATTGTTTTTCTTGGAGATAGTTTAACTGAATGGTTTAATCTTCAGGAATACTTTAAGAGAAATAACCTGGTTAATCGTGGTGTTGCAGGAGATATCACTGATGGGGTATTATATAGAATGGGTGAGATTACGAATGCTACACCAGGAGAGATCTACCTGATGATAGGAATCAATGATGTCTTCCAGGGTTATCCTGTTGAACAAATCGTAAGAAACCTTAAAACCATCATCGATAGGATCCTGGAAGAATCACCTGGAACAAAACTATCTGTTCAAAGTATATTGCCTATTAATGAGGAATACTTTATAATAGGAGATAACATGAATATTAAAATAACTGAAATCAATAAACAACTGGAAGGTTTTTGTATATACAGGAAAATCAAATATATAAATCTCCATCCTCATTTTCTACATGACGGAAAATTGAATCCTGAATATACTTACGATGGCGGTCATCTTACAGAGAAAGGATACGAAAAATGGGCCCAGCTCCTCCAGACCCATCTCTTATAATACGTTCTACATTCTACATTCTAAATTTCTCTCTCTTTTCTCTTCTCTCTCTCTCTTTTCTCTTCTCTCTTTCTCTTTTCTCTTTTCTCTTCTCTCTTCTCTCTTCTCTCTTCTCTCTTCTCTCTTCTCTCTTCTCTCTTTCTCTCTCTCTTCTCTACAAAACTCCCTGATCGATCATGGCGTTGGCGACCTTGAGGAAGCCTGCAATGTTGGCTCCTTTAACGTAGTTGATATAGCCATCAGCTTCTGTTCCCTGGCTGACGCAGGTTTTGTGTATGTCTATCATGATCTGGTGCAACCTGTTATCCACCTCCTTGGCAGGCCATCCCAGTTTCATGGAGTTTTGAGACATTTCAAGTCCTGATGTGGAAACACCTCCGGCATTGGCTGCTTTTCCAGGGCCAAAGAGGATCTTGTTCTCAAGAAATATCTCTACAGCTGCAGGTGTTGAAGGCATATTAGCGCCTTCCACAACACATATACATCCGTTTTTAACAAGGTCTTCTGCATCTTCTTTGTTCAATTCATTCTGGGTAGCACATGGCATGGCAACATCACATTTCACTTCCCAGGGACGTTTACCCTGGTAGAATTTTGCTTCCGGAAATTCGTATGAATATGGCTTTACGATATCCTGGTTTGAAGCCCTCAGTTCCAGCATGTATTCAATCTTGTCACCTGTGATGCCTTCGGGATCATGAATATAACCATCAGGTCCGGATAAGGTAACTACCTTGCCGCCAAGCTCGTTGATCTTTTTTGCCGCACCCCAGGCAACATTACCAAACCCGGAAATTGCAAAGGTTTTACCTTTGATATCCTCTCCTTTGGTAGCAAGCATCTCTTTTGCAAAGTAAACTGCTCCGAAGCCAGTTGCTTCAGGGCGAATGAGGCTTCCACCCCAGTTGATTCCTTTTCCGGTTAAAACACCTGTATGCTCTCTAGCAAGCTTTTTGTACATTCCAAACATAAAACCGATCTCCCTTCCTCCTACCCCGATATCTCCTGCGGGGACGTCAGTTTCAGGTCCGATAATTCTCCAGAGCTCAAGCATAAATGACTGGCAGAAGCGCATGATCTCATCATCAGATTTGCCTTTAGGATCAAAGTCTGATCCGCCTTTAGCTCCACCCATAGGCAAAGTTGTGAGGCTATTTTTAAATATTTGTTCAAAACCAAGAAATTTCAGGATACTCAGGTTCACACTTGGGTGGAATCTCAACCCACCTTTATATGGCCCGATTGCATTATTGAATTGTACACGGTAACCAAGGTTTACATGTACTTTTCCATCGTCAGCTAACCATGGTACCTTGAACATAAATATTCTGTCCGGCTCTATGATCCGGTCAACGATACCTGAAGTCTTAAAATGAGGATTTTCATTCACAACTTCTTCAATTGATTCTAATACCTCGCGCACTGCTTGAAGGTATTCGCTTTCTCCCGGGTGCTTTTTCTCCAGGTCGTGCATTATTCTCTCTAAATCCATGGCATGTAGTATTTTAAGGTTTATACCAAGTATGTTTGTTAAAAAATTAACACTGTTATATATTTAACAGTGCAAATGTAGATACTTTAAGTAATAAGTTCCAAATTTTTTATAAAATATTTTCTTATCACTCTTTCATCGGATTCAGGATAGTTTCTTTAATAAACTCGCCATTATCATATATTATCTCTTTAATCACCTCTCCATCAGCATTATAATAGAGTTCTTTTCCATGTTTTTCATTGTTCTTAAAAGTGAGTCTACCCTGCAAAGATCCATCCGGATTATACTTTTTTTGCACGCCGGAGCCATCCACAAAGTTCCCCTCTCCTATCAGGTTACCCATCTGGTCCCAATAAAACCATTTTCCAGTCATCATGCCGTCCTTATATTGTCCTTCCATGCGCATCTTCCTGTCATCATACCAGGCCCTGTAATCCCCTTGCATAGTGTCATTAACAAAGGTGACTTCTTCTGTTTTTCGCCCTCTGAGGTTGAATAAAACTGATTTCCCGTTTAACATATCATTAGCATAATGCTCTCTTGATTGAATAAATCCATTTAAATACCATTTAGTCAGTGGGCCTTCAAGTTTTTCATCAACATAATTAGCCTCATAATACTTTTTGCCTTCCTCGTAGTACCATGTAGCCAGGCCATGGATCTTCCCGTTTTTGTATTTTATTTCAGATTTGATATTGCCATTTTCCCAATACTGAACGTCAGTCCTGGAGCAAGCCTGAAGCAAGAATAAGACTATTAATACGGTAAATAGTAAATGGGCAAACTTTTTCATTGCGATTAGAATATTAAAAACGCTGAATTAAAGATCAATTTAATTTCCGGATGGAATAGTTTTCATAAAGTAAAACATTCCAGTGCTGGTTTTCAAAGCCCTTCGACCGTTTATGTCTGAAAAGATAACTGTTTTGGATCAGGTCTTTCTCAAAATAAGGGATACAATTCTCAAATTGCTTTCCATACTTCAGCAAAGCTCCAAGGAAATAAAAGCCGACATCAAAGCCATCATAAGCATATTTCATTGGTTCTGTATAATAGAGCTTGCGGAACTTTGTAACAAAGGAAATTACTTCCGGTCTTGTGTAGTCGATATAGGAAATACTGAAGACATGGGTATTCAGATTTTGAAGATACTCGGTTTCCATGGCTGAAAAGGTATGCCAATCAGGAAACCCAAACAATGTTATATGCAAGGAGTCCCGGAATTCATTTAATTGAGTAAGCAGCTCAAGGGCAAATACTTTTTTATCACTTAAAGCTACAATAACTGTTGGCCTGATAATGGATGCTTTCTTCATGATTCCTTCAATACCTTCTTCAGTATAAACTACCTCATCCACCCTATTCTGGAAGCTAGTGCTGTCATCCAATTGCATCTCCAGAAATTCTCTATATACCATCACATCTTCAACCAAAAGGTTTTCAAGCAATTCTCCATCAGTAAGTGTTGTATCAAGAATAGAGTATTCTCTAATGATATTATCCAGTAATGAATTGGCTATCCGGACCTTCTCCTTGATACCACGCTCCAGTATGCTTCTTAGCTCATTCGCCATTTCTCCATATCTAAACTGATTATGCCTGACAATCACTATTTTAGCATTAGCATAGTTGGCTTTGACAATTTGATCAACAAGGTACAGCTGGGTCTTTTGAGATGGTGTAACCTTAAATACATGCTCATAGTCAAGGATTTCATCCCTTGTTGTAAGGGGATTGACAATTTTTATATCAAACAGCTTGGCATAATTGGAGACCAGCTTAAAATTCTTCCTGAAAAGTGGTCCAATGATAAGGTCCATTTCCATAAGTGCCGGGTCTTGTAGTACCTTAATCGTCTTTGCTACTTTTTCATCAACATCATAAACATGAAGGTCTACATTAAGTCCTTGTTTTCTAAGAGAATCAACTGCGATTAAAAAGCCTTCATAAAACTGGATAAAATTAAAGGAAGGCATATCCAAGTACTTATCCAGATTTCTGCTTGTAAGCCTAGGTATGCTGTCGGCCTTCTCAAGATAAAGAGGTAACATCAGCGCAACATTAAAGATTAAATCGCTGTGGTCACGATCCTGATGGCAGCGGATACTATCCGCATCCACCAATTTATATACTTCAGACGGTATCTCATTAACATCCGGATCAGTTTCTGGCAAACCCGCCATTGGAGGGATTGGAATCCGAAGAATTGCGCCCTGTTGAACTTTGTTTCTTGCTGAGGGATTGATCTCCCTGATCTCATCTATATCCAGGGAATACATATTTGCAATCTTGCTAAGCCTGGATTTCTTTGCAACCTGGTGTGTGATATAATCCCTTTGGTCGTTTCTTTTTGGTATCAGTATAAGCTGGCCGATATGTATTGATGAGGTGAGACCTGGGTTCAACATTTTTATACTGTCTATGCTTACACCGTAATATATGGCAATCCCGTAAAGTGTCTCTTTAGCTTTAACCGTATGCTCAATATATGATAGTTGCTCAACCGGATCTTCCTTTTTGCCAAAAGGGATATAGATTATACTGCCAACGCTAATCTGGTTGGTTAATCCAGGGTTGACCTTTTTAATTTCATCAACTGAAAAACCATAATGCTGGGCGATGCTAAACAGTGTTTCCCCGGCCACCACCACATGTTCTATCAATTTGGAATCCAGGTCCGGGTCAACAGGCATATCCCCTTCATCAGGCAGTTCTACAGCTTTGACAGGAATTTTCAGGTACTGCCCAATTTTCAACGCCTTATCTGTGCCCGGGTTGGCGCGCTCCAGCTCTTCAAGCTGGACATCATATATCCTTGCAATGCTATACAGGGTTTCACCTTTCTGAACGATATGGAAGATGAAGTTATATTCGCTTGAACGAAGATCATCAGATATTTCCTTGTCTCTGCTAAGAACAGGGATCTTCAAATTTGTGCCAACCTGGAGCCCTTTTTTGGCCTCAGGATTCTCAAAATAAATCTCATCGACTGTCAGATCATAGGCCCTGGAAATTGAATAAACAGTTTGCCCCTGCTCAACAGGATGGATATAGTACCTTTTACCTTCAATTACCTCGGTTATGGATGACTTAACCACAACTACCTGCGATTCAGCAGTGTAGCCCCCGAAAGCAATTATGGCAATTAAAACAAAAAATCTGAGCAATGTTAATTTCATCACCGGTATGGATTCTATTTTTTTATATAGCTATTCCCATTCAATGGTTGAAGGAGGCTTGGAACTGATATCATAGACGACCCTGTTCACCCCTTTAACTTTATTAATGATCTCATTAGATACCTTGGCCAGAAATTCATATGGCAGGTGCGACCAGTCTGCTGTCATCCCATCTGTGGACCCTACGGCCCGCAGTACCACAACGTTCTCATAAGTCCTCTCGTCGCCCATTACACCAACTGACTGTACCGGGAGCAGTACTGCAAAAGCCTGCCACACTTCGTCATATAATTTATGCTTTTTAAGTCCGCCAACAAACAAGGCATCCACATCCTGCAATATTCTAATCTTTTCTCTTGTGATATCACCAATTATCCTGATTCCCAGACCAGGCCCGGGAAACGGATGGCGGCCAAGTATATTTTCCGACATGCCCAACTCCCTGCCGATCTTTCTAACTTCGTCTTTGAACAACGCGTTAAGAGGCTCAATTATTTTCAGTTTCATTAGTTCAGGCAATCCACCCACGTTATGGTGAGATTTAATGGTTGCTGAAGGCCCTTTGACTGACACCGATTCTATAACATCAGGATAGATTGTGCCCTGGGCCAGCCAGGATACATTTTGGATCTCATGAGCAGCTTCATCAAACACCTCAATAAACGTCCTGCCTATTGCTTTCCTTTTGCTTTCAGGTTCTGAGATACCTTCCAGGGCATCATAAAATCTATCTTTAGAATCCACACCACGAACATTCAATCCCATATGTTCATAAGAGTCCAGCACCGACTCAAACTCATCTTTCCTTAACAATCCGTTGTCGACAAAGATACAATGCAGATTTTTACCAATTGCTTTGTGCAGAAGTACTGCAGCGACAGAAGAATCCACTCCTCCGGATAAGCCAAGAACCACTTTATCATTATTTAAACGCTGTTTCAATGAGTCGACTGTCGTTTCGATGAATGAAGCAGGGGTCCAGGATTGTGAGCACCCACAAATATGAACAATAAAATTTTCCAGAAGGACTTTGCCTTCCAGTGTATGATACACTTCCGGGTGAAATTGAATGCCATAGGTTCTTTCTCCATGCACCTTAAATCCAGCCACTTCAACATCACGTGTACTTGTTATAATATCATAGCTATCCGGAATCTTTTGAATGGAATCCCCGTGCGACATCCACACCTGGCTTCCGATGGTCATGCCCTTCATTAATTCACAATTAGCATTGATATAGGCAAGGTTGGCACGGCCATATTCCCTGACTTTAGAGGGTTCAACATCACCACCCTGGCTCATCGCAAGGTACTGGGCCCCATAACACACGCCCAAAATGGGCAGTTTTCTTTCCAGGGAAGTCAGATCTGGAGCGGGGGCATTCTCATCACGAACAGAAAAAGGGCTTCCCGACAAGATCACTCCTTTTATGTGTTTATTGGTATCCGGTATTTTATTATAGGGATAGATCTCACAATAAACATTCAACTCTCGTACTCTCCTGGCGATCAATTGAGTATACTGGGAACCAAAATCCAGGATAAGGATTGTTTCTTCCATGCGACAAAGATATGTATTTGATGCGGAATATTTTCAATTCATTATGTATCTTTAAGCACATCAAAATCCAAAAGTTCTTATTGCTTTATTTACGCTTATTATTGGACTCTGGGTAATAAGGATGGTAACGCGGGGAGTCAGGAAAGGATTCAAAAAGAGCAAGATGGATGAGACTTTCAGAATTAGAACACACCTAACTTGCAATTAATCAAAATATTGACATGAAATCATTATTAATCGTATTGTTTTTGCTTGCCTCAACGATAGTATCAACAGCGCAAAAGGATATATCCAAATCCAGGGCAGACAGGAAGACAATGGAGTTTGATAAAATTGATTATACTGTCCAGCAATACCTGATCGATGAGATAAGGGAAAACACAAAGTGCTGTGGCGAAAGCAGTATGATCATTCGGGTTGAGATAGATCATTCAGGTAAGGTAACCGGGGTAAAACCAGCCAATGGTGATAATCACTGTTACCAGATAGCGATAATGGATAATGTCCGTAAAATAAAATGGAATACCGTTGAAGCTCAAGAATCTGAAATAATAGAATTTGAGATCAAACTGGACATACCATGCATAGATGGCTCTAACAAGTTACATGAAACAAGCCAATGACCTGTTCTTCAGATAAATTGTAAGCCACAATAGCTTTCTTTGTGTTCATCGGTTCAATCTCACATTTGTTTTCAAGGTAACTCTTCGCTTCATCTGACAACACGAGCTCACCGTATTGTCCGGTACCTATCACAATTTTACTTACACCGTCCTCATAGATGTATTTTGCTTCATCCTGAGAGAGGATGTGAGATGTCCCGAAAATGATCTTTGATAACTTCTTCTTTCTCTTTTCTATTTTACCATCCAGTCGTATGAGCACATCATGGTGGTAATCTTGACCGTCAATTGTAATACAGCCAAAAGAGGTTGAATCGATCTGGGGTTTCATAGAGCGCGCTAATTATTTGGTCACCTCTAAAATAGTGAAAATTGAGAATACTACCAGGGCAGGATAAAGAATTAACCGTTAAAACTCAATCTTATAACTCAGGATAGGTAAAATTCCAAGATGGTAATATGTTGTTGTTTGCTGAGTCTCAGAATCATAGTAGCTACCCATGATATTATCCCTGTTAGTCAGGTTTTGCACGTCAAATGAGAGAATATGGGACACTTTGGGTTTGTTCAACCGGTAGCTGATGCTGGCATCCATCCGCAGGTAGTCTGGGTTTTGAATAGTATTTCTCTGGCTCTCAATAAGGACCTGCTCGCCACTCTCCCTTGAGGCTTCCATATCAATGGGTGTTTCCCTGCTACCTCCTGCCCAGATAAATTTCCCATTTATTCCCAGCAGGTTTTCTTTGTTTTTACCTACAATAAATTCCTTACCTATGATAAAATTACTGGCATATCTTACATTAAACCTGGTATCATACCAGTTACCATCGGCGGCCCTGTATTTTGAATCAAACAATGAGCTGGTTACAATAAAATAAAAATGGTTTGAGAAGTACCTTTCAAAGGTTAGCTCCAGGCCATAATTTCTGCCAATACCGTTATTTGTCATAGGAGCTCTGTAGGATTCGCTCCATTTTCCGTTAACCACAGAAAATGTATGTTCGGGATTTTTGGTTATTGCAAGGTCATACAGGTACTGGTAGTAAACTTCTGTCTTCAAGCACAAATTCTTGTTGAAGCAATGGCTGTATGATCCGACAAGGTGCAGTGACTTTCTGAAATTCAGGTTCCTGTTAGGCAATGCAAATGATCCGTCAGGCTTAAACTCACGCATGAAATATCCTGACATCTCTTCTATCCTGCTATGCAGTCCGGCACCAAAACCAACAGAATTTTTCGGATTGACCTGCCAGAGGAGCCCTAGTCGTGGCTCGATAGAATACTTTTTATTCAATGCAAAATACAAAGCATGAACACCTGCAGTTAAAGATAATTCTGGTGAAACACGATATTTGGATTGAATGAAAGCCTGGTAAAGATTGGCATTTCCCTTTTCTTCATTATATACCCTCCAGATGTCTTCATCATGGTAATCCTGCCCCTCCGCCTTCATATTATACATTAAATGGCTGTAAATGACACCAGTTTTCATTAAAAGCCTGGAATTCAGTTTCAGGTTATATGCTAGTGATGACCTGAAAGTCCTGTTGCTGTATTTATCACGATAATAATCTCTTTTCTCATCTGGTGTATCATATATTTCCGCATCGTCCTGGCTATAATTACCGGAGTATGAGATTACAGTTTTAAGAAATGAATTCTTTGTGGGAGAATAGATATGTGTTACGCCTGCAGCCCCCATACCTGTTCTGAAATCCCAGGTAATCCTGTCATACTTGTATTCCCATTTGGTTGAGTCACTAGTCTCACCTTCCAGGGAAGCACTCAGGCCGCCGATACCCCAAATGTTAAATGTTCCAGCATTGTTGGTAGGAAGATGAAGCTTGAATGAAAGGTCCTGGTATCTGGGCACCTCATCCTCGATGAGGCCAATATTCATTGCTTCCAACAATGCCAGTGTTGAATAACGGTAATTGATCAGGTAAGAGCCTTTATAATTCTTGGAAAACGGTCCTTCCAATGCCAGGTCAGTCCCCAATGTCCCAAACTGAAATGCATATTCCCTTTTTTGGTTATTGCCATTTCTCAGGTTTATGTCAAAGACACCTGAATAGCCATTACCATACTCTGCCGGGAAGGCCCCGGTAAAAAAATCCGATGTTGCAATCAAGTTAGAACTGAGGATACTTACAAATCCTGAGGAATATCCCTCCTCTGCAAAGTGGTTAGGCCCCGGGATTTCAACCCCTTCCAGGCGCCATAGCACACCACTTGGTGAATTGCCCCTGATGATGATTTCATTAGATGCATCATCCCCTACTGTTACACCAGCATATGCCTGCACCATCCTTCCCGGGTCGCTAATGGATGCCGGGTACCTTTTGGTTTCTTCCACTGTAAATGACCGGGCACTAACTGTTGCCATCTCGTTGATTGGCTTCCCTTTCTCACGCTTTGAAAGGATCGTAACTTCTCCAAGCTTCACCACTGACTCCGTAAGAGCAATATCAATTACGGATTCCTTGGCCGAACTAACAAGAATATCGGGTATAGCTATCTCCTCATAGCCAATGAATGAAACCCTCAGTGTTTGCCGCCCCACAGGCACCTGGTCTAACCTGAATTCCCCATCAGGACCTGTTGTTGTACCTATCAATGGATCAGAACCAATCAGAATAACTGTGGCCCCGGGTAATGGACCTGTGGTCTCACGGTCAACTATGGTTCCCCGGATTGTCTGTTTGATATCCTGCGCTAAAATATTAGAAGAAATTCCTATAGTTAATATAAGAAGTACGATTCTTTTAAGTTTATTCATCCTTTTCATTGTTTGCAACTTCATTAATAATGACAAGAGATAAAATCAAGGGTCGCAAATCATGAAAATATTTTTGTTTTAATGAAAGGAATTTTGTATTTTGTTTTCATAAACACTAATCCCGGAACAATGAATTATTTTATTGAGCGTGAGGCTTTTCACACTGAGAAAAGAGATCATATTGCTGTGATAAAAATTAAGGACAAAGTCTTTGACCTTGTCACTGACCTTGACGAAAGTGAACATTTGATGGATTTCATTAAGCAGACTGAATATGATAACAGCATCATGGCCATTCTGTTCCTGAATGAACCTGGATGCATTGGAGAGGAAGCTTATGATCAATTCATCCGTAAAATTTTGGAAACAAACATCAGTGCTTCCAAAGAAGACTCCCCACGGTTCTCAAAAAAGAACATCCGGTTTCGTAAGATCAACATTCTGAATAAGATTATTCGTGGCATAGCATCCTATCAGAAATTAAGCTTTATGGGCATCCACGGTGAAGTTGTAACACCATTCATCGGTACTGCCCTGTCTGCAGATTTCAGGTTTGCCTCCAAGGATTGCAGGTTTATCATGGCTCACAATAAATTCGGGTTGCATCCCAGCGGAGCTTTACCTTTTTTCCTTTCAAATTACATGAGCCACTCTAAATCAATGGCTATTCAACTGGGTCAGGAAATCACAGTTGAGGAAGCCAAAGACCTGGGCCTGGTCAATGAGATCTTTACAAATGACCATTTTGATGAACTCTGTATGGAAGAAGTCCTCAGCTACCTTCATTGCAAAACCTGCACCATCCGACGCACCAAGCAACTGACCAACTTCTCCCGCAGGGACCTCAACGACTACTTCCAATACGAAGCCAGTCTGTTAAACCTTTAAATAGTTACAGGTTACAGGCTTGCCCCTGCGAAGGCAGGGGTTACAGGCTTGCCCCTCTTCGCTTTTGGAAGCTTCATAATAACCGGATACTGATTTAATTCAACCATAAACTGATTACCCGTTGGTTCACATTGAATCATCTCGTATATTTGTCCTGAAACCAATAATCAAAACAATTATACTTGAAGCGGGTAAAAAGCAATAGCACTTCATTACTCTTCATAATAATCCTGGTTTTTCTTTCTTACACGGGGACTACCCAGAACCTGGTTTTTAACTGCAATTTCGTGAGTTATACTAATTGTCCTTATAACAGCGGACAAATGAACTTTTGCCGGGATTGGTATTCCCCGGGAGAAGGTACACCGGATTATTGCAACAAATGCAACTCAGGCGAATATAGTGTACCCACAAATCTTTGGGGCTCACAAACAGCCAAAGAAGGATTTGCTTATGCTCACATTATTTGCTATTATCCTACCCAACCCCAGTACCGGGAATATATCCAGGTTAACCTTGCTGCACCCTTAATAGCAAATGAGACTTATACCGTTTCTTTTTATGTTTCATGTTCTGATGGCAGCCGCTTTGCGGTTGATGGAATGGGATTATTTTTTTCAACGGGCCCTATAATTCAACCCGGAAAAGTGGTTATCCCTATCCCGGGAGATCCTCATATTAATAATACTCCCGGAACCGCACTACAGGATAAAGACCACTGGGTACAAATATCGGGTTCTTATACTGCACAGGGAGGGGAGCAATATATTACGATAGGTAATTTCCTGGCTGACATTGAATTAACTATTCATACTTTTTCAAACTCCAGCCTGCAGATCGCCTCCTATTACATAGATAAAATCAGTGTAGAGCCAGAACATTCCTGGCTGGAATTAGGCAATGACACTACCTTATGTCCGGGTGAATCTCTTATGTTAGATGCTTCCATACCCGGAGAAGCAAATTATACATGGGAAAATGGCTCTAGTGATCCTCAGCGGACTGTATTCCAGCCTGGCACATACAGTGTCGAAGTTGAATTCGGTTGTTCACCAAGCTATGACCAGATCACCATCGATTATTACGATAACCCATATCCATTCCTTTCAAATGATACTGCCATTTGTTCCGGTAACCAGATAATACTTGATGCAGGAGACCAATTTGATTCATATACGTGGCAGGATGGCAGCGAGGATCAAACATATACTGCAGAAGAAGAAGGACTTTACTGGGTAGAGGTATTATCAGAGCATGGTTGCAGGTTCTATGATACAGTGGATATCGTTTCAATCACAATCCCCGATTTCAGTCTTGGCAACGATTCAACCTTATGCACAGGGTATGAGATAACCTTAGATCCTGAGATAAATGGGCCTTACATGAATTATCTTTGGAATGACAACAGCACAGAACAGGAACTAACAGTTTCTGATTCTGGATATTACTGGCTTGATGTGAGTAATCCTTGTGGGTTTGATACTGATACGGTCTATCTTGAATACATCAATTGCAATCCCGCATTATTTGTCCCCAACGCCTTTTCCCCAAATGGTGATCTTAAAAATGACATATTCCTGCCAAAGGGAGTTAATATCGGTCAATACCGTATGCTTATCTATGACAGGTGGGGATCCATGGTATTTGAGTCTAATTCTCTTGAATACGGGTGGAATGGAAAAATCAAAGGAGAACCGTGCCCTACCGGTGTTTATGTATGGGTGATTTTTTATGAAAATCTCTCAAATTCCGAAAAACCTTTCTCAGAAACCTTAAAAGGGACCTGTCTTCTACTTCATTAGGAACTTTTCATTCTTCATATTGACTTACTTTGAATATTTTCTTATCTTTAGGTGTTTCAAACCAATCAAATAATAAGTCATGAAAAAGACTATATACTCAGCAGTTTTTTTATCCCTGTTTTTCTTCTGCCTGCAAAGTTCAAATGCCCAGTATACTACTTACACTTATCCCCTGAGCGCCAGTTTTAATGGCTTAGAGGCTGGGGCACCTCCATTAACGCAAATACCTAATAATAATTCACTTACCGGAGAGTTTGTGGCTCGCTCTGTACCCGTTACTACCTGCGAACAGGGAGGTATTGCCAAGGGCTATTTTTTTGAGGATGATGCCGGCCTTCAATTTGATAATCCTGAGGGCTTCATTGATGCAGGGATTTATTCATTATCAATGATTTTTCATTTTGATGAGTTTATAGAACCACCACCCTGGGTGAGGATTTTGAGTTTTACCCATGAAGACGATTATGGTATATATATATACCTCTCGAATGCTCCGCTTACAGGCACTCTTGACTTCTGGCCTCATGGTACAGTAGGCACGCCTGATTTCTTTAATACAGATGATTATTACCAGTTAATCCTTGTCAGGGATGAAACTGGGTTGGTCACAGTTTATATCAACGGCGAAGAATTTGCAGATTATGATGATTCTTCAACTGAAGAATATCTTCCACAGCCGGATAAGGACTACCTGAAATTTTTCAGAGACCATCCATCAGTAATGGCTAACGAAGCTTCACCTGGTTTTGTTTCCAACATAGTCATCACCAACAGGGCCTGGACCCCTACTCAGGTAACAGCAAGGTGGGATCTTTTCTGTGGTTCCTTACTCTACACCGAAGAATTGTCATTAGATAAAATCAAAATATTCCCAATCCCAGCAGACGACCGCTTAACTATCGAGTTGCAAAATAATCAGTCTGTTTTACAATTCAGCGTATTTGACATTACAGGGAAGCAGATCATTCAAACTTCATCTTCCGAAGAGGAAACTAACATTGACATCAGTGCATTGAATGCCGGACTATACATCCTGAAGATAGACATGGATAGGGAAACGCAGATGGTAAAATTCACGAAGAAATAAACAGAATATTTCAAAATGCCTCGGTCATTTTCAGGTAAAATCCTGTAGAACCATCCAGGCCGAAGCCTGCATCAAACCTTACATTCATCCTCGGTAATAATTCAAACCGGTATCCCAGGCCAATGTTTGGTATGGTTTCAGGCAAATTCCAATCGTTGATACCATGCCCCATGAATCCAGCTCCGACCCATGTCACAAGGCCATGCTTTGACCAGAAATTCTGTTGCCTTTTTGGGTTTATCGGATTAAACATATGCCTGTATTCCACAATCCCTATCAGCATAGTCCTTTCCCTGAAGCGTCCCCACAGATATCCCCTGAGGTCGTATGGTGAACCAACCATTGACATTTCAGTATATGGCACATTACCCATACCTATCCTGCTTTTTATTTGCCAGGCGAAGACGTGCCTTGGCCTCTTCAATTCCTTAAATTGCCTGTAATCAAAATCTAATACCTGGTAACTATTCTCACTGCCAAACAGTGATGAATAATCCAGTGCTACGATCCTGGCATATAATCCTTTGTAAGCATTAACCACATTATCCCTGGAATCATACTGTCCGATAACACCAAAACCAGCATTAAAATTGCTTGGGCCAAAGCTGCTATAATAAAGATCTTGTTGCATTAAAGGATTTACATCTGTGCATAAGGTCTGGTTAATATCCATAAGCACACCAGCGTAAAGTTTATGGACAGCTTTAAAAAGGAACTCTGGAGTGACCTGGAACCAATTTTTATGATAGGCAGTGGTATTAGGCCCTTTCGGAACATTAACAGCAGATTCATAACCAACACCAAAATAATTGTCTGGCATATATTTAACCCTGACCAGGTAATGGACCCTGAAGCGATCATTTTTAAGAAAGATATTTCCCTCATTGTTAAAAATAACAGCTCCTTCTATTCCTACTGCCAGCTCAGTAATGATTGAAGACCTCTGCAGGGAAGTATCAGCAAAATTGGCAGAAAAGGTCATTAGCAGGTTGCCTCCAAGGATTAATTTCAGCTCAGGAGTATAACCTGGCCCTCCCATACCGCTGATTCTAAAATTACGGGCTTGCCGGACAGAATCCTGTCTGGCTTTTCTGATCAATTTAAAGTCAGTATCCTGCGCAAAGGATTGAAAAAATACGCAGAGTGAGATTAGCAACAGTAGCAGGTTTCTGCTCACTTTAATTTAAGTTCAGCTTCAAAAATGGTGATATTATCTTTTTGATCTATAATTTCAAGTTTGAAATGATTATCCCCTTTTATTGAACGATCATCTACAATATAGTAAAGTAAATCATTTTTTGCGTCATATTGCATAAGGATCCAATCCCCGTTTATGGTTCCCCTGTATGACTTGATACCAGAGAATTTATCCTTGATCTTAAACTTTAAACGCTGCCCCCTCTTTATGAGCTGTTTGTTGTTTACATTCAAAGGTTTCAGATAAGGTGAAACAGTATCGATAGCGATTGTGTATTTTCCAAAATCTCTTATCTTTCCTGTAACCATTCCGTCCTGGTATGCGCCTCCTGCCCCTGTGAGGTTTTGACCTTTTTCACCATTTACATAGGCAAGTAAAGCCTTATCCAGCAATTCAGCCGGCAGGCCAAGCGGTTGAATTGATAATGTCAGGTATTTGTGAATAGGTATCTTATCATTGCCCAGGTGATGAACTTGAGAATATGTCCCGGTGAATGAGGCTGTCGTACCATATTCAAAAGATACATTATCATAGAAAGAGTATGCCGGAAAAAATAGTTTGATGCCCTCAGCTTCAAATGTAGATTCATCCCTCCATGATATCTCCCGGACATTCAATGCTTTGCCTTTATCATCCTTATTATTTACTACACCTGTCCCTTTAAGTACCACAGATAATGCAGACCGGTTATTATAAACATCAACAACCTCAAACTTAACTACATGGATATTAGAGTCATTTAAAGTTATTACACCATCATTCAAAATATGCTCGTAAATGTTCAGTCGATTATTCGGGTCAAGTTTTGAACGGATATACCGCTGTTTGCTGTTTTGGTATTCTGCATAGTCAATAAGGCTATTTATATACCTTGTTTCGGAGAAGGCAAATTTCTCCAGGCGGAGATGGAAAAACAGTGTAGTGTCGTACCATATTTTCATTTCATAAATGCCATTCTTATTAGCTGCACCATTCAATAAATCATAGGTCAGCAACCCGAAGGAAAGGTCGCCACAGACAAGTACTGTATCAGAATCTTCAATATAATGCCTTGTTCCGTAGCCAGTTACACTAATGTCCAATGGGGCATTTTGGTGATTAATCAGCGCATAATCAGATTCGGGATAGATTTTAAGTTTTTTGATCTTAGGAGGAATATCATCCTTGACTTTAAAACCAAACAAGAGTGGATTAATCGGCTTCTGTGTTGAAGCCTCACGAATTTCAAAATGAAGATGAGGTCCAAAAGAATAGCCAGAATTACCGGACAGAGCTATGATTTCACCTTTGCGAACTAAAAATTGGTCTTTATCCAGGTACAGGTCTACTGCAAATGATTCTCTGCTATACTGTTCTTCTCTCACAAAGTCAGCCATATCACGCCGGAATCCCTGCAGATGTGCAAAAACAGATGTATACCCATCTTCATGATTGACATACAGTGTATTTCCGAACCCGGATGGGGAAACCTTAATTCTTGATACATATCCATCCTCCAGGGCGTAAATGGGTTTTCCAATTGCTCCCTGTGTTTTAATATCAATCCCTGAATGAAAATGATTGGACCGCAGTTCTCCGAAAGTACCTGACAACACCGGGCTAAAATCCAATGGGAATCTGAATGTATTGTTACTGTAGTCTTCCTGAGCCTTTGTAGAAATGGAGCAAAAGAAAATAAGGATAATAAACAGGTGCTTTTCTAATTTCATAAAAGAGTAAGTAATATTGATTTAAGATAATGCAAAATTAACCCATACCCAGGATGTTTATTTTCAGCTCCAATAAAGTTTTTAACCAATATGTTTTTATAACTTTACAAGGCAATAGTGCAAAGGGTCGCAACAAATCCTCCTCCTTCAGTGTTTATTTTTTTTATCCCTTGATTTAATGAAAGATCTGAGTGTAGGTAAAGAAGGCAAATTGATCCTGAATTTTGCCACTCCGATGTTGTTGGGAAATATCTTCCAGCAGATGTACAATGTAGTCGACAGCATCATTGTAGGTAATGTACTTGGAAAAGAGGCCCTTGCAGCAGTGGGTGCCTCCTTCCCTATCATCTTTGCTTTAATCTCACTGCTCATTGGCATTGCTATCGGGTCCACAGTTATCATTTCGCAATATTTTGGAGCCAAGGATATTAAAAATGTCAGGCGCGCAATCGACACATTATACATTTTTATCTTTTTTGCATCAATTGCCATAAGCATTATTGGAATAAGTGCAAGCAGTGGCATCTTCAGGCTTATCAAACTACCGGAGAATATTATACCACAGGCTACTCTGTACCTGAACATCTATCTTACCGGTGTTCTTTTTCACTTCGGATTCAATGGTACAAGTGCCATCTTAAGGGGATTAGGTGATTCCAAAACGCCCCTTTACTTCATGATCATAGCGACAATCACCAATATCTTTTTCGATTACCTGTTTATCGTCATCTTCAAATGGGGTATTGCTGGTGCTGCCATTGCAACTATTGTGGCTCAGGCAGGGGCCTTTCTTTCGGCCATTATCTACCTGAACAGGACACATCCTATTATCAATCTTTCCTGGCGGCGTTTATATTTTGACAGGAACATATTTGTTAAGAATTTCCGAATCGGGTTTCCTATCGGGTTTCAGATGGTGTTTGTATCACTGAGCATGATAGTTATGTACTGGCTGGTCAATCCATTTGGAACGGATGTAGTTGCTGCCTACAGTGTTGTATTCAGGATTGACTCCTTCGCCTCCCTGCCGGCCATGAATTTTGCAGCTGCATTATCAACTTTTGTTGGGCAAAACCTGGGAGCCAAAAAACCAGAACGCGTTCGACAAGGGCTCATTTCCACTTTACGGATGACAGCTTTAATCTCACTAACAATAAGTACCTTTGCATTTACCTTATCAGATGAACTGATAAGTCTCTTTACATCAGACCAGAATGTGATTGCGATAGGCAGCGAATACCTGCTGATTGTAAGCCCGTTCTATATTGTATTCTCGACAATGTTCATTATAGGAGGAGTAATGCGTGGTGCCGGGGACACGCTAGTGCCCATGATCATTACATTCATGGCATTATGGGTTGTCAGGATACCTGCCTGTTATTACCTGGCACAACAGATGGGAGAAACAGGCATATGGTGGGGAATACCACTGGCCTGGTTTACAGGTGTCACCCTGTCATTTATCTATTATTCAACCGGGAGGTGGAAATTAAAAGTATTGATCAAGCAGGAAACGTAGCATAAACACACTATAATATTTATTTATTAACGTAAATCAAAAAAAAATGAAAAAGTATCTCACATTACTTATCGTTGCAACAATTATGATTACAATGGGGTGTACTGAGGAAAAGGCCACAATCAATTATCCTGTGGCCAAGAAAGTTGATCAGGTAGACGATTATTTTGGGACGAGCGTCGCAGATCCATATCGTTGGCTTGAAGATGACAATGCTGACGAAACAGCAGAATGGGTTACAGCAGAAAATGCTGTAACAGAAGCCTACCTTGCAAAGATCCCATTCCGCGACCAGTTGCGAGAACGCCTTACAAAAATCTGGAATTATCCCAAGCATGGTGTTCCTTACAAAGATGGCAACCACTACCTGTTTTATAAAAATGACGGGCTGCAAAATCAAAGCGTATTATACATCATGGATGATCTTGAGGCAGAACCGAGAGTACTGCTTGATCCCAACTCCCTAAGTGAAGATGGTACTGTTGCCCTTTCCGGTACAGATATTTCAAAGGATGGAAAGTACTTTGCCTATAAGATTGCAAGGGCAGGTTCTGATTGGAATGAAATCTTTGTCATGGACCTGGAAACCGGAGAAAACCTTGATGATCATATCAAATGGGTGAAATTCTCAGGTATTTCATGGAAAGATGATGGCTTTTATTATGGAAGCTATGACCCACCCGCCGAGGGTGAGGAGCTTAGCGATAAGAATGAAAACCATAAGCTATATTACCATAAGATCGGTACTGCGCAGGATGAAGATATTCTTGTGTATGAAAACCCGGAATTCCCTTTGAGAAATTATTATGCCGGCACGACAGAAGATGAACGATTCCTGCTTCTCTATGAATCCGAATCAACGAGTGGCAATTCATTGTACTTTAAGGATTTGGAAAAGAAAGAATCAGAATTTACTTTACTGGCGGAAGGGTTTGACCATGATTATGGAGTTGTGGATAATATCGGTGACAAGTTGCTGCTCAATACCAATGACGGAGCACCGAAGAATCAACTTTTCATGGTTGACACAAAGAAGCCTGAGAAGGAAAACTGGAAAGTCCTCATTCCCGAGAAAGAAGAAGTCCTTGATGGTGTTCGCCTGATAGGTGACATGATCATGGCAGAGTACATGAAAGATGCTCATAGCGTAGCACAATTGTACACGATAAAAGGGGAGTATGCCAAGGACATTGAATTACCTACCCTGGGTACCCTGGCCGGCTTCAGCAGTGAGAAGGGTGATAATATTGCTTTTTACGGTTTCACTTCATTCACCTTCCCAACCGTGATTTATAAATTTGATTTGAAAACAAATGCCTCAACCATCTACAGGGATGCCGAGATCGACTTTAATGCTGATGATTTTGAGACAAAACAGGTGTTCTACAACAGTAAAGATGGCACCAAAATTCCTCTGTTCATCGTACATAAAAAAGGCATCGAAATGAATGGAAATAATCCAACATTGCTTTATGGATATGGAGGATTCGATATAAGCATAACACCTAGCTTTAATGTTAGCAGGCTTATTTTACTTGAAAATGGAGGTATATGGGCTGTGGCTAATATTCGTGGTGGAGGTGAATATGGTGAAGATTGGCACGAAGCTGGAATATTGCAGCAAAAGCAGAATGTTTTCGACGACTTCATTGCTGCAGCAGAATATCTGATTGATAACAAGTATACATCCAGTGAGAAGATAGGCATCATGGGTGGTTCAAATGGCGGATTGCTGGTAGGCGCCTGCATGACCCAGCGTCCTGAATTGTTTAAGGTTGCCTTGCCATTTGTCGGAGTAATGGATATGCTTCGTTACCATAAGTTTACTATTGGCTGGGCCTGGGCTGCTGATTATGGAACAAGCGAGGATGACGCAGATATGTTCAACTATCTATATGGTTACTCTCCTCTTCATAATATCAAGGAAGGTGTGGCATACCCCGCAACACTTGCATTCACTGCCGATCATGATGACCGGGTGGTACCTGCACATACTTTTAAGTTCATGGCAACATTACAGGAGAATCACGTCGGGGATAACCCTGTGCTGGTAAGGATTGAAACTAAAGCAGGGCACGGAGCGGGCAAGCCAACTTCCAAAAGAATCGATGAAGCTACGGATATGTGGGCGTTTGTTTTTCAGAACTTAGGTGTGACACCTAAGTTCTAAGAAAGGAAAACAGGAAGCTATACGCTATTCATCCGGGAATTTCTCTGGTTTTGCGAAATCCGGATTGCTTAGAAAATCATCATCCCGCAAGGTCTTGATAAACGCAATCAGGTCAGCTTTTTCCAGGGCGGTAAGCTGTGTTCCGCCGTCATTTATATGATGCATCAGGGGATCAATCTGGGGTGACCATAGCAGTCCCTGGTTGTAAAATTCAATCACTTCTTCCAGGGTCTGGAATCGTCCATCATGCATGTACGGGCCGGTGAGTTCAATATTTCTTAGTGTTGTGGCTTTGTAAGCACCTTTGTTATTAGGATCTCCAGTGATGGAATACCTGTCTAAGGGGTCATCAAAGATGGTGTCCTTGCCATTATTATAAAAGAGATTTGTAGTGAATAATGGATTACCATAACCACCATGACAATGGAAGCAATCTGCCCCTTCTTCAGTAGTAAAAAGCACAAATCCATTTAACTCTGAACCACTTAGCTGAACCTCCCCTCGCATGTACTTGTCAAATTTAGCATTACCTGAGATCAAAGTCCGAATGAATTGGGCAATGGCCCGGCTAATATTTTTCATGGTGATCTGATCTGATCCAAAAGCATGCTGAAACAACTTGGGATAGCCCGGGATGGTCTGGAATAATGCTTTTACCCGGTTCGTATCCCCTGCCATTTCATGAGGAGCCACAACGCCCATCCAAACAAGGTCTTCAATATTTCTATAGTAACTTTCCGGGTTATCCGGATATAATTTGCCGTTCCATAGGTATCCTGTATGATTCCAAACAAGGTTGACCAGCGGTAGCATCACATGATGCGTTGGTATCCCTGTCAGGCCATGTGTAATCCCACCCTGGTAGACCGGGTGGTCGATGCCACATTCAAATGAATTTTCCTGAATATGGCAGGTTGCACAGCTCATCAGGGAATCCGGGTGAGTGCGACCGGATAATCTTCCATCGTAAAACAAGTATCTTCCCAGTTCCACACCTTCAATCGTCATGGGGTTATCTGACGGTATGTTCATTTTAGTGGGGAAACCAAACGGGATTTCAATATCATAAGGCCTGGCCTTGTATTCACTCACGATCTCGCTGTCTTCTTTCTTGCATGAAAACAATAAAAGCAGCCCTGCCATTACCACCAGGAGAGCGCCAAACCGATAGCTATGTTGATAGATCCTCATGCTATTCCAGGATATTTACAGTGAAAACATCATGCCCATTTTCACAGGCAATTTTCATTGCCTCCTGTGTCTGCATAATATCACCCCCCCAGACATTATGATCATAAGCATGGGGAGACTTAAACCATTTCTCAATGTTCATGACGATATCAATATCTGTCCACTGTTTTTCATTGATAATAAATGATGATTGGGGCAAACTGACTTCAAAATTATTATGGATAAACCCTGTTATTTGCCCGGTAGAATCGTAAATCTGGCCAATACCCAGATGAAAATTAAAGGGGGAAATCTGCTGGTCACTATTCAACCATTTTCCATTAAGTTTCATATAATGGTAGCCTCCTCCAAGATACTCCGGCCAAAACATAAATGATTCCGGCGGGTTAACATACATTAATGAATGATTCTTATCCTCACCTATTCCGTAAGTGAACGAAATGGATGAATAATTGCCGGTGGGTATATGATCAAACACCTGCCATGACCAGGTTCCTTCCAGGTCAGTATCAATATAATGAATGTCCTTGAAATCATTAATTATGAATGTGCTTCCATCGGGTCTGTGTAATGTCACATTAGAAATAAAATATTGAATTTCATTAACCATATACTGATTTCCGGCTGCATTCACGTATTGCATAATATCAACTTCCAGCGGTGTGCCATCAACCTTGTGAAGGAATGTGAATTTGATATTACCATATGGGTCTTCCTCATTGTCTTCTGCTTTCTCACAAGAAATTAAGACAATGGAAAAGAACAAGATTAGCAATGATAACCAGGAGAAGATTTTGCGCATCATAAACATCAGACATCAAAAATTAATAACTGGTTGCTTCCAGCTGTCATTTATACGGAACAGTGCCTGAGACAGTGACATAATTTATTGTATCATTACTGCTGGATCCTTGCTTAAAGGTCTTTCCATCAATTATTAATGTCACCTTGATCCCATCATTGACTTCCGTGTAAATGGCCGAGATAAAAACAATATTCCCCCTGTCAGTTTTAAATGAGTAAGACCATCTGTCCTGTGCACTATTATTATCTACTGCCTCAGTGATCAGGTTACCATTCTCATTTAAATAATTAACCAGGAACCCAGATGAGTTATTGGACACAAGATACTCTACGCTTACTTCCTCTTCTTTCTCACAGGCAAGCAGGGGGATTATTATTGATAAAAGAATCCAGAATTTCTTCATTATATGTTATTTAAATATTAAAAACGAGGTTTATATAGAACACTCTGCCGGGCTCATATAAATTCTGATTTGTTCCAATAATCCGCCTGTTTAGATGTTCATAGTATGCTTTGTTGAACAGGTTGCTAACACCGGCGAAAATATCCAGGTATTTATTAAAGTGATATGTAATCTTTATATCCATTGTTGTAAAACCAGGTGATTTTGTTTCATGATAAGCCTGGGAAACCCTGTTTTGCGCGGCCACCAATCGAAGGGCAATCTCCGGGACCAGCCTGGCATCCAGGAACTTATAGTTAAAAGCAAAATTACCCTCAAAAGGTGGGATTTCAGGCAGAGGATCATTCTTTATTTTTTCCTTATCGACGACTTCACCATCCTCAAATACAAGTCCCTCTGCATCAGGATTAACTCCGGCAGTATAAGCCACAGTGGCATTCAGTCCCCATTTATATTTTGCCGGGCTCATGTAAGCAAATTCAATTCCAGACAGGAATACATAATCTTCATTATAAAATTTCTTAACCCCCAGAACTCCTTTTGTCTGTGGTTTGACTTCTGAAGGTGGTACGTATTTGCCCAGGATAAAGTTCTGTAAATAAGAAAAGAAAACCACCGCTTCAAAACCACCAACATTTTCATTCCTATAAATAGTTTTTAAATCAACTTCATTATTAGCTTCCGGATCAAGCATGGGATTACCCAGGTAATCATAAGGATCATAACCAACGGGCAATAGTATAATATATCTCTCAGTCATATCAGGGCTCCTAACCCCCCTGCCAAGGGTAAGTCCAAGCGACCATCTTTTATTGAAGTTATATGTCCCAGAAGCACTCAGGCTCAGGTTGGTATGCTGTGATTCAACATCTGTATTGGAGTAAAGTGTATTCTCTTGCCTTTTTAACAGGAGGTCGTTTGATGTTGCTGAATTCAGGTCCAGCCGGGCCACAGCAACAAAATCAATACGATTGAATCTTCTGTCATATTGAGCGAAAAAACCAAGGTTATTGATCTTTGCATCATTCCAGAGTTTCTCACCCATCACGGGCATAGTGGGTTCAAGAATTTTTGTTTTCACACGATCACCATCCTTTGAAATATCCTCAAAGTCACTCCCAATCCAGATATTATTTTCGCCAAAATTCATCATTGTTTCGATCCTGTAGCCAGCATTGACTGCATGGATCTCTGATACAGCCACTACCGTATCAGAGAATGGCCTGTTCTTGTTGTCCATTTCATGGTTAACATCTGAATGGTAAAACTTTACGCTAAAGTTCCTGAATGTGTTCGATATCTTATCAATTTTATAATCTACCGACAACAGGCGGGTATCATCTTTTCTTTCATCCATTGGTAATGCAGGATACATCACATCCCTGCCATGCGAGTCATCGTAGCTAAGCAGGATATGATGGCCTTTAGCCGGAGATATCCCAAGGTTAGCGGTCCAGTTATACCTGGTAAATTCTGATTTTACAAGGATGTCGTTCCCGGCAGTGTAATTACCATACTTCTTATAGTTTCCGGACAGGGAGAAATACACTGCTTTGTTGCCACCATAAACTGATAAATGTTGTTTCATCCCATTCCAGTTGCTTTCATAGCCAAATAAACCCTTAACATTAACCTTGAACTTTTCATGCGGCATGGGTTGTATGGTTTTGATATTGACCACAGATCCCAGAACTGGTCCGTACTTCAGTGCAAACGGGCCTTTTATAACTTCAAGTTTTTGGATATCATCAACATCAACGTGTGCAACGGTAGGGTCCATCCTGTTGGGGCAACCCCCTTCTATTTTCATTCCATTGTTGACCTGGGTATTTATCTGACTGTATTTGAATCCCCTGACAACCGGATCAATACCTATTCCACCCTTTCTGATCCCAGAAACGTTAGGAATTTGCCGTAACAATATCCCTATATCCTTGGCCGGCTCTGATTTAATTAATTTCTGCTGGATAGTCTCAACCTGGTAAGGCGGTTCTTCACCTGCAATCCCCCTGATTTCAACACTTTTCAGGCTAATTAATGTATCCAATTCTTTATCAACCTGGGCATAAGTAATAATAAAACAGGACAGGCTCATGATTATTAAAGCAATCCTTTTCATAAGTAAAATGGTTTGATAAACAAAACTACTCATTTTTTATATTTATTTTTATTAGATATATAATTTATACAGGTTTCTAAATAGGTTAGAAATCAATAATAATGTGGTATTTTTGCCCAAACTTCAGTAATGAAATTCAAGGTTGGAGACAAAGTAAAGTTTTTAAATGAGCCCGGCGGAGGGATCGTATGTAAGATCATCAGCACCAGCATGGTCAACGTGAGCATTGAGGAAGGGTTTGACATCCCGGTATTGACCAGTGAACTTATCAGGATTGAAAGCGATGGTCATACAAGCGATATGTTCAGGGAAGATTTCAATGTTGAATTATCACAGGAACTTAGTGAGACTATTGATGAAAGTGGTATCAGGACCAGTAAGCTGGAAAGAGCCGGCAAACAGGGCACCCAGGAAGAAGGCATTTACCTTGCTTATCATCCTCATGATCAGAGATGGCTGGTAACAGGGATGTTGGATATTTACTTAATAAACTATACCAAAACGGATATCCTCTTCAGTATATTTATTAAAGAGGCCGAAGGCAAAAAATACGAAGGTATAGATTATGGCTCCTTGCAGCCCTACTCGAAATACCTGGTTGAGACGATAGACCATGATCATATTCGTCGCTGGAACCAGGGGGCTGTGCAGGTATTATTCCATAATGACCAGCCTTCTCAGCTATTGCCACCGGTGAGTTCAGACTTCAGTATTAAATCCTCCAGGTTTGCCAATGATTCACAATATCAGGAATCATTTCTTTTACCCGATAAATCACTGATCGTCAAGATCACCGAAAAACCTATAATTCAAGAGCTTAAGCAGGAGAAGCCAAGTACAGAAGCGCCTCAGCCTATCAAGCAAAAAGCTGTTCAGCCAAAAGAAGAGCAGCTGATCGACAAGTACATGACCAGTCGTGATGAAGCGGTTGTTGACCTGCATATTGGACAGGTGGTGGATGATCTGACAGACCTGTCTCCACATGATATGCTACAGGTTCAAATCAATCATTTTACGAAATGTCTTGAAAATGCCATGAAAAATGGGTTGAGGAAGGTAACTTTCATACATGGAGTAGGAAATGGCACCTTGAAAGACGCCATCATTGAGGAGATGAAAGCTTATGAAAAGCTTGAGCATCAAAGTGCCTCACTGGCAAAGTTTGGAGTAGGAGCTGTCGACATTATTATCTATTACAATCAATAGCTTGTTCTTTATTATATTTCATATTCATATATTTGCATTTTTGAAAATTTTTCGATAAACACCCATAATATAAAATGAACGGATTATGAAAAAACTTTTACTTATTGTCATAGCAAGTTTCTTATCTATAAGTATGCTTGCGCAGGATGCTGATACCTTAAAGCCCTGGAAGATAGGAGGCGATATTGCCCTCACTTTTTCACAGGTTTCATTTACCAACTGGGCTGCAGGCGGGAAGAACTCTTATTCCGGAGTAGGTACCTTCAACGCCTTTGCCGACTATGCAAAAGGCAAGAATGTGTGGAACAATTTCCTGACCGCTGCATATGGCATGCAGAAAATTGGTAAAGATCCTATGGAGAAGACACAGGATAGATTTGACCTCATGTCCAATTACGGATATAATGCCGTAAAGAAATGGTATTATAGTGCTAACTTATCTTTCAACACACAATTCGCTCCAGGATATGATGCAGATGTTGACGACAGTCTTGTTTCAGACCTGCTGGCACCGGGATATCTGCTTGCTGGCCTGGGTATGACTTATCAGCCAAACGATAATTTTTATGTATCCCTGTCTCCCATCGCCTATAAACTAACCATTGTAGCCAATCAATCACTGGCTAATCTTGGCATGTATGGACTTGATCCAGCAAAATTAGATGAGAATGGGAATGTTATTGAGAATGCCAGCACGACCAGGCATGAGTTTGGTGCTTCGATTAAAGCAATGTTTAAGAAAGAGGTTGTAAAGAATGTTGTCTTATGGACCTATCTTGAATTATTTTCCAACTACCTGGAAGACCCGCAGAACATAGATATTAAATGGGATCTGATCATCGACTTTAAGATCAATAACTGGCTGACAGCAAACCTTATGACTAACCTTATCTATGATCATGATGTTATGGTTACCGACAAGGACGGAAATACAGGTCCAAGGACTCAGTTCAAAGAAGCATTCGGTTTGGGTGTTGCATACAGGTTTGGGTATGTTAAAGAAGAGTGACCAGTGATCACTGAACAGTGACCAGTAATTCATAGTCCCTGCCTTCGCAAGGGCAAGCCTGCAACCTGTAGCCTGTAGCCTGAACCTGTATCTCTTAAAGCTTCAACTCCTTGGTGCTCAGCAAACCACAGGCTGCAAGGATATCTTCCCCTCTTGATGCACGGATAGTGGTGGTAATACCTTTTGCATTCAGGGCATCTTTGAACGCTGTAATGGTCTGCTCGTCTGAACCCTTAAGTGGTGTGTCAGGGATGGGATGGAAGCGGATCAGGTTGATCCTGCATTTGAGGCCATGAAGGATACGGACAAGCTCATTGACATGCCTTTTGGTATCATTGAGCCCGGCAAACATTATATATTCAAATGAAACCCGCCTTTGCCGGCCAAATTCATATGATTTCAATACTTTGATGATCTCTTTCAAGGGATAAACATGCTCAATAGGCATTAATTTACTCCGCTCATCATCAAAAGGAGTATGCATGCTTATTGCCAGGTGGCAGGGGCTCTGTTCAATAAAACTCTTCATTGCCGGAATAATGCCGATGCTTGACACCGTGATCCTTTTAGGGCTCATGCCCAGGCCCCAGTCTGCCGTAAGAATCTCCAGGCTTTTGAGTACTTCTTCAGTGTTATCAAGAGGTTCGCCCATACCCATGAATACGATATTGGTCAATTGATCCCTTTCCGGCAGGTTCCGGATCTGGTTGATGATCTCACCAGCACTCAGGTTTCCCTGGAAGCCCTGTTTTCCGGTCATACAAAACAGACAGCCCATCTTACATCCCACCTGGGATGATATGCAAAGTGTATTTCTCTTGCCCTCAGGTATATAAGCAGCTTCTATAAACGCTCCTCCAATGGTGGAGAAGAGGTATTTTTTGGTGCCATCGGAGGAGATCTGAACTTTTGTAGGCTCGGCCAAGCCTATGTTGTATTTGTCAATAAGCAGCTGCCTGTTCTGTTTCGACAAATTGCTCATTTCATCAAAGGAGTCGACATTTTTTATATACATCCACTCAGCTATTTGTCTTGCAGTATACTTAGGCATACCGAGATCAGCAACAACAGCTGTCAATTCTGATAATGTTTTTCCAAATAATGCTTCGTTTGACATGTTACATGTTATTCATTTCTCTCTCACATTTAAAAGATGCTTATTCCGAAATGACCCAGATAGGTTAAGGCAAACGTCCAAACAACAATACCAATAAAGGTCCAGATAAAAAGAGTTCTTGGTTTGTTAACAAGCGCAATACCGAGAGCCATTGTCATATTTGGACCAAGAAAAAAAGTGCCGATGATCCCCAGGCCATGCACCCCATATTTGTTAAAAAGGTTGATAAGACGATTCTCCTTCTTTTCTATGCTGGATTCCTTCATCATCTTTCTCAGGTACTTCTTGATTTTATTCCCAATGAAATAGATGATAATTATGCCAGCAGTAGCCCCGAGAATTGTCATCAGGGATATCCAAAGTGGAGCCATCCCCATAGCCAGACCAACAGGGATAGATTTCCAGATACCAAGAATGCCAATGGAAAATACTAATGCAAGCTCACCAATCATATCTATATTCACTTTCCGCAAATATAGTAAATCGCTTTACGCTTTCCTCCTTACGCTTCACGCAAATAAAAAAAACCAGGGCCTATTTTCATCATGCCCTGGTTATTAGTGATTAGTTAGTAAATGTAGTTTACCGGAATCAGGTTTAGTAGTATTAGTTAGAAATAAAGCAGACCTAGTTACATAATGTTAACACCAACTTGTCCAATTAGAGTAAGTAAGACGCTCCAAACCACGATCCCGATATTCGTCCAAAGTAGTAAAGTCTTTCCGTTTTTTACAATGGTCAGTCCCAGTACCATAGTTAATGCTGGTCCTACTAACAAGGTTGCCAGCATACCCAGGCCGGGTACACCATAACGATTAAATATTTTATTGATTTTTTGTTGTTTCTTATTTGTTGTTTTCCCTTGAAGAGAAAGAAATATCCGTTGTTTTACCTTGCTGCCAATTAGATAGATTGTGAGTACACCCAGGGATGCTCCCAGGATAGTCATGGTACAAACAAGAATAGGATGCATATCGAGAATAAAACCGACTGGTATAGACTTCCAAATTCCAATTACACCTAAAAACAAAATAACAGTCAAATTAGCAATCATAGTAACTTATCGAATTTCAAGTAAACGATAAAACATTAACTAATTTCAACTACTAAAAAATAATGCTTAGACTAATTGTGGAACGCAAAAAAGAATAGAATTCAGGAATAAGAAAGCAACTATTTATACCGCATTTCTTCCATTTTGTTCCGGTATAATTGAAAATATTTCAAACTTTCTTTTATATCACTGTTTTACAAAGTCTTACAGCTTATTGAGTATCTCCCAGCACCTTACTTTGACCCCGGATGTACCTTTTGTCATCTGATCTTCGACAGTAGAAATCAGTTCATCTTTCAGCTCAGGGATAAATCTGGTAACCTGGAGAAGTATTTCCATGCAATAAACCTTGGTAGCAGCTGTATCTGCAGGACTACTGAGCCATTTAAAGCATTGGTCTACAACAGTTCCAAGATACTCCTGGTGCTTTTCCAGATCAATAAATGTTAATAAATTCGTGAAATTGGATTTTATGCTCGTGTTGTTTATTTGTGGAAGTGATTGTATGATCTCATTCACGTATGGATCAAGCAAGGAAGGATCGGTCCGGGCAACAAAATAGACCACCCTGGCAGCCCTTGGAGAAAACTTTTCTTTCTCCAGGTAAGCCAGGTCGAGTAAATCCCTGATCATCGCCGGATTCTTGCATGCTAATGCCGCATTCTGATCCATCACCACCCGTGAAGAGTCATTAAGAAGATTTTCTATATCACTATTCATGTTTCTAAAATTATAAAATTTCTGTTCACTGTTCACTGTTCACTGTTCACTTATATTATCTTTGCTATTCAACCTATAAAACCCATTCCATATGATTAAACGCATCACTTTCATCTCAATCCTAGCTGCATTAATACTTGCGGGCTGTTCGGGCGGGACCAAGATCACTGATTCCTGGTCGAATGTAGCCGTTACACCTGTTCAATTCAAGAAAATGTGTGTAGTTGGAGTAGGTAAGCGTGCTGAGAACCGAAAAATTATGGAGCTTGCCCTGGAGGAGAATTTGGATTCCAAAGGAATAAATGCTATTGGGGCTCTTGATTTTCTTCCACCAAACGCGACCAAGGATAACATCTCCCGGGATGTATTCTTTAGGTTCCTGGATGTTGAAAAGTTTGATGCTGTGATGATTATCTCGGTTCTGTCTACAGGTACTCAAGTAAATTCCACAGTGTCTGTCGGTGCCGGCTGGGTACCTATGTACAATGTACCATTCAATGATTACTACGGACAAATGGCTGGTTATGCATCTGTTCCGGTCCATGTTTCAACTTCAAGTATCTACTACCTGGAATGCGCTTTATATTCTTACCCTGAAGGCCAGATGATATGGGCTGCACAATCAAAAACCACTCCTCTCGCCAACTTCGACATAACTACCAAAGAGTATGCTGAAAGGATCGTCAATGACATGACGAAGAGGAAGGTGTTGGTGGGGCTTAAGTGATATCTGATTTATGATATCTGATATCTGATATCTGATATCTGATTTCTGATCAGTGGTCAGTCTTCAGTGCTCACTTATTTCGGTTTCACGCTGGATAGTATCAACATCCCAATCACAGCCGAAAGAATTGAGGCCACAAAGATCCCAACTTTGGCTATTTGATTGTATTCTCCTGGTCCAAAGGCCAATTCTGCGATGAATATGGACATGGTGAAGCCAATACCGGCCATAAAACCCACTCCGATTATCTGCTTGAAGCTCACACCCTCCGGTAAGCTTGCTAATTTTAACCGGATCATTAGTTTCGATATCAGGGATATACCGATGGATTTACCAAGCACCAGACCAACAATGATTCCCAGGGAAACAGGGTGCAGAATCATATCCACAATCCTTCCTTCTATCCTGATACCTGCATTGCTGAGCGCAAAGATGGGGAGGATGAAGTATGTCGTAATCGGGTGTAGTGAATGCTCAAGCTGCTGCAGGGGAGTATGTGCTTTATAGCTTATATCCTCAATCTCAGCCAGTTTTTCAACCTGGTTATGGGTCAGCAACCTGCCTTGTGGAGGCTTTTCATTTGCCAGATCTGAGCTAAGTCTATTCAATTTCTCAATATATTCATTTTTGCTGATCCTGGTCCTTGCCGGAATAGTCAGCGCGATTAGTACACCGGCTATGGTAGCATGGACACCAGAATAAACAAAGGCTGCCCATACCCCGAGAAAGCCAATTAGTGCATAAAACAGGGTTCTTCTTACCCCCAGAAAATTGGCCACCAATAAAACCAGTATAAATGAACCACCTGTTAATAGTTCAAAATAATCAATGCTCTCAGTATAGAAGATCGCGATAACCATCACAGCGCCAAGGTCATCAGCGATTGCCAGGGCCATCAGGAATATCTTAAGATTAACATTAACTTTTTTCCCAAGCATCGCCAGTAGCCCCAGTGCAAAAGCTATATCCGTAGCCATTGGTATCCCCCAACCATGAAGGTATTCAGGGTTACTTGCAGCAACAATGGTATACAATACCGCAGGAATGATCATCCCTCCTACTGCGGCAGCAATTGGCAATGATGCTTTCTTGATGGATGAAAGTTCACCAGCCATAATTTCCCGTTTGATTTCCAGTCCGATGGTAAAAAAGAACAGGGCCATCAGGCCATCATTGATCCAATGGTGAATGGAAGAAACCATGTTGATCTTACCAAGTACAAAGCCAACTTTTATATCATTCCAGATATAATGGTACAGGTCATAAAACCCCGAATTTGCCCAGATCATTGCAACAATTACTGAAGCAATCAGGATCAGGCCACCAATGGTTTCCTCATTGATAAATCGTTTAATGCCAGGCGCTTGGATTGTTGGTTCCTGCATAGAAGTACGGTATTATATTATAAAGAAAAGCTAAAATAGTAAACTATTGTAAACAAGGCGAGTGCTTTTTATGATTATTATCTTCATCTGGAATGAACAAAATGCCCTGCAATATCATTTATTAAACTAAACAGTTTTAAAATATAAATTATTATGAAAAGTTCAATACAAAGAAACCTGATGGGCATTTTGCTTTTTGCCGGGTTGTTCTTCATGATCAATCAAAAGACTTACGCTCATTGTGAAATTCCATGTGGGATATATGGAGATTCACTGAGGATTGCCCTTATAAAGGAACATATTACAACCATTGAAAAGTCGATGAACAAGATCAATGAGTTATCCGCTGAAAGTACTCCGGATTATAATCAGTTGGTCAGGTGGACCATGAACAAAGAAGAACATGCAGAGAAGATCCAGGATATTGCAAGCCAGTACTTCCTTCATCAGCGCCTGAAGATCACCGACTCTTCCGACAAAGAAGCTTATACCAAATACCAGAAAGAGCTGGAATTACTTCATCACCTGTTGGTTTACGCAATGAAGAGCAAGCAGACCACGGATCTGGAATATATAGCCAAGATGAAGGCTACGGTTGATGAGTTTGCAAAGTCCTATTTTCATACACACGAGCATTAAAAGAATAATTAAATTTTACATAGCATAAAATGCCCGCTTCCGATGGACTGGCAAGCGTTTGAGGGGGGTTAAATAGATGGGATGCCATCCCACTTATTTTATTTCCTTCTATCCATTATCCAGCAAGCCTTTTCATAAGGTTAGCCTCGGTTATTAATGGATTCTTATGATTATTTCGGTTATATCGGAATTTGACGATAAGAATATTTGAGCCTGTTCCAGGTCGTATATATATTTTTTGTATATTAATCACTTCTTTTTCAAGGTCAAATCCAGAAACCAAATAATTATGAAAAAACTATTCATTATAGGAGTTATCCTCTCATTATTAG
The DNA here is from genome assembly GCA_963753055.1 of uncultured Bacteroidales bacterium. Taxonomy (GTDB): domain Bacteria; phylum Bacteroidota; class Bacteroidia; order Bacteroidales; family B18-G4; genus JAUWGC01. Next base: position 845,375 of record CAVWAP010000004.1, on the reverse strand, counting down.
CCAGTTGTGGTTTTAATGAAGGTCAGAAAGAAAGTGCAAATTCTGAAAAGGATACGGCATCCGAACAATTTGCCGGGCTTCAGCAAAAAGCAGCCAGCCTCTTCGGACAGTTACCAGAGGTTGCTGAAAGCCCTAATAACCCGCTCACACCTGAGAAAATTGAATTGGGTAAAAAGTTATATTTCGACGTACGGCTATCAAAGGATTTCACACAAAGCTGCAACGATTGTCACAACCTTGAAACCTACGGTGTGGATAATGAACCATTATCAGATGGGAATGATGGTGGTGAAGGTGACAGGAACTCTCCTACCACTTTAAATGCAGCATTACATATGACACAGTTCTGGGATGGCAGGGAACCCGATGTTGAAGCACAGGCAGGAGGCCCGATATTAAACCCGGCAGAGATGGCAATGCCGAGCGAAGAAGCTGTAGTGGAAAGATTATCCGGCGTTGATGAATATGTTGTGCTCTTTTCAAAGGCTTTTCCTGAAGATGAGAACCCTATCACATATGAAAACCTCAAGAAAGCGATAGGGGCTTTTGAACGTATTTTGATCACACCCTCCAGGTTTGATCTTTACCTTGCCGGAGATGAATCAGCGTTGACCGTTCATGAAAAAGAAGGACTACAGGCATTTATCGATATAGGATGTATTGCATGTCATATGGGGAGCTTGCTGGGAGGAAACATGTACCAGAAATTTGGATTGTACGGGGATTATTGGGAATACACGCATAGTGAAAAAGTTGATGAAGGCAGGTATGTCGTTACTGAAAATAAATCTGATAAATTTAAATTTAAAGTACCAACCCTGAGGAATGTTGAAAAAACTCATCCTTACCTGCATGATGGCAGTATTGCTGATTTAAAGGAAACCATTGCGATCATGGCAAAAACACAGTTAAACAAAGAGTTATCAGATGAAGAAATTGATGCCATGTTTGCTTTTCTGGCTGCTCTCACTGGTGAAGTCCCGGAAATATAGAACAATTTCATACCAACAATATACCACCATGAAAATATTAACATTAGCCAGGTTATCCTTAACGATCCTCCTGGTTTGCATCTTCATTGGCAGTCATGCCCAGGTTACTACAGGAACCTTGCTTGAAGAGATGATCAATCTGAAAAAGCTTGCAGAATTTCCATCCCCATCATTTGAAACCCTACAATTTTCTTCATATGACCGTCACAGCATCACCCCTGACCAGGAGGGCTGGTTTGCCAATTCCGATGGCTTCGGTGGAGAGTCCATTCCGGGTTTTGAGAAAGTTCTTGAAGAACCCGGGGCAGATGGCATCGGCAGATATTTAATTTGTGATGTGGAGGGCCCGGGTGCTGTTGTCAGATTATGGACAGCATGGATTATAGGTGACCTGGAAGTATACCTTGATAATAGTGAAACAGCTCTTTATGATGGTCCTGCCCAGGATTTTTTCCTGGATGCCTATGATGCTATGGCTGGAAGCAAAGATCAATTCAACCGGGATGGGGCTTTCAGGCAAAACATGGCTGGCTATTATCCCATACCCTTTGAGAAAAATCTAAAAATGATTTGGATTGGGAAAATAGAGGACCTCCATTTTTACCATGTGCAAGTCAGAATGTATAATCCCGAGGCACAGGTAAGCAGTTTCCAGGTCAGCGATTTGAAAGAATACAAAAGTCATATTGAGCAGGTGAGCAACACACTGCTGGATCCCCAGGAACATTTATCACCTCAGGGCGATAAGAAGATATTCTCACAATCGATACAGGCAGGACAAGACAAGGAATTTGTTGTGCTAAAGGGAGAACAGGCTATTACACAGCTGAAGATAAAAATCATGTCAGAAGATTTAACAAGGGCTTTGCGGCAAAATATAATTAGGATAAGTTTTGATGGGGCTCCGTCCGCTCAAGTTGAATCACCAATAGGTGATTTCTTTGGTGCTGCCCCCGGAGTTAATCCCTATCACTCGCTTCCATTCTCTGTGCTTCCTGACGGAAGTATGATCTGTAGGTACTATATGCCTTATCAGGATTCTGTAATTATCTCCATAAAAAATACGGGCCAGGAGCCTGCACACGTTTATACCGAGGTTTATACAGAACCTTATACATGGAAGAAAGGCAGCAGTATGCACTTCAGGGCACGATGGAGAATAGATCACGGACTGCTGGCTTCCTATCGTCCATCACAGGATATACCATATTTAATTAGTTCAGGTAAAGGAGTTTGTGTAGGTGCCGTTGCTTTCTTATACAACCCCACATCAGTTCCTTCTTCATGGGGTAACTGGTGGGGCGAAGGAGATGAAAAGATCTACATTGATCAGGCAGATTTCCCTGCATTCTTTGGAACCGGATCGGAAGATTATTACAATTACGCATGGTCATCCAGTGATATCTTCTATCATGCCTATTGCGGACAGCCCAGGAATGATGGGCCAGGAAACAGGGGGTTCGTCACAAATTACCGATGGCATATACTTGACAATATCCCGTTTCAATCAGGGTTTGCTTTTTACATGGAACTAATGAGCCATGAACCAGTAACTGATTTCTCCTATGGGCGCACGGTGTACCTTTACGCCCTGCCCGGGATGTACGATGATCACTTAGGAATCACAGGTGAAGACCTGAGACACATTGAACTGCCGGATCGTTGGTATCCTGAAGGGAAAAAGGGATCACATAATGCAAAATTTTTCCAGGCAGAACTGCTACTTGAGAACCAGCAACACATAAAACTGGAGCATGACAGACTATGGTCCGGTGGAAGCATTATGGCCTGGAAGCCGACAACTGGCAAAGAGACGCTTACGATGTATTTACCCATTGAGGAGGCCGGAAATTATACCATTATTTTCACTTTTGGACTCGACGCTGAAGGCGGTTCCTTCAAGGTAAAAGCAGGTGATACTTTTCTCAATCTCAAGGGAAATGATATAGTGAACCTCCAGGATCCTTACAGGAAATTGTCCCGTAACTATCGCTCCCAGCCTATGCAACTGGACAGCGGATTAAATAAGATCTCTATCATACCAGCAGAGGGAAACCAGGGAAAGGTAAAGATCGACTTCATCTGGCTGATGAAATCGAGATAAATGATAGTAATTATACTTATTTTTAAAAAATTAAGCCATAGCTTCTTGACAAAGCCACTGTAGTTATTATATTTGTGGCCTGAGAGTGGGGCAGCTTATTTTAACCCAAAGCTTTGGATCACTTCTTTCCCCTCTCCTTTTGAGGTGATTAAACTTGAACTTATAAATTACTAAAATGAGAATACTAATTTACACTGCAGGGATCCTAGGATTAATTTCACTTTCCCTTTGGTTTTTTGGACCATATGTAGGACTTCCACAAAACTACCTGATGCTTTACATTGGATTAGCATTATTTTGCATAATATTCCTTCCTTTATTTTCAATTGACCGGTACTTTCACAATAGAAGACAAAACAGACTTATCCGGGCATTTAAAAACCAGGTAGAAGTTAAGTAAAACCTAAAAAAAATCCTAAGGCTTCATAACGAAGATTAAAAAAAATTTAAATATTTTTGTTGTATATTTACAATATATGTATTATATTTGCAGCATGAAGTCTAGAAAAATATACAATAGGATATCCATATTAAGGCAGGAGAAGGGTTTGTCGCGCAAGGAGCTTGCAGATAAAATTGGTGTCAATTTTCAAACTGTAGGTTACCTTGAAAGGGAGGAGTACAATCCCAGCCTGGATCTTGCTTTCAGGATTAGTGAGGTACTGGAACTACCCGTTGAGATTATATTCTCTTCAGTTCCACAAAAACCTATGATCGAGGAGATCATGGAGTTAAAAAGAAAAGTTGATTATAACCATTAAAAGAAGAACAAATGGACAGGAAACACAGACAAATCTGGATCGTCATTAACTTCGTAATGTTAATGCTGGTCATTTTCATTTATTACACAGGCAAGAATATCAACTGGCCAGTCTGGCTGTTGATTACAGGAGGAATTGTTGCAATACTTTTCGTTATCTCCTTTATCAAAGCTTATATAAAAACAGGACTCTGGAAGTTCTCGCATTCAAAAGATACCAGCCTTGATGAACGACAACTGCAAGTAGTACTCAATGCCTTAAAATATTCATATGGTGGATTTACGGTGATCACGCTTCTGATCATTTATGGATTTGCACTGGCTGAGAAAGGGCCAATAGATGTAATTATTGCAGCATGCCTGCTTTACCTGGCGCATATTCTGCCCGCCGCAATTGTAGGGTGGAAGGAAAAAATAATATAAAACTGCAATGCTCAGGACCTGGATCATTAGAATATTATTGATCTCATCTTTGCTTTACGGAGCTAAGCTCTACTCATGTACTATTTTTTACATTGCTAAAGGTGATATCATATTAGCTGGCAGTAACGAGGACTGGAAAGATCCTTTCCCTAAAGTGTTTTTCTATCCAGCAGATGGTGGTAAGCACGGTTGGATTAAATTTGGCTGGGGAAGTGGCTTTCCCCAGGGAGGGATGAATGATCATGGCCTGTTTTGGGATGCTTCCTCAGTTGCATACCTTGGAATGCCTTATTCAGAAGAAAACAAAGAGCTATATCCCGGACCTCTTATGCAAAAGATCATTGAGGAGTGTAAAAACCTTGAAGAGGCACTGGTCATTTTCTCCGCACAATATTGCCAGGATCAATACAATGCACAATACCTTGTAGGGGACTCTTCCGGGCATTCAATTATAGTTGAGGGTGATAGCATTATCTCCAAAGAAAATGATTATCAGCTCATGACAAACTTCTATCATTCCAATCCTGACCTGGCAGGGTATCCTTGCTGGAGATATGAAGCTGCCAGCGAAATTCTCAGCGATATGAATGAGCCCACACCTTACCTGATGGGTTCTGTCTTATCTGCGACGCATCAGGAAGGGAAATATCCGACCCAATATTCTGTAATTTATGATTTGAAGCAATGTCTTGTATATTTGTTTTATTATCACAATTATGAAGAATACCTTCTGATTGACCTGCAGGAAGAGCTAAGTAAAGGAAAAAGAAACTACGGTATCCCCAGGTTATTCTCGCAGGTGAAACTGCAAAGTCCCGGAAATGGTGTAGTGTTAAGCCCATCCTCAGTGACATTTGGCTGGCAGGGGCTTCCGGAGAGTACTTATGAATTGGCATATTCCACAAGCAATGATTTCAGTGATTACAAATCTGTGCTGGTGAAAGTCAAGGACAATAAAACTGCCAATCAACATGTGATAATGTGTTTCTTCCCGGCATTTCTACTGTTTATGTTATGGATCCCGAGGCAAAGGAAAATACTCCTTGCTATTACATTATTAATAAGTGTATCAATGAGTTATCAATGTAAAAAAGAGGACGAACAGGAAGAGGCAGATCAAGTTGTACAATTCAGTAAAACCGTTGAAGGCCTGCTGCCAAATACAACATATTATTGGAAGATCAAATCAACATCTGCAAATCAAGTAGAATTTAAGACTGAAACAATATCATATTGGTTTAGTACAGGAGAATAAAGACAAAAAAATTATTAAGTGGCGGTAAAGACTCATATCAGCAGGAGCGATCTATTGACCATACTTTCAAATTATGACCTTGGAGAACTAATTGATTTTCATCCAATAACAACAGGAACTGTACAAACCAACATATTCTTAAAGACAACATCCAATAATTATATCTTAAGATATTATGAAAACCGGCCATTGAAATCAGTGTTATTTGAAGTAAACCTGATCAAATACCTTGTATCAAGACAGTACCCCTGCCCTACCCCGCAGCGAAACTCGGAAGGATCATTTGTCGGGTTACATAATAAAAAGCCTTATATCATTTTTGAATTTATTCATGGTGAGCACATTGAAAGCCCTTCTGAAAATCAGAGAAAGCAATTGATACAGCTGGCTGCCGACCTGCAAAACATAAGCAGGAATTACAGGCCTTTTTATAAAGAATACAGATGGAATTACAATTCTGAACTATGCGTACATCTAGCCAAAACGAGGGCTGAAGAGATAAATACACCTGACTCCAGGGATAAGATGTTATGGTTAAAGCAGGAAGTCTCAATACTGATTCTCCCACGATCACTGCCAACAGGGATATGTCATTGTGATTTTCATTTTTCCAATGTGCTCTTTCATAATGGAAAAATCAGGGCCCTCATCGACTTTGACGATGCGAACTATACATACCTTTTGTATGACCTGGCTTGCCTGATGGATCCTTTTGTTTCCTCATTTAACTGGAAGGACTGGGATAAGCGCTATCAAGCAGAGGACGTGTTCAATTTTCCTGAAGCCAAAAAAGTTGTGACTGAATATATGAAGCACAGGTCTCTGAACAACAATGAAAAGCGGCATTTTTATGATGTATTTAAACTGAGCATTCTGTTTGATTGCGTATGGTATTTTAACAGAAGGCAAGCCGAAGATTTTTACGAAAAACGAAAAATTGATTATCTTAATGCATTGGGCAGAGAACGGTTTTATGAGCAGTTATTTGGCTGATCCAGGTACGTGAAGATATTGAAGCCGGCAAGTATTTATGGAGCGTACTTATACCAGCCTGTTACCTCCCATTCAAATGCTTGTGGGAACCCATACCAATCCATGTAGTAAAACCATTTTCCAACCATTCCCTTGACAGCCCCTGATTTACCTACAACATTAATATATGCGAAAGATTCACTTGGAACAGGTGGTCCGGCACAGGGAGGACCAATAATATAGCCTTCTTTTGCATTTGAATAACCATGCATTGAGTATTCCCATTCTCCATGCTCTGTGGTTAAAGTTGCTTTACCCCAGAACTTATAACTCTTTCCGTCTTTAGCAAATAAGAAATTCTCAACCCAGTGCGACTTTCCTGTTGTCAACGGATCATTGGAATAGTCTTCCCATTCCGATTCAAAATTCATGACCTGTATCATACCATTGGGAAGTTCCTTTATATCTCCGCAATATAAAATCTTCCCATTCTTACAGACTCCTTCAAACCAAACCTGTGTTGCTTTGAGAACTGGAGCTAACTGATCACCCTGGCTGATTTCTTCAGGGCTATCCTTCTGGCAGCCAGAGAAAATCATGGTTGCTCCCAGGACTAATAATAAGCATAGTCGTTTCATAGCTTTTAATTTTAATTAATACTAATTAATAAATGTTATAGGTTTCACCTAATTCATTAGGACTATTTTCTCACTTTGTACTTTTTCTCCATCACTTATAATGAAGTAATATATCCCGGCAGGCAGTCCTTCAACATTCCATCTAATTTGTTGCTCGCCTTGATCAAACGCCTGTTCAATATTTTCTATAAGCTGACCTTGTGAATTAAAAATCATAATGGAAGCATCAGTGGGCTTGTGGAGAGTAAAGGAGCATGTTGTAGAGTTTATAAAAGGATTAGGATAAATGACTACATCATCAATGATATCTTGTTCATCAATGGAAACCGAAAGGGTTATAGCCATTTGGGTGTTGGAATAATCACTGGTTAAAGCATTATTATAGGATTTTACCCTGTAATAGTATTGCGTTCCGCCATTAAGACCCTCAACAAAATATGTCGTATTACTCACAATTTCAATTCCTTCATATACAATATTTGTAAATTCATCATCAAGGGCAATATCAAGATAATAACCAAGTGCTCCAAATGCACTGGTCCATGCTGCAAGAAAACCATAATTACTGATACTGTCTGGTGGCAGGGCTTCGGGAATATCTAACTGTTGGTAAAAAATATAAGCCCCGATATCATTACAGGTATTGTCAGGATCAGGTAAACCCGGACACCCGGCATCAATACATGGTGACCTGGTACTGTCCACATGAGGGTAGTTATTCCAGGATAAAGAAAAAACGTTTTTGATGGCGTCCTCAAATAGCGGATCTTCATCAATACAGTTTTCATAGACTCCTGAAAAACCACTCCCTCCATGACCTGTAAATGCTGACGTATCTCCTTCAATATTACAATAATTGAATGAAGGCAATGCGTATAACATAAGATGAACCTGGTTTGGTGAACCGGACTGTGTATTAAAATAAATAATATCGCTGGTAAAGCTGGGAGTATTGTATATATAAGAATATACACCACCCCCATGTCCAAGCGATGTGGCAACATTATAGGCAATGGTATTGTCAGAGAATTCTAAATTTTCGCCAGTATATATGGCAATTCCACCTCCCCACTGTGCTGAGTTATAAGCAAACAGATTACCTTTTGCATTTAAGCCACCCGCATCCCAAATGTCAATACCTCCTCCATGGACGTCTGCAGAATTATGTATAATCCTATTACCTATCATTTCCAGTTGACAATCTACATCACAAGTCAGCCCCCCACCATTAGGTGCATAATTATAGGAGAGTGTTGAGTTTGTGAGCGATGGATTGCAATTTGAATAATATTGTATCCCTCCTCCCCTGCCCAGGCAAGTATTGTATGTTATTTCGCAATTATCGATTACCGCATTAGCGCCATCGCATTGAATTCCTCCGCCATAATATGCCTGATTGTGCCTTATGGATGTATTGCTGATTGCAATGGAAGCGGCAAGAGAATTATAGATACATATTCCCCCCCCGGCATTTTCAGGGAAATTAGGCTCAGTCATATCAGTTCTTCCATATGACACAATGCAATAATCCACGCTGATCGTACTGCTGTTTTGTATGATTCTTATCCCATGCCAACGAGTGGTTGTATCATCAGCAGTGAATAAAATACTGTCTGTTGCTGTTCCATTGGCTATTAGTGATCCATCAACAATAAACTTATACCATCCTGTAAAACGAACTTGCACCCCTGGTTCGATCGTAAGAGAGGAACCCTGGTCAATATAGATTTCACCATTCACCATGTAAGGAGAGCCACTTAGGTTCCAGGTGCCGGATACAGGCCCCGGAGGAACAGGTGTTTGGGCAATGATCTGAAGTGGAAACAATAAAACAATAAAGAGTATAATTGTCCTCATAACTCCTCCTTTTTTATCAATAATATACAACAGATTAGAAGTCAATTTGGAGGAGATGACCCAACGTAAAAGAAAAATTATCCAGCGTTATGGGATGCAGGATAATCGTGACTGTTAAATAGTTATAATCTACCGAAGATTGATAATAAGCTGTTCTTCTTCCTTTCGGCAACAGGAATAGAAGTGCCATCTGTTAATATGACATTCCCTCCTTCTGATTTCACATATTCTTCGATGAAGGACAGGTTAACAAGGTGGGATTTATGCACCCGGAAAAAGCCCTGCTCGACCAGCATATTTTCATATTCTTTCACTGGATGAGAGACAATAATACTTTTTCCATTCTCTAAATAGAACCTCGAATAGTTCCGGTCAGCTTCGCAACGAATAATGTTCTGGACAGGGATGATATGAAGTTTTTCCGCCGTTCTGAGGACTATGCGTTTATTGTTAATGGACTGAAGGTTATTATTTAATTCGGCCAGCTGAACATGCAAATCTTTAATCATCTGGTTTTCTGCTTTTGTAATGGCAGCTTCCAGTTCCAGCAGTGATACTGGTTTAAGCAAGTAATCAAGGGCGCTGAACTTAATGGCCTGCAGAGCATATTCTTCAAATGCCGTAATGAATATTATCTTGAAATCAATATGATCGAGCTTATTCAACAAATCAAATGCCAACCCATCTTCCATTCTAATATCAAGCAATACCAGGTCTGGCGAATACCTTCCGATGGATTCAAAGCCCGATTCAACACCATCCGCGGTCCCTACAACAGCTACATTGGGAAAGTGTTTTTCCAGCAGATAGGAAATCAACTGGCGATTATCCTTCTCATCGTCGATAATAAGGGTACGGATCATAATGTAATAAAGATAAGAAATATATTACAAATTCGAAGGAGATCCTTCGCTACGCTCAGGATGAACGCTACATCTATCTCACCAACAACCAACAACCAACAACTAACAACCAACAACTAATCACTAATATACGGTAATTCCAGCCGCACCAATGTTCCCAGTGCCTGCCCGGTTTCCGAGTATTTATCAATAATGTCGAGTTTAATTCTCTGGTGGAATTTTTTGTTCAGAATTCTTATTCTTTCCCTGATTAACCCTGTGGCGAGGGATTTATGCTTCTCAAATTCATACTGGGAATTCATGGCTTTCTCCCTTCCTATTCCATCATCATTTATTTTACAGATTACTTTTTTATTTTCCTTTATAAACTTGATGTTCACATGACCTTTGGTATGCTTATGTTTTATCCCATGCTCAATGGAATTTTCTATAAATGGCTGGATGAGCATAGGAGGTATGATAGTATTCTCCCGGTTGATCTCCCGGTCAACCTCAACAGAAAAGTCAAACTTATGATCATGTCTTAATTGTTGCAGCTCAAGGTAACTCTTTATAATACTGATCTCGTCCTCCAACAAGACATAGTCTTCTATTGAACTTTCAAGTGATGTACGCAACAATTTTGAAAAATTGACAAGGTAAGCTGAGGCTTTATCCTTATTATCTTTGATCACAAGGTTGTGGATGCTTGACAAAGCATTAAAGATAAAGTGCGGATTCATCTGTATCCGAAGAAGTTTTTGTTCGAGTATACTACTCTTGTATTCATTCTTAAGTTTTATCTGTCGTAAGTATAACACGCCTATTAGAATGGAGATCACAAATAAAATCCCTATACCCAGATTGAAGTACCTTGACTGAGCTACTTGTAATTCTTTTATTTGCTTGTCCCTTTCCAGCATTGCCATCTGCTTTTCAATTTTTTCATTCTCAGAATCTGCTTCCAGCATGGCGATCATGTTGGATTGATCTTCCTGAAAAATCTCGCCTTCAATCTTATTCCTCAAAACATGAAATTCAAGTGCTTTCCTGAAATTTCCAAGCCTCTCATAATTCCTGTACAGGCTGTCATAAACAGACTGAAGAATTTTCTTATCGATAAATTCCCAGAATATATTGGAATATAATATTGTTTTATCTGCCTGAGGGATATTTCTTTCAAACTCTTCAATACCCTTCTCATAATAGATGATAGCATTCTCATAATCTCCGGACCTTGATCTTAGAGATGCATACAATTTATATACTGCTATTATATCAGAATATTTAAAATCGATAGTATCATAAATGCGCTCTGTCTTATTTAAATATTCAAGACCGGTATTCATTGATTCTTCTGATCCTAATTCAATATAAACCGTCGCCAGGTGAATATACATGAAAAGGTGCCATATGGTGTTACCCATTCGGTCCATATCCAGATAATCCCTGAGATCAAGGGCTTTTAATCCCATTGATATACATTGATATAACTTTTGTTTATCCCCAGGATGAGCCTGGGCATGACGAAGCTTAAATCTGAACAAATTAGAATAAGTATAAGCCAGGAAGCTGGTGTCATTATGTTTCTTGGCCAATTCAAATGCCCTATCACAATAATAGTATATTGAGTCATACCTTCCAATCCCATCGAAAAAATAAGCTGTTTCGATCAATGACCCCCATTTATACCATAGAGATACTTCAAGTTGATCATAAATTCGTGTTTGTTGCCTATTATATTCGATAGACTTCTCTGTCCTGCCAACAAGCCAGTTCAAAAATGCCAGGTTATTTAGCGCAACGCCCATCCAGATTGACGGCGGTAATTGTTCGTAAATCCGCAGAGAGCTAAGGTTATGGATAACAGAAAGTTTCAAACTATCCATAATGTAATAAGCATTGCCTAAATTGAAATGTCCGTCGGCAACACCTTTCATATAATCCAATTCCTCTGACACTTTTATAACCTGGTTGGCAATTTTGATGGTGCTATCAGGATTATTCAAACTAACTGATAGTGCTATTTTATTTAAAGCATTAATCTTATCAACACCTTCTAATTCCGGAAGCACCTCTTGCAGGCTATCTGCATTAATCTTATTTATTTCATCAATAATCTGGTTAAAGCAGATCACTGGTACCAGAAATAATATACAAACAAGAGCAATTCTTCTTCGCATTTATAATGTAGTTGGTGCAATATAAAGTTAATAAGATAATGGCCCTGATGCAAGTAAGCGCTGAGATTGATATGTACAAATAGATACTGGATGCCGGATGCCAGATACCGGATACCACTCAATCACTTAATCACCTAACCCCTGCCTTCGCAGGGGCAGGTCACTTAATCACTCTATTGACTAATTCCCTGAAATTCACTATATTTATAGTGTGCCATTATTCCCTCTGATAATGAAGTCCATTCGATGCTACCTCATTATGATTATTGTGCTGTATCTGTCAGGCATCAACCACAATTTAATTGCCCAGGCTACATGGTACAAGTATCCAGCCAATCCTGTATTCGAGTATGGGACAAGTGATGAATGGGATGAAGCCAAATTTGCCCTGGTAGTTTTATTAGAGGATGGTCAATACAATATGTGGTATAAAGGATGGCTCATAGATCTACCATACCCCGGCTATGGATTTGCTTCTTCGCCAGACGGTATCCACTGGGAAAAACATGCATCCATTACCATAGATTTTGTATGCCCGGAAAGCTCATGGGATACTGGTATTGTATCTTTTGATATCATCAAAATAGATACTATGTATCACATGTGGTATATTGGAGTTGCAAAAATGGACCATGCCTTTTGTGTAGGATATGCATGGTCGAACGATGGCATGAACTGGATAAAACATCCGGAAATGGTTATGAATCCAGGTAAAGGGAATGAATGGGATAATGATGGTATATATGGAGTTAAGGTTCTTTATAATGGGTCACACTTTCACATGTGGTATAATGGAAAAAACAAAGGTAAACACTCAGTAAGAAGAATTGGTTATGCCATATCTGACGACGGTATTCATTGGAAAAAACATTTTTCAAATCCCGTAATGGATGTTGGAGAACTCGGAGCATGGGACGACCAGGTGGTTGGTGCTTATAGCATGAACTATAATGGTTCAAATTATGAAATGTGGTATTTCGGTTCCAACTTGATCCAACAGGAAATTGGTTATGCATTGTCCAATGATGGTATCCACTGGAACAAGTCACCCGGGAATCCAGTTTTGAAGACCGGGGAATTAGGTGCCTGGGACTCATGGCTCACCAAGAACCCAATTGTTATGGTTAATGATACTACATACAAATTGTGGTATTACGGCCATGACAACTCAAGGGGAAACATTGGATATGCCACTACATCATTAGAAGAGGTTAGATCTTGGGATAGAGCAAATATAAAAGGATCGCAAAAGGTTATTAGAGTGCAAGTATTTAACCGCCTGGAATATATTAAAGTGGATAGCCTGACAGAGATTCTTGCTGAACTGTCAGACACTGAGCTAATCGATGCCATGAACAAACTGGCACTAGCTTATTCACTGAATGACAGCAAGAAAAGTCTTAACTATGCAAGGAGTGCACTTGATTTAGCTGAAAAGATTAACTATCCTAAAGGAAAAGCCATGGCCCTGTATAGTATCGGTAATGTACAGTATGTTATTGATAATTATTCTGATGCATTGTCCAATCAGTTATCAGCATTATCGTTATTCGATTCACTTCAAATGAATTTTGAATATGGAAACATATTATCACAAACAGCCAGTATTCACTCATATGCCGGTTCATACGATCTGGCTTCCAGGTATTATGAACAGGCATTGCAATTATTTGAGGGGCAAAATGATAGTGGATCCATAGTCCAATCATTACTTTATCTGGGCTATTCATATCTAATGGGTGGTGATACTTCAAGTGCAATTGCTATTTTTAAAAGAAGACTTTCCATTGCTAATACTTCCCGGAGCAAATGGGATCAGGTTTATACTTTGGAGGCCCTTGGTCTTTGTTATTCAGGTCGAAACCTGGATTCTGCTTTATACTATTTTAATGAGGCAAATATGATCTGGATCACATTGAATGGATGGGGATACCAGGTATATAATTTCATTATCACAGCTGAAGCCTATATTTCTGCTGGTCCCGAATATTATGATGAAGCTGAAAAATATTATTTGAAATGTTACGAGGGATATGGATCGCAAAAACAGAATAGAGTAAGGATGATGTATGGAATGGCAAATTTATATTTTCTTAAAGGAAGATATGATAAATCCCTTCAAGACCTGGATATTTGTTTGCAAATGTGCAATCGATTCCTGTACAGACAAAACCATAATATGTTTACCTACCTTAATCAAAAACTGGAATATGACAGGTACATGAAATCTTATATGGAAAAGATCTATTGGCTTTATTACAAACTTGATACTGCATTAAAAAATAAGGAAGCAGCTTTTAAACATTTTCAGCTTGCTACACAATGGAAAGATAGTATTTACGACCAACAAAACAGAAGGCAGTGGGCCATGCTACAGGGGCTGTACGAAGCAGAAAGCACACAAAATCAAATAGCGTTTTTGGAAAAGGATAATGAAGTGAAAAACTTGAGTTTAAAGAAATCACGAATATATCTATTTGGTCTGGTTACCATAACATTGATCATTATCCTTGGTGCAATCATAGTCATCCGTAACAGGAAAATCAGGGAGCAATATGCCATTGAAATCGAGCGTGTGAAATCAGAAAAGCTCCAGGAACTCGACCATTTGAAATCACGTTTTTTTGCAAATATTTCCCACGAATTCCGTACTCCGCTCACATTAATAATGGGACCACTTGACAGGGTACTATCAAGATCTGAAGATAAAAATGATAAAAAGGAGCTTAGTATCGCAAAAAAATATGCCAGAAATCTGCAAAACCTGATCAACAATTTACTAAGTATTTCAAAACTCGAATCAGGTAAAATGTTGTTATGTGCTTCTGAGATTGATATTGTAAAATTCGTCAGTATTTATATTCAGTCTTTCGAGTCGCTTGCCAAGCAAAAAAATATTGAATTAAAATTTACATCTGAAAACAAAATTATAAAGGCTTTCATCGACCGGGAAAAATTTGAACAGGTATTAAATAATCTGCTTTCAAATGCATTCAAATTTACTGACGAAGGTGGTAGGATTGAGGTATCCATTATAACAAATTCGAAAAACGAAAATCGAAAAACGAAGAGCGAAAATGTATCCATATCCATCTCAGACACTGGTCGTGGAATTGCACCTGAACATATTGATCATATTTTCAACCGATTTTACCAGGTAAATCAAGATGACAAAAGCTATTATGAGGGAACAGGAATTGGTCTGGCATTGACAAAAGAACTGGTTGATCTTCACCATGGTAACATTAGCGTTGAAAGTAAACCTGAAACAGGAACAACTTTTACTGTCGTTTTGCCTTTGGGGAAGGAGCATTTGAAACCAGAGGAGATTGTGGATACGGATGAACCAGCTAAATTGGTAAAATCTGTTGAATCATTTGAGCATATCGATCAATTTACTGAGACGAGTATTCAGGAAACATCTTTGGAAGATGATGCTGAAAAAGAAAACCCAAAGCCTTTGCTTTTGGTTGTGGAAGATAATGATGATCTCCGTTCTTATATTCTATCATACCTTACACCTGATTATCGGATAACCCAGGCAGTTGACGGTGAAATGGGACTGGATAAAGCCATTGAGCATATTCCTGATCTTGTGG
Organism: uncultured Bacteroidales bacterium; assembly: GCA_963753055.1. Lineage (GTDB taxonomy): Bacteria > Bacteroidota > Bacteroidia > Bacteroidales > B18-G4 > JAUWGC01. The sequence goes on along the minus strand of CAVWAP010000004.1, from coordinate 829,750 downwards.
TTAGCGATGTGATGATGCCGAAAATGGATGGTTACCAGCTATGCCAAAATCTGAGAACGGATGAACGTACCAGTCACATCCCCATAATCCTCCTGACTGCCCGTGCCTCGATGGAAAGCAGAATAGAAGGGTTGGAAACCGGTGCCGATGATTTCATTACCAAGCCATTTGAACCACTAGAATTATTAATAAGGATTAAAAATCTCATAAAGCAAAGAAAATTATTGCAGGAAAGGTTCATTAAGAATATCCAAAAAATGGGAATTGATCAATTAGTAAAAATTGATACACCTGATCTGACCTCTATGGATCAAAGTTTCTTACAGAAGGTCACGGAATATATTATTCAGAACATTTCCAATATCGAATTTAATGTTGAAATATTAGGAGATAAGATGGCGCTAAGCCGAAGGCAACTGCAAAGAAAACTGATCAGTATTACGGGTCATTCACCCAGTATGTTCATACGGTCGGTCAGACTCAACAGGGCTGCCGAATTGCTCAGAAACAAGACCGGAAATGTAACAGAAATAGCCTATGATGTGGGATTCAATAATCTTTCCTGGTTTGCAAAATCATTTAAGGAGCAGTTTGGAGTTCTTCCCTCAGAATATCCTCCGGAAAAATCCAAATAATATTACAACATCAAATTAAAACATTCCTTTTTCACTTCAATCCTAAAAACAATATTAGAGGCTATTCAATGGATTTTGCATAAACGAATGTCCAATATCTGTTATAGTATGTCCAATCCATGTTAGTATTTTATCTCTAACAGGTGGTAATTTTATATTTCCTTAATGTTCAAACAGTATTCCATGAATTTAATCATGTGAAAAAGGAGGATAAAATGAAAACAAAAGTCTTTTAGTTATTGCAATGGTGGTAATTCAAATGTCAGCCTTTGCTCAACCCTGCCTGCCTGAAGGCATCATCTTCACAACCCAGGCACAGATTGACAGCTTTCCAATTAATTATCCCTATTGCACAGAAATTGAAGGGGATGTTCATATTGGATATTATGGGCTGGGAAGTGATATGACAAATCTGAACGGACTAAATGTTGTAACTGTTATAGGAGGAGACCTTATTATTACAGACACCGATTCTCTGGTAAATCTCACTGGACTGGACAATCTTTCTACAATTGGAGGGGATTTAACACTCTATGAAAATAATGCCCTTATTGATCTGCAAGGCCTCGGGAACTTAAATTCCATTGGTGGACGTTTAATGATTGGGTGTTGGGATAATGCAATGTGGCCTCCGGGCAATCAATCTCTGGTTTCACTGGAAGGGCTGAATAATTTAACTAACATTGGAGGAGGTATTAAAATTTGCTCCAACGGTTTACTCACCAGTATTGCAGCACTGAGCAAACTAACCCTGATTAGCGGGCCTGTTGAAATATACTTTAACAACTCCCTTGCCAGTTTATCAGGCTTAGACAATATAATTTCAGATTCGATCCAGCGCTTATCTGTTATTCATAATAGTTCGTTGACAACATGCGAAATAGCAAGTATTTGTGATTATCTATCTGATCCTAACGGTGTTGTGACGATATTCGACAATGCGTCTGGGTGTAACAGCCCCCCTGAAATAGCAACATCCTGTGGTTTTACCATGCCTTGCTTACCTTATGGAAATTACTCTTTTTTTAATAACCAGGCTGATATAGATAACTTTAAAACCAATTACCAGGATTGTACAATATTAAATGGAGATGTTGAAATTAGTGGAAATGATATCACCAATCTTTATGGTTTAAGTGATGTTACATCGATCGGACATTTAGTGATCTCTGAGAACCCGTTGCTTATTAACCTGTCAGGGCTCAATAGCCTGACTTCGGTCACAGGTCTTGGGGGTATCTATATAGAAGACAATCCTACTTTGACAAGTCTGGAGGGACTTGAAAGTTTGACCTCAAACGGAGGGCAACTGGTAATTGAATCGAATGATGCCCTTACAAATTTAACGGGCCTGGAAAACCTGGCAGTGATTGAAAAGTTTTTAAGCATTTATCGTAATGCAAACCTAAGCAGCCTGGTGGGGTTAGACAATGTAGATACGAATAGCATAACACATTTGTATATCGAAAATAATAATGTACTTTCTACTTGTGCAGTGACAACAATCTGCAACTACCTGGCCAGTCCTCATGGGTTTATCAGGATAGAGGGCAACGCCCCCGGTTGCAACAGCGTGGAAGAAGTGGAAGAGGCCTGCGAGAGTTCCTGCCTGCCTGAAGGCATCTTCTTCACAACCCAGGCACAGATCGACAGTTTCCAAACCAATTACCCTGGCTGTATAGAGATTGAAGGAAGTGTTACAATTGTAGGTGATGACATTGAAAATCTTCATGGTCTTAGCAGTCTGACTTCCATCGGAGGGACTCTGGAAATAGGAAATGATGATGAAGGAAATCCCAACCTGGTAAATTTATCTGGATTAGATAGCCTGAAAACCATTGGAAACCAATTATATGTGGTCAGCAATGAAAGCCTGAATAACTTAAATGGATTAAATAATTTGACTCATCTTATAGGGATGGAAATTTGTAATAATCCTTCATTGAAAAATATTATTGCCTTGAGCAAATTAACTTTTCTTGGACCCTCTCATATAATAAACAACGACTCGTTAACAAACCTGTGCGGTTTTGAAGGATTGGATACAATATCAGGAGAGTTACATATACGTGATAATGATGCATTGTTGAGCTTATCTGGATTGGAAAACCTGACACTGATGGCGGCTATGGGCCCATGGGGTTCAAGCTTGGTCATTAGTAGTAATGATGCTCTTGTAAATCTTACAGGTTTAAATAAATTAATCCATTTTGAAAATGGAATTTCTGGATGGGAATCAGGCATATTCATATATGATAATGATGCATTATTAAGTCTGGAAGGTCTCGAAAGTATTGAAACAGTGCAAAACTTCTCAATTCGTGATAATCCTTCTCTTTCCGTATGTAACACTCAGAGTTTTTGTGATTACCTGGCAATTCCAAATGGATGGGTTATTATCGAGAATAATGCTCCAGGCTGTAACAGCCAAGATGAGGTAGAGGATGCCTGTGACACAACATCAGTATCGGAATTTGTTTTGCAAGATATTTTAACCATCTACCCCAATCCCTGCTCGAGCGCTGTGCGCCTGAGATATCTGATTCATGATCCCTCGACTTCGCTCGGGACAGGTTCTAGATATCTGATATGTGATTTATATAGGATTGACGGAAGGATGATTCAGAGAATTATGGAGGGGAAACAATTGTCAGGAGAGCATGAGATTGAAATTGATGTTAGTGACTTGCAAGGCGGGGTGTATTTTTTAAGGGTACAGGATAATCAACGCATTGTTACGAAGAAACTTATTGTTCAATAGCAAAGCGCAAAGCGCAGGGCGTAAAGCGTAATATTTTAACGCTTAGCGCTTTGCTCTCCGCGCTTAGCGATAAACCTAAACATTATGAAAAAAACATTTTACCTCACAGCTATCCTGATCATAGGATTTGGTGCAAATACACTTGGGCAAGATTCTATAACACTTGATTTCACGGCTCAGAACAATGGCCAGCATGTTGCATTAGACAGTATCCTGATCATGAACCTTACTCAAGACGCAGATACCATGCTCTATGGATCCGATACAGTCCTGGTATTATACTTTGATACTCTTGGAGTGAATGTACGTGATTTACATAGTGCAAACAGCTTCACGGTATCACAGAATTATCCCAATCCTTTTATTTACCAAACATTTATTGATGTTGGTATTGTAAAAAGAGATGATATCCAAGATCCGCATCTTTGATCTGTCAGGCCGGGAGCATGTCTCCTATAAAAGAGTTTTAGATGCCGGGAAACACACCTTTGCGTTTTATCCAGGCAATGCAGACTTATATATCTTTTCTGTGTTATATGACGGATTGACAAGAAGCATCAAGATGGCTAATCCATTATCCGGTAATCAGGAATGTAAATTAACATATACAAGTTTTGAGAAACGGGAGGGAACCTTGAAGTCTCAACGGGATGCTAGTTTTCCTGTTATGATTGGGGCGATAACCTGAGATACATCGGATATTCAAGCACAACAACAATGATAAGAGGAAGTGGTTTCATTGAGGATGGTCCGTTAAGCAATGAATCATACCTGTTTGAAATAAGAGGGGGGTTTCTCTGTGTAAATGTTCCAACAGTCATTTATAATTTCCAATTATACAACACCTTACAGATAGGAACACAATGCTGGTTGAAAGAAAACTTGAATGTAGGAGCAATGATAATCGGTATCCAGCCTCAATGGAACAACGGCGTAATAGAAAAATACTGTTATGATGATGATCCTGCTAACTGTAATATTTATGGAGGATTATATCAATGGGATGAGATGATGAAATATACAACAGAACCAGGAACACAAGGGATTTGCCCAGCTGGATGGCATATCCCCACTGATGAAGAATGGAAACAATTAGAAGGAGAAGTTGACAGCCAGTATGGATACCCTGACCCTGTCTGGGATACTTTAGACTTTAGAGGTTTTGATGTGGGAGAAAGATTAAAATCTCAAAATAGTTGGTATTATAATGGTAATGGAAGTGATTTTGTTGGTTTTTCCGCTTTGGCCACCGGCGGCCGCCGCTTCGATGGTGCTTTCTTAAGTATTGGCATTTATACCAGTTTTTGGTCTTCACTGCAGACCAATAGTATGGAATCATGGTACCGGTATATCATGGACCTTTATGATGGAACCGCTCGTTACAGCCGGGACCAATCATTTGGTCGCTCGGTTCGGTGTGTCAAGGATGAGTAGAGCATCTGAGGAGCAACTTGGTAGGGAGAAGATGATCAAGATAGATTAAACGATTAGCGATTGGACGATTGGGCGATTTTCGATGTTATAAAAAATAGAGCTATGGAAAAATTATCACTTATCTCAGTTGTTCTGATATTCGGTTTCATTTCAGCATCAGCACAACCTTGTTTGCCTGATGGCATTACTTTCACAACCCAGGAACAAATTGACAATTTCCAAATCAATTACCCTAATTGTACGGAGATTGAAGGGGATGTAACTATAGGAAATAACACGGGAAGTGATATCTTTAATTTGAATGGATTAAATGTCCTAACTGGTATTGGGGGAGGGCTTAAGATTCGTAACATCGACTCCCTGACAAGTTTATCAGGCCTGGAAAATATTACTTACATCGGGGGATACATAGAAATTATAGGGAATGCTGCCTTGACCAGTATAGCGGAACTTGAAAACCTGACTTCAATTGATGGGTATCTGGGAATCGGAGGTGGTCCTACCGGTTATTCTGGTAATCTATCCCTGTCCAGTTTAACAGGTTTGAATAATATAACTTCTGTTGGGGAAGATCTTTGCATCTTTGGCAATCCCCTGGTCAATTTAACTGGTTTGGAAAGTTTAACTTCCATCGGAGGTGACCTTATTGTTAGGAACAATACTTCCCTGACCAGTTTAACTGGCCTGGATAATCTGATTTCCATTGGAGGAGATCTGATCATTCAAGAAAACCATGCCCTTCCCAATTTAACGGAACTTGACAATATAACTTCCATTGGGGGAAACCTAAATATTGGATACAATGATATCTTGACGAGTCTGGCAGGACTTGAAAATATGACTTCTATCATTGGCGATTTGTCTATTAATGAAAACGATGCCCTTCCCAATTTATCAGGGCTTGACAATATAACTTCCATTGGAGGAGGCCTTTATATTACATCGAATGATACGTTGACGAGTCTGACAGGACTTAATAACGTGGTATTCGTCGGAGGAAATGTAATACTTGGAAGTTACTGGTTCATGGAACAGTGGTGGTGGCCAAATGGTAATCCTTTGCTTAATGATATTGGCAGCCTGAGTAACCTTACCACGGTTACAGGAAATTTACATGTTTGCTGTAACACATCACTGACAAGCCTTACCGGATTGCATAATATTTCCTCCGTTGGCGGGGACCTTATAATTGCTGCAAATGATTCACTGATTGACCTTCTTCCACTGAGTAATCTGGATACTGTTGGGGGTAATATGGAGATAGGGGTCAAACTTTCAAACTACGTGAACAACCCCGTCTATTACCTGGGGAATTCCTCCCTGACCAATCTATCCGGACTGGATAACCTGGACTATATTGGAAACAGTCTCAAAATCAATGGAAACGATTCTTTGGAAACCTGTCTGGATTGGCTAACCATGAACTTCCTTGGAGGGGATTTGAATATTATAAACAATGCGCTGACCAGTTTAACTGGCCTGGATATTCTGGATTCCATTGGGGGAAATCTTGGGATTGTCCAAAACGATTCTCTTACCACTTTAACAGGACTTGACAATATAACTTCCATTGGGGGAAACCTTAAGATTGGAACATTATTTTATTATAACAATAGTCCGGGAAATCTTTCCTTACAAAGTCTCACAGGGCTGGATGGATTGACTTCTATAGGGGGAGACCTTACTATCGATAACAATCCTGTTCTGAATAATATCATGAGTTTAAACAACCTGGATGCCAGTTCTATTACAAACCTGACAATCTCAAGTAACAGTTCGCTGTCATCCTGTGAAGCACAAAGCATTTGCGACTACCTGGCCAGTCCTGGGGGAACAGTTAATATTTATAGCAATGCTTCCGGCTGCAACACTCCCGGTGAGGTCGCCATTGAGTGCGGTTTTCCCATGCCCTGCCTGCCATATGGACACTACCATTTTACCAGCCAGGCCGATATCGACAACTTCCAGTATCATTATCCAGGTTGTTCAGAACTTGAAGGATTTGTATTTATATATGGAGATGATATTAGCAATTTAGATGGATTAAGTGTGGTTACTTCCATCGGGGGTACCTTATCTATTAGCTATAACACCGGTCTGACCAGTCTGGCAGGTTTAGATGGTTTGACTTACACTGGGGGACTTTATATTGGTCACAACGAAGAACTGTCAAACCTGACGGGATTAAATGGTTTGACTTCCATTGGGGGAAGCCTTTCAATTGGATATAACGCTGGATTGACCAGCCTTGCAGGATTAGATAGTTTGACTTCCATTGGGTATAGGCTTTCAATAGAACACAACGACGGACTAACTAGTTTAACAGGCATAGATAATATTGATGCAAATTCCATCACTCAACTGTACATATATTCTAACATTGCATTGACTAAATGCGAAGTTCAAAGCATCTGCGATTACCTGGCTATTCCTGTAGGAGAGGTAACTATCTATGGTAATGCCACCGGATGCAACAGCCAGGAAGAAGTTGAAGAAGCATGTGGTATTGTTGGCATACAGTCCATCTTGGACGATAAAGATTTTATGGTTTACCCCAACCCCTTCACCACTGCCACAACCCTGTCCTACACCCTTGGCAAGCCCGGGAATGTACAGTTTACAGTTTACAATGTACAATCTAAGATTTTGTTTAGGATGCAGGAGTGGCAGGAAAAAGGTGAGCAGCAAATACAATGGAATGCTGAAGGATTGCCGGCGGGGATGTATTACTTCAGGATACAAGCGGGGGATAAGGTTGGTGGGGGGAAAGTTATTAAAATGTAAGATCAGATGCTGGATACTAGATACTGGATACTAGATACTGGGGGCTGGATGCTGGATACTGGATACCGGATGCCTGTCCCGAGCGTAGTCGAGGGGCCGGATACCGCGTGAATTTACATTTTACAGTTTACAATTTACAGTTTACGATATATGGCGCTATGTGTCCTCTATGAGTCTCTTTGTGCCTCTATGCATCTCTATAATACCGGATGCCACTTAATCACTTAATCACCTAATTACTTAATCACTCAATCACCCTATTGACTAACCACCTGTAATTCCCTATCTTTATTGAACCATCCGACCATTGAAGTGTCTGTGCTGCCGGATACCCAGTCTGCTATAGTATTAACCCAAACAATAGTATCATGAAAAAATATCCTTCTATTATTATAGTATTGGCTGTTGTTGCATTGTTTCTAACTTCCATGATAGCCATCCAGAGCAGAACTTTTGAAGACCTTGCAAATGAAAGAGCCCAGGACCAGCAAAAAGATATACCACACAATTTTCCTCAAAAATTATATCCGGGAAAAATTACGATTAAGCTAAAAGAAGGAGTTGGGGATTATTCTCTTATGAAAGATAATATCCAGCTGGGAATTCCCTCCCTGGATGAGAAAATATCCCGCTTTGAAGTGAGCTTGCTTAAAAAGAGGTTTATATACAATCCAGCAAAGCTCAAACCGGGAATGCCTGATCTGTCAAGGATCTATCAGATAAATTTTCCGGATAAATATAGCGTAGGCTCAGTTGTAAGGGCATTTTCACATGATCCTAATGTTGAATATGCTGAACCTATCCCTGTAAACTACAAATGTGAAATTCCTGATGATGAATTATATGACCAGATGTACCATCTACCTAAAATCGAGGCTCCCTCAGCATGGGATATCCATCATGGAGAGGACGGACCTGAAATCCTGATAGGGATAGTTGATGATGCAGTCGACTGGCGGCATCAGGATTTAGTTGATAATGTCTGGGAAAACCTGGGTGAAGACTTTGACGGCGATGGTCATGTTATTGAATACAATGGAGCTGAATGGATCTTTGATCCAGATGATGAAAATGGAATTGATGATGATGGCAATGGCATGGTAGATGACTTTGTGGGATGGGATTTTATTAATCCAGATGGTGAACAGGACAATGAACCATCACCAGATCTTCCAGACCAGGACCATGGTACTCATTGTATTGGAATAGCCAATGGACGAACTAACAACACGCTTCAGATTGCATCCATTGCATGGAACGTAAAGTTTGTTGGTGCTAAAATGGATCAGAATGGTGGTCAAACCTTTGAATATGATGCTTATCAAGGTATCATATATGTAGCAGAGCTTGGTGCAGATGTGATCACCAATAGCTGGGTTGGCGGTTTATACTCAGAAGCTAACAAAGAAACTGTGGAATATGCTCAAAGTCTTGGAAGCCTGGTGGTTGCAGCGGCTGCTAATGAAAATAATGAAGTCTTGATGTATCCTGCCAGTTATCCCGGAGTAGTTTCCGTTGCAGCAACCACTCCCTGGGATAATAAGGCCAGTTTCTCCTCTTATGGCATAGGTGTTGACATATGTGCTCCGGGAGTCAATATCCTGAGCCTGAAGCCGAATAACTCCACTCAATTAATGTCGGGGACTTCCATGGCGACCCCTCTGGCAGCAGGCTTATTTGCCCTGGCGAAATCATACTATACAGGCTGGACTAATGAATCGATCATTGAGCAGATATGTGCAACAGCTGAGGATATTGACAGCCTGCAACCATCTCTTGCTAATAAGCTGGGCTATGGACGTATCAATGCACATCATGCACTGTTATTATCTAATCCTTCAACACAGCAGGAATTAAAGCTCAGACTGCATACTTCATCAGTGACTGATGATAATGGTAATGGTGTTTTTGAGCCTGGTGAATTGATTTATTTGAGCTTTAGGATGATGAATTGGGCAATAGGCGTAGATACTATCCCGGTGACATTCACACTCTCTTCCAATAGTCCTCATCTTTCTCTTATTAATGCAACTGCTATAGCTGATGTGCCAAGTGATAACTTTTTTGATGTTGACAGTGCATTTGTATTCCAGATCAGTGAGACCCTTGATTCAACCCTAACGGTTGGTCTTACGATCTCAGCAGCGTCTAGTTTACCAATTCCTCTTGAGGATGAATGGACTGTAGAGCTATTGATAAACCAATCCGGGATATTAGTATACAATGGAATAGGAACCGGTAATTCTTATAGTGGTGAATATATCAGGGACTTCTTGCTGAATAATATGCAAGCAGTTTATTACACCCAGACATTTCCAAACTCATTGAACGGATTTGATGCTGTGTTTTTGTCATTTGGAAACTATGGCCAGTTATTAACCAATGGAACTTTGATCCCTTATGAAGTAACTTTAACTATTGCTGAATATTTATACAGCGGTGGCTATTTATATGAAGATTGCGGTTCATTTTTTGGTTCCATGGCCTACTTTGAATATCCAAACCTTGAGGAAATGGGTGAATTGTTCTCTGTAGATACATTGATATCACCATTGGTGCAAAATGCAATTGATTCACTGAACGGATTACCAGGGTCACTGGCCGAAGGCTTAGTATTTACAGAGTCATCTCAGTCACCCAGCTATTATATTGATATCATGCCACCCGACAGCAACGGAATTGCCATGTTTGAAGAAAATGACTATGGAATTGTGGCAGTACAGGGGGAAGGAGAGTATGGACAGAAAACGGTTTGTTTCTCCTATTCCATTGCTCACCTGGAGAATACATCCGGGTCCAGGGATTTGTTGATGGCCAGGATATCAGAATTCTTTGGCCTTCTATCAGTTGATATTGCCGAACCAATAATGAATACTACCAGGATTGATATTAATATATCCCCCAACCCCTTCACCACTGCCACAACCCTGTCCTACACCCTTGGCAAGCCCGGGAATGTACAGTTTACAGTTTACAATGTACAATCTAAGATTTTGTTTAGGATGCAGGAGTGGCAGGAAAAAGGTGAGCAGCAAATACAATGGAATGCTGAAGGACTTCCATCTAGCATGTATTACTTCAGGATACAGGCTGGAGATCAGGTTGGTGGGGGGAAAGTTATCAAAATGTAGGATCAGATGCTGGATACTAGATGCTGGATACTAGATACTGGGGGCTGGATGCTGGATACTGGATACTGGATGCCTGTCCCGAGCGTAGTCGAGGGGCCGGATACCGCGTGAATTTACATTTTACAGTTTACAATTTACAGTTTACGATATATGGCGCTATGTGTCCTCTATGAGTCTCTTTGTGCCTCTATGCATCTCTATAATACCGGATGCCACTTAATCACTTAATCACCTAATTACTTAATCACTCAATCACCCTATTGACTAACCACCAGTAATTCCCTATCTTTATTGAACCATCCGACCATTGAAGTATCTATGCTGCCAGATACTAATCACACTTAACTTTTAATAAGTAGTGCCATGAAAAAATATTTACTCCTTATTGGTATCTTGGCTTGCCTGCAGATAAAAGCACAACCACAGCAATTCTCCTCAAGTCCATTTCTCGATTCAATAATTCAACAAAAAATGGCCTCCGGACATGTTCCTGGCCTGTCAGCCTGTATAGTTAAAGATGAGCACATCAGGTGGATCGGTACTTATGGTCAGGCATATTTTGATCCGGATATAATGGTTGACACATCAACACTTTTCATGCTTGCCTCCGTCTCGAAAACAACAACCGTCACAGCACTGATGCAGCTCTGGGAGGATGGCCTGTTCGACCTGGATGATGACATCAATGATTATTTGCCATTTGAAATTCACAATCCATATTATCCTGACGACACCATTACCTTTAGGATGCTTTGTACCCACACCTCGGCCATTAAGGATAATTGGGATCTTATGACTTACTACTGGGGCATGGATTCCCCCATTCCTCTCGGTCAATATCTTTACGATTATCTGCATCCGGATGGTGCAAATTATTCCCCCGGTTTAAATTATTTCAACCTGGAACCTGGAACATCTTTTAACTATTGCAATAATGCTGTTGCGCTATTGGGCTATCTGATTGAGGTGATAGGAGATTCTACCTTCTCTTACCAAACCCAAAAGGGGATTTTTGAACCCCTTGAAATGAATGAAACATCCTGGTTTATTTCAGAACTTGACAGCATGAATTTTGCCATGCCATACCACTGGAACGCCACCACTTATGTGCCATATGGTCATTTTAGCTACAGTGATTATCCGGCGGGGGCACTTCGCACCAGCGTTGATCAGCTTGCAAAATTTCTGATGTGCTATATGGAGGGTGGAACTTATCAGGGGCAACAAATCTTGCAGGGGTCAACAATTGAAATGATGCTCACCCCCCAGCTTCCACAAATATATCCTAATATAGGCCTAATCTGGTTTCGATCAAGTTCTGGTAACAGGGACCTGTGGGGGCATACCGGGGGAGATATCGGCGTCCGTACATTGTTCAGCTTTTGCCAGGATGAAAATACCGGGGTTGTCATACTTACCAATGGTGAAAATAACAACACAAACGAGCAGATTGAAGATGTCCTGTATCAATATGCCGAAGACTCCATTATCACAACATTAACAGTGGAACTTTATTCAGAATTAAATACTATTAAAGTTGATTTCTCTCCCAACCCGTGCGCAGACGTTGTAAGTCTGAGGTTCACAATTCATGACTCACAATTCACTCCCAATGGCTATCGGGATCACGATTCACGATTCACAATTATAGATTTATATGGGATTGATGGAGGGAAGATTCGCAGAATATTCGAGCAGAAGCAAACACCAGGAAAATATGAAATGGAGATTGATGTAAGTAGCCTACCAGCTGGCATGTATTACTTCAGGATACAAGCGGGGGATAAGGTTGGTGGGCGGAAAGTTATTAAAATGTAGGATCAGATGCTGGATACTAGATACTGGATACTGGATACCGGATGCCTGTCCCGAGCGTAGTCGAGGGGCCGGATACCGCGTGAATTTACATTTTACAGTTTACAATTTACAGTTTACGATATATGGCGCTATGTGTCCTCTATGAGTCTCTTTGTGCCTCTATGCATCTCTATAATACCGGATGCCACTTAATCACCTAATTACTTAATCACTCAATCACCCTATTGACTAACCACCAGTAATTCCCTATCTTTATTGAACCATCCGACCATTTAAGTGTCTGTGCTGCCGGATACTAATTCCACTACTTATTAATTCAAATAAATTAGCCATGAAAACAGGGATCCTTTTTACGCTGTTTATCCTTTTGTCCTCCCAGCTTATATCATCAGCACCTGACAGTACATCCAGCATAAAATATAGCATGAAGGCAAGGATTATTCGAGTTTTCAAGGGTCAAAAATGGGCGGAAAGATATGAAACTAACAAGCAATTTAATGAATATTTGAACAACCAGGATTTTCAAAACGCCGTTGAATTGATAACAGATAGGCTCTTAACTCTGGATTCACTGGAAAATGATTATAAGATGAATACGGCCGGTTTTTTTCATGGACTAAGGGGATATGCCCAGTACTTTTTGATGAATTATGATGTAGCCATGAATGATGTGAACAGGGCTATTGAAGTCGTTCCGAATTGGTCTCGTGGATATTACTTCAGGGGACTGATCCATTATCAATTAGGTGATTACCAAGCTGCGTTGGATGATTATACACAGGCCATCGAAGATAAGCATAAACACCGACGAAAGGTGGATAACCACTATTACTTTGCCAGGGGGGATGCATACTGCTGGGCCCTGGGGCAATTCGAGAATGCCATATCAGATTACACCAAATGCATTAAGATGAAACCAAAGTGGGCATTGCCATACCTCCATCGGGGATCAGCCAGGCAACTACTTCAGGATTATACGGGTGCCATAGCGGATTATGAAAAGGGCATTGCTCTTGATCCCTACCTCATCATTGGATACCAGAACCTGGCAGGGTGCTATTACAAACAAAAAGATTACGATGCTGCCATCAAGGTCACCATGGATGGGCTGCATCATTTTCCTGACAATCCATACTTATATCAAATGGCCGGGGGCTTTTACCTGGCGAAGGGGGATAATCCCCAGGCCATTATCTATTTTACCAAATGCCTGGAGATTAATAGTAATGACTCACTGACCCTGATAATGAATAGAAATGACTTACGGCCCCTGATTGGAATTTCGGTGGCCAATTATAATATAGGTGATAAGGAAAATTCCAGGAAATACTATGACCAGGCCAGGGAAATTCAACCGTTTTTTGACAATGCATTGGAGGGCATAGAGGAAATGACAACGAAATGCAGCCCCTTCCTGGAACAAGAAAAGAAGACACTCCGCTTGATGGTGGAAGAATTCAAAGATCCATAATTGAGCAGCAATGAAAAAGATGATTCTACTGGTCCTGGTGGGCCCACAAGAAATGCGTTGCCTCTTTCATCCACCGGAGTATTAACGAAGGTGGGGATGGCAACGCATTTCTTATTGGTTTATCTTATCCCTCACTCTAATACAATATATAACAAGGTTTATGTAAATTAGTCGACCATAATCATAAATTATTATGTTTTTTGATGATTACAGTCTTGTGATTTTGTATATTTGTTCAAAAAGTGAGACTATGATACATCGAATAATCCTTGAGCAAATAAAGAATAGCCTATTTAAGGGCAAGACATTAATATTGTTAGGGCCCAGGCAATCCGGTAAAACAACCTTACTTGAAATGCTGTCGCATGAGATTACCGAAAAAGTTTTAATCCTGGATTGTGATGAACCTGATATAAGAAAAGAATTGACTGATGCAAGCTCTACACAACTTAAACAAAGAACAGGAGATGCAAAAGTAGTTATGATCGATGAAGCGCAAAGAGTAAAAAATATTGGAATAACCCTAAAACTTTTTCATGATAAGATTACAGATGTTCAATTAATTGTGACTGGTTCTTCTTCACTGGAACTATCGGGAGAGACTAATGAACCTATGACAGGAAGGAAATATGAATACTTCCTGTTTCCAATATCAACAGAGGAGATGATCTTAAATACAAATCATACAACAGAAAAAAGATTACTAAAGAACAGGCTTCTGTATGGGATGTATCCAGGAGTTATCAATGAACCGGGAAATGAAAGAAAGATTTTAAACAATCTTGCAGGCAGTTATTTGTATAAGGACATATTTACCTTTCAGGATGTGCGCAAACCGGAAATCATTGAATCTCTTCTGGAAGCTATAGCGCTGCAAATTGGAAGTGAAGTGTCATATAATGAATTGGCAAATTTGTTGGGCATAGATCAAATAACTGTTCGTCGATATATTGATCTTCTCGAGAAAACATTCGTGCTTTTCAGGTTAAGATCATTCTCACGCAATGTTAGAAATGAATTAAAAAAGTCAAGAAAGATCTATTTCTATGATAATGGAATAAGAAATGCCGTATTATCAAATTTCAGTGATATTGAATTGCGGACAGATAAAGGAGCACTTTGGGAAAATTTCCTGGTGAGTGAAAGAAATAAACTTTTAAATAATCACCAGATATACGCAAACAAATACTTCTGGCGGACCACACAACAGCAAGAGATTGATTATATCGAGGAAAGTGATGGTCGGATTTCTGCATATGAATTTAAATGGAATACGAATTCCAGAAAGAAGATTCCTCAAACTTTTGTAAAAGCATATCCTGAGTCACATACTGAATTAATTAATTCCGATAATTATCTTGATTTTCTGATACATTAAGCGAAACTTTTTACTGTCAAACATTTCGCTGTGATTTTATAAAAGGTGACGGGCCCCTCGTCTTCGCTCGGGATAAATTCTGTGTGATCCCGATTGCCATCAGGACAGGCGAGTGACGAGAAATTTTAAACCGACAATGATAATATATTCCTATTTCACCTTGATTACTTTTCTATTAGTTATTTCCAATCCTGTTTTTATCTGAATAAAATAAATCCCATTAGACAAACCAGATGCATCCCATATATGTTTATTCTTTCCTGGTTGAAGATTACCCATATAAATAGATTCTATCAATAGACCATATTGATTATGTACTGTAATTTTAACATTATCAGCTCTTTCAATTTCAAATTCAATTATAGTAGAGCTGAAAAATGGATTCGGATGAATGGTTATTTTATCTGATAAAGAAACCTCTCCAACAGATACAATTTCACAAGATTCTTCAACCTCATCCTGACTGTTACAACCAGTAGCATTATCATGGATATCAACCGTTCCGTTAGGTGCTACCAGATATTCACAGATGCTCTGGACGTCACAGGTGGATAGAAGATCATTTCCAAATATATACAAACTACTTATTGTATTAGCATCAATATAATCAATACCTGCAAGACTGGTTAAGCCATCATTATGCTTGATTGTGATATTTCCTCCCACAGATTTCAAATTATCCAGTCCTTCAAGGCTGGTCAAGGCATCATTACTCTCAATCCAAAGACCCTCCACAGACGTTATATTATCCAGTCCTGCGAGGCTGGTTAAGGCATCATTATGTTGAATATTAAGAAGTCCTCCAAGAGAATCTATTTTATGCAGTTCTGCAAGGCTGGTTAAAGCATTATTACTGTAAATTGAAAGTATCCATCCCACAGTGGTTACACTATCCAGTCCTGATAGACTGGTTAAACCATCATTATAAGCAATAATAAGACCTGCTGCCACAGAATTTAAATTATCCAGCCCTTCAAGGCTGGTCAAAGAATTATTACTCTCAATCCAAAGTCTCTCCATAGAGGTTATATTATCCAACCCTACGAGGCTGGATAGGGAATCGTTTGATCTAATTTGAATAGTACCTCCAATGGATGTCAGCGATTCCAGCCCTACAAGGGTGGTTAAAACATAATTGCAATCTATCGAAAGA
The DNA here is from genome assembly GCA_963753055.1 of uncultured Bacteroidales bacterium. Classification (GTDB taxonomy): domain Bacteria; phylum Bacteroidota; class Bacteroidia; order Bacteroidales; family B18-G4; genus JAUWGC01. The sequence continues at coordinate 813,185 of CAVWAP010000004.1, read as the reverse complement.
TCTCCTCCCACAGAAGTGACATTACCGAGACCTGCAAGGCTGCTTAACACAGGGTTACAAGTATCAGAATATTCAAAATATCTACCGATCAATAAGTTACCCCATATTGATGTTAATGCATTTAAGCCATTTAAATTGGTTATATCGCTACCAGCTATAAGCACGTGGCCTTCAATCACTGTGCAATTGGGGTAGTTAATAGGGAAGCTGTCAATCTGGGCTTGTGTCGAGAAAGTGATACCTTGGGGTAGGCAAGATTGGCTGATGCATTGAATGCTGAATAGTGAAAAGTGAATTGTAATAATAACTACTATTAGCTTATTCATGATTATTTATATTATGCGTGCATATTATTTTTTATGTCACACCTACTCCATCTTTACAATCTTCCCACTGCTGAGAAATCCCTCTGCTTCTATAGATACATAATACATACCAACCGGCAATCCTTCTGAATTCCATAAAACTTCCTGCTCCCCTTTAGCCTGCTGCTGTTCAATTACATCAACGATCTGGCCCTGGGAGTTGAAAATACGTATAGCTACGATTGAAGTTTCTTTCAGCGTGTATGAGATGGTTGTTATATTGGTGAATGGATTTGGGAATATATTTATAATACCTCCGGCCAGATTAAAAGAATAATCATATTCATTGATTGTAACCCAAAGTGGGGCGCCGTATTCATAAGCTCCCATATCTATTATAGTATCACCATCTTCATTACCGTCCCAAATCCTTATATTTTTGACAATATCCCATGGAAGGAGCATAAGACCGGTAGTATCAGATGATCCCTCATCAATACAAGGAGAACCTTCATACAAACTAAAAGGATGATCTCCGGTTAGATAAAATTGAGGATCTGCATTAATATTTCCTTCACCTGTATATGAACCAGTGCCACTTATATAAATATTATTGGTGGCGTCTATATCTGAATATGAAACTACTATTTCCCCTGGTCCTGAATAATATATATCATCCCCATGTATAGCTGAATTCTCATAAAAAATAGAATTGAAAATAATAGGAGTTTCCAAGAAATGTTGACAACTAATTGCTCCTCCATTATTGTCACAATTATTGAAAGCAAATGTGTTATTAACCATCAAAGGGTGTATTGTATCCGATAAATATTGAAAATCGTCTTTATCCTGGAAATCGTATAACTGAATAGCCCCACCAAATTCAGATGCAAAATTATATGAGAATATATTATTGGAAACTAGCAAATTATAACATCTTCTCATATATAATCCTCCACCACTAATGCCAGTGTTATTGAGAAGCATGTTTTCATAAATTTTTATCGGGACATTCTCTGCATCAACTACACATATTCCACCGCCACCACCGGCACTATTATTGGAAATTATGTTTTCTTTTATGGATATATTATAAGGTGTTTCAGGGTAATATATTATTATTCCTCCACCTAAATTAAAATTAGCATTAACAGTATTATTGCTAATAATATTTCCGCTTATTTCACCATCTCCAGAATTTCCATATATTGTAAAGCCTCCTCCAATACCTTCTTCAGCTTCGATAGTGTTATTGCTTATATTATTATCCACACAGTAAAAACTGGTGTTTAACAAAAGTATCCCTCCTCCATTAACAGCATTGGCCCCATTAAGGGTGTTGTACCTGACAGTATTATTTATAAGAATTGCCTGGCAAGTATTCCCAGGTGTCTTTTGAACCTCTATACCACCACCAAATGCATAATTTGTTTCATTTAAACATTGATTATTTTCGATGCTATTATTGATGATCCTTGCATTACATCCTGCATAAATACCTCCCCCTTCTGCAAGTTCTCCAGTTGATGTTACGGTATTGTTTTTGATTACATTATTTTCAATTATAATCCAGTGTAAACCGCCAAGGCTGAGGGCACCAATTCCGCCTCCTGTTGCTTGAGATGAATGTCTGGCTTCGTTATCAATTATTTTATTGTTTTTTATCGTTGCCCCACTATTATGGCATGCAATCCCTCCGCCAAGTTGTGCATCAGGGTTAGAAACATAAGTTCCATTCCCTCCAATTACAGTGAATCCACACAATACAGAAGTTGTATCTTCATTGTTGTTGAACAGGACTGTAGAACCATTTTGTCCGCCATTTATAATTGTATTATTAATGTAATTTGTATCATTACCGGGTAGTGCAAATTCCGGCCAGACTGACCCACCTTGTCCGGTTGAAATTAACCCACTTTCGATGGTCCCATACGACCAACATGAATCAACTGAAATATAGCAGAATAGCATTATTCTATTACCTTTTATGCGTGTGGTCAGTCATTTCCGGTGTGGGGTGGTCAATGACATCGGAATATGCATCCTGTCAATAAGTATACGATAATCTAGCGTTTGATTATTTTTCGAGTTGTTGTCTTATCGCTGGTTGTGATCCTGATGAAATACACACCGCTCGGATAGTTTATTGCATTCCATTGCATACGGTGTGTTCCGGCATACTTAATTGAATGCTCAAGGGTTTCCTTTTTATACCCCAACATATCATATACCTCAATCCTAACCAGTGAAAATTCTTCCAGGATATATTCAATAGTTACCTCCGTGGTTATGGGATTAGGATACAATACTGGGGTTAATTCATCCTTTTGATCAGGATTTTCATTTATTGAAATACAGATTGTTTCTTCCATTGCGCCAATGTCATAAAGATCATCCTGCGGCCTCTCCTCTCCATCAAAGTCATGGTCAGGGGCTTTAATTGTATCCGTGCCGATAACCAGTTCTGCTATTCCTGCATTAATGCAAGGGCTGTATGTCCAACAACTAAGATGGCATAAGTCGTCAATAAATTCCGGGTCGCATACGATATTGTTAGTCCCTGTCCAGGTGCCTGTACCGCCGATATCGTTTGTATCAAGGTCGTTATAATATAAGTTCCCATGGCATGCAGTATAAATATATACCTCAGGACCTTGTATTGTTGCTGTATTTTCGTATACAATGTTGTTGAAAGCAATAAATTCTTCTTTGTCCATTCGACTGGCAATTCCTCCCCCATAAATGGCATTGTTATTTATGATCGTATTGTTTACTATCACGGGGTTTTCCAGACTATTTTTCTCTGGCAGGGGTTCAGGATTTTGACTATAATTGATTGGATTTGCAATTTCATTTCCCTTGTTGTAGTCCTGCAAATATATTCCAGCCCCGTAACCCTCTGATTCATTGTTACGGATAACATTATTGGATATTTCAATATTATAAACTTCTGTAACAGAGATGCCACCACCATGCATCGCTGAATTATCACGAATGGTATTTTTGTCTATCAAGACGGCATTGTATTCAAAACCACCCGTATTTAGAACTGAAATCCCGCCCCCTGTTTCTGAGGTACCTCCATCCTGGATTAGTTCATTATGCGTTATTTCGTTATTTGATATGATAAGTGTTGAGTAAGTGTTTACCAGATACATTCCGCCGCCTCGACTCCTATTTGATAATGAATGATAACCTTCATTATTGGTAATTATGTTATGGCTAACAATACCCTGGCAAAGATTACAGTATATACCAACGCCATATGGACGCCCATCTGCTGAATTGGATCGGATAATATTATTTTCTACGATAATATTACCGGAATATATTCCAATTGCCACACCCCAACAACCGTAATTAGAATTTGTATTCTCCAATTGGTTGTTTTCGATCGTGTTGTTTTTAATTACAAAGTACGATGAGGATGTTCCTTCAGCCCAAATGCCACCTCCTAAAGCATCTTCATCTCCAAATACACTGTTATTAATAATCCTATTATGGATGATTTTACCTCCATATAAGCACATGATACCTCCACCGGCCCGGTTTGTAAAAAGAGTACCTTTCCCTTTCTGTATTGTGAATCCACAGATAACTGAATTTGTATCTGAACCATAGGGAAATGTGACCACTGAAGCTTTGTTAGTATCCAATGGCTGGCCGCCATCAATAATTGTATGGATGATATCAGCAGAATCGAGTGTGTTGATGTAATTGCTTGTAACCGTAATGGCTTTGCCTTTGAAATCAATATTCTCGATATAGGTGCCCTGGTCAACCAGCACCTCATCACCATTCGCTGCTGCGTCTATGCCTTCCTGAATAGTCGGATAGTCAGTTGGAATATGAATGGTATTTTGTCCCAGGATGATCCCTGACATGCAAATAAATAACGAAAAAAGTAAAATTTTTGTTTTCATAATGACCTCCTTATTTTTTTTGAAACAATATTCAATGCTCATGTACAAATTTATTGCTCAGAGCAGGCAAAATGCTAACACTTATGGCCGCTTCTCTAACACTTATTTTCGGAAATTGGGAATATTATTCCATGATATCTTAATGAGTAAAAGGATGTGAATGCTTGTGTGGATAATCAATTGCTGAACTCTGAAGGTAGTACGCCAAATTGTTCCTGAAAGCATTTTGAAAAATAGGATAGATTGTTGAATCCAACTTCAAAAGCAATTTCTGAAATACTGCCTTTGTTTGCCTTTAACAACTCAGCGGCACGGTTCAATCGTATAGACCGGATAAATACACTCGGTGATTGACCCACCAGAGATTTGAGTTTTTTGTGTAATTGAGTTCTGCCCATGGCAATTTCTTTCCTGAATATTTCAATAGAGAATTCTTCATCATCCATATAGGTATTGACAATTTCAACTGCTTTGGTCAAGAATTTTTGATCAAGGGAATTAAATCCGCTTTCCGGGAGATTTAAAACCTGGATTATACCCAGTTGTTTTGCATTCTGTAAAAACTTTTCCTGCAACTTTTTTCTTTGAATGATAAGGTTTTTTACCCTGACCTGTAATTCCTGCTGGTCAAAGGGCTTTGTAAGAAAGTCATCTGCACCAGTTTCCAGGCCTTCCAAACGGTCTTCCAATGAGGCCTTTGCCGTAAGTAATATCACCGGGATATGGCTGGTTCGTTCATCCGTTTTCAGTTTACGGCAGAGTTCCATGCCATCCATCTCAGGCATCATCACATCACTGATGATAATGTCGGGTACTTTTTCGATGGCTTTCTCAAGGCCCTGTTTGCCATCTTCAGCTTCTGTCAGCCGGAAATCCCCGGATATGTTGGAACGAATGTAATGGCGCATGTCTTCGTTATCCTCTACCAGAAGGATGAGAGGTTGGTCGTTCTCTTCCCCTGAGTCCTCTTCCAGATAGCGATCGGTGCTGGATACAGGATATTGGATACCGGATGCCGGGTCCTGGATCTCTGTACTTTGAGTCCTGGGCTCTGTGCTCGGCACCCTGAGCTCTGTGCCCTGGGCTATATCCTCTTCTTTCAGGTGTTCCTTTCCCATAGGAAGAGTGAGTGTAAAAGTTGTTCCCTTTCCAACTTCGCTTTCTGCTATTATCGTTCCATGGTGCAATTCAACCAGCTCTTTTGCTAAGGCAAGGCCTATTCCAGTGCCTTCCTGGTAATTGTTACTGTCGTTATCAGCCTGGTAGAAGCGGTCGAAGATGTGAGGAAGATTTTCGGGGGGGATGCCGGTGCCTGTGTCGCGAACAGAGATCTTGACAAAATTTGCCAGCAAGTTGACGGTTGACGGTTGACGGACAGCATTATTCTCACTGTCAACTGTCAACTGTCTACTGTCAACCTGTATCTCAATCCTCCCACCGCTGGCAGTATGCTTAAACGCATTCGAAATCAGGTTATAGAGTATCTTTTCATACTTATCCTGATCTAAATAGACAAGGATGTTTTCCCGGTCAGATTTAAATTCAAGTTTGATGTTCTTCTGTTTTGCCAGTGACTCAAATGACTGTGTATATCCCTTGCTTAAAGAAACAATATCCTCTTCTTTAACTTTCAGCTTCATCTTCCCTGATTCAAGTTTCGATAGGCTCAGCAGCTGGTTGATCAGGTTTTGCAGACGAAATGCATTTCTTTGAATCATATTCATTTCAGGCCTGGAGTCTTCGTTGATCACTTTGGAAAGTATCGTATCAAGTGGTCCAAGAATGAGGGTTAAGGGTGTTCGAAACTCATGGGAGATATTTGCAAAGAAGCGGGATTTCATTTTGTCGAGCTCTTTCAGCTTATCTGATTCTACCTTACTCAATTCCAGGTCGTATGCTAATTTTTGCTCTTTAAGTGCCATCTTGATCCTTCTTTGCCTGATAAACAACATCCCAACAAAGAACAATATCATCAGTAAACCCCCAAGGCCATAAATGAATATTTTTGACCGGTTGATCCGAAGATCTTTTACCTCGTTTTCTTTGGCCAGCAAGGATATCTGGTTTTGTGTTTTCTCATTCTCTGACTCTGCTTCGAGCATGGCGATGAGATTTTTAGTATCCTCCTCGTAAATCTCTTCACTGGCATTTTTATAATTGATATAGTTTTCAAGTGCTTTTCTGTAATCACCAGTGGTTGAGTAAACTTCATATAGTAAATAATATGCATCTGATTTACATCTTTTCAGCCAATACTTTTCCAGCAATACGTAAAAACTCTCAATAAAACCACTCGTTGAAAAATCGGATAGCGCAGAGTCAATAATATTTAGGCTCTTATTGCAGTGAATAATAGCACTATCGAATCGTAAACCTCTTTTTGATAATTCCCCCCTTTTCAGCCAACTTCCGGGGATCGTATAGAAAGCTTCTCTGCTTTTAACGGCATTCGGAATAATCTGGTTTAAATGATATAGTGCCAAATTATCCATTTCTTTATTTTCATACGCATAATAAGCATGAAAAAGGTTGGCATTTATGCCAGCACTTTGGTAATTATCAATTTCAGGTGAGTTTAAGCCTTTTTTAAACCATTCTATTGACTTGGCTAACAAGATGGTATCACCCGAATCGTAGAATTGGCGAAGATATATGCGGCCGAAGGTATTATAGAACCAGGGATTAATGGAAGAATCTGCATGGGAAATGGCAAGTTTATTATTACAGATGGCAGAATCATATTCTCCCAATTCCATGTATCCCCTGGCAATATGATTATAACGCATCGCAATATGTCTAGTACTATCTATTTGTTTGAGAACTATTATTGCCTTCCTTTCATAATTTATCTTGGACTGGAATCTGCCTATGAAGTTATTGATAAATGCAAGCCCCATATATGAAAAGGCTAACTCAAAAGAAGGATCAATTTGTTCATAGATCCTTTCTGCATTCAGAAAATTAATCATTGCAAGGAAAAGGCTGTCTTCTATAAGGTAGTTTCTCCCTAAACTTATGTATCCGTCCGCAAGTCCTTTTTGATAATTCAGGCTGCCGGATAGGATGATTGCCTGGCCTGCAATTTTCTTACTGCTGTCCGGAAAGTCAAGGTTTATCCTAAAAGCAATCGCATTCAGGGTGTCTATTTTTTCAGTATCTGTCAATTTGGAAAGTAACTGTGGCAAGCTGTCTGTCTTGGTATTTTTTATCTCTTCAGTGATCTGGCCGTTTGATTGAAGCAGATGAAAAATAAGAAAAAGCAGGAATGTATATTTTAGTTTCATTGTATTTATAATAATCATTGAAATATAAATCAACGAATTATTTTTTACGACTTGATGACTTCCCCGTTAGTATAACTTGCTAATAGAGTAGCCTTTTATTACTTTACATACCCATATAGGGCGGATAAAAACGCGTTTATATGTTCTATATATTTCAAGGATTAACAGCGTTACTCCGTTGACAGAGATAAATATAGTAAATTCCTATGACAACCTAGTGTACAATGCACGATATACTCTCAATGGTACTCCTGTGTCACCTGACATGAGATAGTGAATAATCAAGCCATAGGTGCAGGTGAATAAAGGAGTCTCTTGGGGCCTGAGATAAAAGACCACCCCCGGGGAGCAGTTTGATGGTGGGAAAGTAGTGAAAATAGAATAAGAATGATGATTGGAACAGAGGAACAGAAGAGTTTTGATCTGAGATCTGTTCAAAAATTTCAAATCCTTTGTTCCTGTGTTCCTCTGTTCAAATGGGTCCGGGAGTAACTTCGTTGATCCCATTCTGGGGGGGGCCTTACAAGCATAAATTCATCCTTACTAACGTTCAGTAGAAACGATTTCAACTTTATATTAATCGCTTATTCCTGAAGGCAACTCCAGAGCCCGATTTTAAATAATTTTCGAAATCGTATGCTTTATATTTGTCAGAAAAAGTAATGGAGACTATTAGTTCAACAGGAAGTTTATCTTTTGTGTAATGGATCATTCCTTTAGAATGCCTGTATAATCTGTCTTCCAGATTATTCGTGCATCCGGTGTAGTACGTACCATCATTGCATTTTAAAATATAAACATGCCACATCGCAAGAAATAATATGGTAAGGTGGACCGCGTCCACCGAAGCTCGTAGTAGCGAAAGCGAAGAGAGTAACATCTCTCCTTCGCTGAAGCTACGGAGAGCGAAGGTGGAGCTGGAGGGATTCGAACCCTCGTCCAAACAAGGAACAAAGTTGCTTTCTACATGCTTATCCTGTTATTGGTTTTCGATCCGGGCAAGGGAAAAGGCACCCTAAATCCGAACTTAGTCTTTTTATCTCGCCGCAGAACCAAGACTTTTCTTTGGCCAGCCTGAAATTAGCTTGCGTCCCATGATCCGGCCGGAATCAGGCATCTCCACCGGTAGAACGGCTCGTCCTGTGCCCTGGGCAAAGGATTTAGCCAGAACCTACTAAACTTCGATTAGGCTGCGAGTGCGAAATTATTTTCGCCAATTATAAGTGTTGCAGATAATTATAACGAGCCAATCTGCAAAGCCCGGCATGCTTACAAGTCCATTCACCTTGCTGTCAAAACCGGTACAGCCCCTAAATCGTAAATCAAACTTGTTGCCTTTAAAACACTCAATTATAGTGCCAAACGCGGTGCAAAGTTACAAAAAAGTTCTAAGTTCTAAGTTGTAGGTTGTAAATTTCTGTTCAGTGTTCACTGTTCAGTGTTCACTTCTTCAGAGGTGTTGAAAATAGTTTTACATCATCACCAGAAATAGGATCACTTGATAGGATTGCTAACCTCTCAATTACATTACGAAATTCGCGAACATTACCGGTCCATTTGATCTTTTGCAATTCCTGGATAGCATCATCCGAAAAACTCATCTGAGGCTTGCCCTGCTCTTCGCAAACTTGCTGGATAAAATGATCAGCCAGCTGCGGGATATCCTCCAGGCGCTCATTCAGGGTGGGAACCTGGATGATGATCACACTTAAACGGTGAAACAGGTCCTCGCGAAACCTGCTGTTTGTTATCTCTTCTTCTAACTTCTTGTTGGTGGCTGCAATGATCCTGACATCAACAGAAATATCCTTCTCCCCTCCTACCCGCACAATCTTGTTTTCCTGTAAGGCCCTTAAAACCTTGGCCTGGGCTGATAAACTCATATCCCCGATCTCATCCAGGAACAAGGTCCCCCCATGCGCCAGTTCAAAATCACCCTTTCGCTGCTTAATGGCAGATGTAAAAGACCCCTTTTCATGGCCAAAAAGCTTGCTTTCAATCAGTTCAGCCGGTATCGCAGCGCAGTTGACTTCTATAAACGGCGACTTGGCCCGCTGGCTCTTTTCATGCAACCACCGCGCAACAAGCTCCTTGCCCGTACCATTGTCACCTGTTATCAACACCCTTGCATTCGTAGGTGCTACCTTCTCAATCATATCCTTGATCTGTACCATGACAAGGGAATCCCCGATCATCTCATAGGTCTTGCTGACCTTACGCTTCAGCTTCTTGGTCTCAGTTATCAGGCTGGCCTTGTCCATGGCATTCCTGATGGTAATCAGCAAACGATTAAGATCCAGGGGCTTGGCAATATAATCAAAGGCACCCATCTTGATCGCTTCCACCGCGGTTTCAATGGTGCCATGACCGGAGATCATGATAACAGGCGTATCCACCGTCTCAAGGATCTTCTCCAGCACCTCAATGCCATCCATCTTTGGCATCTTGATATCACAAAGGATCACATCAAATGTTTCTTTGTTAATCAGCTCAAGTGCTTCCATCCCATCAGCAGCGTCCTGTACTGTAAATTTCTCATATTCAAGAATTTCACGCAAGGTATTTCGAATGCTTTGTTCGTCGTCAATCACAAGTATCCTGGCCATATATTATCGTTTTGTGTTCACATCAAAGATATAAAACAAAATGATGTTCCATGTTCAAGGTTCCATGTTCCGTGTTCCAGGTAATTTGAAAATGGTACATTAAACCAAACACTTTGTTACATGGTCCATGGTACATGGTACATGGTCCATTGAACATTGAACATGGTAAATCAAAAACAACATTACCAGGTAAATTGTTAATTTTGTATAGAAATCTTTGCAGTCATGACCACCAGATACATCTTCACACTTATTTTTCTACTTACAACATTCACGGGGATATGCCAATCCTCCAAAAAGACACCCATTGTGTTTCATGACTCAAAAGGCCAGCTTAAATACCCATGGGCCGGTGGGATGAACGCCTGCCAGTACAATGAGGTTGATATGAATAGGGATGGAATTAAAGATCTTCTGGTATTCGACCGGCAGGGCCACCGATTATTGCCATTCCTTAACACTGGCAATAATGGCCTCAACAGCTATCAGTATGCTCCTGCGTTTGCAGAATTGTTCCCGGTGATCAAAGATTGGATACTGATGGAGGATTATAATAATGATGGCCTGATGGATATTTTCACTTATAATAAGGACAATCCCGGGATCCTGGTATACAAAAACATCTCCCAGGAAGATCTGAAATTTGAGCTCGTGGTGTATCCGTACCTGACCTCCGAATATGGCAGTGGAGAAGTCAACATCCTGGTCACCTATATCGACTACCCCGCTGTTTCTGATCTCGATAATGACGGTGATCTGGATATTTTAACATTCTGGGCCCTGGGCACTTTTGTTGAGCGTCACAAAAACATGTCAATGGAATTATATGGCCATGCAGACTCACTTGTTTATGAAAGAGTTGAATATTGCTGGGGCTTTTTCGGTGAAAGCGAGGAATCAAATGAGATATACCTGGATACCTGTTTTGGTATGGAGCCGACACGCGACAGGCATACCGGCTCAAGCTTTCTTACGATTGACCTGGATGGAGACAATGATAAGGATCTTTTGCTTGGTGATGTTGACTACCCCGACCTGTTCATGCTGGAAAACGGAGGTGATCCTGAAGAGGCCTATATGACAAGCTATACCAATGAATACCCGTTTGGAACTGAAGCCATAGAGTTATTCTCCTTACCAATGGGAAGATACATAGATGTTTCCAATGATGGGCTGCCAGATCTCCTGGTCTCACCATTTGATCCAAACCCTTATGTTGTCGAGGATCATAACAGCTCCTGGTTGTACCTTAACTCGGGAGCGGCAAATGAACCGGAATTTACCCTGTATACAAAAGGGTTTTTGCAAAATGACATGATCGATGTTGGATCGGGTTCCTACGTCTGCCTTGCAGATTTTAATAACGATGCGCTAACAGACCTCATCATAGGCAATTATGGGGAATATGAATCTTCATGGTATGATGAATACCTGATACTGCATTCTGAATATGCCGGACAGTTAACGGTATACAAAAATATTGGCACACAAACCAACCCTGTGTTCGAGTTCATTGCCGATGATTTTGGATATATTTCCCATCTTGGTCTTAACGGCATCTTTCCATGTTTCGGTGACGTGGATGGTGATTTCGATCCTGATATGATCGTGGGGACCGAGCTGGGGAACCTGATGCTCTTCACAAACTGCTCCTGTATTGGTAATATTGATGACTATGTACTTGAAGACACCAATTATCATGACATTAATGTTGGCCAATACAGTACACCCTTTGTGGTTGACCTGAATGGAGATGACTTAAATGACCTGGTAATTGGTGAGAAAAACGGGAACCTGAATTATTACAGAAATGATGGGACCAGGGATGAACCTATATATACGCTGGTTACTGACAGCCTGGGGAAGATTAATGTAACTGACTATTCCTTCTCTAATTATGGATACAGCACACCCTGGTTTTTCAAGAACCAGGATGATGAGCTGGAATTGCTGGTAGGTTCAGAGCAGGGTAAGATATTTTATTTTACTAATATAGAAGGTAACCTGGAGGGTGAGTTCGAGGAATCAGACTCTTTGTATAAGCTTGTCCAGGAATCGCCATTTGTCATGCCAACAGGTTTCAGGACATCTGCAGCCATGCATGATATCAATAATAATGGTCATATGGATCTGCTGATTGGTAATTTCTCCGGCGGTGTCAATTACTTCCCGGATATTGATCAGCCAAATGTTAGCGGAATTAAGAATCCCCTTGCAGGTTCAATCCTTAATATTGAGATATTCCCAAATCCTGTATCGGAAAGGCTACACCTCAGATATCAGATATCAGATATCAGATATCTGATATGTGATTTATATTCGATTTCGGGATTAAAGATTGATAGATTGATAGAAGAATATAAATCACCAGGTATATATAATTTAGATATTGATCTTCGGGATCTCCCGGCAGGCGTATATTTTGTGAGATTTGAAGCTCTTGGGAATATCAATACTAAGAAAATCGTGGTGGTCAGGTAAACGTATTATAAGTGGATTTACATCTGAGATGGCATCTCAGGAAGAATAAACCTCAATTCCTTTCTCCCATAGTCAATCAGGGCGCCATGCTTCTCCAGCAGGTCACCACCCAAAACACCATCTATACACGGCAAATCGAGCTTTGCATACGACTCGTTGATATGCGACATTTCCAAAACTACGGCGGTATAGTCCTTAATGCTTAAATCTCCAAGCTTAATCTCCCTGATTGTGATCGACTTGCTGGCCATGGTACTGGTCCCAAGTCCGGTTGAGAGCTTTTCATTTTCCTCAAAATCAACAACTTGATCTTCAATAAATGTGAGGATCCTCTCCTGGTCAAACACCGTTCTGGAGGCGCCTGTATCAATTAATAGATTGGCTTCCCTCCCATTTATTGATCCCTTGACCATCAGATGGCATCCATCCTCTTCTATTGCTATCACTGCGATAGGTATGATATTTTGACCGTTTTTTGGCACCAGCTTAGAAGTTTGGCTTCAGGGCGTATTTGTTATAAAACTCATCAATAACCCTTACGGCTTCTTCAGGGGTATCTACTATCCTGATGATATCCAGGTCCTCCGGACTGATTTTTTCTTCAGTTAAAACCTTCTCCTTGATCCAATCAATCAGGCCCTTCCAGAAACTCGACTGTACCATCACAATGGGGAAATGCACAAGCTTGGCTGTCTGTATCAAAGTAATTGCCTCAAACAGCTCATCAAGGGTTCCAAACCCTCCCGGCAGGATAATGTATCCCTGGGCATATTTCATGAACATGACCTTCCTTACGAAGAAGTGATCAAAATCGATAAGCTTGTCAGGATCGATAAACTGATTGGCCTTCTGCTCAAACGGAAGGTTTATATTCAACCCTACTGACTTACCACCTGAAAAATGTGCGCCTTTATTTCCTGCTTCCATGATCCCGGGGCCACCGCCGGTGATGACACCAAAGCCTTTCTTGGTTAAAAGATAAGCAATTTCCTCGGCCAGCTTGTATTGTTCATTGTCTGGTTCAGTACGGGCTGAACCAAAGATTGAAACACAGGGGCCTATCTTGCTTAGTTTCTCAAATCCTTCAACAAACTCTGAAAGGATCTTAAATACCGCCCATGAATCATAGGTCTTGATCTCATTCCAGGTCTTGGGCTTAAAAGCTTTCCGTATCTTATCTTCTTCATGGTTATTCATCAGGATTTATTTTAGTTGTACTTGAAATTTAAAGTTTCTTTTAAATACTGGGCTGTATAACTCTTTTTCTCTTTTATTATTTCCTCTGGCTCACCAGCCGCAATGATCATGCCACCCCTGTCTCCACCTTCAGGCCCGAGATCGATGATATGATCAGCACATTTTATCACATCCATATTGTGTTCAATGATCACCACCGTATTCCCCTTGTCTACCAGCCTGTTAATCACATCCAATAGTACTTTGACATCTTCAAAATGCAATCCGGTCGTTGGTTCATCCAGGATATAAAGTGTTTGGCCGGTGTCTTTTTTAGAAAGCTCTGCTGCCAATTTTACACGTTGTGCTTCCCCGCCTGACAGGGTTGTGGACTGCTGCCCAAGGTTCAGGTATCCCAGGCCCACTTCTTTAAGAGTCCTGATCTTCTGAAGAACAGATGGGATATTCTCAAAGAACTCGACTGCCTGGTTGATAGTCATATCCAGCACATCATTGATAGACTTTCCCTTATACCTGATCTCAAGAGTCTCACGATTATAACGCTTGCCATTGCAGGTTTCGCATACGACATATACATCCGGCAGGAAATTCATCTCAATCACCCTGACCCCGGCGCCCTTACAGGTCTCACATCTGCCACCTTTGACATTGAACGAAAACCTTCCAGGTTTATAACCCCTGATCTTCGACTCCGGCAATTGCTGGAAGAGCTTCCTGATCTCGTCAAATGCCTTGGTGTAAGTCACAGGATTTGATCGTGGAGTGCGCCCGATTGGAGATTGATCGATTTCAATGACCTTATCAATATTTTCAAGCCCTTTGACAGATTTATAAGGCAGGGCCTTGGCAGTGGATCTGTAAAACTTATTGCTCAGGATAGGATAAAGGGTTTCGTTGATCAGTGAAGACTTCCCGCTTCCTGAAACGCCTGTCACGCATACCAGTGTCCCAAGTGGCAGATCCAGGTCAACAGATTTTAAATTATTGCCTGTAGCACCGGTAAGTTTCAGTCGTGAGCCGTTTCCTTTTCTCCTTTTGTCCGGGATACTAATCTCTTTTCGTCCTGACAAATACTGACAGGTGATTGTATCACAATCCTTCATGTCTTTTGGTGAACCCTGCCCTACTATACGGCCTCCATGCATTCCGGCACCCGGTCCAATATCAACAACATTATCGGCCGACTCAATCATTTCCCGGTCGTGCTCAACCACAATGACGGAATTACCCAGGTCCCTAAGATCCTTCAAAGCCTGGATCAGCCTGAGATTATCTCTTTGATGCAGTCCGATACTGGGTTCATCAAGTATATACAAAACATCTACCAGCTGCGATCCAATCTGAGTAGCCAGGCGTATCCTTTGCGATTCACCACCTGACAGGCTTCTTGCAGAGCGGTTTAAGGATAGGTAATCCAATCCTACTTCCAGCAGAAACTGAATACGGTTTTGTATTTCCCTGATGATCTCTTTAGCAATGATCATTTTCCTGTCTCCCAGCTTTTCCGGAAGCTCATTAATCCATGACTTCAGGTCGTAAAGGTCTGTATCAGCAAGCTCTGCAATATTTTTTCCTGCTATTTTAAAATGAAGGGATTCCTTTTTCAAGCGCGTCCCATTGCATTCCGGGCAGGGGATGCGATTCATAAAACTAAATGCCCACCTCTTCACTCCCTGCGATGAAGCATCTTCAAACTGGTTGGTAATGAAACTGATGATACCTTCAAAACTAAGGGAATAAGTTGACGTAACTCCAAGATATTCCTTTTTGACATGGAAGGTCTCGTTTGATCCGTATAGAATCGCGCTGATGGCTTCTTCAGGTATGTCCTCTATGGGTGTGTCCAGGTCAAACCCATATTTATGGCCGATGGCTTCCAGCTGGCTGAAGATCCAGTTATTCTTATAATCACCCAGTGGGGCCAACCCACCCTTACGGATTGTCTTGACCTTACTTGGAATGATCTTACTCAGGTCAACTTCAGATACCTTACCCAGTCCATTACAGGTTTGGCATGCCCCGTAAGGGGAATTGAATGAAAACGTATTGGGTTCCGGCTCATTATAGGATATTCCGGATGTCGGACACATTAGCATCTTGCTGAAATGGCGGGCGTTTCCTTCTTCTTCATCCAACACCATCAACATGCCGTTACCATGCCTGAGAGCGGTCTCAACAGCCCTTTTGATCCTTTGGACATGCTTCTCATCATCAATTACCGATACCCTGTCGATGACCAGTTCAATATCATGAATTTTATACCTGTCGACCTGCATCCCAAACTCAAGATTTCGAATGCTGTCATCAACCCTGACCTTTGAATATCCTTGTTTCCTGACATTTTCAAAAAGTTCGCGGTAATGCCCTTTCCTTCCTTTGACCAGTGGAGAAAGAATGATAACCCTTTGTTGGTCATACTGTTCCAGGATAAGCTTAATGATTTGTTCTTCTGTATAGCGAACCATTTTCTCTCCTGTAACATAGCTGTATGCATCAGCAACCCTGGCAAATAATAAGCGCAGAAAATCATAGATCTCAGTGATCGTGCCGACAGTAGATCGCGGGTTTTTATTTACAGATTTTTGCTCTATGGATACTACAGGGCTCAGGCCTGTGATCTTATCAACATCCGGCCGTTCAAGATTGCCAATAAACTGCCTGGCATAAGCAGAAAAGGTTTCCATGTATCTCCGCTGGCCTTCTGCATAGATGGTATCAAATGCCAATGAAGACTTGCCGCTCCCACTGATGCCGGTAAAAACGACAAGCTGGTACCTGGGGATTGACACCTCTATATTCTGCAGGTTATGTACCCGGGCTCCGGAAATCTCCAAAGTTCTTTGATTTAAATGATCTTGAGCAGCCATTTCAGGGAAAAATCTTATTACTCATCTAGCTTGAGAAATTTTTTCTTCGGGATCAATAAGATATACTCATCTCCTGTCGAAAGTTTCAGAGAATCCTTTCTGAGCCATGGGTTCATGTCTTTCAGGATACGGTAATTTATTCCAAGCTCCAGTGAAAAGGCCCTAAGGTCAACTACATTTTGATCGACAACTACTTCCCTGGTGGGTATGGGTGGGTACAGGTCCTCTGCATTTAAATGAAAACCATACCTGTTTGGATCTTTAAAGATGGTTTTGACAGCTAGTATCCTGAATACATAGCGGCTGGTCTCTTCATTCAGGTACAAGTCGTAATAATTATCTACCATTTGCAATCCTAATTCCTCCTCTATGCGATTTTGTCCGGCATTGTAGGCCGCAGCAACGAGGGTCCAATCCTTGTATCGTTCATAAGCATCATTAAGGTAAGCACAGGCAGCACGGGTGGATTTTTCAACATGATATCGCTCATCCACCTGCTCATCCACCTCCAGGCCATAATCTTTGGCTGTGCCTTCAAGGAATTGCCAGAAGCCCTTGGCCCCTGAGGGTGATACAACATTGGTCAGTCCGGATTCAATCAGGGCAAGATATTTAAAATCCTGTGGAATTTTATTTTCCCGGAGTATAGGTTCGATGACGGGAAACCAGCGGTTAGCTCTCTTAAACAGAAGCAGGGTTGATGTATGCCAGTAAGTATTCACAAGCAATTCGCGATCAAGGCCCTCTCTAACATAATAAAGTTCCAGGGGCACCCTCTCACCGGAAAAATAAAGCTCATCAGGAATTTCAGGAGAAAAAGTTTTGCTCATCCCTGCTGGCTTATCCTGGTATATATTTTCTGTATATGGTTTCTGTTCAGTAGAGCCCTGGCTAACAACAGCCAATGGCATAAAAAGAGCCAACCCAACAACCAAATAATAAATTTTCTTCATCCCGTTAAAACTTGCTTTGAAAGTCCTTGAATAAGGGGGCAGCGCCGTCCTTTTCAGATATGATTGGATCTTTAATCCCCCAGTCAATCCCAAGATCAGGATCATTCCAGCGAATGCTGTCTTCTGACTCCCTGTTATACACCTCTGTACATTTGTATATAAAAACAGTGTCATCTTCAAGGGCCAGGAAGCCATGGGCAAACCCCGGGGGTATCCAATATATCAGTTTGTTTTCTTCACTCAGTGTAAGGGATGCCCATTTCCCATAAGTCACCGAATTCTTCCTGATGTCAACAACAACATCCAACACCGTTCCTTTGATAACCCGGACCAATTTCCCTTGCTCAAAAGGAGGATTCTGGAAGTGTAAGCCTCTCAGTACGCCTTTTTTAGACCTGGATTCATTGTCCTGCTTGAAAATAACATCAATCCCTGCATTTTCCAGCTCTTCGATGTTATAAGATTCAAAAAAGCAGCCCCGCTTATCTTCATAAACGCTTGGTTTAATCTGCAATAAGCCTGCAATATCTGATTGAATAAACTCCATGATATAAAATCTTTAAGCCTATAAATGTATTACTTCACCATAGGCAGCGGCAACAGCTTCCATAACTGCTTCCGACATTGTTGGATGCGGGTGAACAGTCTTGATGATCTCTTCCCCGGTTGTTTCCAGTTTCCTGGCAGCAACCGCCTCAGCTATCATCTCTGTGACATTATCGCCTATCATATGACATCCAAGCCATTCGCCATACTTGGCATCAAAGATTACCTTAACAAAACCATCCTTTGACCCTGCCGCGCTTGGCTTTGCCTGAAGCGCTGAAGGGAAACTTTCCAACCTTTAATTCATATCCTGCTTCTTTTGCCTGCTTTTCCGTCATCCCTGCTGATGCAATCTCAGGACTGGTATAAGTACATGCCGGAATATTGTTATAGTCAATAGGATCAACATTCATTCCTGCAATGCGTTCAACACAGGTAATACCTTCATGAGAAGCTACGTGAGCCAATGCCGGCCCATGTACTACATCCCCAATGGCGTAATAACCCTGAATATTGGTCTGATAGAACTCATCTACCTTGATCTTATCCTTTTCCAACGCTATCCCAACATCTTCCAATCCAATTCCTTCAATATTGGTAGCAATACCAACCGCCGAAAGGACAACTTCTGCTTCAATGACTTCCTCTCCTTTTTTGGTTTTAACAGTAACCTTGCAAAGCTTGCCCCTGGTATTAACTGATTCAACCGTTGCACCTGTCATCACCTTCATTTTCGCTTTCTTGAATGAGCGTTCCAGTTGCTTGGAAACCTCTTCATCCTCCAGTGGAACAATATTGGGAAGAAGTTCCACAAGCGTAACAGCTGTTCCCAGCGTATTATAGAAATATGCGAATTCAGAACCAATTGCTCCGGAACCGACAACCACCATCGATGCAGGCTGTTTGGGCATTACCATTGCCTCGCGATAGCCAATGATCTTCTTGCCATCCTGTTTGAGGTTTGGCAATTCTCTTGACCTGGCACCTGTTGCAATGATGATATGCTTTGCAGTATATTCTGTAGCTTTTCCTTTATCGTCGGTCACTTCAACAACTTTGCCCGCCTTTACCTTACCAAAGCCCTGTATATGATCGATCTTATTTTTCTTGAAAAGAAATTGAATGCCATTACTCATCCCATCTGCGACACCACGACTGCGACTGACCATTGCTCCAAAGTCTGGTTTGACTTCTCCCCCTATCTTGACACCATAATCCAGGGCATGAGATGCATAATTAAATACCTGAGCACTTTTTAATAATGCTTTTGTGGGAATACATCCCCAGTTTAAACATACGCCACCCAGTTCAGACTTCTCTACAACTGCAGTATTCAATCCCAGCTGGCTGGCCCTGATGGCTGCAACATAACCTCCCGGGCCACTTCCAACAATGATAACATCGTAATTCATAACGCATTAATTTAAAATTTCAAATCCTGTAATGAAGGACAAAGATACCATATTTATTTAAAACGATTTCAAATAAATTTACAGAAAAATGCACCCTTATAAAGGCAATTTTTGTAATTTTAGTCCCATAAATAAGCAAGCAATTTAAATATCTATATATTTTAATATTAAAAGCTGAAAACATGCGAAATTATTTACTTACAGTTCTTTTTATCAGCTCATTCCTAACCGGGTACAGTCAAGGCAGTGGTCCAATTGACAAAAAAACCCTGGATGAGATAAGGTCATCAGTGGTAATAGATGACGATACAAAGGCTTTAATGAATGCTATTACGAACAATAGCATTAAGAAACTGGCGGTTAACCGGGAAAATATTGGAAAGCTCAACACTTATTTTTCCAATAAGATTGAGATTAAAAATATCAGCGACCAGAAATCATCAGGAAGGTGCTGGCTTTTTACCGGTTTGAACATGATGCGCCCCACGGTTATTGAAAAGTACAACCTCAAGGAATTCCAGTTTTCTTATAATTATTCCTTTTTCTGGGATCAGTTTGAAAAAGCAAACCTATTCCTGGAAGCAATCATTGCTACCAGCAGTTTGCCAATGGATGACAGAACCGTGGACTGGTTGTTGAAAAATCCTATTGGGGATGGTGGACAATGGACCGGGGTTGTCAACATTGTTGATAAGTATGGTGTAGTACCCGCTTCTGCCATGCCGGAAAGTGAGAACAGTGATAACACTTCCCTGATGTCAAGACTTTTAAGAAGGAAATTGCGTGAAGACGGCCTGGCATTGAGAGAGATTGCCAAGGGAGATGTTAATTCGCAGTACGTTGAGGAGCATAAGGTAACGATGCTTAAAGATGTTTATCGTATCCTTGTGTTATGCCTTGGAGAACCACCGGCTGAATTCACCTGGCAATATGAAGATAAAGATGGAAAGATCAGTGAGCCAAAAACATATACACCTCAAGAATTTTACCAGGAAGCTATTGGCTTCAACCTTCAGGATTACGTAATGTTCATGAATGATCCTGTCAGGCCCTTTTATGAACTATACGAGATTGAATATGACAGGCACATGCATGATGGAGGCAACTGGAAATATATTAACCTGCCAATTGATGAAATCAAGGAATTTGCCAGGGCATCAATCCTGGGTAATCAACCAATGTATTTCTCCTGTGATGTTGGGAAACAGCTTGATAGCGAAACAGGGACTCTCGATCTTAATAATTACAGCTATAATGAGCTGTTTGGAGTTAGTTTTGGGATGAACAAAGAGCAGCGGATTAAAACTTATGACAGTGGATCATCACATGGGATGAACCTGGTTGGAGTTAACATTTCAGAAAGTGGGGCTATCGACAAATGGCTTCTTGAAAACAGCTGGGGAGCAAAGAAAGGCCATAATGGCTTTCTGATCATGACTGATGATTGGTTTAGTGAATATATGTTCCGCCTGGTTATCCATAAAGACTTTGTTGATGCCAAAACTTTGAAGATCCTTGAAAAGGAACCAACAATGCTTCCACCGTGGGATCCCATGTTTGCACCAGAAGAATAACAAACAAAAAAAACACATATGAGTGAAAAATATATCATTGAAACGATTGGAATCATAGAAAAAAAAGAGATTCTGGAACCTATTGGTTATAATGAGCTGGCCCTGGAAATACATCATCCATTTCCTGGTTATCATGGAACAACAGTGCCTGATAAAGACAAGCCCAGGTCCGTATTCCTGGTTACCAAGTTTGACTATGGAGAAGACAAGATCATAAGGATCATTCAGAAGATCAAGAAAATTCAAAAAATCAAATTTGATGCCAGCCCGGGGTATGTATTTTTCAACAGGGACATGGCTCCATGCCTGCGCATTAAAGAGATTGAAGATTATAAGCAGATCCCACATATCATCCAATGCTTCCAGGATGAAGGCATTGCGTTTCAAGCCAATAAAAACATCAAGGCATATAGCGGTTTAATCAGGATCAAGAAATATTTCCTTCTTAAGCCTATCACGGATTGTACTTTGCATGATTTAGAGATCCCGGCAATGCGCTATTTCCAAATACCAAAGCATTTGGATTGGAATACCTTTGAAGCGATGACCGAAGATATAAAGCGTAATATTGAAGACCCGAACTTCGACGCTGCCCTCGCCACCATGTACAGAAAAAATGGCGTTGTTGATTATATAAGGATCTATGATAGTGAATACAGCAAAGAAAAACTCGATGCCATTCGCAAGAAATATATGCAGCGTATAAAAAAGCTGGATTAGATTGTTTTGAATTAAAACTCTTCAACAAAAATGCAAAGATTACTTGTATATCTGAAAGAATTATTGGCTGATTCAGGACTTTCTCAGGAGGGGATAACATTTCTGGCTGATGCTATCATCATTGTGCTAATCCTGGTCATTGCCGTAATTGGCTATATAATTGCACGCTGGCTCATTGTCAAGCTTGTTCATGTGATTGCCAGACGGACTAAATCCGACTGGGACGATATCCTGGTGGAAAGGAAAGTATTTCATCGCCTGGCTTACCTGGCACCAGCTCTGATCATTAAATTCCTGATCGGAAATTATCTTGAAGTTGATGTATTGGTCAAAGCAATCAATTTGATTGTATCACTTTATTTCGTGGTTGTTATCATTCAGGTGATAATGTCATTCTTAAAGGCTGTAAATGAAATCTATAACACTTACGAGATATCCCAGACCAAACCCATTAAAGGCTATATACAGGTAGTCCAGATCATTGCATATATCATTGGTGCTATCGCTGTAGTATCAATTTTACTGGGATCTGAGAACTTAGGGTGGGTTGCAGGACTTGGCGCATTCTCCGCAGTGCTATTACTGGTTTTTAAAGATCCAATCCTTGGCTTCGTGGGCGGAATTCAGCTGTCGGCCAACAATATGGTCAGAATCGGTGACTGGATCGAAATGCCCAAATACGGTGCTGATGGGACGGTTGTAGATATCTCATTAACAACCGTTAAAGTACAGAACTGGAACAAAACCATTACAACCATTCCCACATACGCCCTGGTAACAGATTATTTCAAGAACTGGAGGGGTATGGAGGAATCTGGTGGCAGAAGGATCAAAAGGTCAGTCAATATAGATGTGACCAGTATTAAGTTCTGCACTCCTGAAATGCTGGAACGGTTCAAAAAATTCCAGCATGTAGCAACCTATGTTGATGAGACGGAAAAAGAAATAGAGGCCTATAATTCAGAGTTTACTGTTAATAATACTGTACTTGTAAATGGCAGGAGGCAGACTAATATCGGCATTTTTCGTGCTTACCTCAAGGGCTACCTTAAGCGAAATCCTCACATCAACCAGGACATGACATTCCTGGTCAGGCAAATGCAACCCACAGAGATGGGACTGCCAATTGAGATATATGTCTTTTGTAAAGAACAAGCATGGGCTGATTATGAAAATATCCAGGCAGATATTTTTGATCATATCTTTGCTGTGATCCCCGAATTTGATCTAAGGGTATTTCAATCACCGGCTGGAGCAGATTTTCAATCGGCCCTCAGTAAAGTGTAAAACATGGCCAAACGTATTCATTTCAAGGAAGAGCAAAAATTCAGGCAACCATGGGTCTGGATTATCATACTGGTTTCAGTCGGTTTCTGGATTTATAGCATTACAATGCAGGTATTTATGGGAAAAGACGCAGGGAACAACCCTGGTTCAGATGTTTTCCTCATCCTTATTGGCCTGCTGCCTCTCCTTCTAATTTACCTTTTCTTTAGCATCAAGCTTATCATTATCGTTGATAATGAAGGTGTGCATTATCGTTTCGCACCCTGGCAAAGGAAAGCCAGGACCATTCACCCGGAAGACATTCAAGAATACAAAATCAGGAAGTACAAGCCCCTGCTGGAATACGGAGGTTGGGGTGTCAGGAGAGGTAGTCGCAGATACGGAACGGCTTATAATGTTAAAGGGAATATGGGCATGCAGTTTATCTTCACGAATGGCAAAAAATTCCTACTGGGCACCCAGCGTGATGTTTCGTTTAAGAGGGCTGTAGACAAATTGATGGAGTCTGTGAACCAGGAGAGACTACAATAATCAATATCCTAACTTCTTCCTGAATTCTTTAAAAATTATCCTGAACCAAACTGTGTAATTCTCAGGATTGCTATCCATATCTTCTATTAATTCTTCTAAATCAACCCAATTCCATGCTGCTACTTCTTCCTGATTGATTGAAGGTTCATCATTATAATTACCAATTAATACGTGATCAAGCTCATGTTCAGTCATGCCCTGGTCAAGCTCAGCTTTATATGTAAAGGTAAAAGCCTTCTTCAATTCAACATCAAAGCCCATTTCTTCCTGTAATCTACGATGTGCGGCTTCCTCAACAGGTTCTTCAGGAAAAGGATGGCTACAACATGTGTTTGACCATAGTCCGGGCGAATGATATTTATGCAAAGCACGCTGTTGTAACATCAGCTGATTATCATCATTAAAAATAAACACGGAAAATGCCCTGTGCAGAATGCCTTTACGGTGAGCCTCCATCTTTTCCATGACTCCTACTTCTCTGTCATCCTTGTCGACCAAAATCACTTCTACCCTATCCATTATTTTAAATTTTATGCCTGCAAAGGTGCAACAATATTGTTAAAATGCAGGTGCACTGATAAAATATTCAAAAAAAACTTGACTTGCATTAAAAATGTTTTTATTTTTGACCGACCGTTCATTCATAAAATATTTTTATGCCCCGCACGGAAGAACAATTTGAGAAAATCAGGGTGCAGAAAAAAGCACTGATCATGGAAACAGCCCTGGAGCTATTCGCTACACATGGTTATTATCCTACTTCTATCAGTATGATAGCCAAAAAAGCGGGAATATCCAAGGGTCTGTTGTACAACTACTTTGGAAGCAAAGAAGAGCTAGTCAGGGAGATCATGGTGCTTGGGTTCGAAAGATTCATTGAAGCTTTTGATTCAAATAAAGATGGGATGCTCACCTGTGAGGAGTTTGAATTTTTTATCCGTGAAACATTCAGGATCCTCCAGGAAAACATACCATATTATAAACTGTACTTCTCAACCATGATGCAACCGAATGTTTATGAACTGATCCAGGACCAGATACAGGAGATAATTCCCAAATATTTTAAAATACTTGTAAGCTATTATGATAAGCTCGGTATAGTCAATCCCGCCCAGGAAGCCTTGATTTTTGGTGCTGTTATGGATGGAATAAGCCTGAACTACATCATGGATCCAGAAAATTTTCCGGTAGAAAAGTCCATACAATCTATTATTGATAAATTTGGCCATTGCAAAAAACAATCATCATGAAAAAACTAGTAATATTATTATTTGCTCTGCACTCCTCACTCCTCACCATTTACTGCGTTCAAGCACAGGACCTTGATGCCCGGGAGATCATCCGCAAAGCGCAGGACAAGATTAACGGCCTGACCAGCGAGGGCACAATGAAGATGACCGTTGAAAGGCCCAGTTGGACGCGTGAAGTGACCATGAAGACCTGGTCGAAAGGGGACGAGTATTACATGATCCTCATCACTGCTCCACCAAGGGATAAAGGCCAGGTTTTTCTGAAAAGGGAATATGACATGTGGAACTGGATGCCATCGATCAGCAGGATGATTAAGATACCAGCATCAATGATGAGCCAATCGTGGATGGGATCAGATTTCACCAATGATGATCTTGTAAAACTAAATTCATATGTAAATGATTATACCCATGAGATTATTGGTGAGGAGGAGATTGAAGGATACGCATGTCATATCATCGAATTAATCCCTAAGCCTGATGCAGCTGTTGTATGGGGGAAGGTTGAGGTTTGGGTTTCAAAAGAAGAGTACTATGAGCTGAAGCTGGCATTTTATGATGAGGACATGGAACTGGTCAATTCACAAGTCAGCGCTGATATCAAGCAGATGGGCGACCGTAAATTACCAGCAAAGATGGTAATGGAACCAGTACAAAAACCAGGTCAGAAAACGATTATAGAAATCCTTGAGATGAAGTTCAATGAACCCATCCCGGATGATTTCTTTTCACAACAAAACATGAAGAGAGTGAGATAAGATACCGGGAGAACACATTAAAAACGTTTACAATGAAAGAGAACATATATCTGGCCTGGAGAAACTTATGGAGGAACAAGCGGAGGACAATCCTAACGATAGCATCTGTCTTTTTTGCAGTTTTCCTTGCGCTTCTTATGCGTTCCATGCAGATCGGATCCTATGATAACATGATTGAGAATTCCGTCAGAAACTCAACAGGTTATATCCAGGTCCACGCCCCGGGCTATTGGGATGACAAGACCATTGACAATACATTTGAATCGGACCAGGCTTTAGAGGATAAAATTTCCAGGGTAAGCAATGTTGAAGGCTTAATCCCCAGGCTGGAATCATTTGCACTTGCCTCTTCTGGTATAAAAACCAAGGGGATAGGAATTGTGGGCACCGACCCGGTGAAAGAAAATGAAGTAACCGGCCTGAAGAAAAGACTGATTGAAGGCAGGTATTTTAATCACGCCAGCCATGAGGTTCTGATAGCAGAAAAACTGGCAAGTTACCTGGAAGTTGGCCTCGGTGACAGCATAGTCCTGCTCAGCCAGGGCTACCATGGTGTCACAGCTGCTGATGAGTATCATATTGCAGGTATTGTTCAATTCCCATCTCCGGCCATGAACAGCCAGTTGATATTCATGACGCTGGAAGATGCACAATACTTTTATGCGGCCCCCTCCCGTCTCACATCCTTGTCAGTGATGTTAACTAACCCGGATAACCTGGAAGGCACCAAAGAAAACATTATATCTGTCATAGGCGAGAATTATGAAGTCATGACCTGGGAACAAATGCTGACAGCCTTGGTCCAGGGGATTGAATCAGATAATGTAAGTGGTTGGTTCATGCTTGGGATACTTTATATGGTGTTAGCCTTCGGAATATTTGGAACAATGCTGATGATGACCGTTGAGCGGAAGAAAGAATTTGCTGTAATGGTCTCAATAGGCATGCACAGGTACAAATTGGCACGGATATTAACTATTGAAACTATATTTATTGCAATCATTGGTGTTGCAGCCGGGATAGCGGCCAGTATGCCGATCATCTATTATTTTAATGTAAATCCGATAGAACTCACAGGTGAGGCAGCGCAAGCCATGATAGACTTCAACGTTGAGCCCATCATGCCATTTGCTCTCAGCAGCCATATATTCTTCCAGCAAACGATCATTGTTTTAATTCTCACAATGATCGCAGCACTATACCCAATATCATATGTGCACAGGTTTAATGTACTGAGGGCATTCAGGGGGAAGTAATTAACTTATAAAATGAACGTAAAATGATCATACCTATCTCATGGAGAAACATATGGCGCAATAAGACAAGAAGTCTTGTGGTGATCCTTTCTGTGGCCCTTGGTTTATTTGGCACCTTATTTCTGGTAGCCATAATGAATGGCTGGATGAACCAAAAGATTGATGCCTCCATCAGCAATGAAATATCCAATATACAAATCCATAATCCAAGCTTTC
The DNA here is from genome assembly GCA_963753055.1 of uncultured Bacteroidales bacterium. Taxonomy (GTDB): domain Bacteria; phylum Bacteroidota; class Bacteroidia; order Bacteroidales; family B18-G4; genus JAUWGC01. The sequence goes on along the minus strand of CAVWAP010000004.1, from coordinate 786,019 downwards.
TGGAGGATAAGTCGATCAATTTCATGATGGACAATGCTGATTCTATCATTGATCAATTCAAGGATGTTCCTGGAATTAAAGCCATTACAAAACGCTCAATCAGTCCTGCCATGGCCAGTACAGCAAGCTCAGGTAATGGAATAATAATTAATGGCATTGATCCTGAATCAGAAAAAACCGTGACCGACATTTCAGAAAATCTTGTGGAAGGAGATTATTTAGTGAAGGACTACCGCACGCCAGGAATAGTCATCGGCACCAAGCTGGCTGAAAAGCTTAATGCAAGAATTGGCTCCAAGATCGTCATCACAATACAAGATATTAGTAATGAGATATCATATGGTCTGTTCAGGGTTTCAGGTTTATATAAAACGAGTAATGGGATATTTGATGAAATGCAGGTATTTGTGAAGCATGAAGACCTCGTCTCACTCACCGGGATAGAATCCACTGCCACTTCTGAAATTGCCATATTGCTAGACAAAAACGACTTGACAGATGGGGTTACTGAAGCCATAAAGGAGAAACTGGCAGGTTTAAGCGTAAGGTCATGGAAGGAAGTTGATCCTTCACTTCTGGCATTTTTGGCAATGATGGATCAGTTTGCTTACATCCTCGTGATCATTATTCTCATGGCATTGACTTTCGGGATTATCAATGCCATGCTCATGTCTGTGCTGGAAAGATCGAGAGAGATCGGGATGTTAATGGCCCTGGGCATGAACAGAAAGAGGGTCTTCATGATGATAATGATGGAAACCATCTTCCTTTCTGTTACCGGTGCTATCGCCGGTATTGCCCTTAGTGCAGGAGCAATCAGCCTGACAGCAAGGCATGGCATTAACTTTGCCAGCTGGGCAGAAGGGCTGGAAGCATTTGGTTATAGTGCTTTCGTTTATCCAAGCATAGAGAATGCATTTTATTTTACGATAGGGATTGTGGTGATCATAACGGCAGCCCTGGCATCAATCTGGCCGGCCAGGAAAGCTTTAAAGCTGAACCCGGCAATAGCTATTAGAGAGGAGGGATAATAAGTGAAGGTCAATAGAACATACCTGCTGATAGTTTTTATCATTTTCATGGCCTCGGAGGCTCTTTCACAGGTCAGGCCATGGCATGAAGAAAAGTATGAGCTGTACCGGGACCGTTTGAGGGATCATTTCCTGCTTGGCATAGGCCCTGAGATGGGTATGAGCATACCAGCCATGATATGGGATACCGTTAATGGTATTGCTAAATGGTCTGATTGCACCATTGACCATGGCCATTATCTTGGTGTGCTCGGATCGGAGTATAAGATTTTATCTTCACAGGGAAAGAATACAGGAGAAACTGTCAGAGAACTTTATTATGCATTATATGCGCTTAACAGGCTGGATTATTTTGCTGAAAATTATTTCGGCGGAGAAAACAGCCTTAACGGTTTCTTTATCAGGGACGATATATCTGTAGATTCCCTCGATATGGACGAGGTACTGGCCCACCTTAACCAGGGTCTCCCCTATTATATGATCGATTCCCTGATATCCAGTTTCATGGCAGAGGACCCCCGGTCCAAGGAAGAAAGCCTGGACCAGGCCATCATGCTTATCACCGGCCTTGGCATCATCATCAAATGTGTACCGCCGGACCTGGTTTATTACGAAGACAAGGAGCCCTTGAAATTCCAGGATTTTGAAGTTTCAATACAACAGGAGGCAAAAAACATAGTCAACCGCATCGTGAATTACATGAAAGAAGGTGATAGCGCGGTGGTTGAGTTGAATATCAATGATCCCAATTTACTTGGTATCCAGGGCTTGAACTGGGACTTCATCATAAAAAACCCGGTCACCTATGAAGAGGTTCACATTGGGGCCAATGCATTCTTTCTTTCTCAAGGTTTCGCGGGTTCTAAACAATGGCTGACCGGACAAAATTCTCCGACTACTGACACTTCCATTCAACAAACAGCTCTTGAAGTATTCCTCCAACTTGAGAATATTATTCTGCCCAATCAGCAGGATCTGAAGGTCATTAACCTGGATGCCATGTCTAACATATGGCCTGAAGGCATTCAAGGTGACAGCAGTTTCACGAACTACAATGCCAGGGTCCTGGGTCCGAGGTCACAATTTCAATTTCTTGAATGGGTACCCTTGTTACATCAGGTTATGTTTGAAGGCAAGAATTACCTGATGAGTGCTGTGCATCCTGACACCATGTTTTATAATGATCCTGAAGGTTTCTATGAATATCTTCTCAGCCTGGCCCCTGAAGAAGGCCCTTATAACTATAACGACAGTATTTATGCTGAATGGGAGTGGTCATCTACATCACGGACAATACACCCGGAGCGTCGTGGTGACCTTGGCACCATTTTCACCGGCAACTATAATGGGTTGGATTACATGCTGTTTCGTAATCTTTATATACTGAACTATCAGATGCCTGTCGAAATTATGGAATACACCATCCCGCTGGTCCATATTTATCCTAATCCGAGTTCAGGGATTGTCAATATCGATTTAGATCAAGCTGGAGAACTCACTGACATCAGGATTATCAACATGCGGGGGCAAGTCCTGTTACATCAAGAAGGAATCTCAGGTCAATACCAGATTGACCTGAAAGCCCTGCCAGCTGGCATTTACATCTTACAGTTACTAAGTGATCAGAAAATAAATCATACTCAAAAAATTATAATTCGATAAAACACAAATAACATGTCTGTAATTGAAGTTAAAAATCTGCACAAAGTCTACCAGGAAACAAAGATCCCGGTCTATGCTGTTAATGGGATTGACATAGCATTTGAAGAAGGCGAGTTCACCGCCGTTGTAGGGCCATCAGGTTCAGGAAAGACTACTTTCCTTAACATGGTCGGTGGCCTGGATAAACCAAGTAATGGGGAAGTTTACATTGATGGGACCAGTATCACTAAACTGAAATCCAGAAAGTTGATAGACTTCAGGCTACATAATATAGGCTTTGTCTTCCAGGCCTATAACCTTATCCCGGTCCTGACAGCGATGGAAAACGTAACTTTCATTATGCAATTACAGGGTTGGTCGAAGAAAAAAAGACGGGACAGGGCAAAGGAATTATTGGAGAGTGTTGGTATTGGAGATAAGCTGGATAACCGGCCGGGAAACTTATCGGGTGGACAGCAGCAGCGCGTGGCGGTTGCAAGAGCTTTAGCTCCCAACCCCAAATTCATCCTGGCTGATGAGCCAACGGCAAACCTGGATTCAAAGGCAACGAAAGAACTATTAGAAATCATGCAAAAGATGAACAAGGAGTTTAATATCACCTTCATCTTTGCGACTCACGACCAGCGTGTGATGGATAAGGCAAGGCGTATCGTTACCATTGATGACGGCAAGGTTACCACTGATATCAGTAAATAAGCTGTGAACCAATGAAAAGGGTATTACTTACCGGTTTGTTAAGCTTCCTGATTCTGTTCTCAACTGCCCAGAAGCAGCAAAAGCTAAGGAAATACACACTTAACGGATACCTGGAGGGCATGGGAACTGCGTGGATCCAGGATTTCGACCGACAGTGGTTTACCCAGAGCACCATTACTAACCGACTGGATTTCAGATGGTATCCTCATCAAAACCTGAGCATGCACATTGGAATGCGCAATATCATCAATTTCGGGCAGATGGTATACGATTTCTATCCATATTATCATGATATAGCGGTTACTGACAATGGCTGGGTTGATATGACATTCAGCCTGGTCAACGACAGTTCTGTTTTCATGTTTTCCAATATTGACAGGGCAAATATTAAATATAACAAAGGCAACTTTGAAACCATTATTGGCCGGCAGCGCATTAATTGGGGCATTAATATGGTTTGGAACCCCAATGATATCTTCAATACGTATGATTATTTTGCTTTTAATTATGTTGAAAGACCGGGTTGTGATGCTATCCGGCTCCAGTATTACACAGGAACCGTATCTTCCATCGACTTTGGATTCAAGGTTGACCATTTGGGCAAGGTCACTTCAGCTGCAATGTATAAGTTCAATCGGGTCAAATACGACATGCAATTTCTTGGTGGTTACATGACGGGGGATGTTGTATTGGGAACAGGATGGTCAGGTGAGGTTAAGGGAGCTGGCTTTAATGGTGAAATATCCTATTTTCACCCGGCCGAAAATTTTGCTGATTCAATGGGAGAGGTTGTTGCCTCCATAGGCCTTAACTATTCGTTCAGATTCGGTATGACCCTTGATTTTTCTGCATTATTGAATACTGCCGGAACAACCGGCCCTGCCAGCATGGGGCCCAGCTTTATCCTGCGAAGGCAGCTTTCTGCCAAGGACTTCACAAGAGCTCGTTATTCCACCTTTGGCTCAGCCACTTACCAAGTTACCCCCTTGATTACAACCACATTAGCAGGTATGTGGAATCCTAATGACAAATCAGCATATATAGGACCTTCCATTGATTTTTCCCTGACTCAAAACATCTCACTAACTGGCCTGGCACAAATCTTCATTGGAAACCCGGGCACCGAGTTCGGTGATTATGGCAGCATGTACTTCATCATTCTAAAATGGTCTTTTTAGAAGAAAAAATTATTTTATATTGTATATATTAAAAGAAATTTCTAATTTTGCAGCCCAAATTTAAAAAGGAAAAATCGCTATTATGTATTTAACAGCAGAGAAAAAGAGTGAATTCTTTAAGGAATATGGTAAGTCAGAATTTGATACAGGTTCTACGGAAGGACAAATTGCATTATTTACTTTTCGTATCAAACATCTTACTGAGCACCTGAAAGAGAACAAGAAAGACAATCCTACTAAGCGTAATCTTGTATTAATGGTTGGTAAAAGGAGAAGACTACTGGATTATCTTAAGAAAAAAGACATTGAAAGGTACAGAGCAATAATTAAGAAGCTAGGTATCAGAAAGTAAAAAATATTGACTAAATCATAAAAGGCAATTCACATTGCCTTTTTTTGTGTTTCAGATTAACATATTCATAATAATTATACAATGACAGACAAAGGAATTGTGAAGTCGTTCCAACTAGATGAAAACAGGACGATTTCCATAGAAACAGGACGTTTGGCAAAACAGGCAGATGGTTCAGCCGTAGTAAAACTCGGAAACACCATGATCCTGGCCACTGTAGTAGCAAGAAAAGAAGCTGCTGACCATGTGGATTTCATGCCTCTAACCGTCGAATACAAAGAAAAATATGCAGCCACAGGTAAATTCCCTGGTGGCTTCTTCAAGCGTGAAGCGCGCCCATCGGAGCACGAAATATTAATTTCAAGGCTTGTCGACCGGGCATTAAGGCCATTATTCCCTGATGATTACCATGCTGAGACCCAGGTTCAGATCACTTTGATCTCAGGAGATAAAGATGACTCACCGGATGCTTTAGCAGCACTCGCAGCATCATCAGCTCTTGCCGTATCTAATATACCATTCAACGGACCTATTTCCGAGGTAAGGGTAGCTAAGATCAATGGCGGGTTTATTGTAAACCCATCCATACAGGAACTGAGCCAGGCAACATTAGATATGATTGTTGCAGCCACCATCGACAATATCATGATGGTTGAGGGCGAGATGAAAGAAGTATCAGAACAGGAAATGCTTGAAGCCATTAAAGTAGCTCATGAAGCTATTAAAGTACAATGCAAGGTTCAGCTGGAGCTTGCAGAACAGGTAGAGGGTGCGACAACCAAACGTGAGTATGACCACGAAAACCATGACGAAGAGCTGAAAGAAAAGCTGATCACGGAAACAGGTGATAAGGTCTATGAAATTGCGCGTGAGGTCAGCAACAATAAACATGAACGGGCTGAAAAATTTGAAGCCCTCAAAGAAGCGTTTATTGAAAACATCCCTGAAGAAGAACAGGAGGAAAAACTGCCACTGGTAAAAAAATACTTCCATGACCTCCACAAAGACGTGGTCAGGAAGATGGTGCTGAATGAAAGAATAAGACTGGACGGAAGGCAGCTTGATGAGATAAGGAACATATGGTGTGAAGTAGATTATCTACCTGCAGCCCATGGATCAGCTATCTTCACAAGGGGTGAAACCCAGTCGCTGGTATCTACCACATTAGGAACCAAATTAGACGAGCAGGTAATCGACGGTGCAGTTATTGAAGGCAAAAGCGATTTTATCCTGCATTACAATTTCCCCGGGTTTTCAACAGGTGAAGTTAAACCTATACGTGGAACCAGCAGAAGGGAAATCGGACACGGGAACCTTGCAATGAGAGCATTGAAGCAGGTCATACCGGGTGACCAGGATAATCCGTATACTATCAGAATCGTGTCTGATATCCTGGAATCCAATGGATCCTCATCAATGGCCACTGTATGTGGTGGAACTCTTGCATTAATGGATGCCGGTGTCAAAATAACAAAACCCGTATCAGGTATCGCGATGGGACTTATTTCAGATAGCGAAACTGGTAAATATGCTATCTTATCCGATATCCTGGGTGATGAAGACCACCTTGGTGACATGGATTTCAAAGTAACAGGTACAAGAGATGGGATTACAGCATGCCAGATGGACATTAAGATCGATGGCCTCGCATATGAGATCCTTGAGGAAGCGCTTGATCAGGCAAAGAAAGGAAGATTGCATATCCTTGAAATCATGGAAAAAACCATTGCTGAACCAAGGGCTGATTACAAACCTCATGTTCCAAGGATTGAGAAGATGATCGTTAATAAAGAATTTATTGGCGCTATCATAGGACCATCCGGAAAAGTGATCCAGGAAATACAGGCCCAGACCAACACAACCATCGTTATCGAGGAAGAAGGTGAATATGGTATTGTTGATATTGTATCAAGCGACAAGGCGTCGATAGAGGCCGCTAAGCTATGGATCCAGCAAATCGTTGCTGTTCCTGAAGTAGGTGAGATCTATGAAGGAAAAGTAAAAAATATAACACCATTTGGTGCATTTATTGAAATTTTACCTGGCAAGGACGGCCTGCTGCATATTTCAGAAATCGAATGGAGAAGATTAAATACTGTTGAAGAAGTACTTAAAGAAGGGGAGCAGGTGAAGGTCAAGCTCATAGGCGTCGACAGCAAAACTGGTAAACTGAAATTGTCGCGTAAAGTATTATTGCCAAAGCCGGCTAAAGATAATGATTAGTGTAACTTATTTAGCTGATCTCTCGTAAGAATCCCAGCAATACAAACACAGACAGAACTTTTGAATACATTGATTTTCAAGAGTTTTACAACATCACTAGAAAAACTACAATCTGTTTTAGGTTGTTTATTGCGATCCAAATTGTAAAACCCAAATTATTAATCAAACAATTCCTATGAGGCAGTTAAAGATTACCAAACAGGTTACTAATAGGGAAACAGCTTCACTAGATAAATACTTACAAGAAATTGGTAAAGTTGAGCTTATCACAGCTGAAGAGGAGGTAGCGCTGGCCCAGCGCATAAAACAGGGCGATAGGCATGCATTAGAAAAGCTGACTAAGGCTAACCTAAGGTTTGTCGTCTCTGTTTCCAAACAATATCAGAACCAAGGACTTAGCTTACCGGATCTCATTAATGAAGGCAATCTGGGATTGATCAAAGCCGCTCAGCGGTTTGATGAAACCAGGGGATTTAAGTTTATCTCCTATGCCGTATGGTGGATCAGGCAATCCATATTACAAGCACTGGCAGAGCAATCAAGGATAGTAAGGTTGCCATTGAACAAGATCGGCGCCATAAACAAGATCAATAAAGCTTTTGCCAAGCTTGAACAGGACAATGAGCGTGAGCCCAATGTAGAGGAGATCGCAGAGATGCTGGATCTTCCGGAAAACGAGATTAAGGAATCCATGCGTAATTCAGGCCGGCATCTTTCTATGGATGCACCTCTGGTTACCGATGAGGAAAACAACTTATATGATGTGCTGAGAAGCGATGAGAACACAACTCCGGAAACGGAATTACTCTATGATTCATTGCGTAAGGAAATTGACAGAGCTATCTCAACACTGACTCCCCGGGAAGCTGATGTTATTCGTCTGTACTTTGGACTGAATAGCAAGCACCCGATGACACTGGAAGAAATTGGAGAAAAGTTTGATTTGACCCGTGAGCGTGTCAGGCAGATCAAGGAGAAAGCCATACGCAGGTTAAAACACACCTCCAGAAGTAAAATACTCAAAACATATCTTGGATAAGGAACAATGAGTCATCTAATAGCTCCTTCCCTCCTGTCTGCTGACTTTTCAAACTTGAAAAAAGACATTGAAATGGTAAATGAAAGTCAGGCCGACTGGTTTCACATTGATGTAATGGATGGGGTCTTTGTTCCCAATATCTCCTTTGGTTTCCCGGTAATCAAATTCATCAAGAAATATGCTGACAAGCCCCTTGATGTGCACCTGATGATCATTGATCCCGATCGCTATATCCAGGCCTTCAAAGACGTTGGTGCTGATATCCTGACAGTCCACTACGAAGCTTGCAAGCATCTTCACAGAAGCATTTATGCAATAAAAGATGCCGGTATGAAAGCCGGAGTCGTCCTGAACCCTCATACTTCTGTAAGGGTACTTGAAGACGTGATTAAAGACGTGGACCTTGTATTGCTGATGTCTGTCAACCCAGGCTTTGGCGGACAGAAGTTCATCGAGCGCATTTACGAAAAGATCAGGGTACTCAAAGGAATGATCAATGAACAAAACTCTTCAGCTCTTATTGAAATTGATGGAGGAGTGACACTCGATAACGCTCCAAAGCTAATCAAGGCAGGTGCAGATGTGCTGGTTGCCGGCAACTCCATTTTCTCATCTGAAAACCCCACCCTAACCATCCAAAACTTGAAAAACCTCAACCACTAACCCATGCCTTCGCAGGGGCAGGCCACTAACCACTAATCACTAACCACCAATCACTTTCTGGCTTTTGCAATCAGCACAACAATCAGCAACAACAAGATTATTCCGGCAACCACATAGGCCCATGTATTCATGATCCTCGATTTCACTGTCATTTCATAATCTTCAAACAAGAAAGAAACACCGCTTACTTTCCAGCTAACCTGGTTACCTTTAATTGATGGTGAGTTTGTCTCAGCTATAAGTCCGGGCATTTCGACATAGGAATGGAAAGTCTCCATCATAAAAATCTTTTCAAGGAAGATAATGTTCTTATCAAGATTTTCAAATAATGGCGACTCTGCGGAATGAAGCTGCAGCACTATCTCATTATCCGTCCATTCAGCATAATAATCTATGAAGTCAGATGCAGAATTGAAATCCCATGAATCTATTTTGGACATGATACTATCCTTATGAAGGCTTACGGTCTCTGGTTTTAACTTTGCAGAACCCAGGTCCTTAATACCTCTTTTGAGCTCATTAATAATCTCATCGGAGATTGCTTCTTGTAGAAATTGTTCAGCCTTGTTTTCTGCTTCCTCAATTCTTGCAGAGTCTTCTTTATTCAATGCCAGCTGATAACCTGTAAGCCAGAGCAGGTCTTCTTCAGAAAGGTAATTTCTGTAATCCAGGTTATTAAAAGGATTGGCTGATTCCCATGTTTCCCTGTATGTGAGGTAGGAATTAAAGAACCAAAAACTCTTTTTGACTTTTATTTCTCTTTCGATCTGCTTCCGCCATCCTGTGTCCTGCATCAGTTCCTTGTTAAGAACATTGCTGTTTTCGTATGTTTTTGTATAGGTTATAATATGATTGTTGCTCTGGCTTGAATCCTGCATTGTTTTCTTCTCCCAGGTTTCATCAATTGGATAAGGCAGGTCAGAATCATCTAAATCCTTGGAATCGTCTGTAATTGTTATAACCCGGGTAAATGATCCATCTTCATTAATCATTGTTGTTACTGAGATTTCACGACATGAACTCAGGAAGATTAAAAGAAATGCCAATATAGAGATGATGTGATTTGATTTCATGATTTCCAGATTTAATTGTTTAGAAACTTTTGATTTCGCTTTTGTACTATATCACGCATTCTCATCAGTCCTTGCAATTGTACCCCTTGAATATCGATCGAATTCAGGCGGGCAAGCTTAAGTTTTGTCTTAAACGGCAACTTAATGATCTTGTCAACTCCTGGTTTCAGTATGGCATCCTTAATCACATTGTAAAGGCCCGTATCTGAGGATAAAACATATCTGTATCCAGGCATTGAAAAGCTGTCCTTTGAAATGGAAGATGCCTGCCCCTCGAGGCTTTTTACTTTATCAAAAAAGACATATTCCTCAACACCAAAAAGCATAAGGAAACAAACAGTTGCAGCAACAAGCAACCTATAAGCGATTGAGATCGTCCTGCTTCGTCCTGTTGAACCTGAATGCTCTTCTTGAATAGCACCCATGATATTATTGGTAAGCTGATCAGGATCAGGCAGGACTGGCTCTTTTGCACATAAGGATTCCAATATTTTATTGGCTATTTGCTGTTTACTATTTTCTAATTCACTCATGTTGTCCTCCTTTCGTATAATAGGATCTTACTCAGTTGGTCCCTGACCACTTTCCTGGCATGGTAAAGATTGCTCTTTACAGCCGAGTCAGGCATCTCAAGGATTTGCTGAACCTCTGAAGAATCCAGTCCCTGTATGTCTCTCATGATAAATACTAGGCGTTGCTTTTCAGGCAATCCCTCCGAGATAAACCGTATCATTTGGCCTAATTCCTTGTTATCAAGTTGTACAACAGAATCTGACTGGTATAGATCATTAAGTTTGTCTGAAACATCGTCAATATTAACATAACTGATCCGTCTTATTGAGCGGAGCCTGTCGATCGCCTTATTCGTTACTATTCTGTACATCCAGGTAGTGAACTTTGCTTTCCCATCGAAGCTGTTGATCTTCTGCCAGATCTTTATGAAGCTATCCTGAACCGCATCCCTTGCTTCTTCTTCATTGCCTAGGATCCTGAAAGCCAGGTTAAAAGCGTATTGCTGGTATTCTTCCACCAAAGACCTGAATGCCTGTTGGCTTCCTTTTTTGATCTGGTCGATAATATCTCTTTCGATGTTCATCAAAATGCGTGATTCTGGAAATATGACGTTGAAGATAATAAAAAGTAAAAAATTCTGGTCACAGGTCACAGGTCACAGGTCACTAATTATTACTTTTGCATCTCACCTTCAAATTCCTCAATCATGAACGAAAGTATTTACAAGCTTGAGCCCTCCCGCATCTGGCATTATTTTGGAGAAATCCTTAATATCCCAAGACCATCAAAGAAAGAAGAACGCATAGCCCGGTACCTCCTGGAGTTTGGCAATGCCCAGGGACTTGAAACCCTGCGGGATGAGATAGGCAATGTTTTGATCCGCAAACCGGCATCTGCAGGCATGGAGAATAAAAAAACAGTGGTCCTGCAAAGCCATATTGATATGGTTGGTGAAAAGAACCAGGATAAAAAGCATGATTTCGAGAATGATCCTATCGAGGCTTATGTAGAAGATGGATGGGTGAAAGCCAATGGCACTACCCTTGGAGCTGATTGTGGCATTGGTATGGCTGCCAAGCTGGCGATTTTAGAAGCCAGTGATATAGCCCATGGTCCGATAGAATGTCTTTTTACAGTAGATGAAGAAACCGGCCTGACAGGCGCATTCGGCCTGAAGCCTGGATTCCTAAAAGGAGACATACTATTGAACCTGGATTCTGAAGATGATGGACTCTTGTTTATTGGATGTGCCGGAGGAAAAGATACTATTGCAGAATTACCATACAGCAAGGAAGAAGTTCCATCTGCTTCGAAGGCTTTTAAAATAAGTGTTACCGGACTAAAAGGTGGTCACTCCGGCGATGATATTGAAAAGGGTCTTGGCAATGCCAACAAGATCCTGAACCGTGCTTTGTGGAATGCGACGGAGAAGTTTAATATAAGTATTTCTTTATTTGACGGTGGCAATCTGCGAAATGCAATCGCCAGGGAAGCATTTGCTGTGATCACGGTTCCTGAAGGAAATCAACAAGATCTCATTGATTATATTTCAGGCTATGAGGAAACAGTCAGGACTGAATATAAAGTAACTGAGCCCAGCCTTTCTGTAACAATTGAAGCGACAGACACCCCTTCCCATATTATTGACAATGCATCCCATCAGAAGATGATCAATGCCATTTATGCTTGTCCACACGGTGTGATTGCCATGTCGGCCGAAATACCCGATTTTGTAGAAACATCAACAAACCTTGCTTCTGTCAAAATGAATGACGATACCATTATTTTTACAACGAGCCAACGCAGCTCTGTAGAATCAGCCAAGGAGGATGTATGTGATATGGTAGCAAGTGTTTTCAGATTAGCAGGCGCAAAGATCACTCAATCGGATGGCTATCCGGGATGGACGCCCAATCCAAACTCTGAGATTGTAAATATCACTGCAAAGCTATATAAGCAGTTATTCGATCAGGAGCCTGAGGTGCTTGCAGTTCATGCCGGACTTGAATGCGGACTTATCGGCGACAAATACCCTGGTATGGACATGATCTCTTTCGGTCCGACCATCCGTGGAGCCCATTCACCTGATGAGCGACTCGAAATATCAACCGTAGAAAAATTCTGGGACCTGACCCTGGAGGTTTTGAAAAACATACCGGAATAACCAGTGATCACCTCATATATTGTAAATACTGAATCGTAAATCGTAAATCGTAAATCCTTTATAGTCCTACACCCATTCCAATACGGATTATAGGATTCCTGGGCATATATTCGGATTCGTTCAGGTTGAAAAGGACTGTGATGCTAAGATATGTCGACAGACCGAGCCATTGCCGGAAACCTGCACCAACATACCAATTATTTAAAGGCACCCTCGTTAAGATTACGTCACCTGTTATTGGATTATAAAACTGTGGCTGCTCATGGCTTAAATATTCATATTCAAGATGGACAAACAGATCACGGAAGAAAAACATGTAATACCTGCCAAACACACCCAGGCCATAGGAGTTTAGATCAAACTTATAGAAGTTGTCATTATACCAGTAGTAGCTGTATGAGAACCTTGTCCCGACATCAAAACTGGGGGATAAATGATACCCAACGACTGGAGAAAGGAAAACATATCCATCTGTCGGATAAACCCAGAATCCAATACTTCCTCCCACAAAAATCCTCTTAACAGCATGTTTTTCATCCTTTTCCTTGAAATCCTTACCAAATTGAGCATTTGCTTCAGGAATAGCAATAATTAAAACCAGTGTCAGGATAAATGCAAGCAGTATATATTTCTTGAACTTCATTAAGTTGTTTTTCGAAAAAAGAACAAATATAATCTAATTACCAACAGGGATTCACCCTGTAACAATAATGGTACAAAAAAAACGTATGATTAAATGATTGATTATATTTGACACCAAGATTTTTTTCAATGTTTCAATTATCCAGCAAAAAATACCTCAGGATTATCCTGATTCTCATTCTCTTTCTCTTCATTTTCAATCAGTGCAGGAAGCCGGATGACTTTGACACAGATCCCAATATTATGTTGTCCTTCTCAACTGATACAATAATTTTTGATACCGTATTTGTAAGCATAGGCTCTGTCACGCAGTCACTTAAAGTCTATAATAACAACAGTAAACCAGTAAAGGTTTCTTCAATCAGCCTGGCCGGGGGGATTGCATCAAACTACAGAATCAATATTAACGGTTCCCCCACCCTTGTTGAAAATGATGTTGAGATCCCGGCCGACGACAGTATTTACATTTTCATCCGGGCAACTATAGATCCAGGCGATGTTACGGCACCTTTTGTCGTTGAGGATTCCATTATCTTTCAGACAAATGGAAACATCCAGGATGTCAACCTTGTAGCATGGGGACAGAATGCCAATTATATAGTTGCTGACACCAAAATACCAGGGTTTCCGAAGTTCAAGATCATAGCAGGTGAGAATGAGCACGTATCCTGGGACAATACCCTTCCATATGTAGTATATGGTTATGGGGTTGTTGACTCCGCCGGGTCTTTAACGGTGGGTGCGGGCACACAAATATATTTCCATGATGGTTCGGGACTGTGGGTATACAGAGGTGGAAATATTAAAGTTAATGGTACACGTGAAGACCCTGTTGTCTTCCAGGGAGATCGTCTGGAGTCCTTTTTCAGTGACCTGCCCGGGCAATGGGACCGTATCTGGATCATGGAAGGCAGCACCGAGAATATAATTAATTATGCAATTATCCGAAATGGTTTTATTGGGTTGCAGGTGGAGAATTTTAATATCAACGATCCTCTGCCCAGGCAGCTTCTGCTTACCAACACGGTAATTGAAAACATGAGTGGTATCGGTCTGCTGGCACGCTGGTATAATATTACTGGTATCAATAATGTAATAGGCAATTGTGGCAATTACAGTCTTGCCCTGACCTGGGGAGGTATATACGACTTCAGGCATTGCACCTTTGGTAATTTCTGGACATACAGCGCCCGGGAGACCGGCAACCTGGTCATGACTAATTACTTTATCGATAGTGAATTCAACACTTATGTATTTGACCTGAATGCCTACTTTGGCAATTGCATCAATTATGGAAACCGGACAGAGGAAATTGATACTGCAAGCATCAGCTCCGGATTATTCGATTACAGGTTTGAGAACTGCCTGCTGAAAACAAGTTGGGATATCAGTAATCAATCTGTATTCCCATCCTGCATCCAAAACGAAGATCCATTATTCCTTGATTATATAACAAATAATTACCGGCTTGACTCCCTGTCACCTGCCATCGATGTTGGTAACCCTGAGGTCATTAACTCATCTCCGTACTTCGATATAATTCAAAAAGACCTGGATGGCAATACACGTATTATTGATCCGGACATGGGAGCTTTTGAATATATATATATGTCTAATTTTTTCAGATATGATTAAAAGGTTTTTGTTTTTATTCACAGCCCTGATCATTTTGATCATAGCTTCCTGTGTTGAAGACTCATCAAAAAAGAAAACACACAAATTATCAAAGGAGTTTAATATGCACCTGACAAAAGAAAGGTTCGGCCTGGTTGATGATTCTGAGCAGGTCTACCTGTTCACCCTTAAGAATAAAAACGGAGTAGAAGTAAAGATCACTAACTATGGTGGGATCGTAACATCAATTATAGTACCGGATAAAAACGGGGAGTTCGATGATATTGCCCTGGGATTTAATCGTTTGGATCCATATCTTAAAGGACATCCATATTTTGGAGCAATTGTTGGCAGGTATGCAAACCGTATTGCAAATGGCAAATTCGAACTGAACGGAAAAACCTATCAGCTGGCAGCCAATAACGGACCAAATCATCTTCATGGCGGTATTGAAGGCTTTGATAAGAAAGTATGGAATACAGATGATGCAGCAGGGTCAGACAGCGTGTCATTAATACTCAACTATTACAGTCCCGACGGGGAGGAAGGTTATCCAGGGAACATGGATGTTCAGGTAATTTACACACTCAATAATGAGAATGAACTTATCATCAATTATCATGCAACGGCTGACCAGCCCACTCCTGTAAATATCACCCATCATAGCTATTTCAACCTGGCCGGCGAAGGAAATGGTGATATTTACAGTCACCTGATGATGATCGATGCCGACAGGTATACTGTTGTCAATGAAAACCTGATCCCAACCGGAGAGCTTGGATCAGTGGAAAACACGCCAATGGATTTCAGGAAACCGCATGCCATAGGTGAACGGATAAATTTGGTTGAAGGAGGCTATGACCATAATTATGTATTGAATAATGATGGGAAGATGGCCCTGGTGGCAAGAGTTGAAGAACCAACATCGGGCAGGGTCATGGAAGTGTTCACCTCTGAACCAGGAATGCAATTTTATTCAGGCAATTTTCTTGATGGCAGCATCACCGGTAAAAGTCAAAAGAAATATCATGAAAGGTATGGTTTCTGCCTGGAGACACAACATTTTCCCGATTCTCCCAATCAGCCAGATTTCCCTGATGCCATACTCAATCCTGGTGAGACTTACGAATATACTACTATCTACAAATTCTCAGTAAAAAAATAATACGCTTTGGGAAAAGCAGAAAAAAAGACCCGCCTGTTTATTCTGATCGGCATACTGATCCTGACTATCCTGATATATTCAAAGTCATTTAATAATGGGATCCTGTGGGGCTGGGACGATGGAGAGTACCTGGAAGACAAGCATATATCAGAGTTAAGCATTAATAATATCGGGAATTATTTCAGTAATTATTACCTGGGAATGTACCAGCCCCTGTCTGTATTAAGCATTGCAGTTAATCATCAGTTATCCGGGACAAAGCCAGCACCTTTCCATGCAACAAATGTCTTCCTGCATCTAATAAATATCGCACTGGTCTTTTGGATTTTTATGCAATTAACCCGGAGCCAGTTAGCAGCCGGCATATCAGCTTTGCTTTTTGCCATTCACCCCATGAATGTTGAACCTGTTGCCTGGATTGCAGCAAGAAGTACAACTCTTTTTACCGTATTCTACCTTGGAGCACTCTTAAGCTATCTCAAATACCTTGAAAACAGATCTTTAAAGTTTTATTTTTTGACCCTGCTGTTTTTCATCCTGGCCCTTTTCTCCAAGTCCATGGCCCTGACATTGCCATTGATCTTAATCTTAATAGACTATTTGAAAACAGGGGCCTTTTCCCGAAAGGCAATAGTTGACAAGATACCATTGCTGCTGCTTTCTTTTATTTTCGGAATGATAACTATTGATGCAGCCAAGTCATTCGGACACCTGGAAGGAATGGAATATTCCTTTGGCTTCATCAATAGGCTGTTTATTCTTTCCTATGCAGTTGTCCTATACCTGTTTAAGTTTATTGTTCCTGTAAGATTATCAGTAATTTATGGATTCCCGGAAGAAAGTAATGCCTGGTTACCGATAGAATATTACTTCTCCATTCTGATTATCGCCCTGATTGTCTTTGGCATCTGGAAGGCCAGAAACTATAAAAAGGAATTGATCTTTGGATCTATGTTTTTTCTGCTGTCCATTGCGCCGGTTCTTCCGATTTTCTGGTCACGTATGTTCCTGGCCGGTGAGAGATATGTCTACCTCCCATACCTGGGGCTCATTTTCATCATTGGTTTTGGTGTTAAAATTCTATTTGATTCACGCAGTATCAGGCTTGAGAAATTTAAAACCGCTATTATCATAGGAATAATTATATACCTGGGATACTGTGGAGTTGCTGCATTCCAGCGGACAAAAGTCTGGGAAAACCCGGAACGGTTACTATCAGCTGTTATTGAGCAGGATGGCTCAAAAGCAACGATGGCTACAGCTTATTTCTTCAGGGGGAATGTGCGTGACAGGTACCAGGATTATCCGGGCGCTCTAGGTGATTTTAACGAATCACTCAAACGGAATCCTGATAACATATTAGCGCTGAACAACAGAGGCATTGTCAGGGGGATAATGAATGACTTTGGTGGTGCTGTTAAAGACTTTGACCGATCAATAAAGCTTAAACCTGAATACGCAGATGCTTATTATAATCGCGGTATTGCCAGGTATCAGCTCAAACAATACAGCAGGGCATGTGAAGATTGGGAGATGGCCTCCTCAATGGGTTCCACCCTGGCGCGAACAGCATTACAAAAGTACTGCAGGACAAAAAACTAATCTTGCAGGTAGCCCGATTGGCTTAACAGTGTCCATCCTGAAGCCCAGTTATATGTATAGAATGCCCCTTTGTAGCCGACCTGTTCAAACCATGCATCAGGATAGTCAGCCAGGTTATCGAAGACATTTCCTTCGGGAATAGGATACAATGAATCATCTGAATATTGAATCCCCGGGTCTGCAACTTTGTTCTTTGCGGAATTGAAATAGGATTTAAAGATTGAATTTTGGTTACTGACATCAACCCCTTCAGAAGCATATACATTAAATATGTTGATCGTATCGTTTCCTGCCACATCATAGAACACATTGTTCTTTATCTGCAGGTTCCCTTGCTCAAATTGCTGGTAGCTATCCATGGCATTTTCCACATATTCAACAAAAAACCCTGTGCTTTGATTCAAGAAAATATTGTTGGCATATGTACCGGCTCCATTATTATTGATCAATCCAGTTTTATTTAAGACATAGGCGCCCCGTCCAATAAAGGTGCTATTGAAGATAACCGGGGTTGAGTAAGGTTGTCCAGCAACCGGATCAATACCACCGCTGCCTTCTATAAGCTTGTCTCCTTCCGCATTTTGTTGCACAACAAGCCAGAATTGCCCAAAACCACGGTAACCTATATCAAAATCAAAGGCGTCATCACCACAAAAAGCAATAACTATGTTACGGCAATTAACCGTTCCTCCAAAACATTCAATTCCGTCATCTGCATTTGAAATCACTTCCACATGATCAATAACTGTTTGATCGCCTACACCACCCATTGTCAAACCATTGATCTCATTACCTTCTCCAATATTTGTTCCGCTGTGGCGGATTGAAATATATTTGAAAATACCGGAATTATCATTATCGTCAAACCCTCCATAAACGGCCCTGGGTTCAGTGATAGGGATTCCTTCAATATGAGCTTCCGAAGCGGAGAGGTTGAGCCGTGCCCTTCCCAACAGGATAACACCTCCCCATAAGCCCTTGGCCTCAATTGGTACTGATCCCTGAAGATCATCACCTTCTACTGTAAAAACTATCGGTTCCAAGGAAGTACCTTCTGCTATAATCTTTCCACCTCTCGCTACTATCAATGCAGAAGCTGCAGATCCCTGCCCCGTTTTGAACCTGATCACTGTTCCCGGCTCTATGGTAAGCACCTGACCATCATTCACGAACACGAATCCTTCAAGCAGGTAAGAATTATCTTTTGTCCAGGTGGTAGTTCCGGTACCTTCACCTTTATCTGTAATCGTTTGGGTACCACCGGGTGTTTCATAATCACTTTTTCGACAACCCATATAAATCAGGGGCACAATTAAAATCAATATCAACAACACTCTTTTTGTCATGGCTCTTTATATATTTAACCAGTTAGTATTTGAATTCAAGATTAAGAAAGATAAATGAAATATTGGACGCATCCTTTGCATAAGGAACCCAGTCCTGGTAATTCAATGATAACTTAACTCTTTTGATGGGAGCATATTGTATTCCAGAGATGATTGAACTTCCATCTGCCGCAAGCCTCCAGGGCACAAAATCATCAGGAAGAATATTCGAGACAACATAATCATACCTGCCAAAAATTTCAATTTTCTTGTGAAGATGAACAGTAGCATATGATGATATGCCGTACCTGTCTTGATTTTCCATGAAGCCATCATTGAATTTATAATTAAACTCAAATCCAACCCTGAATAATTTCTTAAACTTATATCCAATGAATGTTGACAATGTTGCTTCATAAATATCCTTCTCCATCAGATCAAAATATCCACGTATACTTAATCCCTTTATTGGTGTAATGGTAATGCCAAATGCAGTTTTTAATGTTTGATCCCTTTGGAGGTTTTTGTAGCCTTCCCCATTGGAAATAGTAAGGTCAATAGTGAACAGTTCGCGAAAAGTATACATGAAATCGACACCTATATCTGCCTTAGGTCCAAATCTGTATCTGTCAGAAAAGGACCGGGCTATATATCGGTATCCCCAGAATTTCTCCTGGAGTATAAAATGCTGCATGTCAATCAACCCGGCATCAATCCGGAAGTTTTTCCACGTATATCGTAAAGCAGCATTCTTAAAATAAGCGTACCTTCTTATCAATGAAAAAGCAGAAATATCATCAGGGCTACCAATGTCAATTTTGACAACAGCATAAAAATGCTCACTCAAATTGTATTCATAACCAAGGTAAGCCCGTCGTATTTCAAATCCTGTAAATTGATCACCTTTATTTATCGAATTATGAAAATTCGCAAAGACTTTAATAATGGGGCTTCCATAGGGTTTAAAGGCAGTTGAATCATTGCTTTGTGCATTTATCAAACCTGTGCAGAAAAAAATCAGAATGGTTGCAGAAAATTTTTTTATTAATTTCATAAGTATTAAAATTAATTATTGCATATTTGCGAATTAATGCAGATGATGGGTTGGAAATCAAGTACGTATTTTTGTGCTCACAATGATATAAAAATTAACTATTACTTAATATTAGATCAAATTTAAATTGCGTACTTGTAATTATCTTTGTCCTCCTTAAAATCAGCGAATGGAAAGTATTTATCTCCTCATTGTTATTGTACTGGTTATACTTGCTGTTTCCGATTTAGTAGTCGGGGTCAGTAACGATGCTGTAAACTTCCTCAACTCAGCCATAGGTGCAAAGGCAGCTCCGGTGATGGTTATTCTGATCATTGCCAGTCTGGGTATTATAGTGGGGGCCACTTTCTCGAGTGGACTCATGGAAGTAGCCAGGAAAGGTATTTTTCATCCGGATCAGTTCTTCTTTTCAGAGATTATGATCATTTTTCTTGCAGTGATGCTGACTGATATCATTCTCCTTGACTTCTTCAACACCTTCGGGCTGCCCACCTCGACCACGGTTTCCATTGTTTTTGAGTTGTTGGGTGCCGCAGTCGCAGTTTCACTGATAAAGATCGGAGGGAATGAGGATACTATTGCAGACCTCGGTAAGTATATAAATTCTGAAAAAGCCCTTGCTATTATCAGTGGGATTTTGCTTTCTGTATTTATTGCCTTCCTTGTAGGAGCCATTGTACAATTTATCACAAGAGTGGTATTTTCTTTCCAGTACGAGAAAAAATTAAGGTTTTTTGGATCAATATGGGGTGGTATCTGTATAACGGCCATCACTTATTTCATCCTTATCAAAGGTGCTAAGGGATCTTCAATTATAACACCCGAAATGCTTGATTGGATAAATTCCAACACCGTTTTAATTATTGCTTATTGTTTTGTGGGATGGACAGTACTCCTTCAATTACTGCATTGGGCTTTCAAGTTTAACATTCCCAGGTTCATCATTTTAGTTGGCACATTTGCATTGGCCATGGCATTTGCAGGAAATGACCTGGTGAACTTCATTGGTGTACCACTTGCCGGCATCGAAGCATATAAGGAATATCTGTCTGTCGGACATGCCCATTTCCCGATGGTTGCATTGACGGAGAAAATACAAACCCCCACATTTTTACTTCTGGCCGCAGGTGCAATCATGACCATTACATTGTGGTTATCAAAGAAGGCCATGGCGGTAACACGTACGGAACTCAGCCTCGCCCGCCAGGTAGAAGGAGAAGAACGATTTGGTTCAACCTTCCTGTCAAGGTCCATCGTAAAATTTGCTGTATCTGTGAACAACAGTATATCTAAGATCATTCCAGCTGCATCAGCAAAAGCTTTAAATAATCGATTTGCCAGGCCAAAATTCGAAAAGAGCTCAAAGGATTCCGCTTCTTTCGACCTGCTCAGGGCTTCTTCCAACCTGACAGTAGCCAGTATTCTTATTGCATTTGCAACCTCTCTGAAGCTACCTCTCTCCACGACCTATGTAACCTTTATGACAGCCATGGGGACATCATTGGCTGACAGGGCCTGGGGACGTGAGAGTGCTGTTTACCGGGTCACAGGTGTATTCACAGTTATTGGCGGATGGTTTATGACTGCCATTACTGCGTTTACAGTTGCAGCCTTGTTTGCTGTACTGATTCACTATACAGGTTATGTCGGAATAACCATTTTAGTATTATTAGCTATATCGCTTGTGGTAAGAAC
Source organism: uncultured Bacteroidales bacterium (assembly GCA_963753055.1). Lineage (GTDB taxonomy): Bacteria > Bacteroidota > Bacteroidia > Bacteroidales > B18-G4 > JAUWGC01. The sequence goes on along the minus strand of CAVWAP010000004.1, from coordinate 764,328 downwards.
ACATATTTTCTTCAAAAAGAAAGAAAAGGAAAATACCAAGAAAGAAGCTGAAGAAAATGATGAGGAGACCCTTAATGGTGAAAATATTATCTCGAAGTGTTCAACTACAGTTACAGAAACCATCAAATTCATTCCGGGTATCCTCAAAGATTCTTTTGCAGGTCTTGCAGATGAAGACATGAAGAAACTCAGGAAAGTAAGCAAGAAAATTAAAGTAGTTAATGATAAGTCAAAAGAACTAAAAGATAATATTCATAAGACTATCAATAAACTGGAGGAGGATTCTATTGAAACCGGGCACTATTATGTTCAGGTGCTTGATTATTTAAGAGAAATAGCACACTGCTTAACATATATTATTGAGCCGGTTTTAAAGCACGTTGACAATAACCATAAAAGCATCTCCAACGATCAGAAGACCGAACTGGAAGAACTAGTGGGAGAGATTTCTATATTAATATCTGAATCAATTAATGCTGTTAAGAAAGGTTATTTTGAAGAAATCGAGCTGATTCTTGCTACTCAGCAAAAGCTGCTTGATTTTATTGAAAAGCTTAAGAAAAAGCAAATCCGAAGGATCAAAAACAATGAAGTTGGAACCAGGAACAGTGTATTGTATTTAGGCATCCTTGAAGAGTTAAAGAACCTGATTTTATACATTGTGAACCTGGTAAAATCTCAAAGGGATTTTATCACCTATCAAAAGAACTCAAACGATAATCAACTCTCATCTTAAAATCAAAATCCTTTCTGGTGGGCAGACCGGTATCGACCGTGCCGCATTGGATTATGCAATGGATAATGGTCTGGAGGCTGGAGGCTGGTGCCCTGAAGGAAGGCTCGCTGAAGATGGAATAATACCCGTAAAGTATCCTTTAACTGAATGCGGTTCTTCTGAATATCCAGTAAGAACAGAATTAAACGTCAGGGACACTGATGCTACCTTGATATTGTTTGATGCTGTAGAAGACAGGGGCACAATCCTGACAAGAAAACTGGCTATAGAACAAAAAAAGCCTTACTTCCTTGTCGATCTCTCATCCGAACCGGAGCTTCAAGATATCCATCAATGGATCATCGACAACAATATTCATATCCTGAACATTGCAGGTCCCAGAGAAAGTTCAAGTCCCGGAATTTATCATAAGGGGTATAATTTCATGAAACAACTTTTTATGTAATTTTATAGGTAGTCACCAGATGGACTACAAGGATAAAATACGACGTGCTGAGCAAATTATTGACACACTGAAAGATGAGCTCATGTTCATCCTCTGGGATACTTCTCCGGATGAATACGGTACATTTCACAATCTTTTTCCCTGGGTCGAGGAAGAGACTGAATACCTGATCAGGGACCTTCAGCTTAATGATAAGGATGAAGCCTATTATTCAGATAAAGTGCACCAGGTTATGGGAGAGTATTCTGAGTTGATTCCCCTGCTGAAAAAAAGAAGGTTATAAAAGCTGTTCACCAGCTTTAATAAACCTGTCCTTACCACTCAGATCCTGATACAAACTAACATTCCTGAAAGCACTACCAGTAAACAAATCCATTAGTTCTTTACCATATTTCTCATTGATTTCCAGGTATATCCATCCATCATCCGACAGGTGGTCCTTTGAAAACCTGATAATCTGCTGGTAAAAGAAAAGTGGCATTTGATCATCAACAAACAATGCATCATGTGGCTCATGATCGAGCACATTCTTTCTCATCATGCCCATATCAGTATTTGTTACATAAGGTGGATTACTGATGATGATATCAAATTTGCCCAGTCTGTTCCAGTTAGATTCATCTAAAAAATCCATATGGTGCAAATCCACTCTGGCATGATTTACCTTGATATTATTTCTGGCGTACCCAAGAGCTACTTTAGATTGCTCAACAGCGGTAAGCTCGGCATTTTTAATATGCTTAGACAGGGCTATAGCTATACATCCCGTTCCAGTACCAATATCAAGTATGCTTATTCTATCGGAAGGATCCTGGACATTATCGATCAACATTTGGATCAGTTCTTCAGTTTCCGGGCGGGGAATAAGAACCCCTGGACCAACTTGTAAATTAAAATCCATGAATTCTGTCTGGCCCAGAATGTATTGAACCGGAACATGATCTTTCAAATTTTCCAGGGCAGCAGCAAATTGATCTGTTTCTTTCTTACTAACTTGTTCACCTGCATGAATTGTTAATTCAACCGAAGACAACCCAAGATACTCCCCGGCAAGAACCCTGAACATGCTTTTAATCTCCCTTTCATCGTAAATACCTCTGAGCTCTTCATGAAACTTCTGTTTCAGATCCTTTATTCTCATAGCCTCAAAATTCAACTATACAGTAACCCTAAAAGTTGTACTTTTGGTATTATCATTCAAATTTCCAAACACAAAGTTAATTGATTCAGACATGAAAGGAGATATCCTGATCATTAAAGACCATCACCGAAAAGCAGCCAGGGCGGTTGCTGAGGCCTTACTTCCCGAAGTGAACGCTGCCAGGGATCACTATTTTATCACTGTTGCAGGGGAATCAGGTGCTGGAAAATCAGAAATAGCTGCAGCTATTGCAGAGGTCCTGGAGGAGAATAATATCAGTACTTATATCTTCCAACAGGATGATTTCTTTGTCTACCCTCCAAAGACAAATGCCAACAAAAGAAAAGAAGATATCAGCTGGGTAGGTATCCAGGAAGTAAAGCTTGAGCTGATTGACGAAATCCTGCTTGCCATAAAAAATGACATGACAGAAATTGACAAACCACTGGTCATTTTTGATGAGGATAGGATCACCGAGGAGCAGATCCAATTAGAAAACACAAAGGTCATTATCGTGGAAGGCACCTATACTACCCTCTTAAAGAATGCTGATTGCAACGTGTTTATTGACAGGAACATCAATGACACGAGGGAATCCAGGAAAGAAAGAGCCCGTGAAGCACAGGATGAGTTTCTCGAAAAAGTCTTGATGATCGAGCATAATATCATCTCAGCAAATAAAGATAAGGCCCATATTATCATCAACAAAGATTTCAGTATCACTAAACCCTGACAGATATGCCTCATAAATTTACCCGTATTGCCATGCTCAGTACGCATGGATATTTCGATCCTGTTCCTGTACTAGGAAGAACGGATACAGGGGGACAGGTTGTTTATGTCCTTGAACTTGCTAAAGCTATTGCCCGACAAGGCATTAAAGTGGATATCTTTACCCGCTGGTTTGAAAAATCCCAACCCCAGATCGACCCGGTCCCAGGCCATGAAGATGTCAGGGTAATACGTATTCATTCCGGTTCCTGGGAATTTATTCCAAAAGAAAGGATTTATGATGTGCTTGGAGAGCTCAGCACCAACATGGTTCAGTTTATCCACGACAATGAACTGGAATATGATCTTTATCACGGTCATTATGTTGATGCAGGCATTGTAACATTAAATGTCGCAAATGCATTGTTAAAGCCATCCTTCTTTACAGCTCACTCCCTTGGTGCCTGGAAAAAGGACCAGATGGGGGGTGATCCTGTTGAGATGGAGAAGAAATTCAACTTCAAGTTAAGGATAGATGAAGAAGTCAGGATATTCAAAGCTGTAAATGCTCAAACTCTAACTTCCATTGTTCAGCTTGAGAAGTTGAATGAATTGTATAATTATTATGCAGATAATATTGAAATCATTCCTCCTGGAGTTAATATCCATGCTTATCATCTTCCGGACGAGGAGGACCTGCAAAAACATGAACACCTGCCCGATAATTACATTTTTTGCCTGAGCCGGATAGATTCCAACAAGGGACACGACATGCTTTTGCATGCATTTGACCTGGTCAGGAAGGAAATTGATGATATTACCCTGGTCATTGGAGGTGGCTCACCAAATCCTAAGCCAAGAGAGCTGGAAGTTTTTGAAACTATGCATAAGATCATTGAAGATAAACAGATGAAGGACAGGGTTCATTTTACAGGCTACATCCCTGATGACATGATAGTTCCTTATTATCAGAAGGCCCAGATGTTTGTACTTCCATCATTGTTTGAGCCATTCGGGATGACATCACAAGAAGCCATGGCTTGCGGTAAACCAGTGGTAGCATCAAAATTCGGTGGGATAAGGAACACGATTGTGAGTGGTGAAGATGGTCTGTTAATAGATCCCAAAAACCCGGTGGAATTTGCCGATGCTATGATCAAGCTGATAAAGGATCCGGCATACAAAGAGAAACTGGGATCAGCAGCCTATAAAAAAATACGTGAAGAATACAGCTGGGAAGCTATCGCTAACCGCTTCCTTCAATTTTTTAGCAATTACATGTAAAAGAAGTTTAGGATGATTTACCTGATCCTGACAATACTCCAGTCCACGCTGATATTCGTGGTATTTAAGCTATTTACAAGGTTCAAAATAGACAACCTGCAGGCAATTACCGCCAATTATATCATTGGGGCAGCTTTTGGGTTCCTCATTTATGATGGTTCATGTACGATCTGTGATATTACAGATGCACCCTGGCTGACAATAGCCATAATGCTTGGAGTCTTGTTTATTGTTGTATTCAACATCTTTGCACTGTCTTCCCAGAAGGTTGGAGTAGCCCTTACATCTGTTGCCAGCAAAATGTCGGTTATCATCCCGGTTGGACTGGGGTTCTGGCTTTATCAGGACCAGGTCAATGCCATGAAAATCATAGGACTTATTGCTGCCCTGGCGGCATTTTATCTTACATTAAGAAAACCAGGAAATACTCAATTTGACAAGCGTCTCTTCATCCTGCCCATTTTACTTTTCTTTGGAAATGGCATGGTTGATTCGGTAATGAAATATTCTCAGCATCATTACATCACCGATGATATTATCTTGTTTTTATGCATCGTTTTTCTATCAGCATTTACGATAGGCGTTGTCATGTTGTTAATCAGAGTTGCCAGGAGGAAGGTCCGGTTCGGATTCAAGCATATAATCGCAGGGTTTATACTGGGGCTGATCAATTTTGGCTCAACATATTACATCATTAAATCGATGGCCACTTTTGAAAGTGCTGTTGTCTTCCCCATTGTCAACGTGGGGATCGTAAGCCTTTCGACATTAATTGGCTATTTCGGTTTCAGGGAAAAATTATCGTGGATCAACTGGATCGGGATAATTTTAGCTATCATTGCCATTATAATCATCGCTAAAGCCTGACAAGGATGAAAATAGATGAATACCTCACACTTGACAATACTTCGGAAGGATTTTACAAAGAGAAAGGAAGTAAGTTTATTTCTCTTGCAATTCCGGCCTCCTCAATTGATGAAGTTAAAGTGCAACTGGAAAAACTGCGAAAACAATATCATGATGCCAGGCATCATTGTTATGCTTACCGGCTTGGAGATGACCCATATGAGATCAGGTATAATGATGACGGAGAGCCTTCAGGAACAGCAGGGAAACCGATTTTTGGACAAATCCAATCATTCGGCCTGACCAATATCCTTATCGTTGTAATTCGCTACTTTGGAGGAGTAAACTTGGAACCGGAGGGCTTATAAAGGCATATCGGACCGCAGCCAGATCGGCAATTGAGAATGGAAATATTATTACAAAACATGGAATATAGTCATGGAGATTATATTTGATTATGCTCAAATGGATTTCGTGATGAGGTTAATTAAGGACGAAGGACTTCGGATAATCAGGCAGGATGCAAAAGAAAAATATTGTATCGTATTGGAAATCAGAAAGGGCAGTCTTGAATCTGTTAAAGATAAATTATCATCTCTGGAAAATTTGGTGTTGACTGTAATTTAAAATAATTTTAAATACTTTTTTTATTAAAACTTATCATTTTATTTTGTACTTTTCAAACTCAAAATTCACAATCACAAAACATAGAAAATCAAATATTTAACTTTTTATTAATGTTGCTCGCTGTATTTGCCTATATAAGCTAAAAATAGATTTTTGTCAAGTACTAAATAACTTTTTTTTTAAACTTTTTTAATACCATTTTTGTTGAATAAATTACAGGGTTATAGCCAGGTTTAAAAACCTTGAATTTCAACCAGGATAAAAAATAAATCAATAAATCACTAATAAGCGGATCGGGGGTTTGAGCATGAAAAGAACTTGTACTGAGGTTTGGGATGATTGTCTTAAGGTTATTAAGGATAATATCCATTACCAGAGTTACAAAACATGGTTTCTTCCTATTAATCCTGTTAAATTGAGAATAGTGTACTGACTATTCAAGTTCCCAGTCAGTTTTTTTATGAATGGTTAGAAGAACATTATGTTGGATTTACTAAAGAAAACTATTAAAAAAGAACTAGGTCCTGATGGCAGGCTTGGAGTATAGCATCCTGATGGAAAACAGCTATGACAATCCAAATCCGATGTCAATAAAGATTCCGGCATCAAATAAGAAAGCGCTTGCAAACCCATCAGTTTCGATGCCTATCGATCTGAACCGTGGAGGATCAAAGGACATCCCTAATCCATTTGTAATACCAGGACTTAAAAAGATTAAAGTCAACTCCCAGTTGGTGGACACTTATTCTTTTGAAAACTTTATTGAAGGGGATTGTAACAGGCTGGCCAGGTCGGCCGGATTTGCTGTGGCTGAAAATCCCGGGAAAACTGCTTTCAACCCACTTTGTATTTACAGTGATGTAGGACTGGGTAAAACCCACCTCGGGCATGCCATCGGCATTCAGGTCAAAAATAATTTCCCTGAAAAGACCGTACTCTATGTATCAACCGAACAATTTGTCGGGCAGTATATCGAATCGGTCAGGAATAATAATCAGAACGATTTCGTTCATTTTTACCAGATGATTGATGTTCTGATTGTTGATGATATTCAGTTCTTGTCGGGGAAAGAAAAGACACAGGATGTTTTCTTTCATATATTTAACCAGCTCCATCAGAACAGCAAACAATCATCCTGACATCCGATAAGCCACCTGTTGAGATGAAAGGCATGGAGCCAAGGCTGCTGTCAAGTTTAAATGGGGCCTGGCAGCTGATCTTCAGCCACCGGATCTGGAAACCCGGATTGCCATTCTGCAAAAAAGACTTATATAACGATGGTATTGAAATGCCGGAAGAAGTGATTGAATACCTTGCATATAGTATCAACACCAATGTCAGTGAACTGGAAGGCGCTCTGATCTCTATCATGCCCAGTCATCTCTGAATAAAAAGCCGATTACCCTTGACCTTGCCAGGCAAATGATCGACAAATTCGTCAAAAGCACTTCCAGGGAGATATCCATCGACTATATTCAGAAGATCGTATGCGACTATTTCAACTTACCCTTGATTCGATCAATTCAAAGACCAGGAAAAGAGAAATCGTACAGGCCAGGCAACTCGCCATGTTTTTTGCTAAAAAGCATACTAAATCTTCCCTCGCTACCATTGGACTGCATTGCGGCAATAAAGACCACGCAACAGTTCTTCATGCATGCAGGACGGTCAATAACCTGATCGATACCGATAAGCAATTCAGGATCTACGTGGAAGAACTTGACAAGAAGATTAAGATGTAGTCATCTCTCAATTATGTCATCCCATCCTTTGTAACTTAACCAAACACTTGAAAGATGAAAATTTTGATGGTTTGCCTCGGGAATATTTGCAGATCACCAATGGCTGAAGGTATCTTAAAACATCAGTTGGAACAGCATAACATCAACAATGTTGAAGTAGATTCAGCAGGGTTTGAGCCATTTCACCAGGGTGACCGCCCGGACCGAAGAGGAATGGCAACCATGAAAAGTCATGGCATAGATATATCGGAGATTCGCTCCCGACTATTTCAACTCAGTGATTTCGACCGCTTCGACAGGATCTTTGTAATGGACAATACGAACTACCAGGATGTGATACGTTTGGCACGTGATGCAGATGATAAAAGGAAGGTGGATTTTCTGCTGAATCAAATACAGCCCGGGTCAAACAGGCCTGTACCCGACCCTTACTATGGCGGAGACGAGGGATTCGAAACGGTGTATCATTTGATAGACAGGGCATGTGAAAAGATTGTCATCGACCTTAAATCATCCAAATAATATTTGATCAAAAAAATGTCTCAGCAATTACCTACCCTGGACGATATCAATGCAGCCTCACAGCGCATCGCAGGATTGACGCACAATACACCGCTGCTTTCCTGTGAAACAATCAATAGCATGTTCAATGCTGAGATCTATTTTAAATGTGAGAATTTCCAGAAAGCAGGTGCTTTTAAGTCACGAGGTGCCTGCAATGCTGTGTTCTCATTGACGGAAGAACAAATCTCCAAAGGAGTTGCCACGCACTCTTCCGGCAATCATGCACAGGCCCTGGCAAGAGCTGCAACTCTTAGAAATACTGAAGCATACATAGTCATGCCAGAAACAGCGCAACAGGTTAAGGTTGACGCAGTAAAACAATATGGCGGAAAAATTACATTCTGTAAGCCTACTCTCGAATCCAGGGAAACGACATTAAAGGAAGTCATCAGCAAAAACGGGGCATTGGAAATCCATCCTTATAATGACTACCGGATAATTGCAGGACAGGCAACAGCGGCTCTTGAGATCATTAATGAAATTGGCGACCTGGATATCATGATGGCCCCGGTTGGCGGTGGTGGATTACTCAGCGGCACTGCCCTAACAACTAACTATAAATCTCCTGCGACCAGGGTCATTGCAGCTGAGCCTGAGATGGCAAATGATGCATTCCGCTCATTCTATGAAGGTAAATTTATTCCCTCCGTAAACCCACTAACGATTGCTGACGGACTGCTAACTTCTCTCGGCACACTCACCTACCCTATCATCAGGGAATATGTTGATGAAATTGTCACAGTCAGTGAAGAAGGGATCATCAAAGCTATGCGCCTGGTATGGGAAAGAATGAAGATCCTCATCGAACCCTCTTCTGCTGTTCCGCTGGGCAGCATAATGGAAGGAAAGCTGGACACTAAAAATAAACGCATTGCAATCATCCTTTCCGGGGGTAATGTTAACCTTGATCAATTGCCATGGATAAAATAACTGGTAATCATAACAAGGGCATTCTTTACCTTATCCCAAATACACTGGGGGAGTCAGAACTGTCATCGGTTTTGCCTGCCATTAACTCTGAAATAATCAAAAACACCAGGGTTTTTATCACTGAAAATATCAGGACTGCCCGGCGGTTTCTTAAAAAAGTTGATCGTAATATTAATATCGACGACCTGATTTTTTATATCCTCGATAAGCACACAAACCCGGAAGATACAATAGATTACCTTGACAGTGCATTGTTAGGGACGGATATAGGATTAATATCTGAGGCTGGAACACCTTGTATTGCTGATCCTGGCGCTATTATTGTTCGACGTGCGCATGAATCAGGAATCAAAGTAGTCCCGTTGATAGGCCCCAATTCCATCCTGCTCGCATTGATGGCATCAGGATTTAACGGGCAGAGTTTTCAATTTCATGGATATCTTCCTATCCCTTCCAGTGAGAAGGTTCAACGGATCAGGGAGATCGAGAAGCAGGCATGGCAACAAGATCAAACACAGATCTTTATTGAAGCGCCTTATAGGAATATGGCCATGTTGGAGTCCTTAATTAAGGCATGCAAAGACGAAACTGAGCTATGCATCGCGTGCAATATTTCATTGGATGATGAATTTATTATGACTTTGCCGATCAGAGACTGGAAAAATAAGTCTCCGGAAATCCATAAGAAGCCGTCAATCTTTCTTCTTTACCACTAATGAAAGTTTTTTTGGCTGATAATGAAATAAATTCCGGTTCTCTTCGTCTAATTGTATATATTTACAATACAACAATTAAAGAAGGATTGATTTGGGGGATACGATTTTAAGCATCGACAAGCTTTCTAAGAGATATGGCAGGATCAAGGCTGTAGACAAGCTCGACCTTATCGTTGAGAAAGGCAATGTTTATGGTATTCTTGGCCCAAATGGCAGTGGAAAGACTACAACCCTGGGTATGATCCTGTCAGTTATTAACCCAGATTCCGGTTCCTATACCTGGTTTGGCAACCTCCCGAGCAAAGAAGATCGCAAGCGCGTGGGATCTATCATTGAAGTACCATACTTTTATCCATACCTGAGTGGTCTGCAAAACCTCAAGTTATTTGCTGATATCAAAGGAGTTTCATATGATGACATTGGAACGGCTCTAAAGATCGTCGACTTAGCGGAACGCCAGCATAGCAGGTTCAAGACCTATTCACTGGGGATGAAGCAACGTCTTGCCATTGCAGCTGCTATCCTTGGCAATCCGGAGGTCCTGATCCTGGATGAACCCACCAATGGACTTGATCCACAGGGGATTGCTGAAATAAGGGGCCTGATAATCAAGATTGCAGAAGAAGGTATCACAATCATACTGGCCAGTCATCTGCTTGATGAAGTGCAGAAAATATGTTCTCATGTTAGTATTCTTGAAAAAGGTAAAAATATTTTTTCAGGAAAGGTTGAAGACGTATTGAATGAATCGGAAATGATAGAGATTGGAGCCGATGACATTTCAGCAGTTGAGCTCATCCTTAAGGATTTTGACAAGGTTGTAGCTATCGAGAAAGAAAACGACAAAGTCCTTGTCCGGCTTGAAGCAGGGATGGGCAGCACCGATTTAAACAGGTATCTATTTGAAAAGGGTATTGTTTTATCCTACTTGACAACACGTAAAAAGACATTAGAAAAGCATTTCCTGGAAATGCTGAACAACTCATGATAAGGTTCATCAAAATAGAACTGCGCAAGGTTTTGCCAAACAGGGTATTCTGGATATTGGTCATCTTATACATTATCCTGATCTCAATTGTTTTTGCAGGCACCCAGGGATTTATTAACGAAGTATTTGACAAAGCAGGGCAAAGAAGTCCCATACCCATCCCTGAAATAAGCATCTATACATTTCCTGATATATGGCATAACCTGACATTTCTGGCAGGTTACTTCAAGATTTTCCTTGCTGTCATGGTCATCATTCTCATCACCAACGAATTTTCATATAAGACTATTCGGCAAAACGTTATGGCAGGTATGAGCCGGCTGGACTTTCTAAAATCAAAGATCCTTTTCATTGCGTTAATTTCCCTTGCAGCAACAGCATTGATATTTATCGTTGGGCTGATCCTGGGTTTTATATACTCCAGTGGCTATTCCTTCGGTGATATTTTTAGCAAATCTATATTTCTGCTAGGCTACCTTCTCGAGATCTTCAGCTTCCTGGTTTTTGCTTTCATGATAGGCTTCCTGGTTAAGCGTTCAGGCTTTGCTTTAGGCCTGCTATTGCTTTATTATGTAGTTATTGAACCAATTGTTGTATACCAACTCCCGGATGCCTGGGACGTGGTAATGCCTTTATATAATATTGCCAACCTCATCGATGTACCCAATACAGCATTGATGAAACTATTCGGAGTTGAATTCCAGGACTATATTGCCATCACTGATGTTGCCCTGGTCACTGGGTTTACTGCCTTTTTCCTTGGCATCACTTACCTCGTTATGATGAAGCGTGATCTTTAGTCTGATTATGCTTATTTTCGTTTAAAATATTTTTTGTAAAACATAACACTTACTTCAATGAAAAAGAAACTTTTTATTGTTTCAGGATTACTTGCATCCGGTATGATCATCATGTTGATTTTCTCCTCGTTCAGGCCTGTACCAGCGAGTGATGATGGTTATGCCACGATGATTGTTTATGAGAACTTTTCCATTGTGAATAGCAAGATTATCATCACCTATCCCAATGAAGAGACAGAGACTATTGATCTGGGACCATTTAAATACAATGATACCTACCTGCTTGATAACAGCAAGATAGTAACCAAAGCTTTGAATAATCTCAGAGGTGAAGGTTTTAAAGTTGTATCAATGACAGCCAGCGGGAAGATTAACTCCAACAAGGCCATGCGGATCACGACCATTGTACTTGAAAAAGAATAAGTTTAAATCCTTTGAAGGGCTTCCAGGCGCTTGAGAATGGGCGGATGTGAATAATGAAAGAAAACATAAGATGGGTGTGGCCGCAGGTTGCTTAGATTATTAACTGACAATTTTTTCAAGGCCATGCCAAGGGCATCGGGGTCGTCAGTGCTGCCTGCAAACCGATCAGCTTCATACTCATGTTTTCTCGACATCATATTCATGAAAATACCCATGATAAACGACAATGGGCTGTATAATAATCCAAATGCTATCACACCAAGATGAAAACTTGCTTCTTGTGCTCCCAGCGCCTGCGACAACTCCGGATAATTGAGGAATAATGACAGGATAAAAAACATTATTCCAGTCTGAAGAATAGAAAGGATCATTCCTATAAGCGTATGTTTCTTCTTATAATGACCGACTTCATGGGCTAATACTGCAACCAGCTCGGGGTTGGCAAGGTCATTAATGAGTGTATCAAAAAGGACTATCCTTTTCTTCCTGCCTAGACCTGCAAAGTAGGCATTCGCTTTACTGCTGCGCTTGGATCCATCCAGTACAAAAATATTTTTTAACCTGAACATTACCTTTGATGAATAGGCTTCGATGGCATTGCGTAGTTCACCATCTTCCAGTGGCGCTTGCTTGTTGAATAAAGGGACAATAACATTGGAGTAAAACATGGTCATGAAAATCATAAAAAGACTGACCACAGCCCAGGCAACCAACCAGAACCATGAACCGGTTGACATATAGATCCAGATGATCAGTGAAATCAGTCCTCCTCCTATTATGACAGACAATAACAGGCCTTTGAATTTATCCAGGATGAATGTCTTGATGGTCGTTTTATTGAATCCGAAACGCGCTTCAATAACGAATGTATTGTATATGGAGAAAGGAGTTGCGAGAATATCGGCAGCCAGGCCTAAGATTCCAAAAAACAGCAAAGCCATCAGAATGGGGTGAATTGTAATGGTCCTGACGAACACGTCCAGGTATGCAAACCCACCAAGAACGAGCATCAGTATCATCGCTATGAAAGAAACAGAACTCACAATGAATGAAAAACGCTGCTTTACTTTCAGATACTGTTGTGATTTTCTGTACTTATCAGCATCATAAATATCGCTGAGCTCTGCAGGCAACTCATCACTCCAATATGTTGAATTCAGGTAATCAAGTATCCGCTCGAAAACATAGTCAAAAACAATAATCCCAATTATAATATAAAGCAAAGTATCTACCATAGTTCAATTAGTTGACAGTTGACAATTGACAGTTGACAATGATTAATAGCTTCCTGCATACTTTCGCAGGAACCACTCCGCAGCAAGCAATATCACCAGCAGCACAAATATCCAAGGCAAATTAATCAGGTCTGTAAAGCGCTTTTGTAGATAGATCACCGGCTTCACATCTTCCCTGGATCTGATCAATGCAGGCAGCTCATCTATTTGATTGTCAGAAAGCATCAGGCCATTATTTGCATTAGCCAAGCGATACATGAGGTTATGGTCAGCAACTGTCGAGCTGAGTTCTATTTCCAGCGGCAGAATGGAGAATCCACCGGCATCACTATATGTCTTCGTACCCAGTTTGACCCTTGCTTTATATTGATAATCACCTACAGGGAATCCACCGGCATTCAGGGTATAAGCCTCGCCGTATTTATTAAAATTATAATCGTACTGGTTTCCTTCAGAACTGGTAATAACGAGTTCAACCTCAGGCACATTCACCGGCTCATAACTTTCATTGTATAAAGATGCATCAAAGATTACATTTTCATTTTCATAGAAAGTCTGTGGGATATGCACACGGAATAATCTTTTATCCTCCTGGATAGAAAGGTATTGCACCAGCTTATCAATGATCCTGTTAAAGGTGTTATGGTTTCCCGTCCGCATATAATTTGTAATCCTCCATTTCCATATTCCATCACCAGTAATGACAGCTATCTTTTTATCAAGGCTCTTGTTTATCATTGCCAGGGGCAGTTCAGTTGTGACAGCTCCAATTTTTTGATAGAATAAAATATCTGCATTCCTGATTACATTATATTCTCCAAAAGTGGAGTAAAGCGGAGGGTACAAGCTAAGGGACCTGATCTCTTCTTCACTGAGCCTGAACAAGACAAAAGCCTCGTTAAAGGCGGCTTGTGTTTCACTGAACCTGTTTCTTTCACGAAAATTGATGGTCAAGCCGGTTTTTAGACCATTAAATGTACTTAAGTCAGTTTGCAATCCAATGATATACAAGACAGGAACATTTGAGCGGTTAAGCTCGTTGATCAACCTGGCTGATAATGGATTAAATGAAGGTAACTGATGCAAAACAACGAGGTTATATGCATCTATGGGTTCTGAAAATTCCGAGAGCAAATAATCCTTGACCTCATAATTTAAATTATCACCCAGTGCCTGCTTAATCGCCGTTATATCTGGATGTGGAGAATTGGCCAGGATCAATACCTTCTGTTTTGCTTCAAGGATATCCACATAGGCATCCATGAAGTTATTTCGAGCATTGGTTTCATCCTCCAGCGCTGATACGATCACACGAAATCTCTGTAACCCTGTTCGCTCCGCTGTGATATTGAAAAGGTGTGCACCAGAAAACCTGTCATTGTTGATCTTCAGGGTTTCCCTGGCAATCGTACTTCCATTATGAACAATGGAAATAACAGCTGTGTGCGACTTGCATTTGTTCGCATTCACCTGCACCTCGATGGGAAACTCATTCCCTTTAAATGCAATCCTGTTATAATTCAACCTTTTAAGAATGATATCCCGTTGAATACTCGTATCACCAAGTCCTATCGTGTACAAAGGATAGGAAAGATTTGCTGCAGAATATACAGGACTTATCCCCTTATTAAAAATGCCATCACTGGCAAATATTACGGCCCCCACATTTCTGTTTGAGTAAATGATTTCCACCTCGTCGAAAAAGGAAGCAAGGTCAGACAACTTCTCATCGAAATGAATATTTACTGAATCCATTTTTGCCTCATCAACAGGAGTAATGTTTTCACCTATGGTGTACAAGCGTACTTCATAATCCTGCCTTAAGTTTTCAATAGCTTCATTGAATTGCTTGTAATACCCTGATCTGTAATATACTGAATCGCCATTTAGTATTGAGGCCGAGTTATCCTGTCCTATTATGATTATGGGTTTTTCGGTCGACCGGTTAATTGTTTCAAGTAAGGGAGAGAGGAGGAAAAAGCTTAAGATGCTTACAATCAAAAAACGAAATGCGCTCATCAGCCTTACCAGGTTTTTTGGAAACTCATGTTTCCTTTCCCTGAAATACAAAGCCATTGCATAGATAATGCCAAGGACCAGGCATAATAAAGCAAACCACAACGGGTAACCAGTGACAAGGTTAAGATTCATATTTTATCGGGATTCCCGGAGATTAGCGATTCATCCCGCCACAAACATTGAAAACCTGGGCTGTAACGTAACTCGACAGGTCAGATGCCAGGAATAAAGACACATCTGCAACATCTTCAGGAGTTCCGGCACGTTGTAAGGGGATTGTCTTTGTCCATTCTTCCCGGACATCATCAGGCAGCTTTTCTGTCATTTCCGTCTCAATAAATCCAGGAGCTATTGCATTGCAGCGGATATTTCTTGAGCCCAATTCGGCAGCAATCGATTTTGTAAAGCCGATGATACCAGCTTTACTGGCTGAATAATTGGATTGTCCTGCATTCCCACTGACACCAACTACCGAGCTCATATTAATGATGGAGCCGGATCTTTGCTTGAGCATGGTCCTTTGGACAGCCTTTGTCAGGTTAAATACTGATTTCAGGTTTACCTTCATTACAAGGTCCCAATCTCCTTCTGTCATTCTCAGGAGCAAAGTATCCCTTGTGATACCGGCATTATTGACCAGAACATCAATACTTCCAAAATCATCAACAACTTCTTTTGCAACTACCTCACTTGACTCCAGGGAACTTGCATCAGAAACATAGCCTTTACCTTTCACTCCAAATGCATTGATTTCTTTTTCCAGGCTTTGCATATTTTGATCCAGGGTTATGTCAGTAAAGGCGACATTCGCCCCTTCTGCTGCAAACTTCAGTGCGATAGCACGGCCAATTCCGCGGGCAGCACCTGTGATCAAAGCTGTTTTACCTTCTAAAAGTTTCATATAGGATATTTTTATATTTTATTCAAAGATAATGAAAGCGCATTAAATCCATCGGACCAGGTTAAAATCCTGTCTATGGGGAAGTAATTCACCAGTTGGGTATATCCTGAAAGCATAATCCAGGCGACCAGAATGTTCTGCTTTGAATGAACAAGTAAATGTCACTTTCCCGTCCTCTTCTCCTTTCAGATGCAATGGTTTAACAAATAATGGTTGCTCAACCACACCATGTATTGGTTTTCCAAAGAGGATTTCGACACCCAGATCTGAGGCATTGATACCGGCCGTCTTGATCTCTATTTCAGCTTTAAATAATTGACCCAGCTTCAATGGTTTTTTATTGGCATTAGGTACCTTCACAGAAAGAATCTCCATATTATCCCAGGCATTCCTGATATCTTCCTTCCATCTTGCCAGAGCCTTTGCTTCCGCGTACCCTGCATCTTTCAGGATCTTGCTGCGGACAAACATTTTATTATAGAACTTATTATAATAATCATCCATCATTCTCTTCATGGTGAAGTTAGGAGCAATCTCACTGATGTCTTTTTTAATACACTGCACCCAGTCAATCGGAACGCCCTGATCATCTGTAATATAGTAAAGTGGAAGAATATCATCCTCAATCATATTATAAATGGTTTCTGCATCCAGCTCGTTCTGAAATTGCTGATTATCGTATGTCCTCGCTTCTGTAATGGCCCAGCCACCGCCTTGTGTATATCCCTCCGCCCACCAGCCGTCGAGTACGCTAAAGTTCAGGACACCATTCAATGCGGCTTTCTGTCCGCTCGTCCCAGAAGCTTCCAACGGCCTCGTTGGAGTATTCAGCCATACATCAACACCCTGGACCAGCATTCGGCCAATTTCCATATCGTAATTCTCCACGAAGAATATCTTCCCAAGAAATTCCTTTTCGCGGGAGATGGCAATGATCCTTTTAATAAGATCCTGCCCGGCCTTATCATTAGGGTGCGCCTTCCCAGCGAAGATCATCTGCACTGAGTGTTCCGGGTTGTTAAGTATTTTTGCCAGGCGATCCAGGTTATGGAAAATAAGATCAGCCCTCTTGTATGTCGCAAACCTTCTTGCAAACCCTATGAGCAAGGTGTCTTCATTCAGTGAATCCAATGCCTTGATGACCAGGTTTGGTGATTCCTGCCGCCTTGTCATATCCTCTTTAAGCCTTTCTTTTAGAAAGCTAATCAGGTTCCTTTTTAATTCCTTCCTTATGTTCCAGATTTCTTCATCCGGGACCTGATCTACTTTGCCCCAGATATTTTTAATGGATTGAGCAGCCCATGTTGGCATGTGCACTCCATTTGTAACATGGTCGATATGCAACTCATGAGGGAAGTAACCTGGATAAAGATCCTTGAACATTTCTCTGGAAACATTCCCATGGATCTTACTAACACCATTAATTTCCTGTGACAATCTTGCTGCAAGGACACTCATGGAAAATTTCTCCTGTACGTTATTAGGTATAATCCTGCCCAGGTTCATAAAGTCGGACCAGGGAATATTTAACCTTTCAGCGTAATGGGGAATATAAGTTCTCAGTAATTCCTCACTAAAAGCATCATGCCCGGCTGGTACCGGTGTATGAGTCGTAAATAACGTTGTTGAACGAACGACTTCCAGGGCCTGGTTGAAAGACAGCTTCAGTATCTGTACGTATCTTCTGAGCCGTTCTATACCTATGAAAGCCGCATGCCCTTCATTACAGTGATAAACCCTTGCTTTGATCCCCAGTTCCTCAAGCATCCTGATGCCTCCAACACCGAGAAGCAATTCCTGCTTAAGCCGGTTCTCAAGGTCACCTCCGTAGAGCTGATGGGTTATGGTCCTGTCCTTCTCGTTGTTGTCGCTGATATCCGCATCAAGGAGGTACAAGGGTATTCTGCCAACCATGAGCTTCCATACCTTGGCTGTCAAAGTCCTCCCGGGCAAGGCAATATTTACCTTGATCCAGTCACCTGCCTTATCCCTGACCGGTTCCAATGGGAGCTGGCTGAAGCGTTGTGGTTCCAGGACTGAGACCTGCTCCCCAGAGGCGGTCAGCTGTTGCTGGAAATATCCATTGCGGTATAAAAGCCCGACACCAACCATGGTCTTGTTGCTGTCACTGGCTTCTTTAAGATAGTCCCCTGCAAGAATGCCCAAGCCACCGGAATATAACTTCAATGATTCATGTAACCCAAACTCCATACTGAAATAAGCAACCAGCTCTTCCTTATTATTTTCAGCATCATAAATGTATTTCTTAAAGCGTGAATGCACTGCCTGTAACTTCTCAATGAAGCCTGCATCATTCTCTAATTCCATTAACCGCTCAAAAGAAAGAGACTCAAGCAATGGCAAGGGGTTGTGATGAAGTTTCTTCCAGGCTGATGGGTCAATCATTTCAAAAAGCTCAACTGCATCACAATTCCATGACCACCAGATATTGCCTGCAAGCTCCCTTAAACCTTTAAGCTTATTTGGAAATTCCGTTTCAACCACTATCTTCTTCCATGAAGGTTCCTTTAAGCTAACATCCTTATATTCAAAGAATTGATATTGCTGTTGTTTGCCTTTGAAAAGTTCTTCTCTCTCTTCAGCCTTCACCAGGGCGATTGAGTAGGCATGATAATAATTATCAATGAAGTTCTCCCATAAAGCCTGCTGCGATATCTCATAAGCATCATGATTTGCTGATACCTTTTGCTCCTGGCTATACCCAATAAATTCCTTTAAAAGATGTAGAATTTCATCAACTGATTGATGGCTTTCTTTAGACCGGTCAATGACATGAACGCCCTTTTGGTCAGCACCAAAATCATTCTGAACCCACAAGCCAAATCCAGCAACATTCGTTGTTATTGTCGGGATATGAAATGCAGCACTTTCAAGTGGCGTATAGCCCCATGGTTCATAGTATGATGGAAATATTGTCAGGTCGAAGCCGATCAGGAAATCATAATAAGGCATGTTGAAGATCCCGTCGTTCCCATCCAGGTATGCTGGAACGAAAATCAACTTAACCTTGTCTCCGGGGCGGTTCAGCAATTCATTCTCCCTGGCCAGTTTAAGTACAGGATCATTGGATTCATCATAGAGATGATGAGTCAAATATTCTTCCGACAAAGGATTATTGAAATCTGGTTGCCCGATGCGGTTTAACAGGTCAGTCCTTAAACCAGACTGATGTGCCGGCACAGCAATCATCGCAACGATGGTACGGTCCAGGTCAGGAGTTTTATTTAGTTTCCCCAGGGCATCTACAAAGAGATCAATGCCTTTATTACTAAATTCATACCTCCCACTATTGAGCGTAAGGACTGCATCATCTGGTATTTCCTGGTTCAGCATACCCTTGACAACATTAATGATCTTTTCCCTTGCCTCTCCCCTTTTCTTATCAAAACTCAGCTCATCAGGGACAAAAGAATTCTCAAATCCATTCACAGTGATTACATCAACATTTTTATCAAGGAACGACTCGCATTCTTTTGAAGTAATCTCACTCACGGTTGTAAAGCAATCAGCTTCCCGGGCTGATAGTTTTTCCAAAGAGTACTTGGAAAGAACACCAAACTCTTTTGCCAGCTGTGTTGGGTTAAATTGTTGCATCTGCTCATAAAGAGGTAGCCCGTTTCCCGCAATAGACCTTCCAAGGACTGTCGCATGAGTAGTAAAGATTGTACCAACCTGAGGTACATTTTCACGCAGGTACAGTATTCCCGTGCCGGTCATCCATTCATGAAACTGCGCAACAATCTTATCCTCGGCAGAAAGGTTAAAATCATAAAAGCTTTCAATCACCAGGGCCGCAGCATAACCAAACAATGCAGGCTCAATATAGTCCCATTGGCCGGTAAGCGAATCCAGTTTATAATTCTCCCAGAATTCGAAAAATATTTTATCCTTGTCTGTAAAATACGGTGTGAAATCAACCAGGATCACGATAGGCCTGCCTGCAACATTCCATCTTCCTAAGCGGATGTTTAAGCCTTCACGCCTGGCCTTTTCCCGCCAGGACCTAAAAATGGTTGGGTCTTCAATGAAATCAGGATTTTCAATGGTTTCCTTCCAAACATCGGGGCCGATCAGGATATAATTATCCTTCAATTCGCTTACCAATGTCAGAGCTTTGGTTGATAATACTGTATAAATACCACCAACCTTATTACAAATTTCCCAGCTGGTTTCAAACAGGTAATTTGGTCTTGAAATACTAGTATGATTAGTCATCTCTTGTTCTGTATCCTAAAAATTTTTAGCCTAATGAAAATTTAATCGCACCTCCATCAACTGCAAAGGTCTGGCCGGTGATAAAGTTTGACATAGGAGATAGCAGCCATACGGCCAGGGAAGCAAAATCATTGGGATTACCCATCCGACCTACTTTTATTCTTTGGATCAATATTGCTTTTGCCTCATCCATTGAGATACCCTCGTTCTTGCACTTTTTCTTCAGCAGTCTGTCAATCGCTTTGGTATCATGCATTCCGGGAGCAATAACATTGACGGTTATTCCTTTTGAAGCCAATTCTTCCGACATCGTTTTTGCCATGCCAACCACAGCCATCCTTATCGAATTACTCAGTACCAGGTTTTCTACCGGTTGCTTTACCGAGGAGCTTTCACTGAAAAGTATCCTTCCGTACCCCTGTTCCAGGAATTTAGGAACAAAGGATTTAACCAGGGCATATTTCCACCTAAGCAACATCCTGTATGCTTCATCCCAATCTGAAAGTTCTGTTTCCATGAACGACATGGCTGGTGGTCCACCGGCATTCACAAACAAACCATCAAGGGGCTGTTCCCCAACCATATTTATAATAGCCTGTAAAGTCTCCTCTAAAGAAACATCTCCGGCATAGCTGAGTACCTTTCCTGGTGTCCTTGCTTCAATATCTTTTAGCGATTCAACATTTCTTGCAATGGCAATAACTCTTGCCTCTTCATCCACCAACCTTTGCAAAACTGCATAGCCCAGCCCCGCACTGGCACCGGTAACTACAAATAATTTATCCTTGATGCTCAGATCCATATATCGCTAAATTTATTTTCCTTTTTTAGTGGGCTTTGTTGCTTTAGCAGGTTTTGCTGCAGGTTTCTTTGGTTTTTTAGCCACTTTTGCCTTCTTTTCCACACTTTTAGAGACCGGTCTTTCTTTGCAATCTTCTTCAATCCTAGCCAGAAAATCAGAAAGCACATTCATATAATTAATAAATGCCTCATAGGGAGAGCCATATGGGTTGAAGTACTTATGCACATCACCATCAGAGAACCACTTGGTACACATGTAATAGAAGTGGTCAGAGGTTTGAAGCATCGTCCAATCTCTCAGCAGGGCTTCATTTTTACAATCCTTAATTTTGTGCTCTGCCTCATAAAGTTTATCAAAAGCCTCATCCTGCAGTTCATTTCCGAGCCAGGCAGTGAGGTCTCTTTCTTCATCCGCCCAGGAGATTGGGTATGGGACATGTATTGCACCAACCGGTTGAAGAATCCTGGAAAGTTCACTTGGTGTGTTAAACTGGTATTTAGAATGAGAGAATATCCTTGCAGGAAGTGCTCTCATGAAGTCAAAAATACCCGTTTCGGGCCATTGGTGTTCGCCAAAAGTCTCATAATCCATAAAAAGGTTAACGACTTCTTCCTTCCCATCAATAGAATTTAACCAGTCCACAAATTTCTCTGTTGTTAATGGCCAGCCATCCCAGCTTTGCTGTGAAAACCGGAAAGCAATATCATCACTAAGCTGGAAATTTTTAAGCAATAGTTTCAGTTTAGGGTTGATGGCGTTACAATACATAAAGTTAGGGCTTTTCCAACCCAAAACATGCTTGGCGCCTTCTGTCAACATTGTTTCGTAGCCCATATCAGCAACCATGGCTCCTATCTCATCAGAGTAGATCAGCTCCGTATTACGGAATGTGGTTGGCTTTTGACCGAAAAGTTGCTCGATCTTATCACTTTGCAGTTTAACCTGCTTTGCAAATTCCTCTTTGCTCTTCAAGGCACTAAGGGCATGGCCATATGTCTCAGCCAGGAATTCCACCGAACCGGTACGCGCTAATTGCTTATAACTTTCCAGCACTTCAGGAACATATTTTTCAAATGTTTCAAGTGCAGTACCGGATATTGAAAAGCTGATCTTGAATGCTGATCCGTATTCATTGATCAGATCCAGCAACAATTGGTTCATGGGCAGGTAACACTTTTCAGATACCCTTTTAGCAATAAAGCGGTTCTGATAATCATCATAATAATTATGATCATTACCAATATTAAAGAACCTGTAAGTTTTTAACCTGAACGGTTGATGAACCTGGAAATAAAAGCATAGTGACTTCATATAATGCTTCAGTTTATAGTTTTATTAATTGTTTCGATATATACATCCCTAACATTAAGGGCGGCATTTTCCCATTTCAGACTATCAACTTCATCCTTTCCGTACCTTCTGAACATTTTTGAAAGTCCGTCATAATGCAATAGTCCATAAATACAGTCTGCCATGGCGTCGATGTCCCAGAAATCTATCTTCAGGGCATGCTTCAGGATTTCAGCCACACCGGATTGCTTGGAGATGACAACAGGCACGTTCGACCTCATAGCTTCAAGTGGCACGAGGCCAAATGGCTCTGATACTGAGGGCATAACAAACACATCACTCATGGAAAACATTCTGTCGACATCATTGCCCTGCAGAAAACCGGTGAAATGGAACTTAGTAGCAATTTTAAGCTCCGCTACACGTCGTATGATCTTATTCATCATGTCACCACTTCCGGCCATGACGAATCTGACATTAAGGTCTTTATCCAGCACTTTCTTTGCTGCTTCAACAAAATAATCGGGTCCTTTCTGGAAGGTAATCCTTCCCAGGAAAGTGACAATTTTTTCTTTCACATACCTGTCATAAACCCCATCTTCCTTGTAAACCGGGTCAACAGCATTATAAACAGTGACCACTTTTTCCGCCGGAATACCGTATCTGTTGATTACAATATTTCTTGTGAGATTACTTACCGCAATCACACTATCGGCTTCTTCCATCCCCTTCCTCTCAATGTCATAGACATTCTGGTTAATATTCTCTCCCGAGCGATCGAATTCCGTAGCATGCATATGGACTACCAATGGCTTTCCACTAACAGCTTTCGCTGCTATACCGGCTGCATAGGTTAACCAATCATGTGCATGGATGACATCAAAATCTGTCTTTGCTGCAATAGCTGAAGCTACCAGGGCATAGCGTTTAACCTCTTCCATGAGATCTTTTCCATACTTCCCTGAAAACTCAAATTTTTCAGTCAATGTGCTATCGCTTCGCAAGGTTTTTTCCAGCTCATCGTCGCTGGTCATCCTGGCAAACTCCTCCGGGCCGACATATGGTATCAGGTTTGAACCGATTTCCATGTAGGTGATCCTATTCCAATAATCCCTGAAAGTTGAATCCGTAAAATCTATGGAAACATCACTTGCATTGACTAAGCGGACTGCCTGCTGGTCTTCATCACCGTAGGCTTTTGGAACCACAAATATGACTTCTACACCTTGTTTGAGCAATCCTTTGGTTAGTCCAAAACAAGCGGTTCCCAATCCACCGGTTATATGTGGCGGAAATTCCCAGCCAAACATCAATACTTTCATTCTCTGTATTTATCTAATAAATATTTTATTCTCAACAGTTCAGCTACACTCCATGCCTGGGATATTGCGCCAACAGCTTTATGGGGTGGATCACCATTATATATTTCTGAGATGGTACCTATGCCAGCCTCAGTCATTTCATCTTCAAATGCATGATAGATATTTTCAATAAACGACACACCTGATGCTCCATGGATCTTCAAATATGCTTCAGCAAAATGGCCGAGCAGCCATGGCCAAACAGTTCCCTGGTGATAAGCAGCATCTCTTTGTTTTTGATCCCCTGCATAGGTTCCTTTATACTTAGGATTTTTTGGTGAAAGCGTACGTAAGCCTCTTGGTGTAAGCAGCTCCTGCTGTACTTTTTCAACAACGGCCTGCCGGATCTCTTCCCTGACAGGGCTGTATGGTAATGAAGCAGCAAAGATCTGGTTTGGCCGCATGCACCAGCATGGCTTTTCATCCGTCACATGATCAGCAAGAAATTGCTTTTCCTCACTCCAGAATACTTGTTCAAAAGCTTCGGGTATCCGCTCAGCTATTTCCGACCATTGATTAACAAACTTCTTATCCCCGGCCAGCTCAGCCACTTCAATACTAAACCTGATTGCATTATACCATAATGCATTGATTTCAACTGCCAGTCCATGCCTCGGTGTAACAGGCTTACCGTTAACAACAGCATCCATCCAGGTCAGTGCATAACCTGGTTCACCTGCCTTTAACAGTCCATTATCCAGCATCCCGATGCCAAAATCAGTTCCATCCCTGAACCCTTCAAGTACCAATTTCATTTTCTTTCCATAGGTACCCCAGATCTGGTCATGCTTATTGGAGAATGCCGCATACTGCTGAAGTGACCAGAAAAACCACAAGGGAGCATCCACAGAATTGTACGCTGATTCGAGTCCCGAACCTACATTGGGAAATAACGGCCCTTTGAGGTCAGATATCATGGTATCTATTACAGCTTTTCCTGTTTTGATATCTCCCAGGACAAAAGTAAGGCCTGGTAGAGCTATGAAAGTATCTCTACCCCAGCGGCCAAACCAGGGATAGCCTGCTACTATCTCAGTTTTATTACCCTTCTTGACAATAAATTGCTGGGCTGAGTTGACCAGGCAGTTCTCGTAATTATCCCTTGGAATCCTTTTATTGACTTCTGCAGTAAACGACCTCTTCAGGGACTGTGGACTAACCTGTTTTATGCCCGCACTAAATATCACACTCTCGTTCTTTCGAATGGGAAATTCAAAAAATCCGGGGATGAACAGATCTTCCTGGTAATCGTAGCCTCTTCTCATTTCCTCCTGGTATTCAACATTATAATACCAGTCAGGAACATGGGTATAATCTGCTGGTTTGGATATTTGCATGTATATCATAGAATATCCAGGGTAAAGCCTCATCCTGATCCCATGATCTATCCTTTCATATTTGTCCTGGATATTCATATTAGCGCGGCTCAGGTGATGAACATTCCTGAAGGCCAGGAATGGTTTCAACCGTAGCCGGGTTGGAGAATGTGCTTCCAATAAGGTATATTTAAACAGGATCCTGTCATTGCTCTGCATAAATAACATTTCCCTCTTCAGTACTACGCCACCCACACGGTAAATAATATATGGAATAGGATCAGTACCGAAATCACGGATATAGCGATGACCTTTTGGATGAAACACTCCCCCGGGAAATTGATGGATCCCAAGGTTAAATTCAGCACCATGCTGTATTATTGTTTCATCAAGGTTTGACAGAAGTACATGGTTTTCGTTATCGATCCCTGGTTGTGGAACTACTAAAAGGCCGTGATATTTTCTTGTATTACAGCCGATTATGGTTTTGCTGGCATAGGCACCAGCCCTGTTTGAACGGATCAATTCCTTATTCAGCGAGTACTCCAGATTTATAAGTTGGTTTTTATCGAATTGAATATAGCTCATTGCCCTGATTTATAACTTTTTCACTAACCTAGTTGAGTAGACAAAATTACTTCAAATTAATTAGAACAAGTCTAATTAATTAATGTTTTTAATAAAAAATCAATATTAAACTAAGATTACTTAGGGAATCGCTCTGCAATGTATTTCAATGCTTCTCGAATTTCAAGTGCTGCAGAACTGGGTCCAACCCGGATATAAAACTCCTCATCAAAGCCTTTTTGCTTAAGAAATACCGGACTGGGGCTTCGCAGGCAATTTACTCGGCAAACAGTTTTACCATCAATTTTTTCAATGACTGACTGGATATATGGTGTTACCTCCTGTCCCATAGATGCTTTGATCATATTCCAGAAATGTAATAAAAACTTATCCTCGTTTTCAAAGCGGTCAGTTTCAATGCCACTGATACTCCCATCATCTGTTACACCAATAAGCAGGTTCCCTCCGCTGGAATTCAGGAATGCTGAAATAGTCTTCAAGCTTGCATGTTCTACAGCCGGGTTCTTCTTCTCCTGATGCATATCCCATCTGAAGGAAGTTTTGAATTCCAGATGGTAGCTCTCACCTTCATCAATCAACACCTGTATACCAGATTGTTTAGCTTCTGATTCATCAAAGAAAGATAGATATTCAAGTACTCTCAAGGCTTCCTGGTGGAAGATGTGAAATCCCTGATCCGGGTGGTTCCAATCAATAGGTGTATCATTGTCTTTATCCTCCAGACCCATTATCGCTGGTAATGATGCCGGGTTCTTTTCTGCTGAGCGGTTAAGGTGAATGGCAACCAGTGCATTGGCATATTCTGAAGGTGTAATTTTATGCTTTACCAGCAACAAAGGCAACATTATGCCTGCCTGGTGGTATGCACAGAGAATATTGACAGCCGATTGATACTCAATTTCAAGCTTATCATAATGATACTTAAGAAAATCAATGATGGTATCAGGCTTTTCACCATTGTATGGATTGCTTGAGATGTCTTCATACAGGAAATTACTCATCCTTGTGACTATCTCTGAAACGCCCAGGAAAATCAGGTTAAGCACCTGTGTGTTTTCTTCAAGGTAATCCAGGGCATCTTGCACGTCAATAAGTTTGGAAGTAACCTTATGCATTTTAGTTTGTACCAGCTTATCCTTATCGATGACTTGTTGAAAATGCTTTTTCAGCGGATCATTCTTTTTTTCCAGAAAATCCTTTTGAAAAGCGAAAACAGCATATGAATTAACTGACTGTGAATCAATCACTTTACTGATAGTTATCTTGATCATCAGGTGTTTCAGGATGCGTGGTTCCTTATGGCTGATCTCATTGCCTGCAGGAGAGCACAGGGGAGAATCTCCGTAGTAGATCACGTGGTCTTTCTCACGCATCACACAATCGAGCAGCTGGGGGTTTATTTCTTTGAACATACCGACAAAAATATGAAATGATTGAAAAGCAACGTAAATAAAATTATGCTATAAAGCCATATACTTGGAACATGGTGATTTGATACCGGGATTACTAACGTGATCCGCGGGGGGGGGCAGCAGCGCAATATTAAGCCACACCTGCGGTGTGTATTTTTTATTCTGTCGAAGCCAAGCTAAAGAAAACTTTATCTCGTCTTCTCCAAAATAAAAAAGCCCTAAAAAGGGCTTAATATTGCGCTGCGGAGAAAGAGGGATTCGAACCCCCGGGCCGCGTGAACGGCCAACGGTTTTCAAGACCGCCGCATTCGACCACTCTGCCATTTCTCCGATGCAAAAATAATACAATTTTCAAATATATCAATATGGATGTTTGAAAAATATCCTCACGTCCTTGCCTTAAACTGGTTGCAGGGTGCCGTTAACTGATTCCATCTTGACAGCACGGCTAATTTTTATACCTTTGCTAATGAATGACCTAATTATCCTTGATCACTTAATAGAAGCCATATGAAAAAGCTGACATATTTTACATTAACCTTGCTCTTTATTGCTTTGGGAAGCCATTTACAGGGCAAAAACATCATGGCCTATCTTTCGTACACCACATTTAATTCTCCAGATGAAGGGCCATACATTGAAACCTACCTTTCTATTCTTGCAGAAAGCATTCATTATGTCCAAACTGAGGACGGGAAATTCCAGGGAAATATTGAAGTCACAATTATTTTCCGGCAGGGTGAGGAAATTATTGATTTTGATAAATATGAGATAAAGAGTCCCTCAGTGGAAGACACTGCATCGGTAGCATTTACTTTTGTTGATCAGCAACGTTATCTGCTAAAGAACGGAAATTATGATATGGAGATAAGCATTGTGGATAAAAACAGTGAAATTGATCCATTCGTTACCATCGAACCTGTTGAAATCGATTATCCCACAGATCAGATATGCTTTTCCGAGATTGAGTTAATCGAGTCATATCATGAGACCAAGACACCAAATATTCGATCACGTGGCGGTTATGATTTTCTGCCATATGTTTATAATTTCTACCCACAATCAGTGTCTAAATTGAAGTTTTACAGTGAGATATATTTCAGTAAACTGGCCTTTGGCGAAGATGGTAAGTTTCTGGTAAGCTATTATATTGAAGCATTTGAAACCGGTCAAACCCTAAAGAATTTCCAACGCAATAAGCGAGAAGATGTGAGTCCTGTTATCCCAGTAGTTGGTGAATTTGATATTGGTTATCTGCCTTCAGGAAACTACAATCTGGTTGTTGAGGCAAGGAACCGGGACAACGAAGTGATTGCCAACCAGAAATTATTCATTCAAAGAAGTAATCCTTATGTCGAGTTTGACATGGAAGACCTGGCAGCGGTAGAAACTGAGAATTCATTTGTTGATCATTATACACATAAAGACTCCCTTGCCCTTTATATTCACTTCCTAAGCCCTATCAGTACTGAAATGGAAAGGGTTTTTATCAGAAAGCATCTGAAAGAATCGGAACTGACGACCATGCAGCAATTTTTTCTGAATTTCTGGAAAACCAGGAACCCCTTGGACCCACAACGGGCCTGGGAGGACTATTTGATAGAAGTGAAGAAAGTTAATGCATCTTATTCCACACCAAATACATTGGGATACGACACAGACAGAGGTATAGTATACCTTAAATATGGTGCTCCGAATATTATTTCCAGAAGCTATAATGAACCTTCAGCATACCCTTACGAGATCTGGCAGTATTATACTTTGGGGGATAACCAGCGAAACAAGAGGTTTGTTTTTTATACGCATGATATAATTACTAATGATTTCAGTTTAGTGCATTCAGATGCAAGAGGGGAAGTGCATAACTACCGCTGGCAGGTGATGGTACATAACCGTACCTTCGACCCATACAATATAGATATCAGTAATTATCCTGATGTCTGGGGCAGCAGGGTGCATGATTATTGGGATAACCCATATTAAACAATCAAGCTGCATGGTTATCCTTTTCTATTTAATCAAGGCTTGCTTTTGGGTAATTTCCAAACTTCCATTCAGATGTTTATATATATTTTCTGATTTTTTATCTTTCCTGCTACACTATATTTTTCGCTACAGGAGGATTATCATATTTAGCAACTTAAAAAATGCATTTCCTGACAAAAGCGATACTGAAATAAGAAAAATTGTAAAGCAATACTACAGGAACCTCGCAGATATCATATTGGAAGTCATCAAGCTCCGTAGCATTACCAGAGATCAGATTCTTAAAAGGTTTTCGTTTGAGAATATTGAAATATTCAGGGACCTTTTCAAGCAAAATAAAAGCATCATCGTAACTATCGGTCATTGTGGAAACTGGGAATGGATGGGTATAGCACTCGGACTAATCACTGAACAGAAAGGATACGCTATTGTGAAACCGCTTTCCGACAAACGGTTTGATAAGTACATGACCTATTTGCGCACCAGATTTCATAAAGACAGCGTGATACCTTTTAAAGAAACATTCAGGACTTTGATAAAAAATAAGAACCGTTTAACATTCAATGTATTTGCTGCTGATCAAACACCAACGAAAAGCGAGATTAACTATTGGGGGCAGTTTTTTAACCAGGAAACCGGGTTTTTTCTGGGCATTGAAAAAATTGCAGTATCATTAGATATGGGGGTGGTTTTCATCGATATACAGCGTATTGGCAGAGGCAGGTACCACGGAGTGTTCAAATTAATAACAAGCCATCCCAAGGACAGCAGTGAGCACGGAATAATCAAAAATTATATATCTTTACTTGAGAATTCCATCAAACAGGCACCCGATAACTGGCTATGGTCACACAGGAGATGGAAGCATAAGCGTGATTTTACTGAGGATCAAAATCAATCAGATTGAAGAAAGTTGCTGTGGTGATATTAAATTGGAATGGCAAAAAGTTCCTTGAGAAGTTTTTGCCCAATGTCATCCAATTCAGTAAGGATGATGCCGATATAATCATTGCAGACAATGCATCAACAGATGATTCTGTCGATTTTCTCAAGACAAACTTCCCTGAGATCAGGATTATTTCGAATGAAAAGAACTATGGCTTTGCAGAAGGCTACAACCAGGCCCTGGCAAAAGTTGATGCCGATTATTATGTTCTTTTAAACTCAGACATTGAAGTTTCGGAGAACTGGATCAGGCCTGTAATTGAACTCATGGAACAGGATCCGATGATTGCTGCCTGCCAGCCAAAGATTAAGTCCTTTCATGACAAAAGTCTGTTCGAATACGCCGGGGCAGCAGGTGGATTTATTGATAAATACGGTTATCCGTTCTGCAGAGGCAGGCTGTTCCAGTTTCTGGAAGAGGACCTTGGGCAATATGATGATGCTATTGAAGTATTTTGGGCTACCGGTGCATGTATGTTTGTCAAGGCACCACTATTTCATGAGTACCATGGCCTGGATGGTGATTTTTTTGCTCATATGGAAGAGATTGACTTCTGCTGGCGACTGAAGAATAATGGTTACAGGATTATGTATTGCCCCTGTTCCACAGTATATCATGTCGGAGGAGGTACCTTGCCAAAGGTTTCATCCAGAAAAACCTATCTCAACTTCAGGAATAATATGACACTATTGTATAAAAACCTTGAAAAGAAGCGGCTTCTCAAGGTTTACATAGCACGATTATTCCTCGACGGTATTGCATCCATGAAATTCCTGTTTGAAGGACATGTGAAGGATTTTACCGCTGTGCTAAAAGCGCATTGCAGCTTTTACAGGCATCTCCCTGCAATCAGAAAGAAAAGGAAAGCCTTAATCCACAAGAAACCCTCACAGGTATACAAAGGAAATATTGCGTTTGAGCATTATATCAAACGCAGAAAAGTATTTACTGAACTTCCTGAACAGAAATTCAGCTCCTAAACATTTTCCAGGTTCAGAGTGAAAAATAATGGTTGATTGGAAGATTACTTAAACAATCTCAACCAATTTGATTTCAAATGTTAAGTCCTTACCAGCTAAGGGATGGTTGGCATCAATGACAACAGTTTCATCCTTAACTTCAGACACAATTACCACCACTTCTGCCCCATCTTCCTGTTTGGAAACCAGCTGCATTCCTGCTTCCACCTTTAAATCCTCTGGTAAAAGAGTCTTACTGATCTCCTGCATCAATTCCTCCTGAACAGGACCATATGCTTCAGCAAATGGGATGTTAATGGTTTTTATATCATCCACCGACATGCCCAGGACTGCGTTCTCAAAACCCGGGATCAGTTGTCCTGCTCCCATTGTAAACTGTAGGGGATCTCGGTTCTCAGAAGTATCAAACACCTGTCCGTCTTCAAGAGAACCCTTGTAGTGGACTTTAACGGTATCGTCTGCCTTAGCAGTTTTACTTAAAGTCATAATAAGAGTTAATGAATACTATGATCGTTCTTGTGGTGGTCTGGCTTGGTTAACTTTAATGTTCCTGCCGCCAACATCTTTTCCATCAAGTTCATCCATAGCCTTTTGGGCTTCATCATCATTCGCCATTTCCACAAAGCCAAAACCTTTAGCTCTGCCGGTAAATTTATCGGCGATGATTTTAACTGATGTAACTTCGCCATACTGGCCAAAAAGTTCCTGAAGCTCGTCTTCCTTCAGATTGTAATTCAAATTACCTACGTAAATGTTCATTGTAAAAATAATTAAGTAACAAAAAAAATTTCTCTTCACCCATTCTGGATGAAATTAAAAAAACGATCTTTATATTTAAAAAATCACTTTCTTAAGCTCGGCAAAGATATAGAATATTTATTATCATTGTCAATATATTTTTTCTTGATAGGTTTTTCAAGTGGATCAAATCACTAAAGATATCATTAGCTGGGACATTGTAAACTGGTCGTTAGCACTACGATTCTGGGATAAAAACGCTGACTTACCGGACCAATCATTCAAATGTCTTGAATTAGGCGCAAGAGATGGCGGATTGTCACTATGGCTGGCAAATAAAGGATACCATGTTGTTTGTTCAGATGTACAGGATCCAGAGCCAACTGCATCAGCATTGCACAAACAGTATGGTGTGACAGATCAAATTGATTATGAGGCTATTGACGCAATCAATATACCTTATCAAAATCATTTTGATATCGTAATCTTTAAGTCAATCATTGGTGCAGTAGGCCGAAACGGCAGAGATGACCTTCAGCAGAAGTGCATCAATGAAGTTTATAAATGTCTTAAACCAGGAGGGCAGTTGTTATTTGCGGAAAATCTCCAGGCAACAAAATTTCATCAATTCTTGCGACATAAGTTTGTAAAGTGGAGTAGATCGTGGAACTATCTTGAAATCAATGAAATTGGCAGTTTGTTATCTGAATTTAACAATTATAGATTTCAGACAGCTGGTTTTTTGGGTTTACTGGGCAGTAATGAGCCAATCAGAAAAGTGCTCGGCCATGTTGACAAGTCATTGTTCAACAATATCATTCCCAAACAAGGCCGGTATATCATATTTTGTGTTGCCACTAAATAATCTCCATTCCATGGACTTATCTCCTCAATTCATAGAAGCAGCAAGTGATTATCTTTATTTACTTGAGAAAAACTTCCCGCAGAAAGCCATTATAAAGCTAATTGGTGATCGATATTCTTTATCAGGAGTTGAGCGTACGATGCTATACCGGGGCCTTACAACCACAGACAATAAATCAAGGAGGTCTGTTCTGCTAATTGATGAAGATGATATTGGATCGAAAGATCTGCATATTGATGGATATAATGTCTTGATAACCATTGGAACCTACCTGAATGGAAATGCAGTGTTCCTCTCAAACGACAATTATCTGAGGGATGCATCTGAAGTACATGGGAAAGTGTTCCGTACCGCACTCTTCGATCGCAGCATCCAGTTGATTCTTGATTACCTGATAAAAATGAAAGTCAAATCTGCGCAGTTTTACTTTGATGCACCTGTGAGCAAAAGTGGAATTTTAGCAGCGAAAGTCAAGGAGATGCTACGTAATATTGACCTTCCGGGAGATGCTATAACAGCGAACTCTCCAGACTATATTCTTAAAAATATGGAAGATGGTGTTGTTTGCACATCTGATTCAACAATCATTGACCATACCCATCGAAGCCTTTTTGACCTGGCCCGTCAAACCATCTCCTACCATTTCAAACCAAATTTTTTAAACCTGTACAGGGAATTCTAAATTTTCTTAATTTTGTAGTACTATTCCAATGGGGGTGCCTTATAAAAATCGGGCTGAGATCATACCCATTGCACCTGATCCGGGTAATGCCGGCGCAGGGAAAATGAACAATGCCATGAAAAAAATAATGCTATTGCATCTGATGCTCTTATTGGTATTGGGTTCCTATGCTCAATTTCATCTCCGCGGTAAGGTCATTGATGCTGAAACCAGTGAACCGCTTCCCGGAGCACATATCATCATTCAAAATACATACCTGGTCCATACCAGTGGGCCCGAGGGTGAGTTTGACATTTCTAACCTGACAGGAGGGAATTATCAAATTAAAGTCACCTATATCGGGTACTCAGATTACCTGAATGAATTAAAGCTGGAACAGGACCATGAGTTGAATATTCAGATGCAGCACAGCGCTTTGCTGCAGGATGAAGTGATCATCAGTGCCACCAGGGCACAGGCAAAATCACCCACAACCTATTCCATACTGGACAGTAAAGAAATCAGCAAGACAAATTTGGGACAGGACATGCCATATATTATGCAAATGACACCCTCAGTTGTCACAACCAGTGATGCAGGTGTCGGGGTTGGGTATACCGGAATACGAATTCGTGGAACAGACCTTTTCAGGATCAATGTAACCATCAACGGCATCCCATTGAACGATGCTGAATCACAGGGAGTCTGGTGGGTCGATCTGCCGGATATTGCTTCCTCGGTCGACAACATCCAGATACAGCGCGGTGTGGGCACATCCACTAACGGAGCCTCGGCATTCGGAGCCAGTATAAACATCATGACAGAAAAGCTGAATCCGGAACCCTATGGCGAAATCAATACTGCTTTTGGCTCATTCAATACCTATAAAAATACCCTGAAAGCCGGAACCGGCCTGATCAAAGACAAATGGGCATTCGACGTAAGGTTGTCACAGATTCATTCGGATGGGTACATCGATCGTGCATTTTCAAACCTGTATTCCATGTACACATCGGGGGCTTACTATGGAAAAAAATCCCTGGTGAAATTCGCAATTTTCTCAGGATATGAGAAAACATACCAGGCCTGGGGTGGAGTGCCCGGATATATGTTGGACTCAAACCGCACTTACAATCCGATGGGGTTATATACCGATGTTAACGGAAATGAGAAATACTACGATAACCAGACCGATAATTATGTGCAAACCCACTATCATCTGCACTGGGCCCAGCAATACGGCATTAACTGGACATCAAGCCTTGCACTACATTATACGAAAGGGAAAGGATATTATGAAGAGTACAGGGAAAATGAGTCCTTCAGTGATTATCAACTTGATGATCCTATCCTTGGTAATGATACAATAAGCTCTACCGACCTTATCAGGCAAAGATGGCTTAACAATGATTTCCTCGGTGCCACCTTGTCGTTCAATTTTGATAATAAAAAAAGAGTACTGTTGAATATCGGGACTTCTTTTAATTACTACGATGGAGAACATTTCGGTGAAATAATCTGGGCCCGATATGCGGTAAACTTCGATCACAACTACCGCTGGTATGAAAACAAAGGAAAGAAAAACGATTTCAACATTTTTGTGAAACTCAACTACCAATTGAATGAAAAAATCAGTTTATACGGTGATTTACAGTACCGGCATATTGATTACAGGATAAATGGAATTGACAATGACCTGAGGGATATCACTCAAACACATTCCTACAATTTCATCAATCCCAAGCTGGGAATTTCTGCCGATTTGAATGCAGCAAACAAGTTATATTTTTCGCTGGCTGTAGCC
This sequence comes from uncultured Bacteroidales bacterium, assembly GCA_963753055.1. Classification (GTDB taxonomy): domain Bacteria; phylum Bacteroidota; class Bacteroidia; order Bacteroidales; family B18-G4; genus JAUWGC01. Next base: position 729,235 of record CAVWAP010000004.1, on the reverse strand, counting down.
AATCGTGAGCCCAATCGTTCTGCCCTCATTGATGCAAATCCCGAGCGCCCTTCACCAGTCCATGAAACCCTGTACGATGTGGAAACAGGATATAAGTTCAGTTCATCGAAATTATCTCTGGATGCAAATCTTTTCTATATGTTTTATAGAGATCAGCTTGTACTGACAGGAAAGATCAATGATGTAGGTGATCCTGTAATGGAAAACGTACCCAAAAGTTGTCGAACAGGTATAGAACTGTCTCTTGGTTGGAAGATCCTGAAAAACCTTTCATGGAACACCAATGCTACCGTGAGCAGAAATATTATCAGGGACTTTGTTTCGTATACTGACAACTGGGATGAATGGCCAAGGCAGATCACCGACACCCTTGGTAATACAGAAATAGCATTTTCACCTTCTGTGATTTTCAGCAGCATATTCAATTATGAAATAATCAAAGATCTTTACCTCGCATTGTATAGCAAATATGTTGGAAAACAGTTTATTGATAATACGGGAAGTGATGACAGAAGCCTCGATCCTTACTTTGTTAACAACATTCTTATTTCCTATTCCCTGTTTCCGAAATTCTTAAAGGAGATCAGCTTCAGCCTGAAATTCAATAACATCTTTAATGTTATGTATGAATCCAATGCATGGGTATACCGCTATTATTACGAAGGCTCCTATAATACATATGATGGATATTTCCCGCAGGCAGGTATACACTTTATGGGGGGTCTTACATTAAAGTTATAGTACTAAGCTAATTCTTGCTAAGTTTGTAGTGTATTAACCTTAAACAATATTAATTATGGCAGAGCAAGAAATAAACTTTAAAAAGGTGATCCCTATTGCAGTGATCGTCTTAGCAATTATCTTAATCATCGTTTTCTGGAGCCGGATGACAAAAACTATTGAAACCGGACACGCAGGTATTCTTTTCAGAACTTTCGGGGATGGCGTTGACACTACACAAACTTTTGGTGAAGGATTTCATTTCCTGGCGCCATGGAATAAAATGTACATTTTCGAAACCAGGCAACAGGAAGTTGCAGAGGAGTTGAACGTGTTATCATCCAATGGACTGGAAATCAAAGTTGATGTATCAGCATGGTACCAGCCACAGTATGAGGAACTTGGGCTCCTGCAAAGAAATATTGGTACAGAATATGTTCGCCGTGTGGTTATTCCCGCTCTGCGTTCATCAGCAAGAAGTGTGATTGGCAGATACACACCTGAACAGATTTATTCCACGAAAAGAGATGCGATCCAGGATGAGATATTCATTGAAACAAGGACAATCCTTGATCAGAAGTATGTACAGCTGAACAGGATCCTGATCCGTTCAATCATCCTGCCTCCTACCATTAAGGAAGCAATTGAAAGCAAGCTTGAGCAGGAACAGCAATCCCTGGAGTATGAGTTCAAATTGCAAATTGCACAGAAAGAGGCAGAACGGCAAAAAATCGAAGCAGAAGGTAAATCAACAGCCAACAAGATCCTCAATGCCAGTTTGACAACCAATATCTTACGTGATAAAGGCATAGAGGCTACTTTAAAGCTTGCAGACTCACCAAACACTAAAATTATCGTGATTGGAAATTCTGCAGACGGTTTGCCATTGATCCTGGGTGATTCCAAATAAACAAAATGACATTTTTAGCGTAGAATATACAGGAACGCTTAAGCTAATAATACAATGATTGAACTGGTAGAAACCCCACGGGATGCGATGCAGGGGATAAAGCCCTTCATTCCGACAGCATCCAAAGCAACTTATATCAATGCGTTGCTTAAAGTGGGGTTCGACATAATTGATTTCGGGAGCTTTGTTTCACCAAAAGCCATCCCCCAGCTTGCCGATACTGCTGAGGTACTGGATCTGATTGATATGGCCGGCAGCACATCGAAATTATTGGCCATTGTGGCAAACAGCCGGGGAGCATCAGAAGGAGCACAGTTTGATAAGATCACATACCTGGGTTATCCGCACTCAACATCAAATATTTTTTTACAGAAAAACATTAATTCATCACTGGAAAAATCCAGGGACACCATGAAGGACATAATGGATATCTGTCTGAGAAATGATAAGATACTATCAGTATATTATTCAATGGGGTTTGGCAATCCTTATGATGAGGAATGGCATGTTGAGCAGCTCATGGAAGAAACTGAAAAATTATCTCAAATTGGTGTGACAAGAATCGTTTTATCTGACACCATTGGTGTTGGGACACCAGACCGCATTGAGGAATCTTTTAAGAAGCTGGTCCCTGCATATCCCACCATTCAGTTTGGGTTACATCTTCACACCACTCTGGAACACTGGTATAAGAAGCTCGATGCTGCATTTGCTAATGGCTGCCGAAGCTTTGAAGGGGTCCTTAACGGACTGGGAGGTTGCCCGATGGCTGGTTATGAACTGGTTGGAAATATCAGAACAGGATTGTTACTCCAGTATTTCCGGAAAAACAAAGTGAATATCTCCATTGACAGGGCAGCTTTTGAAAATGCCATAACCAAATCAATCACTACATTTGCTTTGCTTGACTTCAAAAAGTAAATCATTTATCGATCATGTCGGAAGGAATCAGGATAAAGAACAAGAAAGCTTACTACCAGTACTCACTGGAAGACAAGTACCTTGCCGGCATCCAACTAACTGGTACGGAAATAAAATCCATCAGGACAGGAAAGGTCAGCCTGGCCGAATCTTATTGCTCCTTCATTGAAGATGAGCTTTTTGTCATCAACATGCATATTGCGGAGTATAATATGGGGACCATATATAATCATGAACCAAAGCGTGACAGGAAGCTACTGCTGACACGGCGAGAGCTGAAGAAGCTGGCAATAAAAACAAAGGAAAAAGGTTATACAATTATACCAACGCTATTATTTATTAATGACAGGGGGCTTGCGAAGTTAGAGATTGCGCTGGCAAGGGGCAAGAAGTTCTACGACAAGAGAGAAGACATCAAACAAAAAGATCTAAAAAGGGAATTAGACAGAAGACATTCAAAATGAAAAAATAACAAACATGGAAGTATGCAGATACGTAAAATGTATTATATTTGCATATATCTAAAAACTATTTAAATGACAAAGCCAATACTCACCTTACTAATAATAGTCTTCGGACTAACTCAGATACAGGCACAGGAAACGCCTGAGAAAATCAAATGGTACACATTCACAGAAGCAGTTGAAGCCAACCTGAAAAACCCAAAGCCCTTATTCATAGATGTTTATACAGACTGGTGCTCATGGTGCAAGAAGATGGATAAGTCCACCTTCATGGATCCCAAGATTGTTAAATACATGAATGAGACTTACTATTCGGTCAAATTTGACGCTGAGATGAAAGAAGATATTATTTTCCAGGGCAAGACGTTTGTAAATCCAAGCCCGGAAACTACCAGGTCGACCCACCAGGTAGCCCAGGCATTGTTAAAAGGTAAAATGTCTTACCCGTCCTATGTTTTTATGACCGATAAACTTGAGTGGTTAACCGTTGTGCCCGGATTCATGGATGTTGAGAAATTTGATCCCATAATCCATTTCTTTGGTGAGAAAGCATATGAAAGTCAATCCTTTGAGGAGTATACCAAAGATTATTCAGCTAAAAATTCTGAAACTTCCGAGGTGACAAACCAATAAGGCTCTCCTAGCAAAATAGTTACATCTGTTAAAATATGTTAAATGTAATTTTACCTCTTTACATTTAGCTCGATTTTTCTTTCTTTTGCACGATTAAAATCATGTATATGGATATTGTAGTAGAGCATCTTACCAAGACCTATGGTTCACAAAAGGCCGTTGATGACATCTCTTTTAATGTTAAGACCGGTGAAGTTCTTGGATTTCTTGGGCCTAATGGCGCCGGGAAGACAACGACCATGAAAGCTATTACATCTTTCCTGGTGCCGGAAAGTGGGGATATCAGCATTGGCGAATATACGGTGAAGGACCATGCAGAAGAAATAAAAAAACATATTGGGTACATGCCCGAGAACAATCCTTTGTACACTGAAATGCCTGTAATCGATTACCTGAAGTACACGGCAGCTCTGTACAGGATACCTAAAGAAAAGATCAAAGGCCGGATCCTGGAAATGGTTCACCTGTGCGGGTTGGAAGGAGAAAAGCATAAGAATATCGGTGAGCTGTCGAAGGGCTACCAGCAGCGTGTTGGACTTGCACAGGCACTTATCCATGACCCGGACGTGCTGATCCTTGATGAGCCTACTTCCGGACTTGACCCGAACCAGATCATTGAGATCCGGGAGTTGATCAAGAAGATAGGTAAGGAAAAGACAGTGATCCTCAGTTCGCATATTCTGGCAGAGGTTGAAGCGACCTGCGACAGGATCATGATCATTAACAAGGGTAAGATCGTTGCTGATGGGACTTCCAAAGAGCTGAGAAAGCATGCCCAGGGCAAGGAAATCCTGCAAGTAACTATTGAGGATGGGGATAAGAATGACATTTTCAACGCTGTCAAAGAGCTTGAGTCAGTCAGCCTGATCGATTTTATCCCGGATAAGGATAATGGATTTGAAATCCAGAGCCAGCCTGACATGTCGTCCAGGAAAAGCATATTCAAGCTTTGTGTAGACAAGGGTTGGGCATTGACTGAGATGACAGTCTTTGAAACCAAGCTGGAAGATATCTTCCGTGAACTGACTATGAATTAACAATAAGAAATTATATTTTACAATGAGAAATATTTGGATCATTGCACGACGTGAGCTGGCCACATTCTTTAATTCCCTGATGGCATATATCATGATCATAGCCTTCCTGGGATTTAGTGGCTTCTTTACCTGGTTCCTTGGCTCGGACATCTTTTTTATTAAACAGGCCAGTCTTGGACCCTTCTTCAATATTGCGTTCTGGACCCTTTTCTTTTTTATTCCCGGCCTGACTATGCGTCAGTTTGCTGAAGAAAACAGGTCTGGGACCATTGAATTATTGTTAACCAAGCCCATAACAGACTGGCAGGTAGTCATAGGTAAATTTCTGGCTACCCTGATGCTGATCGCAGTGGCTTTGCTTATGACCATGCCTTATTATATAACCCTGTCATTCCTGGGGCCTGTTGATCATGGAGCTGTGTGGACTGCCTATCTGGGGCTATTGCTAATGAGTGCTGTCTATATCAGCATTGGACTCTTTACCAGCAGCATATCCAATAACCAGATCGTAGGGTATTTGCTGGCATTGTTCATTGGGATCTTTTTTCAGATCATATTTTCATTCATTGCAGGTTACTTATCCGGTATTGGTGGAGAGATATTCCACTTTCTGAGTGTCTCAACACATATTGAGTCCATCTCCAGGGGAGTAATTGATTCGAGGGACCTGATTTTCTTCCTTTCACTGATCTTCCTGGGATTGATACTTACGGAAGCTAACCTTGAAAAAAGCCGAATTTAATTATGAAAAAGAAACAATCAATCAATACCAAGAGCTTGCTGATCCTCGTTGTGCTGGTCCTGATCAACTTCATTTCCTTTTATTACTATTTCAGGATCGATTTAACAGAAGACGGGATATATTCACTAAGTGATGCTTCAAAAGACATTCTGGAATCCCTTGACGAGACAGTAACCGTCTCGGCGTATTTCACAGAGGATTTACCACCACAGCTGGCTAAAGCCAAGGCCGATTTCAAAGATTTACTGATCGAATATAACAGTACATCAAGGGGTAATGTATTATATGAATTTATTAATCCCAATGCAGACCAGGCAGCAGAAGCCAGGGCATTCAAGGAAGGCATCCGGCCGGTAATTATCAATGCTAGGGAAAAAGACCAGGTCAAGCAACAGAAGGTTTATCTTGGAGCTGTTATCCACATGGGTGATGAAAAGGATATTATACCGGTAATTCAGCCCGGATCAGCCATGGAATATGATCTTTCTGCAAGCATCAAGAAGCTTTCCATTGTTGAAAAACCAAAGATTGGCTGGGTACAGGGACATGGGGAACCTGGTACTGCAACTACCATGCAGGCTAACGAGGAATTAGCAATCTTGTATGATGTTGAAGAGATCAACCTTCAGGATCCGGGAATTGACTTATCAATCTATAAGGCCATCGCTATTCTTGCACCACTGGACACCATCCCAGAAGCAGAACTGATGAAACTAGACGGATACCTTGCCCAGGGAGGCAACATCTTCGTGGGAATTAACCGTGTGGATGGCAATATGCAGCAGGCAAGTGGCGTAAGCATTGAGACTGGCCTGGAACAATGGTTGGCCAATAAGGGAATTATTGTTGAGAACTCCTTTATTATAGATGCCAGCTGTGGCAGTGTGACCGTGCGTCAGCAACAAATGGGATTTACGTTTAACACAAATGTTCCATTTCCCTATTTACCCATAATAACGAATTTCGCTGATCACCCAATCACTAAAGGGCTGGAATCTGTGATAATTCCATTTGTAAGCCCAATAGATTATACAGGTGATACTTCCATTCTCTACACCCCTATCGCAAGGACTTCAGAGAAGTCTGGTTACGTCGCCACACCTTTGACATTTGAAGTAAATAAGAAATGGAGTGACCAGGACTTTAAGTTTCCAAACCAGGTTGTGGCAGCTATTTTCAGCGGCAACTTTGTTGGGAATGCTCATTCCAACATCATTGTTATAAGTAACGGCACATTTGCTATAAATGGAGAAGGCCAGCAGGCACAGCAAGTCCAGCCCGATAATGTGAGCATGCTTGTCAACTCTATCGATTGGCTTGCTGATGAAACAGGCTTAATCGATCTAAGAACAAAAGAAGTGACTACCAGGCCGCTCGACCAGGTGTCGGATGGGAAAAAGGCATTCCTGAGATGGTTGAATTTCCTTTTACCAATAATTATCATCATTATATACGGTATCCTGCGTTACCAGGGAAGAAGAAGAATCAGAAATAAAAGAATGGAGGAGGGTTATGTTTAAAAAACTGAATTTCAAAGCCTTAATTATCATCCTGCTGGTCCTGGTTGGAATTGTTATAATTATAAATCTTACCGGGAAAAAAGAAAGGACTTTCAAATCCAAAGTGCTGGAATTTGATCCTGAGCTCATAACCGGGATGAATGTATTTAATCCGGAAATGGATGATGTTCTTACTCTTATAAAACAAGAAGAGGATACATGGGAAGTCAGTTATGAGGGCAAAACTTACAAAGCGGATGGAAAGGCTATCATGCATATGCTAAAAATGCTCAGTGACCTGAAAACCATGCATATTGCTGCGACCAGTGAAGACAAATGGGAAGATTTTCATGTATCTGACAAGTCTGGGATACGGATTGAGTTACTCCAGGAAAAAGACATCGTAGCTGACTTGATGATCGGCAAGTTTTCCTATAAGTTGAAGGAGCCCCAGGGATCGGGGCAGCCTATGCAACAGCAACAGAAGGAGGCAACTATGACATCTTATCTGCGTGTTGTCGATGAAGATGAGGTCTATGCTGTTGATGGCATTCTGCGTATGAACTTTACCAGCGGCATTGAATTTTTCAGGAACAAGGAAATCATTGGAAAAGATCCTAAACAATTGACAAAGCTTACATTCACCTATCCTGATCAGTCCTTCACCCTTGAGCAATCCGACGGTTATTGGTTTTTAGAAGGCCAGCCAGTTGATTCTTTGAAAACCGCAAGGTTTCTCAGGAATATCGCCACATTCAGGAGTTCTGACTTTGTGGATGACATTAACATAGCAGGTTCGACTTCAGTTATGAACCTGATGGTTGAAGGGATTGACTTTGATCCTATCGACATCAATGTTTACCCGGCTTCTGATACGAACATATTGTATTATGTAACATCAACACATAATCCCGAAACTGTTTTAAACGGGACAAAGGGTAAGCTGGTTGAAAAGACATTTGTTGGGAAGGAAAGGTTTTTACCGAAACAGTGATCTGTGATCAGTGATCAGATATTTTGCAATTTTCAATTTTCAATTTTCAATTATTCATAGTATATTTGCATGCTTTCTAACATACGGTGGATGTAGCTCAGTTGGTTAGAGCACCAGATTGTGGTTCTGGGGGTCGCCGGTTCAAATCCGGTCTTCCACCCCAAAAAAAAGGTTTTCCCGATGGGAAAACCTTTTTTATTATCCCTTTCTTTTGTTACCCATTACAAGCAACTCATCAATAGTTTTGTTGAAATCATCATCTGAAAATCCATGTTTGCCAATCCAACTAATGGCAGCTGATTCTGTACTGAACACTTTAAAGGTGTGAGGGAGCGTATTGTCGAAACGCTCAAACAAGGTTGCCAGCACAACCTGGAAAGGTTTATCTGCTATGAAAGCTGTCTTCCTGGTTCCAATAACATCTCCTGCCTGCATCACAAAATCAGCATACAATTCAACATCACTTGGTTCAAAATGCAACACTGACCTTCTGCTGTCTGCAATCAAATCATATCGCGGAGAGAAAGCTGTATCTAATACCTGGCGGCGCTTAAAAGCAATCAAACCATTTAAATTCAGGTCGCCATGGTACAAATCAACGACCAGCTCCAGATCCGGAAAAATCTTATATTCCTGGAAAGAAAGCATCCTATCATCTTTTCTTCACTGGATAAAGGTAATGAAAGATAAAGCAGAATTCAAGTAAAAAGGACAGGTCACAGGATGTAGATTGTTAGTTGTTGGTTATTAGTTGTTGGTTATTGGTTAAATTTGTTGATCATTAAATATACTCTTTGTTTTTTAAGAAAAAGAAATATAGTGGATCGGGGTCCCTGTCACGAATTGCCTGGATCAGGTTCAGAAAGAACAGTTTGGGAATGACCGCTTTGGGTTTTATTGTTCTGATGATCTTGGTGTGTGTGCTTGGATATCTCATATCACCTGACAGCACTCCTTTTGCAAATGACCAACACCTGGAGATAGCAGCAAAAAAACCAGGCTTCTCTGTGATGATGCTTCATGTTCAGAGAAATGTGAAAGCTGAAAAGCAGAGCTTCATACATACCATGATCTGGGGTAAGAGAAAATTATACTCATCAATCCCAATTAATAATTATGAAATTGAAGGAGATAAAGTCATTGTTGAAGAATATACTGGTGATTCAGAATCCCGAGGCAGGACCTATACATATAATACTGAAGATGTTGAACTGGTTAGACAAAGATTTCTCCTGGGCACCGACCGGTTCGGACGAGACATGCTAAGCCAGCTAATGATAGGTGCAAGGGTTAGTCTTTCCGTCGGTTTTATATCCGTATTCATCTCCTTACTGATTGGTATTTCTTTAGGGGCCATAGCAGGCTTTTTTGGAGGATGGATAGACAATGTTATCATCTGGTTTATCAATGTGATATGGTCAATCCCAACCCTGCTCATGGTCATCGCCATTACCTTTGCCCTGGGTAAAGGATTCTGGCAAGTATTCGTTGCAGTTGGCTTGACCATGTGGGTTGAAGTGGCACGTGTTGTTCGGGGACAATTATTGAGTATCAGGGAAAAAGAATTTGTCGAGGCAGGCAAAGCACTCGGGTTTAATAATTTCAGGATCATCTTCAGGCATATTCTACCAAATATCATGGGCCCTGTTATCGTAATTTCTGCTGCAAATTTTGCAGCTGCAATACTGATTGAAGCAGGGCTAAGCTTCCTGGGTATTGGTGTTCAACCACCCATGCCCTCATGGGGAACAATGATCAAGGAAAACTATGCCTATATTATTCTCGATGCAGCTCATCTTGCCATTTTCCCGGGAATAGCCATTATGCTGCTAGTCCTGGCATTTATGATCATGGGAAATGGGTTGAGCGATGCATTGGATGTGAAGATAGTGAAGGGTGAAGGGTGAGGAGAAAAGAGAGAAGAGAGAAGAGAGAAGAGAAAAGAGATGAAACGAACCGACAACCGAGATTGAACTGATAATAAAGAACGGATCAACCGACTATTGAGCTGACAACTGACAACCAACAACCTATAACATAGCAATTTTATGATTAATCAATTCGAAATAACCCTTCCCCCCTTTCCCAGGGGATTCCATCTAATCACCCATCTTATTGAACGGGAGTTGCACGACCTGCCCAACAAAGGACTGATAAACATATTTATCAAACATACATCTGCAGGCATAACCATTAATGAAAACGCTGACCCAACGGTTCGTACCGACCTTGAAACAATTTTTAATGAAGTTGTCCCTGAAGGCAACAGACGGTACATTCATACCATGGAAGGGCCTGATGATATGCCGGCACATGGCAAGGCTTCACTTGTTGGTAATTCATTGACTATCCCGATCAGTAACAGACGTCCTAACATGGGAACCTGGCAGGGTATCTATCTATGCGAATTCAGGAATAGAGGGAGAAACAGGAAGCTTATTATTACGATCTACAGTTAATCATCAATTGGAAATTCCACAAAGAAGGCAGATCCCTTACCTTCTTCACTCTCGCACCACACCATGCCATTCATAGCCTTCACATATTTTTTCACGATGGCCAGACCAAGTCCGGGTTCAGGTTCATCCTGCTTCAGATGATGCTTTTTGGGCTGATACAAGTCGAATACTCTATCACAATCTGTGAATCCAATACCTATTCCCTCGTCCTTAATAATCAAAAGGGCATTATCATTAACTTTCTTTAAATTGATCCAGATTTTTTTCCCGTTAGGGGTGAACTTCACTGCATTGGACAAGAGATTATCAACTACCTGGAGTATATACACTTCGTTAAGATCCAACATGATATCTTCAATGTCCAATTCTACCCGAAGCTCCTTCTGATCAATAGTAAGTTTATTGTTAGCATAGATATTTTCCACCACGGATTTAAGATTGATCTTCTCAAACTTCAAATCCAGGATCTTCGAATCAATAACATTTACATCCAAAATCTGATTAATCATCTTGCTCATCCTGTTCAATGACTGAACGATGATCTCTGTATACTGAATCTGGTCTTCAGAAAGCTTTTCTTTTTCCTGGAAGAGCATATCAGCCATACAGATTGAACTGGTCAGAGGGTTCTTCAAACCATGGACCACCACACTGATCAAGTGGTTCTTCTCTTCATTTAAGTTAAGGAGATCAAAATTCTGCTCTTCAAGCTTAAGCTTCTGCTGACTGATATTTTCACTTTGATCTTCAATCTCTTTCTTTTGCTTTTGAATCTTCAAATAACTCTTGGCCAGTTTTTCCTCCAGTTCATTCATGTACCGCATCCTCTGAATCAACACCTGGAGTATTCCTTTGGCTACTCCCACCCTTTTTTCAAGCATCGATTCAAACTCCTCACGGCCTAATCTCAGGAGTTCTGTTGATTCTTCAGCTGTAACAGATGCTGAGCGCTCTTTATCATCTATCAATGAGTATTCTCCAAAAACATCAAACATTCCAAGCCTGGACAGCACATGATTTCCATCATGGATCCTGACCTTTCCCTTAATGATGATGTACATCGCATCACCTCTGTCACCTTTTTTAAAAATATTCTGTTGCTTCCTGACACTTAATTCCGTCAGCTTGGATACAACCTCTTTTAGCAGGTTCTCCTGAATTTCCGAAAACACCTCGACATTGCGAAGCTGTTCAATGCGGTATTGTATCAGTTGCTCATCCATAGAAGTGACCAAAAAATAATTATAAATCAAAGATAATATTTGTTGACTTAAACAAAAGTTAATACTACTTTTGAATCATTCTAAATAATAAAAATAAAAATTACGGTTTTGAGAAAACTCTACACACTTATTATCATATTATTTGGTGTATTGGCCATGCAAGCGCAGCCAACGTTGAATTACCCAGCGAATGCACCATCAATCGGAGATGAGATCAACATGCAATATGTTGATCACGGCGGGCTAACACCAGGGGCCTCAGGCGCTGGAGTATCCTGGGATTTTGGGACTCTGACCCATGGGGACCAAATGCAGATCCTTGTGGTTGATCCTACTACAACACCCTATTCAGGTGATTTTCCCACTGCAGACGTCGCTTTCAGCACAGGAGGAATTGCATATGCTTATAATAAAATTGATAATTCCGGAATGTATATCCTGGGGTTTGGAGCTGATACTGGTGGGGTTGTGATCCTGAACGTCTATACCAACATGGAAACTATGATCACCTTCCCATTTACCTTCAACAGTACTTTTAATGATGATTTCAAAGGTGGATTTGTTGCCACGGGTGTTGATGTCAGGCAAAGTGGCACTGTAACAACCACAGGAGATGCCTATGGTACAATTACACTTCCCATTGGAACATTCAACAATGTTTTACGCATAAAATCGGAGCGGACACAGGTTGATTCGATATTCCTGGGAGCAATGTTTTTGCAAGCAACAGTATCCTCAACCGTGCTTTACAACTGGTACACATCTTCATCAAGCACTCCGCTTTTCAGCCTGCAAACTGATAATGCCGGAGCACCAACTTCAGCATATTATGCAGAGGGTACAACAGGTATTGATGACAGTAAGACCCAAATTACTAATATGATGGTCTACCCTAACCCAGCAACGGACAATCTGACTGTAAGCTATAGTATTGATTTTGATGCGGAAGTCAACATTTCTGTTGTTAATCTACTGGGACAAAAGGTATTGAGCGAACAAAAACAATACCAGCAATCAGGAGCAATTACTGAAAGCATTGATATTAGTAACATACCGGCTGGTATTTATTATGTGCAGGTAAGCAGCGGGAACAAGAGCTTATTAACACAAAAACTTCTGATCAAGTAATTATAAACGGGTGAACACAAGGAAAGGGTGGCTATAAGCTACCCTTTTTTTCTTTAGCTGCCACAATAATTTGTGGAAAGAACTCTGCAAACTCATCATGGAACTGATCATAATACTTTTCCAGATCAGTGACAGCATCTTCCATTCCACTATTATATCTTCTGGTTCTGTTGGACATTCCCTGGAAGACTCTGCGAAGATCCTTGAAATTAGCATATCCGACCAGCCAATTCTGGCTAACCATAAATGGCAGGATGCGTTTAGACCTGGCTGGAAGCAGGAAAAAGTGATCAATCAGGGTGCTGTATGCATCTGAAACAAATTCTTTAAGCGGCGTATTATTATACTTGCTCCAGTTGCGGGCCAGAAAATGATCGTAATAGATATCGACGATCACACCAGAGAATTTATCATACTTCGCCTGGAGTCTTTTCTTGCTGGATTTAAAAACCTGGTGATTATCGGTATAATCGTCAATAAACCGATGAAGAAAGATCCCCTTTTGTATACTTTTGGGGAACTTCGTATAAGAATTCCCTTTGACCGCATCAGCAATAAAATTACCTATCATAACTTTATTGTCATCTCCGGATAAATACGCATGTGCAAGGAAATTCATAGTTTTGGGATAAGGCAGCTAAATTAATTAAATTAATTATAAATAAAGTCTAAATCAAGTGCCTCAAAGGATGGCAAAAGATATTTTTGTTAGATTTGTTGAATACTCCCTTTTATTCATTTCTTAAGTCAAAGGACACTTATGCAAAAGATGTTATTACTTGGTGATGAGGCTATTGCTCAGGGCGCTATCGATGCCGGAATGTCGGGAATTTATGCATATCCAGGTACACCAAGCACCGAGATCACAGAATATGTACAGCACTCTAGTGACGCCAAAGGAAAAGGCATCCGGGCGATGTGGTCAGCTAACGAAAAAACTGCCATGGAATCCGCTTTAGGTATGTCGTATGCCGGAAAGAGAGCTATGGTTTGTATGAAACATGTAGGACTGAACGTAGCGGCCGACCCATTCATTAATTCTGCAATTACGGGGGCCAATGGTGGACTGATAGTTGTATCGGCTGATGACCCTTCTATGCATTCATCACAGAATGAACAGGATTCCCGTTTCTTTGGCAAGTTTGCCATGATCCCCGTGTTGGAGCCCACCAATCAGCAGGAAGCATACGACATGGTCCATTACGGGTTTGAACTTTCAGAAAAGCTGGAAACTCCTGTTTTGCTTAGAATCACTACCAGGCTTGCACATTCCAGGTCCGGTGTCGAAACAAAGGAAAGTATCGCACAAAACATCATAAGTCTTCCACAGGACCCCATGCAATTTATCCTCTTGCCCGTTATTGCAAGGAAAAGGTATAAGAAACTGCTGGATCTCCAACAACCATTTGAAAAAGCTGCAGAAACTTCAGGATTTAATTTTTATAAACCCGATGGTGACCGCAGCCTGGGTATCATAGCATGTGGGATCTCATATAACTATCTGCTTGAGAATTACCCTGATGGCAAGGTGCCTCATCCAATACTCAAAATCAGCCAGTACCCGGTTTCAGACAATCTTGTGCGTCAAATCTACGAAGACTGCGACTCAATATTGATACTTGAAGAGGGTTATCCACTCATTGAAGAGATGCTCAAGGGATTATTAGCTGTTGGTAAAACAATTCACGGGCGACTGGATGGGACTCTTCCTCGCGATGGAGAGTTAAACCCACAGCTAATTGGAGCTGCATTAGGCATCAAGCATGATAATGCTTACAATGTTCCTGGTATAGTTAAGAACAGGCCACCCAAACTTTGTGATGGATGTGCCCACAGTGATGCATTTACTGCGATCAATGATGTGATGAAGGATTATTCTGGAGGCAGGGTTTTCTCAGATATCGGTTGTTATACGCTGAGTGCTTTCAAACCACTTCAATCTATCAATTCCTGTGTTGACATGGGAGCCTCGATCACTATGGCAATTGGTGCTGCAGATGCCGGATTAGTACCTGCTGTCGCTGCCATCGGAGACTCAACCTTCACACATTCAGGAATTACAGGTTTGTTAGATGCAGTAAATAATAAATCTCCCATTACAGTATTTATCCTGGATAATTCAACTACTGGCATGACCGGTGGACAGACATCATCTGCATTTGGCAGAATAGAAGATATTTGCAAAGGTGTAGGCGTGGAAGAAGATCATATCAGGCTTATGAAGCCACTGAAAAAGCATCATGAAGAGAATGTCAACATGATTAAGGAAGAACTTGAATATATGGGAGTTTCTGTAATCATTCCGCGCCGCGAATGTGTCCAGACATTGAACAGAAGAATGAGGGCTAAGCATAAAGCGAAAAAAGAACAAGCATGAAAAAAGATATCATCCTCGCCGGTGTAGGCGGCCAGGGTATTTTATCCATTGCAGCAACTATCGGAACAGCTGCAGTCCAATCAGGTCTTCACCTGAAACAGGCTGAAGTGCATGGCATGAGTCAACGTGGTGGAGCTGTACAATCACACCTCAGGTTATCCTCCGAAGAGATTTATTCTGACCTGATCACCCAGGGAAAAGCCGATTTGATCATTTCCATTGAACCAATGGAATCACTGCGCTACCTGAATATGTTATCACAGGGCGGATGGTTGATAACAAACATTAATCCTGAAGCGAATATTCCCGATTATCCTGAAATGGATGACATCCTTGAACAAATAAAGAAAGTACCAAATCATGTTGCTCTTGATGCAGTCATGATAGCAAAAGAGGTCGGGACCCCCAGGACTGCCAATATCGTTACACTGGGCGCAGCTGTTGAACAGCTGGGGATGGATTATGAAAGTCTGAAAAAGGCCATACGAACAATCTTTAGTACTAAAGGTGAGGATGTCATCAATATGAATCTCATGGCCATGGAAGCAGGACGAAAATTTGCAATGGAATACAATAAAACATAAAAAAAAGCCTCCCGGTGGGAGGCTTTTTTTATATCAGGGGATATTTTTTAAAGATCTGATTCGAATTCAGTAGAATATCAACATACTGAGCCCTCTTATAAATGAATGGATCTTTGAGTGTCTTCCTGGATAATTTGCCACGGAAATCATCCAGACTCTTATAATCCTTCTTCTTCATCCAGGCTTCCAGATGTTCCAGCATCTTGCCAATCTGGTTTATGCCATTCTTATACAAGGTGCTCACAACCTGAACTGTGTCAGCTCCGGCCAATAACATAGCAGCTACATCTTCCCCGGTAAAAATTCCATGTCCGGCACACATGTTCGCATTAATATTGCCATGCAATAATCCGGCAAAACGAAGAGTCAATCGATTGTCATTCTGCGTACTGAGGTTATATGGGAAGTAGTGGACTTCATTATCTATATCAATCTCAGGTTGGAAAAGACGATTAAACAGGACAAAAGCATCCACTTTCAATTTATCCATTTCTCCAATTGTATAAAGGATACTGGTATAATATGGGCTGAGTTTTACCGCTATTGGGATCTTAATGCTTTCTCTTACCTTTTGCAAAATATCAATTTGCTCAGTCAGGATTGAGCGTCCGTCAATATCGAAATCCTTTGGAGCAGCATAAAAATTAAGCTCGATACCATCAACACCTGTTTCTTCAATCTTCTTTGCATATTCAACCCAGGTTTCTTCGTAAACGGCATTTAAGCTGGCAAACAAAGGAATGTTCAAGGCCTCTTTAGCTTCCTTTAAATTTGACAAATACTCTTTGGGGCCTGCATGATCCATTTCCGGCAGTAAGCCGCCAGTCATCTCAGCATGTCTGTCAGCATAATCTTCTTCAGCTTGATATTGTTCAAGATTCTCAAGGTGGATCTGTTCTTCGAAAAGAGATTTATATACAACAGCTGCAGCACCTGATTCTTCAAGCGTCTTTAAAACCTTT
Source organism: uncultured Bacteroidales bacterium (assembly GCA_963753055.1). Classification (GTDB taxonomy): domain Bacteria; phylum Bacteroidota; class Bacteroidia; order Bacteroidales; family B18-G4; genus JAUWGC01. The sequence continues at coordinate 712,582 of CAVWAP010000004.1, read as the reverse complement.
AAATCTGTTACGAGGTTACATGCACCAACGATGATGGGGTTCTTCAATTCAATCCCCATATATTTTGTGGTTAAATCCATAAACTATAATTTTTTATCGCTAAATAATTAATCTTTAACATGGGTAAAATTAGATAAAAAAATAAAATGACAATCTCATTTTATAATCTAAAATCATTATAAATAAAGCATTTCCAAGTTTAAATTAAATATAATATAACATCACAGTTTGTAGTTTTTATTAATTTCGTGCGGTTATTGAAGTTCACTAAATTCAGACCCTGAAATAAAAAGACAAATATATGGCACAAGGTAAAAAATTCCTCACCTGTGATGGTAATTATGCTGCTTCTCATGTTGCTTACATGTTCAGTGAAGTTGCATGTATTTATCCTATCACACCTTCTTCAACCATGGCAGAATACATTGATGAATGGGCTGCATATGGAAGGAAGAATATTTTTGGAGACCAGGTAAAAGTAGAAGAGATGCAATCAGAGGGTGGAGCGGCAGGTGCTCTTCATGGCTCCCTGCAGGCAGGTGCATTGGCTTCAACGTTTACAGCTTCACAGGGGCTATTGCTCATGATCCCCAACATGTACAAGATGGCAGGTGAATTGTTGCCTGCTGTATTCCATGTGAGTGCAAGGACCCTTGCGGCTCATGCGCTTTCAATTTTCGGAGATCACAGCGATGTGATGAGCACACGCAGCACTGGCTTTGCAATGATAGCAACCGGATCAATCCAGGAAATTATGGATATTGGTTCTATTGCCCATCTTGCAGCCATAAAGTCAAGGATTCCATTCCTTCATTTTTTTGATGGATTCAGGAGCTCACATGAGATCCAGAAAGTAGAATACTTTGACAATGAGGATATGCGTAACCTGGTTGACTACAAAGAATTGCAAGAATTCAGGAACCGGGCGCTTAACCCGGAGAAACAGGTTACCAGGGGTACTGCCCAGAACCCGGACATCTTCTTCCAAGCGAAAGAAGCTTCAAGCTATTTCTATGATCCTGTTCCAGATATCGTTGAGGATTACATGCAGAAAATCAGCAAGATGACAGGCCGGGAATATCATCCTTTCACCTATTATGGTGCTAAAGATGCTGAGAATATCATCATTGCCATGGGATCCATTACGGAAACCATCAAGGAAGTCATTGATTATAAGCTGGATAATGGAGAAAAGGTTGGACTAATCTCTGTCCACCTATACCGACCATTTTCTGAGAAATACTTCATGAATGTATTGCCCAAGTCAGTAAAAAGAATTGCTGTACTTGACCGCACCAAGGAGCTAGGCGCCAATGGAGAACCTCTTTACCTGGATGTCAGAGACCTTTTCTACGGCAAGAAGGATGCCCCAATGATAATTGGCGGCCGTTATGGATTGAGTTCTAAGGATACAACACCGGCCATGATGATATCTGTTTTTGATAACCTGGCCATGAATGAACCAAAGAATCAATTTACGGTTGGCATTGTTGATGATGTCAAGTTCACATCATTACCATTGTTGCCTGAGATTAATATTGCGCCAAAGGGTACCTATTCTGCAAAATTTTATGGTCTGGGCTCAGATGGAACGGTTGGAGCAAATAAGAACTCCATCAAAATCATCGGAGATTCAACCAATCAATATGTGCAGGCTTATTTTGCATATGATTCAAAGAAATCTGGCGGTATAACTGTTTCACACTTACGCTTCGGACACGAGCCTATCCGTTCTACTTACCTGGTAAATACGCCAGACTTTGTGGCTTGCCATGTTCCTTCTTACCTCACAAAATATAATATGTTGAAGGGATTGAAAAAAGGAGGCACCTTCCTATTGAACAGTATTTGGGATGAGGAGGAAACGAAGGAACGCCTTCCCAATTCCATGAAACGCTACATGGCCGACAACGAAATTCAGTTCTATACTATAAATGCAACAAAAATTGCAGCTGAAATCGGGCTTGGATCCAGGACCAATACGATCATGCAATCAGCATTCTTCAAAATTGCAGGGGTAATTCCCTATGAAGAAGCAGTTGACGAAATGAAGAAAGCTATCGTCAAGACCTTTGGGAAGAAGGGAGAAGAGATAGTAGATATGAACCGCACTGCTGTCGAACGTGGTGGTGACGTAGCACACATTGAGATCCCCAGGGAATGGAGCACAGTTGATCCGGTTGATGTGGTAGAGGAGAGAGATGTTCCTGACTTTGTTAAGAACATATGCGACCCGATAAATACCTTGAGAGGTGATGACCTGCCGGTAAGTGCTTTTCTAGGCAGGGAAGATGGAACTTTTCCTCCAGGGACTACAGCTTATGAAAAACGTGGTATTGCCGTTGATGTTCCGAAGTGGATCGCTGATAATTGTATACAGTGTAACCAATGTGCGTATGTTTGTCCTCACGCCTGTATCAGGCCATTCCTGATGGACGAAAAGGAAGTTAAAAGTGCTCCGGAAGGAACAGTCACCATTAAAGCCGTAGGTAAGGACCTTGCCGGCTATCAATTCAGGATCCAGCTAAGTCCGCTTGATTGCACTGGCTGCGGCAACTGCGCCGATGTTTGTCCTGCCAAAGAGAAAGCACTGATCATGAAACCTCTTGGCACACAAATGGAGGAAGCTGATCGCTGGGACTACATGGACAGCAAGGTTAAATACAAAGAAACGATAGTTCCGAAAGACAAAACAGTAAAGAACAGCCAGTTCGCCCAGCCATTGTTTGAGTTCTCAGGAGCCTGCGCTGGTTGTGGGGAAACACCTTATGTCAAGTTGGTCACCCAGCTGTTTGGTGAAAGGATGATGATCGCAAACGCAACAGGCTGCTCATCCATTTATGGGGGTTCAGCACCATCAACTCCATATTGCGCTCATAAAGAATCTGGTTATGGACCAGCCTGGGCTAATTCATTATTTGAAGACAATGCCGAATATGGCTTTGGGATGGCGATAGCAGTTGACAAGCTAAGGGACAGGATAGCTGAGAAGATGAAAAACATCAATGGCAAAGCTCCAAAAGCAACCCAGGAAGCCATACAGGCATGGATCGCTGGAATGAATAATGCAACAGCGTCTAAAGAAGCTACTGATAAGCTTGTTCCTTTGCTGACAAAGCTCAACGATCCATTGGCCAAAGAGATCCTCGACCTTAAGCAATACCTTGTTAAAAAGTCAGTCTGGGTCTTCGGTGGTGATGGCTGGGCATATGATATTGGTTATGGTGGACTCGACCATGTCATTGCATCCGGGCAGGATATCAATATCCTGGTGCTGGATACAGAAGTCTATTCCAACACCGGAGGACAATCCTCAAAATCAACACCTGTCGGTGCCGTTGCCAAATTTGCTGCATCAGGCAAGAAAGTAAGGAAAAAGGACCTTGGCATGATGGCGATGAGTTATGGTTATGTATACGTGGCCCAAATCGGAATGGGAGCTAGCCAGAGCCAGGCATTTAAAGCCATTAAGGAAGCAGAAGCCTATCCTGGTCCATCAATAATCATTGCTTATTCGCCTTGTATCAACCATGGCTTGAGAATAGGAATGGGCAAATCACAGTTGGAAACCAAACTCGCTGTCGAAAGCGGATACTGGCAGCTTTACAGGTTTAATCCAACCGTGGCTAGTGAAGGAAAGAACCCATTCACCCTGGATTCAAAAGAGCCAGAGTGGGAAAAGTTCCAGGAATTCCTTGGAGGTGAAGTAAGGTATACTTCTTTAAGAAAAGCTTTCCCTGATGAAGCCAAGCGTCTTTCTGCCCTGGCAGAAGAAAACGCTAAATGGAGGTATGCTTCATATAAGCGGTTAACGGAAATGAATTACTAATAAACCCTAATCGCAAATGGCATTCTTGCCTGGATAGCATTACCACTATTTACAGATTGCAGGTACTCATAGTATGTATAGTACTCACCCAGCTCCTGCTTCATATAGGTGTCAACCCGGGTCTTACCCATCAGATCTCTAAGGAGTTGTTCAATGGGATCCTTCTGAACAGGTAGTTCTTGTATCCTGTATTCTTCCAGCTCAGACATTTCTTTTGCAAGATCAATAGCCCTTTCCAGGCCTCCTATTTCATCTATAAGCCCAATTTCAAGAGCATCAATACCAGACCATATCCTGCCCTGTGCAATCTCATGTACCTGCCCGGTAGTCATGTTACGTCCTTCGGCAACCTTAACCAGGAATTTCTGGTAAATATCATCAATGGCTTTTTCAAGAACAGTTATCTGGTAAGGAGTCATTGGAGAGGTCAGGTTGATGAATTCAGCATTCTCATTGGTTTTAACATCATCAAAAGTGATACCCAATTTGTTGTTAAAAAACTTTTGCATATTAGGGATCATTGCCAGTACTCCAATGGAACCTGTAATGGTAGTAGCATCAGCAAGTATCTTGTCAGCTCCACAGGATATCCAGTAACCTCCTGATGCAGCCACATCACCCATGGAAACGATGAAAGGTTTCTCCTGCTTTGCCAGGAGTACTTCGCGAAGGATAATATCTGATGCCAAGGCATCACCTCCGGGAGAATTAACCCGCATTACAATGGCTTTCACACTTTCATCTTTACGTGCTTTTCTGATTGCGCCAGCAATACGGTCAGAGCCAATCACTTCATCCGATCCCTTTCCTTTTATTATAGATCCAATTGCGTAAACGACGGCAATCTTATCCTTTTGAAATTTTTGCTTTTTCGCAGGATTATTTGCATTGGAATAGTTCCCTATTGATACCTTCTTGATCTTCGCATCCTCATCAAGATCCAGTTTAGTCCTCATTATATCCTCAAACTGGTCAAAGTATAGCAGACCATCCACGAATCCGTAATCCAGTGCTGCACCGGCCTCAAATAATGCAAGGTCATCAGCAACCTCATTCAATGCATCAATATTTGTTCCTCTCTCATTCGCTACTTTGAGTAGAATATCATCCCACATACTTTCAATTGCCTTGCCAAGCTGTTCACGGTTTGCCTCACTCAGGTCCTTACGTAAAAATGGTTCTGCAGCTGACTTATACTTCCCATGACGGATGATCTGCGGCTCGATCTCAAGTTTTTCTAAAGTCTCTTTTAAGAACATAACTTCTGCATTGATACCCCTGAAATCAATAAATCCTTCAGGATGCAGATAAATTTCATCAGCAACAGTTGCCAGAAAGTATGCACTCTGCGACATACCAATAGAATAACAAATAATGAATTTCCCAGAGCCCTTAAACTCAATTAATGCATTTCTGATCTCATCCACAATAGATATACCTGCCTGCATCCCAGTGAAGTCAAGGTAAATACCACTGATCCGCTCATCCTTGGATGCCCTCTTGATATTTTTAAGGACATCATTTAAACCCAGTTGTTTGGTAAACTCCTGAGAGGACATATTGAAATTACCAAAAGGTTCCGCTGGCGTTCTGTCTGTAATAGGCTGTGTAAGCTTCATATGTAATATTGAATTATCAGCAACTTGCACGACCTGTTTTTCAGTCATGGCTATGATGGAACTGATAATTCCCATGAAAATAAAAAACGCTATCAGTATAGTAAGAATGGTGCCCAACATTGAGGCAAACATAAATTTGAAGAACTGTTTCATTGCTTTACGGTTTTATCGATTATATCTACAAGTATAATCATAAACTATGAAAAAAGAAAGTAATGATATTGTAAATTCCTGCAGACTTAAGTATTTTTGGAATGGTAATGACAAATGCTCAATTACACAAGATTGTATTCTTGCTTGGCAGCAACCAGGGTAATAAGTCTAAAAACCTGGAAAACGCACGTCAATTGACAGATAGCTTTGTGGGAAAGATTAAATTAGTTTCCTCCATTTACGAGACTGAACCCTGGGGATTCGAATCCACAGAAGCATTCCTGAACCAGGCAGTGCTTGTAGAATCATCCCATGAGCATGATGATGTTTTGAAAGCCATCCAAAAGATAGAAAAGGATATGGGACGAGACCGGATACTTAACTTTTATACATCAAGGGTAATAGACATTGATATTATTTTCATTGATCAGCTTATTATCAATCAGCCCGACCTCACTATCCCCCACCCTTTAATACAATTGAGAAAGTTTGTGTTGATCCCTCTTAATGAGATCATTCCTAAGTTCATACACCCTGTCCTTGATATAAGCATAACACAAATGCTTGGTCAATGTGAGGATACGCTTAAAGTTGAAGTTGCTTGATGAAGTATAATTATATTGCCATAGAAGGAAATATTGGTGCAGGTAAAACATCCCTGGCCAGAAAGCTGTCAGATGAAAACAATGGCAGGTTGATACTTGAACGATTTGAAGACAACTCCTTTCTTCCAAAGTTTTATAAAGATCCCAAGAAATATGCTTTCCCTCTTGAAATGTCTTTTCTTGCCGACCGTTACCAGCAGGTTAAAGACCAACTGATAAAAGGGGATTTGTTTTCCACATATGTCGTTGCTGATTACATTATTGATAAATCAAGGATATTTGCCAGCGTAAACCTGGAGCGTGATGAATTATTGCTTTTCAACCGTCTTTTCGACATCATCTACCCTACCCTGGTCAAACCTGATCTGATTGTATATCTTCATCTTCCGGTAGACCGTATCCAGGGTAATATCAGCCTGCGTGGAAGGTCATATGAGCAAAATATTTCAGATGATTACCTGGAAAACCTGGAAAAGAGATACCTCTCCTACCTGACCAGGAATGCAGAATTGCGGGTACTTATTCTGGATACCAGCGACAAGGATTTTGTAAATCGGGAAGAAGATTACGCTGCTATCAGGAAGCTGCTGGAGCAGGATTATCCTATGGGGGTCCACATGATATCTGAATTCTGAAAATCAACTCGTCACGGGTTACAACGCATCACGAAAAAAGCCACTCCAAAAGGAGTGGCTTTTTTAATAATTGATTTTATATTATCGTGACTATTGAACGATAGCCTGGAAGTCTGGTACATTGAAGAATTCAATGAATTCTCTGTCCTTAGCTGCAACTTCTTTAAAGTCGCCATTCATTTCAACAGCCTTGGTCAGGTTTTCAAACAGTAAGTTGGTATTGTTGGTGCGCGCACCGACAACGGCCAGCAGATAATGTGTTTCTGCATTCTGTGGAGCACACTTCAGTGTCTTCTCGGCACCAGCATAGTCCTTGTTGAGCACTTGAGCCAGACCAGCATTGTAATTGCAAGTGGCACCGCTCATATCTCTTGAAGCCTGGCTGTAATTACCTTTGGTAACGTTGATCACACCCATGTTGTAGTTAACATTCTCTCCAAGTTGCTGAGCTTCCTTGTAATACATTTCAGCTTTCTTGTAATTTCCAAGATGTGACTCAAGGACACCGAGGTTATTTTTAACTATGCCATTATTAGGTGATAACTCATCAGCTACTACAAGATATTCTGCAGCTTCTTCAAGGTTACCTCTTTCAATCTCAACTGCACCAGCATTGTTATATCCTAACCAATTGTTTTCATATAACCTGATGTATTCTTTGTAAATGGTAAGTCTAGTGCTATGGTCATCTGTGAGCACTGCAGCATAAGCAAGCTCTTTGTCATCCAGCGTATCAGGATAGCTTGTTGCAAATGCAAGGATCTCATCATCGGTGAACTTAGGTTCGAAGCAATTCACATACATTTCAGCACGACGTAGTGGAGGCAGAAGAAGTTCTTCAATCTCAGGATAAATATTTATCATGTTCTTGATCTCTTCTTCACGGTTAGCCTGACTTGTTGATTTGATCACATTAATGATTGCTCTCTTGTCAGCCAGGTCAGAATTCTCAACTGCTGCAAGGAAGCCATCCCAGTCTGGTCCATGCCATGTGATATCGAAAGTGATTTCTTCTTTAGGATCTTCGATTTCAAGGACAGCATCTTTCTTCTTAGCCAGTTTCTTGATCTCTTTGACCATATAATTGAAGGCAGTGTTGGCCCTGTTTTCTGAAAGGTCCCTGTTAAAGGTTTCTTCACCTTCAGGAGAGGCCCAACCTTTAATTTCTATGTTTTTGAATCCCCATCCCTGAGCGATGAATTCAAACATTTCATCCCTGAATTGCTGGCACTTCTCGTTTTTGTTCATTGGAACACTCCAGCTCAGGTTGTAACGGTTTACATGGAAATAAATCCTTGATTTCTTTGTGATAATGGTCTCAAGCTCATAACCATGGTGTGCAGCGATAAGATCAAGTTCCTGGTGAACAATTCTCTTCGAAGTATAAATAACACCATCAGCAAGCTTTCTTTCTCCCAACTGTATGTACTTGGTATTAGCTACGATTTCATCTTCCGTTGCAAAAGTTCCGTCTTTCGCCATATAAACGATCGGAGCCACCATCAGTTCTGACTCATTCATACCAGGAACGTAGGGTACCTTGGTAGTATAGGAGAAGGATCCGCCATCCTGGTAACTGATAACCTGTCCGTCACCGGGTACATCTTCACCTTTAAGTGTATAAGTTTCAACCGGGTACCTCTGGTCGCCAAACACCAGGTAAGGCTTGACAAGCATTCCGGATTTCTTCATCATATATTTTGGAGGAATGGTTCCTTTAACGGTGATCTCAACAGAATCTCCCATTTCTTCCAATGGATCAGGTTCACCAGTAAAGCTTGTCTGGTCATAGTTCTTCTCCATTTTCTTCAGGCCTTCCTTGTATCCAAACTTATAAGTGATACCTAATGAGTTGTAGCTCATCACATCATAAGTGAAAGGTTTTTCACCACCCAAGCCTTGTTCCGGGTCATACCTGTCAACATAGTCGAAGGCCAACCATCTTAATTGTGATTCGAGAGCAAGCTCCCAGCGCTCTGCAAGTCGGAAAGTGAAGCCCAATCCAAATGGCCATGACCACAGGTGTTGCAGCTCTTCCATGTTGTCTTGCTGAACGCCATCGGCAGGAATAAATGTAATTTCATTTGTGCTCGCATCAATTACGCGATAAATTTCCTGCTCGCCGACTCCTGTTCCAAGGTCACCCTTGATGGTGGTTTTGTAAGAGAACCCTCCTACACCAAGAACACCATACACATTGAAGAACCGGTCCCGGTATCCAGCAAAGAGATGTGAAAAGTTGATAATGGGTTGCAGGTGCCAACCGAAAGCCATCGAGCTTTCAAAATTTGCCATTGTTGCGTTTGCAATCTCGTCTCTCTGGCCTGCCATTTGTCCGTTAGTTAATTCACCACGTAGACCAAGCCAGCCCATAAACTGATATCCAAACCTTAAACCATAACCAATACGCCATGTGTCAGTTGCCGGAAGTATCTTAGAATTAGCAACATCCATGTGTGCGAGGTTAATACCACCATTGAGATTAACGAACCAATGAGGTGTAAATTCGGTTGATCTTTCTTTTTTCTTTCCTTCCTGAGCAGAAACTAAAATTGGCATTACGCCCAATAATAGTATTGCAAGAAACTTCAGGATGAAACCGTAATCCTTTTTCATAATTCTTTAATTTTTGTTTATTATAAAATCAATTATTACCCTTAATACTAGGTGCAAATATACAATCTAATTAGTAAAAATAATAAAATATTCTCCTTATTTTATTTTAGGAGACAAAAAAATGAGAAATTCTGGAATTCGCCAATGCTTAAAATGAAACTTAACAATAGTTAAACGTTTCGGTGGTAATACGATGAATTACTTATTATGTTACGTAGGTTCACCGGTCAGGGTGAACTCAGCGTGCTCTTTAAAACATCGAAAACCTTCCATACGACTATACCAGCACTAACCGACACATTTAAAGAGTGTTTAGTTCCATATTGCGGTATTTCTATACAGGCATCAACGTAAGGTAGTAATTCATCAGATACCCCTTTCACTTCATTACCAAAAATTACGGCCAGTTTATCATTTTTATTGATATTCCAATTCTCAAGACTAATACCCTGATCTGTTTGTTCAATAGCATAAATCATAAAACCCTCCTGCTTCAGGATTTTTATAGATGATAAAGCATCCTCAAAGTACTTCCAGTCAACAGACTCGGTAGCACCCAGAGCTGTTTTGTGGATTTCACGATGTGGAGGAGTGGCAGTTATTCCACAGAGATATATGCTTGATATACGAAAGGCATCAGCTGTCCGGAATATGGCACCTACATTAAACAAACTTCGAATATTATCAAGCACAATTATTACCGGAAGCTTTTCAACATGTTTGTATTGGTCCACTTCCAATCTGTTCAATTCATCCAATTTAAGTTTTCTCATGATACGCTGTTAATCCCATAGTTTAAAGGGGCGTCACTAAGATAATAAATTTAAAAACAGCTATCATAAGGGAATTTTAACTTAAATTTGTTAATAGATTATCCCTTGAAAAAAGAAAATAAAATAGTCGAAACACCTTTGATGAAGCAATACAACTCCATCAAAGCCAAGCATCCTGATGCATTATTGCTTTTCAGGGTTGGGGATTTCTATGAAACTTTCGGAGAAGACGCCATCAAAGCAGCCCGGATATTGGGCATAGTGCTTACAAAGCGTGCCAACGGAGCAGCCTCTTATGTTGAACTTGCAGGGTTTCCACACCACAGTCTTGAAACGTACCTGCCTAAGCTGGTTAAGGCCGGTCAGCGTGTGGCGATATGTGAGCAGCTCGAGGACCCGAAGCTGACCAAGAAAATTGTCAAGAGAGGTGTTACAGAGATGGTAACTCCTGGTGTTGCTTTTAACGATAATGTTCTAAACCAGAAAGAGAACAATTTTCTGGCCGGGATTCATTTCGACCACCGCATTTCGGGAATCTCATTTCTTGATATTTCAACCGGGGAGTTTTACGTCGCGCAGGGAAGCAATGAGTACCTTGACAAACTGATACAGAGCTTTAAGCCAAATGAAGTTATCATTCAAAAAAGTAAACTGAACCATTTCTTTGAGCTTTTTGGGAACAAATTCTATACCAACACATTTGAAGATTGGGTTTTTACAGATGACTTCTCTTACGAGATGCTGACAAAGCAATTTCGCACTAAGTCCTTGAAAGGTTTCGGTATTGAAGAAATTAAGCAGGGGATAATAGCTGCCGGAGCTGCCATGCATTATCTTTCAGAAACCCATCACGACAAGTTGCAGCATATTAGCAAGATTTCCAGGATAGAAGAAGACCGCTATGTGTGGCTCGATCGATTCACTATCCGTAATCTGGAAATGGTAAGCACTTTCAACGAGCAGGCGAAAACTCTTCTCGACATCATCGACCATAGCATCACCCCCATGGGAGGGCGTATGATCAGGAAGTGGAGTATACTGCCGTTGAAAGAAAAGTCGATGATAGAAGAGAGGTTGCAAATTGTAGAGCACCTAGTCGGCAACAGGGATTTTGCTGAGGCTCTTGAAAAAGAGTTTAAGCAGGTTGGAGACCTGGAAAGGATCATTTCTAAAGTTGCCGTTGGGAAGATAAGCCCCCGGGAGGTGGTGCAGCTGAGCAGGGCATTACATGCTGTTGAGGCTGTAAAGAAAGCATGCCAGAAGAACAAGGTCAAGCCCCTGAAGAAGGTAGCCGAGCAATTGAACTTCTGCAAGCTGATCAGGGATCGCATTGAAAAAGAGATCAAGCCCGACCCACCCGCCCTCACAAATAAAGGAAACATTATCCAGGACGGAATCTCAAAAGAACTTGATGAGCTCAGGGGACTGGCATTTTCGGGCAAGGACCACCTGGAAAATATACAAAAGAGGGAATTGGAAAGGACAGGTATAACATCTTTGAAGATTGGCTACAATAACGTTTTTGGTTATTATCTTGAGGTTACCAATACACATAAGGACAAAGTGCCTGATGACTGGGACAGGAAACAAACACTGGTCAATTCTGAAAGGTACATCACCGAAGAGCTGAAAGAATATGAACAAAAGATACTTGGTGCTGAAGAGAAGATTCTGGAATTAGAAAACAGGCTCTTCCAGGAGCTTGTTGGTGAATTATTGGATTATATTGAGCCCAATCAACTAAATGCCAATTTGATAGCTCGCCTCGACTGCCTTTTATCATTTGCAACCTGTGCCATCAAGAACCATTATGTGAAGCCGGAGATAAATGATTCATTGGTTATTGATATAATAAACGGGCGGCACCCTGTCATCGAACATGAGCTGCCATTGGGTGAAGAGTATATTCCGAACGATGTGTACCTGGATAATGAAAAACAGCAGATTATCATTATCACAGGACCAAATATGTCCGGGAAATCTGCGTTGCTCAGGCAGACAGCCCTGATTGTGCTTATGGCTCAAATGGGCTCTTTTATCCCGGCCGATTCAGCTAAAATTGGAATGGTAGATAAAGTATTTACCCGTGTAGGCGCCTCAGATAATATCTCATCCGGGGAATCCACTTTTATGGTAGAGATGAACGAGGCTGCCAGCATCCTGAATAATATCTCGGATCGCAGCCTGATCATCCTGGATGAGATCGGCCGCGGTACAAGCACTTATGATGGCATCTCCATTGCCTGGGCCATTACAGAATATATACATAACCATCCATTGTTCAGAGCCAAGGTCCTCTTTGCCACTCACTACCATGAGCTGAATGAGATGGCTGCCTCCATGCCCAGGATCAAGAACTATCATGTCTCGATTAAGGAAATAAAGAACGAAGTCATCTTTCTGAGAAAGCTGGAGCGTGGAGGAAGTGAGCATAGCTTTGGCATCCATGTAGCCAAGATGGCAGGAATGCCCCAGGGGGTTCTTTCCAGGGCCAATGCCATCCTTGAACAACTGGAAAAATCACATAGTAACGAGCAGCTTACCAAAGCCGGCAGAAAAAAAGGGAAAGAAGAAGATCAGTTTCAGTTAAGCTTTATCCAGCTTGATGACCCGTTGCTTCAGCAGATCAAGGAAGACATATTAAATACTGATGTGAATACCCTGACACCGGTAGAGGCACTAATGAAACTGAATGAGATTAAAAAACTACTAGGCGAAGAGTAAATAACCACCAACCCCTGCCTTCGTAGGGGCAGGCCAATAACATTGTCATCCTGAGCGAAGTCGAAGAGCACTAACCACTAAATCACCCTAAAGAACAGATTCGCTTAAGAGCGTCATTATCCCTGATCTCTATCATCTTGCCAGCAATATCAATTAAATTCTCATCCTGAAACTTTTTCAGTATCCGGATAACGCTTTCGGTAGACATCCCAGCCAGCTCGGCAATTTCTTTCCTGGTAAGGTCGAGTTGAAACTTATCTGCTTTAAAAACCCTTCCTGAAAGGCACAAAAGGATATCAGCCAGTCGGCCGTATGATTGCCTGTGGGTCAGGCAAAAGAACCTGTTGTTTATCAGGTTGGCATTATCGCTAAGAATATTGATGATCTTTTCGGCAAAATAACCATTCTCCCTAATAAGCTGCTTAAAAGTATTGATGTCAATCAACTTTACTTTTGTATCCTGGTAAGCAGAAGCAGTATATTGGAACACATCTTCACTTTCGTTCAAGGAAGAAAGTCCTATTAAATTGCCCGGGCCCATAATCTTCAGGATCAAGCGGTCCTCTTTCTCTTCCATGTAAACCTTAACGAGCCCATCGCATACAAAGATTACATGTGTGGCAAATGCGCCATATTTCAGGATTGTCTCGCCTTTTTTAAAATTGACTTCAACCTGCTTACTTTCCATGAATGCCCTTTGTTTATCGGTAAGGGCTTCAAAGCAATTACAGTGTGTTTTGGCAACAGTACAACTGGTTCTGACTGGTTCTGTCATGTGGAATAAATTAGGCAATTATTTGCTTACAAAGGTACGAAATTATTACGAAAAGCCGGAATTGTCAGTTTGGAATATGATCTATATCATGTTTATCTCCGACTTGAATCATTGAATGCCTATTTCCTATGAAAAATCCTATTGTTAATTTTGTAACAACAGAACTTTCTACAACTATTCATTAATCCTGAAATACACGAAAATGAAAAAACCTGCACTCATACTGTTAGTCCTTACCCTATCAATATTAGTTTCTGGAGCTTATTCCCAGGCTGATAATAGAGATAGTGCAAGGATCCGGGTTATCAATTACATTTACAAAAATGACCGCTTGCAGTCCCCTTCGGTCGATCATTCGCAATTTGAAGTCCTGCAACAGGAGTTTGCAAGCGCCAATGATGTCACTGCAGCCTGTATTGGTTGTCACAACCAGCGTGACCAGGAAGTAATGAATACTTCCCACTGGCGCTGGCAAAGGGAAGAAGAAATCGAAGGTAAAGGAACCGTACCCCTTGGCAAAAGGAACATCCTGAACAACTTCTGTATAGGCGTGTCAGCCAGTGAAGGAACTTGCACAAGGTGCCATATTGGATATGGGTGGCATGACAAAACATTTGACTTCGAGGAGCCTACGAATATTGATTGCCTCGTATGCCACGACAACTCAGGAGAATATAAAAAAGGAAAAGGGATGGCAGGTTATCCGGCAGAAAGTGTAAACCTGTCATATGTTGCCCAACGAGTGGGACCGCCAAAGAAAGAAAATTGTGGTGTCTGTCACTTCTGGGGCGGTGGAGGAAACAATGTCAAACATGGTGATCTTGAAACGGCAATGCTGGATTGCTCAAGGGAAGTTGATGTACACATGACTACAGAGGGTGAAGATATGTCTTGTACCGACTGCCACGTAACAGATAAGCACCAGATGGCAGGTAAGTTGTACGCTTTATCTTCCGAAAACATTAACAGGGTAACGTGCGAACAGTGCCATACTTCGGCTCCCCATAATGATGACATCATTGACCAGCATTACCTAAGGGTAGCTTGCCAGACATGTCATATACCTATTTACGCCAAGGTTAACTCTACCAAGATGATATGGGACTGGTCAACCGCCGGTGAGCTCGATGCAAATGGCGAAGCCATGCATGAGAGTGATGCTGATGGCAACCATGCTTATATGTCGATCAAGGGACGCTTTGTTTGGGATGACCATGTTATTCCTGAATACTACTGGTTCAATGGAATAGCAAACCACCAGCTCATCACTGATAAGATTGATACGATACCTGTTCAGATGAACTCACTGGATGGGGCTTACAAAGACAAAGGCAGATTTCAGAAAACCAATAAACCTTCTAAAATATGGCCTGTCAAGGTTCACAGGGGAAGGCAGATATATGATCCGGTTAATATGACATTGATCCAGCCAAAGCTCTGGGATCCTGAAGTAGGAACAGGTGCATACTGGAAAGACTTCGACTGGGGAGAAGCTGCTGCCAGGGGCATGGATTACCTGGGATTACCTTTTAGCGGGGAGTTTGATTTTGTTGAAACAGATATGTACTGGCCCTTAAGCCACCAGGTCTCGCCAAAAGAAGCTTCATTGCAATGTACTGACTGTCACATAAGGAATGGGAGTCGACTGGAAGCCCTGGATGACTTCTACTTGCCAGGAAGAGACCAGAATGCAAATATTGAAGTGGCTGGTATTATTCTTGTCATCCTTGCTTTTGTAGGCGTGATGGTACATATAGGCTGCCGCATCTTCTTTGGTGGAAATTGTAAATTGAATAACTAGATTAACACAAATACGATGAAAAAGGTTTATTTATACAAAGGTTTCGAACGATTTTGGCACTGGACACAGACTATTCTGATATTCTTCCTGATGATCACCGGCTATGAGATCCATGGCTCATATCATCTTTTTGGTTATGCCTTTTCCGTGAAATGGCATGATTATGCAGCCTGGGCATTCCTGGTGCTGATCGTCTTCACCATATTCTGGCAATTCACTACCGGTGAATGGAAGCAATATATACCTACACGGAAAAATCTTCGGGCCCAGATCGAGTATTACCTGACAGGTATCTTAAGACATGCACCTCATCCGACAGGGAAAAGACTATTAAGTAAATTGAATCCATTGCAGCGCATCACATACACTGGATTGAAGATATTTATCATCCCTCTGATGGTAATTACAGGCTTAATGTATATGTTCTTCAATTACCCAGACAAGGGATTTGAATTAAACAGCCTGGAAACCATTGCATTGCTGCATACTTTTGGAGCTTATGCTTTGATTGCATTTGTTATCGTTCATCTTTACCTGATCACTACCGGAAGGACCATCTTTTCTAATCTTAAAGCGATGGTTACCGGTTGGGAGGAATTAGATGATGACGAAATCAGAGGAGTCATGGAAGATGTAGCTCATGGTGCTGATCAGATCATCAAGTCCTCGAAGCACAAAAAGGGCGACAAAGATGATAAAGAGATCAAGGACATGGTAAGGGAAGCCTTAGAAAAAAACGGACATAAATAATCATTACAAATAGCTTAAAAATATGAAAACAAGGAAAACTTTTTTTTGGTTAGGCATATTAATTCTTGGTATTGCCTTCATTTCTTGCAGTAAATGCGACAAGAAATATTCATCTGCAGATCTTATGGTTGAAGAGATGAGTACAGATTTGGATGCAATTACCGTGGATGCCCTGAAAACCAAGATCGATAGCTTTGAAATGTTTTACCTGATTGATGTCAGGGAAGCCGATGAGCATTACTATGGGTTTATCCCGGGATCTATCCACATTTGTTGTGGCACTATTGCATTTAAGATGGATGATGCCGAGTTCTGGGAAAATGAAATGATCTACACACCTGAAAAGACAGATGAGATCGTTGTTTATTGTAAGAAAGGCAAACGTTCAGTTGTTGCAGCTTCCATACTGGAACGTCTGGGGTATGAAAATGTAAAATATGTTAATGGAGGCTGGAAACAATGGGAATTATCCTATCCATTGATGTACGACAAGAAGCTTGAAAATCTTGGTCATCAGGAGGAGCATGCTGACGAAGGCGGATGTTAAATAAGGGATTTAAATAAGGGATTCCATCCCGTAGGATGGAATCCCTTATTTAACATAATAGTATTATTAAAACCTTAGATGTTTCACAGTTAGTCCCTGATTCTTCAATTGCATAAGGGCATCGATACCTATCTGGATCTGCTTTTCAACATAATTGTCAGTCACCAGCTTATCTGTTTCATCAGTCTTCACCCCTTCCGGGATCATGGGCTGGTCAGTCACGAGCAGCAGAGCCCCGGTAGGCATATAATTGATAAAACCCGTTATAAAAATAGTAGCGGTTTCCATATCAATACCCATTACCCGTATGAATCTCAAATATTCCTTGAAATCCTCATCATGTTCCCAGACTCTTCTGTTGGTTGAATAGACTACACCTGTCCAGTAGTCCTGGTTATGGTCTCTGATTGTTGTTGACACCGCTTTTTGAAGATTAAATGCTGGTAATGCAGGCACCTCCTCCGGCAGGTAATCGCTGGTAGTCCCTTCGCCCCGGATGGCCGCAATAGGGAGTATGAAGTCACCAAGTTTATTTTTCTTCTTAAGTCCGCCACATTTTCCAAGAAACAATACTGCTTTAGGTTTTATTGCACCCAGAAGGTCCATGATGGTTGCAGCATTGGCACTGCCCATTCCAAAGTTGATCATGGATATTCCCCCTGCAGTTGCGTTAGGCATAGGGCTATCTATTCCCTTGATCTCAGCATTACTTATTTTGGAAAAAATATTTAAGTACCCGTTAAAATTTGTAAGCAGGATATACTTCCCAAATTCTTTTAGAGGTGTTCCTGTATATCTGGGCAACCAGTTCTCGATAATTTCCTTTTTTGTTTTCATGTTAAAATAAATTATTACGTGTTAAAGATAATTCATTTTCATCATAGATTATCGCACCCCTCCGGGGCGCAAAAAAAAATCCCTGGCATTGCATTGAACGTGGCCCCTAGGGGCCGGATACCGACAGATGAAATGGGGGTATTGCGTACCAGCGCCCCGGAGGGGCGCGATATCGATATGGGTACCACACCTGCCTTATGTTCAATCAAACCATGCTGGTCAGTATACACTTACCGTATGGGATACCCTGGACTGTGAAGACCAAACTAACTTCATTGTGACAATACATCCAGCACCAGCTATTGTATTTGCTGGTCAGGATACCTTATTTGTGGAACCAGGCTATGAACTGCATGCTGGATCAGGATATCAATTTTATTTATGGAATACTGGTGACCAGACCGAATCTATTATCATTGATAGTATTGGAGAGTATAACGTGCAGGTTACTTCAAACAATGGCTGTTTCTCTACTGAAACGGTTCATCTCCGATGGAGTGGAATTCCCTTCTACATGCCCAATGCGTTTACCCTTGATGGTGATGGTCTGAATGACTGCTTTCAACCAGTGGTCAAGTACTATCTCATCAATCAATTCCATATTAGTATCTTCAACCGCTGGGGTGAGCTTGTCTTTGAAACAAATGACATCTTCCAGGGCTGGGATGGAACCTATGAAGGAAAACCAGCGATGGGAAGTGTGTATGTTTACCGTATCGATTATTCAAGCCAGCCAGGTATAACAGAAACCGTATCTGGCTCTTTGGTACTTGTTAGATAAACCAGAATCCTGTTGGTAATTCTTCAGATCCTACCAAATAGTGTAGAAGTAAATCCCCAGTAATACGTCCTTGATTTATCAGTTAAATATTCAGATTTTAACAAACTGATTTAACTGGTTCCCTACATTAATTTTTCAATCAATAGTCTAAAATACCCCTGAAATAAAAATCTAATAATCAACTCCTTACCAACTCTACTGATTCCTTTTTTGTAAGACTATTGTAACAATAAAATTAGAATTCTTTTGCCCATCAAGTTTTGAAAAAGATTAATACAAATAGAGAGGAGGTATTTCTACACATAAGACCAATTGCAAATGACATCGCTTTGTTATATTACACAAAACTGTGAAGTTCGTTTGATAATAATGAAAATCTTACCAGGTTTGTTATGGGTTGAACTCCCAATATCGAACATGTGAAAGTGAAAATCGAAATGAAATAAATGAGTAGCCGATATCTTTATCGAAAAAGGACGAGATATGCTGAAAATCGTCAAGAGTAAGCTAAACATCAAATGAATATAACATGAAAAAGATAATTTTTGCATTAATTTCAATTTGTATTGTATTGATGATTTCATGTCAAAAGCAAGAAGGCACAACAAATACAAAGAGTTCTGAAGCAGAATTGCTTTTTAGTCAAGATGACTTTAGAGATCCTGATATAATTAGAAATCACCTTGATGAATATCATGCAGCACTTGAATCACGAGCGCCGGCGTGGTGGAAAAAGTTTAAAAAGTGGGTAAAAGCACATTCTGGGACTCACCTGTTTCCAAACTGTCAAGGAAACCACCCATGTGGCCCATGTGCCGGAATTTGTCTTAGTACAGAGAATATACCTGTGATGGTTGCTGAAGACTATGAACTAACAAGCCAAGATTCGATTAACGGATATGGACTCTTTATTTTACATGAGTATGAGGACACTTTGATGGTTTTGTCTTTTATAGATAGTGTTGATTTTGTGCATCTAGGATACTTTTATTTGCAAGATGACTGGGATCTAGGTGAAGCTGTTGCAGATACTTTTGATCAACCCCAAATCATCATTCAAAGTGGTGTATATCCTGTGGTCACTGATTATCATTCTCAAGGTGAAACAGTTGTAGATATCGATAATTAGTATTAGCTTGCCAACTGTAATGAACTTCATTGCAGTTGGCAATTATATTTTATAAATTGTAATCTATGGAGCTCAAAAAGAAAATTTTATTCATTGCATTTATTGCCGTTCTAATTGTACCGGGTTGTAGCTTGATACATTACTTATCCGTCTCTAAGAAATCGAGTGAAAACTTGCATATGGCGAACCAATATTTATATGAGATTTCGGGTGACTCAAATTATTCATATCAAATTTCACGAGATCTCCTAGATAGTTTAAGTGAATATACATATGCCATTAATACATATAAGCTGCAGCATGGTACAAAGGCCTCTCCGGTTCAAATGAGAATGTTTGACAATAGTGGGGTGTTTTTGTATGGCTGGTCGCAATGTTTTGGAAGCATTAAACGATTAGGTTTGCTGGATAATATTCCCTTCAAATCTGATAGTCACCTTCCTGTGAATATGGATTTATCCTTTCAGAAAGACCTTGAATTATATGACATAGATGCCCAGGAGCAAGAACACATCCTCAATTTAATTAAAGAATATGATTATGTTATTGTAGTATATTGGGCCATGTGGGCCGGTTGGTATTCAAAGGATACTATAAAAAGGTTATATAAATATGTTGATTCAAATGACGAATATTCAATATTAATACTGAAGCTCAATACTTCGCCATAATCAATATTGTGTTTATCGTCAGCGAAATGTTTACCAGCTAATTTATTTACCCCAATCTAGCCAGCTCGGTCATAAATGTGCACCTCTATAGCAGAAAGTAACAATGCACAAAAAATGGCAAATAAGAGTGCACAGAAAACAGCAATTTAGAGTACACAGTTTTCCCTTTTTCTATTTCTTCTTGTTACTTTTTCGTTACTCAGAAAAATTAAACCCCTGAAAACTAATTCGTTAACAGGGGCTATTCGTACCCAGGGCGGGACTTGAACCCGCACGGCCCAAAGGCCATTGGATTTTAAGTCCAACGTGTCTACCAATTCCACCACCTGGGCATCCATAAAAAAGAGCGAAAAATCCCGACCACTACACTCAGAGTTTTCTGAAACAGTAACCGGGATCTGTTGAGCGGAAAACGGGACTCGAACCCGCGACCCCGACCTTGGCAAGGTCGTGCTCTACCAACTGAGCTATTTCCGCGATTTCCGAAATTCGGAATGCAAAAATATTCAAAATTTCGGAAAGAACAATAATTTAGCGCAAAAAATTCCTTACAATCCTAGCTTCTCCCGAATATCCTTCGGAATGGCATCTTTGTGCAACATAATCGACATGGTCTTGTATCTTGCAAAAGGTACTGATGTATATAAATACCCTTTATAATCATTGCCTGTCGTGCCCCAGGAGTTCTTCACGATATAATACACATTACCGTCCTGATCCTTGGCTTTGCCAGTGATCAGCAGTCCATGATCATCCGTGGTTTCAAAATTATCAAAGGCTTCCTGCCTCATCTCCTGGGTAACTTCTTTCTCAGCACCAGGACCATCAAAACTATATAGGCTCTTTTCTTTTTCTTTCGTGGTGAGAGCTTCCCATCTTTCTTTTTCTGTTCCTGACATATCTTCCAGGTCAGCATCAGGAACAATGGCAACACCATTCTTCCATGAAAAACCTTTATCACTTATATCAGCTCCCCAGGCAATAGAATAACCTTTATCGATAGCGTTATCAAACACTTCCATAAGCTCATCCAATGGGAGATTGTAAACATAACTATGCATCCAGTTATCAGGGATCTCCAGGACAAATGTTGAATAGAAGGGATGATGTGTATATGATGTCAATTCAACATAATTGCTCATGTCAAGTCCCAGCATTTTCGCAAAGGACTCCGGAGTATATTCAATCCCTTCGTACTCAAATGTGGATGGATAAGCTCCAAGGTAAGCATCCAGCATACACTTGAGACCAGTCAACCATACAGGTGATAGTTTCCTGTTCTTGTTCTTTAAAACTGCGTCAACATAGGCATTCAGAACTTCATCCATCTCACCATGCGTATGCAACTCCTCCCCTATAACAAGACCATCATAAACAGACTCAGGAACCATACCAAAATCCTGGTAACACATAGTCACATCACTGAAACCACCTCCTCCGGAGAAATTGATCTTACCATGCCAGCGAACATACTTTTCAGCTTTTTCCTGGTAAGCATTCCTAACCACAAACATCTCTGAAAGGTCGTAATCGCCTTTATCCAGCCTCAGTAATTCTGATTCAAGCATAGCGAGGCCAGAAAAGCTCCAGCAAGTGCCTGACCTGTACTGGTTTTTAACTGAAGTAGCCGGTACTTCCTTTACAATCTTAAATTCGTATCCTTTCTTTTCTTTATCTTTCTTATCCCCTTTTTCCTGGGCAAGGCCAAAACCTACGAACATGGTCATGGCTAATACTAAACTGATAATTCTTTTCATGATTTTAGTTTTAGTTTTTCTGGTGCAAAGATATTAAATGTCTGCACTTATAAGCTATGTTTTCTGTCGTGTAAAAATAATTGACAGCAATATATATAATACAATAATGATAGGTATCGCAGCAAACCTGAAAATGATAATCAGACCAAGGGATATGATAATGAATATAAACCTCAGTTCATTGCCCTTCCATCCAAAGCCTTTGAATTTCAATGAAAAAAATGGGATCCTACAGACCAGAAGGAAAGATGACAAAAGGATCAAAGCAAACAGGAAATAGGTATCTAAAGCAAAGCTTCCTATTGCCGAAGCTGGGCCGTATTGGCTAATTACCAAAGGGATAGAAATTATCAGCATCGCATTGGCCGGTGTTGGTAGACCATAAAAGATATCCGCTTGTCTTTTATCAAGGTTGAAGCGTGCCAGCCTTAATGCTGAAAATACGGGTATAAGGAATGAAACAAATGGTATAATATAAATATAATCTATAACAAAGCCTGGCAGGTTCCAGGATTTCAGGAATACAATATATAATATAACGGCCGGGGCGATACCAAACGAAACTATATCGGCAAGCGAATCAAGCTGCTTGCCAAATTCGCTTTGCACTTTAAGAAGCCGCGCCAGGAATCCATCCAGAAAGTCAAGAAAAACAGCCAGGAATATAAAATAAGCTGCAAGTTCAACATTATAAAAGGCTAAGGCAATTGCAACGCACCCGGTAAGAAGGTTTAAGGAGGTTACCAGATTCGGAATATGCTTTTTCATGTCCTCCTGAAGATAAAAAGATTAGCCCACTTCGCTGATTTTCTTCATTCTTTCCTTATCAACAATCTCTATTGTCTTACACACAACTTTGATCAGCTCATCATCCTTAAACTCTTTCATGATACGTATAACACTTTCAGTCGACATACCAGTCAGGTCACCCAGATCATTCCTGGATAATGGCAGTTCAAAAGCATCACTTCTAAATATCCTTTCAGAAAGACAGATCAGGATATCAGCAAGCCTGCCATGAAGTTGCTTACGTGTAAGGCAGAAGAACCTGCCATAATTTTGAGCTGAGTTTTCATTCAGAATATTAATAATCTTGGATGAGAATGATGGGTTCTGCCTGATCAGCTGCTTAAACACCTGAATATCAATCAGCTTAATGCGTGAATCAACATAAGTGCTTACTGAATAGACAAATGTGTTATTTCCTTCAAATATAGCTTGCAGGCCAACAAAATGATCAGCGGGTGTTATCGTAAGAATGAGGTTTTTGGGTTTTCCTTCCAGGTATACTTTTACCAGTCCTTCTTCAACATAAATGACCTGGGAAGCAAAGGACCCTTGCTTGCAAATGGTTTCTCCTTTCTTGTAATCAACAGTGACCGAGCTCTTTTCAAGAAGTTCTTTCTCATCTTCTGTCAGGGCTTCAAAGGAAATAGCTTCCTGAAAGCGAACAACACAAGAATCCATATAGTTTGGTGATGCCATAAGCGAGTGAAATTAGTAGTAAAAATGCAAAAATACGACATTTTTTATGATCTGGATCAGTTTTTTTTTGATCCAACAGGGTCTTTTTCCTATCCTATCTTAATGTTTAACTATGTAAATATTCACATATATAGAATACTTTTGTTGTGAAATTTTTCACAATTTAAAATTCAAAAAAAAAGTTAAGCTATGAAAAAACTAATTAATTTGTTCTTCGTCCTTCTATTAGTTCCAACACTTGTACTAGTAAGCTGTAGTAAAGATGATGACGACAATGGTGGTAATCAACCACAAGCTCAGGCTGGTTATCCAATCCTGACAGATTATCTCGCAAACAATAATATGGATGTGGCTGATCTTCTTGATGGCTGGATCACTACAGCAGAAAGCATTAATGCTAAAAGTACTGATGATTTCTATATCATGGATATCAGGGGTGAAGATGACTACAATGCTGGACATATTCCGGGCGCAGTTCATTCATCACTTGGAACAATCGTGGCAGACGCGGCGAATTCAGACAAACCAATCATCGTTGTCTGTTATACAGGTCAAACTGCAGGACATGCTGTTTGTGCGCTCAGGTTAAGTGGCTATACAGATGCTAAGGTTCTCAAATGGGGCATGTGCTCATGGAACTCAGTCTTCTCAGAAAACTTTACAAAGTATTGGCCAGCAGCTATTGGTGACAAGGCCAATGATTTTGCAGGAAGCTGGAAATTACCTGCTGAAATTATGCCTAACACTGACCAGGGAGCATTCCCAAGTTGGACAACTACTTTAACAGGTGGTGCTGAAATTTTAGCAGAACGTGTTTCAGCCATGACAAGCAATGGCTTCAATGCAGTTGAAAATACTGAAGTTCTTGAGAATTACAATAACTACTTCATTAACAACTACTGGGCACTTGATGATACTGAGCATTATGGTCATATCACAACTGCTTATCGCATTAATCCTCTGTCATTATCAGGTAATGAGTTCAAGTACCTTGATCCTTCAAAACCAGTCGTTACTTATTGCTGGACCGGTCAGACTTCATCAATGATGACTGCTTATCTCTATGTACTTGGATATGAGGCATACAGTCTTACTTATGGAACTAACGGTATGATTTACGGTAGCCTGGAAAGCCATAAATGGTCAAACGCAGAATGCAAGGAATACGCATACGATACTAAATAAAGGAACCAAAAACCTTTTATATTTCAACTGTGAACAATGGGCCTGCCGGCCCATTGTTCACAGTACTTTAAAAATAAAAACAATTTCTAAAACATAACTTATGAAAAAGATAAGCCTACTAATAATCGCCATCATCTTCGCAATGCCATTATTTACAAAGGCACAGGGATGTATGGAGCCTGCATCTGACCAGGGGGTGAACCTGATTGGATTCATTCAGCCACAGTGGGAGATGCATACTGATGGTATTGATAAGTATGGGACGAGTATCGACAACTACAACAGTTTTTCAATGCTCAGGGCAAGGCTCGGAGCAACCGGAAACATTCCCTATGATATCAACTACTATGTAATGGCGGAATTCAGCAGCTTCCTTAAAGGCCCTTATCTTTTAGATGCCTTTGTCACCTATACACGCCTGGGACCCTGGGCAAAATTCACACTTGGACAGTTTAAAACTCCTATGAGTCTTGAGCTACAACAACCCTGTCATGGTCTTTACACAGTTTACCGGTCTCTTGTCGTCCGACAACTGGTATCTCCTTTCCGTGATATGGGTTTTATGGTCTCCGGAAGCGTCAATATCAAAAAATATGGCAGCCTGGAAGACCATAAATTCTTCTCTTATCAACTTGGTATTATGAATGGTACCGGGATCAATACCTGGGATGATAATTCTAGTAAAGACATTGTATTCAGGGGTGTATTTTACCCCTGGAAGGGTATTCAGGTAGGCGGTAGTGGCCGTTATGGCAAGCAATTGGCTTATAGTTCAGCAGCCGGAGATGGTGAAAGAATTTCTATTGGAGGTGAAATGAAGCTAGAATACTTCAACTTTATTCTTCAGGGAGAATACATATATGGATATGGTAAAAACCTTAAAGGCAAAGAAGGCGCCGGTTGTGGTGGTGGCGGAACACCTGATATCAAAGGTGAACTGGAAAGAAACGGGTACTATTTTACCTTACTCTACCAAACCCCCTGGAACCTGGAGCCTGTCGTAAAATATGAAACGTTCAATCCTGCTTCAAAGTATGACTATGAACTGGATCCTGCATATCCAACACAAGTTGTCAGCAGCTGGACATTTGGACTGAATTATTTCATCAACGACTGGAGCAGGGTTCAGGTGAACTATATCCTGAATGATGATCCAAATGACACGCATTCACTGATTGTTGATAGGAACGATGCTTATTTTGGTCAACAATTCGTGATTCAATTTCAAGCAGTTCTGCAATAAAAAACATATATAAAAATGAAAACTATGAGTAGATTATTTGCTGTTGCGATTGCATTCATTTTGCTTTCACAACCCGTGTTGGCAGGAAATGTTGAGATTTCCGCCAAAGATTTCGCTAAAGAATTTAAAGCTGACAAGAGCCTTGTCATCATTGATGCCAATGCTGCAGCCACTTATGCTAAGATGCATATTCAGGGAGCTGTCAATATCCCTGTCAAAGAACTGGTTAAAACCGGGGATATTGAGGGATTAATGAAATCACCTGAAGAGCTGGCTGCATATTTTGGAAGCAAAGGAGTCAGTAATTCAAGTAAGATTATCGTCTATGATGATGGGTCAAATAAATACACTTCAAGGATTTACTGGGTACTGAAGTACCTTGGTGCAACTGATATTCGGATCCTGCATAAGGATATGGATGAGTGGAAAGCTGCCCGCATCATGTTAACAAGGGCGCCTTCAAAACCGGCAAAAGCAACTTTCACTCCTTCTGTAAATGGAAAGATCCTGGCTTCAACAAGCGATGTAACATCCAAGTTAGGAGATGCAGGTACCGTCATCCTGGATGCCCGTACAGAGGCAGAATATAAAGGTACATCAACCGAGAAGAAGAGTAATGGCCATATAAAAGGCGCCATCTTCCTTGAGTATAATCAGTTCTTAACTGATAAAGGTGCTTATAAATCTAAAGAAGAGATCGTTGCCATTGCTAAGAAACATGGAGCAACACCTGATAAGACGGTTATTGTTTACTGTGCAACCGGTGTAAAAGCTGCTGTTCTCTATACAGCTTTAGCCGATGTGGCTGGATACCCAAATGTTAAACTTTATGATGGCAGTTATAACGAATGGGCAGCTAATGCATCTAACCCATTGGAAAAATAATTACAAAACACTCCAAGTGAGTTTTTTTTCATAACTAAAACAGCTAGTTTAACGACCCCCGAATTGTTCGGGGGTTTTTTTATTTTCGTAGCATGAAAATTACTGGAATTATCCTTGCCGGTGGAAAAAGCACCCGGATGAAAACAGAGAAAGGACTCGTATTGTTCAAGGACAAACCCTTGATCCAATACAGTATTAATGTATTGAAAGAGGTTTGCGATCAAATCCTGATCAGCAGCAATTCTGATGCTTATGACAAGTTTGGATATCAGGTTATTCCGGATGAGATAAAGGATATTGGTCCGATAGGCGGAATTTATAGCTGTTTGAAAGCTTCGGAAACGCAGGATAATATTATCCTCTCATGTGATACACCTTTTATATCCTTAGAATTTCTTCATTATTTGCTTAAAAATAATCAGAATGCTCTTGTGGCAGTTCCATGGTTTGGGGACGATAAATACGAGCCCATTTCAGCCTATTATCATAAAAAGTTTGCCAGCGTGCTAGCTGAAAACATTGAAACCGGCAACTACAAACTTCCGGAAATTTATAAAATGGCTCCGGTCAATAAGCTCAGATTGACGCAGGAACACGGATTTTATTCTGATAGATTGTTTTATAATATCAACTCCTTAAAAGATATTGAGAAACTAAAATGACAAGACAACCGGGATTGCTGCTTGCATCAGGTACCGGAAGAAATTCCGGCAAGACCACTTTTGCCTGCAATTTGATCAAGCAGCATAAAGTAAAACACAGCATCACCGCAATTAAGATAGCTCCACATGCTCATCACGTTTATCCCGATGATGAAATTCTTGTTAAAAAAGAACACTATCAGATCATTCGTGAAACAAAATCGGACAGCGGAAAAGACAGCTCCCTCATGCTTCAGGCCGGTGCAAGGGAAGTATTCTACATCCAGGCTGTTGATCAACATCTTAAATCAGCGTTCCGGGACTTAAAGCTACTGCTTTCACCAGAAGATATGTATATCTGCGAATCAGGCGGGTTAAGGCAATATATCATGCCAGACCTTTTCTTCATCATTCATAATGTTGATAATCCTGTCATCAAAAAAACGGCTAATGAGATGATACCTTTAGCCGATATGTTTATCGAAAGAAAGGGCAGTTCATGGAACTTTAATATCCAGCAAATAGCTATCCAGGAAGGCCGATGGATTCTTAAGTAGCACCTACGGCCATAAAGGAAGGATACATTTTTCTGTGCGACGGTCAAGGGCAGATTGGAAGTCATAAAGACTCTGCTTCATAACATCATCATCCTCATCATGGCAAGTCAGACAGGCCCCTACTTTTAATATCCTTTTTTGCTCCTTTATGGTGAAAGGGCGTATATTATCCCTGGTCGAAACGTTTTCAGTCCTTGATGTGAGAAAATCGATCCAGGCATCTTCAGGTAAGCCATCATTTTCATTAGATGCAAACTGCGGTAAGAATGACCATTTTCCTTCCCCGTGAATTATTTCATATACCAAATCTCCTCTACCATAGCCCAGGGCAAGGGGATCATTATGACATGACTTACAGCTACGTCCCTGAATAGTAGTAGTATGAGAAGCGATGGGTGCAAATAACCTGTGGAAAAGCAGTTTGTCCTCGCTATCATTAAATTCTTTCAGGTCGATGGTCATAACCATCCCTGGTGTCACAGTTACAATGGATTTTGATTCATCATCCGGGTCTTCATGATTATACTTCACACCCAGGGTTGGTTCCTCTGCAATAAACTTTCCAATGAATTCAACCCAGGCGCCATTAGTCTCCTTATCCTTAAGCAAATCATATCCCTTTTGCATTGGGTCAAATGCATTATGACATCCTATGCATTGTGGGGTCCATGCAGTATGGCAACTCTCACAACTGAGAGAAGAATGGGCAGAAGTTACACTGCAAACAGCTTTTGGCGGATTCATTTTCAAGACTTTTCCTGAGCTTTTCAGGACCAGGGATGCTGCACCTGGTCCAGTAATGAAGGTATTCAGAAGTCCAAAATGATGCTTATTGGTCTTCAAAACAGCGTCAGAGATACTGTCCATCTGTCTGATTTTAAATATCTTCTGCGACTCATAGTCCAGTGTCTCAAATGGAAGGGTTTCAGGAGAACCATGGAAATGGCAATCCTCACATTGCACTATTGCCTGCTCCTCTTTGTGGGTATGCATTTTACCATCACCCATCAGCTCATAAGATATGTGACAGTCAATGCATTCCATTCCGCCGCGGTGGTGAACATCATCAGCAACATATTCCAGCACCCTTTTATCCATTAGAACCCTGTATCCGGAAATATCCCTAATGTCTTTTTCTTCCAATAAGGTTTCATGCCATCCTTCATAACTAAGGGAGATCCTGCCTGAACGGCTGTGGCATCCAAAACAATGCTGATCAGATATATTCAGGTCTAAAGAAGGATGCACCGTATCCATATTGTAATTCAGGTGACAAGCGTTGCATCCCCCTCCTCTTGACAATTCATCTATCGGGCCATATTCATGCTTCTCCTTTCCGAGGTGACATCTTGCACACATGTTCCTTAAGTGCTTATCAGCCGGAGAGGAGCTTCCTATTTCTCGAATATCTGATAATACTGACAAATGCTCTGACTCCCCGAAAACATAACGGTCGACACTAACGATGCCGCTGGCAGTGGTCATAAGGCTGGTTTCAATCCTTCTTGAGATAGCAGGATGACAATCAATGCTGCCGCATGTTTTCACCGCCTTGTTAAGATTGCCGGGAACCAGTATCATTCCTTTATGTGCCTGATCCTTATCCGGCGTAAATGGATTACCGAGGTGGCATGCTGCACAACCGATGGAATAAGGGTTATGGGAGTCTGAGAGACCTGCAACATTAGTATGACACACGATGCATCCCTCCCTCCTGCTCATCACCTGAAGCGGTTGAATTGTATCGTTGAGATCATAAAAGTTCCATGGTTTTATCACGTCAGGCCTGAATGGGAAATAAGCTTCATTGACTTTCCATGTCCATGACCAGTTCTCACCCCTGAAAAAATAACCTATGACAGTCAGGCCCAGGTAAAACATGAACAGCCCCAGCATAATGGATTTGGATATTCTGGCATTGACAACATTCATTCTCCTGACATGGTTAAGCAGGACAAACAGAACCATTAGCGCAATCAGCAAAAGTACTGGTCGGCTGGTCCAATGTAAAATTTCCTGCAGGCCAAGGAAATACCATGGCCCTTTGACAAGATTTTGAAGGTTATCATGAAGAGGTGCCTGAAATACGATACTGAAAACAAGGATAATTAATGTAGTTACAACAAAAGTCGAAATTTTTGTCCACATCGTTTTTGCATGCTCAACAAGGATTATAACCAGGAATATGCTGGCAGTTGCAATATGGTGCACATAAATCAGTTGGAAAGAATCAGGTTTTCCAAGCAGGGAATATGACAGGTAATTACCAATCAATGGTATCTGCGATATGAGGGATTCAAAAATCCTTCTTGCCTGTATGCTGTCAGCATCTCCTTTGAGAATAAATCCTGAGAGCATTACATAGAAAATAAAAAAGATGGAAATAACCAATCTTAACCATACTCCTTTTTTAACCTGCTGCTCTGTAGACCGGTACAGATGTTCCCAAAAATGCAAAATGGTAAAAACAAGGAATCCCTGTGCGCTCCAATAATGCAAGTTCCTGAAGAGCACTGCACCCGGGCTTGTCAGCAGAAAGAAACTAATTGAATCATATGGATTGGCAACATCAAAAGGTATCACAAGAAATACCCCCGAAAGAAGACAAACAAATAATGATGCTGTAGCTATGGCCCCGTAGGTATCGTACAAAAACTTATTTTCAAACTTTTTCAGCAGGTTCATAATTCTATGATCAGTACCTCGTTCAACTTATCATGCCTGAATTGAAGTTCTTTTAATGGCTTGACTGCCGGCCCGTTTATTGGATTGCCATTTTGGTCAAAGCGTGATCCATGGCAAGCACATACCATGGCTCCTTCTATCTCCTGATTGATTTTACATCCAAGGTGTGTGCATTTAGCTTCAAATACACGCATCTTATCATTTTCCCGATGAATAATTACGCGGTCATGGAAACTTAAACCCTGGGTGATCGAATACTCATTGATCCTTATCCTGGTCGGCTCTGATTTCAGCTTTTCAGTTTTAACAACCTCGTACCAGGCATATAAAACCGGTATCAGCAGGACTAATCCACCTCTTTGTACAAACTTTCTTCTTGATATTTTCTTAAACTTGTTCAAGTATAAAATTTACTTGGTAAATTTAAACTAATTTTAGTTTTTGTGATAAAGGTGAAAGAGCAAGTACAGGACTGCCTAATTGTTGACCTCATACAGTTTTTTTGTTGAGCTAATACGGGAATTTTACCTAATCCGTGTTGAATTCACTGCTATCTTTGCACACTAAGATCAACATTATCCTGAAAACCACTTTTTATGGGTACCAGACGAGACTTTATTAAAATTTCAGCATTAGGTGCTGCCGGTGTTGCTGTTGCCGGTAGTGCAGTATCGATGTTGAATGATTCAAAACTTTTTGCACAGGCAAATCAACCTGCTAACCCCGGGAAATATGCCAGCCGCTTTCCAACATACTGCGAGGTTTGTTTTTGGAAATGCGCCGGCTGGGTCTATACCGATGATGAAGGTAAGATCCAGAAGATCATTGGAAATGAAAATGACCCACATTGCAACGGCAGATTTTGTCCAAGAGGAACCGGAGGAGTAGGTATGTACTATGATACTGACCGCTTGAAAACTCCTTTGATCCGTGAGGAGATTGACGGGGAACAAACTTTCCGTGAGGCAAGCTGGGATGAAGCACTTGACCTTGTCGCCAAGAACATGAGGCGCATAGCCGAAAAGTATGGTCCGGAAAGCATGGCTTTGTTCTATCATGGTTCCGCCGGACATTATTTCGGTCACCTGATGAGCGCTTATGGATCCGGGAACAAGACTGCACCTTCCTATGCTCAGTGTCGTGGGCCGAGGGAAGTTGGATTTGCGGCAACATATGGGTCCGGAGTAGGTTCACCAGAACCAACAGATATCAGGGATACCAAGTGCCTGGTGCTTATCGGATCTCACATCGGAGAAAACATGCACAACAGCCAGGTGCAGGAAATGTCTGACGCTATTGATAAGGGTGCTACGATCATTACTGTTGACCCAAGGTATTCCACCGCTGCAAGCAAATCAAAATTCTGGTTGCCTATCAAGCCGGCAACAGATATGGCATTACTC
Organism: uncultured Bacteroidales bacterium; assembly: GCA_963753055.1. Lineage (GTDB taxonomy): Bacteria > Bacteroidota > Bacteroidia > Bacteroidales > B18-G4 > JAUWGC01. Next base: position 680,496 of record CAVWAP010000004.1, on the reverse strand, counting down.
CTGGCCTGGATTAATGTCATCATCAACGATGAATTGTATGACAAGGACTATGTTAAACAATATACTTTTGGATTTGATGAACTGAAGGAGCATGTGAAGACCATGACCCCTGAATGGGCATACGGGATAACAACCATCAAGCCGGATATAATCAGGAAAACTGCATGGGAAATGGCCAAAGCATCACCATCTGTAATCGTTCATCCGGGAAGGCATGTTACCTGGTACGGTGATGACACACAAAGATCCAGGGCTATTGCTATTCTCAATGCACTATTGGGATCCTGGGGACGCAGGGGTGGTTTCTATTTCAAGGAAAGTGCTTCCCTTCCTCATTATCCACATCCACCTTATCCCAAACCAAAGTGGGGTTGGAAAGAAACCCTTAATGGTAAATACAAATTTGCAGGTCTTGCTGTGGCCAATGCAATGATCGATGCTTCTATCCCCTCTCCGGATAAAAAGTACCAGGTCCATGGCTGGCTAGTTGCAGGGACCAACCTTCCGCTTACTATGCCTAGAAAGGAAGAGCTCAAGAAGGCTATCCAGGAACTGGATTTCCTTGCTGTCGTCGACACCATGCCGATGGAAATTACTCGCTATGCGGATGTTGTCCTGCCCGAATGTACATACCTGGAGCGCTATGATGATATCCGGGTTTCCCCTAACAGGGAGCCCAACTACGCGCTGAGGATGCCGGCAGCTGAACCTATGCACGATACCAAACCAGGCTGGTGGATTGCCAAACAACTTGGGCATAAACTTGGACTGGAGGCATATTTTGATTATGAAGATTATACCGAAGTACTGGACTGGCAGCTAAAAAAAGTTGGCCTGTCACTGGAAGAAATGAAAAAAACCGGGTTCAAGCAACTTGAACGTCAAGGTGGAACACTGTACATGTCGCCAGGTGAGCCAATGGAATTTAATACCAACACAGGTAAGATTGAGTTGTATTCTACCGAATTTGCAGCTGAGGGCTTTGATCCATTGCCTGTTTTTACACAACACCCGGAACCACCGGATAGCTTTTACAGGTTGATTTACGGACGAGCACCAATGCATACTTTCAGCCGCACTGCCAATAATCCCAACCTGCATGATCTTATGGATGAAAACACAGTGTGGATCAATCCAAAAGTAGCAAGGGTCTGGGACTTCAGCAATGGCCAGGAAATTTGGCTCAAGAACCAGGATGGTGTCATATCCAGCTTCCCGATCAAGATAAGGATCACAGAAAGGATCAGATGGGATTCTGTGTATATGGTGCACGGCTTCGGGCACAAAAACAAGAAACTTACCCGAACGTTCGGCAGGGGAGCCAGTGATTCAGAGATGATCACCAATGTAATGATCGACCCAATGATGGGTGGAACGGGAATGAGGGGAAATTTTGTAACCTTTTTGACAGAAAAACCAGAAGAGGAGGTTAAGTCATGAGATACGCAATGGCAATAGATACTAAGAAATGCGTGGGCTGCAGTGATTGTGTGGTGGCCTGTCAGACAGAAAACAATGTGCCGATCGGCTACTGCCGCGACTGGATAACAGAAACAATCGATGGTTCTTATCCCAATGTTGAGATGGAGATCCGTTCGGAACGTTGTAATCATTGTGAGAATTCACCCTGTGTACGTTGCTGCCCAACAGGAGCAAGTCATATTGTTGAAGGAGGCATTGTACTGGTTACACCAAATGAATGTATCGGATGCGGCGCCTGTATAGAATCCTGTCCCTACGATGCCAGGTACTCTCACCCTGATGGACATGTGGATAAATGCACATTCTGCGTACACAGGATACCCAAAGGGCTTGACCCGGCTTGTGTCTCTGTGTGCCCAACAAAATGCATGTATTTTGGCGACCTTGATGATCCGGACAGTAATGTTTCAAAAGCACTCAGAAACAGAAAATATAAAGCTCTGGCACCTGAAGCAGGTACCCAACCTCAGATTTTTTACATGATATAATCCTTTAATAACTCTAAGATTATGAGAGAAGAATTAATCATAAGTGGCCGAATGAATCCGGGAATAGATCCCCATTTGCATCTGTGGCACTGGCCCATACCTTTATATCTCTTCCTTGGCGGGCTTGCTGCAGGCATCCTGTTCTTTGCTGCCCTGTATACTATACTCGGAAAGGAAAAAGAAATGCCTACAGCCGTAAAATGGTCAACTTTTATAGTCCCGGGTGTCCTGATCCTTGGATTGATGGCATTGTTTTATGACCTGAAACATCAGCTATTCTTCTGGCAACTGTATACTACAATCAGGTTCGAATCGCCCATGTCATGGGGTGCCTGGGTATTGATGTTCATCACACCATTATCAATTGTCTGGTCTGCAAGTTATATCAAAGAAGCTATCCCGGGCTGGAAGTGGAAGTTCAAAATAATGGACGTTATAGAAGGATGGGTGATCAACAACCGAAAAGCTCTGGCATGGGTGATGATCGTCCTGGCTATCGTTCTTGGTATCTATACCGGGATCCTGCTTTCAGCCTTTAATGCCAGGCCATTATGGAATACATCCATACTGGGGCCGCTGTTCCTGATATCGGGACTCTCAACAGGAGCAGCAACTATTATGTTGATGTCAAGGAACCATGAGGAAAGAAAAATGTTCAGTAAGATCGATCTGCTTCTTATTGGAATTGAGATTGTCCTGATAGTCCATCTTTTCATGGGCTTCCTGGCAAGCTCCCAGGTACAGATCGAAGCTGCTGAGTTATTCCTGGGTGGGCAGTTTACTGTATCATTCTGGGTATTTGTGGTCATCCTGGGATTGCTTTTCCCTGCAGTTCTGGAAATCCTGGAATTATTAGGTCATAAGATACCTGTTGTAATACCTGCTTTACTTATTATACTTGGGGGCCTTGCTTTCAGGTTCATCATGGTAAATGCAGGGCAGATCACACGGTTTCTATATTAATTATGCAAAGAACTTTAGAATATAAATAATAAAAAAAACAATGGAAAGAAGCAAAAGATACTTTAATCCATACTTTGGCGGTGTTATGCTGGGATTGGTATTGCTGGTCACTTTTTATATCACCGGGCGGGGCCTTGGCGCCAGCGGTGCAGCAAAGAGTACTGTGGTTGCCGCTGTAAATAGAGTGGCTCCAACTCATGCTGAAGAATCGCCATATTATAGCCTGTTTATCAGTGATGAAAAGCATCCTATGAATAATTGGCTTGTGTTCGAGGTACTTGGAGTCCTGGCTGGAGCCTTGCTCTCGGGAGCTGTTGCTGGCCGACTTAAACTAACTGTTGAGCATTCACCAAGGATCACATCTAAAACAAGGCTGATCATGGCGGGTATAGGTGGCCTGTTTTTCGGGATTGGATCTCAGCTTGGGCGGGGATGTACCAGTGGTGCTGCCTTAAGTGGAATGGCATCAATGGCTACTGCAGGCTTTCTAACCACGTTTGCGATTTTTGGATCAGCATATATACTTGCTTACTTTTTTAGAAAATTTTGGATTTAAACTTTTAAAAAATCAATTATATGGGACCTTTAATTCCCCAAGGTATTATCGATTCAGACTGGAACCTGGTCATTGCAGTTTTACTCGGAATGGCATTTGGCTATGTCCTGGAAGGCTCAGGATTATCGTCTTCAAGGAAACTAATCGGTGTTTTTTACGGATATGACTTTACAGTACTTCGTGTCTTTTTTACTGCAGCAATCACAGCAGGTATCGGCATGATTTACTTTGATTATTTTGGTTGGATGGACCTGGGAATGATCTATGTCAACTCCACCTACCTCTGGGGTACATTGATCGGTGGTGCCATCATGGGCCTCGGATTTATAATGGGAGGTTATTGCCCGGGAACAAGCTATTGTGGAGCAGCTATTGGCAAGATTGATGCCATGGTATTTACTGGAGGAACGCTCATTGGCATCTTCTTCTTTTCCGAAGTATTTACCTGGTTCGAATCAATATACGAGACCAATGCATATGGGCCGGTTAAAATCTATGATACGCTCGGCCTATCATCCAGCACGTTCATCTTTGGTCTGATTATCGTTGCTTTATTGATGTTTGTAGTTGTTACACAAATCGAAAAAAGAGTAAAAAAGGTTGAATATTAATTCACTTTCTGATGAATAAATTTTATTTAATTATTGTTATCGTATTGATCATCCTGGGCGCTGGTTTATTCTTTCTGCCAGACAGATCCAGTATCAATGAAATCAAACCAAATGAGCTCCTTCGTGAACTGAATAGTGAGGAACGTTTCTGGAGTACTGATATGATCGCAGAAAAACTCATCAATAATGATCCGAATATCTTTCTTGTTGATGTCAGGGACTTTGATCAATACTTCGAATATTCACTTCCTTACGCTATGAACATTCCATTGGAATCAATTCTTGATTCTGCATGGATAGAATATTTCGACCAGGATGATTATGATGTAATTCTCTTTTCCAACGGGGATATTTATGCAGACCAGGCCTGGTTACTACTGTGCAGGCAAGGATATCAAAACCTTTACATCATGAAAGGTGGCCTCAATTGCTGGGCAGAAACTATCCTGCAACCTGTACCTCCAAAACAAACTGAACCGACAGAAGCATTTGAGCTTTATGACTTTCGGAAAGGGGCAAGTATCTTTTTTGGAGGGAGCTCACAGCATGTTAATACGGAAGCAAGCAAGGAAACTATTTCTATTACTCCAAGGAAAAAGAAAACAGTTGTTGAAGGCGGATGCTAATTGTAAAAATTATTGAATATGAAAGAATTAAGTAGAACAAGACGGCTATTCATTTTTACCATAATATTTGCTTTGATCATTATTGTCGGACTGTTAACTATAAAACGGCCAAAGCTCACCTATCAGATTAATACAGATGAAGCCTTAACCGAGGCGTTGTCACTCATGGATGAATATTTCCCTGAGGAGATACCTATGCTGGTTGAATACGAAGATCCTGCGTATCAACTTATTGATATCAGGAATCCTTATGAATTCCTTAAAGGCCATATTGAAACAGCCATTAATATTCCAGTATATAGCATTATCGATTTTGAAAACCTTGAATTCTTCCAGGAACTTGCCACAGATTCAGTAACAATAATTCTCTATGGTCATAACCAACTGGAAGCTAATGCACCATGGTTATTGCTAAAGCAATTAGGGTACAATAACATCAAGGTGTTATTAGGGGGCTATGATTACTATGTAAATGGGCCGGTCGACTTTTATGACATGCCGGAAACACCTGATTACCTCGTCGAAGAGGCAAAATACGACTTTGCTGATATCATATACCAGGCAAGTCTCGGACAACCTGAAGAAGAAACCAGGACCGGGCAGGAAGTGGTCGTACCAACCAGAAGAAAAAAGAAATCGGTTGTGGAGGGCGGCTGCTAAGCATTGCTTAGCCACTTTTGCTGATCTTATTCAGCATATCAAAATTCTTAATCTGGATTTTCTTTCCTTTCATTTCAATTACATCTATATCTATCAATTCATGTATGGCCCTGGACACGCTCTCCCTGGTCGATCCAATAAGCGCACCTATATCTGACCTTGATAAGGGTAACTCAAACTCATCATCCTGGCTAATTGTATTAGCAAAATAAATTAAAGCATCTGCCAGGCGTCCATTCAGGTGCTTCTGTGACTGATTCACAAAACGCTCATAATAATCCATTTCGTTTTGACACAAATAGAGTATCAACTCATAGGCAAATTGATGATTGCGCCTGATCAGTTCCTTAAAGGAAAGAATATCTATGAAGCACATTCTTGAAGGTTTCAATGCTGTAGCTGAATAACGGTGTACCTTGTCAAAGAGAATAGTCTGAATTCCAATATAATATCCTGGTGGCACAAGCCTTAGGATTTGATCCCTGCCACTTGGCCCCACCATATGAACCTTGGCAAGGCCGGACTTTATATAGGCAATATGAGAAGATAAAGTTCCTTCCTTGATGATATGCTCGCCTTTGTCCAAAGTCACTTCTGCACAGTTATGATTCAGAAATTCCAGTTCTTTGCTGCTTAAAGTCTCTACAGCCCTGGATTTTATATCACAATTTGAGCAATTGGCATTATCCATATAACAAATTTATGTTTTTCAATATGTGATTAAGATCACATTTTTTATAAATGAAGATCACATCGATATATATGACTATCAATATATTAAGTCGTATATTTGTATACAGTTGTATTTCACTTTTAAAACCAATCATTATGAACATTTTGAAACGACACGTACTTGCTAACTTTGCTCTATTGTTCGGCTTTATTGGGTTTATCGGCTATCTTTTTATGATCATTTCAGGCTTATTTGGATGCTGTGCCGGGCTTACTACTCCACTATTTCATAAGATCATCATCTTTACATTGGTTTTTGCTGTAGTATTGTTTGGTGTTTGTATGTACAATAACTGCTGCACCGCCGCTAAGCGTGAAAAAGAACAATCCTGAATACTCCTTTTCTAAATTATAAAAATTTAGTGAACCCTGCAAGTATTTGCCGGCACTTATCCTTTTAACTCACTCTCCCTTCTCAGATAAACCTTTTTGGATATCCAAATGGAGAATTCATATAGTATCATTAATGGTATACACACCATTATCTGGCTAAATACATCGGGAGGTGTAATAATCGCAGAAAGCACCAGAATAATTACCAGCATATACTTCCTGTTTTTCTTCATGAATGCTGGTGTAAGCAAGCCAACGCTGGTCAGAAAATAGACAAAAACAGGCAATTCAAATACCAATCCAACCGCAAAGGAAACAGAAACTACAGTGCTTATGTAGGAGTTCAATGCAATGTTGTTTTCGATCATATCACTAACCTGGTATGTCCCCAGGAAGTGCAATGTTAGTGGAACGATCAGGAAATAGCTAAACAATACCCCGACTAAAAAAAGAAGGCTGCAAACCACAACTGCGCCACCGGAATATTTCTTTTCCTTTGTCTTCAATGCTGGCTGTATGAAACGCCAGATCTCCCAGAGCAAGTAAGGAAAACCTACGATGATACCTGCCACAATTGAAATATATAAATGGGTCATAAACTGGCCCGACATCTTCAGGTTCACAACGCTTAATGACAGATTATCCAGGCATAAAGCAGTAACTCCTAAATAATCTGACAGCTGGCATAATAAGCGGTTGGTGATAAAATCTGAATCCTTTGGAGCCAGGATGATCTTATCAAAAATGATTTCCCTGTTCAAAAAGGCAATAATGCCAAGTAATAAGATAGCAATGACAGACCTTATGATATGCCACCTCAGCTCCTCAAGATGCTCCCAAAAAGACATCTCCTTGGGCTCTTTACCCTTTGGTTTCTTCTTATTTGAAACGACTTCGGCCATCTAATGAGTTTGATGCAATGATTCCAAAGCCAAAAGTAATAAATCATTTTGATGTATTTTAGCTGTATGGTAGGTAATTACACCCGGATAGTACAATTCTTCCCAATATATCTTTCAATGCTACATGATTTCCGGAGGCAAAAAAGATTCATGGCCAGATATCTGGAATCTGAATTACAACACGCTTATGAACATAATGACGGTAGCCTTGACCAGGAAGATTTTACCAAGATCAGGAATTATTATGGTTTTGGTGTCCCCGCCATTGTTGGAGAAGGGTTTTGCACACTCAGAGGGAAAAAAATGACACTGGAAGAGCGGATTGCCAGCACATCCCAGGGGGTAATTACAGGGCTATTCGATGATTTCTTTGATAAAACCAATCTTTCCCATATTCAGATCAAAGAAATGATGCATCAGCCATTTGATTTTAAACCCGTATCATCTCTTGAAAGCTTATTCATAGACTTCTTAAAGAAAATACACCAGAATACTACTGAAATTGAAAAATTAAATTCGGCATTCGACCAGGTATTTGATGTTCAGGTTAGCAGCTTATCGCAGGAAGAAGGAACATTAAACCTGGAAGCACTTTTGAACCTGACAATTGCAAAAGGTGGTTTTTCTCTGCTATTCTACAGATCTGTGTTTAAGCATCCGCTGATTGAAAGGGAGCATGAAGCAATATACCAGGTTGGAGGATTAATGCAAATGGCTAACGACCTTTTTGATGTTTATGATGACAGCCGCCATGATATCAGGACTTTGATTACAGACTTAAAGCAAATTGATGAATTCAGGACTATTTATAAAAATCAATTGCAAACAGCCATAGATTCAATCAAACGGTTGGAGTATCCACCTCCGCAGATAACAAAGTACCTGCATAAGCTCTCACTTGGAATTAGCCGCTGTATGGTTTGCCTTGATCAGCTTGAAAAACTTGAAAAAAGAAATACAGGAGAGTTTAATCCTGATATTTTTAACAGAGAACAGCTGCTCTGTGATATGGAGAAATGGAAAAACAGGTTCCGGTCGCTCAGCCACTACCTGCAAACCGACCTTTAAGAGTCTCTGAAAAACAGGCAACTATCACCATAGCTTAAAAACCTGAATCCGTCCTCCAAAGCAGTTTCATATATTTCTTTCCAACGATTGCCAACTACGGCAGCAACAAGCAAGAGCAAAGTGCTTTTCGGCATATGGAAATTAGTGACGAGTGCATCAACAAACCTGAATCTATATCCAGGAACAATTATCAACTGGGTTTGGCCACTTATATGTTCTAAATGATGCTCATTCATGTATTTCAGGATAGCAGATAATGCTTCTTCTTCAGGAATTCCCGGCAGTCCCTTATCATATGGGTCCCACTGGTGAACATGAAACTTTTCAGGGATTATCCTCTCGGTAATCATTTTATTACCAAGCCAATACAAGCTTTCTAATGAACGAACAGAAGTGGTTCCAACAGCAGTTAAAGGCTTGTTAAGGCTGTTGATCATGCTTTCAATAAAAGACTTTTTGAAAACAATGTTTTCACTATGCATGGTATGACCCCTTATGCTCTCTGCACTAACCGGTTTGAATGTACCGGCACCTACATGGAGGGTTAGCTTATGAAACTGGATATCTTTTTGAGATAACTCTTGAAAAATTTTATCGGAGAAATGCAATCCAGCTGTCGGGGCAGCCACTGATCCTTCGTGCCTGGCATAGATAGTCTGATACCTGATCTTATCTGATTCTTCAGAAGGACGATTGAGATAAGGTGGTAAAGGCACCTTACCGGAGGCATCAAGCACTTCAGAAAAAGTCAAGCCGGGATTGTCCCAATAGAATTCAATAAGAAAGGCATCATCAGAAGGTTCTATCATCCTGGCATACAAATTTATTTCCTGCTTATGCACCTCAATACTCATATGCAGTGTTCCTTGCTTCCATTTCTTGGCATTCCCAACCAGGCATTTCCAGGTTACCGGGCCATATTGCTGAAATGCCAGCTCAAATAAACCGCTGTATTCCAAAGGTTCCAGGCAAAATATCTCTATACGTGCACCGCTATCCTTTTGAAATAAAAGTCTTGCCTGGATAACTCTTGTTTCATTGAAGACCATTGTACTATTTTCAGGAATACGTGATGGCAAGTCATGAAAACAGCCTGTTGAAATGAGTTTGTCCTTGTAAATTATCAATTTTGATTCATCACGTTTTTCCAAAGGGTATTTTGCAATCCTCTCCTCCGGAAGATCATAATGATAATCATTAATATTGATGTGATCCGGGCCAGTGTTCATTATTGATGTTTTGTAAGAAACTCATCAACCATTTGGTAAAATTCATCAGGTTCATCAGCATGAACCCAATGCGTTCCATTTTCAATTGTACGGATCTCAGCCTGTGGAAAGCTGGTGTTTATAGCTTTGTAGTCATCTTTACTCACATAATCAGACTTGCCGCCACGAATAAACAGCGCAGGACTAGCAAACCGCGTCGAGAAGTAGACTCCATCGTACATGGATTCCAGGTTTTCATAGAGAGGTTCGAGGTTTAAACGCCAGCCAAGTTTATTTTTTTCTTTCCAGAACAGGCTCTTCATCAGGAATTGCCTGATACGGTTGGAGTGCACACTTTCACCTAATTTTTTTTCAACATCCTGCCTGCTCTCACATTTGTCCAGGTCAATGTCCATCATCGACTGTATCAGCTGCTGGTGGTAGGTATGAGTAACATAGGTTCTCAGGCTAACATCAACCAGGATAATCTTTGATACTTGCTCAGGATTCTCCAATGTGTACCTCATAACCACTTTCCCACCCATGGAATGTCCAAGTAAAATCGGGTTTTCAAGGCCCAGGCTGTCGATAAATTCAGCCAGGTCGTCCACCAGTGCATAATAATTAAACGCCGGGCTATGAGGTGAATGGCCATGGTTCCGCTGATCGGGAATGATTGCCTGGTAGCCCTGGTCGGCTATCTTCTTTCCGAAAGTCACCCAGTTATCGGAAATGCCCAGGATACCATGTAAAATAATGATGGGAGGTCCACTTCCATAAGATCTGAAAAATAGTTCCATGCTGCAAAATTAGAAAGCTTTGAGAAATATGTGTTTTCTTAAGTCAATTTTAATTCAGCCCCGTACCCTTTCAGGTTAAAATGCTTTCGCATAAAATATACAATGGCGTAAATTATTGGTGTATCAAGCAAAGCGATTAAAGCCTTGAACAAGTATCCGTTAAGTAATAGATAACCAAAACGTTCCCAGCCTATTACCTTGAAGCTGCAGAGGAGAAAAAGGACCACAAAAGTATCTACAAACTGTGATGAGAATGTAGAAGCGTTGTTTCTGAACCACAAATACTTCCCTTTAGTCAGTCGCTTCCAGAAATGGAATATTTGCACATCCAGAAACTGGGCCAGGAGGTAGGCAGTGAGGGAGGCGGCAACAGCAACGAATGTGAATCCAAAGACCCTGTCGAATTGCTGGTTATCCACTGGTGACCAGGCCGTGGCAGGCGCCAGGGATGCTACCACAATGATCAGCAGCGTAAACAGGCTGGCAAACAAGCCGGCAATCACGACCCTGTTAGCCATCTTCCGGCCATATATTTCGGATATGATATCAGTAACCAGAAATGTAATTGGGTATGGAATAATTCCGACCGACAATTCAAATTCGTATATCCCAAAGGGGTTCCAATGAAAAAATTTCTGGAAGATAAGGTTAGCTGTCACCAGCGCCGCTATAAAAACCGCTGCCAATGAAAGAAAAATAATTTCTGCCTGACGTTTCTTCTTTGAGTCCATTAATCAATAGTCACTAATCACTCCCACCCCGCTTCCCGCAAATACATCTGGATAGCATTCTCCAATCCAAAATACAGAGCATCACTGATCAAAGCATGTCCTATTGACACTTCCAGTAATCCAGGAATATTATTCACAAAATACCTGAGATTGTCGAGGTTCAGATCATGGCCTGCATTTAAACCTAATCCAACTTTCTGAGCCATTTCTGCAGCTTTAACAAAGGGGGCAATAGCTTCCTCCTTGTTTTTTGAAAACCCGGTAGCATAGCTTTCTGTATATAGCTCAACACGATCAGTCCCGGTTTCAGCTGCCATCTCTATCATTTTTAAATCAGTTTCGATAAAAATGGATGTACGGATCTCATTCTTTTTAAATACAGCAATGATATCCTTCAGAAAAGACATATTTTTAATTGTATCCCATCCTGCATTGGAAGTCAGTGCATCAGGTGCATCAGGCACCAGGGTAACCTGATCCGGTTTCACTTCGAGCACAAGATCAATAAATGTCTTTGTAGGATTGCCTTCAATATTGAATTCGGTAGTAACGATGGGCTTAATATCCCTGGCATCCTGGTACCTGATATGTCGTTCATCTGGTCGTGGGTGCACAGTTACTCCCTGGGCGCCAAATCTTTCACAATCAATTGCGGCTTTAACGACATCCGGCAAATTTCCACCTCGTGCATTACGCAGCGTGGCGATCTTATTAATATTAACACTTAAACGGGTCATGATGCGTGTATTTATTAAACAAAACTAATAAAATCTTAAGTTTGTAAGGAATTGAATACTTATGCGAGCAGTAATACAGCGAGTTTCTCAGGCATCGGTAACAATTGATCAGCAGGTCTGCGGCAGGATTGATGATGGCATATTGATATTACTGGGCATTGAAGAAGCTGATAATAAAGAAGATATTGAATGGTTGAGCGGAAAGATCGTACGCTTAAGGATATTTCCTGATGAGCAGGGTGTAATGAATAAATCAATCCTCGAATCTGGTGGGGATATTTTACTGATCAGCCAATTTACTTTACATGCCAGTACTAAGAAAGGAAATCGTCCTTCATATATCAAGTCGGCTAAACCAGAAATAGCTATTCCGCTTTATGAAGCCTTCATCAGGCAAATTGAAAAAGACCTGGGTAAAAAAATAGAAACCGGGGAGTTCGGAGCTATGATGGACATTTCATTGATAAATACCGGCCCGGTTACAATAAGCATCGATACAAAAATCAAAGAATAGTTACAGGCCTGCCCATGCGTAGGCAGGGGTTTCAGGCATGCTTCTCTTCGCTTTCGCGAAGATAAAAAAAGCCCCCGAATCCTCATCCGGGGGCCCCAAACCAAATTAATTATGAAAAAAAATTACTTCTGCTTACCGTTACTTTTAGAAGTTTCTTTTGATCCTGACTTGTCAGAGCAGGATGATTTGCAACAATTATTGTATTTCTCACAAGAACCATCTTTGGCGCTTGATTTTGTTGCTTTGCTTTTTTCTGTTTTAGCTTTTTTGCTGTCTTTTTCTTTATCTGGAGTTTTATCAACATTCTCTATGCTAATCTGAAAAGTATCGGCCATTACACTCTGGATACCAATAGCACCGAATAATAAGAAGGTCATCAGACTTAATCCAATCAATAGCTTTTTCATAGTTTTTGTTTTTGCGTTTATAAATATCTTATTTTTATTTAGACAAATTTAAAACTATTTATATTGCTCAAGCGTTAATCATATGTTAATTACTGTTAAAGATTTGTTAAAAAATCAATAATTAATAAAGCAAAGCCTATTTTGTGATCAATGAAAAAGACTTTTAGCCTTCTCATTATCATTTCGTCATTAGCATTGGTGGGTATCATCTTCACACAAGTATTCTGGATAATGAATGCAATGGATATGAAGGAAGATAATTTTAACAATGATGTTGGTATATCTACCAAGTTAATTGCTAATCAAATGTTTGATTACCAGGTTGATATTTCGTCAGGCAATTTCGTATCTCCTTGTGATACCTCCTTATTTGATGAAAGGCCCATCATTGAGGTCATCAATCCACAGGTGTTGGATTCTTTGATCAAAGCCGAATTTTCTGATTTGGACCCTTCCAGTGACTATACCTATGGTGTATATCATACTCAGGATACTACATTTATAATACTTAAGGATCAACAGTTCAGGAGTGAACTGGCCTCATCGCCCTATCAGATTAATCTAACATGCTTGTACCGCCCGGACATTTACATGCTCAGCATGCACTTCATGAACAAGCGTAAAATGATCATGAGCTCTATCTTTTATTGGCTCTTCATATCCATACTGTTGATGGTAGCATTGATTCTGGGATATGTCCTGATCATATTCAATCATTTCCGGCAAAAGAAACTTTCTGAGATGAAATCTGATTTCATTAATAATATGACACATGAGTTCAAAACTCCTTTATCCACAATATCCCTGGCCAGTGAAATGATGTTAAGGCCCGACATCAATGAATATTCTTATAAAGTAAAACGTTACGCAAAGGTTGTTCATTCTGAAAACGACAGATTGCAGCATCAGGTTGATCACATCCTGCAATTGGCAGCCCTTGAACGTGACACCTTGAAATTAAGGATGAAGCCTGTCCAGGTTAACCGATTGATCAATAACCAGGTCGAGCATTTTAAGATGAAGCTGGGAACCGATAAAGGACAAATTAGAGTAAATTTAGATGCAGAAAAGGATGAGATCACTGCTGATAGGAATCATTTAACAAACGTCCTTTCAAATTTGATTGACAATGCGCTAAAATACTCGAAAGGAGTACCTGAAATTATTGTAGGAACCAGGAGACATGATGAAGGGATAGAAATAACAGTTAAAGATAATGGAATTGGAATAAGTAAAGAAGATCAAAAATTAATCTTTAAAAAACTTTACCGTGTCCCGACAGGTGACATTCATGATGTAAAAGGATTTGGAATTGGCCTGTTTTACGTCAAATCTATTGTTGAAGCCCACGGTGGGAGAATTAGGCTGATCAGCGAATTAGGTGAAGGAAGTACTTTTAGCATTTTCATGCCTTATAATCAAAATGAAAACTAATGAATAAAAAGCGAACATCAATTTTACTGGTAGAGGATGACCCGAATTTGAGTATGGTCCTGCAAGACTTTCTTGAGATGCTCTCATACGATATTACAGCATGTAAAGATGGCAACGAAGGTATCATTGAATTTAAGAAAGGTAATTTTGACCTCTGTATACTTGATGTCATGTTACCTAAAAAGGATGGTTTTACCCTTGCAGAAGAAATCAGGAAAGAAGACAAAATGGTCCCTCTAATATTTCTAACTGCCAAGTCGTTGAAGGAAGACCGGGTTAAGGGATTCCGCGTTGGCTGTGATGATTATATCACCAAACCTTTCAGCACTGAGGAGCTTAGCCTTCGGATCAAGGCGATCTTGAAAAGGTGCCAGAATATATCTGAGATCATTCCAAAATCAGAAACCAAATCATTTGAAATAGGTGATTACCATTTTGATGCAGAGAATATGGTTCTAATGAATGGTGAGAATGAGAGGGTGCTTACCCGCAAAGAAACTGCTTTACTAAAGCTTTTGTGCAACCACAAAAATACGCTCATCACCAGGGAGTTTGCTTTACGATCTGTATGGGGCAATGATGATTATTTCATCGGTCGAAGTATGGATGTTTTCATCACCAAATTGCGAAAATACTTGCATGATGATCCAAAAATTTCCATTACCAATGTTCATGGAACTGGTTTCAAACTGGAAATTGAAGAAGAAGCGTAATTAGTTCCCGATACCTGCCTGATCAAGCAAGAAAGCATATTCCAGGGCAGTTTCCTTATACCTTTTAAACCTGCCGGATGCACCACTATGGCCATAGTCAAGATTGGTCCATAGCAACAGTGATTCGTCTCCTGTTTTCATCTCCCTTAGCTTTGCAACCCATTTGGCAGGCTCCCAATACTGAACCTGTGAATCGTGCCAGCCCGTGGTTACAAGCATCGCCGGATAATCCAGGGCCTCAACATTATCATAAGGTGAATAGGAAAGCATATAATCATAATATTCCTTTTGTCTTGGATCGCCCCATTCATCATACTCACCGGTAGTCAACGGTATACTTTCATCAAGCATAGTAGTGATTACATCAACAAATGGGACTACTGCTACGACACCTTTGTAGAGGTCGGGGCGCATATTGACTATGGCACCCATTAACAACCCGCCGGCACTTCCGCCCATGGCGAAGCACAGGTCAGGATTTGTGAAGTTTTGATCTATGACGAATTCTGTGCAGGCAATAAAATCTGTAAATGTATTCTTCTTGTTTAACAGCTTTCCATCTTCATACCATCCCCTTCCCAGTTCCTCTCCTCCCCTCACATGGGCAATAGCAAATATAAACCCCCTGTCGAGCAAGCTTAGCCTGACTGAGCTAAAATAAGGGTCCATACTTGAGCCGTAGGATCCATAGGCATAAATTAGCAGAGGATTATTTCCATCCTTCTTTATCCCCTTTTTATATACCATCGACATTGGAATCTCTTTTCCATCTTTTGCAATAGCATATACCCTTTCGGCCTGATAATCAGATGACTCATATCCACCAACTACTTCCTGCTGCTTGAGCAATTCCTTTTCTTTAGTGATCATATTGAAGTCAAAAACTGAATTAGGTATGGTTAGTGAAGTAAATCCATACCTGAGGATGTCAGTATCAAATTCAACATTTCTTGAGAAATAGGCCATATATGTTGACTCACCGAAATCGAGATAATAATCCTTATCATTTTTCCAATCTATTATCCGGATATTAGTCAGCCCTTTGATCCGCTCATCCAGTGTAAGGAAATCTTTGAAAATCTCAAAATCCTCAAATAACACATCCTTCCGGTGCGGAATGACTTCTATCCATTCATCAATACCGGTCTTCTGCATCGGTACTTCCATTAACCGGAAGTTTTTTGCCTGATAATTGGTCCGGATGTAAAACTTATCCTTATAATGTTCGACATAGTACTCCAGGTCCTTTTGCCTTGGCTGGATGGATTTAAAGTTGCCTTCAGGTTTGTCTGCAGCAATATATTGATATTCCGTCGAGAGCGTACTATGGGACCCAATCATGATCAGCGCTCTTGATTTGGATTGAAAGACACCTGTAGTATACTCTTCATCCTCTTCAAAAAATACCATTCTGTCATTTTCCGGAGAATCACCAAGATGGTGAATAAATATTTTCTCAGGACGCAGGGTTTCAATGTTCTTTAAAGTATAAAATAAGGTTTTGTTATCTTTTGCCCAGGCAGCATAGCCTGTAGTATTAGGTATTGCTTCGCCCAGGTTCTCTCCTGTTTCGAGGTTTTTAATATGAAGTGTATATTTCCTCCGGCTAATAGTATCAATTCCATATGCAAGCAGCTTATTGTCCGGGCTGACGTTTAACCCGCTCAAGCTGAAGTATTCATGTCCTTTTGCCATGGCATTGCCATCAATCATGACCTCTTCTTTACCTTCAAGGCTTCCTTTCTTACGGCAATAGATTGCATATTCCTTGCCCTCTTCGTATCTGGTATAGTAGTAATATCCATTTTGCAGGAAAGGTACTGACATATCAGTTTGCTTGATTCTACTGACAATCTCATTATACAATTTATCCTGCAGTTTTTCTGTATGCTTCAGCATCGCTTTTGTATAGGC
The DNA here is from genome assembly GCA_963753055.1 of uncultured Bacteroidales bacterium. GTDB lineage: Bacteria > Bacteroidota > Bacteroidia > Bacteroidales > B18-G4 > JAUWGC01. The sequence goes on along the minus strand of CAVWAP010000004.1, from coordinate 663,617 downwards.
ATTTTCTTCCTTAAGATAAGCAAGTACTTCAGGGTCCTCGCGGTTATTCATCCAGTAATAATTATCTATCCTTGTGTGATCATGGATGGTTAATTCTTTTTTAATCTTATTCGCGACAGGAGATTTCATAACATCTTGATTCTGATTACAGGAATTTAATAAAATGACTATTCCGAGCAATGGAAGAATGCCTCCAAAGCTCACTAAGATTCGCTTTTTCATAATTGGGAGTATTTGTATATCGGTTAAAATGTCAAACTAAGGCCCAGGGCGGGCATGATCGGCAGCTGATAAATCACTTCCTTGCTATAGCGGTTGACATAAAATACGTTTTCCCTGTTGAATATATTGGTTATACTGAAGTTGGCCTCCAGGATTGTCCTTTCGCTCAGGTAAAAGACTCTCTTTATGTCGGCATCCAGTCGCATGTAGTTAGGCAACCTCCCCTGGTTCAGTTCAGCGAGGACAAGGTCCAGGTCTCCATTGGCTGTGGTATAGTTTGTATTAATACCATTGCTGAAATTGATATGCTCGTAGAATCCCTGGTTTTGTGTAAATGGTAATCCGGAACCGAAATTCCACCGAATACTGGTTTCCCAGTTCAAGTTGTTGCCAAACTTGTAAACTCCTACGATATTCAGGTTATGCCTTCTGTCATAGTGAGGGTAATAGTGTGTCAATGTCCCATCTAACGCTTCATAATACCTGTTTACAAAGGCAAATGAATAGGCAGTCCAGATGTAGAAGTTCTTGTAGTCATATTTAATTGTCAGGTCTATGCCTTCAGCATCACCTTTTTCAACAATAAAATCAGGGTCTGTATTATAAATCTTATTCCGATTGATATTAAAAAGCTGTGAGAAATTTTTATAATACCCTTCCAGGTTAAACCTGAGGTTATCTCCAATATCAAACTCAGCTCCCAGGACGATATGCTGGGATTTCTGATACTCATTTTTGATCTCTTCTCCATCAAAATCCTTTGGATGATCTACAATTCCAGAGATGAAGGCGTAAAAGAGATTAACTACATCCCTGTCTGATGTACCACTGATAATTGCCTGTGAATATAGTCCACCGGCTAGTTTCAGCCTGAATCTGTCTGTTGCCAGGTACTTAATTGCGATTCTTGGCTCCGGGGATACCTCCGACAATGTTGAGTACCATTGCAGACGAAAACCAGGTTCGATGATAAATTTATTCAGGACCCATTTATATTTAACGAAAGCTGCAAATTGAGTAGTGAACTCAGCAGGTGGGTCAATAATTGTATTGGCAGCATTCACGTATATCAAGTCTGTTTTGAATCCCTGTAATTCAAGGCCATACTGCAGCGTATTCTTTCCCAGGAAATAGCTGAAATTCAGGCCAAGTGAGAAGCCATTGATTTCACTTGCCCTGTTAGGAAACACATCATCTTCCATGGATACTTTATAATCAGAATATGAAAAATGACCCTCCAGCAATACAGGGGATCTTCCCGGGATTACAACAAAGTTAGCACCAGCACCCCAAGAATCCCAACCATAGCTGGCGATTGATTTATACTGGTTTACCTTGTCAGAAAAATTAAACCCAAAAAAGTTGATTTTACTACCATTAGCGCCATGGATTGAAACCTTTCCATAAATGTCCATAAAGTTAAATGGCAACCCGTCTTCATCAATGTACTTATAGAAGACCTTAGATGACTGTTCAAGGTATGATGTCCGGGCAGATATAAGGAAGGAGGAACTACCTCTTGTTGGGTCTTTCTGTTTGGAAATTGGTCCCTCCAGTAATAATTTTGCTCCAATAGTGCTGGCTGATACTTTTCCTGCAAGTCTCTTTTTATTACCATCACGGGTTGTAATGTCCAAAACGGATGAAAGCCTGTCGCCATGTTCTGCATTAAATCCTGCTGTATAAACATCTGCATTTCGCAGGATGTCTGTATCAAAAACTGAATAAAGTCCAATGGAGTGAAAAGGCTGGTAAATGACCATCCCGTCCAAAAGGGTTTTATTTTGAATTGGTGTCCCACCCCTGATATATAGCTGTCCCCCCTGATCACCGGTAAATACAACACCTGGCAGCACCTGGAGGTACTGTGCAATGTCAGGGATACCGCCTATTGTAGGCAATTCCGTTATCTGCTTTGGTGTGATATTAATAACTGAAGCTTTAACATCGGTCTTTGCTGCCTGCCTTTCAGCTGAAATTTTTACTGCATTTAGCTGTACTGAGGATTTAGTTAAAAAAAGGTTTTTATTGATGATATCATCTTCTTCAATTGTAATCGGCATACTCAAAGAATCATACCCCAGGTAAGTCACCATAAGGGTATAATCCCCAACGGGGACTTTTGAAATCGTATAAAAGCCATTGACATCGGAGGCCGAACCATAAGTTGTTCCTAATAAATATACATTGGTAAATATTACTGGTTCACCTGATTCCTGTTCATAAATAAAGCCTCTGATTGCGCCATGCTGAGAATAAGCGCTTTGTAACACAAAGCAAAAAAGAAGGCTGAAAAATATTAATACGCGAAGTGATTTACGGCTGTTCATATCTATCAATGAGTAAGACAAATAATTTAGTTTAGTGCCAATTGCCATTAGAATCTGCAAATTTATGATTTTTTAAGTACTTTCCATAAGAAATTGTATCAATCGTTTCACCTTTTAACTGTTTACCAAAGTAGGTATAATGGTACCGGCATGAAAAAATACCTCTACCATTCTCAATATTAGTAAAATCCGGTATAAAAAAGTATATATCTTCATTATTGTAAAGATTGATATATTGGAAAAGCTCTTCATTGGCTATCGTAAACATATGGTCAACCCCGATCGCTTGCCTTTTTACATCCGGATCGATAGGAATGCATTCAGACAGGTACCGGAAATATTCTTCAGGTAACTGAGCATCCAGGCTATCATCTTTCAGAGGAGCAATAAACAAGGGATTTTGCCTGGGAAACCAATCAACATAATTATAGTGCTTTACATTATCCTTAATTTCGGTATACAAGAAGCGTACTATCTTTTGATCATAGAGGGGATGGTACAAGGAACTATGATAAACAATAATTTCCTGAAAATAGCCTGGTGAATAATAGGCCCTGCTATCATCAAAAACTGTGATACTATTATACTTGCCAAGTGAGGTTATTGAAGATTTCAATTCCAGGGCTGATTCTTTATTCCTGCACTTTAGCACATATTTACATTTGGTAAGAAGTGGCTGATTCGACTTGTAAATAACATTGTTTCCTGTTGGGAAATTCCCCTCTTCCTTAACAATCTCCAATGTAGGTTCAAACTGTATTGGATCGCCGACCATCAGGCTATCCCTCCATTGCTCAAGGCTCACCTCCCACTCTCCAAAAGGATAGGTCACGGAATCTTCAACATGCATGTATTCATATGCATCATCACAATAAAACATCCTGTTGATCCTCACATAATGAGTGGTATCTTTCTGGTTTAATATGCAATAAACAACAGGAATTTCTTCGTAAGGGGCCTTAAGGTCAATCTTCTCGCAAGCACTTGAAAATAATATGAGGACTAATATTATTTGTGTTACTTTTTTCATGAATGGCCTGGTGCTAATTGTAAAAGTAATCTTATTTATTGCAAAATGAAGTCTGAAATTACTTAACTGTTATAAAATAAACAACATGAAATCAGGATACGGTAGCAGCTATTAAGTTAACGGCAAGTTCTTTATATAAAGAAAAACCAGATGAGGTTCAACGAGAAGAGCTTAATATCGGATAACCTTAAAACTTGATATTGCAGAATCAATCTCTATTGAAATATTTTTCTCACAATCAGCAAAGTTTTCTGAAACATACATATCCTTCCCTACCTTATTGAAACCATCCAGGCTCTTGCTTGACAGGAAGGTATCGGTGTCAATCTCACAGGCGATATTTTCAGGTATATATATCTTGATTGAAGAAGCCCCGGTATTAATTTTAACAATAGTGTTATCGCACCTATCCCCAAACTTCAACTCAATGGCAGCGGCTCCGCCATCGACTTTAACTTCGCGCACCAGGTATTTGCTCAAGTCTGCATCCACCTTTGCTGCTCCGATATTCAGATCAAGGTCCCATAAAGGATTTGCATTGAGGCTAAATTCAACCGTATTCGTGATATTCCCAGATCTTATTGTTGATCCTTTCAATCCAATATTTACCTTTACCTCATTATCACCAAATTCAATTATGGACTCATAAGGGCCAAGATTCCCTTCTTTTTCAAACTTAAAAAGCTCATCAGTGTATCCAGATATTTCAAATGAACCGGCTACAGCTTCAAATTCAAGCTTTGCTATTTCTGTATTCTTGTTAAATGGTTCACTGAATTTTTGTGAAGACCAATTCTTTGCCATGCCCGAGTCCTTCCAGCCATTCCACCTGAACCATGAACTTGAGTGCCAGTAGCCCGGGCTGAAATTGATGATAATTACCGTGACTATAATTGCCACGGCACTAAGGATCAGCTTCATGGTCGTCTTGATTGGGAGCACTGCGATACCGATCAGTATCAGGACCAGTGGCCATAAATGAAAAATGTCCCTCCATGTAAAAAACAATATATCAAAGTTCCTCAGGAAGAACAGGATGCCAACCACAACCAGGATGACTCCCCAGAAAACATTTCTGCTTTTCATATTTAATTCTTTTTTGGTTTGATATAACTGCTTCGCAGGAGTGCAATTCCAGCAACAATCAGAATAATAGGCCAGAGATCACCAAAATCGATACGTGGAATAAATCGCACGATCAAAAAGATTGCTCCTAATGAAATTAATATCAGGCCAGCGATAAGGCTGCCATCATTTTTCCCTTTATGCCACATTTCATGTTGCGGATCCTTTGAATCCTGGGCATTATTTTCCTTTTCCATATTCGCTTGATTAATATTATTAAATGACTCATCATCAAGTGGCAATGCTATCCATAAAATAACATAGAGAACAATCCCTCCGCCCCAAAGGGCCATAAGAATAAACAACAACCTGACTATGAATGCATCTATGTTAAGTGCTTTTGCGATACCACCTGCTACACCGCCAATAACAGCATCTGTGCGGCTTCTGTATAATCCATTTTTATTTCCCATAATCTATTTCCTATACAAATATATAAGAAAAACATGTGAAAGTATAATATGTAAGCATATTCAATTTTTAAATCTGTCACTTATTTTTTGATCCGGCAGGGCACATTGATCTTTTTTTCCAAACCATTTATACCTGTTGCGAGCGATAAAATCGTACAGGCCGTCGCGCCATTTCCCGGGCAGAAGATATCCAATCTGAAGAACCAGCATTACTCCTCCAAGCTTGCGCGTAATCCTTAATACGGCTTCAGATTTATAGTAAACCTTTCCTTTTTCAAAATAAACGATGCTGTCTGCTTGAATGGAAGATAAGTTTTCTTTTTGCAGCAGCTGTTCTGCAAAAACAGACTGTAGGCTTGCAAACTGGAATATTTTACGCCTGTCCAGTTTGATTATAAAACTTACAGTATTAGTGCAAAGGTTGCAATATCCATCGAAAATAATAATGTGTTGCACATTAGATTCCATGTTAACGTTTTCGTTTGAAGAATTGAACAAGTAACCAATCGTATTGTTTACATGTTATTATTTAGATTTTTCAATAAATTGCTTTGCAAGCCCTTGAAAAATCATAAATTTTGGTTACATTTACCAATTCATTTTCAATTCACAAACCAAGTTAATTTATCTAATATATGAGTGGTGAGAAAATACACATCTCAGAAGGAAATTTGATTGTACCTGACTATCCGATTATACCATTTATTGAAGGTGATGGTACCGGGCCTGACATCTGGGCCGCATCTATTCGAGTGTTTGACTCAGCTGTTGAGAAAGCTTACAATGGCAAAAGAAAAGTCATTTGGAAAGAAGTATTTGCTGGGGAAAATTCATTCAACAAATTTGGAGAATGGCTTCCACAGGATACTATTGATGCCTTCAATGAATACCTTGTTGGCATCAAGGGACCTTTGACAACACCGGTGGGAGGAGGTATCAGGTCACTGAATGTAGCATTGAGACAAATTCTGGATTTATATGTATGCCTAAGACCGGTGAAGTACATCACTGGCGTTCCTTCCCCAGTCAAGAAACCGGAAGATGTTGATATGGTTATATTCAGGGAAAACACAGAAGATATTTATGCAGGTATTGAATGGGCTGAGGGTAGTGCCGAGGTTAAAAAGGTCATTCAGTTTATTGAGGATGAGATGGGTGTTAAAAATATCCGCTTCCCAAAATCATCTGGTATCGGGATCAAACCAATTTCCAGGGAAGGGACCACCCGATTGGTAAAAGCAGCGATCCAATATGCCCTTATTGAAGGAAGGAAGTCATTAACCCTGGTGCATAAAGGAAACATTATGAAGTTTACCGAAGGTGCTTTTAAGAACTGGGGTTACGAGGTTGGCATTAATGATTTTCGCAATGAGATAGTCACACAGCGGGAAAGTTGGATCCTTGACAATAAAGACAGAAATGCAGAGCTTTCGGTAGAAGAAAATGGCATGATGATTGAACCAGGTTATAACCTTATGACTGATAAGCAAAAGCAAGAAATATTATCTGAAGTAGAAGAAGCGTTAAAGCTTAATCCAACACATGGATCCGGTCAGTGGAAGAATAAACTGATGATCAAGGATGCTATTGCAGATATTACGCTTCAACAGGTTTTGACCAGGGCCAGTGAATTCGAGGTTGTTGCCACCATGAACCTGAATGGAGATTACCTTTCAGATGCCCTGGCAGCACAAGTGGGAGGAATTGGAATAGCTCCCGGTGCAAATATCAATTATGAAACCGGTCATGCCATTTTTGAAGCTACACATGGAACTGCTCCAAAATACGCAGGTTTGGATAAGGTCAACCCTGGTTCAGTTATCTTGTCAGGGGCAATGATGTTCAAGTATATGGGATGGAAAGAGGTGCATGATCTGATATGGGAAGGTATAGTAAACACTATTGCCCAAAAAAGAGTAACATATGATTATCATCGAATGATGGAAGGTGCAACATTGCTGAAATGTTCTGAATTTAGCGATGCAATCATAGAAAATATGTAAAAAATAAAATCATGAAATAGGAAAAAGATGGCTAGCCTAAAAGAAAAATTGAATGATAAAATCCAGGAATGGAGACCCCGGACCAAGAAGTTAATGGAGGAATATAGTGATGTTGTTGTAGATGAAGTAACTATTGGAAAGATCATTGGGGGTATGAGAGGCTTAAAATCCCTGGTAACAGATATTTCGTACCTCGACCCGGAAGAAGGAATAAGGTACAGAGGATATAAACTTTATGAGGTCTTTGAAAAACTGCCTAAGCCTAAAAAGAGTAAGATGCCTTATGTGGAAGGATTACTTCACCTTTTGCTAACCGGTGAGATTCCAACTCTGAAGGAAACAGAAGACCTGGTAGATGAATTCAGTAAGAGGAGGATACTCCCACGCTATGTATATGAAGTAATCGATGCGTATCCATGTTGCAGCCACCCCATGGCAATATTTTCTTCTGCCATTTTGAGTATGCACAGGGAGTCTTTTTTCAAGAAAAAATATGAGGCGGGCATCAACAAGCAAGACCTCTGGGAACCTATGTATGAGGATTCTCTGAACCTCCTGGCCAAGCTACCTGAGCTTGCAACTTACATCTACGCCAAATTATACAGGGATGGTAAACGGATCCAGTCCAATCCAAATCTGGATATGGGTGGAAACTTTGCATTCATGATGGGCAAGGAAAAGCCTTATGATGATGTTTCAAGAATGCACTTCATTATTCATAGTGACCATGAGAGTGGTAATGTGAGTGCCCATACAGGACACCTTGTTGCAAGCTCATTATCTGATATTTACCTTTCCATCTCAGCAATGGTAAATGGCCTTGCAGGACCCCTGCACGGTCTTGCTAACCAAGGTGTATTAATGTGGTTACATGAATTGATGGACCGCCTCGGAGGTGATGAGCCAACGGAAGAAGAGCTTACACAATATGTTTGGGATACTTTGAACTCAGGCCTGGTTATTCCCGGATACGGGCACGCTGTACTCCGCAAGACTGATCCAAGATACACTCTGCAACGAGAGTTCTCGTTGGAACATATAAAAGATGATAAGATCTTCAAATATGTAGATATGCTCTACAAGATAGTTCCCCCTATCCTGCAGCAACATGGTAAAGCAAAGAACCCATGGCCAAATGTGGATGCACAATCCGGAGTAATCCAATGGCATTATGGTGTCAGGGAATATGACTTTTATACAGTATTATTTGGCATTGGCCGTGCAATAGGTATTTGTGCTAATGTAATCTGGGACAGGGCTCTAATGTATCCGTTGGAAAGGCCAAAATCACTTACTACGGACATGCTGGAAGAAATTGCCGGAATCAATAAATAACTTAGGAAAATCAGCTATTTAGGTCTCTTATTCATGCGATAAGGAGTGTCTGAGCAATACATCTCGTCTTTCCTGGGCTTCCTGCAATTCCCTTTTGGAATGAACATTTTTATTGAAAAATAAAAATCCAGACCGGTGAAATCCGTCAGGTTAAAAAATCCCAGGATCTTATCCGTCCCTACTGTAAAATTATAAAAACGAGCTGCAACACCAACCCGAGGTGTCCTGTAGTCATAAAGTGAAATGGGCACCATGAACTCAAAAGCATTGGTTTCGAACCTTGGCGTGACAGCCAGGACAGCTGGCCTGTATATATAAGCATTACCAATACGTACAGGCTGTACCCAGGTAGCATTGATATAAATGGATCTCTTGTAATGGTAATCAAACTGAACGCTTATTGCAGTTGGTAATGCAACTTTAAACTTTTCAGCAGTTAAGGCGCATGTAGGTGAGCCGCAAAATTTATCACTTAATGCCTCACTGAATTCGTTAATATTTTCATAGGCCCTTGCCAGAGAATCAACATTTTCCCAGAGAGCACTTCCATTTTCATATTGATATAGCCTGGCATTGTCAGTAAATGTCACTGCACCCAGATCAAGAATTGAAAATCCAATCCGATAATCATATTCATCAAACTTTTGATAGCATAGTTTGCGGTACTTCATATTGGAATGGCCTTTCTTATTCCGTTGATAGGTCACACCTAAATCAAAACTTACACCCTTGCCTTTAATCAGCTCACCGGGTAAAAAACTATTTGTACTATAATCGACCGGTAAAGCATAACCAATATCCATGTCCAGGCGATGGATATCAATAGTTTCTCCGTCGGGTACAGTATAATCAGCGTGATAGCCATTAATATATGAAGCGCCTTGTCCTAATAATCCCCTTGTAGTAATCCCGGCAGACCATTTATTTTTATAATATTTTCTCAGTATCAATGAATATGTCAATGCAATCTCACTCCAGGTCATTGTGGTTACATTAAAATCCTCAACATTTGTATAACGGTTATTCCGTTGTGGTAGATAACCAAGTCCATAATAAAAGTAATTTGCCATGTCATATGGTAAATTGCGAACCATATTGATCGTTCTGAAACCAGTAGAGATAGCAAATGCATGATCATTTACCTGCAACATGGCCGAGGGTCCGATTACCCTTACCTGGGAATAGGCATCTTTGTCCGAGGTATTATCAATAGAATATAACGGCCTATCACCGGCTCCATTATCGGTAGGGTGAGTTGGGAAATTGAAATCATTTTTAAAAAAATTGGTAAAATTATATTCTTCAGCCGCGATATACAGGTAGTTGTTTTGATGAAAAACGTCTGCCCCGATTATATTAATATCCAGATAAAGTTTAGAATTGTGAAGTGAACTTGGATTGATCAATACACCATTAACACCCGTATAATTACTGCTAATAATGCCGAGCATTTCTTGTGACCTGGCAGTAATAGTCATTACGGATAGCAGTACAATTATTATGTACCGAATGGTCTTGGTGTTAACATTCCACATAATGCTGTAAATCAATTATTTACAACATAAGATTCAGGTTCGCTTAGTGTGGATCAGTACGAATACTTCATCCTTCTACGCTAATTTAATAGATAATGTTAGCTAAATCAATGGGTTTTTATACTTATTGTGGGTATTAATCACGTCTTACCCCATACTCCTGGTTCTGGCAGCCAACCCGGTTGCCAAATCGGCCACAGTATCCTTTGGGAAAGTTAAACTTAATCGAAAAGTAAAAGTCCATTCCGGTAAAGTCGCTTAATGGCAGGAAGCCACCAAGTTTATCAGTTCCCAATGTCAGGAACCCAAACCTGGCAGCAATACCAATACGGGGGTAACGCATTTCATAAAGAGAAATTGGCAAGCTAACCTCAAATAACCTGCTTTCGTACCTTGGTACAACTACAATTTGTGATGGTCTTTGAATATTATTGGGCCCCAAGGTAATAGGTAGTATCACAGCAGTATTCACATACCAATTCGGAATAACCTGGTAATCGAATTGGGCAGATATTGCTGCAGGAGTGAGTATGGAAATGCGATTACTTACGAGAGATGCATCCGGATCACCATAGAATCTCTCACTTACCATACGCGCAATCTGATCCAGGTTCACAAAGTTCAGCGTATCGATTTCCTCCCAAAAGGCGCTAACATTTTCAAAATTATGCTTCTGTGCATTTCGCCCGAAGAATAAATTACCCAAATCAATAATTGAAAGCCCGATTTTATATAAATAGTCAGGATAACTTTGCTCGCAGAGATCATCATATTTTCTGTTCTGGTGGCCCAGTTTGGTACGTGTATAAGTTAAACCAAGATCCATAGAAACTCCCCAACCTTTAAATAGGGGTGTAGTCAGAACATCGTTGGTTGTGTAGTCAATTGGCAATGCATAACCAAGTGTAGCATCCATGTTCCTGAAATTGATAGTACTATCGTTGAGCACGATATAATCCATGTCCCTTCCAACTAAATAAGCACCTGCAATTCCCATCAGAACCTTAGCAGTAATACCTCCGGAAAGACGATTGAGCCCATATTTATGTATTACACGCGAATAGGTAGCACCAATTTCAGTCCATTGCAGATTTGCCACTTTGATGTTCTGGTCATGGTAATTGATATTATGCTGGGGAGTATAATTCATCCCATAATATCCAAATTTGACCATCTCATAGGGCAATTGCCTGCTATCAGTAACAGACCTGAAAGCAGTATGAACCGCAAATGCCTGGTCCCCCCTGACCTGCATAAATGATGGGCCACGAAGATGTGCACTTATGTGTGCAAATTTCAGCTCTTTATTATTGTACACATCCATGATATAGCCATTATCACCATAAGAGGGCAATTCTGCATTGGGGCCAAAGAGTTTAAAAAGCCGGAAATCTTCCCTGTTGATATTGACAGCATTATTCTCAAAGAAGAAATCACCCGTCATAATATTGATGTCCTGGTACAATTTGGAATTCACCAAAAAGGAGGGATTGATTAAAGTACTATTGGATCCTGCATAGTTACTGGAAACGATCCCCCACATCTCCTGGGCTCTGGCCGTTAGGATGACACACATCACCAGGATAAGTGCCAATATGGGTTTTCTCAATTTTGAGGGTTTCCATGAATGCATTTGTATAGGCTGGATATTTATAGTTTAAAAAAAAGAAGCAACAAAAGTATGCTTTTAGCAATAGACAGTCAGTTTTAATTTCACCCTTTAGTAATCATAAATAATCCAGGTAGAAAGAAAGTAATGGCTTTAAAATAACTTTTAAATCTACATTTTATTATTCCAATAATTAAATTCCTGAAAACATATGTATCTTTGTAGCGTTAAACATTTATAGCTCTGCGGATGTGGCGTAATTGGTAGCCGCGCTAGACTTAGGATCTAGTGCCGAAAGGCGTGGGGGTTCGAGTCCCTTCATCCGCACATTGCCCCCTGACCCCGGATAAAACCGGGGTTTTTCATAGATTTAATGATGGAAATGTGTAACTATTTTACCTTAAAATGGTTAAATGATATATTATTTAATATGTATAGGTGGGAAGGAAAATTTTATACCTGTTGTTAATTTTCTCTTATGCAACGTTGGGCCAAACTAACGGTGATTATAAGAGTATTATTGACAGCCTTCGACAACAACTGCCGACAAGCAATACCCAGCAGAAAATTTCTCTTTATCTTGCCATTTCCGATCATTTCCTAATAACTTCGGCCGACAGCGCGTGGCATTATGCCGAAAAGGCACATGCCATGGCATTAAGACAAAACCTGGTAAAGGAGAAGGCAGAAGCCATGCTTCAGCTTGGCAAAGTATATTATGCCATTGATAACCATCAGCGGGCTATCGATTTACTGGTTCACACAATCAATATTTTCCAGGATTTACATGACAGCACAAATTTATTCCAGGTATACAATTACCTGGGCTATATATATTTCGACCTTGAAGAATATGATAAGGCGTTGGAATACCAGAACCTTTCACTTCAAATTGAAAAGAACATAGAAAATCAGCGTGAGACTGCTCAGCGCTTGATGGATATTGGCTCTGTACATGAGAACTCAGGGAAGTATCAAAAAGCACTGGCATACTACAACCAGGCACTGACCTTATTCCAGGATTTGGAAGACAGAGAAGGTGAGGCTGATGTCTTGAACAATCTGGGAAACATTTATCATACATGGAGTAAATACGAAAAAGCGCTGGGATACTATATTGAATCACTGAAGATCCAGGAATCTTTAGGTGATGAGAAAGGTATGGCAGCTGCGCTGAATAATATTGGTGTTGTTTACTACGATTGGGAGGATTATGATAAAGCCCTTGACTATTTTAAGCAAGGTCTGGATAAGGAAAAAGGACTGGGAGATAAGAAAGGGATAGCCCAATCACTTAATAATATAGCCATCATACATGATGAGAAGGGAGACCTGAGACAAGCTCTCAAATACTACAATCAATCTTACGACCTGGCTAAAGAGGTAGGCGACAAGCTTGGCATGTCTATAGCATTAAGTAACCTGGGCGAGTTTTACAAGAGTGATAAAAACTATGAGCGCGCTATGGCCTATTACCAGGAGGCTTTAAAACTGGACCAGGAGCTAAACAATCAATTAAGGATCGCAGAGAATTATAATCTCATCGGAGACTTATACGCAGATATGGGTTCATTCAAAATGGCAGTAGATTACTATAATAAGAGCCAGGAGATCGTGATCCCCACCCAAATGCTGCTGATAACATCAGAAAACTATAAAGGACTTGCTGAGGTTTATGAAAAAATGGGGAATTTCAATAAAGCCTATTTCAATTTTAAAAATTATCACCAGCTTAATGACTCCATATTCAATGAAACCTTAATGATGCAGTTAAATATGCTGCAAACTAGCTATGAAATAGATAAAAGAGAGAGGGAGATTGATTTATTGAATTCCGATAAGCAATTAAAAGAACTGGAGATCAAAGAAAAGAAACAGCAGATTTCATTGCAGCGATACATAGGAATTGTCCTTATTGTCGGTGTGACGATTTTCCTTATTCTCACGATCACATTATTTCGTCAGTTCAGACTTAAAAAAGAGGCACTCAATCGCCTTGATATACAATATAATGAGTTGATAAAAAAGCGAGAAGAACTTATAAATGCAAAAGAAAAGGCTGAAGAATCAAACAAACTAAAATCCCGGTTCCTGATTAATCTTTCTCATGAGATCCGGACACCAATGAACGGTATAATCGGGTTCTCTGAAATGCTCAGAGATGCTTCAGCAGACCCCAAGGAACAGCAGGTCAACATCGACTCAATACAAAACAGCACTCGCCAATTACTCTCGATCATCAATAATCTGCTTGATATCTCATCAATTGAAACAGGCCAGTTCAGTCTGCATGAAGATAGTGTGAATGTTCCAAAACTACTAAAAACACTATATGTCAGGATATCTCAAGAGCAAAAACTGATGGGTAAGGAAAAGATCAAGTTCAACCTGAATATGGACCAGAACAGCAAGGACCTTAAAACTAAGGCAGATGAAAAGCGCCTTGTTCAGATCATAGAAAATATTACATCCAATGCATTCAAGTATACATCATCCGGTGAAGTTGAACTGGGTTTTAAAATTTTTGGTGATAAGCTGCAGTTCTATGTGATGGATACTGGCATTGGCATACCAAAGGAAAAGCTGTCGGTCATATTTAATAAATTCCGCCAGGTTGATGATTCCTCCACCCGGAAGTACGGTGGGACCGGATTGGGACTCACTATTTCCAGGGAACTTATCAAACTCATGAATGGAAAAATTTGGGCTGAATCAGAGCCTGATCGGGGATCTGTCTTCTATTTCGAAATCCCATATATCCCAGCCATCTAACAAGCACCATTAACACAGGCATTTTCTGTCAATTTCATATTTCATGCAAAGAATATGATTATATTTGCAGCCCTTAACGATTAATCATATTCTAAATGAACATAACGCAGGAAAAGACAAGTGATTTAACCGCATTGGTAAAGGTTGAAATCAACAAGGAAGATTACTCCGCTGAAGTAACTAAAATACTTAAAGACTATCAAAAAAAGGCAAGTATGCCGGGCTTCAGGCCTGGTAAAGTGCCATTTGGACTGGTCAGGAAGATGTATGGGAAATCTGTACTCGCTGAGGAGGTCAATAAGGTTCTGACCGACTCTATTAACAAATACCTGGTCGACAATGATATTAAGATACTGGGCCATCCAATACCTAACCAGGAAAAATCACCGGAGCAGGATTTTGAAATTAATGAGGATTTTGAGTTTTATTTCGATATTGGGCTTGCCCCGGAAGTAAACCAGGAGATTGATGATAATATTAATATTGATTATTACGAGATTGAGCCCGATGATAAGTTCCTCAATCAATACATTGAAGATATAAGGAAAAGAAGTGGGGAGACCGAAAATCCTGAAACAGCTGCCACAGGTGACCTGGTCCACGGTGAGATATTACAATTAGATAAAGACGGTAACCTGGTTGAGAATGGCTTACACCACCATACGACCATTGCTGTAGACTTAATGAAGGATAAGAAGCAACAGGATAAGTTCATCGGCGCAATGAAAAAGGATATAATTGCCTTTAACCCCCTTAAAGCAACTGACAATAAAACTGAAACAGCTCATATGCTTGGGATTAAAGTAGATGAGCTGGATCAGTATGGTGATGACTACCAATTTACTGTTGAGGAAGTCATAAGGAACAAACCTGCAGAACTCAATGAAGATTTGTATAAAAAAGTATTTCCCCATGATGACCTGAAGACTGAAGGGGACTTTAGGCAAAGGATCTCAGATGAAGCCAGGGTCAACTTTGTAAAAGAAAGTGACAACCTGTTTATGAATGATATCATAGAAAAGCTGATTGATGAGGCTTCTTTGACTTTACCAGATGAGTTCTTGAAAAGATGGTTGCTGGAAAGTAACGAAGGGAAAATCACTGCAGACCAGATAGAGAATGAGTTTCAGCAATATTCCAAAGCATTAAAATGGCAATTGATTCAGAATAAGATAATTACTGATCACAATGTAGAGATCAAAGAAGAAGATATCAGGGCATATGTTACAGATTACCTGAAGCATCAGTTACACATACATGATGAAAGTGATGAAGCAGATAACAGGCTTAACAGCATTATTGAATCTGTGATGCAAAACAAGGAAGAAGTGAGCAAGATATATGACCAGTTACTCGATCAAAGATTAAAAGATTTATTAAAAGGAACTGTTAAGCTAAAAAATAAAAAGGTTTCTTATGATGATTTTATTAAATTAGTCAACGAAAAGAATAAATAATATATATTATGAACAACGACGAATTCAGAAGGTATGCCACCAAGCACATTGGAATAAGCAGCTTGACATTAGACAGGTATAATGATTTATCTTCCAATTACATATCTCCGACCATCATCGAAGAGCGGCAAATGAATATCGCCACTATGGATGTTTTTTCGAGGCTGATGATGGACAGGATTATATTCCTGGGGGTTCCGATTAACGATTATGTTGCCAATATCATCCAGGCCCAGTTATTATTTCTGGAATCAGTAGATGCCAAGAAAGATATCCAAATCTATCTTAACACACCTGGTGGATCCGTATATGCAGGATTAGGTATCTATGATACAATGCAATATATTACTCCTGATGTGGCAACTATATGCACCGGCGTTGCAGCATCTATGGGAGCAGTCTTATTATGTGCTGGTGCCCAGACAAAGCGCACCGCTCTCACCCACTCAAGAATTTTAATCCATCAGCCGATGGGTGGAGCATCAGGACAGGCTTCAGATATTGAAATTACTGCCAGGGAGATCCAAAAGGTCAAAAAGGAGCTTTATGAGATCATCGCTAAGCATAGTGCCCAGACATACAAGAAGATCTGGAAGGATGCTGACAGGGATTTCTGGATGACAGCAGAGGAAGCCAGAGATTACGGTATGATCGATGAAGTGCTTGTCAAGAACAAAAAATAGAAATATTCGTACAAGAAACAAATTGTATTCAGCATGGAAAAAAGCCAGCAAAGATGCTCTTTTTGTGGTCGTGATAAAGCACAAACCAAGCTTTTGATCGCTGGTATCGACGCTCATATTTGTGATAGTTGCGTTTTACAGGCCCAGACTATCCTACACGAGGAGATGGCCACACGCAGTGAGGCTAAATTTAAAAATGCCGATCTGAAGAAACCACATGAGATCAAAGCTTACCTGGATCAGTATGTTATTGGGCAGGAAGAGGCCAAGAGGGTGCTTGCTGTAGCTGTTTACAATCATTATAAAAGGATAACCCAACCTAAGGAGAAAGAAGAGGAAGTTGAAATTGAAAAGTCCAATATTGTAATCGTTGGAGAGACAGGTACCGGTAAAACACTGCTGGCCAGAACAATTGCCAGGATGCTAAAGGTTCCTTTTTGTATTGCCGATGCAACAGTCCTAACAGAAGCCGGCTATGTTGGAGAAGATGTTGAAAGCATCTTATCAAAGCTTCTTCAGGCTGCTGATTATAATGTTGCTTCAGCTGAAATGGGTATAGTTTTCATCGATGAGATAGACAAGATAGCCAGGAAGAGTGATAATCCTTCCATAACAAGGGATGTTTCAGGTGAAGGAGTGCAACAGGCATTGCTGAAACTTCTGGAAGGTACTGTTGTCAATGTCCCGCCCCAGGGTGGAAGAAAGCATCCGGAACAAAAAATGATCCCCGTCAATACCCAAAACATACTTTTCATATCAGGAGGCGCCTTCAACTCAATTGATAAGATTATTGCCTCACGCATGCAAACCAATATCATAGGATATAATTTTGACAAAGAAAAAGAGGGCATCGACAAGGAGAACCTCCTTCAATATATTGTTCCTGTCGATCTCAAAAAATTTGGTCTCATCCCTGAGATAGTGGGTAGGTTCCCAGTGCTGACTTACCTGAACCCATTAAACAAGGAAACACTGATCAAAATCCTCCTTGAACCAAAAAACTCGTTGGTTAAGCAGTTTAAAAAGCTGTTTAAAATGGATAACATTGATATTAGCTTTGAAAAGGAAGCCCTGGAATTCATCGTCGATAAATCTATCGAGTTCAAGTTAGGTGCAAGAGGACTCAGATCGATCATGGAAGCAATCCTAACGGATGCCATGTTTGAAATGCCTTCCAAAGACGACACAAGAGAATTTAATGTTACCCTGGCCTATGCAGAAAAGAAGTTTAGTAAAACCAGCATTGCCAGACTTAAGGTGGCATAACACCAAACAATTTTAGGCATAATTTTTGAGTTATGACTATGCATGGTAGTCATGAAAAGATTTGTATACACTTTAATTTTCACCATTATAGCCACAAGCCTGTGTGCACAGGAAGAAGACAGGATCGTTGTATATGCCCGCATCATAGATGGTGATACCCTTCCAATTGTTCCCCTGAAGGATGTATACATTTTTTCATACAGAGTAGTTAAAACCAAACGACAGGCAAAAAGGTATTCCAAGCTTGTCAGGAATGTAAAAAAAGTCTATCCTTATGCCAGGCTTGCCGGTATCAAATACAGGGAATATGAAGAAATCCTGATTAATACTCCTGATAAGAAAGAACGCAAGAAGATTATGAAAAAAGCTGAAGATGAGTTGAAGGAGGAGTATGGTGATGAACTTAAAAAGCTAACTTTCTCCCAGGGAAAGATCTTGATCAAGCTAGTATCAAGGGAAACAGGTAATAGCTCATATGAAATGGTCCAGGATTTCAGAGGAAGGTTTGTTGCTTTCTGGTGGCAGGCCTTTGCTAAAATTTTTGGCTATAATCTAAAAATGGATTATGATCCTGAAGGAGAAGACAAAGAAATAGAATTGATTGTCCTGATGATTGAAAACGGGCAGTTATAGGATTATTTCCCCCTACCTTGAAGCACGATCAAAACAGTGTATATTAATATTTTAAAATCCATGGCAATGGACATATTCTCAATATAGAGGATATCATACTTTAGGCGCTCAACCATTTCATCCACATCTGAGGCATAACCGTACTTCACCTGTCCCCATGAGGTGATCCCTGGCTTTACTTTGTGCAATAGCCGGTAATGAGGCTCCCTGGATGTAATTTGTTCAATGTAATATTGCCTTTCAGGACGTGGTCCAACAAGTGACATATCACCTTTCAAAACGGTATAGAACTGAGGGATCTCATCAAGCCTTACCTTTCTCAGGAATCGTCCAAAAGGTGTAATACGCGGGTCATTCTCAGAGGATAACTGGGGACCGTTTTTTTCTGCATCCTTGTACATGGACCGGAACTTATGCATCTTAAAAGGCATACCATTGATGCCAATCCTCTCCTGAGAGTAAAAGATAGGCCCCCTGGATGTAAAAACTATGCCAATGGCAACAAACAGGTAAGCTGGGATCAACAGGATAATAGCAACGATCGATACTACAATATCAAGTAGTCTTTTAATGGATTGTTGCCAGTCAGGCAACAGATCGGATGTAATCTGGATCAGCGGTGTATGAAAGACAGAAGACATTTTCACACTTCCCAGCAGGATATCCTGCATATCAGGAATGACTTTAATAATTACATCCTGGTCTTCAAGCAAGGTAATGATATCTTCAATGGTTTTTCGTTCAGACCTTTCGATGGCAATAATAACTTCCATCACTTCATATTCGTGAATAATCCTCTTGAGGTCTTTATAATTACCCAGGTGAGGCAGAAAATCCTTTATTTTATAAGAATCATAGTCGAAGACATTAAGAAAACCAATAAACTTATTTCCTGATGATTTTTCCTGATTCTCAATATCATGGAAGATGGATAAAGCATTGCCATTGCTACCAACGATAATGGTGTTGAACCCAATGATCTTCTTGTGGATCTTCCTTACCGAATTAGAAGTTAAGATGAGCCGGAAGGTGTAAGTAAAAAAGAAATGCAGTCCGAGCAAAGCCAGGAAGGACTGGTAATAGGATCGATATGAGACGATTACGTCATCAAGGATAAGTGCAAAAAAGATAATCGTAACACCGATTAATGTAATTAACAAAGTTTGTCCCAACTCCTTCAGCCTTGATTTGCGGTAGATCTTTCGGTAGGTACCAACAAGAACATATAAGATTAACCAAAACAGGGGGATCAGGGTAATGCCCAGGTAGAAATTATTGTCCGAAAACACCTGTTCATTGAGGTGCTGGAAAATATCAGGATCAATTGCGTACTTCCTGTAAATAAAAAAGAGGCTCCAGGCTATTGCAGCAGCAATAAAATCAAATATTACATACTTGAAGACCTGTAAATTTTTATTCATTGACTACTTCTGTATAATAACTTGATGTTGTCGAGATAAATTTCTCCTTTTTGCATTCCCTCCGGTAATGAGCCGTCGAGATATATGTTAAAATCATCAGCATTCACTGAGTGGTTCACAATTGGTTTCAGATTGATATAGATTTTATTCCATCCCTCAGATGGATTTACTCCAACCAGGGGATATTCAATAACCTGTGAATAGTCATTAGCATAAACGCCTACTTCGAATGGCATGTTGCATTTATAATCAATTTCAAGGAAAATAGGCCAGTTGTTAGCCTGGGGTAATTCAAATCCTTCACCTGTGCCAACATTGGTTGCAATCTTAAAATATGACTTGTCAGCACTTAATTCTATGTAACCTGAATAGTGTGAATCTGGTGAAAGATAAGCTTCAGGATTGTTCGCGGGTGCTGTTCTGTGTATGTCAACAGTGCTGGGAGTAATACTGTCAAGACCGACACTCGGGTCTTCAAAATCTTCGATCCAGACAAATACACAATTGCTATAATATGATGTTTCAGAGATCAATGGGGTAGAGTCGTTTCCAGTTACCATGTAACCGCCATTAATGTCCAATACAGTATTTTCTTTTAACACAACATCCTGTATGATAGACTCATAAAATGGATATGGGGCCCTGGTGCCTGCTATGCCATTGATATGAATACCCCCCTGAAGAGTAAGCTTATTAAAATCCCGTGCAAGAATTGGCGCATATACCGGCAATTCATAAATTCCTTCCAGGTTGTCGTTAACATAAATCCAGATTGTCTGTATCTTCTGTGTATTAGCTCCTTCTGTATTGTAATCCGTCTTCAGGGTCATCGAATCGATCTTGATATAGGCTGGGATAGTTTGATCCCCTTCAAATTTTCTACAGGAGATGGAGGACACGAATAAAAGTACCAAGGGAAGGATAATGATTAACTTTCTCAAGCGATTCATGTAATTGGTCCTGATTTGGGGCATCTAAAAAAAATCAACGCTAAAAACCATTCTATATTGTATGAAAAAGGAACATATTTTCCACAATGGGTAAGAATCTACGTAATCTTTTTTATGGATTGATTAATCTCATTCATTATCCGGTATGCAATGTCAAGTGCATTATAACCATCAAAAATAGTTACAGGTGGCGTAACATCCTCAACAATAGCCCTATAGAAGCTTTCCAGCTCTGTTTGAATGGCATTTATTGGATGCACTTCAGGTTTCTCAAAAAAAAGCTGCTTCTTCTCTTTGCCTTCCCCCATATCGAAAATCATGGCAAATGGGTCCTCATTGGCAGGATCTGCATCCTTCATCCTGATAATTTCAACCTGTTTATCAAGAAAGTCGACAGAGATATATGCATCTTTTTGAAAAAACCTTGATTTTCTCATATTCTTCATAGAAATTCTGCTGGCAGTAAGATTGGCAACACACCCGTTGGCGAATTCTATCCTGGCATTGGCAATATCCGGGGTATCGCTGATCACTTTGACGCCACTAGCGCTGATGCGTTTCACCTCTGATTGGACAACACTTTGGACGATGTCAAGATCATGTATCATCAGATCAAGGACGACAGGAACATCAGTACCTCTGGGGTTGAATTGTGCCAGCCTGTGTGTTTCGATGAACATTGGTTGTTCGAAGAAAGGTTCTGCAGCCATGAAAGCCGGATTAAAGCGCTCGACGTGACCCACCTGAACCTTGATATTAGCTTCTTCTGCAAGTTCGATTAAAGCCTTTGCCTCCTCGGTTGTTGTTACAATGGGTTTTTCTATAAATACATGCTTAAATCTCTTCAATGCTTTTGACGCACATTCAAAATGAGATACCGTAGGTGTCACAATATCAACCACATCAACAGCATCGATGATTTCATCAATAGAGCGGAATGATTTGATCTCAAATTCCTCCTCAACTACCTTCGCAATCCCTTCATCCGGATCATAAAAGCCAACAAGTTCAAAATCAGATATCTGTTTTATGCATTTGAGATGTATCTTGCCCAAATGGCCTGCTCCAAGAACTCCTATTTTCAGCATGTATTAAAAATTTCTGCAAATGTAATTTTTTTCACTTAACATCAGATTCGATTTTATTACTTTCGTGCTGTATTTTATGATTACAGACTATGATCGACACTTTCAGGCATAAAGGACTGAGACAACAACTAATTAGTGAAATTAAGAACAAAGGGATCAAAGATGAATTTGTATTAGAAGCGATGGGTAAAATCCCAAGGCATTTGTTTTTAGATTCTTCATTTCTTGAATTTGCCTATCAGGACAAACCCTTTCCAATAGGGTCTGGCCAGACCATTTCACAACCCTATACTGTAGCTTTTCAGACTGAACTATTAGAGGTTAAAAAAGGAGAAAAAGTCCTTGAAATTGGCACTGGCTCCGGATACCAGGCATGTGTGTTGCTTGAAATGGGTGCCAAGGTTTTCTCAGTTGAGAGACAAAAAAAGTTATTCGAAAAAACCAGGGGCTTAATGCCAAAATTAGGTTACCGGCCCAGGTTATTCTATGGTGATGGTTATAAGGGCCTCCCCACATTTGCCCCATTCGATAAGATACTAATAACAGCTGCAGCCCCTGATATTCCGGATGAATTGCTCAAACAGTTAAAAGTCGGAGGCAGACTGGTCATACCTGTTGGCGGATCAGAGATCCAGGAGATGTTAAGCATTGACAAAAAGTCAGAAACTGATTTCAGGGAAGAAAAACACGGATCTTTCCGGTTTGTACCATTACTGGAGGACAGAGCAAACGATTAGGCAGACAGGCACACTGATCATTCAGGGCATTTATACCTCGAGATCCATCCGTATAAATACTTAGATAATTTCAGAAAATATACTGGCTGTTTTTTTATTATATTTGTAACCAGAAGTTAAACAAAGCACTACAATTGTTCACTGTACTCTAACAAATTTATGGATCATGGGAAAACTACTAACACTTTTTAAAGTATTCTTACTGGTGGGTATTGTAGCATTCACTTCCTGCACAAAAGAGGAAACCAAGCCTGTGCTTGACCTCAACCCTATCCTCAATATTCTTGAGGAAGATGATTGTGTCAGTGCTGATGTAACAATGGCTACAACTGAAGAATTCAAAGTAAAGATCTGGTCAGAAAAGAATCCTTTTACTCAGAATGAACTTGATGAGTTAAAAATAATAAGGGTTTTTAAAATGCAAGCCTGGGATACTACGTTCAAGATTGAAGGACCAAACTTATGGTTAGATCTTCGTTTTTGTGCACAATTTAGCACAGGTGAAGAAGTCTTTGAATTCATTTTAACAGACAAACAAGGAAGAGTTAATCAAGAGAGCCTTGTCATTACTACAGAATAAGCAGTACCACCTTCAGCCAATCCCAAATATATTACATCCATTTTCTTCTTAAAGATTTTATTCTGGATTATAGAATTCAGGCATCCGGACGATTGGATAATTATACAACGCCCGGATGTTTGGTTTTCACCTCCTCCAATAATTTATAAAATTCACCGTTACATACTTGGAAAATTTATATAATTTTGCAAACTCGTTTTGTATAGAATTAATCCAGAATATAAATCTAATTAGAATGTTATGAAAAAAGCGATTAAATTATTTGTATTACTGATGATGGCAGGTAGCGTGGTTTTTACTGCCTGTACCAAGGATGAGGATGATCCACCAGTTCAGAAACCTGTGATTTATCTTGTTGATTCAACAGGATACATTTCTAAAGACGCAACAGTAGAAGTTGACTCTGTTTTCAAAGTAATTGTTTACGTTGCTGAAAATCCAGATTCAAAGAAGAACATTGCAACCTTAAGGGTTGTCAGAACATTCAATAACATACCAAATACCGTTGACTTTCCTGTAAATGAATCATCTATTTATATAACAGTAGAATTCACTGCAGCAGGTGTACCAGGCAGTGAGAACCTTCAATTCACCGCAATAGACAATGACGGACAGTCAAGTTCAACCAGCATTGTCATTACTACTGAAGAGGCATCCGGTCCTATCGACACCTATACAATGAAAATCCTAGGATCCTATGATAACCTGACACATGGTAGTTCATTTGCAACCATTGATGGAACTGTATATAAGATTGCCGACGCGACCCTGAACCAGGCCAAGATTGATTTTCTTTATTGGTTTGGCATTTCTACAAGTGCTACGCTGGCATCACCTGCGGATGCTGCAACTCCAACAGTATATCCTGCTGTTGCAGGTTGGACAACCCTGAATGATACCAAATTCACAGAAACAACTGTTACCGGCGATGACTTTGACCAGATAGATAATGATGGACCTATTATTGCTGCTGCAACCGGGGCTGATGAGACCAAGATTGGTAACTTAAGTGTTGATGACGTTCTTGGAGTGATGACTGCAGATGGCCGTTATGCTTTAATCAAAGTAACTGCTATCGAAGCAGGACAGGCTGGCACTATCACACTTGACATAAAAGTTCAGCAACCATAATTCGAAAAAAATATTTCAAAAAAAGGGCGCCCTGCGGGCGCCCTTTTTTATTTGTTATTTGCTATTTACTATTTGTTCCATCCAGCCACTCTATATCAAATCCATTCCTCTCCATCCTCCTGAACCATGTCATCTGCCTTTTAGCAAACTGATGGATCGCCGTATTTAATAAACGGGCCATGTCATCATATGTCAGTTCATTCAGCAAATACTGGGTGATGTATTTATATTCCAGTCCATAAAACTTTAATCGATCAGGATCAATACCCTTGTCAATCAGTCCCTTCACCTCCTCAATCATACCTGACTCCAATCTTTCATTTAATCGTTTGGTAATCCTGGCACGAATGACATCTCGAGGATAATGTACTCCTTTTATGTGATATGGAATCTTTGGGTAATCCTTTATCAAATCGGGATGTTCACGATAATAGTGTTGAATCTCTATTGCTCTGATTAATCGTTTTCTATCACCTGTGTCTGTAACATTATGCAATTGCTTGAAGCTTTCCAGCATTTCAATAAGCTCAATGTTATTCTTGTGTCCTAATTCATCTCTTAGCTCTTGATTAACAGGCACCTTTACTAAATGATAGCCTTTTAAAACCGCTTCCAGGTACATGCCGGTACCACCGCAAAGAATAACCCTTTTCCCTCTACCTGTTATATCGTGATAGGCCTTGATAAAGTCTTCTTGATACCGATAAACATTATATTCAGTCCCCGGTTCAACAATATCTATCAGGTGATAAGGGATTTGTTGGTCACCAACCATATAATCATCATAATCCTTTCCGGTTCCAATATCCATCCCCCTGTATACCTGCCTTGAATCAGCACTGATGATTTCCGCACCGATCCTTGAAGCAATTTGAGCAGCTAATCTTGTCTTGCCTGTGGCCGTGGGACCAAGAATTACAATCATGGTTTTATCCTGTTTATTCATTTCATCTGCCACTTAGTGAATGACCACCGATTGTTGATACTGCTCTTCTTTCTGAACAAGCAAGTTACGTATATTGTTGAGAACCTCAACTTTGTCAAGATCAATCACCGGGAGCATCCCGTTGAAATTCTCTATCAAACATTCCTTATCAGTTTTCTCAAGTGAGGGTTGCGACGATTTCAGGTATTGCAAAATCCTCAGTCCATCAAGCTTATGATGACAGGCCCTGATAAACTGTTCCTTTGTTTTACTATTGCTTTTAAGTGGCCCCCAGATGTTTTCTTCCTTAAATATATCTTTCAGGAACGAACCCAAAGGTGTTTTGGCCTGGATATCATCATACAAGTTCTCAAATTGCCTGTATGTGGTTTCCACATTATCAAACAATGAATAATGATAAATGGGATAGCTGTCCCAATCTCCTGCTCTCCCCTTGATCATGGCAGGTCCGGTACCAAAAAACACCCTGTCTGAAAATCGCGTTCCCGGATATACCTTTTCATCGTTCCAGACCAAAATCTTTCCAAATTTTCTCAGTTTTTGTAAAAAATAGAAATCCTCACCACTCTTTTTCGGTGTCATTCCCTTAATTGCCCTATATGCCCAAACCGGCAACACCATCGCTGAACCCAATGCTGTAAATGCAAATGGACTATCAATCCGTAAAAGGTTAATATTATAATTCCGCATATAGATCTCATACCTTAGCATGGCTTTGTTAGCTTCCTCATCATTAACCAGGGGATGATAATAAGGGACTGCCATGGCAACTGCATCCCGGTAAGTGTTAAAGCTTTCCAGTAAAGTAGAAAAATAAGCAGGGTAAAAGACCGTATCTGCATCAAGGCTTATAATAATGTCATCCGGATCAGCAACTTGATTTATGGCATCCATAACTGTCTTGCGGGCCCAGCCCACTCCATACTCTTTTCCTCTCCACCCATGGCCTTTAGAGCTCCTATCAATAACCTTTACAGGAAAGTCCTTAAAAGTCTTAAGGTATGAAATAGTCTCCTGGTTGTTAAGACAACGCTCCAACCCGGAATCCTCAGTCCACCATTGATCCGGTTGGTTCACACAAACAAATAACTCAATGTCATTGATTTCTTGCTGTTCTATTGAATGCATCAGAGCTGGTAAGTAATGCAACTCATTCATAACAGGAAGAGCAATAAATAGCTTAGAATATTTTTTATCCGGCATGAAATAGTTTGTTGTAGCCATGGCAAATTTAAGGAAAACCGATCATGAAGAGCTGTATAGTATGTTCAGTCCGTTAAAAATTAGTTAATTCGGAAATCACCCTCAACAATTAACGCAATTATCACTATATTTGAATTCTTATTTAAATTTATTCTAAATTAATTCAGGTATGGAAAGCAATGAAGTGCTGGAAAAACTGCCCCGACACCTGATGGACCTGGTGATTGAGCAACCGTATAATGAATATACGGCCCAGGATCATGCTGTGTGGCGATATGTGATGCGGCGCAATATTGATTACCTGAGTAAAGTGGCCTATGGATCGTACGCCAGAGGGCTCAAACAAACCGGGATAAGTATCGACAGGATCCCTCACATGTATGGTATGAACAGGATCCTGAAAGATATTGGATGGGCTGCAGTGGCAGTTGATGGATTCATTCCACCTTCCGGGTTTATGGAATTCCAGGCATATAAGGTCTTAGTCATCGCTGCAGACATCAGGCCAATTGACCAGATTGAATACACCCCGGCACCGGATATTATTCATGAAGCAGCTGGTCATGCTCCTATTATTGCACATGATGAATATGCAGAATACCTGAGATACTTTGGTGAGATTGGTTCAAAAGCTTTCTCTTCTGCTAAAGATTATGAAGTATATGAAGCTATTCGCCACCTGTCAATCCTGAAAGCAGATCCCTACACAAAGGCTTCTTCCATTGAAAAGGCAGAAAAAGAACTTGATGAGCTTGAAAAAACCCACGGACTTCCTTCAGAGATGTCACATATCAGAAACCTGCATTGGTGGACAGTTGAATATGGCCTGATTGGTGATTTAGAAAACCCTAAGATATATGGGGCCGGACTTTTATCATCCATTGGTGAAAGTTATAGTGCTTTACAAGCAGATGTCAGGAAAATAACATATTCCGTTGATGCTGCTCGTCAAGGTTTTGATATTACTACCAGGCAACCACAACTCTTCGTGACTCCTGATTTTAAAACACTTATGAGTGTACTGGATGAGTATGCGAATACAATGGCTTTACGAGTTGGCGGAATTGAAGGAATACTCAAAGCCATCGATTCAAATAATACGGGTACCTGTACTTACAGTTCAGGCTTACAGGTCTCTGGTACCTTTACCGACATTATTATAAATCAAGAACAAGCAGTGCATCTAAAAACTACAGGGCCAACCAGTTTAGCTTACAATAACAAGCAGTTGGACGGGCATGGCAAACAATACCATTCCCATGGTTTTGGATCCCCTGTTGGGCGCTTCAAGGCAACTGTAAAAGCTCCGGAGCTTCTATCGGATGATGAACTTGAAATAATAGGAATTAAGCAAGGGGAGTATTCGGAAATTGAATTTGAAAGTGGGTTGAAAGTTAAAGGCCAGCTCATAAACATTCTCAGGAAAGATGGTAAGATCCTGCTGATGACATTCAAGGAATGCACTGCAACCTTCAGGGATAAGGCACTATTTGAACCTGACTGGGGCATTTTTGATATGGCTGTGGGTGAAAGTATAGTTTCGGCATTTTCAGGACCGGCAGATCCGGACGCTTACGAACTTCGTTTTCCTGTCCCAAAGGAAAAGACCCATAAGATCATTCACTCGGAGAGCAACATACAGCTGCATAGGATTTATGACCGGATTCGAGAAGTCAGAGAGCAAAAAGCCGATATGAGCCAACTTCAACAGATATGGGATCAACTGGAGAGTAATTTCCCCGATGAATGGCTGGCCCTTCTTGAAATGCTGGAAATAATTAATTCTCAAAAGCAGTTGAATGGTCTGAGTGAAAAAATTAAAGCCAGATTGGATCAATTAGCCCGCAAGCCTGAATACAAAGATCTTATCAATAATGGGATGCCTCTTATCTGAGCAGCCTTTCACTAAAATTTGATTCGAAGATATAAAACAGCGGCATCATTACGCTAAGTATTGCTGCCGGGAGAAAGATCATTGGGCTGTCGAAGAGAGACATGGCAACAACAGCTGCAAAACCGGCATTCTTTACAGTTAGCATCAGGGATAAGCTCATGGTTCGTTTCTTGTCCCCTATTCGGCCCTTCATGAACACCTTAAACAGGCTGCCAAATATGAATTGCGCGAAGAAAAAGATCATGGCAGGAATGAGTATCATACCAGGGTATTGAAAAAGAAGGTCTCGGCTTAAACCAATAATGGTTAATGCTACCAGGAAGAATCCATAATCAATTATTATACCTCTGAAACTGTCTATTAATGGATATATTAAGCGATGCCTGAATAAGCGGGAGATGATCAGAGGGACTATCAGCATTGTAATTAATATCTTCATAAGTGCCGAAGAATCAATTAGTCCTTCTCCGAAAAAAAGAAAAAATATCAGTGGAGTAATAATAATCCCCAGGAGATTACCTCCAAAAACACCAATTATTGAAAAGTCGGTATCTCCATTAAGATTAAAAGAAAATGGAATAATAGCAATAGCAGGTGGAGTTGCGGCAACAACTACGTATCCAATCCAGAGATCCTGATTTTCATTAAAAAGCCATGCGAGGGTCAGAACCAATGTGCCAAAGACCACATAATTCGTTATGATACAAGCAATAATTGGATTTATGCTCTTGCTTAATGGGAGCAGGTTCCTGAAGCTGAAACTGGAAAGTGAGATAGCAAGGATAAATCCAATAATATAAGGAGTAAAATCTTTAAGGATAGCTGTTCGTGGGCCCAGCAAGAATCCAAGGCCTATGCCCATTAAAAGTATAAAGTTACGGTTAGTCAGCAGGCCTGCGACAAGGCGGTATGCACTCATATCATTAGGATCTTCAAGGCATCATATACATTTTCTTCCCGGAGGTATCTTCTTGCCAGGGTCATTAATACGCTTTGTGCATCATCAGGATGATCAAGTATGGCCTGGATGGTGGAAGTTTTTTTTACTTCATTAATCTCTTCCTGTGAAGGTAAGCTTTCCAGGTTTCCCAGCAATCCAAGCTCATTACCTGTCAGGATTGTACTTGTACGTATCTTTTCCGGAAGATTATCAATACCAATACCTTTCTTCTGCAACGGTTTGGCAACTTCGAATACTCCATCACCAAAGGCTTTTGCGTAAAAATCCTTGCCCAACCGGCCAACCAGCCTAATTTTTTGTGGGTCAATCACTCCTTCTTCATCCAGCACATCCGGATTAATGTGCATCAATACTATTTCGCAGATAACCAGGTTTCCCGCTCCTCCTTGATTCCCTGTTTCAATGATATCCCTAACCTTACATTCAAATTGCACCGGTGACTCCTGCACCCTGAAAGGACGTATTTTCTCTGATGGCAGCATTGTCAGGCCTGCTTTAACAAACTCATTTACATCTTCCGGATACTCAGTGCTGGCAAGACTTGCCTGTTGTACAATATCATAGGTTACCACATTAATCACTGTTTCAGGTACCTCTTTAAGGTTCTTATAAGTATCTTTTGTGGTATTGTCTCTTCCCCTCCTTGAAGGAGAAAATATTAGTGTGGATGGATTCACTCCAAATGCATTAAAGAAACTAAAAGGCGACAGGTTGGGATTACCGGCCTTATCAATAGTACTTGCAAAAGCAATTGGCCTGGGGGCTACAGCACCAAGCAGATAATGATGCAATTTTGGTACAGTAATATCGGCCGGGTTGATAGTGATCATATTTTTTATTTATTGGATATTCCTTCTAATCCTTTGTTGGTAATACTTTTGTCGAAACCTCTCCAAATCCGATCCGGACCCCCTCTTTCTCACAAAAACCTTTCATAATAATGGTGTCATTGTCCTGGATAAACTTACGCTCAATCCCCTCGGCCAGTTTCAGTGGTTTTGTCCCTTTCCAAGACAGCTCCAGCATTGATCCAAATGAATCTGGGGTCGGGCCGCTTATCGTCCCGGAGGCATACATATCCCCCACATTGATATTACATCCATTGACTGTCTGGTGGGCAAGCTGCTGGCTCATGTTCCAGTACATATATCTAAAATTTGAACTGCAGATTTTATATGTGTCATGATCCTGGGGCTGCAAATATACTTCAAGGTTGATATCAAAGTTCCTATGCCCGGAAAATTGAAGGTAAGGAAGCACCTGCGGCTCCTGGACAGGTCCGGCTACACGGTATGGCTCAAGGGCATCAAGTGTAATGATCCAGGGGGAGATCACTGAACCAAAGTTCTTTCCAAGAAATGGGCCAAGCGGAACATATTCCCACTTCTGTATATCCCTGGCGGATAAGTCATTAAACAAAACCATGCCAAAAATATGATCTTCGGCTCTGTCAACCGGAATACTATCTCCAAGCTGAGTTGCCACACCTGTTACAAAGGCCATTTCCAATTCAAAATCAAACAGGCGGGACGGACCAAAGACAGGATTTTCATGGTCATCAGGTTTCATTTGTCCTTTAGGTCTGTGAATGGGAGTACCTGAAACAACGATTGAAGAGCTCCTTCCATGATAACCAACAGGTATATGTTTCCAATTGGGCAAAAGGGCATTCGCCGGATCGCGGAACATCTTGCCAACATTGGTGGCATGCTCCTCGCTGGAATAGAAATCAGTATAGTCACCAACATGAACTGGCATCATCATTTGCACTTCATCGATTGTAAATATGATTTGCTGTCGTGCTTCAGCATCAACGGCAAGTTCATTGTTCCCTTCCTGGAAAACTTCAGAAATACGATTACGTACAGCAGTCCATTTTAGCTTCCCCAGGCTAATAAGATCATTCAAAACCGGTGCATAAAAAACAGATAAATCTTCAATATTCAATCTATCAAATAACCCATAATCAGCCATTGCCGACAGGTCAATGACGAAGTCTCCAATGCGTGTTGCTGGTCGGGATTGCTTATTTATACTGACAATACCGAATGGAATATTTTGAATTGGAAAATCCGAACCAGGATTAACTGCCAACCATGATTTCAATTCCGGATTATTTGCTGCTATCATAAATTATTTGCTGTTTACTATTTACTATTTACTAACCACCAACCACTAACATTGTCATCCTGAGCGGAGCCGAAGGGCACCAACCACTAAAGCGTTCCTCGTTTTCGCTGGTCCTCTTCTATCGATTCAAACAAGGCTTTGAAGTTGCCCTTGCCAAATGATTTAGCACCTTTTCGCTGAATTATCTCATAAAATACGGTTGGCCTGTCTTCAACCGGACGTGTGAAGATCTGTAGCAGGTAACCTTCATCGTCTCTATCCACAAGTATGCCTAAGTCTTTTAATTTCAATAGGTTTTCATCAATACTTCCCACTCTTTCAGAAACTGTATCATAATAAGTACCCGGGACATACAGGAAGTCAACACCCCTCCTTTTTAGTTCTGAAACAGTATGAATGATATTATCGGTAGCCATGGCTACATGCTGCACGCCGGGCCCATTATAAAAATCCAGGTACTCTTCGATCTGGGATTTGTTTTTTCCTTCGGCTGGTTCATTGATCGGAAACTTAATACGCCCATTGCCATTAGACATAACTTTACTCATCAATGCCGTATAGTCCGTTGAAATATCCTTATCGTCAAAGGAAATGATCTGTTTGAACCCCATCACATTGGTATAGAAATCGGCCCATTTATTCATCTCACCCCAACCTACATTTCCTACCATATGATCAATATACATTAAACCAACATCTTCAGTTTTATACTCTGGTTCCCAGGCAGTAAAACCTGGCAGGAACAGTCCGTTGTAATCCTTGCGTTCTACAAAAAGGTGAACCGTCTCTCCATATGTATGTATTCCGGCGCGTACAACCTGCCCATGCTCATCTTTTTCAACTGTTGGCTCCATAAAGGGCTTTGCTCCACGTTTCACGGTTTCTTCGAAAGACTTCCTGGCATCATCCACCCAGAGTGCAACGAATTTAACGCCATCACCATGCACTTTGGCATGCTCAGCAACTTGTGAATCGGCATTCATAGCTGTTGTAAGGACAAAGCGGATTTTATCCTGTTTCAGGACATAAGAAGTTTTTTCTTTATCACCGGTTTCCAAGCCGGAATATGCCAATGGCTGAAAACCAAATGCAGTCTGGTAATAATAGGCAGCCTGTTTGGCATTGCCTACATAAAACTCAACGTAATCTGTTCCGTTGATCGGTAAGAAATCATCCATAATTATCGTTTTTTAGCTTTAATCTAACCAACTTAAATAATAATCCTGGTCTTCAATTTCCAGGGCTTCTTTTGTGATCATCAGGGGGTTAAAAGTATCTATCATTACTGCCAACTCTCCTGTTTCCTTCTGTCCAATGCTCTTTTCAACTGCTCCGGGGTGCGGACCATGCGGAATACCAATTGGATGCAGGGTAAATTGCCCTCTTTCCACATGCTTGCGACTCATAAACTCCCCATCAACATAATACAGTACTTCATCAGAGTCTACATTACTATGATTATATGGTGCCGGGATCGCATCCGGATGGTAGTCGTATAATCTCGGAACAAAGGCACAGGTAACATAATTATTGCCTTCAAAGGTCTGGTGCACCGGTGGAGGTTGGTGGACCCTTCCTGTTATTGGTTCAAAGTCGTGGATCGACAGTGCATAGGGATAATGATAACCATCCCAGCCAATCAAATCGAATGGATGTGAAGCATAATGATAAGGTATGATCATATCATCCCGTTTGACTTTAACCAGGAAATCACCTTCTTCATCATGTGTCAGCAGGTTCTCAGGTACGCGGATATCTCTTTCGCAGAATGGGGAGTGCTCCAGAAGCTGTCCCTGCTTGCTCATATACCTTTTAGGAAAACGGATGGGGCTGAATGACTCCATGATTAACAGGCGATTATTCTCAGAAACAAATTCCAACTGGTAAGCTGTCCCTCTGGGTATAATCAAGTGATCGCCATAGGCAAATTTTATCTGGCCATACATCGTTTTCAATACACCTTTGCCTTCGTGAACAAAGATCATTTCCGATGCACCGGAGTTCTTAAAAAAGTAATCTTCCATCGACTTCCTTGGGGCGGCCATGTATATGTAAACATCATTATTTACCAGCACAGGGACTCGGCTCCTGAGGTAATCATCCTGGGGCTTAACATTGAATCCTTTAAAGCTGCGATGCTGGATATTCCTTTCAATTGCAATAGCTGGCTTAACATCATAAGCATCATCAATTGATTTCACCAGCGTTGGTGGGAAACAGTGATAGACCAGGGAATAGTTATCAGAGAAACCTTCAGTTGAAACCAATTGTTCAGCAAATAAGCTACCATTGGGTTTTCTGAACTGAACATGTCTTTTATGGGGAATTTGCCCGGATTGATAATAGAAAGGCATAACAATAAACTATTTAGATTTAATTTAAATAATTAACAAATATATAAATAAAAAGCTTTAATTTGCATTAAAATCGGGCATGAAAGCATCACCTTTACTCACACCTTATCAACTTGGCCCTTATGAGTTATCCAACAGGGTTATCATGGCTCCCCTGACACGCAGGAGGGCTGGAAAAAATAATGTACCCAAGTCAATCATGGTTACATATTACAGGCAAAGGGCCAGTGCCGGTATGATCATAGCTGAAGCAACACAAATATCACCACAGGGTATTGGTTATATTGAAACCCCGGGGATTCATTCCGGAGAGCAGATACAGGGTTGGAAGAGGGTAACCAATGCTGTGCACGATGAGGGTGGCAGGATCTTTCTGCAGCTCTGGCATGTAGGACGTTATTCGCATTCATTGCTTCAGCCTGAGGGTCAGCTTCCAGTAGCACCATCAGCTATCAGGGCAGAAGGAAAAGTAAACACACCAGAGGGGTATAAAGAAAGGGAAACACCCAGGGCACTTGACCTTGATGAGATCCCAGGTATTATAGAACAATACCAACTTGCAGCCAAAAATGCTATGCTTGCCGGTTTTGATGGTGTAGAGATCCATGGCGCCAATGGTTATTTACTTGACCAGTTCTTACAGGACGGAACCAATAAAAGAGATGATGAGTATGGCGGCAGCATTAAACATCGTGCAAGATTAATGCTAGAGGTCACTGAGGCTGTTTGCAAGGTCTGGGGCAGCAATAAAGTTGGATTGCGTTTATCACCAAGCGGGATTATGCACGACATGTATGATTCGAACCCTGTTGCGACATTTGAGTATCTGATCAATCAACTTAATGCTTTCGATTTATGCTTTCTTCATTTGATTGAACCATTAGAATCTGTTGATCATTTGCCGAATTACCTGAAAGAGGTCACGCCCCATTTCCGTAAAATATACAAGGGTACATTGATCACCAACGGCGGATTTAACTATGATACAGGTAATCAAATTATAGAAGAAGGAAATGCTGATTTAGTAGCTTATGGGAAGCTTTTTATTTCCAATCCTGATTTAGTGGAGAAATTCCAAACCGGAGCTGATTTAAAGCCCTGGGACAGGGATACTTTTTATGGAGGTGGAGAAGTTGGTTATATTGATTATTAAATTGAAATAGGAAGAAAGAGTTAGTAAAGGGATTCCATCCTACGGGATGGAGTCCTAAGGGATGGAATCCTTTTCAAATAAAATATTTTAATCCTCCAAAATTAATTTTTGAATATAGATCTCTTCATGTAAATAGTTATGATAATCTTTAAAATCCTGAATGCTCCCAAAAATTGATAGGGTTCCATTAAAATCAATAAAATTATTATTCCCTTTGGAGTAAAAATTATATGAACTATAAGGATACTCTTTATAACTCTCTGTAACTTTATGCTTTACTGGATTATGGTGGATATAAAAGATTAACCTTTTAAAATAATCTTCCTTATCCACTAAAATCCTTTTAAAATTTTTGCAAAACAAATTCCCATCCCGGTTATTCAATATATTAATCCGTTGTGCATGAACAATGAAGAATCGCCTTAGTTGTTCGCTGACTATTTTGTTTAAATGGCTACCAGGCTTTGTTCTAAATAAAATATGAAAATGATTCGGTATAAGACAAAATGCATAGGTGTTTACATGAGGAGATACATATTGTTGATACTTAATAATAAAGAACTTATAATCATTATGATTATAAAAAATCTTTGTTCTGTCAATACCCCGATTGTAAATATGATAGACTCGATCAGGTTCAATTGGTGTTTTATCTTTTTTACTAGGCATGGTTAAGAGTATTAAATTAGTTAATAGTAGTTCTAAATATTAATACCCTGAGAAAAGGTTTGTTCCAAAAAAAAGGGATTCCATCCCGTAGGATGGAATCCCTTTTTTTATGAATATAATATTCCTTTCCTCTATTCTATCCCTGCAAAATGCTTCATAAACTGAACCCGCTCAAAGGCCGCGGGGTTTTCCACTTCCTTGATGCTCATCTTGCCTTCAAAATCCTGAATTTTATCAAATCCTTTAGAATCCATCCACTGAGTGAGTTCATCAAGCATGGTCTTAATTTGGCCAAAGCCTTTTTTATACAATACTGAACTGATTTGAACTGCTTTCGCGCCTGCGAGCAACTGCTTCACGACAGCCGCCCCATCGTGGATACCTGTGGAAGCAGCAATGTCACAATGTAATTTAGTCGACAGCATAGCAACCCAGCGCAATGGCATGGCTAGCTCGTCCGGTGTGCTGAAAACATTGGTTGATGTAATCTTAAGTTTATCAATATCAATATCTGGTGAGAAAAACCTGTTGAATAACACCATGCCGGATATGCCAGTCCATGATAGCTTCAAAGCTGTATTTGCGAAGCCACTAAAGTAATGGCTGATTTTAATGGCAAGCGGAATGGTAATTTGCTTTTTAACCTTATCAACAATATCGAAGTAGACCTCTTCATTCTGTGCACCATTCCTTTTAGGATCAGATGGCAGAATGAATATGTTCAGCTCTAATGCATCCGCACCGGCATCCTGTATTTTCTTAGCAAAACTTGTCCATTCATGTGAAGATACACAGTTAATACTAGCGATTACAGGAATAGAAACCTGTTCCTTGCAATCCCTGATCAACTTAAGGTATTGATCAACATCATTTTGTTTTGTATAGTTGCTGATATAATCCATGGCCTCAGGATATGAGAAGTTATCCTCTGTCTGGCTCATGGTTTTGCTGATCTGGAAATTGATCTGTTCTTCGAATAGAGATTTCAGCACTACAGCAGCAGCACCATTTTGCTCAATTTCTTTAATATTCTCAATGGAATTTGTAAGTCCGGAACTACCTACAATAATGGGATTAGAAAGGTTTAACCCCATGTAATTAGTTGATAAATTTGCCATACCGTTGAAATCTGGTTAATCTTTAATAAGGAAGTGACAAATTTATGGAATTATTTACATTAATGCTTCTGGTCACCATTAATTTTCATTTCGACAAACTTAGATCCGTCTTCCAGGATCTTAACTGCCTCCTGCAATGTAAAATCAATCTCTGAATAAACCTGGTATGACTCGTTGATATCCCATAAGTTACGTGCGATCCATCCTTTAACCTGATTAGTCAGTACATTCTTACTGGCTTCATAATCTTCCTCAACAAATTCAACGCCCTCGTTCTCCCCATAATCAATGAACAGTTGCATGAATTCATCATCAGGATCAAAGTTTTTCTTATAGGATTCAAAATCAGGATAATCTTTGCTGAGAGCAGTCCTGTTATCATCAACATATTCCAAGGTAAACTTATTCAAAACACCTTTCTTCCGCAGGTCAACATAATAGTCTGAAATCCAGGTTGAATCATAAGGGATAAAGATATCAGGCATTATACCACCTCCACCATAGACAATTCGATGGTTATTGGTCTGGTATTTCAATGAATCAGGTAAATGAATGCTGTCGACTGAAAGCATCTCGCCTCTCTCCCATCTGTCTGCCAGATCCTTATAATAAGCATCACGTCCCTCGTCATAAGCACGCTGTATGCACCTTCCTGAAGGAGTGTAATAGCGAGCGGTAGTTAAGCGTATCACGGAACCATCAATCAGAGGATAAGGCCTTTGAACCAAACCCTTGCCGAATGATCTTCTGCCAAGAATAAGGCCCCTGTCCCAATCCTGAACAGCACCGGCAACAATTTCACTGGCTGAGGCTGATCCCTCATCAATCAGGACGATCAGGTCCCCTTCTTCAAAAAGACCTATTGAGGTCGATTTGTAATTTTCCCTGGGGCTTTTTAATCCTTCAGTGTACACAATAGTTTTGTTTTCATCTAAAAACTCATCAGCCAGATCAACTGCTGATCCAAGGAAACCACCGGCATTACCACGCAGATCAATTATAAGCTTGGTCATACCTTGTTGTTTCAAATTCTCCAGGGATTCATTAAATTCTGCCTTGCTGGTTTTCTGGAAGCGATCAAGCTTGATGAACCCAATCTCCGGAGTGATCATATAATGTGCATCAATACTGGTAACTGGTATCTTATCCCTGATAATGGTAAAATCTATCAAGGCTGGATTACCCCTTCTGAATATACTGACATCTACTGAAGTCCCCTTCTTTCCACGCAGATGGTCCATCACGAACTTATTATCAATCTCTTCACCAAAAGCTTTTTTACCATCTATTTCAATTATCTTGTCTCCCGACATGATTCCGAGTCTTTCTGATGGTCCTCCCGAAATCGCAGAGATTACCATAATTGTATCCTGAAATATCTGGAAAGAAATGCCTATGCCGTCAAAGCTACCTTCAAGCCTCTCCTTGGTCCTGTCAAGTTCCTTTTTACTAATATAGGTTGAATGCGGGTCCAGCTCCTTCAAGGTACTGATGATAGAATTTTCGACCAGGTCATTCAGGTCGACTGAATCAACATAAGCATAGTCAATGATCTGTATCACTGATGCTAGTTTTTGAATATTTTTCCTGGTGTCCGGGTCCTGGGCAAATAGTGCATTAGACGTGAGAAAGGCAAATAATCCAATAATTATTATTACCCGTGTTATGTAGTGTTTTTTAGATTTATTCATGATTATCAAATTCATAGTATTAATAATATCTCACCAAAATTACGATAAATAGCTCCGTCTTATTGCCTCTGGTGCTGACATTTCTGTTAAATTATGTTAAATCAATATCCCAGTAATCCGCTGGCAGCTGTTTTAATCTTGTCCAGGTCTGGGAGGATTGCTTTTTCCAGGATACGGTTAAAGCCAACTGGCGTGAATGTTGATCCGATACGCTTAACTGGTGCATCAAGGTATTCAAATGCTTCATCCATGATAAGTGCTACAAGCTCTCCACCAAACCCTGCAAACACCTTATCTTCATGAACGACCAGGGCCTTATTTGTACGTTTTACAGATTCCAGGATGGCTTCCTTATCAAGCGGAACAAGTGATCTGAGGTCAATTACCT
Source organism: uncultured Bacteroidales bacterium (assembly GCA_963753055.1). Classification (GTDB taxonomy): domain Bacteria; phylum Bacteroidota; class Bacteroidia; order Bacteroidales; family B18-G4; genus JAUWGC01. The sequence goes on along the minus strand of CAVWAP010000004.1, from coordinate 624,790 downwards.
CTATTTCCTTATTCAATTCCTTTGATATTTGATCCGCTACCTTAACACACATCGGTGTCGTATTCCCATAGGTAATGATAGTGAGATCATCACCCTCTCTACGAATCCTTGCTTTCCCAAATGGCACTTCAAATCCTTCAGGAACGGAGGCTTCAGCTACAGGATCATTATATAATGCTTTAGGTTCCAGGAACATGGTCGGTCCTTTAGACCTGATACTCGTCCTGAGCAATCCTGCTGCATCATCAGCATATGATGGGTAAGCTACACGTATACCAGGCAAGGATGTAAATACAGCCTCAATAGTTTGTGAATGGTACAATCCTCCTCCTATATATCCGCCGGATGCCAGTCGAATAGTCACATTTGCAGAAAATTGGCCGTTAGATCTCCAGTAATCATGTGTTAGTTCGATCAATTGCTCCATGGCCGGCCAGAAATAATCTGCAAATTCTGCTCCTTCTATCACCACCCTGATTTTATCATTGTAACGGCTCATGCCATTGGCAGTACCGACAATAAAATCTTCAGCAATTGGGGCATTAAATACTCTTTTGTGGCCAAATTCCTGCTGCATCCCCTTGGTCACATTAAAGATTCCGCCTTTTTCTTTATAGGCAATATCCTGACCCCAGATGAAGGTGTCGGGGTTTTTTCGGAATTCTTCTTTAAGAGTCTCATTCAACGCTTCAATAAGTTTCATTTTAGCACCGGACCCATCTGGTAAACCATCAGGATATTTCTCTGAAACGTAGGGCTCGGGAATAACAAAATCAAAAATTGATGCAGGATCCGGGTCAGGCATGCTGATCACCTTTTTATGAGCAGCAGAGATAACTTTTTTGGCTTTGCTGTCTAAAGCACCAAGCTCCTCATCTGAAAGTATACTATTGTATACCAGGCGGCTCCTGAATTTCTGTATTGGGTCCAGTCCTTTTACTTCGAGTAACTCATTCATATCCCTGTACAATTCGTGCCTGTCAGAGTTTGAATGAGAACCAATCCTTACACAATTAGCATGCACAATCACAGGTTTACCTTCCTCCTTAACCCATTTCTTAGCTAATGTCATGGCATTCATGGAGTTAAAAACATCAAGGCCGTTACAATAAATGATCTCCAAATTCTTAAAGCCTTCAAAATTTGTGGCAGCCCTTGGATTTGCTGTCTGATCTGCCTTGGGAACAGAAATGCCATAGCCATTATCCTGAAAGACAAAAATCACTGGAAGCTTTTCATTAGTAGCACCATTAATGGCTTCATAAACATACCCTTCAGATGTTGAAGATTCTCCTTGAGAGGAGATTGCAACCCCTTCTGAACCATAGTATTTCATGGCACGTGCAACTCCGACGGCATGTAATGTATGATTACCTGTACAGGAAGATACATTATGAATATTCCATGCTGGTTTAGCAAAATGGTTTGACATATGACGCCCGCCACCAGCGATATCATCTTTTTTCGACAAGCCATTAAGTATTATCTCTTCTGCTGTTAATCCGGCAGAAATCACTGTCAGCATGTCTCTATAATATGGAAACAGATGGTCGGTCTTTCGGTCAAATACCTGTCCAATAGCAAGCTGTATCCCGTCATGGCCGGCATATGGTGCATGGTACGACCAGCCCAATGCCTGTTTTAAGTAATTTGGAGCTTTGTTATCCAACTGTCTACCCAGGGTCATCAAATAGTACCAGTTGGATAGAAGTTCTTTATCGGTCTTCTTAAGCTGGTAAACTTTATCTTCCCGCCTTACCTTTAAGCGCTTGTTTCTATACATTATGTATCAATTTATAATATTGATCAGGAGTAATTTTTTGCAAAGCTACAAAAGTTTCCTTCTTTAGAAGTAATCCAAATAAATGATAATTAACAACCCAGGTCTTTATACTGTTCAGGAAAGCGGTCTTTAAAAACGTGATTATTAGCAGTTATCATCTTATTCCGGGCTTTTTCCAGGTCAATTTCAACCATGGTTACTGCTTCTGAATTTTTTGGGGCTTCAACAATAATATCACCTTCGGGATCAGCAACTATGGATCTCCCTGAAAAAGTAATATCTCTTTCAGTACCTATCCTGTTAGCTGTAATAATATAGAACCTGTTCATCAGGGCTTGAGCAGGCAGTACTTTATGAGCATAGGGAGTGACAAGGTTAGATGGATGGCAGACAATGTCGGCTCCTTTAAGGCCCAGGATCCTCCATGTTTCAGGAAAGATGTAATCAAAGCAGATTTGCATGCCCAGTTTTCCAAATCCCACGTCATATACAGGCAATCCCAGGTTCCCGGGTTTAAAGAAGGATTTCTCATTCATAAACAGATGTATCTTCCTGTATTTCCCCATTATTCCTGAAGGTGAAATCAACAAAGATGAATTAAAAAGGTCTGATCCTTCTCTCTCATTAAATCCTGTGACGATGTGAAGGTTAAAAGATTTAGCAAAGGATACGAGGTAATCTACAAATGCGCTCTTATCAAGTGGTTCAGAAAGATCAAACGCTTGTTTGGAAGAAGTAAAATTATAGCCTGAATTTGCCAGTTCAGGAAGCACCACCAGGTCGGCATCCTGAACATTTGTCATTAATTGTACGACTTTATCAAGGGTTTTCCCGGGATCACCCAACAAAGGGGCAAATTGTATGAAACCTGCTTTGATCTGATTCATTATTCCCTGATCACTTTAAACTCCCCGTTGTCCTCAAGTTTTATAATCCTTGATGCCTTGGTTTTCAGCAACTCATCTTTATGATAGGTAACGACATAATCCACATTATCGATTATTTGCTTGCTGATCTTGCCAAAGACGATCGGATTTGTGTGACCGGAAATATTAGCAGATGTCGATACAATTGGCTTACCAAATCCCGATATCACTTTTTTACAGAAATCATCCATGGTCACTCTGATTGCAATGCTACCATCAGACCCAACAACATTTTTTGCAAGATTCTTGGCCTTAGGGAAGATTATAGTCAGTGGTGTATTCATGCTTTCAATGAGATCCCTGGTTATTTCAGGCACTTTATCCACATAATTCTGGATTCTGTCAAATGAATCCACAAGTATAATCAGGCTTTTATGCTCCCTTCTGCGCTTAATTTTAAAAACCTTTTCCACAGCCTGAAAATTGGTAGCATCACAACCTATACCCCATATTGTATCTGTAGGGTACAGAATGGTTTTCCCTTTTTTTAAGTAATTAACTGCTTCTTTGACAACTTGTTCCATCTTCTAAGTTCGCTTCAATAGTTTGTTTGTGTCAATAGTTGTTGCACATTCAAAATGCTTTTTCGGGCATTGGTCCCAGCCATGCAGTCCACAAGGCTTACAGTCTAACTTCTTGGTTGTCTCAATGATCTCAGCATCATCAGATAATGGACCGAAGCCAAATTCAGGTATGGTAGAGCAAAATATAGCTGTTACAGGTGCATTCATGGCAGACGCAATATGTAACGGAGCCGAATCATTTACAAAATTCATACCTGCATCTTTCACCAAAGCAGCAGTTTCCAAAAATGATAACTTCCCTGCAAGGTTAAGACAATTAGGGTGATGAGCCCCTTGAATGATAGAATCACACAAGGATCTATCCTGCCCTGAACCAAGGAAGTAAATATACAATGATGGATCAATATCTGCAACAAATTCTACCCACTTTGTTTCCGGGTACTGTTTGGTAAACCATAAAGATGCCGGGGCAATAGTGATATACTTGTTCGTTTTGTACTGAGAAGTAAATGCAAAGTCTCTGGGGGATGGATATAATTTGACATGGCCTGGTTCATCATCAGTAATATGCTTGATCAGCTCATGATTTCGTTCAACCTCATGCCTGTTATGCTTCTTTATTGTATGTTTGATCCTTTTTGTAAACAGCGGGCTAAAGGGATTTTTTGAGAATCCAACCTTGCATTTAGCAGCAGAGAAGACAGTAATTAAGCCTGTGCTTGCAAACCTTTGTGCGTTAACTACGCAATCATAATGCTCCTTGCGGATCAGACCAATTATCTCCTTAAGACTTTTGTATTTCTTTTGGGATTTATCCCATACATAGAGGCGATTTATCAGGGGATGGTCCTTAAATAATCTCTCTACTCCTTTTTTCAAGAGAAAATCTATTTGTGCTTCCGGATAGTGCTGGTGCAGTTTCTCAATGAGAGAGCTTGCCAGGACAACATCCCCGATAGAAGCTGTTTGTATGATGAGGAAACTTTTCATTATACCGGCAAATCGTATTCCCGTAAAGCATCATTCAGGGAAGTCTTCAGGTCAGTTGACTTTTTCCTTTGCCCTATAATCAGTGCACATGGCACCTGGTAATTGCCAGCAGGAAATGATTTCGTGTAGGACCCCGGGATTACGACTGACCTGGGTGGAACAATTCCCTGGAAGGTTCTCGGTTTATCCTCTGTGACGTCAATGATTTTTGTTGATTTGGTAATCACAACATTAGCACCCAGCACGGCTTCTTCTTCGATCCTGGCCCCTTCAACAATGATGCATCGTGAACCTATAAAACAGTTATCTTCAATGATTACCGGAGCTGCCTGTACCGGTTCAAGCACACCGCCAATACCTACACCACCACTCAGGTGTACTGATTTCCCGATCTGTGCACAGGATCCAACTGTTGCCCAGGTATCAACCATGGTCCCTGTATCCACATAAGCACCGATATTTATATATGATGGCATCATAATCACACCTTTAGCCACATAAGAACCATACCTGGCTATTGCATGGGGTACAACACGGACTCCTAATTGATCATATCCTTTTTTTAGATCTATTTTATCATGAAATTCCATCGGTCCGGCAAAACTTGATCTCATTTTGCGGATCGGAAAGTACATAATTACAGCTTTCTTCACCCATTCATTTATGATCCATTGTCCTTCTTTTTTTTCAGCAACTCTCAGACTCCCTTTGTCGAGCTGATCAATTACAATATCAATGGTATCCCTTGTTTGAGACTTATCCAACAGGAGTTTATTTTCCCAGGCGTCCTCAATAATTTCCTTTATTTCTGACTGCATAGCAAGGCTTTGATAGTCAAAATTAACCAATTTTTTCGCTGGGCTTTGAACTTCTTTATAATTTTGTTGTTCCAAATATAGATCAATTACAAGGATGGGACGAATAATGGCTATTGATTTCGGGCAAAAGAGAGTTGGCATTGCAGTCACTGATGAATTACAGATGATTGCCAATGGACTGGACACTGTTCCCGCGGGAGAGATCATGAATTACCTGGATCAATACATTGTAAAAGAAAATGTTGAAACGATCGTTGTTGGAGAGCCAAGGCAAAAGGATAATTCTGCATCGCAGGCTGAGGCCTGGATTGGTCCTTTTGTAAAAAAACTAAGAAAAAGATACCCTGGCATTACAATTGATCGGTACGATGAGCGTTTTACTTCGAAGTTAGCCTTTCAAACCATGATTGACTCGGGTATCAGCAAAAAGAGCAGACAGGATAAGGGACTGATTGACAAGATAAGCGCCACAATAATATTACAATCGTATTTGGAATCAAAAAGTAAATAAAATACCCAATTATGAGTAAAATGCTACCTATTGTTGCATACGGACATCCTACATTACGCAGAGTCTCACACGATATTGAAAAGGACTATCCTGAACTGGACCAGTTGATCGAGAATATGTTTGAAACCATGTATACATCTGTTGGAGTTGGCCTTGCAGCCCCACAGATCAATAAGTCTATTCGTTTATTTATTGTTGATGCCAGCCCTTATGCGGAAGATTATCCTGATGCCAAAGATTTTAAAAAAGTTTTTATCAACCCACAGATTGTGGAAGAGAGCGGGGATAGCTGGATGTTCAATGAAGGATGCTTAAGCGTCCCTAATATCAGGGAAGACATAAGCAGAAAGTCAACTGTCAGGATCCAATATTATGACCCAGACTTTAACTTTCACGATGAGACTTTTACAGGTGTTATTGGAAGGATAATCCAGCATGAATATGATCACCTCGAAGGGATCATTTTTGTAGACAAGGTAAGTCCATTAAAAAAGACCTTATTACGAAGGAAGCTCAATGATATTTCAAAAGGGGACATTGATGTATCATATAAAATGATTTTTCCCGTTATGAAAAAGAAATCAGCACTGAACAATTAAACCAATAATTTTTATGAAAACACTGAAGGTATTTGCATTATTTATCCTTAGCGGAGTTATTCTTTTATCTTGCGGCAATCCGCGCGTTGAAGCCGTTGAAAATATTACACTGCTCGAAGATGCCTTATTCTCTGAAGAAGGAGACATGAGTAATCTTGAGAAAGCCAATCAACTAATTGAGCAGTATATCTCCTTTGCGGATCAATTTCCAAAGGACTCCCTGGCCCCTGAATATCTGTTCAAGGCAGCTGACATAACCATGAATATTAATAAGGGAGAAATGGCTGTCGAGCTCTATGACAGGATCATGAATGACTATCCTGATTTCAGGAAAACTCCTGAATGCCTATTCCTGAAAGCATATGTTTATGAGAATAACCTGGGTGACCTGGAGAAGGCGAGGATGTATTACCAGGAGTTTATTGATAAATATCCTGATAATGATTTCGCCGATGATGCAGAAATATCCATTCAGAACCTGGGTAAAAGTCCTGAAGAGCTCATTAAGGAGTTTGAAGAAAAGATGAAAGCCCAGGAGGCTGCCCAGTAATAGCTTTTAACCAGAACTACTTAGTTTACTTGGCAAAATTGATTGCCCTTGTTTCCCTGATCACAGTAATTTTTATTTGACCGGGATATGTCATTTCATCCTGGATCTTTCTTGAAAGGTCATAGGAGATCTGGTTAGCTTCGGTATCATTAACCTTCTCTGCACCAACGATCACTCGTAATTCCCTACCAGCTTGTATGGCATATGTTTTGACAACACCTGGATAATTGAGTGCAAGCTCTTCCAACTTGTTCAGCCGTTGGATATATGCTTCGGCAACCTCTCTCCTGGCGCCTGGGCGGGCACCGGATATGGCATCACATACCTGTACGATAGGTGCGATGAGTGACTCCATTTCCACCTCGTCATGATGTGCTCCAATGGCATTGCAGATTTCTGGCTTTTCCTTGAACTTCTCTGCACTTTTCATTCCCAGGATAGCATGGGGCAAGTCAGGTTCGTTATCTGGCACTTTTCCAATATCATGCAGCAGGCCAGCCCTTTTTGCTTTCTTCGGGTTCAACCCAAGTTCTGCCGCCATGGTAGCACAGAGATTAGCAACCTCGATTGAATGGAGAAGCAGGTTTTGCCCGTAGGAAGAACGGTATTTCATACGGCCTATCATCCTTATCAGCTCATGATGCATATTATGTATACCCAAGTCGATCACGGTGCGCTTACCGGTTTCAATTATTTCCTGCTCGATCTGCTTCTTGGTCTTGGCTACCACCTCTTCTATTCGCGCCGGATGTATCCTGCCATCTGAAACGAGCTTGTGGAGCGACAGCCTGGCTATTTCCCTTCTGACCGGATCGAAGCCTGATAAGATGATGGCTTCTGGAGAATCATCAATAATGATATCTATACCTGTAAGAGCCTCCAGGGTCCTGATATTTCTTCCTTCACGACCGATAATACGGCCCTTGATCTCATCATTATCAATATTAAAGACGGAAACTGAATTTTCTATGGCATTCTCCGTAGCTGTACGCTGAATGGTTTCCAGAACAATCTTTTTTGCTTCCTGGTTGGCCGACATCTTAGCCTCATCAACAATGTCCCGAACAAAGACCTGGGCTTCAGATTTAGCCTCTTCCTTAAGTGTTTCGATAAGCTGGTTCTTTGCCTCAGCGGCCGACAATCCAGAAATGTTTTCCAATTGTTCAACCTGTTGCTTATGGGCTTTTTCAATATCTAACTGCCTTTTATTCAGCAGCTCCAACTGGTTGTTAAGGTTACTCTTTATGGTTTCAATTTCTTTGTCTTTTCTTTGAAAGTCTTCAAACTTTTGTGAGATGGTAGCTTCACGCTGTTTTAATTTACTCTCACTCTTCTGGATTATGCTATTCCTCTCACTGATGACTTTTTCGTGTTCTGCTTTTAGTTGTAAGAATTTCTCCTTTGCTTGCAGTATCTTATCTTTCTTTATGACTTCAGCCTTTTCCTGTGCCTCTTTTAGGATTGTTTCACTTTTCTTCTCAATGGTTTTTCGTAAGAATGTACTTGCGATTAATCCACCCACTAGTAAAGCGCTGATGCCAACAATAACAAGTATTATTGTATCCATCTTACTGGTTTTTAGTTAAACACATCTCTTCACAAGCTCTAACAACAAGAAGTAGGGATATAAAAAAAACCCGCATTAACTTGGGAGTTTTAAAATAAACCCCAAATGATATGTATAGGGTCGCCAAGCCGTTCAGACTTCCAATGAACATCCGTGGATGTTCCCCCAGCAAAGCTGGGAGTGAGGCCTGTCCTACCGACCTATGAGCTTAACCCTAAATAGAATAGTGTTGAGTTTATAAACTGCTTTTGTTAATGCGGGTGAATCTTAAATATTTTTCAAAGAACTGGTGTTGGTATCTTTAGTAAGTTGATCCGTTAATATGCCGTCAATTTCTTTTAGTTTGTCTGCAAGTTCATCATCGATATTGCTTACTGTTTTTTCCATCCTAATGGAACTTGTTGCACACTGGATTGCAATCATCGATAATAAGTCCTGCGTATCATTAAAAGCATAATTTTCTGAATAGTGTTTTATTTTTTCATTAATTAATTTGGCTGCTTCCCTAACTTTCTCTTCTTCTTCCGGATCTATTGTCATTCTGTAAGTTCGCTCAGCGATTTTTACAGATATCGGTATTTTTTCCATTTTTACTTATTGTGTATCTTCCCTACTTACTCAATAATCCAACACATTTATCAATCTCCCGCAATACTTCATTAATTTTTTTCTTTGCTTCTGAAGCTTCCTTGTTGTTAGTTAATTGCTTTGCTAATTTTAAATTAATAACTCTTTTCTCTAATTCTTGAATTCTATCTGATTGGGTTTTGATAATCTGATTTAATTCGCCATTTTTTATCAATAAATCTCCGTTTTCTATTTTAAGTTGTTCATACAATCCGATAAGCTCCTGAACTTTTTTTTCAATGAGCAATAAGTATTCATCAGATTGACTCATATTTTCTTAACGAAAATTTAACAATATGTTTACAAAGTTAAAAAAATTACTACGAATAGCAAATTTTTAGGGGACATTCTTGATCACATGGTATAAAGTAATAGGGGCTAATTACATAACTCAAACCTACATACTTATGACTGAAAATTTTCTTTACTACCTGTGGAAGTTCAGGCTACTTGAAGACAAGCTGCTAACAACTGATGATGAGCTACTTACCATCATCAGCCCTGGCGTCCTAAATAAAGATGCAGGACCGGATTTCTTTAATGCCAGGATCCGGATCAACGATACCCTCTGGGCTGGAAATGTCGAAATTCATGTCCATGCTTCCGACTGGAATAAGCATGGGCATCAACATGATGAGAGGTATCAAAATATCATACTGCATGTTGTATATAAAAATGATGAACAAATCATATTTCAGAATGGTCAACCAGTACCAACATTGAGTCTCGAAAATAAGTTCAATACGGAACTTTTTGATAATTACAGGCGGTACATGAAAAGAAAAAGCTGGGTCGCCTGTGAAAAGAATTTCCCTTCCCTTGATCAATCCCGGATTCAGTCTTGGATAAGCACCATGACTCATGAACGCCTTAATCAAAAAGCTTCAACTATCGAAAGAGCCCTGATACTACAATGTTTCAACTGGGAGCAAACCTTGTATCAATTCCTTGCAATTAATTTTGGTTTTAAATTAAACGGCCATGCATTCGAGCTACTGGCGAAATCATTGCCTGTTCAGATCATCAATAAGCATAAGCATAATCTTTTTGAGTTGGAGGCATTGCTATTTGGCCAGGCCGGGTTTCTTAACCAGGATTTTAAGGATGATTACCATAAGAAATTACGGAATGAATATATGCTTTACAGGAAAAGGTACTCACTAAATCCGATAGATGTCCACCTCTGGAATTTCCTCAGGCTGCGTCCGTCAAACTTCCCAACTATAAGAATTGCGCAATTTGCTTACCTCCTTGGACAATCCGGAAGCCTCTTCGATCTGTTCATCAAGCCAGGACAGCTTGATGTTATCTTTAAGCAGCTAAAGGCTGGTACATCAGTATACTGGCACACACATTACATCTTTGATAAGCCCTCTTCAAAATCAAGAAAGCTGCTGGGCAGGGAAAGTGTTCGACTTATTATTATCAATACAATTGTTCCCTTCAATTATGTTTACGGGCATATTAAAGATAAACCGTCCTGCATCAAAAAAGCAATTGGGTACCTGAAGCTTCTGCCAGCTGAAAAGAACCAGGCCATCAATAAATGGAAATCGCTCAATGCGTCTATTCCTTCAGCTTTTGAAAGCCAGGGGTACCTGCAGCTGAAGAAAACAAGGTGCGACAATAAGCAATGCCTGGAATGTAAAATTGGAGAGCTGGTGATGAAGGACATCTGAGATTGATGGCAGATAATTATTATCTTTGCTGAAACAGCTAATCATAAGCAAATTGGAAAGTTATAGCCCGGGCAGAAGAATCAAAACCGCAATAGTTTTATTACTCACTCTGGTCGTTGTTGGTATTATTGGATATATTACCATTGAGGGAGATACTTTTCTCAATGCATTGTATATGACAATTATTACAATCTCAACTGTGGGTTTTGGAGAGATCCATAAGCTGACAGACGGGGGTAAGATTTTTACTATTTTCTTAATCATGTTTAGTTTTGGAACATATGCTTATGCGATATCAATTATAACAACATACTTTGTTGAAAGTAAATTAAGCCTCTGGTTTCTAAAAGGAAGCAAAAGCAAAGTAAAATTTACGAAAATGGAAAACCATGTTATCATATGTGGATTTGGCAGGAACGGACAGCAGGCTGCAGAAGAGCTGAGAACTTTCAATAAGTCGCTGATAGTTATCGAGAATGATCATGATTTAGTCATTCAAAATCTTGATCAACAGTTCAGGTTCATGGAAGGAGATGCAACCAACGACGAGGTCTTGCTCAATGCCAATATCAAATCAGCCAGTGCACTGATCACAACCTTGCCAAATGATGCCGACAATCTTTTCGTTGTATTGTCAGCAAGGTCATTGAATTCAAATCTAAAAATAATCAGTCGCGCCTCCAGTGAAAGCTCGGAAAAGAAACTGCGTGTAGCAGGGGCTAACAATGTCATCCTGCCTGAAAAGGTCGGTGGCAATCATATGGCTGTGCTTGTTGCACAACCTGATGTGGTTGAATTTCTCGAACATCTTTCAATCAGGGGTAGTTCACCGACCAACCTGGAGGAAATAGTATGTTCTGATCTTCCAAGTGATGTCAGTTGTAAGTCTATTCATGAGATTGGTATCCGTCAGAAGTCCGGAGCAAATATTATCGGCTTTAAGACCCCGGAAGGTGAATTCATCCTCAATCCCTCACCTGAAACCAATGTTATCCCAGGTTCAAAACTATTTGTACTGGGTACGACCGAGCAGATTAATACCATGAAGACCATTCTGCACTCTTAGCTATATACATCAGGAAACCAAGACCTTACGAATCTCATCCAGTGCAGTACCTGTACCAAAGACTGTCAATAAGTCGCCAATCCTAAGGTATGTATCTCCATGTGGAACATAAACATCGGAGCCCCTTCTTATCATGATAACGGTACCATCTTTATGAAAAGGAATATCCTTAATCTGCAAGCCATCAACACCTTTCAAACTTAATATAATCTCTTCAACCCTGTAATCTTCAAAAGTATCCAACAGTGCATGGTAGGTTGTTGGCATGATGATCAGGCTTTCTATGGTCGTTGCCAGCACCCTCCTGGCATCAAGCAGTTCAACATTCAACTGTTTGAGAGCTTCAGCCACCCGGGAATTACCTGATTTTGAAATAATCTTTTCATGGCCAAGCTCCTTCCTGAGGACCTCGCAAATATTAACATTCATGTTGTCAGAACCAGTTTCAACAACTACATAATTCCCCGGGTTCAGATTAATTCTTTCATAAAGATGGGCATCAAGACCATTCCCTTTCAAAACATCCAGTCCTTTGGACTTGATTTCACCAAATCGCTTATCATCCTTCTCAATAATTACAGAGGCCTTACCATGCATCTTGAGCCTTCTTGCCAGAAGAACACCTATGCTGCTTCCTCCGACAATAACTGTTTTAGAACCGGCAAGGTGATCTATAGGGTTGAGGTTGTTATAAATGACCGGGGAGATAAAGCATGTGATTACCGCAAGAAAGATAAAACTTGCATTGATACCGGGTGTAATGATTCCCAGGTCGAGTCCGATGGCCGCGGCTGCAATGATAAGACTGAGCCTTGAAGCCATCAGGAATCCGCCAGCAATAGCTCTTTGTGTACCAAACAACCGGGCCCATATCAATGATGGCAGGACTTTAACAGCATATAATGTGATCAGCAATAGGACCAGGAATACAATAAGTGATTGATCAAACTCAGTGAATGCAGCAGGTTCAAACTTAGCACCTACCATGATAAAAAACACAGGGATAAAAAATCCAAAACCCATGCCGTCAAGTTTCAGTATCAATAACGATCTGTCTTTATGCAAGAACAATGACAGCAGAAGTCCACTGAGAAAAGCCCCCAGGAGCATTACCTCAACACCCAGAAATTGAGAAAGGACTACGAATATGAGGATCAATAGTAGTGTCCCGCGGATGCTGATCTGTGATGCTGCATGTGAAAGCTGAAAGGTAATTCTCTGAAATAACACATTGTTCAACTTCTTACCAAGGATGTAGAATACATAGAACAAAACAAAGAGGCCAATAACCAGCAATAACTCGAACTGAAATCCTTTACGTATGATATAAGCAGTAAAAGTGAAAAGGATGATACTCAAGATATCGGCTATTGCAGCTGCAATAATCATCATCTGGCCAAAATGCCCGGAAGTCTCCCCCCTACTTTTTAATACCGGAAAAATGATTCCTACAGAAGTAGTAATCATGATCAGTGCAAAATACCAGATACTTGGGATGTCAACGAATAAAGATAAAATGAAAGCACCGCCGACAGAAAGAAATAAGGTGATAAAGAAATAGGTCAGACCTACCAGTAACGGATTTTTCAGGTAGCGGGAAATGGTAAGTTTTCGGCGTGGCAGAGATAAGATTATCTGGTCAACATCGATTTCAAGTCCACTCAGGAACATCAGAAAAAGGAAGCCTGTAAGTGCCAGGAAATCAAGTATCCGGAGACTATCTTCCGAGGCATAGCCAAGCAAATAATAGCCTACCAGGAACCCCACAATAATCTCAACAATGACTGTTGGGACCCTTTGGACTCTCAATAAAGACATCATTATTGGCACGAACCATGCAATGGCGACCACAATAAGGAGTGGCAGGTAATCGAAATGGAAAGAAATATTTAGCGGAAACATGCAATATTCTTGATATTTATAAAAGTACAAAATTATTTTTCATCAAGAAGCTTTGAAGATCGGAGTTTTTTCCCCAAATTTGCCTGAGCCAAAGCCAAAAAGACAATTCATGACGCATCCATTCCTCGAATTCATCGACTCCATCGTTGTAACATATAACAACTACGTAGGCGGATACCTGGTTTTATTTATGTTGATCCCAACAGGGTTATACTTCATATTTAGGTTAAAATTTCTGAATGTTACCAAAATATGGCATTCCATAAAAGTGGTTGCCGGGAAATATGACAAGCCAGGAGATAAAGGTGATGTCAATCATTTCAAAGCATTGACCACCGCCCTGTCAGCAACTGTAGGAACCGGGAATATCGTGGGTGTGTCACTGGCCATATATTTTGGTGGCCCGGGCTCAATATTCTGGATGTGGGTTACCGGCTTTCTTGGCATGATCCTTAAATACACTGAATGCACCCTATCCCATAAGTACAGGCAGTTTAATACGGATGGGACCGTTTCTGGCGGGCCGATGTACTATATGGAACATGGATTGAAGGATAAGCTGGGCAATTTTGCCAAGGTCCTTGCTGTAATTTTCGCCATTGCTACTATCTTATGCTCTCTGGGTACAGGTAATATGGCCCAGTCCAACTCCATGAGTGATGCCTTGCTGACCAATTATGACATCCCAACATGGATTTCAGGCTTGATCATTACTGCCCTGGTATTGCTGGTCATTGTTGGCGGTATCAAACGTATTGCAGAGGTAACAAGCAAATTAGTACCCCTAATGGCCATATTGTACTTTCTGAGCGCAGTCAGTATCCTGGTTATCATGTATGATCATATCCCCGCCGCTTTCCATCTGATCTTCCATGATGCCTTTACCGGTACTGCTGCCACTGGTGGATTTGTCGGATCAGCTTTCATCATGACCATGGTATGGGGGGTCCGCAGAGGTCTATTCTCCAACGAAGCGGGCCAGGGATCAGCCCCTATTGCTCATGCTGCTGCCCGAACAGAGTACCCTGCCAGGGAAGGGCTTGTAGCCTCCCTGGAGCCATTGATAGACACACTGATCATCTGTACCCTGACTGCCCTGGTGATCATCGTTACAGGTGCCTGGGATTCCGGGGTGAAAGGGGTTGGAATGACCATCGTAGGTGTTGAGACAGGTTTAACCCGGCTGGGGATAGAAGGTGTTGGAAGACATATTGTTGCCGGTGGCCTTATGCTCTTTGCCTTCTCAACAGTGATCAGCTGGTCATATTATGGAACACGTGCTGCCAATTATTTATTGGGCGAGAAATTTATAAAACCTTATCGATACCTCTATGCTATTTTTGTTTTCCTGGGTTGTATCTGGGGCATTGACCTGGTCTGGCACGTCGTCGACATGGTCATCACCTTTATGACTATCCCTAATCTTATTGCCCTACTTCTCCTGGCACCCGTTGTAATGAAAGAAACAAGGTGGTACTTCGATGAGATGAAAAAGCTTGATAAACAAAAACGTAGAAAGGCAGAATGGCAAGAATAATTCAAATAAAAACTTTCATAGGTATTTTATTATTGTTGCTTTCGTTCGAATGTCTTGGGGAAGCGGAAAGCGATAGTTTAGTTACCGTGGTGGAGGAGCAGGATACTGTTCTTACTATTAGCGATCGGATTGATCGTGCTTTTACACCTGTTGTTGAATACCTTAGCGAAATTCTGTTCTGGGACCCTTTCTCAGCTGCAGGGATTTATGATCCACATGTTTATGATGAAAAAGGGCAGGTTGTTAATGATGATGAAGGAGAGCCAGTCCTGGCCCCCCTGAAACTAATCGTAGTATGGTTGATCGTTGGAGCCCTGATCTTCACAATCCTTATGCGGTTCATCAACGTACGCGGATTCAAGCATGCTATTGACCTGGTAAGGGGCAAATATGATAAGCCAGGCGATAAAGGTGAGGTATCTCATTTCCGGGCGCTGACCACTGCGCTTTCGGCCACAGTGGGGCTTGGAAATATTGCAGGCGTTGCACTGGCTATTTCTATTGGTGGTCCCGGTGCAACCTTCTGGATGATACTGGCCGGGTTCCTGGGCATGTCCTCCAAGTTCACCGAATGTACACTGGGTGTGAAATACAGGAAAATAGACAAGGACGGGCAGGTTTCAGGAGGAGCAATGTATTACCTCAGGGATGGCTTGAAGAAGAAAAAACTGGGCTTCCTTGGTAAATTCCTGGCATTATTGTTTGCCATCCTGGTGATTGGAGGGTCTATCGGGGGAGGAAATATGATGCAATCCAACCAGGCTTTTGAGCAGTTTGCATTGTTTTTCCCGGCAACTGCCAGATTTGGTTTCTGGTATGGAGTGGTGCTTGCATTTCTAGTAGGAGTAGTTATCATTGGTGGCATCAAGAATATTGCCAGCGTAACATCCAAGATAGTTCCTTTCATGGCCTTGCTGTATGTTGGTACAGCTATGGTTATCATTATCATGAACATCCACTTTGCCGATGATGCTTTTATGTTGATCATCAATGGGGCCTTTTCGCCTGAAGCATTAAAGGGAGGATTTGTCGGGGTTTTGATTTTCGGTTTCCAGAGAGGGGCATTCTCAAATGAAGCAGGCATAGGGTCCGCTTCCATTGCGCATGCAACCGCAAAAACAGACGAGCCTGTTAGCGAAGGTATCGTAGCCCTGCTTGAACCCTTTGTGGACACCATAGTAGTTTGCAGCATGACTGCACTGGTAATAATTTTCACCGGCATGCATGATGGCTCAAGCGGACTGGAAGGTGTGCAGCTGACTTCTGCTGCTTTCGGATCAGTCTTTTCCTGGTTTCCATTCCTGTTGCTCATAGCGGTTACACTATTTGCCTTCTCCACCCTGATTTCCTGGTCTTATTATGGCCAGAAAGGCTTTGATTACCTGTTCGGAAGTCTTGGTGAAAAGTATCTTGGTTCCCGTAAATACACAGACACAATCTACCGTGTATTCTTTCTGAGCTGTATTGTCGTTGGGACATCCTCCAACCTGCTTACTGTGCTTGACTTCTCCGATATGATGATCCTGTGCATGGCTTTTCCTAATATTATTGGCCTTGTTATACTGGCTCCGGAGGTCCGGCGAGATCTTAATTCATATTGGAGAAGGTTGAAGGCGGGGGAAATAAAGAGATATAAGTGACCTGTGACCCCTGCCTTTGCAGGGGCAGGCCTGTGATCAGAAAGAACTCAATCACCTAATCACCTAATCACTTAATCACCTAATCACTTAATCACTTTTTTACTATACTTGTAATCCAAACCACGAAGCATTTCCTTAATGGCAAAATTCGACTTTACAAAAAGAGACAGTTTCGGTTCGAAAATAGGTGTGATCGCTGCTACTGCCGGATCAGTGATCGGTTTGGGAAACATCTGGCGCTTTCCTTATATAGCTGGAGAAAACGGAGGTGCTGCCTTCCTGATTGTCTACCTGTTGTTCATTGCAGCCATTGGGACCCCTGTGCTGCTCTCGGAAATTGTCATTGGTAGAAGAGGGCAAAGAAATGCATTTGGTTCATTTAAAAAACTCAAACCCAACCAACCCTGGTACCTGATCGGGCTGATAGGTATCGCAGGGGCATTTTTTGTTCTCGCCTATTACAGTACCATTGCAGGCTGGACCCTGGAATACCTTTACCAATCGGTTGCCAATGGCTTTAGTGGTAAAGGCACATCTGACCTTAGTGTAATGTTCGACAGTTTTCAAAAAGATGGCCTGATGCCGGTTATCTGGCAGGTAATATTTATGGGATTGACAGCATGGATCGTGTACCATGGCATTCGTCATGGCATTGAAAAGTACGCCAAGATATTGATGCCATTGCTGCTGGTGCTGATCATTGTTATCTGTATCCGTTCCATAACCTTACCCGGGGCCATGGAAGGATTAAGATTCCTTTTTACACCTGATTTTTCAAAAATCACTCCAGCTGTGATCGTACAGGCATTGGGGCAGGCTGCCTTCTCCCTGAGCATAGGTATGGGGACCTTGATTACCTACGGTTCATATATCAGCAAAAAAGATAAATTACCGAATATAGCCTATACTGTAACAGCCTCCGACACCCTGATTGCAGTACTGGCCGGGATAGCAATCTTCCCTGCAGTATTTGCTTTCGGTATTGATCCTGCCGAGGGTGAAGCCTTGATTTTTATTACCCTTCCCAATATTTTCCAGCAGATGGCAGGAGGCTATATCTGGGCAATAATGTTTTTTATCCTACTGGTTATTGCAGCACTCACCTCCACTATCTCACTGCTGGAGGTCGTCGTCGCATTCTGTTCAGAAGAGCTTAATATCAATCGTAAAAAGGCAACTGTTGTGGTGGCTTTCCTTATAACATTTATCGGCGTATTTTGTACGCTTTCACAGGGTCCGCTGGATAACCTGGCTATCGGTGACATGAACCTGTTCTCCATCGTAGATTACAGTGTGGCCAATATCTTTCTTCCGGTAGGTGCATTCTTTATCGTCATCTTCACAGGCTGGTTCCTGGGCAGAAAGAGTGTGAGGGATGAACTATCAAATCAGGGTACCTTCAAGGCAAAATTCTTCTGGCTTTTCATGGTCCTTGTAAGGTTCTTTGCACCAATTGCCATTGCTATCGTTTTCCTTTACCAACTAGACATCCTTAAGTTTTAAAAGGGAACAAATGACTTTTTTGGGTATTAACTAATAAAAGTCATGTCTGTTTTAAAAGAGTATTTCAATTATTCCAAACATGAAAGAAGAGGCATATTTATTCTTCTGAGCATCATCTTCGCACTCATCCTTTATAATCAATTTATTCCCAACCTGGTAAGTTATCCTACTTACGATTATCAGGCATTTAAAATGGAAATTGATGGTTACCTTGCTGCCCAGGAAGCTCAGAACAGACCACACACAATAGAAATCAATTCGGCAGACACCAGTGCCTTGATCTCACTGCCTGGAATAGGTTCCTATTTCGCAAAAAGAATTATCAAATACAGGGAATTACTGGGTGGGTATTACCGGAAAGAACAACTGTTGGAAGTTTATGGCATGGACAGTATCCGATACCAGAAATTCCATCAATACATTGAGGTTGATACAAGCAAAATATTAAGAATTAATATTAACCAGGTTGAATTCAAAGAGCTGCTCAAGCATCCGTATTTTGATTATGAGATGGTGAAGGAGATCTTCAATTATAAGAGAGAAGTAAAACAGATGAGAGATATTGAAGCTTTACGATCCTCTAAAGGCATTAATAACAAGACATTTGTCAGGATAAAACCCTATCTGCGTATAAATTAACCCTGATTAGTTATAACCCATAAGCTCCTCATGGATCAATATCACTTTCTCATCATCCTCTAAAAAGTCTGGTAATTCCTTTGTTTTAAATATTGCTACTGTATAGTTCAATGATTTTAATGTGTCATATTGCACCCTGGATGGAACCATATTATAAGCCGGGAAGTCGGTATAGAACATACATTCTATATAATGCCTGCCTTTTACATTAAAAATCACTGTTTTTTCTGGAAGCTTCGAATTTAATTCTTTGAAAACCTGTTTATTATGAGTAAGCTGAATGGCCAGTTCTGACCCTGGATCATGCAATTGGCCAAACACTTGCAGTCGTAAGTTAAGCCAAGCGCTGAGAATCAATATCATTATTATTATAAGCGAGGAAATCCATTTTTTTTGAAGTTTATTAGAGATCAGTTCAAACAAGAGAAACATCAGGTAGGCAATGCATACGTATATGGGTATTACTGCAGGGATTGGATATGAGGGCATCTTTGTCGCAGCAACTGAATAAAACAGGTATACAAAAACAGGCATTGCAACAAATGATATGGCCAGCTTCCGGTTTTCAGATCTGACTACATACAGGATTAAGGCAGGAAGAACTAAAATCTGAACCAGGCGTCCAAACAATTGTTTCATGTAACTGAAATGATACCAAAAATTACCGTCATGACCTTCTATCACCTCGCTAAAGTGCCTGAAATTATATGACAATTCATACTTTGCTTCAGCCGGATACCATGAGAAGATCAGAACCTGCCAGGGCATTATAATGCAAAAGGTAACAATCAATGATATTATTATTGGGATATATGCTTTTATCCTAAAACGGAATTCCTGCAGGTTAAAAACCCCCCAGGCGAGGTACACCAATAAACCTGATAGCCATTTACACAATATTGCGGCTCCTGCAAATGCTCCGATAAGAACCACCCAATAGAGCTTTTCAGATTTCAGGTATTTCAGCCATGCCCAAATACTTGCTGAAACATAAAATAGAAAGGCTATATCATTATGCTCAAGCTCCTTCCTGCCAGAAACTAACTGAAGCATATAAAAGGATGTAACATAAAGAAAGGCAGTAAGGAGCCCGACTTTGCGGTTGACTGCCATTGATCCAATTCCATAGGCAATAAGAACCAGCAAGCTATTCATGATAGCACTTGGAAGGCGCACTGCAAATTCATTAACTCCGAAGACCTTCATGCTTGCCATAATTTGCCACATGAACAATGGTTGTTTGTGAAGCCAAATATGTGCACGGTCCCAGCGGTCATATACTATGTCAACTAAGGTTTCTTTATATAATGTGGGCATTAACGGGGAGTCCATCATATTCTTTGCGACCAGTGCATGAAAGCGCTCATCCCAAAGATTCAGAAAATCATCAAGAGAAATGGCATAAAAACTGAGGACCATACCCAAAACGAATAACAGGAAAAGTCCAATTTTTATTCTATCAAAATTCATCAGGAGAATAAAATTACTTTTAATTCGTATACTTGCAAGCTTGAAAATGAAAAACGCAGAGCGCAAAACGCAAAACGCAAAGCGCAGAACGCAAAATAGACAATAGAAAATAGACAATAGAAATTGAAATTGTACAGTTTTCCGAGGACATTTTGGGTGGCTAACACCATGGAGCTCTTTGAGCGATGGGCCTGGTATGGGATGTTTGCTGTTCTGGCTTTATACCTGACCAATTCGACCGATACCGGGGCACTTGGATTTACGCAGGCTCAAAAAGGATACCTTATCGGAACCGTTGTTGGCCTGCTCTACTTTCTTCCCACCATTACGGGTGCAATAGCGGATAAGTATGGCTATAAAAAAATCCTGATCCTTTCTTATATCATCCTGGCCATTGGTTATTTCCTGATGGGGCAGGTGAAGAGTTATGCAGGCATGTGGTTTGTCTTTCTGTTTGTTGCTGTTGGAGCTGGTCTGTTCAAACCGGTCATTTCTGCGACCATTGCAAAAACCACTACGCCTTCAACATCATCAATTGGTTTTGGTATATTCTATATGATCGTGAACATAGGGGCATTTATCGGGCCTATCGTTGCTTCCAAGTTCAGGGAGGTAAAGTGGGAGTATGTTTTTGATATATCTGCGGTGGTCATCCTGGTCAACCTGGTTCTGGTAATTATTTTTTATAAAGAGCCTTTGATAGAGAAGAAAAAGGAATCACTGTTAAAATCCATTGTAACTATCTTTCGCAACCTGGCAAGTGTCCTGAAGGATACCCGTTTTTTCATCTTCCTTATTATTATTGTCGGGTTCTGGACCATGTATAACCAGCTGTTTTACACCTTGCCAGTGTTCATCGATCAATGGATGGATACTTCCGTTATTTTCAATTTCCTTGACTCTTTTTCTCCCGGGGTGGCAAAGGCAATAGGAACTCCGGAAGGCACCATAGCACCGGAAATGCTGATCAACATCGATGCCTTATATATTGTGCTCTTCCAGGTTGCTGTTTCAGCACTTGTCATGAAATACAAGCCATTGGGTACCATGATCTCCGGCATTTTAATCTCATCGATAGGTGTGGGATTATGGTTCATCAGCAGTAACCCATTCTATCTTTTTATCACCTTACTTGTATTTGCTTTAGGTGAGATGATGAGCTCCCCAAAAATCCTTGAGTATATTGGCAGGATCGCACCCAAAGATAAGGTCGCCATGTATATGGGTGCATACTATCTTCCTATGGCTGGAGGAAATTTCTTTGCTGGCATATTGTCAGGTGATTTGTATGGCAATATGTCTGATAAAATAACACTTTTGCAAAAGGAAGTTGCCACACGCGGGCTTTCTATCCCTGAGATTTCAGGGCAATTCACCAAAACAGATTATGTAAACAGGGCTTGTGAGCTAATAGGCATGGATCAACAAGGCTTGACCAGGTTTTTATGGGAAAATTACCAACCATATGATATCTGGATGGTTTTCACAGGTATAGGAATTGGGACAGTAATTCTTTTATGGTTATATGACAGGTTCCTGCTGAATAAATCCTGATTAAGGAGAACCTTTATGAGGGACCTTCCAATAGGCGTCATTGTCTTCATCATCAAAGTCTTCAAAATCTTCTTCTAAATCCCATGAATAAAGCCTTTTCTGAGGGCCAAGTTTTCTGTAATAGATGGCAATGATCAAGCCTGCAATAATACCCCAAAAATGACCTTCAAAAGAGATGTTTCTTTCCGGAAAGAATTCGGGGAATATTCCCCATATAAAACTTCCATAAAGAAAAGCAACAAACATTGATATCGCCATTAATCTTGGATTTTTCCGGATAAGGCCACTTACAAATAAGAAGGTGGCAAGTCCGTAAATCAATCCACTTGCACCGATATGATATACCTCCCTGGCCCCAAACCAGAGCCAGATATTAGAAAAGAAATAGATCAGAAAAAATACCCTGAATGCTATTTCCCTATAAAAGTAAAACAACGCCGCAGTGAGAACGAAAACAGGGATAGTATTTGCATATAAATGGGCAAAATCACCATGAATGAGTGGTGCGAATAATAAACCGGGCAGACCTTTGTATGACAATGGGAAAATTCCGAATCGATATAGTGGGAGATCAAAGATTAATTCTATGAATTTTATTAACCATATTGCCACCACAAATATGGCTGGAAAAACCAGGCTTTGCAATAATATTTTTTTTTCTTTGCTCAAAAGATAGTCATTTTTCGTTTTTTTTCACTCTATTTGCAACCCTGAAATAATTAGTATGTCTATGTAGTTATATTTATAATATTCTCATAAACATTTAAAAAATGAAAAAGATTACTATCATTATTACGGGATTGATCTTCATTTGTTCATCATATCAACTTTCAGGCCAGGATATGCAATATCTTTTCCAGAAAAAAGATGGCAAATTGAAGGTATCTGGTTTTGGTGCTCCCATAGTTGAGTTTTCTTCAGTAATGAATAATTTCGCTGTTTGTGTTGGTGGTGGTGGTGCAGTCATTTTTAACCAGTCATTCTACATAGGAGGATACGGAGAAGGATTATCGACCGATCACAGGGTAACACTTGAAAGGTATAGTCCTGCTCTCACGGAAAATGAAATTTTTTACAACCGCAGGGTCAATTTTGGGCATGGTGGTTTTTGGCTGGGATATATTTATCAATCATATAAGGCCGTTCACTTCGGTGCAAGTGCAAAACTTGGCTGGGGTGAAGTATCGCTTTATCAATCAAATACGTATGACTACTACGATCAATATTTTGCAGGAGATAACTGTTTCGTTTTCATCCCTCAGGCTGAAGCAGAAATAAATCTTGCAAAATGGTTCAAAATCAATGTCGGAGTCGGTTATCGTTTGGTTAGCGGCCTGAACAGGAGTTATCTCTATTTGCCTGATGGAGCAAGCGATCCAATTGAAAAGCAATATTACGACAACAAGGATTTCAACAGTTTCACAGGTACAGTGAGCTTTTTGTTTGGCTGGTTTGCACAATAATTATCAGTTTTATTCGATTGAAAGAGTATGCTTAAGAGGATCATCTGCCTGGTCAGCTTATTATTATTTCTTCCCGCAATTATACTTGCAGATGAAAGCGATAAGCATTTTTCGATCAGCGGGCATATAAAAGATAGTGAAACCGGTGAGGATCTCATCGGAGTCACCATATATATCAGGGAACTCCAAAACGGAGCAGCAACCAATAATTATGGATTTTATTCCCTTAACCTGCTTCCGGGGTCATATACCATCACTTATTCTTATGTTGGCTATCAAACGCAGGAGCGAAAAGTCGAACTGGTTAAAGACATCGTAATTGATATAGATCTGATTCCATCTGAACAGATGCTCAAGGAAGTGGAAGTTATTGCCAAGCGCCCTGGTGAGAATATCCAGAAGGTTGAGATGAGTGTAGTAAAGATGGATGCCAAGCAAATTAAGTCTGTTCCAACTGTCTTTGGCGAAACAGATATCATTAAAGTACTTCAGTTATTACCTGGAGTATCTGCTGCTGCAGA
This sequence comes from uncultured Bacteroidales bacterium, assembly GCA_963753055.1. Classification (GTDB taxonomy): domain Bacteria; phylum Bacteroidota; class Bacteroidia; order Bacteroidales; family B18-G4; genus JAUWGC01. The sequence goes on along the minus strand of CAVWAP010000004.1, from coordinate 600,921 downwards.
AGGTGCCACCGGATTTAGTGTAAGGGGCGGAAATATTGATCAAAACCTTGTCTTGTTAGATGAAGCGACAGTTTACAATGCAGGCCATATGCTGGGTTTCTTCTCAGTCTTTAATAATGACGCCGTCAAGGATATGGTCCTCTATAAAGGAGATATTCCTGCACGTTTTGGTGGTAGACTTTCTTCTGTACTGGATGTTAGGATGAAAGACGGTAATAAAAAAAGATTTTCCGGATCTGGCGGCATCGGACTGATATCCAGCAGGCTGACTTTAGAAGGGCCAATCATTAAAAATAGAACTTCCTTCCTGGTTTCAGGCAGGAGGACATATGCCGATCTTTTCATACCGATCTTTGGGAATGAGGATATCCAGGGAAACAAGCTGTATTTTTTCGACCTCAACGCCAAGATCAACCATACTTTCAATGAGAATAACAGGATATATATCTCAGGTTATTTTGGAAGGGATATTTTTAAAAACCAGTTTGCCAAAATGAACCTTGGCAACTCCACGGCCACAGCCAGGTGGAACCACCTGTTTTCCAAGAAAGTATTCAGCAACTTTACCTTTATTTACAGCCGTTACAATTACAGTCTGGGCACTTCAGATGAGGATGATGCCAATTCCTTCGTATGGGATTCGCATCTGGAAGACCTGGGCTTGAAGGGCGATTTTACCTGGTACCTGGATGCTGATAATACCATACGATACGGGATAAGTTCAATCTATCATTCTTTTAATCCGGGGATAGCAAAGGGTACCGGTGATAATACCCTGTTTACAGAATATATAGTACCTAAGAGTCATTCCATAGAAAGTGCCCTTTATGCGAGTAACGAGCAAAAGGTTGGTGCATTATTCGTATTGAAGTATGGCTTGAGATTTTCATTGTTTAATAATATAGGTACCGGGACAGTTTATTATTTTGATGAAGACTATGAGCCAACACATTCAGAAGACTATGCCAGCGGTGATATTTACCATACTTACTGGGGCATGGAGCCCAGGATATCAGCCAATTATCTGATCAATGAAGTCTCTTCGATAAAAGCTAGTTATGCCAGGACATACCAGTACATTCAAATGGCACAGAACTCCACTGCCGGGACACCTCTTGACCTCTGGTTTTCAGCCAGTCCTAATGTGAAACCACAGATTTCCGACCAGGTTGCAGCAGGTTATTTCAGAAACTTCCTGAAGAATCATATTGAGACATCTGCCGAGGTTTATTACAAGAATATGCAGAATACAATTGATTTTAAAGATCATGCATGGCTTCTGTTAAACAAGGAACTAGAAGGCGAGCTGCGTTTTGGAAAATCCTGGTCATATGGGATTGAGCTCCTTGTCAGGTTTTATGATTTGAAAATGCCCAAAGGCAAGATCAGCGGCTGGGTGGGATACACTTATTCCAGGTCATGGAGAGAGATCCCGGAAATTAATGATGGCAACAAATACCCTTCACCTTACGACCGGCCCCATGATTTATCTATTGTTGTTGCGTATGACATCTCGCAGCGGGTAAGTTTTTCCGGAAACTGGGTGTACCAGACAGGTGTACCGGTAACAATGCCAACAGGAAGGGCAGTTATTGGCGGTAATATTGTGCCTATTTATTCAGACAGAAACGGTTACCGTTATAGAGATTACCACAGGCTGGACCTGTCAGTGACACTCAGGGGGAAAGAAAAACCCAGGAGGTTTAAGCATGAATGGGTTTTCTCAGTATACAATGCATACAACAGGCATAACACCTGGGCCATTAATTTTGAGCAGGAGCAGAGTAATACAAGTCAGCCAACTTATGAAGTGTATGCAACAAGGACTTACTTATATAGTATTATCCCTTCGGTTACCTTTAATTTTAAATTTTAGCAAGACGATGAAGAAGCTAATATATATACTCTCATTAATTATTCTCGCAGCAAGTGCCTGTACAGAACGCATTGATATTGATTTGCAGGATCAGGATTATGAGCGCCTGGTTGTTGAAGGCTACCTGACAACAGATACCATGGCACACCAGGTGATCCTCACAAAGACAACCAACTACAGCTATAATTCAGCTCCACCTGCAGTACCTGATGCAACTGTGGAGATCGTCGACCAGGACGGTAATGTACATATGCTCCAGGAGAACTCCTCAAAGCCGGGGGTTTATGAAACTACCTCCGACTATTATGCAATCATGGGAAATACTTATACGCTGAATATCACCCTGCAAGAAGAAATCGATAACAACAAATTTTACACTGCAAGTTCTTTTGTTCCATATATCAATTCAATTGACTCCATAAGGTTGGCATTCCATGATGACTGGGGTTCTGAAGGATATATTGAAGTGCAGTGCTATTACCAGGATCCACCGGATAAGAATTTTTATATGTTCAACATTTATATCAATGGCATACTGATTACTGACACTTTATCGAGTAAAGGGGTTACGGATGATGAATTCTATAATGGAAGCTACACCAACGGCATCGGTGTCGGCTATTTAAACCAGGCCAGGGATAAAGAAAAAGTTAATCCTGGAGACACCGTAACCTTCCAGGCGGGCGGTATTACAGAGGGTTATGCTAATTTTGTCTGGACTCTTCAGGAAGAAGTAAGTTTCAGCACACCCCTGTTCAGCGGACCTCCTGCCAATGTTAAAGGAAACCTCTCCAACGGAGCTATCGGGTACTTTGCAGCCTATTCCACAGCATATTCCAGCACAAAGTATTGACAAAAGGGTTTGTTTTTTATATATTTGGCACAATTAAAACCGATCCTTGACGTTTTTTTTACAGATATCAAAATTGACCAAAAATGCTGGAATATACTAAAACCATTCTTCAAAAAGTCAGTTTCGATCAAAGCCTATTTCAAAAAGAATTAAGAAAGTCAATGAAATGGCTCCGTAAAGAGGAAGCTATGACTTTATATGCATGGTGCATGCTCACCTTTGGTGATACCTATGGTGAGCTTATCAGGGACATCTTTAAAAACATGTGAGCCCTGACATATATATTAATTTCATGATTCTCTTGCTTATTCTTCATACTTTTCTAATTTTGGAAGTCTAAATCATTGAATCATGGAACTTACCGCCGCAAGTGCCATCTCTCCTGTTGATGGCCGTTATCATAAACAAACAGAAGCGCTTGCCTTTTACTTCTCCGAGGCTGCTTTCATCAATTATCGCGTATTTGTTGAAATAGAGTATTTCATTGCTCTATGTGAAATACCCTTGCCTGAACTGAAGGATTTTGATCAGGGTAAGTTTGATGACCTGCGTGCCGTCAGCCGGAATTTTACATTCAAGGATGCAGAGGAGGTCAAACAGATCGAGAAGACCACTAACCATGATGTCAAAGCTGTTGAGTATTATCTGAAAAAGAAATTCGACAAGCTGGGATTAAAAAAATACAGGGAGTTCATTCATTTTGGGCTTACCTCGCAGGACGTAAACAATACGGCTGTTCCATATGCCACCAAACTTTTTCTCAATGACATCTTCATCCCATCTTATCATGAATTGTTAAAACGGCTTCAGCAAAAAGCGAAGTTATGGAAAAATATTCCGATGCTTTCCAGAACACATGGACAGCCAGCCTCCCCTACCCGACTTGGAAAGGAAATAATGGTGTTTGTTGAACGTCTGAAGCAACAGGTCAGCTTGATGTCAAACATCCCGGTTTCGGCGAAATTTGGTGGGGCAACCGGTAACTTTAATGCACACCAGGCTGCTTACCCGGAAATTGACTGGCCTGCCTTTGCTGACCAGTTTGTTAACAAGACCCTGACCTTACGAAGGCAGAAAACGACTACACAGATTGAGCACTATGATGACCTTGCAGCATTATTTGATGCGATAAAAAGGATCAATACCATCCTGCTGGACTTTTCGAGGGATATATGGACTTACATTTTACTGGAATATTTTAAGCAGGAGATCAAAAAAGGAGAAGTGGGATCGTCGACCATGCCACACAAAGTAAATCCAATTGACTTTGAAAATGCTGAGGGGAACCTCGGTGTTGCAAATGCCCTTTTTGAACATCTTTCAGCTAAGCTGCCTGTCTCAAGGCTGCAACGCGACCTGACCGATTCTACAGTCACCAGGAATATTGGCGTGCCCATGGCGCATACGATCATCGCCTTTAAGTCGTTAATTAAAGGTATTGACAAATTGCTCCTCAATGAGGAAAAGATCAGTACCGACCTTGAAGATAACTGGGCAGTGGTTGCAGAAGCAATACAGACAATTTTAAGAAAAGAAGGATACCCAAATCCTTATGAGCAATTGAAAGAATTAACCAGGTCGAACAAAGTAATAGATAAAGCTGCAATTTTCACCTTTATTGACAAGCTAAAAATCAGCAGCGACCTGAAGAAGCAACTGAAAGAAATTACCCCTCAAAATTACACCGGAGTTTAAGTGAAAAGTTACTGGCGCATAATAAGTTACATTAAACCATACCTGGGATATGCCGGGTTAAATGTAATGTTTAACCTGCTAACAATTTTGTTTTCGTTGTTCACCTTTGCCATGCTGGCTCCCTTTCTGAGTTTATTATTTGAGAAAGAAAAGCTTGTAACACAAGCCCCTGAATTTTCCTTTAGCTCGGATGCGCTTATTGAGTACATGAATTACCTCATGAGCAGCATGATCATTGAAAAGGGAGAATTAGGTGCTTTACTCTTTATCTGTGGGATATTACTTACCGCATTCTTCCTGCGGAATCTCTCGAGGTACATGGCCATGTTCGTGCTTGCAAAGGTGCGAATTGGAGCTATAAAAAACCTGAGGAAGGAAATATACAACAAGCTGCTCATCCTGCCGCTGGCATTTTACTCCCAGCGGAAAAAAGGTGATATCATTGCAAGGATAACAACTGATGTTCAGGAAGTTGACTTCTCCATAATGAATTATATGGAGATGATCATCCGGGATCCTATCACCATTATTGCTTATTTCATTTTCCTCTTAAGCATGAGTCCGGAACTAACCCTGTTTGTTGTAATAGTTATCCCTGTTACAGGTTATGTTATTGGATTGATAGGAAGAAGTCTGAGAAAGACATCCAGGATAGGCCAAACGATGTTTGCAGGGATGCTTTCAACTATAGAAGAATCCATCAGCGGTCTCAGGATCATCAAAGCATTCAATGCCATCGACTTTCTTAACCTGCGATTTAAAAATCAAAACGATGAATATTCCAAATTATCTGTTGGAATATATCGCAGAAGAGACCTATCCTCTCCCTTGAGTGAATTCCTATCTTCTGTTGTGATCATACTTGTTCTATGGTTTGGGGGGAAATTGGTGCTCGGTGAAAGCGGTTCTATCAGTGCTGAAGTATTTATAACATACATCCTCGTTTTTTCCCAGATCATACCACCTGCCAAGACATTCGCCACTGGATTTTATAGTATTCAAAAAGGCATGGCATCAGCAGACAGGATCTTTGAGATCCTTGATGCCGAAGAAATTATTGAACAAAAGCCAGATGCCAAAGACAAACATGAATTCAATACTGAACTTGAATACAACGAGGTAAGTTTTAAGTATGAAGAAGAACCTGTCCTGAAGAATATTGAACTGAAGATACCCAAAGGAAGGATCATTGCTCTTGTTGGACAGTCGGGAGGAGGCAAATCCACCATGGTTGACCTTCTGCCTCGTTTTTATGATCCTACCGAAGGATCAATTCTCATTGATGGAACAGACATCAGGGATTATAAAATCAATGACTTAAGAGGCCTTATGGGTATGGTCACACAGGAATCGATTCTTTTCAATGATACTGTTTATAATAATATCGTATTTGGTATGGAGGGTGCAACTGAGGAAGATGTGATAGAAGCAGCAAAAGTAGCCAACGCTCATGAATTTATAGTCCAGATGCCTGAAGGCTATCAAACCAATATTGGTGACCGTGGCACTAAAATATCAGGAGGGCAAAAGCAAAGGATCAGCATTGCACGTGCAGTCCTGAGAAATCCTCCTATTCTTATTATGGACGAAGCTACTTCATCACTGGATACAGAATCCGAACGATTGGTCCAGGATGCTTTGTTCAAGGTAATGTCGAACCGGACATCCATTGTAATTGCCCACCGTCTATCAACCATCAAGCATGCAGATGAGATCATCGTCTTACAGAAAGGTAAAATAATGGAGCGGGGCAATCATGAACAGCTGCTTAAAGCAGATGGTATCTACCGCAAGTTATATGACTTACAAACCTTCGCTTAAAATTAGATTTACCTTTTACTCTTCCCAATTTTTATTAATTTTGCTCAAAATTTGATTTATGGATCTTTCCAAAATTTTAGCTATTTCCGGAAAACCCGGGTTGTATAAAATGCTTTCTGAAACCAAGAATGGTTTGCTGGTTGAATCACTGGACAATCAAAAAAGGTTTCCAGTTTTTGCGCATGAAAAGATCAGTTCTCTTGAAGAGATCAGCATTTTTACTGAAGAGGAAGACCTTCCTTTAAAAGACATCTTTAAAAAGATGAATGAACTCCTGGAAGATAAACAAGCCCCGGATCATAAAAGTGATCCTGCTGAACTGAAGGCTTTCTTCGAAGAGGCAGTTCCGGATTATGACCAGGACAGGGTTTACAATTCTGATATCAAAAAGGTCATCCATTGGTATAACCAGCTACATCAGCATGAGTTACTCGATTTTTCTGAAGAGGAGGAAGAAAAGAAAGAAGAAGACAAAGCTGAACCAGCAGATGAAAAGGATTGAAGACTTTATAGTTAACAAGCTTACCTGGCTTAATGATGATAATTATCTCATAGAAATCCAGTCATCTCAACCATTACCTGAAATCCTTCCTGGCAACTTTGCTGAAATCAGGGTTGACCATTCAAATGAAGTATTCCTGCGCAGACCATTCTCCATTTATGATGTTGATCACAATGACGGCACCATCACCTTTTACATTAAAGCAATTGGAAAAGGGACCAGGATCCTGGGCAACCTGAAAAAAGGGGAAAGTATAAATGTCATTTATCCCCTGGGCAATTCATTTAATCTCGTAAATCAAAAACAGGTTCTAATTATTGGCGGAGGATCAGGCGTTGCACCATTTTTACTCTTAGGAAAGAAACTCAAGGAACTTGGGACAAAGATGACTTTCCTGATAGGCGGCAGATCTGTAAAAGATATTTTACTTACTGATCGATTAGCAGCATATGGTGATGTCCTGATCACTACTGAAGATGGTTCAAAGGGAGAAACTGGCATGGTGACTGATCATTCCATCATAGGGGGCCGGCTGAATGATTTTGATAAGATCTACACCTGTGGCCCTGATGCAATGATGAAAGCTATTGCAAAGCTTGCAAGGGATAATAAAATTGATTGTGAGGCATCCCTTGAAAATATGATGGCCTGCGGTTTCGGAGCATGCTTGTGCTGTGTTGTCGATACTACTCAGGGAAACCTTTGTGTATGCACTGAAGGACCTGTGTTTAATATACTTGACCTGGCATGGTAGATTTAAATGTAAAGATAAAAGACCTGTTATTCAAGAATCCTGTAAGTACTGCTTCAGGCACTTTTGGATATGGTGAGGAGTTTGTGGATTTCATGGACCTGAATGAGCTGGGGGGAATATTCGTCAAGGGGCTCACCCTTGAAAAAAGGGAAGGTAACCCCTACCCCAGGATGGCTGAGACAGCAAGCGGAATGCTTAATTCCGTCGGACTCCAAAATAAAGGCATAGATCACTTCATCAATCATATCTTTCCAAAAATCAAGCACCTTGACACTCATATCATTGCTAATGTTAACGGTTCCACCATTGAAGATTATATCGCTGTCACAGAAAAGCTGAACGACCTTGATGAAATGCCGGCCATAGAGTTAAATATATCCTGTCCAAATGTTAAAGAAGGCGGAATGGCATTCGGGATCAATAAAAAATCAGCTTTTGAAGCTACCAAAGCTGCAAGAGATACTTACGACAAACTTTTGATTGTCAAACTATCTCCCAACGTCACTGATATCGGGGAGATGGCTAAGGTTGTTGCTGATGCAGGTGCAGATTCCATTTCCCTGGTTAATACATTCTTAGGAATGGCTGTTGATTCAGAAACGAGAAGATCCGTTTTGCCTGGTGTTACAGGTGGCTTATCAGGCCCCTGTATCAAACCCCTTGCCCTCAGGCAGGTATGGGATGTTCACAAAGCGGTTGATTTACCAATAGTTGGTATGGGAGGTATCATGAATGCAAGTGATGCCATTGAATTCATGCTAGCCGGATCCACAGCCATCCAGGTTGGCACAGCAAATTTCATTGATCCCCAGGCGCCCGTAAAAATTATTCATGGCATCAGGGAATACATGCAAAGACATCATATCGACGATGTCAATGATCTGATAGGTGCGATGGAAGTGTAAAAAGATCAGAGGTTCTTAGCTATTCCATCTACTTCACGAGCAATTGACTGGTTATATTCATAAGCCAGGTCCTGGTAATTGATCAGGTCTACGATCGTCCCTATCAGGCACAGGCCGGCTGTAAATAAGTAAAGAAGTCCCATGCCAATCTGCCCTACCATAAATCTTTGTATACCGGCAACTACAACAAAACCCAGTAAGGTTGTCAGTAATATCATTTGAGGGTCTCTTCGGCGGGTCCTGTAAATATTTGCAAATGTCTGGATCTGTTCGTCAGAATATTCTTTTGTAAGGCCCTGTACAAGGATAAGTTCTCTTCCCTGCAGCTCAGGTAAAAATTGATAAATATTAGCCATCATTTAAGGTTTTAAAATTATTTTGAATGCTATAATTCTTTCTGAATAAACTCACAATCCTATAAGATAATAATACTACCGCAAATATTCCAAGGGGATGTGCTTCCAATGACTGGATGATTTCACCCCGAAACAGATACGAAATTGAATGTCCGAGGCCACAACCAGGGCAAAATTCAAAGCCAAGGTTATTAAGCGGACAGAGTGAATAGTGCGAAGCTGTCGGATCATGAAAGGCGAGTAAGATCAGGGCCGCAAGCCAGATCAATGCCTCCAGATTGACCCTGATGAACCTGATCAACCATTTCAATACATGACCCTTATTGTAATTCATTCATTCAGGTTATTGAATAATAACAAATTTAATCATAAACCGGTAAGTTTACAAGTTACCTGATTATACAATTTCTTTTAGCATATTTCACCAGTTTATGAACAAACATTATCTTTGCATGTTTGAATGTAATAATTTAAATAATTTAATTTATGAGCAAACCGGGTAAGGTGAAAGTCTGGGCGGCCCAGGCACGTGCTAATTTCCTAATTCTCGCTGTTTTACTGGTAGCAATTGGTTTAGTTTATGCGGCAAAGTATAACCCTGCAGGGGAGTTTAATGTTGTGCACGCTGTACTCTTGGTTCTGGGTGTAGTATCTGCTCACGTTTCTGTTAACCTGTTTAACGAATATTCGGATTTCAACACAAAAATTGATTTTAAAACAGTTCAGACACCATTTAGTGGCGGCAGTAAAATGATGGTTGAGGGTCACACAAAGCCTAAATCCGTTTTGGCCGCTGCCATTGGCACCTTGTTCTTTTCACTCGTGGTAGGCATTTATTTTACTTTTGTTGCTCATTGGTCAATCATGTTTTTCGTAGTTATTGGAGGTTTGACGATTGTCTTTTACACAAATTTCCTGGCCAAGATCCTGATGGGTGAAATTCTCGCCGGACTAACCCTTGGTTCCATGGTTGTACTCGGTACTTACATCGCGATGGTGGCCAGCCCATCAATGAGTCTTTCACAGTTTATCCCACAGGAAGTGTGGTTGATATCCATCCCTCCCGGAATTTTGACTTCCCTCCTCTTGCTCCTGAATGAGTTCCCTGATGCTGAAGCAGACAAAGAAGGTGGAAGGAACCACATTGTGACCAAACTGGGAAAGAAAAACGCTGCTTACATTTATGCCTTTGGACTCCTGGTAACCTTTGGTACCATTGTGATCCTGCCCATAGCAGGCATCTCCTCTTATTGGTTGTATCTGGCTTTATTGCCATTGCCAATAGCTTTCAAGGCAGGCATGACTGCCATTAAGCATGGTGATGACATGCAAAAGCTGGTTCCGTCAATGGGAATGAATGTCATGGTAGTACTTGGTACAGATTTACTGGTTGCTGTTTCTGTCTTGATCGGGATGATCTAGACAGGGATCAAATCACATTGATCTCTCGTTCCAACGTCACATCGAACATTTTAAATACAGAATGCTGAATCTCTTCTGACAGGTCAAGTATATCATGTCCGTTTGCATTGCCATAATTTACCAGCACCAATGCCTGCTGCTGATGGACACCCGCATCACCTCTACGATGACCTTTCCAACCAGCATGCTCTATCAGCCAGCCTGCGGCCAGCTTCTGGTGTAACTCATCATGGGGAAATGATACCAAATCCGGATATTTTCTTTTTAAAACATCATATTGAACCTTGCTGATTACCGGGTTCTTAAAAAAGCTGCCTCCATTACCTAAGGTTTTGGGGTCAGGTAGTTTGCGGGACCGGATATTACATACAGCCTCCCTGACAGCCCGGATACTAAGCTTATCAACTTTCATAGCTTCAAGCTCCTGCGGAATGATACCGTAGTTTGTGTGAAAGACTGGTTTTTTATCTAATACAAGCGTGATATCAAGGATAAGATATTGGCCCCTGAGTTCATTCTTAAAGATACTGTTTCGGTATCCAAATGCACAATCTGATGCAGAAAAGATCCTTTCATCGCCTGACTCCAGGTTTATGGCTCTTAGTTCCTTAAAATGGTCTTTCAATTCAACGCCATAGGCCCCTATATTCTGAATGGGGCTGGCACCCACCGATCCCGGAATCAAGGAGAGGTTTTCCAATCCTCCATAATTATGTGATACACAATACTCAACCAGGTCATCCCATACCTCTCCGGCGCTAACCTGGAGCAGGATATGCTCGTCATCCTCAATAATAATTTTAATCCCTTTATTTGTCAGATGGATGATCAACCCGTGATAGTCATTGGTGAACAGGACATTGCTCCCTCCTCCAAGGATGAAATACTCCGGATATTTCTCAAGATGCATTTTAATAAAATCGATGATTTCCTCATCCGTTGACAGTTCAACAAAATGATCTGAATGTACATCTATCCCAAAGGTGTTATAGGGCTTTAATGAAGTGTTTTCCCTGATCTGCATAAAGATGGCTTCTTCACATCAAAAATAAGATGAATCGGGCAATATTCAACCCATTTCACGTTCTTTTTGAGAGGAAATGTTAAATTCGTATTGAATTTCTTATTCATCTCATTTGAAAAAGGTAATTCTTTCGGTAACCAACGACCTTTCAACGGAGCAGCGGGTTGACAAAGTTTGTAAGACGTTGATCAGGATGGGTTTCGAACCTACGCTCGTAGGCCGGAGGAAGCGTGACAGCTTATCCTTGTCTGATCGACCCTACAAAACCAGGAGGATAAAATTACTTTTTGAAAAAGGCCCTCTCTTTTACGCTTGTTACAATACCCGGCTCTTCTTTTTCCTGCTCTTCACCAGGGCAGACTTACTTGTATCCAACGATCTTGATACCCTGCTTGCCAATTATCTGGCATCAAAGATTAAAAGGATCCAACTGGTATATGACACCCATGAATATTACACAGAAACACCCGAGCTGGTGGACCGTCCGCGTGTACAATCTTTTTGGAGATCAATTGAAAAGTGGATCTTTCCGAAGTTAAAGTATGTTTATACCGTAAACGGTTCCATAGCAAGCCTTTACAAGGAGGCTTATGGAGTTGATGTGAAGGTTGTACGCAACGTTCCGGAGACAAAACCTGTCTTAAATAAAAGATCCCGCGCCTCTATGGGATTACCCGAGGATAAAAAGATCATCCTCCTGCAGGGTGCAGGGATAAACATCCAAAGGGGTGCTGAAGAGATGCTGGAAGCGATGCAGTATATTGATGATGCTGTTTTTATGATTGTTGGTGATGGTGATGTGCTTGACAAGCTCAAGGAGATGACCGGAGAGCTGGGGTTGGAGCATAAAGTACTGTTCATACCGAAGCAAGCACTTGACACGGTATGGGAATACACTGTGCAGGCGGATCTTGGTGTGACGCTTGATAAGGACACCAACCCGAATTACAGGTATAGTCTGCCGAACAAGCTATTCGATTATATGCAGGCAGGGGTACCGGTACTGGCTTCACCATTGGTTGAGCTGAAGAAGATCATAGAGGAGTACCAGATTGGTACCACTATCGATAACCACGACCCACGGCATATTGCTGGTAAGATCAATGAGATTTTTGCCAACGCCGGGATCCTTGAACATTGGAAAGAAAATCTTACATTTGCTTCCAAAGCGCTTTGCTGGGAGAAGGAAGAGGAAACCTTGATCCAAATTTATCAGCATTTTGTCTGAGAAACATTTACATATTGTCTCATTCGATGTACCTTATCCGCCAAATTACGGTGGAGTTATCGATGTCTTTTACAAGATCAAGGCATTGTTTGAGGCCGGAATAAAAATTCATCTGCATTGTTTTGAATACCCTGGACGCGACCGTGCCGAACAATTGAACCAATACTGCGAGGAAGTCCACTATTACAAGCGCAAAGTCGGTTTAGGATCTGCATTAAACTTTAAACCATATATTGTCTCAAGTCGAAAATCCACAAGCATGATCAAGCGCCTGGAGGAAGACGACTATCCAATATTATTCGAGGGTTTACATAGTTGTTATTATATTTCAGACAAGAGGTTAAAAGGCCGGTTTAAGATCTATCGGGAAAGCAACATTGAGCATCAATACTACATTAACTTATTTAAGGTCGATAAAAAGTTAAAAAATAAAATATACTACCTCCTGGCCAGTTGCAAGCTCAGGCTTTACCAAAGGATTCTGAAGCATGCTTCTTTAATGCTGGTTGTATCTCAGAAAGATACCCTCTATCTGAAAAAGCATTTTAAGAACAACAATGTATCTTATCTGCCCAGCTTTCATGCAAATAATGAAGTAAGCTGTCTTGTTGGAAAAGGGGATTATGCGCTTTATCATGGCAATATAGAAGTGCCTGAGAATGCGCATGCTGCAGAATATTTAGTAAACGAAGTGTTCAGGAACACTGAAATCCCGCTGGTTATAGCCGGGATGAACCCACCTGAGCGTATCAGGAAGCTTGAGCATAAAAACAACGGTATTAAAATAATCGCAAATCCGGATGATGATAAGATGTTTGACCTCATAAAAAAGGCTCACGTCAACGTCCTGGTTACTTTCCAGGCTACCGGCTTGAAGCTAAAACTACTAAATACACTTTACAAAGGACGATTTTGCCTGGTCAACAGGAAAATGCTGAACGGTACCATGCTGGATGAGTTATGCGTAATAGGTGACAATCCCCTGGCATTGAAAAGCCAGCTAAAAAGACTATTTCAGCATGAATTCAGTGAGATAGAAATTGACAGGAGAAAGGGAGCCTTAAAAGAATTATATTCTAATGAAAGGAATGCCAGGCGATTAATACATCTGGTCTTTGGCAGCCACTAATTTCCCATTCTCACATACCAGTGTTCTGGCCTTATAATCTTTGAAAAGAGAATAATCATGTGTTGCCATTAAGATGGCTCTTCCCGTTAGCCGTATGTCGAAAAGCAATTGCATGATCCCGTTGGATGTTTCAGGGTCCAGGTTTCCTGTAGGCTCATCAGCTAATATGATATCCGGGTCATTAACAAGGGCGCGGGCAATGCCAACACGCTGCTGTTCGCCCCCTGAAAGTTGGTGTGGCATTTTAAAGCCTTTGGTCCCCAGGCCAACTTTTTCCAACACATCAGATAAGCGCTCTTCAATTTTTCTCTTGTCCTTCCAGCCGGTTGCTTTCATCACGAAAACAAGGTTCTCGTTCACCGTCCTGTCGGTAAGCAGTTGAAAATCCTGGAACACGATCCCCAGCTTTCTTCTGAGAAGCGGAATTTCTTTTGGGCGAAGCTTTTTCAAGTCATAGCCGGCCACTTTCATGGATCCTTCAGACATAGGCAAATCCCCATAAATTGTTTTCAGGAGACTGCTTTTCCCACTACCTGTCTTACCAATGATATAAACAAACTCACCTTTGTTAACAGTGAAAGAGACATCTGAAAGCACGAGGCTCTCTTTTTGAAAGATATTGATATTGTCTACCTGGATAATGGTATCCAATGACATGTCCGATGTATTTTCCATAATACGAAAATAGCCTAATTTTTCTAAACCAGGCCGGCGAAGCCCATGAAGGCCAGTGCCAGTATCCCGGCAGTAACCAGGGCGATCGGAACGCCTCTCATGCCTTTAGGCACTTCCATCAGGTCGAGGTGCTCACGTAAACCGGCAAACAATATCATTGCCAGGCCAAATCCTATCGCAGTAGCAATAGCAAATACAACACCTTCCAGCAGGCTTAGCTCTTTAGAAATAGCCAGCAGGGCCACACCAAAAACTGCGCAATTGGTTGTGATCAGTGGCAGAAAGATACCGAGCGATTGATATAAAGGAGGACTGATTTTTTTCAGGATAATCTCAACCATTTGTACCAATGAAGCAATTACCAGGATAAATGCAATGGTTCTCAGATAAGTGATATGAAATGGATCCAGGACATACTTAAATATCAACCAGGTAACGATGGTTGCTATAGTCATTACAAACAAAACAGCTCCACTCATGCCCACTGAAGTTGAAACCTTACCTGATACTCCAAGGAAGGGGCAAATACCCAAGAACTGGGATAGAACGATGTTTGAGACAAATATGGCCGAGATAATAATTACAAAATATTCCATATTGCTATCATTTACGCGGTTTTCTTAATTCTGTTGATCAGGGCTATCAAATAGCCTAAAACGATAAATGCTCCTGGTGACAGGATAAATATCAGGATGGCATCACCCTCAATGAATTTCACATCGAAGATAGATCCATTCCCAAGCATCTCCCTTACGGCTCCCAGGAGAGTCAGGGCAAAAGTGAACCCAAGCCCCATTCCCAGGCCATCGATCAGGGACGAGAAGAATGATTGCTTAGATGCAAAGCCTTCAGCACGGCCCAGAACGAGGCAGTTTACCACAATCAATGGGATAAAAATGCCCAGTGCTTCAAATAATGCAGGCACATAGGCCTGCATCACCAGTTCCACAATAGTTACAAAAGATGCTATTATGACAATGAATGAAGGTATTCTAACTTTATCCGGAATATAGTTTTTGATCACCGATACGACCATATTGGAACATATGAGGACAAACAGGGTAGCAGCCCCCATGCCCAGGCCGTTAAAAGCAGAAGTGGTAGTTGCCAGGGTAGGACATAAACCCAGGAGCAAGACAAATACAGGGTTCTCTTTTATAAATCCTTTTGTAAAATTGGCTGCCTGGTTCATTTCTTTTCCTCCTGTACCTTTAAGAAAGTTTTATAAGCCATATCTACTGCTTCAGTAAATGCTCTTGAGCTGATTGTGGCAGCAGTGATGGCATCCACATCTCCACCATCTTTTTTCACCTTCAGGTTAAACTGCTGGGGATTGATACCCATGAACTGGTCTTTGAACTTAGGATCCTTCATCTTGGTTCCCAGCCCGGGTGTTTCCTTATGTTGAATTACAGAAGTATTACCGATGGTATGATCAGGCAGGATACCAACCATGATCCTGATCTGGGTGGGGTCATATCCATTGTTGGAGTATGCAGCAATGGCAGTACCAACCAGTTCTCCACCTTTTAAGCCAAGGTTAAACTCAATGGAGTCTTTAGCACCCTCAGGTAAGACCATGAAAGTCTGCAATTCATCGAATTCCGGTATAACTTCTTTAATGGCTTTCTCTTTCGCAGCTTTCTTTGCCAGGGCAATAGGCCCTTTGGTCAGGTTATAAATACCACCAAGTGACAAAGAAGCCAGCAGAGTGACAATAAACAATGTCAGCACCATATTTTTAAAAGAAGACTCAATTTTTGCCATCTCAAATCACTTTTACATAAATATCATTAGGCCTCAATTACTTTTTCACCAAACCGTTTTGGTTTGAAGCCCCTGTTGATGAGTGGGGCAAATGCGTTCATTATCAGGATTGCAAAGGACACCCCTTCAGGATATGCCCCCCAGACCCTGATGATCACCGTCAGGACACCACATCCCAGGCCAAATATGATCATTCCTTTTGCAGATAGCGGCGTTGAAACCATATCTGTTGCCATAAAAAAGACGCCAAGGATCAAGCCACCGGTTACAAGGTGGAATAATGGGTTTACATAAAGAGCCGGGTCTATCAGGTATAAAATTCCTGTAAAGACAAATACAGATAGCAGGTATGCCACAGGTACGTGCCATGTAATGATTTTCCTTCCCAGCATATATATTGCCCCGATGATCAATGCTATGGCCGACACCTCACCCAAGCTTCCCCCCTGGTTACCAAGCAACTCCTGGATGTATCCAGGCATCTCCGGCATCATCTCAGGTACGGTCTTGCCCATCTTCAACCCTTCTTTCAGTAGCCCTAATGGTGTAGGACCGGTGACGGCATCCGTAACTGCTCCCCCTGCGAATAAGGGACGTGGTATTGGCCAGGAAGTCATCTGTACCGGGAATGATATTAATAGAAACACCCTTCCGACCAATGCCGGGTTAAAAGGATTTTTTCCCAGGCCACCAAATGACATTTTAGCAATAGCAATTGCAGCAAATGCCCCGATAATCAATATCCATGTTGGCAGGTTGGAGGGTACGTTAAAGGCCAGCAATACCCCTGTTACCAGTGCTGATCCATCATTAATAGTTATGGGTCCCTTGATCAGGTATTTCTGGATAACCCATTCAAAGAACAAACATGCCAGGGAGGAGACCACCAATACCCGTAAAGCATCCAGTCCGAAAAAATAGACAGAAACCAGGATTGCAGGAACCATGGCAATAACGACCCCATACATGATTTTCTTAACAGATGTATCTCCATGCACATGAGGAGATCCCGAAACGATCAGGGTACTCATAATTTATTGTTTTCCTCTGTTTCTAATAATTTGTCCTACTCTGCTTTTTCCCAGCCTGATATAATCCAGCAATGGCCTGCCTGAGGGGCAGGTATAATGACATGAACCACATTCGATACAATCCATGATCAGTTCCTTCTCAGACTCTTCCCATTTCTCAGCGTTTGCCAGCTGTGCCAGCAATACCGGCTCCAGTCCCATCGGGCAGACGGTAATGCAACGCCCGCAACGAATACAATTATTTGGTATCACCCTGCGGGATTCCTTTTCACTCAGAATGAGAATTCCAGATGATCCTTTAACCACCGGGGTCTCTTCGGAAATCAGGGCCTTGCCCATCATGGGCCCGCCCCCAACTATTTTACCGGACTCATCAGGCAGTCCACCGGCTTTTTCAATCAGGGTAGCAATCGGCGTTCCGATCCTGGCCAAGAAATTCGACGGTTTTGCCAGTTGCTTTCCAGTAATGGTCACTACTCTTTCTATCAGGGGTTTGTTCTTTTGCACAGCTTCATACACAGCAAATGCAGTTCCTACATTATGCACCACGGCTCCTACCTCGATAGGCAGCTTTCCTGATGGTACCTCACGACTGATTACCGCTTTAATAAGCTGTTTTTCACCACCTTGTGGGTATTTTACCTTAAGTGCCTGTACACTGATGCCGTCGTAGTCCTTAGCCAGGTTACCCAGGTGTTCGATAGCATCTTTTTTATTGTTTTCAATGCCAATCACGGCTTTATTAACGCCCAAACCACGCATCAGGATGCTTGTCCCGACCATGATCTCATTTCCTCTTTCCAGCATCAGGCGATGGTCAGATGTAAGATAGGGCTCACATTCCACACCATTGATCAATAATACTTCGGCTTTCTTGCCATCCGGCACCATAAGCTTTACGTGAGAAGGGAAGGTAGCACCACCGAGGCCAACTATGCCCATCTCTTTGATCTTCTCAATAATTTCTTTTTGGGATGATGTTACCAATCTCTTAAGCTCGCTTGACCTGTCAACGCTCTCATCCCATTCATCTCCCTCAACAGCTATCACGACTGCTGGTCGTTTGTACCCGCTGGGGTCCGTCACGTTATCTATCTTCAGTACTTTTCCTGAAACAGAAGAATGGATATTGGATGAGATAAATGCTTCCCCTTTTGCAATCATTTGTCCCACCTTGACTGCATCGCCCTTGGCGATCAGAGGTTTGGCAGGAGCCCCCAGGTTCTGGTTCAGTGGAATAAATGCTTGTTGGGGTGGGTCCAGTACCTGTATTGGCTGATCAGCCGACAATTTGTTTTCGGGCGGGTGAACACCACCCATTTGAAACGTTTTCAACATACTCATCCGACTAAATCATTTATGATGATTTCTTAAATTTCTTTTGCTGGCTCTTCATTAGATGGCCCTTCAGGCTTAACTTCAGCAGTCGCCTTCTTCTCTGCCTCCTCAACGGGCTTTTCCGCTTCAGGCTTTGGCTTTGGCGGAGGGAAGTTTATCTCATGGATAGCATTGGTGGGGCATTCAGAAACACATTTCCTGCAGAGCTTACATTTCTCAAAGTCGATATAAGCCAGGTTATTTACTAAAGTGATGGCCTCAAAAGGGCAAACCTTGACACACTTACCACAACCAATACAGGCCACCGCACAATTTTTCTTTGCCGGTCCACCTTTTTCCTCGTTGATACAGCAAACATAGATCCTCTTGTCCTTCTTTCCCTTAAGCCTTAACTCAATGATATTCCTTGGGCAGGCATCGACACAGGCTCCGCATGCAACACACTTATCATTTACTTCCGGCAACCCGGTTTCAGGATTCATAAATATGGCATCAAACAAACATGCTTTTACACAATCGCCAAGTCCAAGGCAACCATGTGGACAGCCACTCTCACCCGAATACAGGTTATGGGCGAAAGCGCAGGTGGCCGGTCCGTCATAATTAATTTTCTGTGGTGCATTGGTGCGGGATCCATTGCAACGAACAACGGCTATCATCGGATCTGCCTCTTCCACCTCCAGTTCCAGGATGCTGGCAGCAGCTGACATGGTCTCATTGCCACCAACCGGACAGTTCAAGCCTTCAATGTTGTTTTTATTGTTGGCAGAGTTTACCAGGGCCTCAGCAAAATTCCTGCATCCGGCAAAGCCACAGCCACCGCAATTGGCAGCTGGCAATATTTCTTCAACCAGGTCGATCTTTGGATCTTCGATGACCTTAAATCGTTGTGCAATGACATACAAGACCACAGCAGCAACAATCCCGATCGCACTGATGGAAACTACAGAATAGATTAAAACCTCATTCACGGCAAATCCCTTTTAAATGGTTTAAATTCCTGATTCTTTTCGTCATTGGAATAGCAAAAGGCAAAAATATAAACAATAACGGAACGGCATCACGAAATGAGTAATTTAGACGGATTTTAAAATGCTCGTTACTGAAGTATAAAAGGCACTGTTGACTGTCCTTTCCGGGTGATCGCCCTGAAGTAATAGGTGCCTCTTTCGAGATAATGCATATCGAACTGCCTGGTAAAGGGCTGGCCATCCAATTTCACATACTGATTGAACAGGACCTGGCCTTGAGCATCGAGTATTGAAATCTCAATTTCCTGGCTCTCATCATTGCTGATTGATACATCAAAGACACCGTTATTAGGGTTGGGATAAACTGACAAGTCTAAAGACTGAATGTTATGTTCCCAAATTCCCGGGCAGTCGCTAAAATTCAGCAGCAATCCATCAATGTTACTCACCTCACAAATGTCGCTGTAGGCGGTCAGAAACAACTCAACTGACCCAGTAGTTGTGTCCAGGCTTCCCGGATAATATACCGGGTCGAGCAAGCTCTGGTCACTAAATGAACCATCACCGGAAGTCGACCACTCTACTGATGAGCTGTTACCAACAATTCCATGGCATTGGTAAATATGATTGAAGCAGATGGTGGTGTCCAGGCCGGCATCTGCAAAAGGTAAGGAGTCAATATACATAGTCAATTGATCACTAGCGCTCGATCCCGGCAGGTAGCCATAAATCTTGAGTGACAGATCCACATATCCGTTGGCAATGTCTTCCTGTCCGCGCAGGTAAGCAGCTCTTAACTGCCTGGGATTCT
This sequence comes from uncultured Bacteroidales bacterium, assembly GCA_963753055.1. Lineage (GTDB taxonomy): Bacteria > Bacteroidota > Bacteroidia > Bacteroidales > B18-G4 > JAUWGC01. Next base: position 580,763 of record CAVWAP010000004.1, on the reverse strand, counting down.
GGAAGAACCCATCTCCTGATGTAGTCCAGTTTACACTAAGGTAGTTCTCTGCAACTGCATCCCTGAAAAATACCTGGTCCCAGCAAATCGTAGTGTCAGGTCCTACTTCGACCGATGGTTCCCCTACAGGGCCAAAATTAAATGAAGTAATTCGAGTTCTCCATCCGCCGAGTGAATACTCCTGAGTATACCAGAATGTCGTATCATCAACCGGGTCCACCGACATCATGCTATAATCTCCCCAGCGATTATAACTTCCCTGCGCATATAGTCCGCGGGCTATCTCCACCTCGGCAAGGTTCATCTCCCCCAAAGGTGCATCTGAGGTTCTTCCTGTATACATAATTGATGGTGCGATGGTGTCGCTTGAGATTGTAAAGCCCAATGCTATTGTTCCTTTCTTATTCATGGCTATGCTAGCCATCCAGCGGCTGTTGTCATCCGGTGCATAGGTGCCCTGCTGATAGATCTCCCATCCGCTTCCATCATGATTGTCCCGTAACTCGTACCAGCGGATCCCTCCTTTCCCGAGGCCATCTGCATTGACGGTATGATTCAGGACCATCGTAGAATATGTTTCAAAATTCCTGTATTGAACCCGGTACATCAGGCGGTCATTAATTGCTTCAAGCTTAAGTGAAGTATTGGGTTGCGGTATGCATTGCCAGCGGGGAGCCTCACACAACTTGGAGGTGAAAGGTTCTGTTTCCAGTATCTTCACCTCTTCAAAGGTAGATGCCAGCGGGTCGTCCCAGTTGGCTACAAATTCCCATATCTGCAGCTGGTCAAAAGCATATCCCCATGTATCATCCTTGAATACAAGGTGGTAATTAGGAGTCCCTTTAACTGGTGGGGGACCATCAAAATCTGCCGGCAGCATATTTCTCATATTGAAGCTCTCAGGCAGGTCGAAGAGGATCATCCTGGCAGTGGAGTCGCCAATGAGCATCTTGTCCCTTTCAAAAGCTGCTGCGGCTGTCCTGTTCCACTCACCATATATGTTAAAAGTAGCATAGTATGCATCCGGCCAGATACCATATTTTGGATAATCGTTGAAGGCAGGAAACTCAAATGCATACTGGTAGTAGGCTCCGAGAGGATCGCCCGATTCCGAGATTGCCATCAACTGCCAGTAACTGCCGTTTGCAGTATTGATCGCAAACTGGCTTGCCATCCAGCGGTCTGCCATCTCATCATATAACAGGATTGGATCACCATCGTTGGTTCCTGTCCATGGGCCGATAAACCCGCTCCATAAAGTACTGTTATCAACTGGTCCATAAAGCTTATTACCGCTTTTGTCGTATATGGCAAATGACAAATTGATCATTTGGAAATAATGATCCGGTCCGACATCACCTTCTGTATCCGGAGGATAAACTCCATTAACATTACCAACGCCATCAATATTAACTAAAGGTCCACGGTGGTATTTAGTGCCCTGAAAATCTTGTAATACCGGGTCCTGTCCGAGAGGTAACGCATTCTCATTTTTGACAATATTGTCTTCCGGGTATTCTTCATTCCTGATGATTCCATCTTTCCAGCTGCGGTCACGCTCACCGGGCAGAATTGGCGTCATGTCACGCAGAGCAATGGTTTTTCGAAAATGCTGGGCTTTTGTTATTCTTTCAGGACTAAGCCTCTTATTTTGCGCGTAGAGGCTGGTGACAAGCATCAAGCCACATATTAGCAGCACAAAGGTGCGTTTTGTAATCATATCTTTAAGCCTTATAGTAAATGGTGCAACTAACAAAGTTAAAAAAAAGATCCTACCCTTGAGGGCAGGATCTAATGAAAATCAAAGAATTTCGCTCAGTGTCTGTTACACACTAGTATATCACAAGTTTTTCTGTTTTATTGATTTGACCATTCTGGATATTGATGAAGTATATCCCTTCAGGGAAAGTGGACATATCCACCTGGTTGCTGTACTCCCCATCCAACTGACCGATCTGATAGGTAAACAGTACTCTTCCCTGCATATTAAATATCTTTAATGTAAGATTGTCCTGATTAATACCGCTCACTGTAAAGCTGAAAGTGCCATGGCTTGGATTTGGAACGACCGACAGATTTATATTTACTGCATTGATCTCCTCAACTCCGGTACACTCATCAATTGTAATATTGATATTATCATCCGACCCTTCTTCACATGGTGCAATACCGTTACCGGTCAGTGTAAGTCTTACATTACCAGCACTTATATCATTTGCCCCTGGAGTATAAGTCGCATTCAGTGCAGTATCATAGTCAAATGTACCATCACCATTGGTAGTCCATAACAGGGAATCGTAACTCATGGCTACAGCTTGATCAAGATAGAGTGATTCACCCAGGCAAAGGAGGGTATCATTCCCTGCAAAGACATATGGCAACTTACTGATAGTCACATAGACACTATCACTTGCTTCCCATCCGGCCTCAAATCCCTGTGCTATTAAAACCAGTGTAACTCCTCCATTCTCAATGTCCTGGTTACCTCTCAGGTAAAAAGTATTCAGAGAGACAGGTGACTGGAAAAAGCCATCTCCGGTAGTTGTCCATAAAGTACTTGAAGTGCTTGTAACTATACCACTAGCATCATAAACTTCATTTTCACAAACAGTGTCATTTTCTCCTGCAAAGGCTGTTGGTGGCATCAGTGGTCCAAGATTAAATGAAGAAATCCATGTCCCCCAGCCGCCAGTTTTCATATATTCAGTAGTGAACCAGAATGTGGTATCGTCAGCAGGATCAACATTCAAGCATGAATAATCTCCCCAACGATTAATAAAGGTTTGTGAACTCAGACCGGTTTTGACCTCAACCTCTGCCACTGTCATTTGTCCCAGTGGATCATCAGCTCTTCTTCCTGTGTAGCGTACAGAAGGATATTCAGTAGAACTTGAAGCGCTATACCCCAACGCGATATCACCATTTCCATTCATGGCTGCACTACCCATCCACCGGTAAGTGATATCAGGTGAGAAGGTTCCCTGTTGATAAATATCCCATGTTGATGTAGTTTTCCTCATTTCATACCAACGGACACCAGCTCTGCCACTATTGTTAACAGTATGATTGGTAACAAGGGTCTGGTGCGTACCGAAATTTCTGTACTGAAGACGATACATGATCATCATAGCCAGGTCATCCAGTTCTTGTGATGTTCCAGGTTGAGGGACGCCGTCCAGGTTAGCACTGTATGCAGCCGGTGCCATAGTACTATGAAGGGTGAAGCTTGAATTGCCAGGTGTGGTCCAGTCTACATCAAAGCCATAAATCAGTATTTCATGTGTGTTTGAGTTGATATCCATAAAATAGCATGGCTCTCCTGCGGGTGGCTGTGGGCCGTCAATATCGGCTGGCAACATGGCGAAAGTGCCTCCACCACGATCATAATAAACCATCTGTGCATCTGGATTACCTGTAAGCATCTCATCACGTTCAAAGGCTGCCACCCCTACCCTGGTATATGAACCAAACATGTTGAATGTAGCATAATAGCCATCACTCCAGACAGATAGCTTTGGGTAATCATTAAAAGCAAAAAACTGGAAAGCATACCTGTAATAAGCACCTGTAGGGTCAGATGTCTCAGAAATTGCTATGAGTTCCCAGTAGGTGCCATTTGAAGTATTAATAGCAAATTGTGATGCAACCCAGCGGTCTGCTTCCTCGTCATAAAGGACAATCGGGTCACCATCATTGGTGCCGGTCCACGGACCTACAAAGCCATTCCACAATGTACTGTTATCAACAGGTCCGTATAATTTATTGCCATCCTTATCCCAGATAGCAAAGGAGAGATTTATCATCTGGAAAAAATGATCCGGGCCGACTGCACCATCAGTATCAGGAGGATAAACTCCATCCACATTACCAATTCCGTCGTACCCGATAACAGGTCCGCGAGTGCTTCGTGTGCCATAGATCTGTTGAACAGCACCATCAGGGCCATTTGAAGGAGAGTTGCGTGATTCCTCCCTCATTTCTTCTTCCATAGACTTGTTATTGATAATGCCATCCTTCCAGCTGCGATCACGTTCGCCGGGCAAGACTATTGGCATATCTCTCAAAGGAGGTGATTTATCGAAGTATGCAGCCTTCTGAACATAAGTTGGGCGCTCTGAAGACTCCTGAGCAAAAGAATTATTTCCAATTGCTACCAGCAGTAAAGCCAGTAGAATGATAAGCTGTTTCATCTCAAGGTATTTTGTTAGTTAGGTGTAAAAAAAGAACAAAGATATACAGAATTTGTTTCGATAATAGGTAAATACGTACTGAATTGTTGAAAATTGGAATTTTTCTGATCACAGGCCTGCCCCTCTTTGCTTTCGCGAAGCTTCAGCGAAGCAAAGGCGAAGGCAGGGGTCACTGGTCACTGAGTAAGTTGAAACCTAAAAACCTTCCCCATCTTATCTCTCAGGAAATACAAGCCGGTGTAATAAGGTACCAGGATTGAAAGTGAAACCAATCCTGCAAGCAACTCATTATCTGACAGACTGAGAATGGCGATCAGTGTAACCAGCACAAGGATAAAAGGCAGGAAATATGCATACATCACAGCCTGGTTACCCAGTGACTGCTTCATGGATACGGTAACGCTATCTCCAACTTTGTAATGATCTGGTGACCTGTGGAATACTTCAATGATTTTATCCGACAAATCGGCAACAGTGCAAGCACCTTTAGCATGACAGGAGGCACAGGCGGATTGAACCAGTATCCTGACGTAGATTGAGTTTCCATCAATTTTTTGGATGGTGCCGGAATGTTGTATTTCAGTATCCTTTTTAGACATGGTCTTTTGTTATGGGACAGAGAGTGCTACTGGTAGAATTTTTCCATTGAAATATGCCTGGCCCTTGAGTGCAAAATCACAAACAAAAACAGCCATTTGCTCTGCAGTCAGCGGGGGCTGGTAATTTGGAAATGCTTCCTTCAGCATTTCTGTCTGTGCTGCTCCGAGAGCGAGGCAATTCACGCTGATCCCTGACTCTTTAAATTCTTCAGCCAGGCATTCACTCAGGACAGCAAGGGCCGCTTTGCTGGCACTGTACAGAGATAGTCCGGGGAATTTCATGCTTCCCTGGTACCCTCCCATACTGCCAATGTTCACGATATGGGCTTTATTGTTAAAATACGGGTAAAGTACCTGGGTTAACCGGACAACACTTTTCACATTCACATCAAATACTTCATCAAATTCTTCTGAAGTAAACTCAATAAATGGCTTATTAATAAGGTGGCCTGCATTATTTATCAGGACATCAACTTTTTTAAAAGTTTTTGAAATCAGTTGAAGCAATGATTGCTGGTAATGGGGATCTCTAAGATCAAGTTTATGAGGGAACACCCTGGCACCCGCATCAATTTGAAGACATTCATCTTTCAATTGGTTTAGCCGGGCAATATTCCGGGATAAAACAATAACCTGATGATCGCCGGCCTGCACAAGCTTTTTTACGATCTCATAGCCAATTCCCCTGCTGGCTCCGGTTACAATAACATTCATAGGTCTGATCTTATATTAACCCGGTACGAAGATACAATGAAAACCTAAGGCACATTTATTTCGTATAATAATATTTACCCTATCAAGGATCCTAAGATTCCAATACTATTTGGATTTCCTCCCAGATTTATTATATTTGTTATTAGATTGGCTTGCATGCGACTAGTATTGTCTCAATCAAATCTATAACTATGAAATTGCTAAGAACAACGCTATGTCTATTACTATTGCTGCCAGTTATGCATGTTATTGCACAGAATGATGTTGGCAGAAAAATTAAGGCAACCATTGAAGATGGGGATGCTATCTCTATGGCTAAACATTTCAACACATCAGTTGACCTGACTACACCTACAGTTGACAATACAGTTAGTCAAAACCATGCAAAACAGGTACTGAAAGATTTCTTTACAAAGTATCCGCCTACCACTTTTAACATTAACCATGATGGCCATTCCAAAGATGGTTCACTTTACATCATTGGCACTTACAAATCAGGTAATTATACTTTCAGGGTGTATATTTTGTTAAGGAGGGTTCAGGACAAATACACGATTTTTCAGTTACAGTTTGAGAAAAAATAATTAATATTTCATATTCTTTTTTTTCGAAGGATGATAACGATTGATGAGCTTATACAACAAGCCCTTGATGAAGACCTGGGTGGTGGAGATCATTCTTCTCTGGCAACAGTCCTCCCTGACGCCACAGGCAGGGCAATCCTGGTTGCAAAACAAAAGGGAATCCTGGCAGGAGTAACAATAGCAAAAAAAGTTTTTTTAGCTGTTGATCCCGAAATCCGTTTCCACGAGATGCTGGAGGATGGGGTAAAGATAGATGTAGGTGATACTATTTTTGAAGTATCCGGGCATTCTGTCTCTATCCTCTCAGCTGAAAGGACAGCGTTGAATTTCATACAGCGAATGAGTGGTATTGCAACCTATACCAATTCATTAGTCAGAAAGTTAGATGGACTGAGCGCAAAGATCCTGGATACCCGCAAAACCACACCTAATTTCAGAATTTTTGAAAAGGAAGCGGTTCGTATAGGCGGGGGCTGCAATCATCGCATGGGATTGTATGACATGGTCATGATCAAAGATAATCATGTTGATTTTGCCGGGGGGATTAAAAATGCAATAGCATCAACACGAAGTTATCTTAATGATAATCAGCTGGATATCAAAGTTGAAATAGAAGTCAGAAACCTGGAGGAACTTGACGAGGTACTGGATGCCGGAGGTGTTGACCGTATTATGCTGGATAATTTTTCCATCCCTGCTCTCGGGAAAGCCATACAACGAATCCATGGCAGGTATGAAACAGAAGCATCCGGAGGCATCACAGGAGAAACCATCCGTTCTTATGCTGAGACCGGGGTTGATTATGTTTCAGTAGGGGCTCTCACCCACCAGATCAAAAGCCTGGATATGAGCCTAAAAGCCCTCAAACTATAATGTTACAACATACTTTTCAAAAAACAAAGAGCACGATTATCCGCTTTCTCAGGCTGATCAGGGCTAGGCTGGTTACAATTGGCAGAAGGATAGTGCTTCCAGGTTTTGATGGTATCTCACTTTACGAAACGACAGTCTTTTTCGTCAATGGTTTGAAGAAAGGGTCATTGATTGTTCGTGCCAAGTCCGTTTCCTTTTCGTTTTTACTTGCACTCTTCCCAACAATAATTTTCTTTTTCTCACTCATTCCATTCATCCCCATTGATAACCTTCATGATAGCATCATGCTATCTATATCCAATGCCATTCCGGACAGGGTTTATCTATACATAGAACAGACCGTCAATGAAATAATTGGGAGACAAAGGGGAGATCTCTTATCACTGGGATTCTTCCTGGCGCTTTATTTTTCATCCAATGGTGTAATGGGGCTTATGAAAGCATTCAACATGACCTCACATATAATCGAGACCAGGTCTAAAAGAGAGTTAATCTTCGTTTCATTATTTCTTGTGTTTATTATGGCTGTGATACTTATCATTTCTACAGCACTATTAGCCTATTCTTCATGGCTTATTAAATTCCTTCATGCTGAAGGCCATGTCAGTACTCAAATCACCTTTATCTTGATCATCGTGGCCAAGTGGATAATACTATTCTTAATGATCCTGGTCATGATCTCGATGATCTATTACCTCGCCCCTTCAGGGAAACGGCCTTTCAGGTTCTTTTCTGCAGGATCTTTGCTGGCCACCATTATGTCGCTTCTATTTATGATGGGATTTAATTATTACATTGAAAACTTCGGGCAATACAATAAGCTCTATGGTTCTCTTGCGACACTCATCATTCTGATGTTATGGATCAATTTCAACTCCATTGTTTTACTCATAGGCTTTGAGTTGAATGCCAGCATCCACGAAGCCAATGTTGTCAAAGGAAAACACACTGCATAAATCTCAAGTACCAAATTCCCTTAAATTATTATACTTTTGTTTCTATACCTAATCAATAGTACTGCAATGAACGTATTGATGGTTCTTGATGAAGAATTCCCACCTGATGTAAGGGTTGAAAATGAGATCAAATCGCTGACAGCAGAGGGCCATAACATCACTCTTCTATGTTATACGCGGGAAAATAAACCAGCAGAAGATTACTTTGGTAAAGCAAGGATCATCAGGGCTCCCATTTGCAGGATGATGTATAAATTTAAGGCCCTTGCACTTTCCCTGCCCTTTCATTTCAATTTCTGGAAAAAGCACATTAACAACATATTAAGCAAGGAAAGCTATGATATCATGCATCTTCATGACCTGCCACTATTGAAGCCCTGCCTGTCTGTCGCCCGGAAGAATAATATAAAACTGGTAGCAGATTTTCATGAAAACCGTCCGGAAATCATGAAGATGTACCATCATGTTAATTCCTTTCCGGGAAGTATTCTGATCTCTGTAAATAAATGGCTTAAATACCAGGCTAATCTATCCCATCAAGCAGATTATCTTATCCTGGTAACACCCGAGGCAAAAGAATATTATCATACAGAATATAAAGTGCCATTGGAACAGATGTATGTGGTCCCGAACTATACTGACCCTGAGAAACTTGCTATTATTGAACCAGAACAGGAGATTATAAACAAGTACAAAGACAAGTTGATGCTTTCATACCTGGGTAATACAGGCATCAGACGCGGGACAATGACCATCATTGAAGCAGCCAGGATACTGCAGGATAAAAAAGATATTCATTTTGTAATTATTGGAGAAAGCAGTGAACAGGAACAGCTAATGGCATTGGTTAGTAAGTATGGTTTACAAAATGTTGAATTGACTGGCTATATCCCGTTTCAAAGGGCTGCATCTTATCTCATGGCATCCAGTGCCGGTTTATGTCCTTTCCTGCGGAATATCCATCATGACACCACTTACGCCAATAAGATGTTCCAATACATGGCATATGGGAAAGCAATCATCGCAAGTGACTGCCCTTCACAAATGAATGTCGTTGATAAAGAACAATGCGGGTTGATATTCAAAGCTGATGACCCTGCTGATTTAGCCGAAAAAGTAATGATGCTAAGAGATCGTAAGCTTCTTGAAACATTTGGCCAAAATGGCCGTGAAGCTGTTTATAAAAGTTACAACACAAAAATGGGCAATCAAGCCCTGGTTGACCTATATAAGAACATTCAGGAATCAAATATAAACTAATGAAGATCAAGGATATATTTAAATTATCCTCCGAAGACATATACTGGTCATTAAAGTTTGGCATTCCAAAGAAGAAAGGGGTGATTTATGACCTCAGGAATGAGGGTTTTAAAACTATTGACAGACCGGTCTTTTTCCTTTCAACAGGTCGATGTGGAACCAAATGGTTTGCCAGCCTGCTGGGTTCTGACAAGCACCTGAAAGTATTTCATGAGCCTCAGCCAAACCTTGGCAGCCAGGGAAGGGTTGTTTATGAGATCTACCGCAAAAATGAACTTACCGTTTCAGAAAATGAAAATGAGTTGATCACTGAGATGTTTCTTGCTGGCAGAGAGCAATATCTAAGGTATTCCTTCAAATCGCAAAAAAGATATGTAGAAACAAATAATCACATTACTTTTTTTGCCCCGGCAATCCATGAACTATTACCTTCTGCCCTCTTTGTCCATGTCTACAGGCATCCTGGTGAATTTGTCCGTTCAGCGATAAGACGCAATTTTTATACTGAAGGCAACAAGGAAGATCTGAAGCGGATCACCCCTGTGGATAAAACTGTTGATTCCGCGATGTGGCAGCATTTTGATCAGTTGCAAAAGAATGCCTGGTTATGGAATGAAACCAATGCTTTGATCGAAGACTTTAAATCCAAAATACCAGCCGAGCAGGTTCTGTCATTTAATTTTAATGAACTCACTAAAGAACACGTGATTAATCTGATCCATTTCGTTGGCGCCGGAGTTCCTGAATCAAGAATTAGCAAGGCGATGGGCAGGAAGTCTAACACACAGAAAAAAGGGAAATTCAGCTCCTATAAGGACTGGAATTCCACTGATAAAGAAAAACTGCAGAAGATTTGTGGCAGACTGGCCAATGATTATGGGTATCAGCTTTAATGAAACTCCAGGCAGATGGGCATAATTGAAAAGCAAGCAATAAAAGGCACTTTCTGGTCATACCTTGGCGTTATTCTGGGGTTTATCACAACAGGGATATTACTGCCAAGGATACTGACTACTGAGGAAAATGGCTTGCTTAAGCTGTTGGTTGCCTACTCAGCCCTCTTCGCCCAGTTTGGCGGTTTAGGGTTCAGCAGGGTCACCACCATGCTTTTCACTTATTTCCGTGATAAAACCAAAAATCATAACGGTTTCCTCTTTCTGTCCGTAATGGTAGCCCTGGCAGGATTTATCATTTCCATTTTCATATTGGTACTGCTAAAGAAGTTTATTATTGGCCAGGAGCAATCAGCCTTATTTACGGAATATTTCTATTATATCATCCCGCTGATCATAGCTGTGCTATTTTTTGGTGTCTTCGATGGTTATTATAAAGTGCTTTATAATGCTGTAATAGGAACTGCTTTGAAAGAGTTCATCCAGCGACTGCTTATCTTACTCAGTATAATCTTGCTATACTTTCATGTTGTTGATTTTCAGGGATTTATCGTACTTTACATTCTTGCTTTTACAATCCCCACCCTGATCCTGATCATTGGGTTGATAAGAGAAGGGGAATTCAGTTTAAAACCCCAGCTGAGGTTTCTTACAGCCCCATTCTCCAAAAAGATTGCCAGTGTCAGTTTCTTCGGTATCCTGACAAGCTTTTCCGGTAAAATAGCAGTGAGTATTGACAGTATCATGATCAATTCCATCATCGGGATCAGCCAGACTGGTATTTATGCCATTACCTATTTCTTCGGTTCGATCATCCTTATCCCCAGCCGTGCTGTAACTAAGATTTCCGGGGTGGTGATCGCTGATTCCTGGAAGAACAACGACCTGGGCAATATCAACCTGATCTATTATAAGAGCAGCCTTAACCAGTTCATTTTTGCGATAATATTATTTATTGGGATCTGGGCTAATATCCACAATATTTTCAGGATCCTTCCTGAAGACTACCTCCCTGGTAAATATGTGGTCTTCTTCATTGGGATTGGATGTGTGATTCAAATGCTTGGTGGCATGAACAGCAATATTATATCATTATCCAGGTATTACAAGGTACAAACCTATTTTATTATGGCCCATGTGGTCCTGCTCATCATTACAAACATGATTTTTATCCCCAGGTACGGAATTGTTGGTGCAGCATTGGCATCTGCTCTATCCCATCTGGTATTCAACACCATGAAATTTTTATTCCTGAGGTTTAAGTTTGGATTTCAACCATATAATTTCAAGTTTCTGTTGATTTTTGCATTTGCTGCTGCAGCCTATGGGGCTGGACTGCTTATCCCTGTGATGGACAGTCTGGTTTTAGATATTATTATAAGAAGTGCTGTTATTTCCCTGGTTTTTGGAACTTTGATACTTTTGTTCAGGATATCTGATGAAATCAACAAAAAATTCAGGGACCTGTTAGCCATCATGAGAAAATAAAATATGAATAAACCCAAACATATAGGAATCATTGGAGCAGGCATGATTGGTACGGCCATTGGCAATACACTTGCTACTAAAAACGACCAGAACGTAAAGCTTTATACAATAGAAGATGAGGTTGCTGAATCCATTAACAGGTTCAAGGTCAACCAGAAATATTTTCCTAATGTCAGCCTTCATGAATCCATCGAGGCATCGACAGATATTAATATTCTCAGGGGATCGGACATTGTTTTTTTGGCTATACCATCAGTTGCTACGGTTGAATTTCTGCAAAAGAACGGAAAGATCTTCAATGAGGATACCATCATCATTAACCTGGCCAAAGGCTTTGGAAAAGACCGGATGACCATTACTGAATGCCTGGAAGATTTCCAGCCAGGATATATTTGTTCTTTAAAGGGTCCTACTTTTGCCAGGGAGATTGTCAACAGGATGCCTAGCGCCTTTACTTTTGCATCCGGGAATCAAGGGCTTTTCCCGGTTCTATCAGGTCTTTTTAAGGATACTAATATTTATCTTGATTACACAGATGATGTGAAAGGGACAGAAATCCTCAGCATCCTGAAGAACATTTATGCCATTGTTATTGGTATTATCGATGCACATTTTGATTCTCCCAACTTACGGTTCCTGTTCTTAACCAGGGCATTCAACGAGATGAAGGAAATCATGCTTGAGATGGGTGGGCAGGAAAAGACCATGTTTAAGTTTTGCGGATTCGGGGACTTCAGCCTGACAGCCTTGAATGATCTGAGCCGCAACCGTACGCTGGGGCTCTTGATTGGGAAAGGATTCTTTATTGAAAATATTTCGGATAAAGTAGTGCTTGAAGGGAAAATCGCAGTGAACGTTATTGTTAAACACCTTGATAAGCATAGCAATGCAAAAGACAAATACCCGATAATTTATGAGTTATACAGGGTGTTTAATGAAGATTACAATTTATCCTTATTTGTAAACAAATTATTACATAAATTAGATACATAATATCTTATTATGAGCAAAAGCAAGAACATTCTGGTCCTGGCCCCACACACTGATGATGGTGAGCTGGGCTGTGGGGCATCCATTTCAAAGTACGTCGAAGAAGGTAACAATGTTTATTATGCTGCCTTTTCCACAGCCAAGGAATCCTTGCCCGAAGGCATGCCTGACGACCAGTTGGAGAAGGAAGTGAAGGAAGCTACAAAGAGGCTGGGTATTCCACCTGAGAACCTCATTATTTATGGTTTCACGGTCAGAAAACTGAGTTATTCCAGGCAGGAACTTTTGGAAGAACTTGTGAAGCTTAAGCGGGAAATTACTCCTGACCTTGTGTTTATGCCTTCGCCAAATGACCTTCACCAGGATCATTATACCGTGGCCATTGAGGGCCTGCGGGCATTCAAACAAACAAGTATTCTGGCATATGAGTTGCCCTGGAACAACATTACTTTTAATACCCAGGCATTTATCAGGCTGGAAAAACATCATATCGAGAAGAAGGTATTTGCATTGGGTGCTTATAATTCACAGAAGAAACGTTCATACCTCAACAGTGACTTTATTTATGGTTTAGCCAGGACCCGTGGCGTACAGATCAATGCAGAATTTGCAGAAGCATTCGAGGTGATCCGATGGATTGTTTGATAAACTTAACTCTCATAATCAATGGCTTACGATAACCTAAGCGATTTTAACAAACAACGCAAAAGCACTCATTACAAGAATGAACAGGGAGAATCATACCTTCTTCATATCAATAAATTGCTGGAGAAAGATGAAACACATTCTTATATGGACCTTGAGGAAGATTATCCCACCATATTTGTCTTTGGCTTACCCCGTTCAGGTACAACATTCATGACTCAGTTGATTGCCCACTCGTTTGATCTCGGTTATATCAATAATTTCATGGCCCGTTTCTGGCTGGCCCCTGTGACTGGTATCAGGCTCTCGAAACTCATTTATGGAGAAAAGGCTGTTTCCAGCTTTGATTCCAATTATGCCACTACCACTGATATCCTGGACATTCATGAATTTGGGTACTTCTGGAGGAAATGGCTGTTTAAGGATTCTTTAACTGAAATTCTGAACTCTCAATTGTATGATGTTAATATAAAATGGGATGAATTAAGAAGGGTAATCCTGAATATCCATGAAGCTTTCGGCAAAGGGTGGGTATGCAAAAATATATTTGGTGCTTACCACCTTGAAAGACTGTGCAGCTTTCTGGAAAAGTCGCTGATTATTTACATCGAGAGGGATCCTGTCGACAATGCCATCTCCATTATGGATGCAAGGAAAAGGTTCTATGAAGATCCAAAGCTCTGGTGGAGCACTATTCCAATGGAGTACATGGAGATCAAGGATTTGCCGGTGGAGGAGCAGGTGGCTGCACAGATCCATTACCTCCGCAGGTATTATGACCAGGAGCTTTCCAAATTAGATCCCACACGGTATTTGAAGGTTGATTATGCAGAGGTGACGGCGAAGCCAGAAAACACCATCCTGCAGATCAAGGAGCATATGAAGGAACACTTTGGTATTGACATGGAACAAAGAGAGCAAGCGACCCTGGAATTTAATACCCGGACTTATACCGACCGGCAGGCAGAACGCAAGCAATTCAGTGTATTACTCTCCAGATTTTCAACTGAATTATAGCCCATGGAGAAGAAAGTCGTTGCCATCCACCAACCCAATTTCCTGCCCTGGCTGGGGTATTATTACAAGATATCAAAAAGCGATGTTTTCGTGTTCCTTGATGATGTTGAATATACCAAAAACAGTTTTATTAACAGGAACCGTATTAAAACCCCGCAGGGTGAAGCATGGATAACTTTACCTGTTGCATATTCGGGCAAGTCTTCTCAAAATATTAACGAGTGTCAGATCGTCGGTAAGGACAAGGCAATCAAGAATGTGCTTGGAAAGGTCCTGCATAACTATCGCAAGGCTGCGTATTTTGAAGAATATTATGATTCATTATCCAATATCCTGATAAATTGTCCGGGTAATCTTTCTGAACTTAATATTGATCTGACACGCTGGGTACTATCCCTGTTCCAAATTGAGACAGAGTTGCTGAGGTCATCAGAACTTAATGTCGATGCAGATGAAGCAAGCGACCGGCTCATTCAGATCTGCAAAAACCTTGATGGGAGCACCTACTTATCTGGTTCAGGGGGAATGAAATACCAGGACGAGGCAAAGTTTAAGGATGAAGGTATTCAATTAGAGATCAGTGCATTCAAACCTCAGCAATACAAGCAACTCTGGGATGAGTTTATACCTAACTTGTCAGTAATCGATTATTTATTTAATATGGGGGCAAAATCCCTGGATTTTAAAATATAACCTGAAGTTTTCTTGTTATTGTTGAGTGCTCAGAAATAAACTGCACAAGATAAGTCCCTTCACTAAGAAAACTTATATCCATTTTATTTTCAACAGTTCCTGTGGTTTCATACACCTTCTTTCCAAGGAGATCATAAAAGCAAACCTTTTCAATACAATCTTTATCTCCAATAAAATCAAAATAAAGTTGCCCGTGGTTGGGATTGGGATATATGATAACATAAAATATATCTGGTAATTGTTCTGGTATTCCCGTAAAATCAAGCGTATCACAATACTGATCTGTACTGCAATCATTTACTGTTGTCAAGCAAACTACATAGGGACCATTTCCCTCATAGTAATGGAATGGATTCTCTGCTGTTGTACTATATCCATCTCCAAAGTCCCAAAGCCATGAATTTCCATTTGAGCTTAAGTTGATAAAATTTACAGTATCGCCATTAGCATTATATTGGAAGTAGGACGAAGCTAATGGACAATAATTAACAGAATCACAATACTCATCTTGTCCACATGCATTCTCAACTCTCAAGCACACATAATATTTACCATAATCAGCATAAGCATGCATTGGATTTTGTAGAGTCGAGGAATTACCATCTCCGAAATCCCAATACCAACTCGTAGCACTATCAGATTCATCAAGGAAATAATACTTATCTTCAACTCTATTATAAGAATACCCGGCAACTGGCATCTCACAGTCTAAAATAATAGTAAGCTTTGGTCTGTATTCAGCAATTTCGTAATCACTTGAAGCAAAACAAAGGGTGCGATTTGGAATCTCTGTGATCAGTTTTAACCTAAAACCAAAGTTCATCTCTGGATACTTAATCATATCCTGGACCAAAACTGTCACATCGATATCTTCGTAATTCTGTAACTCATAAGTACTTTCCTCTAAATATACCTGGTCCTCTTCTGTTGCTTCAGGTGCATTGTTAAATGTTAGCTCTAATTCCTTCCAGCTTTCAATTACTTTTTGAAGAACACTTGCGTTCTCTCCTGCCTGGCCTGGTGGATAATTTGGAAGGTCCGGTTGCTATACAATAGTATATTGTCCAAATAGATTAATGCTCAATAATAAAATTAGAGGGATGAACAGAATTGTTTTCCTTTTCATATGTTTTTTCTTTAAATATATGAAAAAAACAGATTAGAACCAATTCTTAGAGTAAGTCAGAAAATTGCCTGGTGAGGTTCTTCCGGGAATATTTTAAATAAGCTTCTTCATGGATATCCAGATCAGGGTCCTCCATCCATTTAGTAAATAAGCTCCTC
Source organism: uncultured Bacteroidales bacterium (assembly GCA_963753055.1). Lineage (GTDB taxonomy): Bacteria > Bacteroidota > Bacteroidia > Bacteroidales > B18-G4 > JAUWGC01. The sequence goes on along the minus strand of CAVWAP010000004.1, from coordinate 564,577 downwards.
AGGTATGCTTTTTGTCCCTTTTCATTTTCGTAGTCAATGACTTTTCCAGCCTTGCATTCATCCAGGATTTCAGCCACATTTCCATCTTCCGGTCCGATGCAAATGATCGGCTTGCGTGAGCCAAGGTAATCAAAGATCTTACCTGACAGGATCCCTTTGTTCTTCTCAGTCCTTTTGATGACTGAGAAGCAGGCTGTGCCATTTAAGAGATACTGAACAGCAACATGATGAGGAGAATAGGGAATCTTTTCTATTATCTGGTCAATTCCATTAACACGGAACAAATCTGATACATTTGGGCCAATATTTCCGATAAACCTGAACTTTACAGGTACTTCCGGAAATTCTTTCATCACCTCTGCCAGCACTTTTCCAAAAACATCCATTTTATTGGCTTCATTAGCCAGGGACCCGGTGAATGTAATGACAAATTCATCCTTTGGAGGATTGGAAGGTAAATCGAAGTCTTTGTCATCAAACCCATTTGGGATCACCTGGATCTTATCGGATGTGACTTTATCAGATTTCTCCAGCAACAGATCTTTTAACGCCTGGCTAACGATTATTACGTTATCTGAAACCTCCAATACATTTTTCTCAAGTGAAGCATCCTTTTTCTTCGCCCAGGAAGTATGATAGAACTGATCATAAAAGAATATATCCGTCCATGGGTCACGAAAGTCAGCTGTCCAGTTCACATCCAGTTTACGCTTAAGGTCAAGGCCAATCAGGTGAGCTGAATGAGGTGGTCCGGTTGTAATAACATGCTTGATATCATACCTTTGAATTAACTGCTTGCTCTTGCGCACAGCATATTTTCTCCAGCCCACCCTGGAATCAGGAATAAAGAAATTGCCCCGAACAAACCTGGCAGTTTTTTGAACTAATGATGGCTTTGGTTCATTGACAAAGCTACTATGCGGGTACTCGCCTTTCCCAACAGATTTCTTATAGAGGTTGAACACCTCAAATGTTTTAGTTTTAAACACTTTTGTGTTCTCAGGGATCTCATCAATTAAGGACTCATCAATTACAGGATAACTGGCCTGCTCAGGATTGACAGTAAGTATGATCGGTTCATAACCAAATTCAGGAAGGTATTTAGTAAACTTCAGCCAGCGTTGCACGCCGGAGCCACCGCTTGGTGGCCAGTAATAGGTTATGATAAGGACAGGTTTCATACTTTGTCAGAATAAGCCTTTCTTCCTTCGTACACGAATATGCCAAGAACGAGCAGTATTAACAAAATCGAAGAAGCAAGAGATATTGCTTCTCCCCTCTTATAGATTGTTGGTTCGAATTTAAACTCTATATTATGATTTCCTGATGGCACTTTCATCCCACGCAGGACATAGTTGACCCTGATGTGTGGGGCCAGTTCACCATCGATATATGCATTCCAGCCATCTTTATAGTATATCTCTGAAAAGACACAAAACTGATCCGTATTTGCTGAGCTTTCATAAACCAAATGATTTGGAAGATAGCTTATCAGCGAGATACTTGCCATAGAATCAGCAGTATAATTTTTTACATCCAGATAATCCTCAAAACGCTTATCTGCCAGTGCAACGACTGCCGGGTCATACTCTCCCAGTTCGGTAATTTCCTGGTCGGCATCCTCAACAATCCGTAGCTCTTCAACGAACCATGCATTGCCCAGCGCATGGCTATTTTGTAAAGGTTGTGACTTCAGGTCAGCGATCATATAACGTGTATTAAGCATGTTCAAAACCGGGAGTCCTGCCAATGCATTATTAATACTACCCATGGTGGCCTGCTCATTGAATGCCCCCTGTAATCGTTGTATTTCCGGGTACAGGTGATACTCTATCAGCTCCTGGTACCTGCCCAGTTTTGCTCCATGGTAGCCTCCTATTGAATGATGGAAATAGGAAGTCCGTGCATCTTTAAAAGGGTTGGTTGTAAGGTTCAGTACCCTGAAATGGGGGTCTTTATCAGCAAGGATAAAATTATCGGCCGTGAAAGTTTTGTATGGCTTTTCAACCAGTGTTTTCCTTTCAAAATTATCATTGTTCACGTAGCGTCTGTCGACCATCCACATATCCGCAACGATCAAAAATCCTATAATCAGCAGCCCATATGTCATTTTAAGCTTTTTATGTATCACGGCCCATAATGCCCCGGCGCAAAGAAGCACAAAAACAAGGGAGCGTAGTGCATCCATTCGTAACATGCTCTTTCGGTCGGCCCTCATGGGTTCTATTAACCATTCGGGGAGCTGGGCATCTGAAGGCCCTGTGAACTCCAGGAATAATCCAGGGAACATGGCAAATAAAAGAAGAATGCCACCAACAGCATAGACAGAATATTGCAGGTATTTATAAATCGACGCTTTATCAATTTCCTTCTTGAGTACCTGGGCCAAAGCCATTGCCCCAAGCAAGGGGATTGAGAACCCTGCGATCACCAATGTCATTGACACGGCCCTGAATTTATTATAGCCTGGCATGTAGTCAAGGAAAAAGTCCGTAAACCACATAAAGTTCCTGCCCCATGCCAGGAACAGTGACAGAACTGTTATGGTGAGCAACCACCACTTCCATCTTCCTTTGACCACGAATAGTCCAAGAATGAAAAGAAAGAAGACGATGGCACCAACGTAAACGGGTCCGGAAGTAAATGGTTGTGGTCCCCAGTAAACCGGCATTTGTTTGATCGCTTGTTTAGCCTGGGCTACCGGAACACCATTTTGAACCATGGTCTTGTAAACCTCTGAATCTTCGCTCATCTCTCCACCGGATACCCCTCCGGCAAAATTTGGAATAAGAAGGGTAAATGACTCTCCAACACCATAGCTCCAGTCTGTAATGTAGTCTTTATCAAGACCACTTGTTTTGTTTACCTCATCCAGGGTCAGCTCTGATTTACCCCGTGTGGAAAATTTCGCATAATGTGAGGCAATCGACAGGTTTGCAAAGTGCGTTCCGGCTGCAAGCAGGGCAGCAATGATCAACACGCCCGTGGCTGTCAGAAAAGATTTGTATTGTTTAGTCCTGATAGTTGCCACCAGTTCGTATATGCCAAAAACTAAGATTATCAAAACCAGGTAATAGGTCATCTGCAGGTGGTTGGCACTTAATTCAAGAGCTAGGAACAGGGCGGTTATTGCAGCCCCAAGAAGATATTTCCCCCTGTATGTAAGGATGATGCCCGCAACGACGGGGGACATGTAGGCAATGGCATGTGCTTTGGTATTGTGTCCTGCTTCTATAATGATGAAATTATATGAAGCAAGAGCAAAAGCCAGGGCACCTACGAGGCTTACCCATGGGTTGATCCGCATGGCCAGGAGCAATATGAAAAAGCCAAGAAAATAGAGGAACATTAAGTTTGCAGGATGTGGTAGTCCCAGCTGAAGTATCTTGTCAATTGTTTTTATCTGGTTGCCCTTGTATTTAACAGAAGTCATGTAGGCCGGCATCCCGCTGAACATCCCCCCTGTCCACAAAGCCTCCTCACCGGTCTGTTCCCTATAGTCCTGGATTTCCTTTGCCATTCCTTTAAACCGGGCAATATCACCCTGTACAAGCTTTTTCCCTTCAATAACAGGGCTGAAATACATGATGCTCAAAAGTGCAAAAAGCACAATAGCTACCAGGTATGGAGTGATCTTCTGTAATGAAATATCAGGTTTTTTCATAATAATATAATGTTTACAGGGGCTATTTTTTTACTTATCTTCATCAATATCTTCATAATCAGCATATTCACCAACATCATCCAATTTTGATTTATTGGATTTATCAGGTGCGAAATCAACATTCACCTCACCTGGTTTTCTCGGCGACTTTTTTTCATCCTGCATCTTCCCAATAAATTCCTTTTGTTTTTTACGGAAGTACCGAATTAATAAATAAGGGAATACATAACGCATAAACAATCTTAGCGCGATAATGACGAGAATGATAATAAAAAGGATATTTAGAAATTCCATAGCTTGTTTATTGGATAGTATTGCGCTGCACGAAATTATCTAATTTTTCGAAATAAAAAAAGAAGACAAGCAAGCTTGTCTCCTTTATATATAGAATTAATTCTGGTTATGGTCAGAAATATCTTCTTCAGAGAAGAACATTACATCTCATCAGAAACCGAAAGCTTCTTACGTCCTTTTGCCCTTCTGGCTTTGATTATCTTCCTGCCGTTCACTGACGACATCCTCTTACGGAACCCGTGCTTGTTCTTTCTTTTCCTGTTTGATGGTTGAAATGTTCTCTTCATTTTCCTTTCAATTTTGGGAGTGCAAAGATAATTCCTTTTTTATGAATAACAAATTATTTTTGAGGAATATTTTTCAATGTTTCCACCAGATAATCCCAGAACATTTTCACTGTCTTAACATTCACCATCTCATCAGGTGAATGAGGATTACGGATGGTAGGGCCGAAGGAGATCATATCCCAATGAGGGTACCTGGATCCCAGTATCCCACACTCCAGGCCCGCATGGATCACCTTTACATCGGGGACTTTACCATAGTTCTTGTTGTAAACATCCTTCATCTCTGCAAGGATGGCTGAACCAGGATTTGGCTTCCAACCGGGATAATCACCAGTCATGACAGGTTCGCCTCCAGCACCTTTAAAAACATCAAAAACTTCCTGTGCAATCTTGTCTTTATCGGCATCAACTGAACTACGCTGAAGGGTAGCAATTTCAACAGAACCATTTTCCGATTTAACCACGGCAAGATTTGTTGATGTTTCAACAACGCCTTCCATGTCTTTACTCATAGCGATGACTCCATTCGGGCATCCATCGACAGCCTTGAACACATTATTCTGTCCCTGAACATCCATCACTGCCTCAGGCATCTTGGTCCGGACCGAGGTAATTATCAATCCCGGATCAGCGTCCTGGAATTCCTGTTTTTTCTCTTTCTCATATGCTTCAACAAATGCATTAAAGTCATCCTTATTGGCTTCAGGAACCAGCACCACTGCAAAGGCTTCCCTTGGGATAGCATTGCGCAGGCTGCCACCGTCAATCTTCGCCAGCCTCAGGCCAAACTGCTCAGCCGACTGCATCATTAACGTGTTAATGATCTTGTTGGCATTGCCTCTGCCAAGATGTATATCCAATCCTGAATGTCCGCCTTTTAATCCTGTAACGCTTAGCTTATAAGGCACAAGGTTAGGGGGGATCTCTTCACTTTTATACTTGAAATTCGCATTGGTATTGACTCCACCGGCGCAACCAATATACAGCTCGCCTTCATCTTCCGAATCCAGGTTAATCAGAATGTCGCCATCCAGTAGACCTGCTTTCAAGCCATTGGCACCGGTCATACCTGTTTCTTCATCCGAGGTAAGTAAAGCCTCAACCGGTCCGTGAACCAGGTCCTTTGAAGCAAGGACAGCCATGGCTGCGGCTGCTCCAATTCCATTATCAGAACCAAGCGTTGTGCCTTTCGCCTTCACCCACTCACCATCGATCCAGGCATCAATCGGGTCATTTTCAAAATCATGTTTGGTGCCACTGTTCTTTTGTGGAACCATGTCGAGGTGCGCCTGAAGTATAACACCCTTCCTGCCTTCCATCCCTGCCGTCGCCGCCTTTTTGATAATAATATTACCTACCTCGTCCTGAATGGTTTTCAGACCAAGGTCCTCACCAAACTTCTTCAAAAAAGCCTGTATCCTGTCTTCATGTTTCGAAGGCCTGGGAACCTGCGTCAGCTCGTAAAAATGTGACCATAAATGCTTCGGTTCCAAATCTAATATCTCTTTGCCCATGTTTTAATCGTATTTAGTATTTAGTATTTAGTATTAAGTATTATGTATTTAGTATTAAGTATTATGTATTGAGTATTTAGTATTGAGATTTTCTTTCTCTTTTCTCTTTTCTCTTTTCTCTTCTCTCTTTTTTCTTCTTCTCTCCCCGCCTTCGGCGGGATGTCCCTCGGCTTTGCCTCGCTCCACTTCTCTCTTCTCTCTCTCCCCGCCTTCGGCGGGATGTCCCTCGGCTTTGCCTCGCTCCACTTCTCTCTCCTTCTCTCTTCTCTCTTCTCTCTTTTCCTCTTTTCTCTTCTCTATTCTCCTTCTTTATCCGGTTTCTGCCCTGAAGGCATCTCAAGTCCATATCCTTGCTGCTTGTCAGCTCGCTTGAGCATGAATGCCAGGAACATGGCAACAACACCCAGGCCAACCAGCATCAGGATAGGAGTTGTGTAATTAAATGCCGGGATCTCATGTGAGACATATTGCATATATTGAATTTTCTCGCTGATCTCCACATTACTAAGTCCCTGAGCTTCCAATGTTGTCCTTGCAGATTCAAGGTCTGCCACAATACTTGGATTAACTTTATCCAGCACCGCTCCGATGCCCCAGAAGAACAGGTTCAAACCCCAGTTCTGGATAGTAAACATAGTAGCATAAGCAGTACCCAGCCTGTTCTCAGCAACGATCTTAGCAACAGAGGGCCACATGGCAGCCGGCACCAGTGAGAACGCAATACCAAGAGACAGAAGCCCGAGATAGCCCAGCAGGACATTATCAAAAATTGACAGTGTCAGGTGAGCAAATATCAGCAGCGCAGAGCCAAGTATCATCAATGATGCGGCCCTTCCCTTGCTGTCCACAATTTTTCCAAATATCGGAGTAAAGAGTATGGAGCCAAGGGGGATCAAACTTGCAGTTTTAGGACCATTGGTCAGCCATACAGCCAGTGTATCTGAAAGAGAATATATAAAGAGTACAAACAATACTAAAACGATGACAAGCGATATAGTCTTTCCCTGCCGGTTCTGGATCCTCGCAGGTACGAGAGTTACCGCAAGCGCGAAAATGAATAGCCCTATATAAACAGATGCATTACCCAGGGCTTCGCTACCAAAGAGCACTATCGAGGCACTATCCGGCAGATCATATGTAAAATTGAATTTGTGGATCAGCAGATCAGGTGCATATTGCATGAATGGGAATACTGCAGAGTAGAATGTAACGCAAAGCAGTGCAATCAAAATAAATGACTTGTTAGTAATGAGTTTTACAAGATCTGAAAAACGGAAAGACTCGTCAGCACCATCACTTGCCTGACCTTTCATTTGCCTGTCAAGCTTAACATCAAACATGATGTAAATCAAGAACATGAGCAATCCAATAGCAATGAGTGTAGCTGCAAAGTTTACTGAAGGACTGACCACTCCACCACCAATATCTATTGATAAAGCCTGTCCGAGAGTAGATCCCAATCGGCCAAATCCCATATTGATGGCCATGGCAAGTGCAAGCTCATACCCTTTGAACCACTTAACAATGGTTCTCATCGCTATTACACAAACAACTTCAAGGCCTGAGCCAAATAATAAACGGCCAATCATCATTGTCCACATCTGAGAATCGATATCATCTGAGAAGGTACCGGCAGCTCCCATGGCTGTTAATGATGCACCAAGCACGGCAAGGGCTCCAAAAACAATACCCGTTCGGCGAATGCCCCAATTATCGAGGATAATGCCCCCAATAATGATCATTCCAAATACATTGGCCCACGTGGTCCATTGTATAAGTGAACCAAACTGGCTGCTGGTAATACCCATTTCAGTAATCATCAATGGCTTGATGCCTGAAAAGAAATCCTGGAACCAGTAAGTGCCAAAAGTCAGTCCACTAATAAGTATTAAAACCAGCCATCTCGCTGCAGCTGAGTCCTTAAGTGTTTTTTTGATTGTCTCCATAACTTGATTATTGATTTGAGCCAACGAAGATAGAAAAAATAATTTGCTATTTGCTATTTACTATTTGCTATTTGTGCAGGTGAATAAGGTATTTGGTGGTATAAAAATCTTCTGTGAAGTAATCTGAAAGCTGATAAATATGATGTTTGCAGTCCAGGCCCTCCAACTCATGATCTACATCACCTCCTTTCAGGTAGAGTATTCCATTGGGAACAGAGCTTACAGAAGCAGCCTTAATTTTGTTTTTTACCCATGGGTAAAATATATCCAGCGACTTAACTGCACGGCTGACAATAAAATCATATTTGCCGTCCAGTTCTTCAACTCTTGCCTGTTCTCCAATGATGTTTTCCAGTCCTAAAGTATTGGCTATTTCACTGACAACCCTGATCTTCTTACCAATGGAATCGACCAGGTGAAACTTTGTTCCCGGAAAAACGATAGCCAGCGGGATACCCGGGAAGCCTCCTCCGGTTCCGGCATCAAGCACCCTGGAACCATCCTTGAAGCTCGCAACTTTAGCAATAGACAATGAATGTAACACATGACGCAGGTAGAGCTGATCAATATCTTTTCTTGAGATTACATTAATCTGTGCGTTCCATTCGTTATACAGATCAAATAGTAATGACAGTCGTTTGACCTGACCTGGATTTAATTCGGGAAAATATTTTAAGATTATTTCCATTCAAACGATTATTTTTGCACCACCATGAAATTGGACGACCTATGTTGATCAGACCTATCTGCAAAGCTAAATTAATTACATTTATCTTTCTATCCTTCATCCTGCTTACTTTTCCTGCCACAGGTCAAAAGGGACAGAATATTTCATTGCAGGAGTACATCCAGACATATCAGCATATTGCTACTCAAAAGATGAGGGAATACAAGATCCCGGCAAGTATCACGCTGGCCCAGGGCATCCTGGAATCAGGGACAGGCAACAGCGAGCTTGCCCGTAAAGCAAATAATCATTTTGGAATTAAATGCCATGGAACCTGGCATGGTAAGAAATTCTATAAGGATGATGATCGCAAGCACGAATGTTTCAGAAAGTATAGTAATGCAGAAGAATCATTCCATGATCATTCCCTCTTCCTGACACAACGTGGACGTTATAATGGTCTTTTCACTCTCGAGATCACCGACTACAAAGGCTGGGCCTATGGTTTGAAAAAAGCTGGTTATGCAACAAATCCGAGGTACCCGGAGTTACTGATCCGCATCATTGAAGAAAATAACCTGCATTATTTTGACAAGGGGATTGAGCCCATGGCTTCCAAGCACAGGAATACCACCATTGAAATCCCACAAAATCCATATCCGTCGGAAAGGACCTTTAAAATGCTTGAGGAAGGCCCAAATGAGCGGAAGATTTATGATAATAATGGCTTAATGTTTATTTATGCCCGCGATGGAGATACTTTTGAAAAGATTGCCGAGGACTTTGATCTCTATTCCTGGCAGATTTACAAATACAATGACCTTGATAAGCATGACAAGCTCAAGAAAGGGCAGATCCTCTATCTTGAAAAGAAAAGAAACAAAGGCAACAAGTCATTTCATATTGTGAAAGAAGGTGAATCCATGTATTATATAGCACAGATATATGGCATAAAACTAAGTAAACTCCTAAAGATCAATAATATGGAGTCTGGCATGTATCCCTTTATCGGTCAGAAAATCAAATTGAAATAATCAGAGTCTCTTTATCAGCATCCCAAATAATTTTATCAGGTCTTCTTCTGCTCTGGATGCTGTTGCAATGATATCATCGATATTCACTATTGCCAGGTTATCAGGATCACACTCATCGGTAATTACTGAAACCGCGGCACATGGAAGTCCCATATGATTAGCCACAATGACTTCCGGTATAGTCGACATCCCCACGACATCAGCTCCGATTCTCCTTAAAAAGCGATATTCAGCCCTGGTCTCAAGGTTTGGTCCGGGGACAGCAACATATACACCCCGGTGCAGTGTGACTTTTAATTCCGCAGCGATGTTGATCATATGTTGGTTCAGTAACTGATCGTAGGGTGCTGACATATCCGGAAATCTTGGGCCCATCCCTTCATTATTAGGTCCTATGAGTGGGTTTCCCGGCAACAGGTTGATATGATCGGTGATGAGCATAATGGTCCCTTTCGGAAAATCCAGGTTCAGTGCTCCACCTGCATTGGAGATCAGCAGGTTTTCAATCCCCAGCATTTTCATTACCCGCACAGGGAAGGTAATCTCCTGCAGTGAATAGCCTTCATAATAATGGAAGCGGCCTTGCATGGCCAGGACTTTTTTACCATTCATGCTGCCATAGATCAAACGACCTTTGTGAAATTCAACCGTGGAAACAGGGAAATTAGGTATTGCTTCATACTCGATAGTGGTCTCAATATTAATCTCCCTGACCAGCTTTCCAAGCCCGCTACCAAGGATGATCCCAACTTTTGGATCATCAATTCCTTTTGCTTTGAGGAACTGAACAGTTTCTTTCATTCTTTCCATCATGCCTGATTTGTGGTGCGAAAATACGAAAGAATGACAAAAGCAAAATATTTTTGATTACGCTTAATAAAATTTTAAATAGATTTGTACGTTAATACATCGGTTTAATCATCAAATTCACAAACACTTAATTATTATAGATCATGACAAGAATTATGAGCAAAATCCCATTGATTATTTTGATTGCATTGCTGGTCAGTGTTGGAATGGGGGGCTGCAAAAGCCAAAAGAAATTAGCAAGGGAACAAGCAGCTGCAGAATATGCTCAAAAGGTTGAACAGGCCAAGAAGAACCTCGCAGCTATTATCAATGACGATGGAAGTATGACCATTGAGGAGAAAGAGAGGCTACTGAGGGAAACAAAAGCGATGAACCTTAACGAGCCTGAGATCCTCAGCATGATACAGGAGGCAGAAGATGTCATTGCAGCTGAAAAAGCGGAAGCAGAGAGGTTGCGTAAAGAGGCAGCAAAGAAAGCAGAGCTATCGGTATCGGAAAAGCTGGATAAGTATTTCCGGGAAATAGCCTATGCTCCTACTGTCGATGTTGCTAACCAGAAAATCGGTGAAGCGGTAAATATGTTTGCTTCTCCTCAAACACCTGTCTTGATTATCATCAGCCGGGAAGGAGACATTGTGGATTACGACCGGCCTACAACTATCAGTAAATACCTCAATTATTTGAAAGACCAAAAGAAAATTACCAATGCCATTGAAAATGTTGGAACTGATGAAAATGGCAAGATTGTTGAATTGGAATTAATCAAAAAATAAGACATTAAAATGAAGAAGATCAAATTCTTATTAATCCTGGTTATAGGATTGACACTGGGATTCCAGGCTACTGCACAGGATGAAATCAGCCCTGAAAGAAAGAAAGCTATCGACAGTCTTGCAATGGAAAAGATCAGGGACCTGAGTAAATATATCAGCATCATTGGAAGCAAGGAAACACCTTTCTCTGAAGCCAAGAGAGTGATTGACCGCACCCTTGAATTATTTGTGGAAGATGCACAGATGGGTGTTAGTTCACTTAGCCGGGAAGAAGTAAAGTATTATCCAATCAAAGAGTATCTTGAAAGGCTCATGTTACTGAACTACGACAAAGTATCCATCAAGTGGTATAATATCCAATATATCAGCGACCTGGAATTACAGCCAGACGGAAGATATGTTGGTGTGATAACGATCTACCAGCGCTTTGAGGGGACAACCGATGATGGTCTTAAGTATGTGGATACAACCAAGAAAGACATTACTGTATACGTTGAGCGAAAACAAACCCAGATTGGCGGTAAGCTGATTGGCTTCTGGGACGTGCTCCTTGGAGACGTGAGAGTGGTTGAGACAATGAAATAAGGACCTTTTCAAATCTTTTTAACTTAATGATACGAATTGTATTGATCTGCTGCTTATGGGTGGGTCTGGCCAGTTTGAGCTTAAATGCTCAATCCATAGGAGATGTTATGGAAGATGAACGTGCTTTGTATGCAGAGACAAAGCAGGTGAATCAGTTCCTTCGCCGTTTTAATGCTGAAGAAGATGTTAAAGGCGAGAGACTATACAGTATGGACAAGGATTTCCACAGCCGCAAACTTAGGAAAAAGTACTTACCTATCCTGTTTAACCTCAATGATGATATCCTTACAGAAGACCTGAAGAATAAGTTCATCGAGCAGGTTATGGATAAAGATGATCCTATTTACATTGAATTCCATGGTGGCGGGTTCTTTGCTGAATTAAGGACTGTGTTCAATTACAAGGGCAAGGATCAGCCAGTAATTCTATTTCTTTCGCTTCAGGAAGAAAAAGTAGGTTCCAAATGGGTCATTTCTGACATCTACTTCCAGCCATTTAAAGATGTCCTGCACCATCTTGATACAACAAAATACAATGACAGCAAGTTTATCCATCCCCTCAGTCATGAGCTTGGATTCATGAACCTCTTCCGCGTATTTAACAACAAGGACAGTCTTGAACTATACACCGAAAGAGGGTTTGAACCAGATTATTTAAGTATCTTTCTCTTTGAGGTTAAGAACAACAGGATGAAATTTAAAACAGTTTCCAGATTGAAGTTTCATTTCTTTCAGATTGACGGATGGTACTTTGAGCTTTCATACTTTAACAGGGAAGGCTTTAACACAGGTTGGCTTATCTCGAACCTCATTGAGATCACGGACAAAGACAAGCAATTGTTAATGAATTATATCTACCATGAATAAAATCTACAAAGGAATATTGCTTCTTGCAGCAACATTCAGTTTTGTCTTTTCCCCACCGGTCCTTCAAGCTCAGCAACAAAAGCCACAATACAGTGCTGAAGACCTTACCCGAATAAAAGATCAGGTGAAAGAGCTGATCAATATGTACCAGTTTGCCATTAACACCCTTGGTGATAAAGGCACCTCTGCCAGGGATAAGCAAACCATTATCAATGAAAGTTATCAGAAGATCTTTTTCGATGAAGAAGTACAAATTGAAGATGACCTGGATGAAAAAAGGACAAACCTGATCAATAAAGATGTCCAGGCGTACCTGAAAGACATCACGTTTTTTTATAAAGATGTAAAGTTTGCCTACAATATCCAGAGCATTGAACCCAATTATACCGAAAGCGGGGAGTTGTATTTCCTGGTATCAACCAACAGAAACCTTAGCGGTATCAATATAGAAAACAATACTATAAACAACAACAAGATCAGGTACATCGAAGTCAATTACAATGATATTGACCGGGATGTAAGGATTGCAAGTATATACACAACCAAGCTCAATGAAAATGAAGAAAACCGGACCTGGTGGAATGGTCTGACCCAGGCATGGAAGGATGTTTTTGGAAGTGAAAATATGCTTGGTGACACAATTGCACTTAACGAGGTCTACGCTTTCAGCGACACCTGGATCGTGACCCGAACAGATACTTTCGAGATCATTAAGTATGATACTATTTTGGTTTATTCTGAAGATACACTGTTCATCAACGAAGTTGATACGGTGCCTGCCTCTATTAAAGACACCGTAGCATATAATACCGAAAACATCTATTCACAACTGGGGGCTATCTCCAACTTGAAAGAGCTGAATATCGAAAACAATGAAAGGATTTATAATCTAGATCCTTTGAGCCTATTGAGTAACTTAAGGAGCCTTAACTGCTCCGGCACAAAAACACATGACCTCAACCCTATCCGCAACCTGTCCAAATTGGAGAAACTTGAATGCAGTAACACACTGGTCAAAGACATATCACCGTTAAAATATTCCATCAACCTGCGTACCATTATCCTGGACGATAATGAAATAAGAAGCTTGCGATCGGTGAGCAACTTCACTCAACTTGAGATACTCCATTTTAATAACACACTTGTCGACAGTCTCCAGCCATTATCAGAATTAGAAAATTTGAAGGACTTAAGGTTTGAAGCAGCACCTATCACAGACTTATCACCCCTATCAAATCTTAAAAACCTGCAATTGCTCAATTGCTCAAAAACAGGCATCCTGAACCTTAATGATGTCACTGGTATAAGCAACCTGGAAAGGCTATATGCAGAAGACAATAAGATCCAGGATCTCTCTCCTCTTACCGGTCTGGCCAGCCTGCAAACTCTTTACCTGGATAATACACTGGTACGTAACCTTGAGCCACTATCAGGTATGGAATCCTTAAAAAAGATCTATTGTGATAATTCCATGGTCTCAGCTGAGACAGCTGATAATTTCATGACCAAAAACCCGGATATCCTTGTAATCTTTGAATCAGCCGCATTGATCAGCTGGTGGAACGGGCTTAATGTTGACTGGCAGCTGGTGTTTTCCAATTATGTAAGCATTGACCCTGAGCCAACGAAGGAGCAGGTTCACCAGGTTGCTATACTGGCAGATATTGACATTTCTCATAATGGCAGAATCAACGACCTGGAGCCGTTGAAAGTGCTACGCATGCTCGAAAGGCTTGATATGTCATTCACACTCATTAAAAGCCTTGAGCCACTTAATGACCTGGTTGATATGACTTATCTGAATGCAAAAGGTTCCAATATTCAGGACCTGTATCCTGTCAGGGATTTGATCAAACTGGAATACCTTGATGCATCTGTAACTAAAATCGAAAGCATAGAAGCGCTATCGGACCTGGATAACCTGAAAAAACTAAATGTTGACAGTACAAACATTCAATCACTGGTCCCTTTGCAGGAATTGAACGGCCTCCAGTTGGTTTATTGTGATCTTACCAGCATCACAAAAGCAGAAGTAATTGAATTTAATCGTTACCAGCCTGAATGCCTGGTAATCTTTCAATCCAACGATTTAAGATCATGGTGGAACGGACTGTCAGATCCATGGAAAGCTGTTTTTCATCAGTCATTTGACTTTAATGATCCTCCAAATAAGATAGAGCTGCATCAGATTGCCACATTAGCAGAACTCGACCTCAACAACAACAAAAACATACAGTCATTATCACCGATCTCTCAGTTTATGCATTTGAAATCGCTAAAGCTGAGCCATACCCAGATCAGCGACCTGGGACCAATAAGTGGCTTGAAACAACTTGAGCAACTGGAATTTGCAAATAATCCTATCAACGACCTAACTCCAATCAGCAACCTGGAGCATCTTAAACATCTTGATTTAAGGAATACACCGGTTGAAAGCCTGGATCCATTACAATACCTGACAAGCCTGGAAACATTGAACTGCGCAGGTACGCCCATAAAGAATCTGAAGGTATTATCAAACCTGGTTAATCTTAAGCGCTTGTCTATATACAACACCAAGGTTAACAATCTTAAATACCTTACCTCGTTGAGTAATCTGGGCCACCTGGAATGCTATAATACCAAGTTATCAGACAAAAAAGTTGATGAGTTCCGTTCCAGTGTCCCCAACTGTGAAGTAATCTATTATTAAAGGTTAGCTTGTAAGTTTTTCGGTTACGATCAATTATCGTATTTTTATGCCTCTTTAGTAACTAAATCTGAAGGAAATGAGATATACATTACTATTATTAGCTTGTTTTGTTCTAACTATCAACTCAAAAGGCCAGGACAAACTTCCACTTTCTCACGAGGTCTGCACACAACAACTAATACCCCTGACCCAGGCTGAAGAATGGCAATTAATGAAGCTTCCTGAGTTAACCTTACCCCCCTCATATAAAAACCGGAGTCTTCCAGCTGTAATTGATAATTCCCAGCATCCATACTTCAGGCCTGTATTCAACCAGGATGAGTATTGCTGCGGCCAGGCTGCCGGCATTGCCTATAATTTTACTTATGAGATTGACAGGCTGCGAAACCTGCCTGCCAATGTACCTGAAAACCAATACCCTACGCATTTTGCATGGAACTGGCTGAATAGTGGTTATGGATACTTTGGAGTAAGCTATCTGCACAGTTTCCAGGTATTAAAACATTACGGGATGCCTAACGTAACAGATTACGGTGGGACCCTTTCTTATGGTGGCAATGACAGATGGCTGTCCGGATACGACAACTATTACAATGGCATGCACAACAGGATCAATAATATGCTGCAGGTATACGTCGGATCACCGGAAGGGCTTAATGTTTTTAAGCAATGGATGTATGACCATCTTGATGGGTCATCCATTGGGGGAGTCGGTAATTTTTATGCTCAGTACATGGGTGCAAATACTCAATTACCGGCCGGGACTCCGGAAGCTGGAAAATATGTTCTTACTTATTTTGGAGGTTCGCCCAACCACGCAATGACAATTGTTGGTTACAATGATTCAATCAGGTACGATTATAATGGTGACGGACAGTATACCAATGATATTGATATCAATAGTGATGGCGTTGTCGACATGAAGGATTGGGAGATTGGCGGCTTTAAAATGGCACAAAGTTACGGTGGCGTACCGGGCTGGGGCGACCAGGGTTTCGCTTATATGATGTATAAAACTGTAGCAGACAACATGGGTGAAGGAGGTGTCTGGAATCACTGCGTGCATGTGCTCGATGCCAAGGATTGTGAACCACAACTGACCATGAAGATCATCCTTGAACATGACGTGCGGAACATGATTAAGGTAACCGCAGGTGTATCGACAAACATCAATGCTTTCCAGCCTGATCATGTGCTGGACTTCCCGATTTTTGATTACCAGGGAGGTGCTTTGTATATGCAGGGAGGAACAGGAATCCCTGCAAATAAAACGATTGAATTTGGCCTAGATGTCTCGCCGTTACTAAGCGAGATTACACCTGGACAGGATGCAAAATTTTTCCTCCAGGTTGATGAAGACGACCCGGGCAATGCAGGTACAGGTACTATCGTATCTTATTCACTCATGGATTATACGAATGGTGTACAGGAAATACCATGTTTGCAGAGCAATGTACAACTGAACGATAATGATATCACCAGGATGTCAATTGTAACACCAATAAATTTCGATAAAGTCGAAGTAGCAAATTCTTCCCTTCCTACTGGTCAGGTTGGCATGTACTACAGCCAGCAGATGCTTGCAAATAACGGTGCTGCACCCTACCGCTGGCATCTGTACCGGCATTACAATGAATCAACTTCTTCAGGTACCTTTCCATCGATCAGCCAAAACCAATTATCCCCTACCAGTAACGGTAATGGCTATGTTACGCAAGCTATCGATTTCGATTTTCCTTTTTATGACAGTACCTACCAGGATATAACCATTCATGTCGACGGTTACCTGATGTTTGATGAGCAACTATATCCTTATCCATACTTTAATGACGATAAGGTACTCTTTACAATTACCAGAAATATCTCACCCTTTATGACACAAGAGCTGCGCATTTATCCTGCAATGGGTGATGGTATATGGTATGAAGGAGATGAGAATAGTGCAACATTTCGCTTGAAAGCCCATTTGGACGATCAAACCACTTACGAAGTAGATATGGCAGTGAAGCTGTACCCTTCAGGAAATATTGAATTTTATTACGATTATATTAATGTGCCGGATAACTTGCTATGGATCCCAGGTATCTCAGATGGAGATGATGAGACCTTTCAGTATACTGATGCATATAATAATGCTGTACCGGGCCAGGGGCAAATTGTAACATTGGAGCCCTATGATTATCCACCTGAGTTATCATTAACAGAAGATGGCCTGTTAAGCGGAAACATACAGAGTTCTTATAATAATGTCGACATTACTTTCAGGGTTACAGATAACAACTTCATATACAATTATAAAACCTTACAGTTTTCAACTACAGGCATCATCATTGAAGACTCTATCAGTTCCGGGGGGGATGAGATCCTTGAATATGGTGAAACTGCTTTACTTAGCGTTGATCTCACTAATATGGAATCTGGACCCATCAACAATGCCACAATGACCATAGCATCAAATGACTCCCTGATAAATATTACCGATAGTGTTGAGACAATTGGAACATTGCCGGCAGGGACCACGCTTAGTTTTGAAAATGCTTTTGCCTGGGACATTGATCCCGGCATTCCAAACAATTATCCTATTGAGATCCATACCATGATAGATGGAAACAGGGCAAACTGGAGCAGTGACCTGTATTATATATGCTATGCTCCTGAGATCTCAGTGGGTGAAGTGATTGTGATGGATTCTTCAAACGGGTATCTGGATCCGGGTGAGCAAACCGACCTGTTTGTTGCCTTGATGAATAATGGTGGTGCATCAGCATCCAATGTTGTCGGAACATTGTCATGTATTGATCCATATATAACTATCAATGATGATACCGGCAGCATCGTAATGCTTTATCCTGATTCTATGGCTTATTGTATGTTTAACATCACCGTATCTGATGAAGCACTTATTGGCAGCTCAATACTATTTGATCTGGATGTAAGTGCTGAGTTTGGCTATTCCGTCCAGGATAGTTTTTCATTGGATATCGGCCGAACGCTTGAGAACTTTGAAACAGGCGATTTCTCTGCATTTACCTGGGGTTTTGATGGCAATAAAGACTGGATTATCAGCGAGATATATCCTTACCAGGGGGCCTTCAGTGCCAGGTCAGGCCATATCTCACATGATCAGAAATCATCCCTGATGATTGACGTTAATGTATTGTCGGAAGGAGAGTTGTCATTTCACAAAAAGGTATCATGCGAAAATGATGAGAATAATGACAATTTCGACTACCTGGCGTTTTTTATCGATGGGACAGAGCATGGTCGCTGGGATGGAGAGGAAGATTGGTCACAGGAAATATTTACCCTGGGCGCAGGTTTTCATCGTCTTGAATGGAGATACGAGAAAGATGGAACTACCAGTATTGGCATGGATGGAGCCTGGATAGATTATATATCATTCCCTTCATGTTCTGACGCCTCCCCTGCCCTAGCATATGATCCTGATAACATCTACATGGCCATGAAGCCCGACCAGCAGGATGAAGTTGTGCTAAATATGGAAAATGCCGGCGATGGAAATATCAATTATGAAATTTGGATCTCTTCAATCCCAGGCAATTCTGATATCACAGGTAATCGCAGTATCCTGGGGTCATACCTGGAATGCGATGCAGAAGTGCTGCATGCAGGTGAGCAACATATCATCAACCTCACCGTCTATAATCCAAGCGACGATAGTGAATGGATCAGGGATATTAACTTAAGTTTTCCTCCTGAAACGGACCTGTTTTCAGCAACAAATTTTGTAGGGGGATCCCTGGGCGACCTTGTATGGGATGGTGTGACAGGAAGCGGTGCGACAACGAACTGGCATGGAGAAGATCCCAGTGGCTGGGGTGTAATCAAACCCGGTGAAACTGCTACTGCAGAAATTGTGGTCTTCCTTGAACCTAACGCATTGGAAAATATAGCTATCTACTTCGAAGTGATTGGTGATATTTATGGTAATGAGCCTCATATCATTACGGGGAACCTGGAACTGGTAAACCTCGGACCCGTGATTTCGTGGATCAGTATTAATTCATCCATGGGAACGATGCTGGGTAACTCCATTTTATTCAATTCGGTATATTTCGATTCTGAAGGAATGGCCGATGGGGAATATCATTGTGAGATGATCATCAACGAGCAATTCCAGATTGTTGAAATTATCCCTGTTACCTTGCTGGTAGATGAACACCTGGGCACTATCAACACAGAAAATCTTAGCGATAAATTTAATATCTATCCCAATCCATTCAATGATCAAATAAATATTGAGTTCGTGCAGAATTCTCCTGGAGATATCTTAATTGAAATATTTAATCCTTATGGCAAACTTATTAGGGTTATAGAGAATGGATCATCTGGTACTGCCGGACTTAAAAAATACCACTGGAATGGTAAAGACCAGTCAGGCTGCAAGTGCCCCCCGGGAATTTATTTAATAAAGCTGACTGATTCAGATATGAATATCCATGTAAAAAAATCAATGTTCATCTATTAAAATAACGGACATTAATGGTTTTTAGCAGCAGCTTATTTCTTCTGTATTTTCTTCCTTCCTTTTTAATCATTTACTTCATTCTGGGCAGGAAATACAGGAATTACTTTGCCCTGCTGGCCAGTATACTATTCTATTCCTGGGGCGCTCCCCGGTTCCTCTTTATTGTCCTGGGTTCCATTCTTGTGGACTTTTATATAGTGCAGGAGATGTACACTTCCTCTGGGCGAAAGAAGAACCTTTTGCTGTGGGTATCGATCATACTCAATGTTGGCCTCCTTGCTTATTTTAAGTATGCAAACTTCTTTGTTGATAACTTCAACGGCCTGATAGAATTACTGGGCTTCAATCATATAGCATGGACAAGGGTAATGCTACCCATAGGAATCTCATTTTTCACATTCCAGAAACTCACTTACTCTGTCGATGTATATCGCAAAGTTCATGCGCCCCTTAAAAAAGTAAGCGACTATGCCCTGTATATCCTGATGTTTCCTCAGTTGATTGCCGGTCCTATTGTCAGGTACAATGAGATAGCTGATCAGCTGGTCGACAGGTCTGCCAATGAGAATATTAATAACCGGCTTACCGGGTTTTTCAGGTTTATTATAGGGTTATCCAAGAAGGTGCTGATAGCCAATGTCGTGGGAGAGCAAGTCGATATCATATTTGCCCTGGAAGGAGAAGAATTGTCTACCTGCCTGGCTTGGGTAGGCATCATCGCATACGCCTTCCAGATCTATTTTGATTTTTCTGGTTACTCCGACATGGCCATTGGCATTGGACGAATGATCGGGTTCAAGTTTCCCGAGAACTTCAATAATCCATATATCTCGCAGAATATCAGCGAATTCTGGCGTAGATGGCATATTACCCTGGGCAGGTTTATGAAAGATTACCTGTATATCCCGCTGGGTGGCAACCGTGTATCTGCAAGCAGAATGTATTTCAACCTATGGATAGTATTTCTTATTTCAGGATTATGGCACGGTGCAGCCTGGAATTTTGTGCTCTGGGGCGCTTTCCATGGTTTCTTCCTAATTGCCGACAGGCTATTCTTACTGAAATTCTATAAGACAATTGGCAAGGTGCCCAGCATTATCATCACATTCGTGATTGTCCTGATTGGATGGGTATTCTTCAGGGCGGAGAATATTTCATCTGCATGGATTTATCTTGACAGGATGTTTGCTTTTGAAGGAGGAGTAGCCGATATTTTCCTGGACAGCAAGTTTTATTTCATAATGGCGGTTGCAACATTCTTTTCATTCTGGGGAGGATTCACCAAGATTGAAAAATGGCAGGAGAGATTATTTGCGCAGGATCAAAGGAATGCAATTATATACAGGATGCTGGCATTTTCATTAGTATTCCTTGTGTTATGTGTGGCAGCAATCAACGCAACCGGATTTAATCCATTTATATATTTCAGGTTTTAATGGCTCAGAAGATCAAACATATTGCATTTATCATCATCATAATAATACTGCTTTTGCCTGCAGTGCAGGGAATTATTCACATATTCCCGGATCATCCATTACAGGGCGATTTTATACCTGCAGCGAAGCCTGAATTGACATTGAATTCCTGGTTTGACATGGAATATCAAACCGCTTTTGAGCCTTACCTGGAGGAGAACTTAGGTTTTCATAATGATTTTATCCGCCTTAATAATCAACTTGACTTCTCCCTGTTTAACAAAGCAAATGCTGAAGGTGTGGTTGTTGGGAATGATGGACAGCTTTTTGAAGCTGATTACATCCGTGCATACCTTGGCAAAGATTTCGTCGGTTACCAGATCATCGACAGGAAAGCAAGACGGATCAAATTTCTTCAGGAGCATCTGAAACGTGAATTTGATATAGACCTGGTAATTATGCTGGAGCCCGGCAAAGCCAGCGTTTATCCTGAGTTTATTCCGGAAAGGTATGATATTGCAGGGCGTACAACCAGTAATTACGAGGCCTACATTGAGAAATTTAAGGAGTATCATGTAAAGCATATCGATTTTAACAAGTATTTTATTGATATCAAAGACACCTTTGATTATCCTGTTTTCACTAAGAATGGCATCCATTGGAGCATCTATGCAATGACCTTTGCAGCCGATTCGATGTTGAAGTATATTGAAGGCATCCGAAACATCAAGATGCCAACAGCTTATATTGGCGGATGGGAATATACTGATCAAGCACAGAGGACAGATAACGATGTTAGCAAGACCATGAACCTGTTATGGGAGCCAAAAATGGATACCATGGCCTATCCGGAATATAAATTCATTGTTGAAGAAGGTGATGAGAAACCCATGGTACTGGTGGTTGGGGATAGCTATTACTGGAATATCTTCAATACCAGGATACCTAAAAATCTTTTCAGGAACGAAGCATTCTGGTTTTTCTACAAGAAAGTATACCCGGATTTTTATTTTGAACCAACTTATGTATCAGACTTGAACCTGCAACAGGAAATCGAAAAGCAGGATATTATCATCCTTTCTATCACAGAAAGGTTCCAGTACATTTTTGACTGGAGGTTCATTGATAATCTTTATAATCTTTACGCACCCACTTCATTAAGGGAGCCTATTTATCGTTATGAGAATGACATTATCAACTTCGCTGATTGGTTTAACACGATAATCCGGGAAGCACGCCTTAATGAGCAGTCTATTGAAGAAACACTTTATGCCGAAGCATTATTTGCATTCGCAAAAGATGATCCATTTTCTTATCATACCCTTTTTGGTATTGAGCATGTTATTAAATCTATTCAGGATGATCCTGACTGGTTTCAGTTTGTGAAAGACCAGGCAGTTAAAAAAGGGATTTCAACTGAACAGAGTCTCCTTGACAACGCAGAATACATGTTTCAACAAAATCATCCTGAGGCATTTAACAAGCACAAAGCCCTGCTTTCTACAATAGGATATTTAAAAACCGATAGCACCTGGCTGGAACATACCCGGGAAAAGGCTGATCATTTCCATATCCCCTTAGATGAGATGATGCTTATCGAAGCGGAATATGTTGATAAGTTTAAGAAAAAAAATTAATGGTATTTTAATTTTTTTTCTCGTATATTTGTGAGTAACCTACCAAAGTAATATAATTATTAACTAAAATCTTACACTATGAAAAGATTTACCTTGTCTTTAATGATGATTCTCCTTTCATCATTTTTTATTTTTGGTCAAACTATTCTACTTGTTGACAGAGACGGTAGTGCTGATCTGGGATTCACGGATTGCTCCGGGTATTTCATGGACGCACTGGATGCCGGTGGTTATACATATACCTACTATGAGGTAACTGACTTAACTATGGATGGCCCTGACCTGGCAACAATGGAAATGTATGAACTCATCATTTGGTTCAGCGGTGAAGGTTGGCAAAATAGCCAGACCATGACCGACAATGATGAAACGAATCTGGCCACTTACCTGGATGGTGGTGGCTTTCTCTTCTTTTCAGGACAGGATTTCCTATGGGACAGGTGGAGCAGTGCAGGTGTATTTGCTGCAGGCGATTTCCCATATGACTATTTTGGATTAAGAGAAGTATCTCAGGATATCTGGTTCATTGACGCAACAGGAAGTGCAGATGGTGTTGCAGGATCTCTTGCTGAAGGAATGACACTCCCATTGCAGGACATTTTCACCACAGATAAAGATGGCCTGTATCTTGATGAAATGGTAGATCATGTTGGAATGGACTTATTCAATGTCACAGATCCTACACCAGAAGGAATTTGTGCAGTGCAGTATGAAAGCAGGGCATTTAAAACTGTCTTTACTACTGCTTCATTTGCAGCGATCTCTGATGTTGGTGTTCAGGCAGACCTGATGGATGCTATCGTTGACTACTTTTTCG
This sequence comes from uncultured Bacteroidales bacterium, assembly GCA_963753055.1. Classification (GTDB taxonomy): domain Bacteria; phylum Bacteroidota; class Bacteroidia; order Bacteroidales; family B18-G4; genus JAUWGC01. The sequence continues at coordinate 541,087 of CAVWAP010000004.1, read as the reverse complement.
GTGGAGCTGCCGCTGGCCCTTGCTATAATTTTGATGACCTGACAGCTGGTGGATATGTTGCCGATCAGTTAGGTGGAATGTGGACTACATGGAGTGGTGCACCGGGCGGTGCTGAAGATGCCATGGTCACAGATGCCCAAGCCAACAGCCCTGCCAATTCATTTGTTATTGATGCTACCAGCATTGACCTTATTTTCCAACTTAACAGCGACCCTATCTCAACCGGTAAATGGTCTTATTCACATTACATGTATGTACCGACAGGGTTCTCAGGCTACTTCAATGTTCAGTCAGATCCTGCACCAGGTGTGGAATGGAACATTGAGCTGTATTTTGATGACGGTGGAACCGGTGTATTTGCAGGTCAGAGCACAGAGACTTTTACTTACACCCAGGATACATGGTTCATGGTTGAGATTATGTACGATCTGGATGCTGGAATGGCCTATGTGTATTTTGATGGCGCAATGATCATTGAATTTGCTAATACAATGACCATTGGTGGAATCGACTACTTTGGATCCGATGGCGGAGGTGCTCCGGGAGCTTATTACGACGATGTATGCTTCGAAGAAGTAGTGGATGTCGATTGCTATAATTTTGATGACCTTACAGTTGGAGGATATGTTGCCGATCAGTTAGGTGGTCCCTGGACTACCTGGAGTGGTGCACCTGGCGGTTCTGAAGATGCTATGGTAACAGATGCACAGGCCAACAGCCCTTCCAATTCATTTACTATTGACAACACAGGCATCGACCTTGTTTTCCAATTAGGTAGCGCAGCTATCTCTACTGGATCATGGGCTTATTCACACTACATGTATGTGCCTACAGGATCCTCAGGATACTTCAATGTTCAGACAGATCCCGCACCGGGTGTTGACTGGAACCTTGAGTTATTCTTTGATGACGGCGGAACCGGATCATTTGCCGGTCAGAGCACAGAAACCTTTACCTACACCCAGGACACATGGTTCATGGTTGAGATTATGTACAATCTGGATGCTGGAATGGGATATGTGTATATTGATGGTACCATGATCATTGAATTTGAGAATACATTGACCATTGGTGGAATCGACTATTGGGGATCAGACAGCGGAGGCCCTCCGGGAGCCTTTTACGATGATGTGTGCTTCATGGAATATTCTACTGCCGATTGTGAAGGATTTGATGAATTAACCGTTGGCGGATATGCTGCTGAGCAACTTGGAGGACTCTGGACAACCTGGAGTGGTACTCCCGGAACAGCGGAAGATGCCATAGTCTCTGACGCCGTTTCAAATAGTCCGAGTAATTCAATACTTATTGAAGGTACTACAGACCTTGTTAAAAATTTCGCAGCTGAAAACCTGATTTCAGGTAAGTATATGACTTCACTTGAACTTTATGTTGAACCAGGATTCTGCGGATACTTTAACCTGCAAAAAGATGTTATTATTGGTACTGAATGGGGATTCCAGGTATCATTTGATGTTGATAGCACTGCAGTGGTAGATGCAGGTGGCTTTGGTGCAGCAACTTTCACATATGAACCTGGCACCTGGATTCATAACGAGTTGATCATTGATATTACAAAAGACTGGGCCGAGTATTACGTGAATGGTGAACTGATCCATGAATATCAGTGGTCACTGGGAACCGGTACTACACCGGGTGCAAGGACACTGGGTGGTTATAACCTCTATGCATGGGCATCAAATCTTCATAGTCCAATGGCGTATATCGATGATGTTTGTTTTGAAGACATCACAGATGCAGATTGTGAAGGCTTTGATGAATTAACCGTTGGCGGATACGTTGCTGAGCAGCTTGGAGGACTCTGGACAACCTGGAGTGGTACTCCCGGAACAGCAGAAGATGCAATAGTCTCTGACGCCGTTTCAAATAGTCCAAGTAATTCAATACTTATTGAAGGTACAACAGACCTTGTCAAAAACTTTGCAGATGAAAACCTGACCGCAGGTAAATACTGGACCTCACTTAATCTGTATGTTGAACCAGGATTCTGCGGATACTTTAATCTGCAAAAAGATGTTATTATTGGTACTGAGTGGGGATTCCAGGTATCATATGATGTTGACAGCACTGCAGTGGTAGATGCTGGAGGTTTTGGTGCAGCAACGTTTGATTACCTTCCAGGTACATGGATCTTCAATGAACTCATCATTGATATCGATAACGATCTTGCCCAATATTATGTTGACGGTGAGTTGATTATCGAGTATCAATGGTCACTGGGAACCGGTACCACAGCAGGTGCTACAACACTTGGTGGTTATAACCTCTATGCATGGTCATCAGCAGGTAATAGCCCAATGGCGTATATCGATGATGTCTGCTTCGAAGTACTGGTTGGTGTTGGTGTTGAAAATCCGGGAATAGCAGTTGATCCAACTGAGGTTAAACTCTATCCTAACCCTGCAAATGATCATCTCAATATCATTTCATCCGAGAGGATTGTAGATATCAGGATCTTTAACCAGATGGGACAATTGGTTGATTTTATCAATACTGATAATAAACATATTACAATCAATACCTCTAGTTATAACGCAGGTATGTATATCGTTCAGGTAAGAACTGAACAAGGAATAGAAGTAAGGAAACTATTGATACAATAGGAGACTTCTTAAATAGCTTAAGGGAGCCCATCGGGCTCCCTTTTTTTGTTGGTTTCCAGGATATTATTCATTATATTTGGATTACAATAAACCCTAATTCAAATTGTTATGAAAACTTATTCTCGTCTGTTTCTGCTTATGATGATCATCTTTTCTTCCTTTAGCAACATGGCCCAACAGGAATGGAAGTGGCTGCTTGGCGGTGGAGGTGAAAACAATGATCTTATTTATACTGTAACCGTTGGTCAGGACAATATCATTTATGTTGCAGGAGGATTCCGGGATCAGGCAACTATTGCAGGAGTAGAATTGACTTCTAATGGTGACAATGACATTTTCCTGGCAGCTTTTGACACCCTGGGAAATAAGTTATGGCTGGTTCAGGAAGGTGGAGCCAACTTTGAATGGGCGAACAGTATTGTAACAGACGACAGCTTTTTATATATAGCAGGGAGTTTTAGGACTGAAACAAGCATAGGCGGTAATACAATAGCCAGCTATAATGCAAATACTGATGATATTCTCATTGCCAAATACGATTTGAATGGCAACTTTCAGTGGGTGAAAACTGCAGGAGGGATACAGGACGACCAGGCACAGGGAATAGCACTGGACAACAGCAGCAATATTTATATCACCGGGCCTATCAACCATACTGCCTATTTTGATGATATCATCGTGCCTTGGGCTGGAGCCTCAGATCTGTTTTTAGCAAAATATTCAAGCCAGGGCGATTGCATCTGGGCCATTAGCTTCGGTGGTACAAGCTATGATTATGCCTTCGATATTGCTGTTGACCATGACAATAACCTGGTTGTAGGAGGCAGGTTCCTTGAAACTGTTCAATTCGGCACCATTAATCTCACATCAGTCCATTATGCTGATGCCTTTATCATGAAGTGCACACCTGATGGAGAGGTCATATGGGTGCAACAGGCTGGAGGAGAGTTTGATGATCACATGACGAAAGTAGCAGTCGATAGTGATAATAATTATTATGTCACCGGATGGTACATGGGAGATATCAATTTCGAGAATGATAACCATGTCTCAGCAGGGGGTATGGATATTTTCTTTGCAAAATATAATGAGGCTGGTACATATCAGTGGTCATACAGTTTTGGCAACATGGAGATCGATGAACCATCTGCCTTGTCATGCTCAAATGATGACAAGATGTTTTTGGCCGGAGAATTCCAACTGACCCTGAACCTGGGAGGCATTGAATTAACATCCATGGCCTATTATGATGGATTTATCGGATGCTTCAATCCTGATGGCTCTGTACTCTGGGCAGATCAATTAAAAAGTGCAGGGAATGTTGAATGTCGGGATGGGGTAGTTGACCAGGATGGCAACTATTATGCTGTTGGTGGTTTCCTGGATAACATAATTGCAGGTTCGCACCAGATGAGTTCAATAGGCAGCCTGGATTATTTCATGGCCCGCCTGGGTAAAGCAAGCTCAGGCATTGATGATTCTGGATATCCTTCAGAAGTGATAAAAATTTATCCTATTCCAGCAGATGAAATCCTTAATATCAGCTGGCCTAATACTATCAGAGCCCGGTCGCTGTCAATTTATAACCTTGTTGGCCAGGAACTCTATCATCAGGACCTTTCAGTTGAACAAAGCCATTTGATGCTGCCAATTGGTGAATTGTATCCCGGGATGTATATGATTGAAATAGGAATTGAGGGACCGGAAAGTAAAGTCTTAAAAAAAGTAATTGTACATTAAATTACTTATTATTGACATTGTCCGGTCTAGGATTGTACTTTGTCAAGTGAATCTATAAGCATCTGGTAATCTCTGAAAGCTCTCAACACTTTGTCATCTTTCACAATCATACGAATAAGTTGCTGTAACTCACCTTTGGACATCTGACCGTAGTGAAAACGGTTGATCAATTTTTCTTCCTGCGGGATCATAATAAATAGGTTTACATCTATTAATACTGAAAATCGAAAAAAGTTACCCTGTCACAGGTAAAAAAACTATATTTGTTATAGGCCAAATACCTTGCACCATGAAAAATATCCTTGTAACTTTCTTCGTAGTTCTGTTTGCCTTTTCAAGTGTGCTCGTCAGTGGACAATGTACACCAGGCAATGAGCAGACATGCCCGGACCCTGAAAATAATGGACAGGTTTGTCCCGATTCACTTGCTGTGGGCTATTACAATATCCCATACACCCAGGAGATCACAATTCTCCCACCGGCATATTATGTTTTCAATAATGATACAGTGGACTTACATCATGTTAAGCTCCATGATATTGACAACCTCCCTCCTGGTTTAAGCTGGGAATCCAACGCCCCGAATGATGAATTCACAGCCGGTGAGTACTACTGTGTGCTAATAGATGGTACACCCACAGATTCAGGTGTTTACCAGATTTCTATCAATGTGGAAGTATTTGTTGAGATTTTGCCAACACTGCCTCCCGTTTCTGCAGGAAATGTCCAGGACTCATCTCTGGCGATGTACATACTTCCGGAATCATCAGGTTTGGATGAGCTGGAAGCAAATTCTTTCAGCATTAGCAAGACATCGCCTAATCCTTTCAATGACAAGACTATTATCGGATTTAATATTTCCGAGGCACAGAATGTATGGATTCATGTTTATGACCTGACCGGGCAATGCTTACATAAACAGCAGATATTAGCTGAACATGGCCAGAATCACTACGAATTTGATGGTTCTGAGCTCAGATCGGGCATGTACATGTGTACCCTATCGAACAATAAGCAAAAGCTGTCATTAAAATTAATCAAGCGCTGATGATCGTCATCTCAAAGATCAGATCATTTGGTATTGTTGTCCTTTTTCTCCTTATCACAGTAAACTATTCCTTAGCGCAAAAAGGCAGTGTTTCAGGCATTGTAAGCGATCGCCAGACAGGTGAAGCTCTTACCGGTGTAAATATTATTGTTGATAACACATCTGGTGTAAGTACAGATAAGGACGGGAAATATATGCTTGAGCTAATCCCTGGTTCATACACCATGGTGTTCAGTTATCTTGGCTATGCAAAGGAAAGCAGGGCTATTGAGATAATTGCCGGTCAGCACCAGATCCTCGATATGGTTCTAAAGATTGAGTCGGTCAGCCTGGATGTAGCCGTAGTAACAGCAGGCAAGTTTGAGCAAAGGCTGGCTGATGTGACGGTTTCAATGGATATCATACAGGCTGAATTTCTCGAGAACAATAATACAGTAAACCTGGAATCTGCAGTTAATCAAACGCCCGGGGTTGATGTACTGGATGGGCAGGCCAGCGTGCGCGGAGGCGGAGGATACAGTTATGGTGCCGGCAGCAGGGTAATGATTCTTCTTAATGATATCCCCATGCTAACAGCGGATGTTAATGATGCCAAATGGAATTACTTACCTGTCGAGAACATCGACCAGGTGGAGATCTTGAAAGGTGCTTCTTCCGCCCTTTATGGCTCATCAGCATTGAATGGAGTCATCAATGTACGAACCAAGACTCCAGCAGCAAAGCCACAGACGAATGTATCAATGTTTAGCGGGCTCTATCTCAGGCCTGAAAGGGATGAACTGACCTGGTGGTGGGAGACCTATCCGCTGTTTGCAGGTGCCAGCTTCTCTCATCTGAGGAAAGCCGGGACCGTTGACCTGGTGTTCAGCGGTTACGGCTTCAGTAATAACGGGTACAGGATGGATAATTATGAAGAACGAATTAGATTCAGTGTTGGGTTCAGGCATCTTCCTAAAAATGTAAAAGGCTTATCTTATGGATTAAACACAAGCTTCCAGGAACAATTATTTTCTGATTTCCTGATCTGGCAGGATGCAGATTCAGGAGCATTCCTGCCTAATCCAGAAGTGGTCTTACCCACCAAAGGCAGGAGGCTCAACCTTGATCCATATGTGATGTATTATGGCAATAATGGCAACAAGCACAGTCTCCGGGGCCGTTTTTACCGCAATCAAAATCGTTTTGATACCAGTCCTGATAAAAACAATGGCTCTGACCTGTATTACGGTGAATACCAATATCAAAAGAGTTTCAGAGAAGAGCTCAACTGGACCATAGGCATGATGGGAACATATGAAGAGACCAAGGCGGAGTTGTACGGGGATCATTTCAGTAACACCATAGGGATCTATACACAATTTGATGGTAAGTTTTTTGACCGCCTGTCAGCTTCATTAGGACTCAGGTGGGAGAGTTACTCATTGAATCATGAAAAAAATGCATCCAGGCCTGTGCTCCGGGCAGGCCTCAACTACCAGGCCGCGGAACTAACTTTTATAAGGGCCTCTTATGGGCAGGGTTATCGTTTTCCATCTATTGCAGAAACCTATACCGCCACTTCCATCGGCCTTTTAAATGTCTTCCCCAACCCTGATCTGAAACCAGAAACCAGCTGGAGTGCTGAGATAGGTGCCAGGCAGGGCTTCAACCTGGGAGAGTGGAAGGGATATGTGGACGCAGCCCTATACTGGAATGAGTACCAGGATATGATCGAGTTCACATTTGGCATCTATCCGGCCGACAGTAACACGGTCCCAACCCTGAAGGATGTAGGCTTTAAATCCCTGAATGCCAGCGACGCCAGGATCAAGGGCGTTGACCTGCTGGTTGGAGGTTCAGGTTTCTGGGGTAAAGTGTACCTGACATTTTACACCGGATATACATATATGAACCCTTACGAGGTCAACTCAGAAGATGGCGACGACCAGATATTGAAATACAGGTACAAGCATTCGGTAAAGGGGGATATTGAAGTTGCATGGAAGAAATTATCTGGTGGCATAAATATAATTTACAATAGTCACATGGAAAGGATCGATGAGGCCTTTGAAGAAAAGATCCTTGGCCAGGAGATCTTTCCGGGACTGAAGGATTATCGTCTTCAAAACAACAACGGCTTTGTCGTGTTCGACTTCAGGGCAGGCTACCAGATAACCAGGGCCAGCAAGCTGGCATTGATCATCAAAAATCTATTTAACAAGGAATACATGGGCCGCCCGGGGGATATCATGCCTCCGCGGAATATTACCCTGCAATATACTTTGGCGATATAACAAAAAAGCCCTGTTAGCATCACACTAACAAGGCTTATGGCGGTCCGGACGGGACTCGAAATACCATTGATAATCTGATAGTTATATAAACAGTATAATACGGGTACAAAACTCATCCCATATTTTGTGATACATTAATATTCTTATACACTTCTATCTTCAAATTCAATTGATGCATCTGTATTTGTTACTATATCCTTCATTCTAATTAACAGATCTCCCCATTCGCAACCCAGGCCAACTACCTCCCAGGGTGCAAAAAATGAATTAGAATATCAAAAAGCTGTAAAACAAGCTCAAAAAAAACCCCTTCTTATTTTCAAAATTTTCTTGACTTATGCCCAGAGATTCATTATTTTGCATACACATATTAAAACCTAAATCCATGAATGACCAAAATAGAAATTACGGCTACAAAGACAGAAAGGAAAGGATTGGGCAGATTCTTTTCGCCTATTCTTGATTATTCCCTATGCATGCCTGTTAATCACACTGGCTTTATTTATCATTGCGTTACTTGAACTATTTAACATTACCGATTCTGACTTTATATCTGGATTTGTCGCATTTGACTATTGTTTAACATTCGCCATTTTGGCAATAGTGTCACGAATTTATTATAAAATGTTCAAGCGGGATTAATATAAATCGGCCGTATGTCGTTACCACTTTATGTATCTGATATTGATGATAGTACTGTCATTTGCAGTACCTACCCCGGTAAGTCCTGTAAACAGTGGATTATAAACGAAAAAAGCCACCGTTGTAGGTGGCTCTTAATCTCTTAAAGCGGTCCGGACGGGACTCGAACCCGCGACCCCGTGCGTGACAGGCACGTATTCTAACCAAACTGAACTACCGGACCATTTTCCTAAAGAACTTAAGGGAGTGCAAAAGTAAATGAAAAAACTGATTATACAAAAAATAATTTTACTTTTTTACTTCAAGATACTGATGGAAAGTAACAAGACAATGATCAACGACAATATGACCCAGATAAGATCCTTCTTCTTGAATCCAATAAACAGGATAATGAAACCCATTACAGCGTAAATCAATATATTTTCAAAGGCAGTTAGATACAATCCGTCAGAAACAGCCCCGGGCATCCTGTTAATCCAATAGATACAAGCATTCATAGTAAAAATACTCTTGCTCAGCAACCAGGATAATATGCCTGCCAGCCATGGCAGAGGAGAACTGAAAAGCAATAGGAACCCAAGGTATATGATCAGGCTGGAGGCTGGGATAACTATGAGGTTGGTGAGTATAAAGTAATTAGGAAATTGATGAAAATAGTAAATAGCCAATGGGAATGTACCTGCCTGTGCCCCTAAAGAAACGGTAATGATTGCCCAAGCCTTATCCAACAACCAGAATTTCACATAAACGGACCTGTATAAAAAAGGCTGGATTGACACAATGCCAATGACCGCCAGGTAGGACAATTGAAAGCCGATTGCCATGAGCATATAAGGATCAATCAATAACAGAAGAAAGGCCGAAGCAGCCAGGGTATTGTAAATATTTGGCGATCGGTTCAACCACCGGCCCAGTACCAGGAAGCTAATCATGGTTGAGGCTCTCATGACCGATGGCGCACAGCCTGTAACCAAAGCATAAATCCAGATAGCAACAATCAACAGCAGGCTCCTGATTGCTTTCGCCTTCTTTTCCTTCCCCAGAAAACTCAATAACGATGACAATACAAGATATATGACTCCAACATGCAATCCACTCACACAAAGGATATGCATGGCCCCTGCCCCTGAAAAGGCTTGCTGAAGTTCTGGATCCAATGCTGCCCTGTAACCGGCAAGAATGGCTGCGGCTACTTTGAACTCCTCCCCTTCCAGGCCTTGCTCTTCAAGAATTCCAAGAATCCCTTTTTGAATACTATAAGCTAATGATAGTATTGGGTTGCCTTTATTTCTGTCAATGATTGTCCAGCTATCTGAAGAAAGATATATCCTGTCATAAACACCATGGTATTTCATAAATTGCTGGTAATCAAATTCACCTGCCTTTTTCGGTGGATCGATTACCTGCCACTTTGCTTTCAGAATTATAATATCCCCGTATACCAGTCCTGCAGATGAATTATCCTTTTTGAAATAGGTTAATAGCTTACCTTCATACCTGGACAGTGTTCCTGAATCTTCAACATAGATACATTCCAGTGTAGTCTTGAAGCTTTTTGCCTTAATCATTATCGGCTCAATCACCCTGGCTATCATTCTTACCGGCCCCTTGCACATATTCCTGAAATGCGATTCTGACACAGAATGGTCCTGCTGAATTGTCATTTGATAACCCAGGATAAGCAGGAATACCTGCAAAAACACACCAATAACCCATCTTCTCTTGAATGAGATGAAGTGATAGGCGTAAAGAAGCAAAAAGGAAACAAAAATAAAGATACACACAAGGATCCCGGCCGGGATTTCTATGCCAGGCTCCCATTGGATCGCAATCAGGATACCGGTGATCAAAGGGATGATCAACCGTACCATGGGTATATGACTCCAGGAGATCACAAAAGTTAATACCTGGAAAACAGATAAGTCAGCTATTTATGCAGGGAAATTATAAACAATTTTACCAGTGAAGCCTGGTACTTCTTTTAATGAGGAAGCCAAAAACGAGGGCGCTTATGAACGTAAATAGACCGTATACAATTGCAGGGATAGCCATTTGCGGGTTACCCAGGAATAAAGCGCTGCTGGCTATGGTAATTGCCAGTGCACTGTTTTGTATTCCAATTTCTACTGAAAGGGTAATCTGCGTTTCTTTCCCGTACCTGAACCATCTGGCTGAGAGCCACCCGGTAATCATACCAAGAATATTCAAAATCAAAGCCCAGGGCAGCACTTTGAAATATAAACCTGAAACGTTTTCCAATCCACCTTGTTTTTCAGAACTTAACAGAACAGCGGTAATAAAAATTATAAGAAAAAGTACGGGTAAAACAAACCGGCTGGGTCTCTCAATCCTTCTTGCCAGAGCTGGTTTGTAATACCTTAACATGATCCCGGCTGTGACCGGAACAATGGTTATCATAAATATATTTAAGATTGTTTCTCCGATGGGCAACGAAATGGTTTCCCCTTCACCCATATACAAGTACAGACCCAGATAAATGATAAGCGGGACAGTGATCAGGGTAATGAAACTATTGATGGTCGTCAGGGATATAGAAAGGGCGACATTGGCCCTTAATAAATATGTGATCAGGTTGGCTGTTGCACCTCCTGGAGATGCAGCAATGATCACAAAACCCACTTTTATTTCCGGTGGCAGGTTCATCAAACTGGCCAGTATAAAAGCAATTATTGGGAGAATGACCATCTGTCCGGTGAGACCAATGGCCAGCGCACGCGGATTCACAACAATATGTTTGAAGTCTTTGATAGTTAGGGACAGGCCTATGCCAAACATAAGCAGTCCCAGTGATGCTGGTAAAAGCAGGTATGAAATAAGACTATGTTCCAAGGGTATTCATCATCAATTCTGCTGCCTTGGCCGAAGCTCCCGGTCCACCGAGTCTCTCGTTTAAGTCAGCATAGTTTTTTATCATCTTTTCTCTATACTCCTGATCTGAAAGTATCTGATCCAGCTCCTTTTTTAGATTTTTAGCCGTAAAATCAAACTGTACCAATTCTTTGACAATCGCTTTATCCATGACCAGGTTCACCAGTGAGATATGCTTCACATCAACAATCATTTTTGCAATCAGGTAAGAAAATACTGCTGCCTTATAGCAAACAACCTCAGGGGTACCAATGAGGGCTGTTTCAAGCGTGGCTGTTCCGGAAGTGACCAGTGCAGCCTCCGAACTATAGAGCAGGTCGGCCAGCTTTCCATAAACAATAGGTACTTTAGCCTCTCCAATGATCCTGTTATAAAAATCACCGGGTATTGAAGATTCTCCGGCTATCACAAACTGGTATTGACCAAAAGCCGGCACCATCTCAAGCATGACCTTCAGCATAGTGCCGATCTCCTGCTTACGGCTCCCGGGCAGAATTGCAATGATAGGCCTGTCATCAAGCTCATGCTCCCTGATAAATTGGTCTTTTGCCATACATTCCTCTCTTGTTGGGATAGCATCAAGAAGAGGGTGACCAACAAAATCGACCTCAACGTCATACTTTTTATAGAAATCTTTCTCAAAAGGAAGGATGACAAACATCTGGTCGACATATTCCCTGATCTTTTTCACCCTGGATTGCTTCCAGGCCCATATCTGTGGTGAGATATAATAAAATACCTTAAACTGATGCTCATGGGCAAACTTCGCTATCCTGAGATTAAAACCAGGATAATCTACAAGGATCACAGCATCTGGTTTGTACTGCAGGATATCCTCTTTGCAAAATTTTATATTACCCAGTATTGTCCTGAGGTTCAGGATTACCCTGATGAATCCCATGAATGCAAGGTCGCGGTAATGTTTTACAATCACACCACCTTGTTTTTGCATTCTGTCACCGCCCCAGCAGCGGAATTCAGCATGGGGATCCCTTTCCCTGATCTCCTTCATCAGGTTTGAACCATGAAGATCTCCGGATGACTCGCCTGCTATGATATAATATTTCATGCCGGTGGATAAATTATAAAATACAAGATTACCAGGGCAAAGGTAGTGATCAGCACGCCCCTTCCTGTATGCTCAAACTTTAGCTTCACAAAATAATAACGGATCAGGAACAGGTTTACTGTTATACTAATTAGCTTTATTGCCGGTCTTTCATTCAGCCAGCCTAAGGAAAAGATCCATTCAACCAACTCCAGCCCAAAATAAAGGATTGCATAAACAATCACTGGCGTCAGGACGCCGATCAGCAGGCCAAATATGATAGAATCCCTCTTACGCATCCAGGTTCCAGTTTTTAATTTGTTCTAAGGCATGGTAAGCTGTAAGATCGGCATGAACAGGTACCACCGATACAAAATTATTACGCAGGGCCCAGACATCTGTATCTTCACCTTTGTCCATAAGTTCAAATATGCCTTTCAGCCAGTAATATTTACGTTTACCCGGGTCTTCGCGTTCATCAAACTCCTCCACCCATTTCGATTTGGCCTGGCGGCATACTTTGATCCCCTTGATCTCATTACCATTTATGGAGGGTATATTAACATTCAGGCAGGTACCTTCAGGCAAACCATTCTTAATCACCTGTAAAATAATTTCCTCAATATATCTTTCACTTGCACTGAAGTCAGCCTCCCAACTATAATTTGTTAATGAAAAACCTATGGATGGGACTCCCCCGATAGCACTTTCAATCACAGCTGCCATAGTTCCGGAGTAAACCACATTCACAGCGGCGTTAGAACCATGATTAATGCCGGAAAGCAATAAATCCGGTTTGCGTTTCAATACAATTTGTTCTCCCAATTTCACACAATCCACCGGTGTGCCATTGCAGCTGTATCGCTGGAAGCTACCATTCTCCTCTATCTTCTTAACACGTAAGGGCTCTCTGACAGTAACTGCATGGCCGGTTCCCGACATGGGGGATTCCGGAGCTACAACAGTAACATCGCCTATTTTGCGGGCAACTTTAATCAGTATCTGAAGGCCGGGTGCGGTAACACCATCATCATTAGTTATTAATATTAAGGGTTTTGCCATTTTCTCTGTCTAAATTTTAGTTATCCCGGCAGATACAATAAACTTCATCACTTCCGCAGGGGGTGCATTTATGGGTGTTATGTTCTCCACAGGGGCAATGAAAAGGTTGCCTGAAAATGCATAGGAATGAGGGAAATAAACTGCCACCTTCTCCTCACCCAATCCCAGTATTTTCAGGTCACGGCCGGTGATAAAGCCTATTTTCTGCAGGTCTGTAGTTTTGTTGATCTTTACCAGTACCGGCTCTGTAAATTTCTTCTTCTGCCCGACGAAGGCCTCCATCAGGTCCTTGACCGAGGTGTAAATGATCTTGACCAGCGGAGCCCTGATCATGAGCCGCTCGAACATACGCCACAAGGGTCTGAAAATTATGGAAGATAGAATAAATCCTAACAGTGCTATGGTAACCAGGATAATTAAAATGCCAAGGCCAGGAATATTAAATCCAAGGTATTCCATGATATACTCATCAAGCAAGCCGTCAATATATACGAAGGCATTGTAGATCACATACAGCGTAATGCTTATGGGAGCGAGGTACAGCAGCCCCTGGAAAAAGTACCTGACCAATCCCCTGAAAAACTTCTTGATTGTCATTTCCTGATCTCCTTTATAGTTTACAAAAATATTAATAATTCATCATACAATGCCTTTACAGGCAGGCCCATTACATTATAGAAAGAGCCATCGATGCGGTCTATCCCAATATACCCAATCCACTCCTGAATAGCATAGGCCCCGGCTTTGTCGAATGGTTTATAATGTTCAATATAGTAATTAATCTCTTCATCACTAAGGTCCTTGAAATATACATCTGTACTCACCCAGAAGGATTTACGCTTGTCCTTTGACCTGAAGCAAACACCGGTGATAACCTGGTGTTTCTTTCCTGACAGTGCCCTCAAGGTAGTTTGTGCATCTTCCTTATCTGCTGGCTTTCCAAGCACATGGTCCTCCAGCCATACGATGGTATCAGCTGTGATCAGGATTGTGTTGTCCTGGAAAAAACCGGGTTCATAAGCCTTAGCCTTTTTTTCACTGAGATAAACCGGGATCTCCTCTTTGTGCAAATGATCCGGGTAATCCTCATCAATTTCTTTTGCCTGCACTTTGAAAGGAATATTCAGCATTTCAAGGAGGTGTTTCCTCCTGGGGGATGTTGATCCAAGGATAATATCCTGGTGTTTGAGTTTCGTCAGGCTATCCATTATGAAATATCAAGGTACATTAATTGCATCGATAAGACACCGGCCAGCATTATTAGTTTTGCCAGTTGGCTGGGAGTTGAAAAGCCCTTTGGCGATTTGGCTTTGATGATGGTAAACAGGAGGTAAGCAAACATAAACTGGACTGTCAGGATCAGGTACCAGAAGGCATACCTGAATCCATGCTTAAGTAAATAGTACTGGCCGACAGCCAGAAGGATCATTAATATTGCTATCCCGGCTGAGATGATGATCTTCATCGCTGGAACACCGACAGCAATAGCCAGCGTATAGCTTCCAAAGCGGGTATCTCCTTCAATATCCTGTGTATCCTTAATAAATTCCCTTACCAGGGATGCCAGGAAGGCAAACAAAGCATAAGGCCAGATTACAGCACTGATGATTGGCATGACCGTGAGGGAATCGATAAAGGCATCGGGGTTGTTTCTCAGGTACATGAACTCGAAGAGCCAGACAATGAGAATAACCATAGCTGATGTCAGTGAAACAATAATGTTCCCCCAGAGCAATTTATTCTGGTACCTGGAGGAATATAAATAAAGCATGCCGGCTATGACCACGAAGACAAAACCAAGTTGAAATGATCCGGCCTGCAGGGCCAGGTAAAATCCGAGTATAAAGGCAATCAGGTTAAGAATAAAATAGACTATCCAGGCTGAATTAATGGAAAGCTGTTTACCAATGATATTGCGCCTTTTATTGTAGTCATCCACATCAATATCATAAATATCATTGACAATATATCCGCCGGCAGCAATAAAAACCGTTGCAATGACCAGGAAGGTAAAATCCAGCCACGGCAACTGGACATTCAGGCCGAAAAGTTCATATAACGGCCTGATGATGAAGTGCCAGGCCAGCACCTGGGTCAGGATAATGATCAGCAGGTTGGTGACACGAAACAGGCCAAGCCATGCTGTAAAGCTAATCTTACCATTCATATGCATCCTCGTTCATCCATTTTCCCTGTACTTTCAGTACCTGCTCAATGATATCCCTGACGCAGCCTTCGCCTCCCTTGAAGTGAGAGATGTATTCTGCGATAGATTTTATTTCTTCTGAGGCATCTGAAGGGCAGGCGGGCATCCCCACTTCCTTCATTACTTCATAATCAGGTATATCATCTCCCATATAAAGCACCTGCTGTGGGTTCAGGTTATGGTTTTCAATATAATCCCTGTATATATCCAGTTTTTTATCAACACCGAGGTAAATATCCATAATCTTCAATGCAGAAAAGCGATTCAGCATTGATTGTGATTTACCTCCTGAGATGATGGCCACGCGATAACCTTTTTTCACCAGCAATTGCAGGGCATAGCCATCCTTCACATTGGCTGTTCTGAGCGGTTCTCCTTCATGCTGCAGCACGATAGTCCCGTCGGTAAGGACTCCATCATAGTCAAAGATGAAAGTATTTATGTGTTTAAGTTTTTCCTTATAGTTGGTCATATATCAGGTATTATATTTTTTCATGATCAATTCAGACAATTGCTTGTACAAATCGCGGTACTCAGGAGTTTGCTCAAGGAGTTTCAGATGTTTGTCAATAGTCTGCCGGTCGCGACGGAGTGCCGGGCCGGTTTGTGCATTCTGTGGACTATCATCCATTACTTTGCTTGCTGTTTCATCTATCAAAGGTCTGAGAAGCTTAAAATCCAGCTCATGTTCTTTGAGCAAATCTTCCGCTATTGTATAAAGATGATTCGAAAAATTGCATGCAAAAACTGCCGAAGTGTGCAAAACCAATCTTTTGTCGGAATCAACCACCTGGACGTTGTCACTTATGCTGGCAGCCAATAACACCAATAACTTCTCATTCTGTGGCGAGTTAGCTTCAACGCAGATAGGGATTTTCTTAAAATCCGGTTCTTTGTGCACAGAAAAGGTTTGCAGGGGATAAAACACTCCATAGTTAGTCTTGTTGCCTGCAAATATCTCTATTGGCAAGGACCCGGAGGTATGAACGATCAATTTATCATTGACATTTATTTGTGAGACCACATTTTCCACGGCATCATCGGCAATGCATACCATATATAAATCTGCTTCATGGTCAATTGCACTCAGTGAGGAGACAGGTATGGCCTCGCAGAGTACAGCCAGGTTTTTTGCTTTATTTTCATCTCTCCCGTAAACCTGGTGAATATCATAACCTGCCTTGTAAAGAGCTTTTGAAAGGTGAGTTGCCACCTTCCCGGTCCCTATGATGCTTATCTTATTTAATTGAGGAAACGACATATCTCAGTTGACGAAAATACAAATATAGGTCTAATTGTTCATGCTAAGTAAAGTGAAAGTTAAACATTATTAAACCTGAATTGTTTATCTAGATGAAAACTTCAAAAGAAAGACTATTCCCGTAATGTCAGGCTGTTATTCAATAAAGGACTTAGAGCGTTTAACCGGTATCAAAGCTCATACACTAAGGATATGGGAAAAGCGATACAATATTGTTGAGCCGGAAAGGTCCAATACCAATATCAGAAGTTATAATGATGAGAACCTGAAAAGGCTACTCAACATATCCATCCTGGTGAAAAATGGCTACAAGATTTCCAAGGTCGCAGACCTGAGCAATGAACAGATCAATGATAAGATCCTTGATATCTCACGATTAAGCCAGAATTATACAAGCCAGATAGAAAGCCTGATTGTATCCATGATAGAGATCGATGAATTTAAATTTGAAAGCATTTTAAATTCCTCTATCATGAAACTTGGTTTTGAAAAAACGGTATTTGATATTTTATATCCACTTTTTGAGCGTATTGGTGTCCTTTGGCAGATAGGCTCGATCAATCCGGCGCAGGAACATTTCATTTCTAACCTTATCCGGAGAAAGATGCTGGTAGCCATTGACGGACTGCCACCTGCAACTAGCAATGACACCAAGCAATTTATTTTATACCTTCCAGAATGGGAATTGCATGAAATAGGATTGTTGCTATATGAATATCTTATCCGCAAGAAAGGACATAAGGTGATCTATCTTGGTCAGAGCCTTCCCATGGATGACCTGGTATCAATCAGTAAAAACAAACACACTGATTATATTCTTACATCATTCACCTCTCCACTCCCGAAGAACGAGTTGCGTTCATATATAGAAACACTTTCAAATAATTTTCAGAACCAGACAATCTTCATCAGCGGTATTCAGGCTACACAGCTATCTGCATTACCAGCAAATGTTATTTCATTCCCCTCTGCATTAGAATTCAAAGAAAAGATCCTGCAATAGGTTTATTGTTAATCCAATAACAATATTTTGTTTAACAATTGTGATTTGTTAAATTATTAGCAATAGATTTTTTCAATTTTTATTATACTGATTTACAGTATAATATAATTTTTATTTAGATTAATTAAAAAAAAGATGCAAAAAAACTTGACTTTGGGTATTTGATTTGTTTAACTTTGTCCCATTGAAATTAAACAACAAAAAAATAGATCATGACAGCAATTGAATTTAATTATAAGCTCACCAGCATGCAAAAGCACCTGGAATATTTTGCAAAGAGGCTGACCTCCAACGAAAGTGATGCACAGGATTTGTTGCAGGAAACATATTTAAAAGCTTTGGTCTTCAGGGAGAAATTTGTTCAAACAACAAATTTTAAAGCATGGTTGTTTACCATTATGAAAAACATCTTCATAAACAATTACCGCAGGAATGTTCGGACAAGGACGCTGATAGATACCACTGACAACTTATATCATCTTAACAGCTCCAGTCAAACAAAAAGCATCACGCCTGAGTCTGAAATTTCTCAGAAGGAAATTCAAATGACAATTGATGAACTTGAAGATGATCACAGGATCCCTTTTGAAATGCATACCCAGGGATTCAAATACAAAGAAATTGCAGAAGCATTAGATATTTCCATAGGAACTGTTAAAAGCAGGATTTTCTTTGGAAGGAAAAAGCTGATGGCTTCGCTGACAGATTATAATAATTAGACAAATTATTTTGTGTTAATAATAGAAAGCCTCCGGAGTCCGGAGGGCTTTTTTTATGAGTTGAATCTGCTTTCCAGTATATTTCTCCGGTATTCAAAAATATCTCTTAATTGCTTCTTTACAAATAAAAGATTTGCCAGTCTGCCCAAAATCCCGAAAGGTAGCTTATAGTGAACAATATCTGTCATTTCTACTCCATCATCAGTCAATCTGAAATGATGCTGGTGATGCCAGAGTTTATATGGTCCCACACGTTGATCATCAATGAAATAATTTGGGGCAGAGACCTGCGTAATTTCTGTAAGCCAGGTAACTGAAACTTTTAAGATGGGACTTACCTTATATAATATGACAAGTCCCGGATAAATTTGCTTCGGAACATTTTCATTCAATATTCGGAAATTCATTTCTGGTGGAGTAATCTCTGAAAGATTTGCGGGATTTGAAAAAAAATCCCAGGCCGCTTCCAGGCCAATTTGAATTCTTTGTTTTCGGATTAAAGTATGCATGAAAGATTTGTTATTTGTTATTTGTTATTTGCTATTTACTATTTGTTATTTTCTGTTTAGTTTATTTAATTTTTTATTAAACATTAAAATACTATTATATAACTGATATTCTGTTTCATAGGTAAATATGTTGTATTTTATGTTTAATTATTTTGTTATTTTATTAAACAAAACAATAAGATATTTGTTTAAATGTCATAAACAATTAAAAATATAACTAAAATCTCTTAAAAATGAAAACAATGAATAGAATCTTTACAGTATTAATTGTGTTGATCTTCGGATTATCAACACAGGCTTTCTCACAAGCAAGAGTTCAGGTTATTCATAATTCAGCTGACGCTGCTGCACAGGTAGTTGATGTCTGGCTGGATAACACCCTGCTTCTTGACGACTTCGCATTCAGGACCGCATCTCCATTTGTTGATGCACCTGCAGGAGTTGACTTCACAGTAGCCATTCAACCATCTAACAGTACAAGTCCGGCCAATCCACTATGGTCGCAGACATACAATCTTGTTGATGGTGAAACATATATTTTGGTTGCTAACGGCATTGTAAGTGCAAGCGGGTATAACCCCGTTCAGCCTTTCGACATTTATGTATATGATATGGGACGTGAAATGGCAACAAACATGTCCAATACCGATGTTTTGGTATTTCACGGATCAACCGACGCTCCAGTAGTGGATGTTTTTGAGGCCACTGCCGGACAATTGATAGACAATCTTGTATACGGTGATTTTGTAGGGTATCTTGAGCTACCGACAGCTGACTACTCTCTTCAGGTTAGAAATGAAGCAGGAACAGATGTAGTTGCCCAGTATGGAGCTCCATTGCAGACCCTTGGTCTCGACGGACAGGCAATATCAGTTTACGCATCAGGTTTTTTAAATCCCGCCAACAATAGTGTCGGTCCAGCTTTCGGGCTTTGGGTTGCACTTGCTTCC
Organism: uncultured Bacteroidales bacterium; assembly: GCA_963753055.1. Taxonomy (GTDB): domain Bacteria; phylum Bacteroidota; class Bacteroidia; order Bacteroidales; family B18-G4; genus JAUWGC01. Next base: position 521,113 of record CAVWAP010000004.1, on the reverse strand, counting down.
GGTGGTCCGCTGGTTGAGCTTCCTTCAGAACCGATCTCAACAGCCAGGGTACAGGTTATCCATAATTCCGCCGACGCAGCTGCAGCAGTGGTTGATGTCTGGCTGGATAATACATTGCTTCTTGACGACTTCGCTTTCAGGACTGCATCTCCATTTATCGATGCTCCTGCAGGAGTGAATTTTACAGTAGCTATTCAACCATCCAACAGTACAAGTCCGGCCAATCCGCTTTGGTCCCAGACTTATAACCTGGCTGGAAATGGGAAATACATATTGGTAGCCAATGGTATTGTCAATGCAAGCGGTTACAACCCTATTCAACCATTCAACGTTTTTGTTTATGACATGGGCCGTGAGGTGGCATCAAATATGTCAAACACCGACGTATTGGTATTTCACGGATCAACCGATGCCCCTGTTGTGGATATCGTTGAGGTAACTGCCGGCCAGTTGGTAGACAACCTCGCCTACAGCGATTTTGCTGGATACCTGGAGCTGCCAACTGCAAATTATTCTCTGCAGGTAAGAAACGAAGCCGGAACTGATGTGGTAGCACAATTTGGTGCTCCTCTTCAAACACTTGGTCTAAACGGCCAGGCAATATCGGTTTATGCCTCAGGGTTCCTGAATCCTGCCAATAACAACAGTGGAGCTGCTTTCGGGCTTTGGGTTGCCCTTGCGTCAGGCGGACCACTGGTGGAGCTCCCTTCCGAGCCAATTTCGACTGTCAGGGTACAGGTAATTCACAATTCAGCCGATGCAGCAGCCGCAGTAGTTGATGTATGGCTGGACAACACCCTACTTCTTGATGATTTCGCATTCAGGACTGCATCTCCTTTTATTGATGCTCCTGCTGGAGAATATTTTACCATTGCCATCAAACCCTCCAACAGTACAAGTCCGGATAATCCGCTTTGGTCTCAGGCATACAACTTAAACAGCAATAACAGGTATGTCATGGTTGCCAGAGGCATAATCAGTGCGAGCGGTTACACTCCTGCAGAACCATTTGGCATCTCCTTTTATACTGCAGGTCGCGAAGCGGCATCAAACATGACGAACACTGACTTATTGGTTTTCCACGGATCAACAGATGCTCCTACAGTTGATATTTTCGAAGTATCCGCAGGACAGCTTGTAGATGATCTTTCTTATGGTTCCTTTGCTGGTTACCTTGAGCTTCCTACAGCTGATTATTCTATACAGCTTAGGAGTGAAGCAGGCACAGATGTGATAGCGCAATATGGTGCACCTTTGCAGACTCTTGGTCTGGATGGACAGCCAATTTCAGTTCTTGCTTCAGGGTTCCTGAATCCTGCTAACAACAGCGGTGGGCCAGATTTCGGACTCTGGGTTGCTCTTACATCTGGAGGTCCGCTGGTGGAACTTCCTGCAGAACCAGTTTCCACAGCCAGGGTACAGGTCATTCATAATTCTGCCGACGCAGCAGCAGAGGTAGTTGACGTATGGCTTAATGAGACCCTGCTCATTGACGACTTCATGTTCAGGACTGCCACACCGTTTATCGATGCACCTGCAAATGAAGAGTTTACTATTTCTATTCAGCCGGCTAACAGCACCAGCGCTATGAATGCTCTCTGGTCCCAGAATTACACCCTGGATGGCAATGAAAAGTATATACTGATTGCTAACGGGATTATCAGCCCCAGCGGTTATGACCCCGTACAACCCTTTGACATTTATGTAAATGCCCTATCCAGAGAGGCAGCCAATGGTATGGACACCACAGATGTACTTGTTTTCCACGGCTCAACCGACGCACCAATAGTTGATATTTACGAAACAGGCGTGGGAGCAGGACTTCTTATTGATGATTTGATGTACGGTGATTATGCAGGTTATCTGGAATTGCAGACAGCAGATTACATCCTGGAAGTGCGTGATGAAACCGGCACACAAACAGTTGCAGCTTACGAAGCACCCCTGGCGACATTGGGTCTTAATGGAGCTGCTATAAGTGTTGTTGCCTCCGGATTCCTTACGCCTGCTAATAATTCAAATGGACCTGCATTTGGTCTCTGGGTTGCCCTGGCAGATGGTGGCCAACTTATTGAGCTCCCATCAGCATCTACCTCACCCACAGCACGTGTTCAGGTAGTGCATAATTCTGCCGATGCCGCTGCAGCAGTGGTTGATGTTTGGCTGGATAATATGCTGCTGATTGATGATTTTGCTTTCAGGACTGCATCTCCATTCATTGATGCTCCTGCTGGTGTTGATTTTACAATCGCTATTCAGCCATCGAACAGCACCAGCCCGGCAAACCCGCTGTGGTCACAGACCTACAATCTTGCAGCCGATGAGACCTATATCCTGGTTGCCAACGGTATTGTAAGTGCAAGCGGTTATGACCCGATCCAGCCTTTCGATATCTATGTTTATGACATGGGCCGCGAAATGGCAACCAGTATGTCCAACACTGACGTGCTCGTTTTTCACGGATCAACAGATGCACCGGTAGTAGACATTTTTGAAGTAACTGCAGGACAGCTGGTCGACAACCTTGCTTATGGAGAATTTGCAGGATATCTTGAACTCCCGACTGCAGATTACTCCATCCAGGTAAGAAATGAAGCTGGAACAGATGTGGTAGCCCAGTATGGTGCCCCATTGCAGACACTCGGATTGGATGGTGAAGCCATTACCGTATATGCTTCAGGTTTTCTGAACCCTGGAAACAACAGCGGAGGAGCAGCTTTTGGTCTTTGGGTTTCACTGGAAGCAGGTGGTGAACTTGTGGAATTGCCTACCGAGCCTATCTCAACTGCACGTGTACAAGTAATCCACAATTCTGCCGATGCGGCAGCTGAAACAGTAGATGTATGGCTGAATGAAACTTTGCTTATCGATGACTTCATGTTCAGGACTGCAACCCCATTTATCGATGCTCCTGCCAATGAAGAATTCACAATCGCCATTCAGCCTGCTAACAGCACGAGTCCGATGAACCCGCTGTGGTCGCAGACTTACACCCTTGACGGAAATGAAAAATACATCCTCATTGCCAACGGAATCGTCAGCCCCAGCGGCTATGAACCGATCCAGCCATTCGACATCTATGTGAATGCTATTTCAAGGGAAGTTGCAACAAGCATGGACAATACAGATGTACTTGTATTCCACGGCTCAACCGATGCACCGACTGTTGATATTTATGAAACAGGTGTCGGAGCAGGTCTTCTCATCGACGACCTGATGTACGAAGAATATGAGGGTTATCTCGAACTTCCGACAGCAGATTACATCCTGGAAGTACGTGATGAAACCGGCACGCAAACAGTTGCAGCTTATGATGCACCTTTAGCAACATTAGGCCTTGATGGTGCTGCTATCAGCGTTATTGCTTCTGGATTCCTCACACCGGCTAATAATTCAAACGGCCCGGCTTTCGGATTATGGGTTGCATTGGCCTCGGGTGGTGATTTGATTCCACTTTCATTCCCAACTGCTGTTGAAGAACAGCCTGCATTGAATGAAGATGAGATAATGATCTATCCCAACCCTGCAAGGGACATGGTAAATGTTAACTACGGCCTGGAAACAGACCAAAATGTAAGCATTGAGATTTATAACTTGCTCGGAAATAAAGTTTTTGCACAGGAGTTTGGATTCCAGCGTGCAAGTATTCACAACGAACAAATCAACATATCTGGTTTGTCAAATGGACTATACTTCCTAAGGATTATTGCAGGTAATGCTCAAATTACCCAAAAGCTGAAAGTGAATCAGTAAACAACTCACAACCATATGACAATCGGCAATCCCCCCAATAATTGGGGGGATTTTTTTTAATAGAACTCCTGCACCTCTTTCTTAATAAAATTAAGAGCCATGTTGATGGCCTGGTTTCCCTGGGCTACACCCTGTTCAATAATTGCCTTACCTAGTTCCGGTCCCTTGGCATCCGGGGCCAATCCACTTGATGCGGTATGGACTAATTTTATAACCTCTTCCTTGGCATTTTTAACCAGCTCCCATGCATGTGAAGAGATATAAAGCTGCTGGCTCAGGTTATGATCGAACTCTTCCCTGACAGAAGCGACGATCTTTCCCCTTAATTGCTCCGCTGTCATTACCGGGCTGCCGATCCTAAGCACCATGCCTGTCGGTGAGACCCGTTCCAGGAACATGACGATTCGCTCATAGGCCTGCAAACGAATAGGCAATACCGTTTTCTTCATAGTTTCGCTGATCTGGAGCTCTTGTTTTTTCACCTGGTTATCAAGAAACATCTTGATAAAATAATAAACAACAACAAACATGACCATCGATGGCAGGAGATACTTCAGGATTTCAAGGAATTCATACATGTGGAACTGCTTTTAGGGTTTATCGTACAAATGTAATTATTCATTGTTATCTATTAAACAATACGTTAAAATTACTACTTTTGTCTCTCTTTTGTGAATTTTAGATTTGCTGACATGGAAATTCTTTCTGAAAGGTTAAGGTCATTATCGGAGTCGGAAACACTGGCAATGACCAGGAAAAGCAGGGAACTACGAGATCAGGGTGTGGATGTGATCAACCTGAGTATTGGTGAACCTGACTTTAATACCCCCGATATTATCAAGAAGGCTGCAATTCAAGCCATCCATGATAACCATACCCATTATCCGCCGGTATCCGGTTATTGTGAATTACGTGAGGCTATTGCTGAAAAGCTTTCCCGTGACAATCAATTGAGTTACAAGCCCGAACAGATCGTGGTCTCTGGTGGCGCAAAGCATTCTATTGCGAATGCTGTATTAAGTTTGGTTGACCCCGGTGATGAGGTGATCGTACCTGCTCCATACTGGGTGTCCTATAAAGAGATCATCAAGCTGGCACAGGGTACTCCGGTTTATATCCAGGCAACTATTGATCATGACTTTAAGATCACACCCGAGCAGTTGGAAAATGCTATTACGGATAAGACCAAGGTTCTGCTTTATAGCAGTCCATGTAATCCAACAGGCTCTGTTTATTCCAGGGATGAGCTGAAAAGCATAGCGGAGGTTATTGCCAGGTATCCCAAAATATTCATTATTTCAGATGAGATCTATGAATTGATCAATTTTGTCGGCAAGCACGAAAGCATAGCACAGTTTGATTTTATCCACGATCAGGTAGTTACCATAAATGGAGTATCCAAAGGCTTCGCGATGACAGGCTGGCGTGTAGGCTATATGGCAGCGCCTTTGGTTATTGCCAAGGCCTGTGATAAATTGCAGGGCCAGGTAACCTCAGCAACCTGTTCTATCTCACAATATGCATCCCTGGAGGCCATTAAGACTGACCCATCGAAAGTCTGAAGAGATTCATTCCATGATCCGCATCTTTAATGAGCGCCGTGACCTGGTTCTGGAATTACTCAAGGATATTCCCGGCTTCAGGACAAACGTTCCCGAAGGGGCTTTTTATGTCTTTCCCAATATCAATTATTATTTTGGCAAGAGTAACGGAACACTAACAATCAATAATGCCAAGGATCTTTGCCTGTATGTCCTTGAACAGGGTCATGTAGCACTTGTTCCAGGTGACGCATTTGGAAATCCAAACTGTATCAGGCTATCCTATGCGGCCTCGAAAGATCAATTGATAGAAGCAATCCGTCGGATCAAAGAGGCACTCAAAGGATTTGCTTAGCACACCTCCAAAATTAACAAGCGATGACCACAGATAACAAATTCAAGAAAATTTTCAAGGATTTTAACAACCTGAACGTCATGATCATTGGGGATGTCATGGTTGATGCTTACCTGTGGGGTAATGTCAACCGCATCTCGCCGGAAGCTCCGGTTCCTATCGTTGCCGTTGAAAAGAGAGAAGAACGCCTTGGGGGTGCTGCCAATGTTGCATTAAATGTCAAGTCGCTCGGAGCCAATCCCATTTTATGCACTGTCATTGGAAACGACAATAAAGGAGATGTTTTTCTTAAGTTATTAGAAGAAGAGCAACTGACATCCAGCGGAATATGCCGCAGTGATCAACGCATCACGACCACCAAGTTCAGGATCATCGGCAATCACGCCCAGATGTTAAGGGTTGATGAAGAAATAACATCTGACCTTAACAACAGGGATACAGAAAGCTTAATTAAGCGGGTTTACCAGATTATTGACCAGGGAAAGATTGATATTATTGTTTTCCAGGATTATGACAAGGGAGGCATCACCAGGAAAGTTATAGCCAAGGTCATTGAGTATGCCAATCAAAACAATATTCCTGTAGCTGTTGATCCAAAAAGAAAAAACTTTCAGAAATATAAAAACATTTCTCTTTTCAAGCCCAACTTAAAAGAGCTGCAGGAAGGCTTGAAAGCAGAGGTCAATCATAAAGACATTAAAGAATTGAACCAGGTAGTCTTACGTTTACAAGACAACCAGAACATACAACATGCCCTGATCACCTTGTCGGAGGACGGGCTGTACATAAGCTCCAGGCAGAGCAATCAACGTATCATTCATTCAATACCGGCACATGTGCGTTCTATTTCGGATGTCAGTGGGGCAGGTGACACGGTTATCAGTGTTGCAGCGCTGTGCCTGGCCAGCAATTGTTCTCCCCTGGAGATAGCCACTATTTCAAACCTGGCAGGTGGACTGGTTTGTGAACAAGTAGGCGTGGTCCCAATCCAAAAAGAAAAATTACTGGCAGAAGTAATGCAGATTGAATTATCCTGAGAATAAAAAATATCACTAAGTTTGCAGTTTTTCGGGGAAGCACAGAAATATTTTTCCAGGTGTGGCGTTTAGAATTTGAATAAAAGCGACATAATTGAGGTTAATAAGGAATATATTGGTTGGATTAATACTTTGCATTATAGTAATGCAAGGGCAGGTGATGGCTCAGAAGAAGGTGATCAACCTACCCTCTTATGATTATGCAAGGTATCATTTTGGGTTTGTCCTGGCTTTAAACCAGCTTAATTTCGTTGTGAAGGTCAAAGACAACCTGGGCCAGGTTATGTATGATTCCACACAGTCGCCCGATATCTATGCAGATTCGCTGCGGATCTTAAGCATCGACTCCGATCCGGTCCTTGGATTCACCATTGGCATTGTGGGAAATCTACGAATAGGAAAATATTTTGATATACGTTTTATCCCCTCATTATCTTTTGGTGAACGCTACCTGAATTATACTTTTCTGCGGTATTTTAACGGGACACCAAGTGTTGTCGATATCAAGAAATCAGTCACATCTACTTTTGTTGAATTCCCTTTAGAACTCAAATATAAATCCAAGCGTATAGGCAATTACCGGGCATATCTGCTAACAGGATTAAAATTCTCCATGGATCTGGCTACCAACAAAGCCAAGAAAACCGAGGATCCAAACTCGACGCTGGTTCGCTTAAACAAGAACGACTTATCTGTTGAAGGAGGGGTTGGTTTTGATTTCTATAATGCCTGGTTCAAATTTGGTATTGAGGTGAAGATGTCGTATGGACTAACAGATATACTGGTAAGGGAAAACAATGTCTATACCAATGGCATTGAAAAGTTAAGCACAAAAATGTTCCAGGTTTCCTTTACCTTTGAATAATCATAATCAATTTATAAATCATGGCATTTCCTGAAGACAAATCAGATCTTTATCAATACATTGTGGATAAAGGCTGTTTAAAGCAAAAGGCATATCAAAACACTTATGAGACTTTCCAATTATTAAAGAAGGTTCTGGTTAAGATGATCAAGAAGTATGAGTTAAAAAAGATCAAGTCGGAATACCAGATCCCTTTTGAGTTTATTGACAAAAATGAGTATGAATTTGAGTTAAGGGTTGCCGGCGATGTACTCATATTTATGATGCACTCCAATGTGTTTGAGTTTCCCAGGGATCATTTCCTTCAAAACACATCATATGTGAAGGAGGATACAACGAGGTCATATTGTGGCATCATCAATATTTTTAATTTTCTAAGAGATTCATTCAAATTCAACAGGTTGAATGATGTTGGTTATCTAATTGGCAGGTTATTCATTAACAAAGACGGTCATTTTTATCTTGATGGTAAGAAGGAGCTGCGGTTTTTACCAAATAACTTTGTGGACACCATCATTGACGAGGAAAAGCTCGAGAAGATCATTGAATCGGCCATATGGTACACAATAGGGTTTGATTTGCTGACCCCGCCTTATGATTCGGTCAAGGAAGTCAGGGTTGGTGATTTCATTTCAACAGTTGACAGGATATCTATGAAGACCGGCAAGCGCTTGGGCTTTAAGTTCCAGGCCGACCTGGAAGATATTAATAAATAAAATTTGATATTTTTTTGCCGGAATAAAAAAAACTTTTACATTTGCACTCCCAAAATACGGGGCCCGTTCGTCTAGCCAGGTCAGGACGCCAGGTTTTCATCCTGGTAACAGGGGTTCGAATCCCCTACGGGCTACATTAACACAACATAAACCCTTGCATATCAATCACTTGCAAGGGTTTTTTGTTTTTAAGTGGAAAATCCTGTCAAAGTAAGCACCTCATTCCTATTCTACTTGAGCATTAAATTCCTGTTTTGATGCTACGCCTATCTGGGTGACAGAAAGCTGCTTGTTGCAAATTTAAGAATAGTGGTTTGTCGAAAATGACTGCTCAATTTGGTCAGGAATCACCTGCTCAGTTTAACAAGAATATGCACACTATGAAGGTATTTGAGCTCAACAAGTTTGAATCAAGAAATGGAAATTAGGAATATTCAATCCTGGAAACAAATTGTAATACAAATGTACTTCCCTGTCCTTGAGTTGATTTCACACTGATATCACCTCCATGCATTCTCATTATTTGCTTGCAAACGCTTAATCCAATTCCTGAACCTTTTTCTCTTGTGGTAAAGAAAGGAGTGAATATATCATCGATCTTGTCAGGATGAATGCCTTCTCCATTATCAATAATCTTTATGATGACATTATTTTCTTTCTTAAGGGTATAAATCGTTATCTGTGGATTTTTAGCATCTTCCAAAGCATCCACTGCATTATTTATCAAGTTAATAAGAACATGATGCAATAATTTTCTATCCGCATTAAACTGTATTTCTCTTTCCACAGGATGAACAATAAACCCAATATTTTTTTCTTCCAATACCCCTTTCATTAAATGCTGAATCTCCCCTAATACAGTTGAAACATTTATGTGTTCAGGTTCAGGTTCAGGCAGCAGTGTAAGGCTTCTGAATTTCTGAACAAAACCCTTCAGACCTGCACTGCGTTCATCAATTATCTCCAATCCCCTGACCGAATCAGCAACTAAATCTGCAGTTAGATCTTCAGGTCGTAAAGCGGTTTTATTATCCTCAGTAGTAAGGAATTCTTTAATCGTTTTTATTGTAGAAGAAACCGGGCTGATAGAATTCATGATCTCATGCGTGAGAACCCTGATCATCTTTTGCCATGTTGAAAGCTCTCTGTCATCAAGTTCGGCTTTAATATTCTGGACTGATATAAGTTTCATTTTCTTCCCAAGCAGGGGAAATGAAGTAGCATCTATAAATAAATTTAAATTGTTTCCTTCTCGATTTAGAGAAAACAACTCTTTTTCTCCTGCCGGAATATTGATAATAAGGTCATGAAGAAGCGGGAACTCATTTTTCATAATGGATGATGTCACCTCGCCTTCCAGCCCTAATATACGTTTAAAAGCCGTATTGCAGATATCGATTCGGGAATTGTTGTCGAGGGATAGGATCCCTACATCAATATGCTCCACCATATTTTGAAAATATACTTCTGTAGCTGCATCATGTCTTTTGATCTCTTTTATCTTTTCATTTATCCTTCCGATAGCATTACAGAGCCTGGCGTGGGATTTCCACTTATACTTGTCATCTATAATCAGGGAAGTATCATCAAATTCTATTGAGCTGAAAAAATCGCTCAGTTCATAATTTACCAGGTTTATCTTTCTGATCAGTAATACTATTTGCAGGATCAGTAAAACAAGCAAGTTTATGTTTATCAGAATGTCTTTGAAAATGAAAAAGGAAAATGCAAAAGCCAGCGAACTGAGCACGATCAAAGTAATCCGGATAATCAAAACAATATATAATCTATTTACAAGCATCTGACTATTATTTGAGTTGAAACTTCTCTATTTTTCTATATAGTGTTTGCCTGCCAATCTTAAGCTCCCTGGCAGTATTACTGATGTTACCCTTATTATTTTTTAGCGCATTGGAAATAACAATTTTCTCTGCGTCTTCTAAAGAAATGGGACTAATGTTGACATTGGACTTAAACTCAAGGGTCCTTAATTGAAAGTTTTTTTCGGTAAGGATGTCGGAATCACTAAGAATAACAGCCTTCTCAATGGTATGCTTCAGTTCCCTTACATTTCCAGGCCAGTGGTAATCTTTCAATCTATGAATCCCTGTTTCATCTATCATAAGTTTAGGCTTGCTATATTTTTCTTTAAAATTATTCAGGAAGTGCATGGCCAGAAATTCAATATCCTCTTTTCGTTTTCTTAAAGGAGGCATTTCAATTACTATCGTGTTTATCCTGTAAAGAAGATCTTCTCTGAAAAGCTTTTTAGACATGAGTTCTGGAAGGTTTCCGTTTGTAGCACAGATAAGCCTGAAGTTAACAGATTGTTCCTTATTGCTTCCCAGCGGAACGATAGATTTACGCTGAATTGCGGTAAGCAGTTTCGACTGAATTGGTAATGAAAGGTTTGCAATTTCATCTAAAAATAAGGTTCCATCTTTAGCACTTTCCATCTTTCCTGTCCTTTCAGTTTTCGCATCTGTAAACGCTCCTTTCCTGTGACCAAATAGCTCGCTTTCGAAGAGAGATTCACTTAATGCACCTAAATCCACACGTACAAATACCTCCATGTTGCGTTTTGATAATTTGTGAATCATATAGGCAGCAAGTTCTTTTCCGGTTCCATTCTCACCCAAAAGCAAAATATTGGCATCTGTTGCTGCCACCTTCTTTATCGTATTATAGACCTCTTGCATTGAATCCGATTTCCATAGCAAATGACCATACGACTGATCTTTATCTTCTTTCAAAAATTCTTCTTTCTTATGCAATATTTTTAATTCGTCTTTTGATTTTTTTAACAATAATGCAACCTGTAATGTTGCCAGGAGTTTATTATTCTCCCAGGGTTTCAGGATAAAATCAATGGCACCTTCCTTCATAGTGGCCACTGCTCTTTCAACATCACCATAAGCAGTAATGGGTATGATACTTATATCAGGTTTTAATTTTCTGATCCTTCTCATCCAGTAAATTCCTTCATTTCCTGTATTTTGGCCAGCCGAGAAGTTCATGTCAAGTAAAACCACGTCAATATCATTTTTTTCCAAGATGGATATGATCATGTTGGGGTTGGAAATTGCTAATACCTCTTCAAACCTGTACTTCAGGAGCAATTCAAGAGAATCCAGAACACTCTTATTATCATCAACGATTAATAATCTACCGCTTTTGTCCACTTTAATATTATTTTTATTAATATAAAGATAAGCCAAATGCATGATTTTGATGCAGGCATTGTATGATAATGAGACACATCATAACCTGAGACCAATTTAATAAATTACTATTCATCAGAATATCAGCTTGTTACAATTTAGGTACGGATATTGCAAATTCAATATCAACCAATGCCTGATTTTGTTATGATTAAAAATTACATAAAGATTGCCTTCAGGAATATTATAAGAAACAAAGTTGCTTCTACAATAAACATTTTTGGATTGGCGATTGGGTTGGCCACAGCGATAATTATTTCACTTTGGATCAAACATGAAACTAGTTATGCAAAGTGCTTCGACAATCATGAATCATTATACCTTGCCTATTGTGAACAAACGTATCCAAGTGGCAAGAAATATTCTGGTCTCACCTCAACAGCATTGGGTCCGGCACTCGTGCAGGAACTTCCTGAAATAAAAGATTACGCAAGAACCAGCTCCAGAAAATGGCTTATCAGCAAAGACTCAAAAGGTTTTTCAGAGGTTGGAACACCGGTAGATTCATCTTTCTTTACAATGTTTTCCTTGCATTTTGTGAAAGGAAGTGCAGCAAATGCTTTTTCAGATATTCACAATATCATACTGTCAGAGTCACTGGCAGAAAAAATATTTGGGGATGAAGACCCCATGGATCAATTAGTAAAGGTTCAAGATTGGTACGACGCCAGGGTAACAGGGATTTATAAAGATTTTCCCGAAGAAACACATTTTTATACCAATTATGAGTTTTTTGTACCATTCGAAATTTTCAAAGAGGTATATAACTGGAATACCAACGAATGGGGATCAAGGAACTTTCAAACATATATTCTGCTGAATCCAGAAAAGGTTGATGTCGGAGCATTGAGCAAAAAAGTAGAAGGTGTTAAGAAAAGGCACCTTCCTGAATCGAATACTGATATAAGGATTCAGCCCATCACGATGATGCACCTTCAAGACCTGGGAGGTGGTGGTCTGATCACCTATATTTATGTTCTTTCCATGGTTGCGATTTTCATTATCCTGATAGCTTGTATAAACTATCTAAATCTATCAATTGCTATCTCGGTAACCCGTTCAAGAGAAATTGGTATACGCAAAGTTGTGGGTGCTGAAAAAAAACAATTGATATTTCAGTTTCTTACCGAATCAATATTGCTGGCTCTGATCGCCATAAATTTTGCTGTAATCATTGTACAGCTTAGCCTTCCATTTATCAACGAATTAATTGACAAAAAACTGGAACTGGATTATTCCTTTTCCAATATTTTAATCTTACTTTTTTTTGGCATTATTACGGGATTAATTGCCGGTATATATCCTGCCATCATCCAGTCATCATTCAATATAATAAATTGCATCAAGGGATCATTCAAAACCAAAACCGGTCAGTTGATTTTCAGGAAGATACTTGTTGTATTTCAGTTTTTTCTTTCGGTGGCAGTAATAATCATCAGCTTCACCATCAACCGCCAGGTAAATTATGCATTGAACAAAGACCTGGGTTATCATAAAGAGGATATCATTTGTATGAATATTACAAGTGGTATAGGAAGAACATACAGGACCTTAATTCCTGAACTCCTTGCAAGCCCGTATGTTTTAAATATTGCCGCTTCCAATACCACCCTCGATTCATGGGAATCATCAGTGGGAGGAAATAGAATCAGCTGGGAAGGACAAGAACCCGGGCATATTTTACCTACACTTGGAATTATGGGTATTATGTTTGATTTTGATACTTTGTATGATATCAAAATAGTTGATGGTAGATTTTTCTCTCCTGAATTATCAACAGACATGCAACAATCCTGTTTGATTAACGAAACTGCTGTAAAGGACATGGGCCTTCTAAATCCAATTGGTGTATCGATAAGAATAGGTGACGCTGAAATGAAAGTTATTGGAGTCGTAAAGGATTTCCATTATGCATCAATACATAATAAAATTGAACCATTAGTAATTTTTATGGGTTGGGGCATTGATATGCTGTCTATAAGGTTGCATGCTGAACAATGGGATAAAGCCTTAACGTTTGTTGAGGAAAAGTTCAAGGAGATACTTCCTAACGAACAATTCAGTTATGAGGTACTTGAACAAAATGTTAAGGATCTTTATATTGAAGAAGCCAGGGTGAAACAAATCATGAATATTAGTTCAATACTGATAATTCTAATATCATGCATGGGGTTATTCGGTCTGTCATCCTTTATGATTGAACGTAGATTCAAAGAAATCGGAATCCGCCAAGTGTTTGGAGCTTCTATATCAAAGATTGTAGTAATTTTTCTTTCTGATTTCATCAAACTGGTTTTAATAGCGATTTTCCTTGCTGTTCCTGTAGGCTATTATTTCTCAATAAACTGGCTCGATAATTTTGCCTATAAAATAAATCTATCTTGGACAATATTCGCAGTAGCAGGATTAATTGTAATAATAACAGCATTACTAACAGTGATATTACAGGTTTACCGGGCTTCCAGAAAAAACCCTGTTGATGTGCTTCGTTATGAATAAGATAGCCTATACTAGAGCTGGTGGACACTTGTTTTCGAAAATAATTGAACACCTCAATACCAGAGTCATTAGTCTCACATCTTTCATCTAACCAGTATATTAGAGCATCTCTAAAGCATGAATCCAGGTGTTCACTTTACTCCGGTTTCAGGTGTTCAGTTTGACCGGTATGTCCACCAACCACCAACTACTAATCCCTTCCAACGTATTTTCAACAAACTACTACAGCTACGCGAAATATACCCTCCGTCGCTCAACGTTTTTAGTAATATTACCCATTGAATTCCTTTCCGCCATGATGTATCTTTATGTATCAGTGATATTCAGGCAATTACACTGGTCGCCATAAGGTCCAGGCAAGTGGAAATAGTGTTGTATTACTGATTATCAGACCAAAACGTTCTTTAGCCCAAATCTAATACGATTCGAAATGAAAAAATATACTATCCTTTTGGTAGGGTTATTACTATCATGCTGGGCCATAGGGCAAACCATACAAAATGGCCAGAACGGTAGTAATTTTACCACTATAAGCCAATTAACTCCAAGTGATCAGCTGATAGCCGAACAGGAAAAACTCCACGATCAAAATGCGCTTATCGATACTTATCAGGGTGAGATCTGGGTTATTGAGTTTACCTCAGACTCAACATTTATTATTACAGAAGGTAAGGAGGTCATTATCCCAAAAGCCATGATTACACGGGCTGTTCTGACGGGCTTAATCGAAGCATATCATACAGATTCAACCAAAAGCACAGTAGATGTGCTGGAACTAAAACTAGGCAGGTCTTTCCACCAAATGACCCAGACCCGAAACCTGGATATGCTACTTTATAGCGAACATTCATTTGGCAATAAAGCAGGTGATTCCGAATACAAGCTACTTGAAGATATGGTAAGCACCTCTGATATTAACCTAATCTCAAACGAAAAAGAGTTCTATAAGGAACTGGATAATATGATCTCCGGCATCCTTGTAAATGTGATCTTTAAACCGGAAGAAGTAATAGAAATTCAATTAGATAAAAGATATGAAGAGATGATGAGGAACAATCAGATTACTCCGGTATGACAGATTATATCCAAAGAACTCAAATAGGCAACTAAACCAATGACCAGATTCTCATATCCTGATCTGGATTATCTAATATTTTTGTAATTAAACTTGTCTAATTCAAAAAAAATTCCGATTTTTGCACTCCGTTTTTGAAAAGAGGAAATCATATTATTAAAATAAATCATCAATGGCAAATCATCAATCAGCTTTAAAGCGGATCAGGTCAAACGAAAAAAGAAGGCAGAGAAACCGTTATCATGCAAAGTCCATGCGTAATGCATTGCGTAAATTCAGATCGTTGAAAGACAAGAAAGAAGCGGAAGAAAACTTTCCAAAAATGGTCTCAATGATAGATAAACTGGTAAAAAAATCAGTCATTCATAAAAACAAGGCTGCTAACCTGAAATCGAAGCTTAACAAGCAAGTTTCAGGCATGTAAATACAGCTTTTTGAAAAATATTTGAAAAAGTCTCATCATTTTGGTGAGACTTTTTTGTTTTCCGGGAATTAACCTATATAACCAAATATTTCCGGACATGAAAACTTACACCGACTTTATCAGCATTAAGCAATGGGCAGAAGAAGACCGCCCTCGCGAAAAATTACTCCAAAAGGGGAAAAAGACATTAAGTAATGCAGAGCTGATGGCTATTCTTTTAGGTACCGGCAACAGGAATGAAACGGCTGTCGACCTGGCAAAAAGAATCCTTAACGCTTACCAGGATAACCTGAATGAGATATCTAAAATATCTGTAGCAGACCTGGTGAAATTCAACGGTATAGGCAAGGCCAAGGCCATAGTCATCATTGCCGCGCTGGAGCTTTCAAACCGCCGTAATGGTGCACCTGTATTATCAAGAAAGAAAATATCCTGCAGCAAGGATGCGTTTGATATTATTAAAACAAACATCGGGGATGTCCAATATGAAGAGTTTTGGATCATCCTGCTTAACCGCGCCAATCGAGTACTAAACAGTTTTAATATAAGTGAAGGAGGTATCTCAGGCACAGTGGCTGACCCCAGGAAAATATATAAGATCGCTCTGGAAAACAGCGCATCATCAGTAATCCTGTGCCATAATCATCCCAGCGGCAACGTAAACCCCAGTGATGCAGATATCAAACTAACGCATAAATTGCGTGATGCAGGCAATCATCTCGACATACAGGTCCTTGACCATATCATTGTTGGTGACGGGAATTATTATAGCTTTGCAGATGACAATATCCTGTAAACAGTGAACAGTGATCAGTGAACAGTGAACAGTGAACAGAAAAGTATGATATGATTAAGATTCTAACCGTTATTGGGGCAAGGCCGCAGATAATCAAGGCCGCGGCTTTGAGCAGGGCAATCAAGGAGCATTTTGCTGACCAGATTAAAGAGGTGATCCTGCATACAGGCCAGCATTACGATAATAACATGTCGCAGGTATTTATCGATCAAATGCAGGTACCTGAACCTGATTACAACCTGAATGTTGGTTCTAAATCACATGGCAAACAGACAGCTGAGATGATTACAGGTATTGAAGAAGTGCTGATTAAAGAAAGACCTCAGTGCCTGGTCGTTTATGGTGATACCAATTCCACACTGGCTGGTGCAGTTGCAGGTTCCAAGTTACAGGTACCGGTGGTGCATATCGAAGCCGGACTTCGCTCATTCAATAAACGTATGCCTGAAGAAATCAACAGGATAACCTGCGACCATGCTTCTACCCTGCTATTCTCACCCACAAAAACCGGTCTGAATAATCTTATGAATGAAGGGTTTGCACCAGATACATCCCCTCCATATTCTATTGATAATCCAAAAATCTATCACTGTGGGGATGTGATGCTCGACAACAGCCTTTATTTCATCTCCAGAGCATCAGGGTATTCAAACATACTTTCAGATCTGGATATTGAAAACAAGGATTTCATCCTGGGCACCATTCACCGTGATAATAACACAGATGAGCCGCAGCGATTGCAGGAAATATTTAAAGGCATACTAGCCATTGCAACCCAGCATAAAATCCTTACCGTACTGCCCCTTCATCCCAGGACGATGAATGTCCTTGACAAGAACCTTGGCCTCGAATTATTACAGGAGGTAAAAAACAATCCATATATCACGATCATAGAGCCGGTATCTTTCTTCGACATGATCTTGCTGGAAAAACATGCGAAGCTGATCATGACCGACTCTGGTGGCGTTCAGAAAGAAGCCTATTTCAACCAAAAGCCATGCATTATCCTTCGCTCCGAAACCGAATGGGTCGAAATCGTTGAACATGGCACAGCAATTATAACAGATGCAAATGCTGAAAATATATTTAATGCTTATAGTACACTTGTAAACAAAGCAGACCTCGCGTATCCTCCTATTTTCGGGGATGGAAAAGCTGCAGAATTCATCTGCCGGGAGCTAATACAACACTTTTAAGAATTGACCAATTGACCAATTATACCAATTGACCAGATAAGATCCAAGTCTCCAATTGCTCAATGTTCAATTTTCATATATTCTGTTCACAGACCCAACAACTGACAACTGACAACTGACAACCGACAACCGACAACCGACAACTGAGAACTTATAACTTATAACTTATAACTTATAACTCTAAAAAACCTTTGCACTTTCCGATATTTTTCATAATTTTGCACTCCATTTTAAAAACCATTAATTTTTAAATTAACGAACAATGACAAATCAGTATGAAACCGTTTTCATTATGACTCCCGTTTTGTCTGATGAACAGATGAAGGAAGCGGTTGATAAATTCAGGAAATACCTGAAAGACAAAGGCGCTGAAATAGTCTTTGAAGACGATTGGGGGCTGAGAAAGCTTGCTTATCCCATTCAGAAAAAATCAACTGGGTTCTATCATCTTTTCGAGTACAAGGCTGAAGGAGAGATTCTTGACAATCTTGAAGTTACATTGCGTCGCGACGAACGCATCATTCGCTTTCTAACGGTAAAGCTTGACAAACATGCAATTATCTACAACGAAAAGAAACGTCAGAAAGCAAAAGAAAAGAAAGAAGAAGTAGTTGAAAACAAGTAAAAGATCAAACAATGGCACAAAGCAATTCTGAAATTAAGTATTTAACCCCCATTGCGGTTGACACCAAGAAGAAAAAGTATTGCCGTTTCAAAAAGAGCGGCATCAAATATATAGATTACAAGGATGCTGATTTCCTCTTGAAATTTGTTAACGAACAGGGGAAGATCCTTCCCAGAAGGATCACCGGTACATCAACAAAATATCAAAAGAAGGTATCACAGGCTATTAAACGTGCAAGGCACCTTGCCTTAATGCCTTATGTTGCAGACCTGTTAAAATAAGGAGGAATAACGATGGAAGTAATCTTAAAACAAGATATACCAAAACTGGGCTACAAGAATGACCTTATTAAAGTAAAGTCTGGTTATGCCCGGAATTACCTGATCCCGAAAGGTCTTGCAATTCTTGCAACAGACACTAACAAGAAGATCCTGGCAGAGGTTGTCAAGCAAAAATCTTTCAAGGAAGAGAAGATCAAGAAAGAAGCTGAAGAGGTAGCCAAGGCTCTGGAAGGCCTGGAATTAAAGATCGGTGCCAAATCAGGTACCTCAGGAAAGATCTTTGGTTCAGTGAACGCTCTTCAAATCGCCAACACCATTAAGGAAAATCACAACATGGATATTGACAGGAAGATGATCCTTGTTGACGGCGATTCAATTAAGGAGCTTGGGCAATATACAGCTAAGATCAAACTTCACAAGGAAGTTGAAGTGGATCTGAAGTTCGAAGTTATTGCTGAATAAGCTTAGATCGTCTGCTTAAAGGTAAAGAAGTAATTTGCAAGGAAGTTCCAGATCGTCACAAACCCGATGGCGATCAGTTTAGCCACATAGAAATTCAATTTAAACCTTGAATGGAACAGCCATAGGAACAGGTTGTTCAATCCCAACCCTATGATTGATATCAGCAGGAACTCACCGTATTCCACTGCTATGTCAGGATTATCGCTCTCAAAGGTCCATATCCTGTTGAGGATATAATTCGTTGAAGCTGCAATCGTGAATCCAATGGAGTTGGACAGGTACTTATGTACTTTAAAGATCTCCTTGAACAGGTAAGTAAACCCGTAATCAACGATAACCCCTGTGGCTCCAACCGCTGCGAACTTAAGGAATTTCAGGATAAAGGCTTTTGTCAAAAAATCTAGCATAAATAAAATAAATTGTTATACTGTTATATTGTTATATTGTTGGGCTCCAGTAAGAATCGATACAGCACATATAAAAATAAAGAAACCTGTCACCCCGAGCGAAGTCGAGGGGCTGCATCCAGCATCCAGCATCCAGCATCCAGCATCTAGAGTTGCACCAGCAACACCTTCTTCTCCCCATTCCTGATGACATCTACTGGAACGGTTTGTCCTGGCTCGAGCTTTTTCAGGCGGTTCATGTAATCGTAAATATCATTTACCGGCTTACCATCCAGCGCAACAATCACATCGCCTTTCTCCATACCACCGTTATAAGCCGGACCATCTTTTCTGACTCCACCAACGCCCAATCCTTTCACATCGGTAGCTGTGAAATCTGGCATAATGCCAAGGGTAACTTTAAATCGCATCGACCTGCGGCCACCCTGTTTGGATCCTGCTTCCTGGAAAGTAAGAGATCCTTCCCTGTTAGCCAGCGCAAAGACTAAAGCATATGAATAATCAGATACCAGCTGTTGCCCCTCAAAATTAATGAACTCTATATCATCTATAGGGGTATGGTAATCTTCATGAACCCCTGTGTTAATAAAAAACACCGGTATATCGCTGGCATAAAAAGGTGCGTGGTCGGAAGGGCCGTACCCCTCAGGTGACAACCGTAATTCCAGTTCAAAATCTGTTCCTGTGGCTTTAATTATCTCTTCAGATTCCACAGAAGTTCCACTTCCTCCAACCATAATAACATGCTCTTCATTTAACCTGCCAATCATATCAAAATTGGCCATAGCCACGATCTTGTCTTTATCAACAAGAGGGTTATCAACAAAATATTTAGAACCCAACAGTCCCATTTCCTCCGCGCCAAAGGCAATAGCTACTATGCTCCTTTTCAGGTCTTTCTGATTGGCAGCAAGCCTCTCCGCTATCTCAATCACGCCAGCTACGCCAGAGGCATTGTCATCCGCACCGTTATGAACGGCAATGGTGTCAGGATCGCGGGAGTTGGAGCCCCACCCTCCCATACCCAGGTGATCATAATGGGCACCAATGATGATATATTCGTTTTTCAACTCAGGATCACTACCTTCAATCAACCCTACAACATTCTGCGTCCTTACCCTGTCATGATTAACCTGTACATTTGCACTAACTTCTGTATCAAGCTCAAATGATATTGGAGCCTTTTCTGTATTTAATAATGTTTCCAGCTGCTTGATTGTCTTTCCCGAACTCTGAAGTACCTGGTCTGCTGTCTCCCTCTTGACATTAAGCACAACAATCCCTGCATTGGAGCCGGACCTGTCATAATAAAGTGATACCAGCTGGTCTTTAGCGTCCCAGTTCGGTCCGGACACAAAAAGAACACCGGCGGCCCCTTTGTCTCTTGCAGCCAGCACTTTGTCGCGGTCGCCACTATGTGCCAGGAAATTGCTTTGTGTATTGTCCGGTTCAGGGTCACCGCGAAGCAGCATCACCCACTTACCTTTCACATCCACATCCTGGTAATCATTCCATTTCAGGGTATCGCTGTCGATCTCAAAGCCATAACCGGCAAATACCACCCGGGCATCGATTTTATCGCTTTTAGAATAGGAAAAAGGCATGTATTGCTCTTCCACTTCAGCCTGCACGCCATTAACGCTTAAATAATTGTCTTCACCAAGACTTACCGATGTCGTAACTTCAAAATGCTGAAACCCGTTTTCGCCCAAAGGCGTGAGCCCGGCTTCCCGGAATTGATCATTAATATATTTTGCAGCAGCTAATCCACCTTCTGTACCCGGGTATCTGCCCTTCAAGTCATCTGAAGCCAGGTATTCAAGGTGAGATTCAAGCTCTTTTACCGTAATCTCATCCTGCGCTTGTATACTGAAACTGCAGATATTAAATAATAAAATTATAAATAGGATATTGTTTCTCATCATTATGAATAGTTTTGAATATTATCTTAAAAATTGCAGGATCATATTATTGCCCTGACCCAAACATTCATATAAAGAAAGGACAAAAGTAGGCATTTTCTTTCAGCTCCGGAATACAGGTATTTATACTCTAAAAATGAGACTACATTCCCATTTTGGGAATAGTTAACAATGTTATCAACAGCCCAAGGTGCTGACAACATGCCACTTGCAAAAATGGCACTGAATTTGGATTATAAGAAGCGTTATATTAAGATTTGGTTTTGTTTATTTTTTAGGGCCGTCCTTCAAGGACGGTTTTTTTTTGCTATTATTTCACAACAATTTTCCCTGTAGCTGATTCCTTCCCGGCAATAACCTGGTAGCAATAAACACCTGATGGCAGATCAGAGACCTCCATAGTTAGCCTTGATTTACCAGTTGACTGCATTCCATAATTAAGTTCTCTTACCTTTTGTCCTGTCATATCTGTTAGCAATACCATTACCGAGGAAGCATTCTCCAGGGTGATCTGGAAATTAGCTGCATCAATCACGGGGTTTGGATTTACACTAACAGGCAGTTGCTTGCTATTAGTAATTTCATTTATCCCAACAGGCAGCATATAGGATCCATAGATCTGGTTGTTTGTTTGCCATGCATGATCACTTGACCAACCCAGGCCAGGAGTCACATCAGTATTAAACATATAATGAAGAGTTGATGTAGTCTCATCGAAATCAGCAATCATGGGATAATAGCTTTCATCGAATAGATGGGAAACATCTTCAGTTAGATGAATAAACGGGCTCCATCCCCCACCCCAGAAGTTCGGATGTGTAGTACGGTACCAGAGATGCTTATAGTTATACTCGAAATCTCCAACCGTTACCTCATAAGTTTCTGTGGTAGATACAAACAGCACATGTATATAGCCATCATCATCAATGTGAATTGCCGGCATATTAGAAGGGCCTAACTGCTGATAGGTATAGATATCTTCATTTAAAGTTACAACACCATCACCGTCTACATCCTGCATCCACCCAATATAGTTGTAATCCAAAATCAGCTCCTCCGGTGTTATCCATGGAAAAAGATTATTTGGCTCTGGTGGTGCCAGCGCATTGTGATCATTTGTAAAGCGGTCCATATCTTCATTCCAATAGCCAATGCCATCAACACCTCTCCATAATTGAAAAGTTAAACCTGTCTCAGCATGCCAGACCCTGTTAATCCCAAAAACAACATGTACTTTCCCTTCGTTATCAATGGCAGCATTGGCTGATCCGTCACAACAAAAGAATGAATCTGTAAGGGTAGTATTAAAATCGAAGAAAGGATAGGGATGTTCCCAGATCACAGTCTTTTCCCAATTCTCTCCATCGTCTTCCGACTTCAGAAAAAACAGGTCATTCCATGGACTTGAAACAAGCATGACAATAGTGCTGCCTTTGGCTGCCAATACATAATCATCAGCACTGATCTCAAAGTAAGAATCCTCACCAAGACCATCAAGGATTACATGTTGTGGGTCAAATGTTGCACCACCGTCATCGGTTCTTGAATACAGTAGTGCCTGGGCCTGTCCTTCATACTCAACATAGGAATTCACAAATAAATGGACTATCTCATGGTTTTCTCCGGTTGTGATCATCCTGGGCCAGGTGATGTCGTTTTCAATACCTTCAGGGCCCAGATAGTTTTGTTGTGTCCAGTCACCAGTTCCCTTGGTTGCCCTCCAGGAGAACTCAAGGCCTTCCACACCATTATGAGCTACAGACACCTCTCCATCTGCACCCCAGGCAGCATAACTGGGCCAGCCACACCTTCTGTCCTGTATTCGCTCAGTTGGCCAATCACCCCAGGAAGTGCCATCAAAATAATTATAAGCAGTCCCTCTTCCATCGAATGCCTCAGGTGTAATTCCCCTGGTCCACACTGCAGCCATGGTTCCATCGTCATGTTTCCAAAAGCGATTATTAATGGAAGCGTTTGACTGCAGGTCATAAACGGTCTCCCCTAATTTAGTCTCATTGGGGGCCAGCATGGCTTCATTCTGCACATAAGTTGCCGGAGTTACAGGAAGCACCGGCTCGTCCATAGGTCGCACATATTCAGCCTTTGTCGGCTTTCTTATATCATTTGAACCTGTTACTATATACTGGGCAGATGACATCATTGCCATACCCATTATCAACATTAGAATCGTAAATTTTCTCATAGGGCTAAACTTTAGTTAATACTTAGTACTAAGGTATAAAAAAAAGCCTCCCCTCCGGAAGGCTTTTTTTTATGAATATGAATAAATATTATTTTATGATCATCTTGCGGGTAACTGCATCCTTTCCAGTATTCAATGTATAGAAGTAAATACCGCTTTCCAGTCCTTCAGATTCAATGGCTATTTTATGAAGCCCTGAACCATAATGACCGTAATCGACACTCTTCACTCTCTGTCCAAGAATATTGGAAATTTCAAGTGATACGTCTGCAGCATTGCTGAGGGTCATATCCACATATGTAGTGTTATTGAACGGATTTGGATAGTTTTGTGTAACCGTGATCCTGCTTTCTTCAATTTCTGCACTTGATAGCCACCAACCAAAGTCTTCGTCTGTGATCCTGAATTCATCAATATATTTAAAATCAACCGGAGCACTGTTGTTAGTTGGATCCATGAACTGGCATACGAACGGAATTTCATATTCTCCACCATGGTCGAACACATAGTATGATGCTGTTCCCATCCATGATTGCCACATTACCTGTGTGAAAGCCGTAACATTGTATAATTGTGTATAAGACATTTCCTGAACATCGTATCCCATGCAGTAAATATCCGGAGCGTTGTTATCACCAACATTTTCGATCCTTGTGTTTATCCATGAGAAGAATAATTTTGAAGCATCAGGGCTTACAGAAATATATGGACGGGTATCTTCATCAAGGGCGTTGGTTGATGGGAAAGTACCACGGAAAGTCCAAGGTAAGTTCAGCGTGTCAGCATACCATTGTCTCATGTCGCCGTATGATGCGGCATGGATCATGGCATTCAAACCCTGGCAACCTAGTTCGGGCTCTGCAGTAAAACTGGTTATAATACTCCAGCCGGTACTGCCCGTTACCCCTACAAAGAACAGAAGGTGTGGGTTGCCATTCATATCAACAGCTACATCCATATCAAAGGCTGTTGTGAAAGGTATTTCGTCCCTGGCAGGCAGAGGAGGTTCGTACAATCTTGCAATAAGATCATCTGTCAGATAATTCAATACAGCTGGTAAACCTTCTGGGCCTCCGAGCTGGACTTCGTATGGGCCATCCCAGTTATCACCGCCGTCAGTCGTCTTAAACAGAACCGGATAATATGACAATTCAGCAACAGGGTTAGCGCCATTATTAGTCAGCATAGCAAGATAACCAACCTGACCATCAGGATGGAAAGCTACTTTAGCGTTGACGATACGTACAGGATCACCACCGGCTGAGATATCAAATGGAAATAATTCCTGTGTGTAATCGAAAAGATGTGTTCCTTCATCGTAATAGCCAGAAGTAATCACAAGGTTCCCTGTATAATTATCGAAGAGGCCATCAATTAAAACAGGCTCATAACCAAATGCTTTTCCGTCAGACAACATGTGGAATGCGTCAGGAACGCTGAACAAGATATCACCGCCTGGTGAAGGAAATCCTAACTGTGTTGGTGTAGTTGGATTAACTGCAGTGAGCGGGTTTGTTCCCCATGCATAGCCTCCCCAGCTAGCACCATTTGTCTGGTCCAGGGCAGGTGCAAAGAATGTCATGATGGCATTTTCAGGATTGGTATTGCCGGCAGGATTGTAAATTGCAACCTGCGGATAACGGGCATTACCCGTACCAGGTACCTCTGGATAATCGGTCGGGTCCCAAACTTGTTGGTTAATCTCCCAGGTATCTCCATTGTCTGTAGAAACATCGTAGGCAAGGTAACCTGTTCCAGGGTCAGCATCCATACGGTGCAAGAAAACTACAGAGTTCAGATCATTATCTGCCCACATGAACGTCCTGCCGCCTGAAGACAATCCCCATGCGTTACCAGCTGACCCAAGATCACGGATAATAACGTCCTTCGATGGTGTTCCGGCCTGGTAATCAGGCGTTGGAACATTGATGACTGCAGGGATGATACTTTGGTCATTATTTTGTTCATTCGTGAGTTGTTGTTTAAAATGATCTTCACCAACATTCGGCTTCAGTTGATACTGTTGAGAAAAACTTACAAGTCCAATGCACAATGCAATGCTTAATAGTAGTACTTTTTTCATGGTGTTTTAGATTAGGTGAAACAATAAATTGATAGGTACAAATATAATTAAATTCAATCTGAAAGTGCCCTGTAGCATAAAAAAAAAGAGCCAGCTTGCAGTTGGCTCTTTTTAATTTACAATTGGTTAATATCAGTTTACAATCATCTTTTTCGTAATCTTTTGGCTATCTGCTGTTACAGTGTAGAAATATGTTCCTGAAGGTAAGCCATCAGCATCAATTGTAATATTGGTCACACCCATATCAACAGTACCCATATCAACCTCATATACAATCTGACCTATAATATTACGTACCTGCAGGCTAAGATCAGCTGTTTCATTCAGCGTCACCTCAACAACTGTTGACCCTGTGAAAGGATTGGGTTGATTCTGGGCAACATTTGCAAAGTTGCTTGTCTGCTCTTCCACAAGCCATGGGGGGTAAAGATAGCTTTTCGGCAATGACGCAAATACCCAATTATTATCCTGGGGTGAATGATTGGTGTTATCCCAACCTATACCTGGAGTTATATCAGTATTGTACATATAATAGATGAAATCATCCGATGCACCGGCCAGTTGAGGATAGATACACTCATCAAATATATGGGAGACATCATCTGTCAGGTTATAAAAATCTCTCCATTCCCCATCGATTTGAGCTCTTGCCCATATGCGTTTGTAGTTCACCAGATCAGTTCCAACAGTAACCTCATATGTCTCTGTTGCTGATGAATAAATCACAAAGACATCATCATTATTGTCAACAGTAATTGTTGGCATGGTTGAAGCACCGAATTCATTATAAGTCATAATGTTTGCTGTGCTGTAATTTGGCCAGTTCGCAAGGTGAACTTCACCATCACCGTCAATATCCTGCATCCAACCAATATAATTGTAATCAGTTGTCAATTCTGTATATGTTATCCAGGGAAGCCAACCCGGGACTGCCAGCGCATTGTGATCATTTGAAAAGCGGTCCATATCTTCGTTCCAGTAAGCTATTCCGTCACAATAAACACTAATTTGAAAAAAGCCATCCAGGGTTTCATTCCAAACCCTTCCAACGCCAAACGCAACATGGGCCATGCCATTTTGGTCAAGCGCAATATTGGCAGACCTGTCCGCACAGAAGAATGTATCTGTAAGGGTTGTAGTAATATCTATTAATGGATACGGGTGTTCCCAGATCACTGTTTTCTCCCAGGAATCACCATTATCTTCGGATTTCATCATGAACAGGTCATACCAGGTACCTCCAACAATAAATGCCAGTACATCATTACGTGGCTCGGCCCAGACATAATAATCTGCCGTAATACCAAGGTAATCACCGCTGCCCATGTCATCCAGGACAACGTTCTCAATATCCCATGTAGCCCCACCATCTGTTGACCTGGAGTAGATTACAGCAGTAGACTGCCCTTCATATTCATTTACGGAGTTTGCAAGCAGGTGAATATTTGTATGTTCTGCCCCGGTAGTAACAAAACGAGCCCAGGACAAGGTTGTAGGGCCATTGGTATAAGTATATTTTGTTTCTGTCCAGTCCCCGGTACCTTTATTATTCCTTGTCAAATAATATAATTCGCTGGCAGCGAAATCATGACTGAATACAATTTCCCCATCCGGCCCCCAGGGGGCATAACTGGGCCAGCCTGTCCTGAGAAGTTCATTTTCAATCCTCTCGGTGGGTATGGGCCCCCATTCAGTACCATCATAGAAGTTATAACCTGTACCCCTGTCCTGAAAGCCATTACCGGAATTCATTCCCATAGTCCACACCGCTCCGATACTCTCATCATCGTAGCGAAAGATCCTGTTATTCAAGAATGTATTTGACTGTAAGTCGTAAACTGTCATTCCAATTGTATGTTCAATTGGATTAGCAGTTAAAGCGCGTGCTGCGCTATTCTCCTGAGCGACAGCTACAGAAAGAAACATGCATAAAATAAAAATGAGTAGAATGTTTTTCATGATAAATATTTTTTTATATGATGAATATGTGGATACTAATATACAAAAAAAAAGA
This sequence comes from uncultured Bacteroidales bacterium, assembly GCA_963753055.1. Lineage (GTDB taxonomy): Bacteria > Bacteroidota > Bacteroidia > Bacteroidales > B18-G4 > JAUWGC01. The sequence goes on along the minus strand of CAVWAP010000004.1, from coordinate 493,638 downwards.
GCCTTCTGTTAGAAAGGCTCTTTTCGATATTTATTATGAGATAATATTATTCTACGATCATCCTCTTGGTTACAGAGCTTGTACCAGTCTTGATCGTGTAGAAATAAACACCAGAATCAAGGTGTGTAGCATCAATGATCACAGGATGTGTTCCTGCTGGCATCTGGCCAAGATCTTGATGATAAACTCTTTGTCCCATAAGGTTGCTGATCTCTAATGTCAGGCTTGCTGAATTATCAAGCGTAACCTTAACAGTTGAGGTTGTGCTGAATGGGTTCGGGAAGTTCTGGGTAACGTTACCTTCTTCAATAACGATTTCCTCAGCTACACTGGTTAAGAGATCCATCTTTGGCATGCGAACCATAGATCCAGAAGTTATCCTGGACGGCATGGTCACCATCCAACGCATTACCAGGAGTAATATCAGCCTGGTAGATATAATGAATATTATCATCTGATTTATCGGCAATCATCGGATAAACACAATCATCAAAGATATGAGCTATATCTGATGTGAGGTGGACGAAAGGTCCCCATCCGCCACCGCCGTCATAAGCCCTGGCCCAGATGTGTTTATAATTGACAGTACCAGTAGAAAAGCCTGTATATACATATGTCTCGGTATTGGATGAGAAGATTACGAAACGCCTTCCAAATTCATCAATATGGATGTTCGGTGTTGTACACATACCATAAGTACGGATTGGTGTTTGAGTTTCTGCCAATGTCACGACTCCGTCGCCGTCAACATCCTGCATCCAGCCTATATAGGTCTCGTCCACAACAAGCTCTGAGCCAGCTCACATAAGGAATATCGGGTGGAGCAAGCGCATTATAACCGCTTGTAAAGCGGTTCATCATGTCATTCCAGTATCCGATACCATCATTCCAGTCAGGATGGTAAGCGAAGAACCCTGAGCCAGATGCATCATTGATATACCTGGTAATTCCCCATACGACATGGGCATGACCCTCGTTGTCAATTGCCATATGTCCTGAGAAGTCAGGAATAAAAATAGAGTCAATTTGCATGGTTGTTTCATCATAAAAAGGGATTGGGTGTTGCCAGATGATTGTTTTTTCCCAGTTTTCTCCATTGTCATCAGACCTGATGTAAAAAAAGTCAGAGTATGGGTTTGGATAAAGAATACAAACTGTGTTTCCCTTAGCAGCAAACACACATTTATCCTGTGTAATCTCGATGTAATCATCGGCGCCCATATCAGGAAGTACTACGTTATGGGGATCCCAGGTTGCGCCTCCGTCCATTGACCTTGAATATAGGTTGGTCCTTCCTTGTCCTTCGTATTCACCATTGGTATTGACGATCATATGGATATACTCGTTGTTCTCTCCTGAACAGATAAGTCTTGGCCATGTGATATCGTTTTCAATACCTTCAGGTCCTAAGAAATTGGTTTGGATCCATGTCTCCGGTACCTTTTGTATCACGTTGAATGTATTCAAGGCCGGTTGCGCCATTATGGGCAAAACCAATCTCACCTCCGGTGCCCCAGGCAGTAATGTTTGGCCATCCGGTTTTGAGGTCTTCAATACGCTCAGTAGGCTCCGGTCCCCATTCAGTGCCGTCATAATAGTTGTACCCTGTGCCTCTATCTGCGTATGCCGGGTCAAGAGATACCATAAAAACAGCTGCCATGGTACCATCGTCGAATCTCCAGAAACGGTTTCCGACATTGAAATTGGAGAATAGATCGTAAACAGTTGTTCCGATTTGAGCTTCGGTTGGAGCTAGAGCGGCTGTGCTTCTAACTATGTTTGCCGGGGCATTAAAGTTAGTCGCATTGTAAGTAGCCCTGTTGATCCTCGCATCATCAAATTTCGCTAATTTGAACTTGTTATTTACTGTGACATCCTGGCTGATCCCAGCAAATCCAAAGCAAAGAACAAGACTGAAAAGTAGTAATTTTTTCATGATCTTAATTTTTTGTTAAACATTGAGTAATTTCTTGCGGGTGAATTGCAAAGATAAAATTATTGCTCGAATTACAAAATAATAAAGCAAAAATTTACACCTTATATTAAGGAGACAAGCAAAGTTAAGAAACAGTTGCTTAGAATAAATTTATATATGTAACATTTTAGATTTGTTTTTGGCTAATATCCTTAGATAGTGTGCATCTTTTCTACATGCTTTTGCTGATCAAAAAGTTTCCGGTAAGTAACATGGCGTTTGGCATATTTTGCACCCACAGCCTGATGCAAAGCCTCCATCTTAGGATTAAAATCACCAACCCAGGATAATTCAATTTCTGTATAATGCGGTCGTTTAACCATGACCTTATCCATTTGTCTGAAAATGCCTGACTCGATGCCATAACGCTGGTATTCAGGCACTACACCCATAACGGTGATCCTTGTCCTGGTGATCGTTTTTCGATACTTTAGATACAGGAACTTCAATGAATCCAAAAGGTTCAGCTTACCGTTGAAATGTTTCAATATCTGGTTCACATCAGGAAACATTAGCAAGAAAGCTATTGGTTTGTCTTCATGATAAGCAAACCAGACAAATTCTTCAACAAGGATAATTTTGGCTTTGTTGAATTCGGTCCTGACAATTTCCTTATTTAATGGTGTAAAGTGCTCGTGACCCTGCCAGGCACTGTTGTAAATATATACAAGGTCATCAATGAAGCGATCGGTCTCCTTATAGCGGAAATGTTCAAATTTATAACCAGGTTTCCTGGATATCCAGTCAGCTATTTTCCAAAACCTCTCAGGAAAGGGGGTAGTAAGGTCCAGGTGATTAGTGACCTGTTCGAAGAAGGGTTCAAAACCATAAGATTCATACAGTTGCTGGTAATAGGGGTGGTTGTAGTTCATGCCATGGCTTGGATGAATGAAGCCATCGATGAGCAAGCCTGTATAATTATCATTTTCTCCAAAGTTGGCTGGCCCGTCCATGGCCTTCATGCCTCTTTCTGATAGAAATTCTTTGCATTTATCAAAAAGCATGAAGGCTGCTTCCTGGTCATTGATACATTCAAAAAAGCCAAAATTTCCGGTGGGTTGTTGAAATTTACCTGCCCTGGCCCTGTTATAAAACGCTGCAACTCTTCCCAGGAGATCGCCATTCTCATTGGTCAGGATCCACCTTGCAGCTTCTCCATCTTGGAAAAAGGGATTCAAAGAAGGAGTAAAGGTTTTTTCAATTTCTTTATCCAGCGGGCACACAAAGACATCATCATCCTTATAGCACTCCCTGATGACATCATGGAACAGCAAGCGTGATTTCTTATCGTTAACTTCGAGCAGATGCATAAATAAATGGTGAATTAATGGATGAGCAAAAGTACAAATAAATCAATTATTTTTGCGTTATCCAAGGACATTGTGAAAAACATCTATACCCTGATATTAAAAAGCTACCTGGGACCGTTGGTCTTCACTTTTTTCATTGCCTTGTTTATCCTCCTTATGCAATTCCTCTGGATGTACATTGATGACCTGGTCGGCAAAGGCCTGGAATGGTATATTATTGCAGAATTGCTCTTCTATGCTTCATCAACATTTGTACCTCTCGCCCTGCCCCTGGCCATTCTGCTATCATCTATCATGACCTTTGGTAACCTGGGCGAACACTATGAACTGGTTGCTATGAAAGCCGCGGGTATCTCCCTGAGAACAATCATGAAACCTCTTGTAATACTTTCATTTATTATTAGTGGTATAGCATTCTTTTTCTCAAACAATGTCCTTCCTGTGGCAAACCTTAAGTTCAAGTCATTGCTATATGATGTCAGGAAGCAAAAGCTGGCATTCGATATTAAGGATGGCATCTTTTATAATGATATGGAAGGATTTGTTATGCGGGTTGGTGAAAAAGACGATGATGATAAGACCATTCATAATGTCATGATTTACAATCACTCCGACAAGCGGGGAAATATTGATCTCACTGTTGCTAAATCAGGCTTGATGGAATCCACTCCTGAAGGCCGTTTTTTGATTATCACCTTATTTGATGGTTATAATTACAGGGAAAATATCGACCAGAAGGATTATTACAAAACGAAGCCTTTTCAGCGAACACAATTCGCGAAGGAGATCAGGCGCTTTGACCTTTCGGCGTTTGAGTTATCCAGGACCAACGAAGAACTTTTCAAGAAGAACTACCAGATGCTGAACATTAGGCAACTGAACACCGCGATTGACTCCCTGAACAAGCGCTATTTCAACAGGAAGCAGGTCGTCGCCAAAGACTTTGTAAAGCAATATTATTTCTACGCAAGGATTGATAGCGCGAAATATATCGACGCAACAAATAATGATACCATCCAATTGGTCATGCTGGATGATTTCAGCAATGAGGATACAGATAAGATCATGGAACGGGCTCTCGACCAGGCCCGGAATGTCAAACGCATGATCGACAATCACGGTGACGACTACCATTCACGGGAAGAGCATATATCCAAGCATAAGATCGCATGGCATAAAAAGTTCACTTTATCATTCGCCTGCCTGCTGTTGTTTTTTATTGGAGCTCCTTTGGGCGCCATTATCAGGAAAGGTGGGTTTGGCTTGCCTGTTGTCATATCCGTATTATTCTTCATCCTTTACCATATATTATCAATCACGGGTGAAAAGGCTGCCAAGGCAGGGGCACTGGACATTTATTTCGGCATGTGGTTGTCCTCCATAGCCTTATTGCCACTGGGGATCTTCCTGACTTACAAAGCCACAACTGATTCTCCTTTACTTGATCCGGAATCGTGGAAGAAACGAATACAAAGACTGTATAAGCGAAAGAAATAAGCTTATTGATTCCTATTCGTCCTGTCCCATGTCCCGGTTGTAATCCTCTGGAAAGATCTGAAGAAGCCAATTAGCAAGGCCAGGTTCATCGCATAGAAATGGGTTATAAGCCGGAAATAAGGGATGTGTATCCCTGCTTTCTTGAATAGATGATCAAAAGCAGGAATGAGTAATAATCCACATTGACCAAGGAAAGCAAGCTTATAGAAATCGCTCCAGGGTATCAAAAGCACATTGGAAACCAGGGCAAGAATTAAGAAAAATGGTCCGAACCATCGTAATACTTTATGTGATAAAAAACAAAACCCAACATGCTTATAGAACAGAAGATGAAAGAAAGTCCGCAGGTTTTGCATATTCCCTGTGGCTATCCTGACCTTTCTCCGAAATTCATCTTTCAGGTTATTAGAAACATCTTCAAAAACCCTGGCATTCAGATCGTTAATAGCCAATTTCTTTTTTTCAAAAATACGCATGTTAATATAAAAATCATCAACCAGGTAGTTTGAAGGGACCTGGGAATAATCTTCTTTGCGAATAGCATAGCATCCCCCGAACGGACCCATCATAGCTCCCCATAATTTCCCTTCCATATGTTTAATAGTCACTTCCCGGGAGATATATGCCTTTTCCTGGTATGAAATTCCTTCTTTTTTAAGCCCTTTATTGATCATGTTTGTGTCGACCAGGCCTATTTTTTCATTTTTAAAATGCTTGATCAGGTGTTTCAGTGTGTCAGGGTCAAACATCACATTGGCATCAGTAAGTACAAGGAATGGAAATTGAGCATTGCTGACCAAAGCATTCACAACATTGCCCTTACCACTTCTTTCCTTATAATCAAAGAATTTGACCATGTCATATTTACTCGCGTATGCTTCAACAATTTCGTTGGTCCTATCCGTTGAAGCATCCGAACCAATGATGATTTCATATTTATCAGGAGGATAATTACTTTTCAGGACACTTTCTATTTTTTCAGCAATAACATCTTCTTCATTGAAGGCAGCGATGATAATAGAGACACCAGGCTGGTCCTGGTCCTGAAAAATAATATCATTTGCTTTCTTGTTGGCTGATAGAATTTGCAGAATAATGGGATAAAAAAGGTAAGTATGCAAAATCAACAGTACCGAAATCCAGAATATGATTACAATAATCATTTTGGGTGCTTCTTGTAAAACTCAAGCAAGTCAGACGTGATAACGGTGTTGTCGTACGCTGAGCGGACAAACTGCTGGGCCTGCCTGCCAATTGCGTCAAATTTATCAAAATTATTTAAGAGGTCTTGAATTTCTTCAGTTATATTTTCCGGAGAGTCGGCGATAATGATATTTTGTCCATGCTCACAGCGAATACCTTCCGCACCCAGTGTGGTCGATACAATCGTTTTGCCCAGGGCCATTCCTTCAATGATTTTGATCCTCATGCCGCTGCCTGAAAGTAATGGAACCACCATGATAGCTTTACTGTTCATAAACTGATAAGCGTCATCTACCTCACCAAGGAAAACAACATTTGCCTGATTGATCTTTCTAATCTTCTCCGGTGCATTCCTTCCGGCAATATAAAATTTCGTTTCAGGATTTGCTTTATGAAGTTGAGGCCATATCCTGTCAAGAAACCAGAATAATCCTTCCTGGTTTGGGGCCCAGTCCAGCGCCCCGATATGGAATATGGAAGGAAACTCAATTTCTTCACGATCCGGTATTAAGGTATCTGTTCCAATTCCTGTTGGAGTAACATGGACAGGCAGCTTGCATCCCATATCGACAAATATATCAGCATCCCTTCTGGTTATCGGTAACAGTACATCATAAGCATTGAGATAGGATGACTCCATACCTTTAATCCTTCTGGCAAGGTTTTGTAGATAGATCTTTTTCAATCCCTTACATTGCATGGCAGTCCTCTGCCAGATCTCATGTTCTACATTATGGGCACGCATTGCAATCACTGCCCTGGAATTAGCCCTGATCACAGGAACATACGGAGCAAGGTATAATCCTTCAAGTTGGATAACATCAAAGACCTGGGCCTGCAATAAAGATCTAAGCTGGTCTTCAAATGCATCTGAGACAAAACGACTTGCATTGTATGGCTGCCTTGAAAAGAAAAAGTTACAAGTAAGCTTCACAGGGTTGATGCTTGTATTAACCGGGGTTGCCTGGAACTGAATACTGGATGATAATGATTGTGGAAGGTCTTCCAAAGGGAAATAATGTTTGGAAGTGTTCATTGCAAGTATGCTGGTTTCATTACCCAATGCAGCAAATGTTTTTGACATGCTCAGGGTTGCAATGGATCCTCCGTCTTTGGCAGGGTAAGGAAACTTATTGGCAAGTTGCAGAATCTTCATTTATACCGGCGCTTTGGCAAGTGCGCAAAGATAAGGGGAAATTATCTCTGTACAATACAAATATCAAAATATTTTATCGTTGTATTCAGCAGGCCAAGCACTGTATTTTTATTTAAATTTGCAGCACTAACGAATGCAACAGACCATGCAAAAGCCTTCAATTCCAAAAGGAACACGTGATTTCTCGCCATTGGAAATGGTGAGGCGGAATTTTATTTTCGATACCATTAAAGAAACCTTTCAACGTTTTGGATATTCACCGATCGAAACCCCTGCTATGGAGAACCTTACAACCTTGCTGGGGAAATATGGGGAAGAGGGTGATAAACTGCTCTTTAAGATATTGAACTCCGGCAATTACTTATCAGGCGTTGATGCTTCTGGCATACAGGACGAACCCTTGCATAAGATAACGCATCAGATCGCAGAAAAAGGATTACGGTATGACCTGACTGTTCCATTCGCAAGATATATAGTGCAGCACAGGAACGATATAACATTTCCATTTAAAAGGTATCAGATACAACCTGTTTGGCGCGCTGACAAACCTCAGCGTGGAAGGTACAGAGAGTTTTACCAATGTGATGTTGATGTCATTGGCAGTAAATCCCTGTTAAACGAAGTGGAGCTGATACTGATCATTGATGATGTTTTTAAGAAGTTGCAAATACCATCTGTAGTCAAGTTGAATAATCGCAAGATCCTTGCAGGGATTGCCGAATATATTGGTGCTCCAGATAAGATGATGGATATCACCATTGCTATTGACAAGCTTGACAAGATTGGCCTGGAGAAAGTCAATGAAGAGCTAATTAACAAAGGGTTATCCAAAGAAGCCATCGATAAGCTGCAACCCATAATTAACCTTAAGGGAAAACTTAAGGAGCGATTTCCAATCCTCTCAGAAACATTGAAAGACTCTTCGATTGGGATGAAAGGTGTTGAAGAGACCATGTTTATCATGCGCTATTTGAAAGATCTTCAAATCACTGCTAAGTTTGACCTGGACCTCACCCTGGCAAGGGGCCTGGATTATTATACTGGTACCATAATTGAAGTTACTGCTAAAGATGTTGCTATAGGAAGTATCTGTGGTGGGGGAAGGTACGATGACCTTACTGATATTTTCGGTTTACCGGATATTTCAGGTGTAGGCATATCCTTTGGGGCAGACCGCATCTATGATGTGATGCAGGAGTTAAACCTCTTCCCGGATGATCAGATTCAAACAACACAGGTCTTCTTTGTCAATTTCGGCCCTGAGGAAGAAAAGTATTGCATGCCTTTGCTGGCAGAGCTTCGCAAAAACGGTATCAATGCTGAGATATATCCTGAAGCCGTTAAGATGAAGAAGCAGATGACCTATGCGAACAACAAGAACATACCTTTTGTGGTGCTCGTGGGAGCTGATGAAATGAAATCCGGGACCGTTACGCTGAAAAATATGGTGACGGGTGAGCAGGAACAAATTCAGAAAGACCAATTAATATCTATAATATAAAGGAGATTAATCATGACATTAATTATTAAGGGAGCCGGCTTGCGTATAGAAGACGTAGTTAATGTAGCCAGGCACAATGAAAAAGTTGAATTACACCCGGATTCGATTAATCGTATCAAGGCGTGCCGTGCCATGCTGGAAAAGAAGATCCAGGCCGGTGAAATTATGTACGGTGTAAATACTGGGATTGGTGAATTTTCTGAAGTTGTCCTCTCGGATGAGCAGGTCCAGGATTTTCAAAAATACCTGATATATAACCATGCCGCGGGGATCGGGGACCCTATGCCATTAGAATGGGTTCGTGGAGCCATGCTTGGCAGGATCAATGTGCACGCACATGGCAACTCAGGCTGCCGTCCTGAGATCACCCTAACCCTTGTTGAAATGCTTAATAAGGGAGTAACCCCATGGGTTTGCACCAAAGGATCAGTAGGAGCCTGTGGAGACCTGGCACCCATGTCACAAATTGCATTGTTGCTCCTGGGAGAAGGGAAAGCATATTTTGAGGGAGAAGTTTATGAGGGAAAAGAAGCTTTTGCTAAAGCAGGGATAGCGGTTCCCGGATTGCAGGCCAGGGACGGCTTGGCAACCATCAATGGTTCAAATGTGCTAACAGCCATGAGTGCCATTTTCCTTTATGATGCCAACCGCTGGCTTAAGCAGGCTGAGATTGGTGCGGCCATGTCGCTGGAAGCGCTCAAGGCAAATATGCGTCCTTATACACCAAAGCTGCATGAAGTAAGAGGTTTCAAAGGAGCAGTTAGAAGCGCTAATGCCATTAATAAAATGATCCAGGGGGGAGATCTGAAAGAAGGCAAGATCAAATGCAAGGTCCAGGATGCTTATTCGATGCGCTCCTCTCCACAGGTTATCGGAGCCGCCCATGATGCAATGGCATATGCACGTTCACAGGTTGAAATAGAACTGAATGGTGTTGGTGATAATCCTGTCTTTTTCCCGGAAGAAAACCTGCAGTTATCCGGTGCCAACTTCCAGGGATCACCTGTTTCCCTGCCGATGGATATGGCAGGAGCTGCAATTACAATGATTAGCGTCCTGTCAGAAAGAAGGATGAACCGTCTGAACAACCCTGCGCTGAGTGTTGGACTGCCGGCATTTCTGACCAAGGGGGCAGGAATGTTTTCCGGTCTGATGCTGAGCCAATATACAGCCGACATGCAGATCGTAGAACAGAGGATTCTCTCTGCACCTGCTTCTATCCAATCTATACCTGCTGCAGCCGACCAGGAAGATTTTGTTTCTATGGGCATGAACACGGCCTTGAAAAATTTCCAGATACTTGATAATGCCTATGGTATTCTAGGTATCGAGATGATGGCCGCTGCCCAGGCGTTGGACTTCAGGGATTACACGTTTGGCAAGGGTGTGACCAGGGCTAAAGAGGTAATTCGTCAGTATGTTGAGTTCCTTGATATCGACAGGCCTCTCTACGACGATCACAATAAAATGAAAGCATTGGTCAAGTCCTGCGAAATTCTTGAAGAAGTCGAAAAGGTTGTAGGGTCAATAGGGTAATTAACAAGCGTTTGTGAATAAAATGACAGATGTTGATAAAAGATTAACAAAAAGACCGAAGTTTCTTACTTTGGTTTGTCTTATTGCACTGGTTTACAGTGGATTATTAACCCTGGTCTTTTTATCCGGCATTTTTTTATCCCTTGGTGCGGGAGATATTATTATTACCTACGCTGATTTATACGAATTACCAAGATCCCGGATAATAGTCGCCAGCATCGCTGGATTCCTCTTATTTGGAGTTTCCTTCTGGGGTATATTAAAAATTTATCATTTACAAAGGATGGGGTTTTATATATTCCTGATTACCGGGCTACTACTGGTATTATTACAGTTAACACAAGGCTTTGTAAACTGGTATTTTTTCACTGTATATATAGTTTTCAGCATCATCTTTTTGCTATTTTTTAAACGCTTGTCCCCAAAGAAAAAACATACGACAGAAACCAATCAAACACAGTAATTTAATTGGATTACCCAATATTGCTAATAAAAAAATTTTGTTATATAATTGTGAAAAAATTGTAAATAATTAATTTTTTTATTTTGTTTGCAAAAGGAAATAAGTGAATGCAATTAACCGATTTATTTATTAACTAAAAATTTAAGTTATGAAAAGAACAATCTTTACTTTATTGATTGCGATTATTGCACTCTCCGTAAGCGCACAGGATTTAACTTCTAAAAAGGGCGTACCAATCTTACCTGAGGCTGGAGATTATGCAATCGGTATTTGTGCTGATCCTTTCTTTAGTTACTTAGGCAACATGTTTAATGGCACTTACGACAACTATGGTCCTTTCTGGGACTATAAGCCAAATGTACTTCCTTATACACTATACGGAAAGTATATGAAAGATGCTCAGACAGCTTATAGAGGTTATCTCAGGATTGGTTTTGGTTCCATGTCTCAAAAAGAGCCAGTGCCAGAAACAGGGGCCGACCCAGGTGTTTTTGTCGAGGATAAAATGACAGATAGTTATTCTGGAATTGGCTTTGGTTTTGGTCTTGAAAAGAGAAAAGGTAAAGGAAGGGTTCAAGGATTCTATGGTGGTGAAGCAGGACTTGCTTTCTCATCAGAAACTACCAAGTATACATATGGTAACGCAGCCAACGAATCAGAAACAGTTTACTATTATAATTTCGATGAGAATTATGTAGCTACGATGGGGGAAATGGGCTACAGGCCATTGGAAACTAAAAGTGGAACCAATTTTGGTATAGCTGTCAGAGGCTTTGCCGGTGTTGAATATTTCTTTGCTCCAAAGATTTCTATCGGAGGTGAATTTGGCTGGAGCATCGGATTTGGAACCGATGGAAAGTCATCAGCACAAACAGAACTCATTGACGGTACTACAGAAGATTCAGAAGGTGGAAGTGATTCCATGTTCAGGATTGATACTGACAACTGGGGTGGAACAATCATGATGACGTTCTACTTCTAAAAAATTTATTATGGTACGCAAAAAAACCCGCTGGATGGCGGGTTTTTTTTATGTCTTAAATATGGATTTCACCAATGGTATCCAGCAGTAGGCGCAAGCTGTCACGATAAATAAAATAGTCATCCATATAAATAGAATCAACAGGTTTTGCTGGTGGGGATTCTACTTTTAAAGGGTCAATAGGCTGTCCATTCCGGTAAAAACGAAAGTCGAGATGCGGACCTGTTGCCAGTCCTGATTTGCCAACATAACCAATTACCTGCCCCTGTTTAACGTGAGCACCTTTTTTTATACCTTCCCCGTATCCGTTCAAATGAAGATATGCTGTTGAATAGGTGCCATTATGCTTGATCTTCACCGTGCGTCCCCCCTGCCCTTTCCAGCCTGCAAAGGTCACAACACCTTCACCAATGGCATGAACCGGGGTACCCAATGCGGCTGCATAATCGACACCCCTGTGGGGCCGCCGTATCTTCAGAATAGGATGGTACCTGCTGTGGGAATACCTGGAACTGATCCGCTTATATCTTAAGGGAGATTTCAGGAAGGTCCTGCGCATACTGCCACCCTCCTCATCAAAGAAATCCCATACCGTGTCTTGCAGGAAATAATAAGCATAGTAATCCTTTTCATAATGCCTTATCGATGCGGCTATGACCCGACCCAGTCCGATATACTGGTCATCAACATAAAGTTCTTCATACAGCACTTTATAGTTGTCACCCGCCTGGATACCAAAAAAGTCTATCGTCCATGCATAGATCTCGGAAAGCTCATTAGCCAGGTTGGGATCAGTCTCCTGCTCTACCATAGTATTCCACAATGAAGACTGTATAGTCCCATAATTACTGGTGATTACGCGATGGATCTCTTTCCTGCCTTTATATACATTAATGGTGTCCCTGAGGTCGTAAACAATATAATCAGCCGGGGATGATTCATATATGAAGAAAAGCACATTTCGGATGGAGTCATTCGTGCTGATAATGATATAATTGTTACCAGCCCTCATTTTCCGTACGTCAAAAATTTCCCGGGATTTCCTGGCCATCAAATCTATCCTGGCATAATCTACACCATGGCTTTGAAGTATTTCAGCAAGGAATTCATTTTTACGAATATAGTCCTTCTGCAACATCAAGGTATCTATTATTATCCCATAAGCATATTGATGCTGGATGGCTTGAGCCTGCTCTTCAATTTCTTCAACAAAGTATTCCTTTTCCCCATAACGAGTAGAAAGGAATATCACCAGGGCACCCAATAAAATCATTGAAAATAATTCTATTCCCCGCTTTGCCATTATTCTAATTCTTTTGCTTCGTTCCAGAATACATCCATTTCACTCAGTGACATGTCAAACAAGGACTTGCCCAGCTTCTTTGCATTCGCTTCCAGGTATTGAAACCTTCTGATAAACTTTTTATTCGTCCTTTCAAGGGCATCCTCAGGGTTAACATCGATAAAACGGGCGTAATTAACCAGGGCAAAAAGCAGGTCGCCGAACTCTGCTTCAACTTTCGCTTTGTTTCCGTTTTGATCAACTTCTTTTTTTAACTCATCCAACTCCTCTTTTACTTTTTCCCACACCTGCTCCGGTTTTTCCCAGTCAAACCCCACACCACTGGCCTTCTCCTGCATCCTGTATGCTTTTACCAGTGGTGGCAACGACTTTGGCACTCCACCCAAAACCGATTTCCGGCCTTCGTTTATTACTTTAATCTTTTCCCAATTATCCTTGACTTCCCTGGCATTCTCAACTTTTACATCCCCATAGATATGAGGATGCCTGATGATTAGTTTCTCGCTTATATAATCTAAAACGTCCTTAATGTCAAATGAGTGTTTCTCTGAACCGATTTTTGCATAAAACACAACATGGAGCATTAAATCTCCCAACTCCTTTTTTATGGATTCAAAGTCGCCTTCCAGAATGGCATCGGATAGCTCATACGTTTCTTCTATGGTAAGGTACCTGAGACTTTCTACAGTTTGCTTCTTATCCCATGGACATTTTGCCCTCAATTCATCCATTATTTCCAGAAGTCTGCCAAATGCCACCAATCTTTCATCCATAGTATAAGTTTTTGACAAAAGTAAGGATTAATTGCAGAAATATATTTTTATAACTTTGCTTCCTCTACTAAGATATAGGATTAACAAACTTTCTGCTGTGCAACTAATCAGGAATCTAATCCACTACATCATCTTCCTAAGCTTGTTCATATTGCTGAGCCAGAATTCCTTTGCCCAGAAAGAACATAAACAACTCACAGCCAACTTGATGCTTGAAGGCCAGGTCTACTATGGCTTTCTGATACCCCATCATATTGAAATGGAAATTTATAATGGCCATTTCCCTGCTTTTGAAATTAGTATTGTACAAAAGACATTTGGCAGGGCCAGATGGGAGTTTATGTATAATTACCCGTTGGTTGGTATATCCTACTGGTACTCTGGCTTGAGTGACACACCTTATCTTGGTGATGCACATGCAATATTTCCATACATCAATTTTCCATTAAATAAGGGGGGGAAAGTCCATTTGTTTCTGAGAGTAGGTCTGGGACTGGGCTATCTGACAAAGAAATTCCACAGGTTAGATAACTACAAGAATATTTCTATTGGTTCAAACTTCAATGCAGCAGTAAACTTTCTGTTTCAGGTACGACAGCGTCTGAGTAAGCGATTTGTTCTATCATTTAGCCTGGCCTTCACCCATTTCTCAAACGGTTCAATGAAATCGCCCAATTATGGACTTAATATTCCAAGTGTGAGTGCCGGCCTGGCATACCGGCTTGCTAAAGAAAATCCATATTACAAGCAAAAGCTTTTACCTGAACTCAGCCCTTTCTATTTTGATGGTAAAAAGTCTGTTGACCTTGATGTGTATGCTGGTTTCGGTTACAAAGATATGTTGGCAGAGATCGGAGGTCGCTACCTGGTCTTTGCCGCAAGTGCCAACCTGATGAAACCCATTTCTTATAAGACCAAGTACGGGGCATGTTTTGATCTTTCTTATGATGGGACTGATGAGGAATTGATCATCATGAAAAATGGGGAAGACTATCTGAAGAACAAAATGCAATTGATCCAGGTAGGCCTGGGAGGTGTTTTTGAGTTAAATATGTCGAAAATATCATTTATAGGCACACTGGGGCTTTATGTTTTCACAAAATATAAGGGAGAAGGCAATATTTATCAGAAGGTAGCCATGAAATACCAGTTTAACCAGCATTGGTTTTCGGCAATAACACTTAAAGCACATGCAGGCAGGGCTGATTATATTACCCTTGGAGTTGGTTATAAGTTCAATTTAATCTATTACTAGAATGAAAGTTAACTTAAGAATCATCAGCTTTATATCAGGATTAGCAATCCTGGGTACCTTTGCCGGGTGCAAGAAAGATAATATGTTTGATTGCTTTAAAAGCACTGGTGAAATAGTAACACAAGAGAGGTCGGCATCATATTTTGGAGGAATTGTTCTCAAAAACAATCTTGATTTATACATCACGCAGGGAGCATCATATTCAATTGCCGTTGAGGCTGGTAAAAATCTTCAGAAAAACATCAAAACCGTGATCAAGGATAGTGTTTTGACAATCTCGAATGATAACAGGTGTAACTGGGTAAGGAGTTATGATAAACCCATGAAAGTGCACTTAACTGTTGTTGATCTTGATAGTATTATTTATCAATCATCTGGGAATGTGTACTCTATGAACACATTGATAACAGATTCGATACAAGTCCTGGTCAAGGAAGGCGGAGGCAGTATTGATTTGCAAATCGAAACAGGGAAGTCATACCTTCAATTAAATGAAGGCACGGTCGACCTGCACGTTCATGGCAATTCCGTGGTCAATTATATCTCATCCAATGCCTATGGGCCCGTTGATTGCCTTGACCTGAATACTAATTTCACATATATGGGAAGCAGCAGCACCAATGATTGCTACATTCAGGTGCATATGGAGTTAGAAGTTGTAATTGATAACGCCGGGAATGTTTATTATACAGGTGATCCGTATTCAATATCAAAAACAGAGAATAGTACAGGTAAACTGATAAAGTTAGATTAATAAGCCTTGGCAAAGACCACCCTTTGTTTGGATGGTTTACCTGTGTATATGCACTTTCCTTCTTCAATTTCACCATCCAGAGGAATCACACGAATAGTGGCCTTGGTTTCATCTTTAATTTTAATCTCAGTCTCTGCTGTGCCATCCCAATGAGCAAGTACAAAGCCTCCCGTTTCATCGATAATCTTTTTGAATTCCTCCCAGCTATTAGCGATAAAGGTGTTTTCTTCCCTGAAAGACATCGCTTTCTGGAACAGGTTATCCTGGATCTTATCCAGCAAGTGCTCCACTTTATGCTCTATGTCGGTAAGCTGGAGTAATTCTTTTTCGAGAGTATCTCTTCTAGCTACTTCAACAGTTCCATTTTCGAGGTCACGTGGACCGATAGCCAGCCGCACAGGAACACCTTTGAATTCATACTCATTGAACTTCCAACCCGGTTTGTATGTATCGCGGTTATCGTATTTTACTGAGATTCCCTTTGCCTCAAGGGCAGTCTTTATTGCTTCAGCCCTTTCATTGATCTGCTCCAGTTGTTCATCATTTTTATATATAGGAATGATCACTACCTGTATTGGAGCGAGCTTTGGTGGTAAAACAAGACCATTATCATCTGAATGGGCCATAACGAGGGCACCCATTAATCTAGTGGAAACGCCCCAGGATGTTGCCCAGACATACTCCAGCTTGTTCTCCTTGGTAAGAAACTTTACATCAAAGGCTTTGGCAAAATTCTGCCCCAGGAAATGTGAAGTACCTGATTGAAGTGCCTTTCCATCCTGCATCAGAGCTTCGATGCAATATGTATCTATGGCACCGGCAAATCTTTCATTAATTGATTTTGTCCCTTTCAGTACAGGTACCGCCATCCAGTTCTCTGCAAAGCTTGCATAGATGTCGAGAATCTTCCTGGTTTCTTCCAGGGCCTCCTGTTCGGTGGCATGTGCTGTATGCCCTTCCTGCCAGAGAAACTCTGCTGTACGCAGGAACAACCTTGTTCTCATTTCCCATCTAACGACGTTTGCCCATTGATTAATAAGGATAGGCAGGTCTCGGTATGATTGTATCCAATTTTTATAAGTATCCCAGATAATAGTTTCAGAAGTTGGTCTAATGATCAACTCCTCTTCAAGCTTCGCGTCCTCGTCAACAACAATTCCTTTGCCATCCTCAGAAGTTTTTAAACGATAATGGGTAACCACGGCACACTCTTTAGCAAATCCTTCCACATGGCTGGCTTCCTTGCTAAAAAATGACTTAGGTATAAAAAGCGGGAAATAAGCATTGGAATGCCCGGTATCTTTAAACATCTTATCCAATGCAGCTTGCATCTTTTCCCAGATGGCATAGCCATAGGGTTTTATAACCATACAGCCTCTCACAGCCGAGTTTTCAGCCAGGTCAGCTTTAATGACCAGGTCGTTGTACCACTGAGAGTAATTTTCACTTCTTGTAGAAAAATCTTTAGCCATTTTCGATTTTGGTATAGTATTTGCTTTTATTCAAATAAACAATCGCAACAAATTTAATAAAAAAAAGGAGCCCACCATGAAAACACTAACAATCCTCATCCCGGCAATCGCACTTCTGATGATCTCCTGTTCGTCTTCACAAGACTCCTCTACTGCATATGATGATGCATATTATTCATCAAAATCTCAACAACAAAAAAGTACAGTAAAGGCAAGTACTCAACCAGGTACTTACACATCAAAAGAAGTTTACAGTAATACACAGTATGATTCCAGGTTCAACGATGCACAGACAGGTGGCAGCAGTGAAGCCTATTATGAAGAAGACTTCAACATGGATGATTATTATGACTACGAGTACACTGCAAGATTAAAACGCTTCCACCAGGATAATCCTGATATGGGCTATTACGATGAATACTATACTGATAATTATTACTACACTGAAGACCCCGATACTTATGGAACTAATATTTACGGTGGATATGGAAGTCCTACTTCCAGTGTCTCCTTTTCCATGGGAGTTGGAGTAGGAATGGGTATTGGAGTTGGCATAGGATATGGCTGGGGATACCCTTCATACGGGTACGGCTGGGGATGGCCTTCATATGGATACGGTTGGGGCTGGGGATGGCCATATTATAGCTATGGCTGGGGTTACAGCTGGCCATATTATGGTTATGGTTATGGATACCCATATTACGGTTGTGGTTGGGGAAGCTGCAGTTACTGGAGCGGTTACTGGAACGGATATTGGGACGGCTATTATGGATATGGTTATCCTACACCTTATGCATATTATGGTAACTCATATTATGGCGGACAGCGTGGCAGCAGAGGCCTGAACACCAATGGAACAGGTGGTGGCAGGAGCCTGGATGCCCGAACCAGTGGTGAAATAAACCAAGAACCAACAGCTTACGCCCAGGCACGGACAGTCGATGGAGGCAATATGACACCTGCCACTCCAAGAGTTAAGACAAGTGCTGGTAACGATAATAACACACCGGTAGCCCGGACAGCAAAAGAAAATAATGGAACTCAACCCAGGGCTGTAAAGACAAAACTTACTAAACCAGGTACACCTGAAGCCAGAACTTCTGGGGCAAATACACCACAGGCTAAGACGCCTCAGGCCAGGACTTCTCAAGCAAAAACTCCAGGTACAAGTGCCAGGACACCTCAGGAGAAAAAATATACCAGGACTTCTCCAAATGCAAAACCAGAGAAGCGTTATTCAAAGCCCAAGACATACCAGGCACCTGAGTACAGGAAAGCCAGGTCAAGCCAGGAATACTCCAATCCAAAGGCTTTGCCACAACGCAACTATACAAAGACACCGTCGGGTAACAACAGTGCAAACCAGAACGCCCGCACGCAATCTGCAAAAATTCAAAGCAGGCCTGCACCTAATAACACAAGTGGCCAGACACCTGCCCGTACTAACAACAGGACATATTCAACACCTTCTAAATCTAATGCCAGGACTATAACATCTCCAAGCAGGACCAATACAAAGATGTCAACACCTTCTAAATCAACACCAAGAAGCTATTCAACACCTTCAAGGAGTCCAAGCAGAAGTTTTTCATCACCATCAAGATCAGGTGGCGGAGGTGGAGGTTCAAAAGGCGGCGGATCACGCGGTGGATCATCCGGTGGCGGATCACGTGGCGGTGGCAGAAGGTAGTTCCTGTATATACTCATTGTAACGCATTTTCATCATGAAAAAACTACTGACGACTATAATCATTATGACCACACTGCTGCTCAGTACATCCGCCCAAACGGCTGTGGATGCGCTGAGATACTCAAGGCTTTTTATCGGAGGAACTGCACGCTACATGGCAATGGGTGGTGCATATGGAGCTGTAGGAGCTGACTTTACAGTTCTCAGTACCAACCCTGCCGGTATTGGATTATACAGGAGTTCAGAATTTACCATCACTCCCAGTATTTATTCAGGAGGAACAGAGTCAGCCTACATGGGAAACTTATATAATGATTATCGTGCCAACTTCAACCTGGGCAATGCAGGATTAATTTTTACCCGGGCATTCCCCTCTTCTAAAAAACAGACTGGATGGAGAAATATTCAGTTTGGGCTCGGTATCAACCGCCTGCAAGACTTTAACAACAGGATGTATATCAGTGGCTTTAATACTGATAATTCCCTCCTGGATGTATATTCAACCTATGCAACAGACAACAGTATTCCCTTTGATCAGATAGAGGATGATCTGGACTATATGTATGCATACGACCTGAACCCGGCCTGGTGGACTTACCTCATGGATCTCGATGGGAGTGGAAGTCCTTCATCCTATGTGAACCCGGTCTTAAATCCAGGAACTTACCAGACTTTACAATACCAGAGCTGGGGATCCATGAATGAGTTTGTATTTACCATGGGTGGAAATTTCAATGATGTACTTTATCTCGGTGGTACATTTTCTATTCCATGGATAAGATATTTCGAAGAAGCAAGCTATTCAGAAGAGTATACCGACCCTGGGAATGACATAAGCCGGATGCACCGTATCACGGAATTGGAAACAAAGGGCAGTGGATTTAATTTCAAATTTGGCGTCCTGGTCCGTCCGGTCGACTGGTTACGTATTGGTGGTGCTATCCACACACCAACATTTTACAACAACATGAAGGATTATAACAGGGTTTATATGTCATCAGAGTTTAAAACCCTCGACACTGCCGGATATAGCAGTTACAACAAGGATAATGTCTGGTCAAAATATTACGAGTTAACTACACCTCTGAAGGCAATGGGTAATATCGCATTTATAATAGCACCACATGGATTGATCAGTGCCGATTATGAATATATCGATTATTCAAATGCACGCTTCAACCGGACGCCTTCCTGGGTTAATGAGGACATTCAAACAGGATATAAATCCACCCACAATATACGTATTGGAACAGAATGGAGATATAATATATTTAGCTTCCGCGCGGGTTACGCTTATTACGCAAGTCCTTACAGTAACGGAATCAATGACGGTAGCTTAAGATCCTATTCCGGTGGGATAGGCATGAAATTTGACAAGTTCTTTATTGATATGGCTTATGTCTATTCTACTTCAAAAGAGGATTATTATCTTTATGGATATGGTGATTATGTGGCTATGGCAGACAACACCATGAGATCCCATCGTGTCCTCTTTACTTTGGGCACCAGGTTTTAATCACCCTTCACCCTATTCAATCCAGCTTTCGCTTTTTGTGTAATACTGTCTTTATATTCAGTAAAATCCATATTCAAACACATCTTGTAATACTCCCTCGCCATAGTGTAATCACCCTGCTCCTCATAGATCATGCCCAGGTGCAAAGCAGCATTGGCTGCAAAATAGTTTGGCAAGTCTGATCCTTTAATGATACATTCCTGGTAATAGGTTTTTGCCTTATCAATTTTTTTCCATGAATGATTTATCCGTCCCAGGCGATAAGTGAACTCAACTGAATCCTTACGATTATTAAGAATAATATTATGGCTAAGCAACACTTTCTCAGCATCAGCATAATAGCCCCCATCGAATAATAAGCGACTCTTCAGGAGATCAACATTTGGCATATCCATGGTCTCAGCCTCCATCATAGCCTGCTTGTCAGCATCAATAACAGCCTGACCGTATTGCAGCACTTTGCCCATATTTTCAATATACCCTTTCTCATTGCCATTCACCAGGTTATACCAGGCCAGCTTTTGATAACTAGCTTTGATATAATTCCCACCTTTATGGTTCACTACATAGGTATAGAATGGCTTATCGGCCTCAGGATCAAGCCTGTTAAGTTTTGCCTTACCCAGCAGGTAATCAAGATAATAGAAGGGGTATTGCCCGCTTACCTTTTCCCTGTTCGACAGGATATCAATAGCCTGGTCGTTATGTCCTGATTTCATCAGGTACCTGGCATAGGCATAATTCAGAAGGATATGTTCTTTGGAGTATTCCTCAAGTAATTCAAGATAATCATCGCTCAGATTGATATCAGACTGAAAATTCATACTCAGGAAAGTGATGAAGAACAAGCATTCCGGCATTAAATAACTGTATTCACCGGTTTTAATAAGGGTAGTTGTGCTATCCAGCTCTTCCAGCCCTTGAATAACCGATCCGTGTAATCCAAAAATATTTATTACCCATTGGTACTGGTCAGGTATGGTGCCAACCAGTGTGTGCATTACGCCCAGGCCAATCATATTCGGTGTGAAATCAGGATGCTGTTCCTGGTTTGACTGTAAGAGAAAATATGCTTTGCGGGTTTCGAAAGCTGCGCGGGTATAATCATTAAATTTAGACCTGACAAGGGCCCATTGCAAATTTATGCTGGCCAGGCTATACCGGTAATAAGGTGAATTATCGGAAGCTTTTTCAAGGATGCGGATCCTTTTGCTTTTATTGCTTTTCAGTTGCTTAAAATCATCTTCTTGCTCACCGATAACAACTTGAAGAAAATCTATGTAATTCGCAATCAGGATTGGTACCAGGTTATCTGGGTTTTCTTTCAATTCTTCTTCCAGCAACCCTTTTCCCCTGTCGAACTCGAGGTTTGTTGCAGCATTGTATGCCTTAATGCACCTTGTATTAAAATCATACTGCGCTAAGATTTCTAATGAGAAAAAAACAAGAATGGCTCCAAGAAGTAACCTGACCATTAATTTATATCTACTGTGTTGGCAATATCATGATCAACCAGGATCCTACCACAATACTCACAGACAATGATCTTCTTATGCATACGAATATCCAGTTGATGCTGTGGTGGTATTTTATTAAAACAACCGCCGCAGGCATCCCTCTCGATCTTAACCACCGCTAATCCATTTCTGGCATTCTTTCTGATCCTCTTGTAAGCAATAAGCAAGCGATCCTCTATATGCTCTTGATTGACATTAGAATTTGCTCTCAGATCATCTTCTTCCTTTTCCGTCTCAGCAACAATATCAGTCAATTCACTTTTTTTCACTTCAAGGTCTTTTCTGCGCTCCTCAAGCTTTTCTTCAGATTTCCCAATCTCTTCGCCTTTGCCTTCCAAATCCAGTTTGCTTTCATTGATCCGCTTTTCTGCCAGCTGAATTTCCAGGGTTTGAAATTCAATCTCTTTTGAAAGTGAATCATACTCCCTGTTGTTCCTGACATTCATTTGCTGTTCTTTGTACTTTTTGATCAGCGACTCACTGTCTTTGATAGATTGTTGTTTGTCAGTGATGGATTTATTAACAGCATCTATCTCATTCTTGTAATTGGTAACCCTTGTCTCCAGTCCAATGATCTCATCTTCCAGATCCTGTACCTCGAGTGGAAGTTCACCCCTGACTGACCTGATTTTGTCAATCTGAGAATCAATTTGCTGCAGGCTATATAATGCTTTTAGCGTTCTTTCTACTTTCAGTTCTACTATATCTTCAGTTCCTGCCTGCCTTGCCTGTACTTTTGGGGCAACCTTTGCAGCAACTTTGGGGGCAGCCTTGGGGGCAGCTTTTGCAGCAGCCTTGGGAGCAGCCTTAGCAGCAGCCTTAGGAGCAGCTTTTGCAGCAGCCTTGGGGGCAGCTTTTGCAGCAGCCTTGGGGGTAGCTTTTGCAGCAGCCTTAGGAGCAGCTTTTACCGTAGCCTTGGGGGCAGCTTTTACCGCAGCCTTGGGAGCAGCTTTTACAGCAGCCTTGGGGGCAGCTTTTGTAGCAGCCTTAGGAGCAGCCTTAGCCGTTTCTGTTGCTTTCTTTGTGGTCTTTGTCGTCTTTTTAGCCGGAGCTTTTGCTTTGGAACTTGCCGCTTTTGCCATATTATTGATAATTAAGAGAAGTATTTAACAGCGTTAGTATTGATTTTTGAAATTCGGAGTGCAAAGTTAGGAAATTTTTTCTTTAGTATTTGCATTATCAAATCTTTAGTAAATTGTTCGCTTTCATAATGACCAACATCTATTATGAGTATTTTATCCTCTGCCTCGAAAAATTGATGATATTTTATATCGCCTGTAATAAAGGCATCTGCCCCTGAACGCATGGCCCGCTGGATTAAGAAGCTTCCTGAACCACCGCAAAAAGCTACTTTTTTAACAGGTCTGTTCAATAACTTTGAATGCCGGATAAACCCTGTACCTAATTTCTTTTTTAACAATTCAAGGAATTCCTGCTCAGACATCGCTGAATTAAATTCACCGATCATTCCTGCCCCAGCCCTTGAATTAATGTTTAGCAGGGGATAAATATCATAGGCAACTTCCTCGTAAGGGTGACTTTCCAGCAACTTTTCAATGATATTTTTCTCTAGGTACTCCGGAAAAATAGTTTCGATCCTGACTTCATCCTCAAAATGTAATTTTCCGGGTTCCCCAACATAGGGATCTGCTCCTTCTCCTGCCCTGAAAGTACCCTGTCCATCAAGATTATAACTACAGCCATCGTAATTGCCTATATGGCCGGCTCCTGCATCAAACAATGCATTCCTAACCTTTTCTGCATGATCTTTCGGGCAAAACGTAACCAGCTTCCTTAGGTTGCCTTCAATTGGGGATAGAATCTTTAAATTCCCCAATCCCAGCTGTGCACCCAGCATGGCATTCACACCAAAAAAATCATTATCAAGGTTAGTATGCATCGCATAAATGGCAATTTCTTCTTTAACAGCATGGATAAGGATCCTGTTGTGCAACAAATCACCTGTAATGCGTTTTATCCCCTTAAAAATAAAAGGATGATGAGAAATAACCAGGTTATAACCATCCCTGCTGGCTTCCTGCATCACTTCATCGGTAATATCAAGGCATATCAATGCTTTGTGAATATCCATCTCCCTGTCGCCAACCAATAAACCTGAATTGTCGTATTCTTCCTGAAGAGCAGGTGACGCAAAACTTTCCAATTCATAAATAATCTCTGATAATTTCATGTTGTTATTATTAATCTGCAACTGCTATTCAACAAAAGTAAAATAATCTAAGTAAATTTGTTATTATATAACTCCTTGTAATGAAACTCAGACAACTACTTTTGCTTCCCTTGGCAAATACTTACGGTTGTATTACTTATGCCAGAAACAAATTATTTGATTGGAAAGTCTTGCCTTCAAAGAAATACGAGTTGCCTATCATTTCAGTTGGAAATCTTTCTGCAGGTGGAACTGGCAAAACACCCCAGGTAGCTTATATTGCCCGATTATTGCAAAACACTCATTCTATTGCGATTCTGAGCAGGGGTTATAAAAGAAGCACCAAGGGATTCAATCTCGCCAATGAGCATTCAACTCATGAGGATATTGGAGATGAACCACTTCAATACAAAAAGAACCATCCTGATATTATAGTTGCAGTAGACGAATCCAGAAGATCAGGAATTGAAATACTGATGCGGCATTTTCCTGATTTACAAGCCATCATCCTTGATGATGCATTCCAGCATAGATATGTTAGCCCGGGCTTATCTGTCCTCACAACTGATTTTCATAATCTTTATGCCAGTGATTACATGCTGCCCAGCGGATCACTGAGAGAATTCAGAAAAGGTGCCAGGAGAGCAGATATTATTCTTGTTACTAAAACTCCAAAGACATTATCACCTATAACTGTGCGTCGTATAACTGATCTGCTTAAACCTCTTGATCACCAACAACTGCTTTTCACTTTTATCGATTACGGAAATCTAATTCCTTTATATGGGGACAGGGATGAGGAACTTGTTATAAATTGTAATAATGTACTCTTATTCTCAGGAATTGCCAATAGTTATCCCTTGAAGGATTATTTAACCACGCGGTATAAAAACATTTTCTCCATTCAATTTCCTGACCATCATACATTTAGAAAAAAAGACATTATGAAGGTCATAAAAAACTTCAATGAGATCCTTTCAAACAAAAAAATAATTGTGACCACAGAAAAGGATGCTATGAGGTTGAAAACACCAGAATTGGAACCATTGATCAAGGACCTGCCTATCTATTTTATCCCCATAGAAATTAAGTTCCATAAGGAAGATAATATTATCTTTGACGCTCGAATTAAAGACTATGTTAGAGAGCATCAAAGAAGCAATTACATTCCTGGAGACACAAATTCAGGAACAACCTGAAATAGGTATCATCCTTGGAACAGGCCTTGGTGATATCGTCAAAGAAATCGAGGTACACATTACCATACCATATGACCAGATCCCAAATTTTCCCTTATCCACTGTAGAAGGCCATTCAGGGAACCTCATCTTTGGGGTTTTACAGGGCAGAAACGTTGTTGTGTTGCAGGGGCGCTTTCATTTGTACGAAGGTTACTCGATGAAAGATATTTCATATCCGGTTAGGGTAATGAAGAAACTGGGCATAAGACTTCTTATCGTTTCAAATGCCAGTGGAGGACTTAATCCTGACTATCAGGTTGGAGATATAATGATCATTGAAGATCATATAAACCTGATGTGGGACAATCCATTAATCGGAAAGAATGAAAAAGAACTTGGTCATCGATTCCCAGATATGAGCGAACCATATGACAGGGAACTGATACATAAAGCCCTGCGTATCGCAAAGAAACACAATATTCGCTGTCACCAGGGTGTATATGCCGGAGTAAGCGGACCCACTTATGAGACCAAAGCAGAGTATAAATTTCTCAGTATTATTGGTGCTGATGCAGTTGGAATGTCAACCGTCCCTGAAGTAATAGTCGCTCGGCATATGGACCTGCCATGCCTTGCTTTTTCTGTTATTTCTGATTTAGGGGTTGAGGGTAAAATTGAGAAGATTACTCATAAAAAGGTTATCCAGGAAGCTCAGAAAGTGGAACCAAGCCTTGCAACTATCATACGGGAGCTATTTGAAGGATCATTGAGTAATCTGGGCTAATAAGACATATCCAATAACAATAGCTCCCACTTCTTACCTATCCTGTATTTTTTGGTATCCAGGAATCTAAAAGCCAGGCCTACTCCAACCAGTGATCCGGTCACTACTAATGTATTCTGTGTAATTATTGGATATTCGTGATTGATCGTCCTGTTAAATCCATCCAGTATAAAATAACCGGCACCGGCTATAAACAGGAGATAAGAAAATGTCTTAAAAAAATAACGATCACGGTAGACCTGGCCAATATCCTCAATATAAACTTCATGAATGTAATCCACAAGAATGGTGCTATCAGTAATTTGATGGATCTGGCCGCTTATTTTTCTATCCCCTGTTTTTGATCGAATACTAATTTCATTTCTAAGATGGTATTTATAGTTCTTGGGGCTCCCCTTCTTTTTAAGTAACAATATATTATTTTGTGCCCCAGTCTCTGATGGAAGCATGGAAATCATGGAAAATAAAATTACCACTGCAATAAAATACCTGAATAAAGCCATACAGACCTGTAAAATACAAAAATTACATACTTATATCAATTCTTTCAACGTTGAATTTATATACTTTAGAGTTATGAGAAAGTTACCAAACATCATTTATATATTCTTGCTCATATTTACTTTTTCTTGTCAGCTTGTCCATAAGGATGATAAATGCCTTATTATTGGCCAGGTTCATGGTGATTTTTCCGGAACAATCATATTAAAAGAGCTTGATATACAGGTAGTTAACGATGTAGATTCGGCACGGGTAGATAGTGATGGTTCTTTTCAAATTGAATTTAAAAACGATACCGCAAATATTTACGCTCTGCAACTTGACCGCGATTTCTACATTACCCTGATCATCAAAGGCGGAGATACGATCGGACTGGAAGTGGATTTCACTAAAACACCAATATCCTATGCTGTATCAGGCAGTCACGAATCGATGCTGATGTCTGCATACGAAAAGCACAGCAATGCTAATTTCCACAAGATTGACTCACTCAGGGTAATGTTTGAACAAAGCAAAGATGATCCAGGGTTTTTTGCAATCAGAAGCCTGATAGATCAAGCATACCAGGATGTTCTGATAGATCAGCAGGTTTATGCCAGGGAATTCATCCGGCAGCAACCAGGGTCGCTTGCATCTCTGGTGGTGTTAAACCGTAAGTTTAAACAAATAAATTTATTTCATGAGGCGGAAGATTATTCCTTCTACAGCATGATAGACAGCAGCTTATCCTTATCCTACCCGGGCAACAAACATGTCCTGAAGCACCATGAAATTACAGTCAGCCTGAGAGAAAAATTTAAAAGTGAAGAGTTAGCAGCAAGCCAGCTCAGTATAGGGAAGGTGGCACCGGACATGACATTGAATGGTTGGAATGGCCAGGACTACCAGTTATCTGACTTGCGTGGGAACTGGGTTGTGCTCTATTTTTGGGCAGCCGGTGATGCCAGGAGCAGGCAGATCAATAAAGAGTTGAGAACATTTTATTCATTCCATAAAGATAGAGGCCTGGAGGTCTATGCAGTATCTCTTGACAATAGTGAAGACATCTGGCAATCTGCTATTAAGCTGGATCAGCTTGATTGGATCCATGTCAGTGACTTTAAAAGCATATACTCCCCCGTCATCAAACTTTACCAGGTACCTGAAAAGCTACCTTATTTTTACCTTTTGAACCAGGATGGTGTAATTATGTTCAAAGGGCACAATTATGGAGAATTGGAAGAAATACTGATCAGTTCACTGGGAGAATCATCTTAATATTCCAACGAATTTCGTATAATTGTAAACCAAAACTCCAGATCATTGGATTCAACGAACAGCAACACATTCAAGGGAAAGATCTATTTTGCCTCTGATTTTCATCTGGGAATTCCAAATCATGACGAAAGCCTGAAGCGGGAAAAGATGCTGGTCCAGTGGCTCAACGATATCCAGTACGATGCCAGCGAGATCTTCCTGATGGGAGATATTTTCGATTTTTGGTTTGAATACAAAACAGTCGTTCCCAAAGGATATGTACGCTTGCTGGGTAAGCTGGCAGAGATTGCTGATTCAGGTATTCCAATCCATCTCTTCAGGGGAAACCATGATGTATGGGCATTTGATTACCTCAACAAGGAGATCAATATCCAGATCCACAGGAAACCTATGATCAGGGAGTTCAATGGTCAACGCTTTTTCCTTGCCCATGGAGATGGCCTTGGGCCTGGGGATCACGGTTATAAGCTTCTCAAGAAGGTTTTTGAATGCCGTCTTTGTCAGTGGCTATTCCGATGGCTGCATCCTGATATTGGAGCACGCATAGCCTTATACTCTTCGAAAAAGAGCAGGTTGGCCAATATCCTGAAGGAAGGAAAAAATGATCGTGGAACTAATGACTTCCATAAAGAAATGCTCTATCAATATGCCGAAAAGATGGTTGCCGAGGGGCTGGATGTTGATTATATGATCTTCGGACACCGGCACCTCCCTTTGAACGAAAAGGTCGGTGATAAAACTCGTATAATCCTTCTTGGAGATTGGCTGACTAATTTCTCCTATGCTGTTTATGATGGGGCTGAAATCAGGAGTGAATTCTTCATGAAAGGCTAAACAAACTTTTCTATCAGCTCAATCAACCTGTGTGAATAACCCATTTCATTATCATACCAGGCAACAACTTTCACCAGTTTGTGCTTATCACCCAGTACAGCAGTTAGTCCGGCATCAAAGATGGCTGAGTGTGGGTTACCTATTACGTCTATAGACACGATGGGATCCTCTGTATATTCCAGGATCCCCTTCAGGTAGGTGTCAGCTGCCTCCTTAAATGCTTTATTTATTTCTTCAATTGATGTAGGCTTTTTCAGCGTACAGGTGAGGTCAGTCAATGATCCGTCTGGAACGGGTACACGTATTCCTGCTCCTCCCAGGTTATTTTTCAGATGAGGGAAGATCTTGGTTGATGCTTTAGCTGCTCCGGTTGTGGTAGGGACTATTGAATAGGCTGCAGCACGGGCCCTGCGCAAATCATTATGAGGAGCATCAAGCAACTGCTGATCGCGTGTATAGGAATGAACGGTAGTCATAAATGCTTTCTCTATGCCCCAGAAGCGATCCAGGACCATGATCATGGGTGCGACATTATTGGTAGTGCAGGATGAATTGGAAATAATCACATCATTCTTATCTATGATCTCATCATTGACCCCAAGAACAACATACTTCACACCATCCTGTTCCCCTTTGGCAGGTGCTGAAATGATAACTTTTCGCGCTCCGGAACTGGTAACATGTAAGATGGCTTGCTCGTATGTAACAAACTTACCTGTCGACTCAATAACAACATCAATATTATAGTCCTTCCATGGTAATTTCCCAGGATCCTCTTCCTGCAAGACCTTTATCTTGTGACCATTGACATACAAGTGTGTTTCGTTGATCTCTACTTCCCCTTTGAAATGGCCATGAATAGAGTCATATTTCAGTAAGTGTGCAAGGATCGCAGGCTTAGCTACATCATTAATGGCAACAACTTCCATATTTTCTTTGCCATTCATCGCTCTCATTGTAGCCCTGCCAATCCTGCCAAAACCGTTAATAGCAATCCTGATCTTTTCCATGCATGCAAAATTATTTAATTTGTGCTTAAACGCCTGTAATTATCAAAGAATTATTAAATTTGACACCTTATTTTAATCCGCTATTTAACAAATTAATACCTAATATAATTTATTACCATGGAATATGTAAAAAAGTATATTGAAGAAAACAAAGACCGTTTTCTAGATGAATTATTTGGATTAATCAGGATCCCTTCCATCAGCTCAGAAACTGAACATAAGGATGACATGCTGAAAGCTGCTGAATATTGGAAAGCTTCAATCCTTGAGGCAGGTGCTGATAAGGCTGAGATCTATCCAACGGAAGGAAATCCAGTTGTTTATGGGGAGAAGATTATCGACCCCGCAGCCCCAACAGTGCTGGTTTATGGGCACTATGATGTGATGCCCGTTGATCCTATTGATTTATGGAAATCCCAGCCATTCGAGCCGGAAATCCGCGAAGGCAAGATCTTTGCCAGGGGTGCTGATGATGATAAAGGACAGGCCTTTATGCATGCTAAGGCATTCGA
The DNA here is from genome assembly GCA_963753055.1 of uncultured Bacteroidales bacterium. Taxonomy (GTDB): domain Bacteria; phylum Bacteroidota; class Bacteroidia; order Bacteroidales; family B18-G4; genus JAUWGC01. Next base: position 463,486 of record CAVWAP010000004.1, on the reverse strand, counting down.
GTTAATGGTAAAGACCGACACATTGCCTTGCAATGTCAAGTTTATGATAGAAGGGGAAGAAGAAGTAGGTTCACCAAACCTTGGAGCCTTTTGTGAGGCAAACAAAGAGTTGTTGAAAGCAGATGTAATCCTGGTTTCTGATACCGGAATGATTGCACCTGACATCCCATCTATTACAACAGGCTTACGTGGATTAAGCTATATGGAAGTTGAGGTTACTGGCCCGAATAAAGATCTGCATTCAGGATTATTTGGTGGTGCGGTTGCCAACCCGGCCAATGTCCTGACCAAGATGATCGCATCTCTGACTGACGAAGATAACCGTATCACCATTCCCGGATTTTATGATGATGTTGAAGTTATCTCTGATGATGAAAGAGCAGAAATGGCGAAAGCACCTTTCAGCCTTGATGAATACAAAGAGGCCCTGGATATTGCAGAGGTTTCTGGTGAAAAAGGCTATTCTACCAATGAAAGGACAGGTATCAGGCCCTCACTTGATGTAAATGGCATCTGGGGAGGCTATACAGGGGAAGGTGCAAAGACAGTTATTCCTTCAAAGGCTTATGCAAAGATCTCCATGCGTCTTGTTCCTGACCAGGATAACGAAAAGATCAGCAAGCTTTTTGAAGAACACTTTAAAGCAATTGCTCCACCATACGTTAAAGTCAAAGTCTCAGCCCTTCATGGGGGACAGGGGTATGTATCACCCACCGACATGATTGCTTACAAAGCTGCTGAGCTGGCTTATACAGAAGTGTATGACAGAAAACCTGTACCGGTAAGAAGCGGTGGCAGTATCCCAATCATAGCAACATTCGAAGAGAAACTTGGACTGAAGTCAATCCTCATGGGATTCGGGCTGGAGTCTGATGCTATTCATTCACCGAATGAGAACTATCCCTTAGAGCAATTCTTTAATGGCATTGAAACCATTACGCAATTCTATAAGCATTATGTTGAGCTGATGAAATAGGCTTATATCTTGATCATCCTGGTCGCCGGAGCACGACCATCAACATATAATTGTACAATTTAAATTCCAGGATTGAGTAAGACTAATTCAATCCTGATCTTTTCTTGTACTCTTCAAGGGCTGTATCAAGAAAATCAACAAAGGCATCAACATCCAGGTCGTATGCTCTTGGGCTTATCAGCAGTTTCTCATCATTATCTAATAGCACATAATAAGGCTGGGCATTGGTGCCAAACCTGGCTATCTGGAAATCAGCAAAGATCTTGCCGATCGATTTTTTGACCTTATTATCATATGTCGATGTAACCCATTCATCTTCTGGTAGTTTTGTCTTGTCATCAACATAAAGTGCAACAACGACAAATTCCTCGCGCATTTTCTTCAGGACCCGTGGGTCTGACCAGACATTTGCCTCCATCTCACGACAGTTTACACATCCATGGCCTGTAAAGTCGATAAATAGTGGTTTCTTAAGCTTTCGGGCACAATTAATCGCCTGATCATAATCGAAATACCCCTCAAGTCCATGCGGGAGGTGCAGGAATTCGGAATATTTTGGCTTATCGCAAATTTCCATAGGTTGCTCACCTGATCCAATCACTTTGGCATTTTTCCTGATGATATCATTCAGATCAAAGTCGTGTGTTTGCTGAGGAGGTAAATATCCTGACAACATTTTCAGTGGTGCTCCCCACATGCCGGGCAGAAGGTAGAGGACAAACGCAAACGTAATAATAGCCAGGAATAATCTCGGCACCCTAATAAATGGCTGGTCGCTGTCGTGTGCGAATTTAAGCTTACCAAGCAGATAAAATCCCATCATGGTGAATACAACGATCCAGACTGCCAGGTAGACTTCCCTGTCCAGTATGCCCCAGTGATAAGTCTGGTCTGCCACACTTAGGAATTTCAGTCCAAGGGCAATCTCAATGAATCCGAGGATTACTTTCACAGAATTCAGCCATCCACCGGACTTCGGCAGTTGTTGCAGCCAGGATGGGAAAAATGCAAACAATGTAAATGGGGTTGCAAAAGCAATGGAGAATGCCAGCATGGCAAATATAGGCTCAAATATTTCACCCTGTGCCGATCGCACCAATACCATTCCTACCAGGGGCCCTGTACAGGAAAATGAGACAAGGACCAGGGTCAGGGCCATGAAAAAGGCTCCAATAAGACCTCCCCTGTCAGCTTTCGAGTCTGCCTTATTCACCATCCAACTTGGCATTACGATCTCAAACATGCCAAGGAATGAAGCGGCAAAGACCATGAATATCAGGAAGAAGAGAATATTCGGTATCCAATGGGTACTCAGCCAGTTGAAGATATCGGCTGTAACAGTTTTACCACCAACGAAGTATGTGATCAGGATAATAACTGCGATGGGCAGGGTATAGAGTAAAACGATGGATACTCCATAAACAATTGCCTGTACCTTACCACGGCGCTTGTTTTCACCTCCCTTCATGAAGAAAGTGATTGTCATAGGGATCATTGGGAATACGCAGGGTGTTAATAAGGCTACAAAACCCCAGATAATGGCTTCAACAATGATATCCCACATCGACACATTAGCATAAAGATCCGCATTGATCTCCTTCTCATCAATAGTAACGGGCTCTTCCTTAAAGATCTCCAGTGTTTCGGTTGCAACTTCTACTGCTGATTCCTCAGCCCCCCCCACAATAGCCCCATTAAAAGGGAATTCAAAATCCACATCGGATGGAGGAAGGCACTTGGTATCATCACAGCACATGTAATTTAAGAAGCCTGTAACTACAATAGGGTCCTTTGTGAGCAGTTTGATTTTTTGCGTAAAGACAGCTTCGTCGGAGAAGTATTTAAGTTTCATCTCGAAGTTCGGGTCATATTCTTCCACAGATTCTGACTCTGTCACGGGCCCTATCCATTCGTAACCCTGGATAGTATCAAACGAAAAAGTAGTAGCTGGTGGTGCCATTGGAATATCCTGAGAGTAAAGATGCCAATGTTCTTCTATTGTAGCCTTAAAAGTCAGCTCGGCTTCATCTTCACTAAGCATCTTGCTCTCAAAAGACCACTTGACAGGTTCGTGTATCTGAGCAAACAGGAATACATTAATCAGTAAGGCGATGGTAAGCAGCAATAATCTTTTTCCCATGATTGGATTATTTGGCATGAACATATCTAAACTATTAAATTTGAATTGCAAAGTTAAAAAAATAGCCTTAAAAGGCATGCTAATATTTGACTTCTGCTCTAAAAACAGATTGCGTTTCACTTGTAATCTTAAATCTATCATCTATCCTCAGGCCGATCACCCAAACTACCTGTTCCTCAGAACATAACAACCATATCCTTTCCTTATCAAAGACAGGTATTTTGATGTCGATCAGGAAATCACTTATCTTTTTCTTGCCTTCCATGCCCAAGGGATAAAAATAATCTCCTTCTTTCCATTTTCGGATCACCAGGGGAAAGCTAAGCTTTTCAATATCAAGGTGTGCTATCAGGGGAGAGGGATCAATCTTTATACGCTTGTATTCTCTCTTTTTAAACTCAAGCGGTACAGGCTGTTCGATGGCCTTTGTTTTTTCTTCAATGTAGTATTGGAATGAAGAGTTATCCTTACTGATTTTAGGTTCAACGATCAAATACTTTCTATCATGCAGCAAACGGTGGGTATGGCTGATGAAAACCTTTCCTGAAGATCCTTTTAAAGCCCTGAAAACATCCCGTACAACATCTTTATTGAAGTTATATGGCTGGAGAAATTCAAACAGGCAAGCTTCCGGGTAATCCATTGATGTCAAATGTTCAATTGAGATCTTACAGGTGTTTTCATCCTGGTCCAGGATGCACTTGCCACGTGCTTCATCAATGAAATCATGGTAAATGAATTCAATGCTTTTCAGGTAGTCCATTGTCTCCACCAGATTTTCAGAAAAAGCCGGGTTGATCTCCCTAAACAGTGGTATAATTTGATGTCGCATCTGGTTACGAAGATATTTTTGATCCTGGTTGCTGCTGTCTTCCCTGAATAAAATATGATTGGCGTTTTTGTAGGCTTCGATCTCCGTGCTGTTTGTAAAAAGCAAGGGACGGACCCTGTTACCAATCTTTGGTTTCATACCACTTAATCCTGCAATGCCCGTACTCCGGCTAAGGTTGATTAAAAATGTCTCAACCAGGTCATCCTGATGATGTGCAGATGCATATGCATCATAAGCATATTCAGACAGGAGCTCCTCAAACCACTGATAACGGAGATCCCGGGCAGCCATCTGGACAGAGATGCTATGGCTCCTGGCAAATTTTAAGGTTTCAAAAGACTTTTCATGGTATTCACAGCCAAGGCGAACTGCTTGCTGTTGAACAAAATATGCATCCTGGTCTGCTTCTTCGCCTCTGATTTTGAAATTGCAGTGAGCAATGGCAAAATGGTAGCCAGCTTTACTGAAAAGATCGAGCATGACCATGGAATCGATGCCCCCGCTAACAGCCAGTAAGATTTTGCTATTTACGTTGAACAGGTTATTCTCTTCAACAAAATTCTGAAATTTCTGAAGCATAGCAGAGAGGTTATTCAACCACCCATGTATTTTGCCGGATCAGGTCATTCACATTATTGATCTTCCTCTGCTTCTGGGCATGGATGACCTGGTCCTCCATTGATTTATCGAAGTTAGCCTGGCACTGACAGTTCCTGATTACTCCTGTAGCAATGGGAAAGTTGGGCAGGGTCATCCTGACCAGCATATAATGAGTAGTATCATCGGGATCATGAGCATCGTGCACCAGGATATCATCCTCAGTAATCCCATTTTCACCAATCTTCACTACTTTCAGCCTGGCATTTTCAAGAATAAGTCCCTTATCCCTGTCCTTTCCAAAAATCATTGGTTGTCCATGTTCCAGATAGATCTGGTGATCATCTTTCACTTCTTTACCTGTTATCTCCTGGTGTATCCTGTTTGCAAAGATTACGCAATTTTGCAATATTTCAACCACGGAAGTACCACAATGGCTATTAGCTTCCAGGAAAACCTGCGTCATCCTTTTAGGTTCAGTATCTACCACCCTGGCAAAAAAGGTACCCTGAGCTCCCATTGTCAGTTCTCCCGGTTTAAAAGGATTTTCAATGGTTCCGTCAGGCGAGGTCTTTGTCACTGTGCCAAAAGGTGTTGTTGGTGAAAATTGTCCCTTGGTCAGGCCATAAATCTTATTATTGAATAAGAGTATGTTCATATCAATATTTCTCCTGACGGCATGAATAAAGTGATTTCCGCCTATCGCCATAGAATCACCATCGCCTGTTACATGCCATACATTCAATTTCGGGTTGGAGATCTTAATACCCGATGCTATAACAGCACCGCGACCATGCAAGCCATGGAATCCATAGGTATTTATATAATATGGAAACCTGGAAGAACAACCTATGCCCGAAACAACAACAACATCTTCTTTTTTAACACCACTTTCTGCAAGTGCGCTTTGAACCGCTGAGAGTATGGCATAGTCGCCACATCCGGCACACCATTTTACTTCCTGATCAACCTTGAAATCACTTTTTGAGGTCGTTGCCTGGATGTTATCTGTTTTTACTTCTTCTTTGCTAGCCATTGGACCTATCCTCCAATATTTGGTTGAATTTATCTTTCAGTTCAAAAATCATAAAAGGCAATCCCTGGATTTTATTATGCTGAAGAAACCGATATTCAGGAAATTGAGATCTGAGATAATTAGCAAACTGACCCAGGTTGATTTCACAAACAATAATCTTCTTGAAGTTGCTAAAGACCTTTCTTGTGTTCTTAGGCACAGGTTTAATATAGTTAAACTGGGCCAGTGAAACACTTTTGCCATCTACCTGCAAATCTTCAACCGCTGACGCCAGGGCCCCTTGTGTTCCTCCCCATCCAACCACGAGCAATTCTCCAGCATTTTCGCCAATCAATTCAAGGTCAGGTATATATTCAGCAATACGTTGAACCTTTTCTTCCCTGAGTCTGACCATACGTTCATGATTCAAGGGACCATGAGAAACCACTCCTGTGATATTTTCTTTTTCAAGACCGCCGATTCTGTGCCTTAACCCCTCCTGTCCCGGTACTGCCCAATAACGGGCCAATGTATTTTCATTTCTTCTGTATGGTTGATAGTCGGGATCATTATCCTTCACCAGTGGAGGATTGATATCTGGCAGGGTAGCCGTATCCGGCACACTCCATACCTCTGATCCATTGGCAAGGTATCCATCAGAAAGCAAGATTACTGGTACCATGTGCTCAAGTGCCAGTTTACCCGCCATGAAAGCATAATCAAAGCAGTTGGCTGGCGAGCTGGTGGCAAGTACAACGCAAGGACTTTCGCCATTTCTTCCCCAGACTGCTTGCATGAGGTCTCCCTGCTCGGGCTTGGTAGGCATCCCGGTGGCAGGACCAGCTCTTTGTACATCAACAATTACTATAGGCAGTTCTGTCATAACCGCCAGGCCGATTGCTTCGCTTTTCAGGGCAAGACCAGGGCCAGAGGTTGTGGTCACAGCAAATGAACCGGCAAAGCTGGCACCAATTGCTGAATTGATCCCTGCTATTTCATCTTCTGCCTGGAAAGCTTTTACCCCGAGGTCTTTCCTTTTTGCAAGCTCCTGTAATATTTCTGTTGCAGGTGTAATGGGATATGATCCAAGAAATAATTGTTTGTTAGCTTTTTCCGCAACGGCTATCAGTCCATAAGACAGGGCTACATTCCCGGTAATATTTCTGAAGCGTCCTTTCCTGTTCTTGATCGGATTAATCTGATATGTGATATTGAGGGCTTCAACTGTTTCAGCATAATTATAACCTGCTTTCAATACTTTTTTATTGGCGTTGGCCAACAATGGCTTTGCAGTAAACTTATGCTCCAGGAACTCCTCACCGAACCTGATATCCTTATTAAACAACCAGTACAGCATGCCAAGAGCAAACTGGTTCTTCGTCCTTTCGGCTGATTTAGAATCAAGCCCCAGGTCCCGGATCGATGCCTTACTCAAATGTGTGATAGGTGCTTTAACAACATTGTATCCATCCAGGGAGCCATCTCCCAGCGGATCTTCTATATACCCTGCTTTCTTATAAAACTTGTTATCAAAGTTGTCGATATCAATGATAATGGTTGCGCCAGGTTTAACCCATTTCATGTTAGCTTTTAATGCTGCAGGATTCAGGGCAACAAGAACATCAGCCTGATCACCCGGTGTCTGAACTTCTTTATGCCCGATATGTAACTGAAAGCCTGATACACCAGCCAGGGTACCCTGGGGTGCACGTATTTCAGATGGATAGTCCGGGAATGTAGAAAGATCATTACCTGTGAATGCTGATGTGTCGGAAAATTGGGAACCACTTAGCTGCATCCCATCACCGGAATCTCCGGCAAATTTCACAACTACCTCGTCAACTTCTATGACGCTGGTGTTTTTCTTGGCCATTTTCTTTGGTTTTGGAATAACAAAGCAAAGTTATATGGTTTTTTTATCCCTGATAATAATTAATTGCTAAAAAACATTAATTTCTTTCAATCCTTCTAAAAGTATTCTTAATACAGTCATTTTCGTAATGTTAGAACTATTTAGAAGTAGTATAAATTTTGTACTAAAAAAACTATTTTTGCAAATACTGTCAAATATGTAATATATATTTGCACCAATTAAATCAAATCACCAATAATATTTAAATTATTTAATTATGGCTTACAAGATCACAGATGATTGCACTGCATGTGGCACGTGTATTGACGAATGTCCTGTCGAAGCTATTACAGAGGGTGATATCTATAAGATTGATCCTGACATTTGCACTGATTGTGGTTCATGTGCAGATGTATGTCCTGTTGATGCTATCGAACCGGAATAAAGACATCGTTAAATAGTCTACTAATAAGATTTTTAAAAGTCCATCCATTATGGGTGGACTTTTTATTTTGAACAAATCTTAATAAAATTAATTTATAACTTTGCACTTCATATCTTTACACTACATGGATAAATTTTTATACCTGAATAATTCTGATCCTGACACAATCGAAAAACTCTACCAGGCATTCCTGAAAGATCCAGAGTCGGTTGATGAAAGCTGGAAACAATTTTTTGAAGGATACGAATTTGCAAAGAAGGACTACACCGTTTCTGATAGTGATGAGTTGTACCCGAATGAATTTAAAGTCATCAATCTTATCAACGCGTACCGTCAACGTGGTCACTTATTTACAAAAACAAATCCTGTCAGGACACGAAGACAATACTCCCCTACCCTTGACTATCAAAACTTTGGATTACAGAGTGAAGATCTTTCTAAGAAATTTAAAGCGGGAAAAGAGATTGGCCTGGAGAATGCTACTTTGCAGGAAATCATTGATAAGCTGCAGCTAACTTACTGCCAGTCTATCGGGGCAGAATTCCGGTATATGAGGAAGCCTGAAGTGGTTGACTGGATGCAGCAAAAAATGGAAAAGCAGTCTAACACACCAAGCTTTGATAAGGAATTCAAGAAGCATATCCTCTCTGAGATCAGCCATGCGGTTTTATTTGAAAAGTTTATTCATAAGAAATTTCCAGGTCAGAAAAGATTTTCACTGGAGGGTGCTGAGTCACTTATCCCTGCCCTGCAGGCAATCGTCCAGGCTGGTACGGCAGAGGGTATCAAAGAGCTTGTAATTGGTATGGCACACCGGGGCAGGCTTAACATCCTGGCGAACATAATGAAAAAACCATTCCAGGACATTTTCCAGGAATTTGAAGGAAGTGAATACACTGATGAATACCTTATGGGGGATGTAAAATACCATCTCGGTTATACCAGTGATTCAAAAACCAAGGATGGTAAACCAATCAGGCTGACCCTTTCTCCTAATCCCAGCCATCTTGAAGCAGTAGACGGGGTCGTTGAGGGTATCGCCAGGGCAAAGATTGACCAAACATACAAAGGGGACTTCAAACAATTAGCGCCAATACTGATTCATGGCGATGCTTCAATAGCAGGACAAGGTATTGTTTATGAAATTCTGCAGATGTCAGAATTAACTGGATATAAAACTGGTGGGACCATTCATGTGGTTATTAATAATCAAATTGGTTTTACGACCAATTACCTTGATGCACGTTCAAGTACATATTGTACTGACGTGGCAAAGACCACACTCTCCCCTGTCTTTCATGTCAATGGCGATGATGTAGAAGCAGTTGTATATACCATCCAGCTGGCTATGGAATTCAGGCAGAAGTTTCATAAGGATGTTTTCATCGACCTATTATGTTACAGGAAGTATGGTCATAATGAAGGAGATGAACCCAGGTTTACACAGCCCATCCTTTACAAGATTATTGAAAAGCACCCTAATCCCCAGGAAATTTACCGGCACAAGCTTGTGCAGGAAGGCACCATTACCGAAAAAGAAGCCGATGCCATAGAAAAAGGCTTCCTTGATATGCTTGAGGAAAGCCTGGAGAAAGCAAAACATATTGATAAGACACAACTTGATTCTTTCCTGAAAGACATTTGGAAAGATATTGATAAGGCCGGGCAGGAGGACTTTAACACCTCACCTAAAACAAGCATCACCAAGGCAAATTTCGAGCGAATCGCGAAAAAGATAACGGAGATCCCAGCAGATATTAAGTTATTCAGGAAATTGGAAAAGTTGCAGGAATCACGCAGGGATATGATCTCTAAAACGGGAATGCTTGACTGGGCCATGGGTGAATTGCTGGCTTATGGCAGCCTTCTGGACGAGGGTGTACCTGTTCGCCTTAGCGGTCAGGATTCAGCTCGTGGGACATTTTCACACAGGCATTCGGTATTAAAGATTGAAGACTCAGAGATGGAATATGTTCCGCTGAATCAAATCAGTAAAAGCCAGGCCAGGTTCGAAGTTTATAACTCACCCCTGTCGGAATTCGGTGTGCTTGGATTTGAGTATGGCTACTCATTATCTTCACCGTATACACTGACTATCTGGGAAGCTCAATTTGGTGATTTTGCCAACGGAGCGCAGGTCATCTTTGACCAATTCCTGAGTAGTGCAGAAGACAAGTGGAACGTGATGAATGACCTGGTAATATTCTTGCCTCATGGATATGAAGGACAGGGGCCTGAGCATTCAAGTGCAAGGCTGGAAAGGCTCTTGTTGCTATGTTCTGAAAACAACCTTCAGGTTGCAAACTGCACCACCCCTGCAAACTTCTTTCATATTTTACGAAGACAGCTTAAACGTTCGTTCCGCAAGCCGCTAATATTACTGACACCGAAAAGCCTTTTGAGAAACCCTAAAGTAGTATCACCAATTTCAGATTTTACCAACAAAGGATTTTACGAAGTATATGATGACGATAATGCGGATGTTGAAAATGTAAGAAGAGTTGTATTTTGTTCAGGCAAAATATACTATGATTTAATCCATGAGAAGGAAAAAGAGAAGATAGAGCATACTGCCGTCGTTCGCCTTGAGCAGTTAGCACCACTGCCTCTGCAACAATTAGTGGCTATTATCAAAAAATATAAGAATGCCAATGACTGGTTGTGGGTACAGGAAGAGCCAGCAAACATGGGTGCATGGAATTACATTATACAGCACTTAACACAGGTACCCATTAGAGTCGTAGCCAGGCCTGTAAGTGGCAGCCCGGCAACCGGTTCAAGCAAGTTTCATGCACTTCGACAAAGAAAGATCATTGAAAAAGCGTTTGGCGAGTGCATTTGTCCAAAACTTGAAGAAGAATGTAAAATGTTATGCATTGGTAATCGTTACCAGACCTTTATTAAAGAACTGGAAGAATATCAAGCAGCATACATAAATAGTAAGTCAATCTCTGCCAAAAAACAGCTCAAATAATTAATACTATGATTATTGAAATTAAAGTTCCCAGTCCTGGAGAATCGATCACAGAAGTTCAACTGGCTAGCTGGCTTGTTAATGATGGAGATTTCGTGGAAAAAGACCAGGAGATTGCTGAAATTGATTCCGACAAGGCTACTTTAACCATCAGTGCTGAGGACGATGGCGTTATCAAAACCACTGTAGCAGAGGGAGATACAATTGAAGTTGGGAAAGTCATTGCGACTATTGATACCAGCAAAAAGGGTAAGCCAACAAAAAAAACCAAGCCAGCTGAGGCAAAGGCTGAAGCACCACTTCCAGCTCCGGCTCCGACCAGGCAAGAACAGAAAGCTGTCGGGAAAAGAGAAACCAGTGAAGTAGATCAGGCAACTGATCTTCATATTTCGCCACTTGCAAAAAAACTAATGGCAGAACATCAGGTTCATCCCGGAGATTTGGAAGCATTTTTTAAAAACTTAAGGATTTCGAAAAAAGATGTAGAATTTTATTTGAGTGAGGCTGGCAAGCAGGAAGGTATCTTCCAGGCTGTATCGTGGGGCGGAACCAGGGATTCACACCGGGAAAAAATGAGTACACTGCGGACAAAGCTGGCACAACGCCTGGTTTCCGTAAAGAATGAGACTGCCATGTTAACAACATTCAATGAGGTTAACATGACACCAATTTTTGAAATCAGGAAAAAGTACAAAGAGGATTTTAAAGAAAAATATGGAGTTTCCCTTGGATTTATGTCTTTCTTCACAAAAGCTATTTCTGTGGCCCTGTATCATTTTCCCAAAGTGAATGCAATGATTGACGGTAATGAAATAGTAATGCATGACTATGCAGATATTGGTATTGCAGTCAGCACACCTAAAGGCTTGATGGTTCCTGTATTAAGGAATGCTGAAACCATGTCTTTTGCGGATATTGAGCTAAAAATCAAAGAGCTGGCGATGAAGGCAAGAGATAATAAGATCACACTGGACGAAATGAAAGGCGGGACCTTCACCATCACCAATGGTGGTGTATTTGGATCTATGTTATCGACACCAATTATTAATCCACCGCAAAGTGCCATTCTTGGTATGCACAATATTGTCGAAAGGCCTATTGCTGTTAATGGTAAAGTTGAGATTCACCCAATCATGTATGTGGCTATTTCATACGACCACCGGATAATTGATGGCCGGGAATCAGTAAGCTTCCTGGTATTGGTCAAGGACATGTTAGAGAATCCGGAGAAGATGATGTTCGCTGGTGATGACCCCCATAAGTCATTGTTGGGATTACAATAATTCCCTATAATTTGTAACACAAAAAGATGAGGAAGAAAGTTGATTTTCTTGTAGTTGGTTCCGGAATAGCTGGTTTGATATTTGCTCTCAAAGTGGCTCATAAAGGCAGTGTTTGCATCATCACCAAGTCGAATGCTGAAGAGACAGCAACAAAATACGCGCAAGGCGGCATTGCTGCAGTAATGTATACTCCCGACACTTACGAGAAACATATACAGGACACATTTATCGCAGGAGATGGATTGAATAACGAGGAGATTGTAAGAATTACAATCACCGAGTCAACAGACAGGATCAAGGAATTGATTGAATGGGGTGCAAGCTTTGACAAAAAGGAATCCGGAAAGTATGACCTGGCCAAGGAAGGGGGGCATTCTGAGCACAGGGTGCTTCATCATAAAGACAGTACCGGGATGGAGATAGAGAGGGCTTTATTAACCCAGATTAAGGAACACCCAAATATTGAAGTGCTGGAAGACCATTTTACACTTGATATTATCACCCAGCACCACCTTGGGATAGAAATCAAAAGAGGATCAGGAGATATTATTTGTTATGGGGCTTATGTTTTGAATCCGGAAAACAGTGAGATTCATACAATACTGGCTAAAAACACATTAATTGCTACCGGGGGAGCAGGCAGTGTTTACTATACAACTACCAATCCATCGATAGCAACAGGTGATGGAATTGCTATGGCTTACCGGGCCAAAGCTAATGTCGAGAATATGGAGTTTATTCAGTTCCATCCAACTTCGTTATTTCACCCTCATGAGAAACCATCATTTCTTATCACTGAGGCTTTAAGGGGATTTGGTGCCATATTGAAGACAAAAGACGGTGCTGAGTTTATGAATAAATATGATGACCGGGGATCTCTTGCCCCCAGGGATATTGTTGCACGGGCTATTGATAATGAGATGAAGCTCTCAGGAGATGAATATGTTGGATTGGATTGCCGGCACCTGGAAGCTAATGAATTGATTGAGCATTTTCCAGGGGTTTATGCAAAATGCCTGAGCATTGGTATTGATATGACCAAAGAAATGATCCCTGTTGTACCTGCAGCTCACTATATCTGTGGTGGCATCAAGGTTGATGAATATGCAAGGACATCAATTCAAAACCTTTATGCCTCCGGAGAATGTGCCTCAACAGGCCTTCATGGCGCTAATCGACTGGCATCCAACTCACTACTGGAATCAGCAGTATTCTCCCATCGTGCAAGCATCGTTGCTATTGATAAAGTAGATCAGATAAAATATTGTGATGAAATCCCAGACTGGAATGCTGAAGGCATGGTCATGAATGAGGAAATGATCCTGGTTACACAGTCGCTCAAGGAACTCAAACTAATTATGTCCAACTATGTTGGTATTGTCAGGTCAAATCTGCGACTTAAAAGGGCCCTGGACAGGCTTGAGATCATTTACCAGGAAACAGAAGAATTGTATAACAAGTCTATTCTGACCGTCAATATCTGCGAATTGAGGAATATTATCAATGTAGCATACCTGATTATTAAGATGGCAGTTCAAAGAAAAGAAAGCCGGGGATTACATTATTCAATAGACTATCCAAGAAATCAAGATAAAATAATCTTTAACAATAATCATTACCTGGAAAACCTTTAGTTTATGGCATTGATCAAACCTGTTAATGGTAAGCACCCGGTTCTTGGCAGGAATTGTTTCCTTGCAGACAATGCTACGATTGTCGGGGATGTTGTTTTGGGAGATGATTGCAGTATTTGGTTCAATGCAGTCGTTCGTGGTGATGTACATTCAATCAGGATCGGTAATAATGTTAACGTACAGGATGGTGTTGTTATACATTGTACTTACAAGATCGCCCCGGTGAATATTGGCAGCAATGTGTCTATTGCCCATAATGCAGTAATTCATGGTTGCACGATCCAGGATAATGTCCTGATCGGCATGGGAGCGATCCTGATGGACCATGTTGTGGTGGAAAGCAATTCAATAATTGCAGCCGGGGCACTGGTGACTAAGGAAACACATGTTGAATCAGGAAGTGTTTATGCAGGTGTTCCTGCAAGAAAGATCAAAACAATCGACCGGAAATTGACCGAGGGCGAGATTCATCGTATCGCCAGCAGTTACAACATGTATGCAAGTTGGTATAAATAAAAAAAGCCCCCATCAGGAGGCTTTAAATTTCTTGCTGCTTACATTAAATACCTAGTTTAGCTCGTACTAAAGGAAGGATATTATCACCTTTTTCATAATAGAGGAGAATTCCAACTCCTGCATCAAAAATATAGGTATATCCATTTTCTTCAGCCACTTCGCTAATAGCTTTCCTTGCTTTCTCAATCAAGGGGTTGTAAAGCTCGGCTTGCTTATTTTGGAAATCCAGTTCAGCATTTTGCTGAAATGCCTGTATCCTGGTCTCAAGGTCAGTAATTTCTTTTTCTTTGGTTTGCCTGATGATATCAGACATGGTTGCCACATTGGCCTGGTAATCCTGAACCTTATTTTGATACTCAAGGATCATATCTTCAATCTGACGCTCCAATGATTTTTGGTACTCTATCAGTTTGGTTTCAACTGAATCTTTTCCAGGCATCAATTCAATAAGTTCATTAGAATCTATATATCCAAGTTTTGCACTGGTCTGAGCAAAAGTAGTTATTGTCAAACTCAATATTGTTAGTACAGCTATAAAACGCAATGTCTTTTTCATTTTTCTGCTTTAAGGGTTAATATTCAATTCAGTGCGGCAAATTTAACCAAATATTCGAATTGTGAGATATATTTAGAAAGAATTTTTTACTGGCCGTCACCTTTATAGCGATCGATCATTTTATTCACACCTTCATTTGTTTGAGCCGGCTCACCTGATCTGCCTGTAGAAGCACCTGACCTTTGGCGATCTTCTCTCCTGACGGTTTGCATCACTGAGCCTACTTCATCCAGAACATCATCACTGAGATCATACTTATCTTTCACGAATAGGATTGTCAGGCTACCAGCCCTGTCGAAAACAAAAGCATAATTATTTGTTTCAGCTATTGTCTCAATGGCATTATAGATCTTTTCCTGAATAGGTTCGATCAGATCCTGGCGCTTCTTGAACAGGTCGCCATTTTGTCCAAACCTCTGTTTTTGAAGATCTTTGGCCTCTTTTTCTTTTAAGATGATTTCACTTTCCCGTTCCTTCTTCATATCTTCCGGTAGCAAGACAGCTTCCGCCTGGTAGGATTTATAGAGCTGATCAATTTCAGCAAATTTCTCTTCAATCTCCTTTTGCCACTTTATGGAAAATTCTTCAAGAATATCTACTGCATCCAGGTACTCTGGAATGTTTGTCAGGATATATTCGGTATCAACATATGCATATTTTTGCGAAAAAGCGCTGAGGCCTAAAAACATGGCAATGATGATCATAGATAATTTTTTCATGGTTATTCCTCCTATATTTCTTTTTATTGATATCATTACAAAAAGTCTGCCAGAATTTAATTTTAATCGATTGATTGATTGATTGAGAAATGGAATTGACTACCGCCTCTGACACCAGGTATTCCGGGATCATCAAATCCATAACCCCAGTCAAGGCCAAGTACGCCAAACATCGGCAGGAATATCCTGACTCCAAATCCCGCGGACCTGTATACATTGAAGGGATCATAATCCTTGTGGAAGACAAAGTTATTTCCTGCTTCAAGGAAACTCAGGAGATATATAGTTGCAGAGGGATTTAATGACAATGGATACCTGAGTTCAAGAGTATATTTATTATATACAATACCGCCTGCACCATCATATATGATATTATCCGGCGTTATCAGTCGTGGCCTGTCATATCCCCTCATACCAATGATTTCCCTGCCGTCCAACTGGTTATAACCTGTCAGCCCGTCGCCCCCAAGGTAAAACCTTTCAAATGGGGTAACACCGATGTCATCATTGTATGCACCCAGAAAACCAAATTTCATTCTTGCATTAATAACCAGCTTATCAAGAAGTTCCAGGAAGAAAGAAAATTTTACCTTCCATTGATAATATTCAATCATACGGTATTTTTCCTCAGGTTCCAGATTAGCGTAATCCAAGCCTGAGAACAGGGAATAAGGTGGCGTTAGCTCCAATGCAACAGAAATATCTGATCCATTCCTTGGATAAATCGGACTTGGAGAAGTTGCATTCCTTCCAATGACAATATTATAATTGAAATTATTATAGAACCCGGTGCCCCCGCCAGAAGTAATAATTTCTGTCCAGTTCCGAAGGTCATAACGTTGCAGGTTGATACCATGATAAATTGTAAAGTAGTCATCAGGCCATTTCAGGCGTTTACTTAAACCAAATGACAATCCATTTATTTTAAAATAACCATATAAAGGATCACCACTTGAAAGGCCATTGGTATATTTGGAGTGATAGTATGATACGGAAAAAGCCATGGGTTTTTTACCCCCCAGCCATGGCTCTGTGAAAGAAGCACTGTAACTGATGTATCCCTTACCATAGGATTGCACACGTAAGCTTACTTTCTGTCCGTCGCCTGTAGGGACAGGCTTCCAGGCACCTTTTTTGAAGAAGTTGCGCAATGAGAAATTATTAAATGACAGGCCGAGGGTACCTATGATCCTGCCATAACCCCAACCACCTGAGAGTTCGATTTGATCAGCTGAAGTCTCTTCAACGTGATATATGATATCAACCGTTCCATCTTCAGGATTAGGAAGGACCTCTGGGTTAATTGTCTCTGGGTTAAAGTACCTTAATTGCCCCAGCTCACGAATAGTCCTGATTATATCCGACCTGCTGAACAAATGCCCGGGGCGTGTCCTGATTTCCCGCATGACGACATGATCATTGGTCCTGGTATTACCAATAACAGAAACCTTGTTGATCCTGGCCTGCTTTCCTTCCCTGAGTCGTATTTCAATATCGATCGAATCATTTTCAACAAGCACCTCAACCGGCTGCGCCGAAAAGAACAGGTATCCCCTGTCCATGTATAGTGAGCTGACATCGAGGCCGTTTTGATCAAATTCCAGCCTTGTTTGCAGGTTTTCCTTGTTGTATACATCTCCTTTATTAATTCCAAGAATAAGGTTCAACTGTTCACTTGTATAGATCGTATTACCAACCCATGTAATATTCCTGAAATAGTACTGCTGACCTTCATCCAGTTCAATTTTGATATTTATGGATTTATCATCATGCCTGAAGATTGAGTCCTTAATAATTATGGCATCCCTGTAACCAAGGGAGTTATATTTTTTAATCAGGTTTTGCTTATCAGTTTCATAGTTTGTCTCAATGAATTTGGATGACTTAAACAGGCGGATTCGCATGTTTTCTACAATGTAAAGCTGTATATCCTGGACAATTTGATAAAACTTCAGCCTTATTGCATGGCTGGCAACCTGGAAGATCAAGTAAGGCATATTAGCAAGGGGCTTAAAGTAACCTTTCTCTTTTGTCTCCTTAAAAGCTTTCTTTATCCGCTGGTCGGTAAGATGTTCATTCCCTTCAATAATAATACTGTTAACTTTTATCTTTTCATTCTTGTCAATATTGATAATCAAAGTAACATGGTTGGATCTTGTTGTATCCGGTACCTGTTTGATGATCACATCTGTGTTCAGAAATCCTTTGTCTTCATAATAACTGTATATCGTATTCCTTATCCTTACCAGGAGGTTATCAGTAACAACATCGCCCCTAACAATTTTAATTTCATCTTTCAGGTTCTCCTTATCACCTTTCTTTATCCCGTTGAATGCATACTTTGACAATCTCGGTCTTTCCTTCAATTCAAATTCCAGGAAGACGAGGCCTCGCTGGACCTTTGTTATTGACACTGAAACATCTTCAAAAAGCCCTTGTTCCCAGAGCTTCTTAATCGCTGTACTTATATCGTCCCCGGGAATTTTTATCTTATCGCCAACAGCCAGTCCTGAAAGCATTACTAGCACCTTGTGATCAAGGTATTTTATACCTGATATGGTTATGCCTCCAATTTCATATTCTTTAGGATTGGTATAATCGATCAGTTCATCATCGTCACCGACCTGGATCTGAGCTTGCATGGTAAAAGAAAAGCCAATAAATAGCAGGATAAGGAATCCCAATTTGATGAGTAGTCCTGCACAATCACGGAATGAACAGATGTTATGGTCTTTTCTACTATTTATCATGCTAAGCTGTCTAGGCTTTTATTTGTTCGCTGGTCTTTCCAAATCGTCGCTCTCGGCCCTGAAAGTCCAGAATTGCTTCGTAAAGATCTTCTTTTCTGAAATCAGGCCATAATTTAGGAGTAAAATAGAGTTCAGCATATGCTATTTGCCATAACAAGAAGTTGCTAATTCTGTATTCTCCACTGGTACGTATTAACAATTCCGGATCTGGAATGCCTGCAGTATTCAATTGGCTTGCAAAAATTTCCTGATTCAGATCTTCAATACTAATTTTATTTTCTCTGACTTGCAATGCAAGTTTCTTCATTGTATCCACAATCTCCCATCTGGAGCTGTAGCTGAGTGCAAGGGTTAAGGTCATTCGATCATTACCGGCTGTATTATCCATGATCTTTTGCAGGCCTTGAGATATTTTCCCTGGCAGGTTTTGTAAATTTCCTATCGCATTTAAGCGGATATTATTTTTTAAAAGAGTTTCTGTTTCTTTATTGATAGTCTGAAGCAACAAATGCATCAGGGCATCTATTTCTAGCTTCGGGCGGTTCCAGTTTTCGGTTGAAAATGCATAAAGGGTGAGGTGCTCGACGCCAAGTTCAGCTGCTGCCTCGGTGGTTTCACGAACAGATTTAACACCATTTCTATGGCCAAATGTACGCGGTTTGCCCCTCATCTTTGCCCACCGGCCATTGCCATCCATGATGATCGCAATGTGGCGGGGAAGTTTCTCCAGGTCTATTTTATCCTTTAATGACATTCAAGCTAAGCGTCTGCTTATGAGTAATTTATAATAATAGGTTAATATTTCCTTCTCTGCCCGAAATCAGAACATTTAAAATGTTTGAATAACTCAAACTTGTAAGTGACAGTCACACCAAAGAATGAATACCAATCTTTAGTTTTTGGGTTTCCTCTCATCATGCCTGGTTTATGCGTCATCGTTGGATCCGATAAAACTTGGGCCAGGTTATTAGGATCAATGCTTTCACCATCCAGGTAATATGTTTTGCTTACATCGTCAATATAGTCTGACAGCGTTTTCCGCATACCCCATTCAAAAGCAAAACCCAGTTTCTTTGTAAGGCTATATTTAAATCCAATGCCAAAAGGCATGGCAAGACTAATGGTTTTATAGGAGCTCCTCCCATCAAATCCCACGTTCTGGCCTTCAGTTCCCATTGACTTTAGTTCCACATCATCCACTTTGGGATTAAAAAGAAAAAAGCCCAGGCCTGCAAAGATATAAGGAGTTACGTAGTTACGGGTGCTACCTGTGACATAATCAAAGAAGTTCAGCTCAGCCACGGCTGAAAACTCAGTAATATTGCTTTCAAAACTAAGCTGCCGGGAAGTGTTGGCTTTACTCACATCATCATCACCTTTAACCGAACCCCGAAGAACATTTAGTTTAATCACCCACCTGTTACTAATATTGTACCTGCCGATAAGTCCATAGGAAAACTGTGATTGAAGGAAAGGCTTGCCAGGGTTCAGGTCTCCCATATAATAGGATCCCCCGCCGAAAATTCCAACCTCCAGGCTTTTTTGAGAAAACCCCATCATGGCAATTATTAGCAACGGTAACAGAAATATCAGTCTCTTTTTCATAAAAATTATTCCTTTAATACATCCGGATCAGTTTCTGACATCCTGACCCCATTTCAATTTGTCCCGGATTGTGTTAAAGAAGGTCTTGTTAGCTATCTGGACAAGATTTATCTTGAATTCTTCTTTTTCAACCAATAATTCAACAGAAGGGCTAAAAGCTTCGAATCTTGAATCCAATGATACAAGATATTGCTCCTCCCTTCCTTCCACTTTTATCCGGATTTTACTTTTGTCTGATATAACGATAGGCCGGATTGTTAAATTGTGCGCCGCAATTGGTGTAATCACGAAATTTTCAGAGCCAGGTGTCAGTATCGGTCCGCCACTGCTCAGTGAATATGCTGTAGAGCCTGTTGGCGTTGCAATAACGATCCCATCAGCCCAGTATGTGCAAACAAATACATCATCCACCCAGATATGAATAACGATCAGGGATGCAGTATTTTTTCTGATGATGGTCATATCGTTCAAAGCAAAATTCAGATTACCAAACAGACTGTCATCCGTTTTCAGTCTAAGCAAAGTCCTATTGTCCAGATCATACTTTTCTTTATAGATAGCATCGATAGCATCATCTATCTCATTCCTTGATATACTGGACAGAAATCCTAACCGTCCCAGGTTAATACCCATAATAGGTATTCCTGAATCACGAACCAGGGTAGCTGTGTCCAGCAAAGTACCATCTCCGCCAATTGAAAACAAGAAATCAGTCTTGCCAACCAACTCTTCATGGCTTTTAAACAAAACTAGCTCAGACTTAAAATCTACCAGATCCTTGACATACTCATAATAAGGCTCATAAATACTCAATACGGCATTGTTTGACTCCAGCTTCTGAATCAATTGCTTGAGGTATATCAGATTCTTGTCTGAAACTCTTTTTCCAAATATGGCTATTCTCATAGTAAAAACGTGATAACGAATTTCCTAAGCGGATACAAGTTTACAAAATTACAGGAATATTCTGTTCAGGGATTAACAATCTTTAACATTTCTTTAGATAGGAGCTTGAAAATGTATAAATACTCCTTTCTCCCACCTTTTATTTGCAGAGAATTCAAGCCGGATGACAATATCATAATAAGAAACAAAATCGAAACCAATGCCATAACCAACCATTAATTCATTTTCGAGATAATTATTCAGTTCAGGATCACGGTAAGCATTATAAACGAATCCTACATCAGTAAAGAAATTGACATAAAAAGCATAATGTACCTTGCTGAATTTTTCTGTAGGTATAAAATTAAGATTGATTACCCGGGGAGGAACAATGGCAAACTTAAGAGCAGATTTAAAAAGACCAAAGTTTTGTCCATCAATTACATACAACTCATAAGAGCGAACAAAATCACGGCCATAGCCCAGGCCCCATGTTATAAAATAGGGCTGTACACCTTTGCTGGAAAACTTGGAGTTCAGTCCCAATGCATAATAAAACCTATCGTTAAGCTTCCAGTATTTTCGGAAAGTTGACAGAAAATAAAAAACATTCAGGTCATTATCAGGTATGATGCCGAGACCTATCTTGCCAAATCCGGCATCAAAATAATATCCTTTCAGCGGATATGGTTTTGAGTCCCTGTGATCACTTTTAAAAACATAATAGATAGAGAAGTACTTTAATATTTGATTTTGGTTACTGGAATATCCAGGATTCAGTATCAGCAGGCTATCATCATAATTATCATAGTTGAAGTAGAGCTTTAACTGGTGGAGATTGAAATAATTTTTTCTGTAAGAAAATTGCAGGTAAGAAAAGCCTTGTTTCCTCACATAGTTTGCTTCATCCCTATAATAAACCAGTTTATTATTTTCAGTCTGGTATGCCACTTCGTGGTTCAGGGCAACACCCGCACCAAATCCTATCCCCAGCCTCTCTCTCCGGTCGATATAAGGGATGGTGTATAAGAAATCAAATTTTTGATCATAACCAAAACGCAGTGTGAACTCCAGCTTTTCTCTTCTGCCCCTGAAATTGTCCCAGGTAACAAACACCCCATAGCTAACCCTGTATAAATCCATATTTTCCAACCAGGCATTGAAGTTCCTGTCAGACAATTCAAAGATCGGTAATGGCCATATATACCAGCGCTCAATAAACTTCAATCTAACCGACATGCCATTTGGTCGGATCCCTGATGCAACGGTATCAGCCGTAACAAAATTGAACAATGATGTATTAAGCAGATTCTCACGACTTCTACTCACGATCTGAGAGAAATATTTCTTACAAATGGTATCATGATTAGAAAACATAAGTTCCCGAAGAATGATATGATCTTTGGTTACCTTATTCCCTGATAATACTATACTGTCAATAATATAAAAATCATCTTCGCTATAGGGGATATCACTACAATCATAGGGAATGGAGAATGTAGTATCACGGTAAGACTGAGCACTTACGTAAACAATGATTACGGAAAATATGACCAGCAAAAATATCCTCATTATTGATCACCAATATTCAAATAGTTCATCAATTCGTCATACCTGTCACCCATATCTTCAAACAAATCATGCTTGTCGGAGTATGAGGCTTTCACGACATAGTTGTAACGGTTAAAAGTTTGTAAAATACTATCAATCTCCATGGTGCTAACCTTGATTGCAACTTCAAGCTTGGTCGAATCTGGATAGGATGTGATAAATACGTTAATCACCTTGGCATCATTGGATTCGACAATACCAGCTATTTCGGAAAGCATATAATCATTCTGGCTCAACTCAAGAACAATTATCCCACCAGGACTTTCAACAGAAAATATTTTTGAGAGGTAAGTAGCAAGGCTATTTAACGTAATGGCCCCCAGGTATTTCTCTTTGGCATCAACAACAGGAACCAATGAAAGATTGTTTTCTCTAATAATTTTAAGAATATCATAAATACTTGCTTGCTGATAGATAAAGACACCTGGCATTGAAAGTGTATGGTTACCCAGGGCTTCCTCAGGGTCATTCAGATTATAAACATCATATTCTGAAATTAATCCAAGAAAATTTCCATTATTCACAATGGGCATATGACTCACCTTAAATTCTTCCATGGATGCCAGCGCATCAATGCCCTTATCTGAGGTTTTTAATGGTGTAATATAATCTGTAATCAGTGCTTTTGCTATCATTGGTTTAAACTTATTGATTCATTTCATCAGACTGGCTCATAGCCAGGTAGTTATAATATCGGGTCTCGGATATTTTACCCTTTTTAACTGCTTCTTTAACTGCACACCCGGGCTCGTGGATATGAGTACAGTTATAGTATTTACAATCAGGCATCAGCGCCCTCATTTCAGGGTATCTTTCAGCCAGGGTAGCCTTGTCAAGATCATACAGGCCAAATTCTTTTATCCCTGGTGTATCAATAATGAAACCACCAAAATCTAACGGTAACATTTCCGCAAATGTTGTTGTATGTATCCCTTTCTTGTGCATTTCTGAGATAGGCATGGTTTTTATGTTCAGGTCGGGCTGTAAAGTGTTGATCAGTTCAGATTTACCAACACCGGAATGGCCGGCAAAAAGAGAGATGCTTCCTTTGATCTTCTCTATGAGAGCATCGATATTATCCCCCCTGAGGGCCGACACATGCAGACAAGGGTAACCAGCATCCTGGTATATCTCTGTCAGGGATTGCAGGCTTTCCAGCATATCGTCATTATATATATCCAACTTATTAAAAATCAGGCTGGCAGGAATATGATATGCTTCGGCAGTAACCAGGAAGCGATCAATAAAACCTGTTGATGTCCTTGGTTCTGCCAGGGTAACAATCAGGAATGCATGGTCAATATTTGCAGCAATGATATGGGATAACTTAGAGAGTTTGGTGGCTTTACGTATGATATAATTAATCCTTGGCTGGATCTTGGTTATCACCCCGGTATCATCACCGCTTATCAAATTATAGGTAACCTTATCACCAACAGCTATTGGATTAGTTGTTTTGATCCCTTTCATCCGAAATGA
Organism: uncultured Bacteroidales bacterium; assembly: GCA_963753055.1. Taxonomy (GTDB): domain Bacteria; phylum Bacteroidota; class Bacteroidia; order Bacteroidales; family B18-G4; genus JAUWGC01. Next base: position 439,617 of record CAVWAP010000004.1, on the reverse strand, counting down.
TCCCCGTAGCTTACATGCAATGACAGTGCCTTGATTGGTATAAACGTTATACCAGCTGCCTGTAGATCTGATCACGGTCCCTTCCAAATTCTCTGGGTATTTCTTTAAGTTCAACCAAAAATACTTCTAATTCAATTACCAGCAAAATGAAATGGCCAGAAGCAAATACCAGGCTCAGTTCATTTTATAGACTTTCCCAGGAAGATTACGGATAGCCCCTTTGAACTCAAGGCCCAGCAGGACGGCTGACAGCTGGCTTGTTCCCAATTGCACCAGGTTATAGATCTGGTCGATATTAAGGCTGCCATGTTGTTTAAGGACCTCAATAACAAGGCTTTCTTCCCTGCTCAGGTCAAACAATATTTTATGTTGCTTCCCGGCGATAGTATCAGGTTGATCATCCCATCCCATCAGGTATTTGATATCTTCAGCCGACTGGACCAGTGCAGCTTTATTGGATTTTATCAAATAATTACAGCCTACTGAAACTTCATCAGTTAACCTTCCCGGTACGGCAAAGACATCCCTGTCATATGAATTTGCTATGTCAGCTGTTATTAATGCCCCTCCTTTTTCCGCAGATTCGATCACGAGTACAGCATCTGACATCCCTGCTACAATACGATTTCTTTTTGGGAAATTTTCCCGATCAGGATTGGTATTACTGAAGAACTCTGTCAGTAATCCTCCCTGGCCTAACATTCTGCCTGCGATCTCACGGTTCTGTGCAGGATAGATAATATCAAGGCCATGGGCAAGGACTGCAACGCTCTCCATTTCATTATCCAGGGCAGCCCGGTGTGCGACGCTATCAATACCGTAGGCCAGGCCGCTAACGATAACCAGGCCAGGATCAGCCAGGTCCTCAATGAACCTGATACAGGCCGCTTTGCCATGGTCGCTGGGCCTTCTCGTGCCAACAACTGCCAGTATCCTTTTAGCATTAAGATCGCAGCTGCCTTTATAAAACAGCATGAGGGGGCCGTCGACACATTGTTTCAAGCGCCTGGGGTAATCCTTATCCAGGAAGAAAAGCGGTGTAATTTCATGTTTTTGAATAAAATCAAGTTCCTTCTCAACCCTTTCCATGGTAGTTTTTTGTTTTATAGCCCACACTGTTGATTTGCCGATGCCGGGAATCTTTAATAAGGCCTGCTTCTTTTCTTTGAATATGCCTTCAACACCTCCACAGTATGCTACCAATTTCTTACCATTAATGCTTCCAACCTTGGGTATTAGCATCAGGGCAATTTTATACTTTAAAGAATCCATATGCTTTATGTATAGTTTTTATAATTTTATTCCTTGAGAAAGCATTTGTGCCCATCATTGTTGAAAAAAAACAAGAAAATATTTATTTGCCCACTGGATTGGGGCCTTGGTCACGCTACACGATGTGTGCCGATCATAAGGGGATTACTTGAAAGGGAAATAGAAGTAGTCATTGGAGCCGATCAAAGGCCTTATTCCTTATTGAAATCCTTCTTCCCTGATCTGACTTTAATCAGGTTCCCCGGATACCCCATCCAGTATCCTGAAAAAGGTAACATGGCCGGACAAATCTTCCGTCAATTACCCGCTATACTCACTGGGATACGACAGGAGCACCGTTTATTGGACCAGTTAATACAAGAACACCATTTCGATGCAATAATCTCGGATAACCGGTTTGGACTATGGCACAAACAAGTCCCTTGCATCTACATGACCCACCAGGTGATGATCAAGCCACCTGAGAAGCTATCTGTCCTCGGGCCTCTGTTGTTCAGGATGCATAAAAAATATATTAATAAATTTTCATCATGCTGGATACCTGATTATCCCGGAAAAAACAATCTTTCCGGTGACCTCAGTCACAAATACAGACCTGATATCAAGACCACATTTGTTGGCCCTTTGTCCCGGTTCCAGGATCCAGATGATGATTCATCCAATGAGTTGCCGGACAATAACATTGACCTGCTTGCCATTATCTCCGGTCCTGAACCTCAGCGAAGCATATTCGAAAGGATTATCCTGGATCAACTCAAAACATCAGGTGTTTCAGCTGTGGTGGCTCTTGGACTTCCTGAGCAAGACACTAATTATCAGATGACTGATAAGATTAGTGTTTTTGCGAACCTCGACCAGGGAAGCTTGAAAGAATACATTCTAAACGCGGATCATATCCTATGCCGGCCGGGATATTCCAGTATAATGGATTTACATGCTTTAAGAAGAAAAGCTACATTGGTCCCCACCCCCGGACAAACAGAACAGGAATACCTTGCCCGGCATCTTTCCAGGATAGGATTTGACAGTAGATCACAGAAAGATCTGAATATCAAAGAAATATTATCCTCAAATACACCAAAAGTATGGGATCATGACGGAAAGCACTATGACTTACTGAGCCAGGCCCTGGATGATTTAATTAACAAATTATAGCTTCTGCCAGCAATTATGTTTTAAATTTGCGTATCATAAATCCTGTAACTATGTTGAATTACATCACCTGGAATCCAGATCCTGAACTGATCAGAATCGGTAGTTTCGCTATCCGTTGGTATGGACTTTTATTTGCTTCTGCCTTTATTGTTGGGTATTTCATTATGCAACGGATATTCAAGAATGAGGACAAAACGAATAAGCTTCTTGATCAGCTTGCTACTTACATGGTTATTTCGACTGTAGTTGGTGCCAGGCTGGGCCACTGCCTGTTCTATGAACCGGAATACTATCTGAATAACCCCCTGGAAATACTTATGATCTGGAAGGGGGGACTGGCAAGCCATGGCGCGGCCATAGGTATCATCCTGGCTTTATACTTCTTCTCCAAAAGAAATAAGCTACCGGTGATCTGGGTATTTGACAGGATTTCGATTGTTGTAGCTCTTGGAGGGGTTTTTATCCGCACAGGAAACCTTATGAATTCCGAAATATATGGTAAAGCTACTGACCTTCCATGGGCATTTATCTACGCCAAAGATGACCTGATTCCGAGGCATCCAACACAGATCTATGAGGCACTGACCTACCTGGGCATCTTCTTGTTTCTGTACCTGTCATACTGGAAGAAAAAAGGGCACACCAAACCAGGTTTCCTGTTTGGAATGTTTATGATTCTCGTGTTTTCAGCAAGGTTCCTGATAGAATTTTTAAAGGAACCACAGGTCTCATTTGAACAACAAATGACATTGAATATGGGACAGCTGTTAAGTATCCCATTCATTATTGTTGGAATTGTAGCGGTATTCTGGCCAAAGAAAAAGGCCTGATTCCTCTCCCGGATAATTATTGGTAAAATTCCAGTTGTTCCATCAGGCTGGAATCTATGCTGTTGCCCAGGTCCATTTGTCCATTCTCCTTGGCAATTTGTCCAAGTCGTTGGACTACGCCAAAAGCTTGCTGAACCTGTTCCTTATAATAAGTATCGGTAAATGCCGGATCAAGTGAGAAGTAATACCTCAGGTCATCAGAATATAATTCAAACATCTTTTGAACCAGTTCATTCCCTTTCTCCTTAGAGCCCGCAGCATAATATGATTCAGCAAATGGCAGCATAAGCAGGTCAAAATGGAATTTTTCCGGTGGGAAGACTTCCATGCATTTGTCCAGGACTGCAATAGCAGAATCCGGCTTGTTTTCATTGATAAGCCCCTGGGCCAATCTCAAGAAGTTTTGCTTGGGCATCCTGGAGTTTCGGTAAGTTTCCCTATCAATAGTAACTGCAGGATCATTCAAGTTACCCCAATCGCATTTATTCATCATGATATCATATGAAATATCGGTTGAGACTCCGCCGATACCAGAAATATATTCCTTGGCCTTGACCGGCATGAAGCGATAAACGAATCCTTCCATGTGGCAATACTTATCTACATTAAACACCTTATTCATTGAGGAAGGATTGGCAAAATAGATTGGCCTGTCCCAATTGCTGGATGCCAGGAAATCAAGAAACATCAGGTCATTTTTATAAAGGGCATTTTGCCTGATTGTCCATTTAATCTCGGGAACGATCTTATCGGCCAGCTCTGGAGGAACGATACCATTATTAACGACTGTTGCTGAGTCAATGGTCAGCTTCAGCCTTTTTGTAGGGATATAGTTGATCTTCTCCCCTGATTGAAGCGGGAGTTTACTGCGTTCGCTATCATCAGCAATAAAATCAATAATATCCTTCACTTCAACATAATCGGGCAAATTCCGGTTATAATATGGTATATACTGATTCACACCCTTGTCATACTGCCTGGGCGTAAGTGTAAATGGCAGTCGGTCCGAATCATAGATCTTTGTTCCCAGCTGGTGAATATACCAGTATCCGGATGCCAGCATATAATTTACAACCCTGACATCGGTTCTGACACCTTCAACCTCCTGTGCATACCAGAGTGGGAAAGTATCATTATCCCCGTTTGTGATCAAAATCGAATTAGGGGCACAGGAATTGAGATAATTCTTTGCAAAATCAAGAGCAGCATATTTTCCTGACCGGTCATGATCATCCCAACCATCTTTTGCCATGATGCCGGGCACCAGGACCAGGCAGGCCATTGTAGTGGCAATGGCAACAGCATGATGCTGTTTGATTCTCTTTGATAAAGCATTGTATATTGACAGCACGCCCAGGCCAATCCAGATTGAAAAAGCATAGAAAGACCCGGCATAAGCATAATCCCTTTCCCTGGGTTGAAAAGGGTACTGGTTAAGGTAAACAATGATGGCTATGCCCGTCATGAAAAACAGCAGTGCAACAATGAGTGCATCTTTTTTATTGGTATTCATATGAAAGAACAAGCCTATCAGACCTAATATCAAAGGCAGAAAATAGAATTTATTATGGGCCGGGTTACGCATGCTTTCCGGCAGGTTACTCTGATCTCCCAGCCTCCAGTTATCAATAAAACCAATACCGCTGATCCAGTTACCGTGTTCCGGCTCGCCCTGGCTTTCAATATTATTTTGCCGGCCTGCAAAATTCCACATAAAATAGCGGAAATACATATGGCCAACCTGGTAGGAGAAGAAATAGTTAAGGTTATCACCAAAAGTGGGTTTTTTAACTATCTCTGTTTCGCCATCAGCCTTGGTAACTCTTTCCGGAATACCATCTCCCATGTATCTCTTGTACATCCTGGGGTGTTCAGGCTTCTGGTCGCTCCACATCCTCGGGAAAATAGTAGTGAACCTTGGATCGTACACAGGGACAGAGTTTTTCCTGTCATCAGTCACAATATATTTCCCTTTTTCCTTATTTTTGACGTAGACCGGGGACCTGTCACCATAATCCACTATAGGTGCATTAAAATACTGGCCATGGAATAAGGGCCAATCACCGTATTGCTCCCTGTTAAGATAAGAAAGCAGGGAAATGGCATCTTCAGGACTGTTCTCATCAATTGGTGTATTGGCATTCGACCGGATGATCAATAAAAAGAAAGATGAGTACCCGATGAGAATAAACACGAAAGAGAGGATGGCTGTGTTTAAAACCACTTTCTGTTTCTTTCTTGTATACTTTAATCCCCATACGATTAAGCCGATAAGCAAGATAAAATAAAATACCGTTCCAGTATTGAATGGTAATCCGATTGAATTAACGAAGAATAACTCAAATACACTGGATAGTTCCACAATTCCAGGAATTATGATATACATGATCACAGTAAGGACCAGGAATGATATAGCAGCGGTCAGAATAATTCCTTTGCTTGTCGGCTTATATTTCTTGAAGTAATAAACGAATGAGACTGCCGGTATAGCAAGGAGGTTCAAGAGGTGCACACCGATAGATAGTCCAACCAGGTAGGCAATCAGAATGATCCATCTGTAAGCGTGCTTTTCATCAGCCACTAATTCCCATTTTAGTATTGCCCAGAATACAATGGCTGAAAAGAAGGCTGACATGGCATATACTTCTCCTTCAACAGCTGAAAACCAGAATGAATCTGAAAATGTGTAGGCCAGAGCACCAACAGCGCCACTTCCGAGGATGGCATAGATCTTACCATCAGTAAACTTAAAGTCTGGTGCAACAATTTTCCTGGACAGCATCGTGATGGTCCAGAACAGGAACAGGATAGTAAAACTGCTGGACAGGGCCGACATCGCATTGATCATAAGGGCAACCTGGCTGGTATCGCCAAAAGCAAAGAGGGAAAAGAACCGCCCCAGGAGCTGGAATAATGGGGCTCCGGGTGGATGACCAACCTGAAGTTTATACGCTGTGGCTATATATTCCCCACAATCCCACCAGCTTGCAGTTGGTTCCAGGGTCAGGAAATATACCATGGTAGCGATCGCAAAGACTACCCATCCCACAATGTTGTTAAGTTTCTTAAATTTTTCCATTTGCTTGAATTTATGCCCTTTAAATAAAGAGCGAAAATAGGAATTTTGTAACAAACATCGCTTCTACAATGTATAAATTATGAAAATTTAACATTAAAAATTAAGGCATCAAGGGTGTTAGATAGAAGCTTTTAAGTAAATAATTTTTTTGGATTTGAAAAATATTTACTATCTTTGCAGTCCTTAATTCTTAAGGAATAGTTTGTCCGATGGTGTAACTGGCAACACGTCTGATTTTGGTTCAGAAGAGTCCAGGTTCGAGCCCTGGTCGGACAACAAAAAGACGAAGGTAGATTTGAGGGGACGGAAGTCCCCTCTTTTGTTGGATACTAGTTTTATGATAAAGGAAAAACAAATAAAGAAGCTGATTGAGGAGCATTTAAAGGGAACAGATATTTTCCTGGTGGAGCTTATAATTAAGCCAGGTAACACTATCCTTGTGTTCATTGACAGTGATGAGGGAGTTAAGTTACAGGATTGCATTGGACTGAGCAAGCATATTGAATCTAACCTGGACAGAGATTCAGAGGATTTTTCACTGAATGTATCATCTCACGGACTGGATCAGCCATTAAAACTGCTCAGGCAATATGAAAAGAATGAGGGGAGATCATTAAGCATCTTGTTATCAGATGGTTCAAAGAAGAAAGGAAAGCTTATTAAAGCTCAGAAAGATGGAATTCTAATTATCCCCGGATCAGATAAGAAAAAAAAGAAAACAGATAAAGAAATTAAAGAAGAGTTTATAAGTTTCAACCAGGTCAAAGAAGCCAAAGTTGTTATTACATTTAAAAAAACATAAGTATATAAAAAAATGGAAGGAATCAATTTAGTCGAAACCTTTTCGGAGTTTAAGGAATTCAAGAATATTGACAGGGAAACCTTGATGCGTATCATCGAGGATATTTTCAGGCATATGCTGGCCAAGAAGTTTGGTTCTGATGAAAATTTTGACATCATCGTTAACATTGATAAGGGTGACCTCGAGATATGGAGAAACAGGGAAATTGTTGAAGATGGAGCTGTTGAGGACGATAACCTGGAAATTGCATTATCTCGAGGCAATTAAGATTGAGCCAGACTTTGAAGTTGGTGAAGAAGTTTCAGAAGAAATGAAATTGTTGGATTTTGGCAGGAGAGAGATATTAACTATCCGGCAGAACCTGATCTCCAAGATCCAGGAATATGAAAAAGACATTATTTACCGAAAATATAAAGAAAAGATAGGTGAGATTATTACCGGCGAGGTATACCAGGTTTGGAAAAAGGAAATACTTGTACTGGATGACGAATATATTGAACTGATCCTTCCTAAATCCGAGCAGATCCCTTCTGATTTTTATCGCAAGGGTGACACAATCCGGGCAGTTGTTTCCAAGGTAGAGATGAAAAATGCTACACCTTATATTATACTGTCCAGGACATCGCCAATCTTTCTTGAGCGCTTGTTTGAATCTGAAGTACCGGAAGTATATGATGGGCTAATCACGATAAAGAATATTGTAAGGGTACCAGGTGAGAGGGCAAAGATTGCCGTTGAATCTTATGATGACAGGATTGACCCTGTAGGTGCTTGTGTAGGAATGAAAGGATCACGTATCCATGGTATTGTAAGGGAGTTGAAGAATGAGAATATCGATGTGATCAACTTTACAAGCAACCCAACCCTTTACATCTCAAGAGCACTCAGTCCGGCAAAGATCTCATCCATCAAAATTGATGATAACAGCAACAGGGCCGAGGTATATATGAAACCTGACCAGGTCTCACTTGCTATTGGAAAGGGAGGGTTTAACATTAAGCTTGCAGGCAAGCTGACTGGCTTTGAGATTGATGTTTACCGTGATACGGATATCGACTCTGAGGATGTTGATCTTCAGGAGTTTTCAGATGAAATCGATCAGTGGATCATTGATGAGTTGAAAAGCATTGGATGTGATACTGCTAAAAGCGTACTGGAGCTTGAACCCAAAGAACTGGTAAAAAGAACCGACCTGGAAGAAGAGACAATTAACGAGGTAGTCCGCATCCTTAAAGCGGAATTTGAATAAAAGTATTATTTTTGACAACTGTTTTCGGCAAAAAGAGCAGGTAATAAGGACTATATGGCGGAAGTTTCAAAAGGAACCAGATTAAGTAAAGCGGCAAGGGAGTTCAACGTCGGGATTCACACTATTGTGGAATTCCTGGCTAAAAAAGGACATGAAGTTGAGCCCAAGCCAAACTCAAAGATCGGAGATGATCTTTATGAGATGCTTATTCAGGAATTTCAAAATGAGAAGACAGTTAAGGAAGAATCCCTAAAGATCGTATTTGATGGAGGGGAACATGAAACTGTCTCCATCGATGACTCACGCCGTGCTGAAAAGAAAGAAACAGTAGAGAAGGAACAGGAAGAGTTCATTATCAAGACTGTTACATCCAGCCCTGTTGAAGCTGAGGCAGAAATAGAAGAAAAGGAAAAAGAAAAAGCAAAAGCAGAAACAGAAACAAAAGCAAAACCCAAGAAGCCTGCGGCTGCAAAGAAAGAAACCACTAAAACAACTGCTGAAAAGGCTGCACCGGCAAAGGCTACTAAAACAACAAAAACAAAAGTTGAAGAAGAAGAAAAAGTAGTCGAAGCAAAGAAGGAAGAAAAAGACAGTAAAGATCTCAAGGTTGTTGGAAAGATAGACCTGGATTCAATCAATCAAAAGACCAGACCAGCCAAGAAGACCAAAGCTGCTGCCGTCAAGAAGAAAGAAGAAAAGCCTGAAGAAAAACCTGAAGAAAAGGTTGTAGAAGCTAAAGAACCAGTCGAACCACCTGTTAAAGAAGTCCCGGAACCAGAAGAAGTTGTTCCTGAAGTAGTGGATGAAGGTCCTGATGAGAATTTCATCCCAACCGAATTTCAAAAGCTAACAGGACCAAAAATCCTTGATAAGATTGACCTGCCTGAGGTAAAGAAACCGGAAAAGAAGCCTGTTGCTTCTTCTAAGGATGAAAAAATAGCACAGAAAAAGAAAAAACGGAGGCGCATCACCAAGCCTCAGCCTTCCAGCGCTGGCCAACAAAGGCCTTCAAGAGGAGATAAAGAACCAGCTAAAGGAAAAGGCAGGCGCCGTAAGGATCAAAAGCCTGAAGTTTCCGAGGAGGAAATCCAAAAACAGATTAAAGAAACACTTTCAAGGCTCAGTCCAACCGGTAAATCCAAAGCCTCAAAGCACAGAAGGTTAAAGCGTGCTGCAATCAGCCAGCAAACAAAGGAGGAGGAGCAGAAAAAGCTTGAAGAAGAACAAGGCATCATTAAGGTAACTGAATTTGTTACAGTTAATGAACTTGCCAACATGATGGATGCACAGGTTACTGAAGTGATATCCGCATGTATGACTTTAGGTCTTTTCGTATCAATAAATCAGCGACTTGACGCTGAGACACTTGTTCTGGTAGCAGAGGAATTCGGGTACAAGGTGGAATTTGTCAGTGTTGAAGTCCAGGAAGCCATTGACCTGATGGATGAAACGACTGATGAAGATGACACTGAAGAAAGGTCACCTATAGTTACCGTTATGGGACATGTTGACCATGGTAAAACAAAATTGCTTGATTATATCAGAAGTGCCAACGTTGTTGCCGGAGAGGCCGGAGGTATTACTCAGCATATCGGAGCTTACGAGGTAACACTTGATAATGGCAGAAGTATCACCTTCCTCGATACACCGGGTCACGAAGCTTTTACTGCCATGCGTGCCAGAGGTGCCAAGGTAACAGATATAGCTATTATTGTTGTTGCAGCTGACGATGATGTGATGCCACAAACAAAAGAAGCCATCAACCATGCCCATGCAGCAGGAGTACCTATTATCTTCGCTATCAATAAAATTGACAAAGCTAATGCCAATCCTGACAAGATCAAGCAAGCCCTGTCAGAGATGAATATTCTTATAGAAGAATGGGGTGGGAAATATCAAAGCCAGGATATCTCTGCCAAATCAGGTACAAATATTGATCTGTTATTGGAAAAAGTCTTACTTGAGGCAGAGTTACTTGAACTCAAAGGCAATTCTCAAAAACCTGCAATGGGTACTGTGATAGAGTCCTCATTGGACAAAGGTAAAGGGTATGTAGCTAAGATCCTGGTGCAAAATGGAACTTTACATACCGGAGATATGGTAATAGCCGGAGCTCATTATGGCAAGGTCAAAGCAATGTATAATGAAAGAAACCAATTGGTTAAAGATACTGGACCATCCTCACCTATCCTGATGCTCGGCCTTAATGGTGCACCACAGGCCGGTGATGGATTCAATGTTATGACAGATGAACGAGAAGCCAAAACTATTGCTACTAAAAGACAACAGCTGCAGCGTGAGCAAGGTATCCGGACACAGAAGCATGTGACCCTGGATGAGATTGGAAGACGAATAGCCATTGGGGAATTCAAGGAACTGAACCTGATCGTGAAAGGTGATGTTGATGGGTCTGTGGAAGCGTTATCTGACTCATTATTAAAGCTCTCCACTGGAGAAGTACAAGTTAACGTCATTCATAAATCAGTAGGTGCTGTCACAGAATCAGACGTATTGTTGGCTTCTGCATCCAATGCTATCGTTGTTGGTTTCCAGGTACGCCCCACACCAAGTGCAAGAAAGCTGGCTGAGCAGGAACAGATTGACATCAGGCTTTATTCTATTATTTACCAGGCCATCGAGGAGATCAAGTCTGCAATTGAGGGTATGCTCTCACCAGATATTGAAGAAAAGATTCTTTGTAATATTGAGATCCGTGAGACATTCAAGATCACCAAGGTGGGTACTATTGCCGGTTGTATGGTGCTCGACGGTAAGATAAGCAGGAACACCAAAATTAGGCTGATCCGTGATGGTATCGTTGTTTACACCGGAAAGCTGGGATCGCTCAAGCGATTTAAGGATGATGCTAAAGAAGTCCAGGCAGGTTATGAATGCGGACTGAATATTGATGGATTCAATGATATCAAAGTTGGGGATATTATTGAGGGTTACGAAGAAATAGAAGTAAAGAGGACCCTGTAAATTTTACCTGATGATGGTTTGGGACCTGTCTGGTCCGACCGAAACGATTCCAATTGGCACATTGGTTGCCTCTTCGATAAACTTAATATAATCAGCAAGTACACCTGGTAATTGATCTGCACTGGCAATACTGGTGATATCCTGATGCCATCCTTTAAGTTCTGCATAAACAGGATCAAGTCCAGATTCAAAATACTCAAAAGGCAGCTGGTCAACTTTTTCCCCCTTATAGAGGTAGCTTGTTCCTACTTTCAGGTTTTCAAATATGCTCAACACATCCGTTTTCATCATAAACAGCTTACTGACCCCATTTAGCATCACAGCATATTTCAGTGCCACCAGGTCGAGCCAACCACAGCGGCGTGGCCTGCCCGTAGTGGATCCGAACTCCTTCCCTTCATCCCTGATCATATCACCATTTTTATCGTGAAGTTCCGAAGGGAAAGGGCCTCCTCCTACACGCGTACAGTAAGCTTTGAAGACACCCATTACCTCTCCAATGCGGTGTGGTGAGACACCAAGCCCGGAACATACCCCCGAAGCAATGGTATTCGATGAAGTAACAAAAGGATATGATCCAAAATCAATATCCAGCATGGTCCCCTGAGCCCCTTCTGCAAGAATGGGCTTGCCCGAATCCAATGCTTCATTAATATAATATTCACTATTGATATGACGATACTGTTTCAATGATTCAACACCCTCAAACCAGGCCTTTTCATACTCCTCAAAGCTCATGCCTTCAATGGCAAAATCCTGGTAATCATAACTGAACAGGCTTGCCTGCTGAATATGCTTCTGCTTTAAGGTTTTATATTTTTCCTTGAAAGAGTCCGAACCGATATCACCTACCCGAATGCCATCACGGCCTACTTTATCAGTATAAGCCGGGCCAATTCCTTTCAGAGTTGAGCCAATTTTTGATTTGCCTTTAGCTGATTCGGATGCAGCATCCAACATGCGATGAGAAGGTAATATAACATGGGCTTTCCTTGAGATTAAAAGGTTCTTTTCTGCTTTGATCCCATGATCAGCCAGATTAAGGATCTCTTTTTGTATGATATAAGGATCAATAATAACACCATTGCCTATGACATTGATCGTATCCTCATTAAATATACCTGATGGAATAGTGTGCAGAATGAATTTCTTGCCGTCAAATTCGATAGTATGGCCTGCATTCGGGCCGCCCTGGAAGCGAGCAATAATATCATACCTGGGAGCCAGGACATCAACTATTTTACCTTTACCTTCATCCCCCCATTGAAGGCCTAACAAAACATCAATTTTCATTTGTGCCCGTTTTGCGCTGTGTCTTTACAATGACCATAGAAAGTCAGGGAATGATGAGTGACCTCTACACCTAAGGTTTTTTCAACATATGCTTTAATCTCTTCTATTCTTGGATCTGAAAACTCAAACACCTTACCGTTTTCAACACAAATAAAGTGATCGTGCTTCTTGAATTTATAGGATCTCTCAAACTGTGCGCAATTGTGGCCGAATTGATGCTTGGTTACCAGGTTGCAATCCAGCAATAGCTCAATAGTATTGTAAAGAGTAGCCCTGCTGACCCTGTACTTGTTATTCTTCATTTGAATGTACAGGGTCTCAATGTCAAAGTGCCCGTCAGTTGCGTATATCTCCTTGAGAATCGTATACCTTTCCGGAGTCTTACGATGGCCTCTCTGCTCAAGGTAGTCAGTGAAAATCTTTTTAACCGCTTCAAAAGTGTCCTTGTTATCGTCTTTCATCTAAGCAAGTTTAAATTCTGCATAAAATTACCAAAAATATTCTAATTATATTTGGTATAAATAAAAATAATTTTATTAACTGGCTAATTTAGATGCAGAAATGATTATTCAGCGGCTATTTTTGAGCGATCAATACGCTTTACCATCTGCAGGGCTTTCAACTTTTTCAGGTGGTCGATCAGCTGGTTGAGGTTTTTGGTATCCTGCACATAGACCATTATCACCCCTTCAGTCATACCCTCACTGGTATCCAAGTGGAAAGAACGGATACTGATCTGATGCTTATCCGTTATGATCTCTGATATTTTCTTTACCAGGCCTGGCCTGTCAAGCCCCTTGATCATCACACCGGTAAGAAAACCAATGGACTCATTATTACGCCACTTGGTCTTCACCATCCTGTCGCCATAGCGTGACATATTTTGAATAGCCACCGGGCAATTGGTCCTGTGAATGTCAATACTACCTTTTGGCATCATGAAGCCGATAACATCATCACCAGGGATAGGATTGCAACACTTGGAGATGGAATAGTTCAGGTCTTCTATTTCACCACCCAGGAGCAGGGACTCGGGCTTTTTCGCTAGCTGCTCCACCACTGTTTCATTTAAGGTGCCATTATTTATAGGCTTGGACTTTGCAAAGGGGCGGCTGATGTACCTGAACCAGCCTCCTTTATCATTAACCTGGCTGAAGGTTTTTACATCCTTGTACTTGATCTTTCCAATACAAACTCTGTAAAAAAGGTCCGTCAGGTTATCCGAACCAATATATTTGCGAAAATCGGAAATATTCTTATCTGCAGGATCTAAATTAAGTTTGACAAAATATTTCTCTAACAGGTTCTTTCCGCTGTCAAAATGTTTTTTCTTCACTTCTTTCAAAGCCACCTTGATCCTGGACCTTGCCCTGGCAGTAACAACGAAGTCAAGCCACTCTTCTTTAGGTATTTGCTTTTTTGAGGAAATAACCTCTACCTGGTCACCATTCTTAAGTATGGAGTTCACAGGGACCAGGTTATGATTAACTTTAGCCCCAATAGCAGTATTCCCGATCTGTGAATGAATATTGTAAGCAAAATCCAGAACGGTAGATCCTGAAGGCAGGTTCTTCAGGTCGCCTTTGGGTGTAAATACAAATATCTCATCCGTGAACAGGTTAAGCTTAAAATCGCTCAAAAAATCAAGAGCGTTTGACTCCTCACCCTGTATCAATTCCCTGATCTTCGACAGCCATTCATCCAACCCGGTATCAGATTCGTCTTCAAAAGCCTTGTATTTCCAATGTGCTGCGTATCCTTTCTCTGCAATCTCATCCATCCTTGTTGTCCGGATCTGGATCTCAACCCATTTACCTGAACTACTCATTACCGTAGTATGCAGAGCCTCATAGCCGTTTGCTTTTGGGATAGAGATCCAATCACGCAACCGGTCGAGGTTGGGCTTGTAATGATCTGTAATAGTGGAGTATACACGCCAACACTCAACTTTTTCCTTATCCAGGGGAACATCAATGACGATACGAAGGGCAAACAGGTCAAATACTTCCTCAAAAGGAATTTCTTTGAGCCTCATTTTCTCCCAGATAGAATGAACTGATTTTTCCCTTGCGATGATCTTAAAATCCATTCCCTTGGAGGCCAGGGCTTTTTTGATAGGATAAATAAATTTGTTGATGAACCTTTGCCTTTCAGGTTTGGATTCACTTAGTTTCTTCTTGATGGCAGAATAAACCTCTGCTTCCGTGTATTTTAATGAAAGGTCCTCCAGCTCACTCTTAACTGCATATAATCCAAGACGATACGCCAGGGGAGCAAAAAGATACAGGGTTTCTGAAGCAATTTTCAGCTGTTTCTGATGCGGCATGGCATCAAGCGTTCTCATGTTATGCAGCCTGTCAGCCAGTTTTATCAGGATCACCCTAACATCATCTGATAGGGTGAGCAGCATCTTTTTAAAATTCTCTGCCTGCAATGAAGTGGAGTTCTGATCAAAGATCTCATCTATTTTGGTTAGCCCGTCAATGATACGAGCGACCTTATCACCGAACATTTTCCTGATATCATTGAGGGTATAATCAGTATCTTCAACCACATCATGCAACAAAGCACAAACGATGGATGTTGTTCCCAGGCCTATTTCTCCGGCAGCAATACGTGCTACTTCGATTGGATGGTAAATATATGGCTCACCGGATTTCCTGCGCATATCCTTATGGGCATCAACGGCAAGGTTGAATGCTTTCCTGACAATGCGCTTATCCTCAAGGTCTTTGCGTGTCGACCAAACCCTTAATAGGTTACGGTAACGCTTAAGGATTTCATTTTTTTCTATTTCCGGATCCGGCTTGTACATACATGTAGTACCAGTATGATCAGTATTTATATTAACAAAATTACATTAAAATAACCAATGATAAAAACGAGGTATTGATTATAATTTCATAATTTTGATACTCTACTAGTCCCTTTAATTGATGAACAGACTCATTGCAATACTAATATTCACTTTCTTTTTATTGGCGAACACTTATGCTACGCACCAAAGAGCAGGAGAAATAACCTTTAAACACATCTCGGGGTTAACATATGAGATCACGATAATCACCTATACCTATACACCCAGTCCGGCAGACAGGCCAGAGTTAGATGTACGCTGGGGTGATGGCACTTCCAGCACACTGCAGCGAACTGAAAAAATTAATTATCCAAACAATATCAGCAGGAATGTTTATGCTTATGTTCCGGAAATAGGTGCGACTGAGGCCAGGCATACTTACAGTTCACCCGGCACTTATAGAATAGCCCTGGAGGACCCAAACAGGAATGCAGGCATACAAAATATACCTAACTCGGTCAATGTACCACTATACATTGATACGGAGATTGTCATCAATCCCTTTCTGGGTAATAATAATTCACCTGTTTTATTGAATCCTCCTATCGACAACGGCTGTGTAGGGAAGCTTTATATTCATAACCCTGGTGCATTTGATACGGACGGGGACAGTATCTCGTATCGCCTGGTAACTTGCCGTGGAGCTAACGGAGACCCAATAGCAGGATATACCCTGCCGCAGACAAGCAATTCATTCACACTTGATCCAATAACAGGTGATTTGATCTGGGATGCACCGGTCAAACAAGGTGAATATAATGTCGCCATGGCCATTGAGGAATGGAGAAGTGGTATCAGGATCAGCAGTTTGACAAGGGACATGCAGATTACGATCATTTCATGTGATAATAACCCTCCCGAGATACATGCGATTGATGATACCTGTGTTACTGCCGGAGATACACTCATCTTTGATGTGGTAGCAACTGATCCCGACGATGATTTGCTGACACTATCCAGCACAGGTGGCCCCTATGAAGTCAGCATCAGCCCTGCATTTATCGATCCTGACCCTGCTACTGGAGCCGGTATAGCTACAACCACATTTCATTGGGAAACGATCTGTGAGCATGTTCAAAAGCAGCCATATTATGCCTACTTCAGGGCTTCAGATAATGGTTTTCCCGTGAGCCTTGTAGATATAAAGACCATAGGTATTACGGTCGTTTCGCCACCTCCGGATGTCTTTGAACCAGAACCCATTGGTAACAGCATTAAAATAAGCTGGCGCAAGGCAGAATGTTCAAAGGCAACAGGATATAAGATCCATCGAAGAAATGGGTTTTATGGCTTTGTACCAGACAACTGTGAAACAGGAGTACCAGGCTACACGGGATATAAGTTAATTCACACCAACAACAGTGTCAATGACACTGTATATCAAGATGATAACAATGGTGAAGGCCTGATCCCAGGTATCGATTATTGCTATATCATCACAACGATTTTCAATGACGGAGCTGAAAGTTATGCTTCAGAAGAACTCTGCACTTCCTTGAAAAAGGATGTACCCATAATTACCAATGTGAGCAACGACAGTACGAACCTTACTCCGGGGATAGCCTTCATCGCCTGGTCAAAGCCTACTGAACTGGATACTGTTCAAATCCCTCCACCCTATCAGTATGTTGTAAAAAGAGCTGATGGGATTAATGGTAATAACTACACAGAGTTGGCTACGCTTAATGGCCTGAATGATACATTGTATTTTGATAACTCCATCAACCTGAATACTGGCACAGTTCCCTATAAATACAAAATAGATCTTCAAAGTACTTCATATGGTTTTGTTGGCTCATCGCATCCTGCAACATCAATTTTTCTAATGGTTGCTCCATCTGATGAAAAACTTTTGTTAAGCTGGGATTTGAGTGTGCCATGGACCAACGATGAATATCATATTTATCGTAAAGAAGAAGGTGAGTCAGATTATTCACTGCTTGGCATAACAGCTGATACGGCATATCTGGACTCCGGCCTGGTAAATCAAAGAGAATACTGCTATTATGTCAAGAGTGTAGGTAGTTATAATACTTCCGGTTTTGTTAACCCTCTAATAAATTTCTCACAGATCAAGTGTCAGCGTCCTTATGATAATGAACCACCCTGTCCTCCGGTATTAACTGTTGAGACTATCTGCGATCAGATTGAAAACATTCTTACATGGACCAATCCGAATAATTACTGCGCCGATGACGTTGAAAGGTATCATATTTACTATGCATCGACTGAGAGTGGTGATTTCATACTTATTGATTCCACCGGTTCAGCAACAGATACCACATATATACATGAGAACCTGGCGACTGTAACCGGGTGCTACGCCGTCACTGCCATTGATTCCGTTGGTAATGAAAGTGAATTCAGCAATATTGTATGCGTAGATTTCAATGAGTGCCCTGTATATGAATTGCCAAATGTCTTTACACCGAATGGAGACCAGCACAACGATTATTTCACTCCCTATCCTGAATCCATTGCTTCGGTACAAAGCATAAATATGAGCATCTTTAACCGCTGGGGTAAGATTGTATATGAGACTACCGATCCTATGATCAACTGGGATGGCAAAAACTATAAAAATAATATAGAGTGCGCAGAAGGCACTTACTTCTACATCTGCGATGTGTTTGAGCTTACATTAGATGGAGTGCAGAAAAGAAGCTTGCAAGGGTCTATTACTCTTATCAGATAGTTATAGGTTATAAGTTATAGGTTATAGGTTATAAGTTATAGGTTATAAGTTATAGGTTATAAGTTATAACTGACAACTAACAACTAATCAAAACTTCATAAGCATCGTAATGAGGTCGACGACTCTGTTAGAGTACCCCCACTCATTATCGTACCAGTTCAGCGTTCTTACGATCCTGTTGCCAAGCACCTTTGTATATTCAGCATCGTAAATGGATGAATATGGATTGCCGACAACATCGGATGAAACAAGCTTCTCCTCAGAATACAACAATACATTTTTCAGTCTATCTGTCCGGGCAGCCCGCCTGATTGCATCATTCACGTCTTTGACTGTGACATCCTTCTCGACTTCAACAACGAGATCTACCACAGAGCCATCCGGTACGGGTACCCTGGAGGCCATACCATCCAGTTTGCCTTTGAGGGCAGGAATTACCATTCCAACAGCACGGGCTGCCCCGGTGGTTGTTGGAATGATATTCTCTGCAGCGGCCCGGCCCCTTCTCCAGTCTTTGTGAGGAACGTCTGCAAGACGCTGGTCATTTGTATAAGCATGCGTGGTTGTCATCAATCCCTCTTTGATGCCAAACTCATCGTTCAATACCTTGGCCATAGGTGCCAGGCAGTTGGTAGTACAACTTGCATTAGATATGATCCTGTGTTCCGGCTTAAGCAGCTCATCATTTACACCTATCACGATCGTACAGTCAATCTCATCCTTAGAAGGAACGGTTAAGATGATCCTTTTCGCTCCAGCAGCCAGGTGTGGCTCAAGGCTTTCCCTGGTCCTGAAGATACCTGTTGCTTCCACGACAACATCAATATCAAGTTCTTTCCATGGCAGTTTTGATGGATCCTTGATGGCAAGCATCTTTACTTTCTCATATGGAGTAATCAGGTAGTCACCTTCAAGATGCACTTCCTGTCCAAAGCGAGTCATAACTGAGTCATACTTAAGCAGATAGGCCAAAACCTCATTGTCGAAGAGGTCATTGATTGCAATTACGTCAATATCCTCTCTTGCATTTAATATCCTAAAAACGGATCTTCCAATACGTCCAAATCCATTGATTGCTACTCTCATTTTGCACCTCCTTTCTCTGCCATTCTATGATAGGCAATGATTAAGTCTTTGATCCTTGCAGCTTGTGCCAAAGCTGCGTGGTACCAGGTAAGGGTCTTTAACATCCGGCCGCTTGTCTTCAGGCTGGCCATTTTATCAAACACTACTGAATGTCTGTTACCGATAACGTCGGTTGAAACAATCGGATCTTCCATTACTTCAACAATATTTGGAAATTTTTCAGCATAAGATTCAACAGCCCTGTTCAATTCCTCGAGATCAATGTCTTTTTTCTTCAAAACAGTTGTGAGGTCAAGTAAAGAACCATTAGGTACCGGAACGTTAAGTGCACTTCCATCTATCCGTCCCTTGAATTCAGGCATGATATACTGGATCCATTCGGGGCTTGGAGTAGTATTTGGAATAATATTCTCTGCAGCTGACCTGCTGCGACGGAAGGTATTGCTGGCCTTGTCACGTAAAGGCTGATCAGAAGTGTATGAGTGTAGTGTTGTCAGCATAGCGTAATCTACGCCAAAGGTCTCATTTAGGATCTTTAACATGATAGCCGTAGCATTTGTGGTAGCTGATCCTGCAGAGACCAAACGATCAGATAACCTGATGGTGTCATCATTGACACCCATTACCACAACCCTGTCGATAGGATCTTCAGGAAGAGTTGACAACACCACATGATTTGCACCTGCTTTGAGGTGTTCTTTCATCTGCTTCTTGGATTTATAGATCCCAGTGCCATCGATCACTACATCCACGCCAAATATATCCCATGGCACGTCGCCTGGTTCAAGCAGCTTGCTGTGAACCATCCTTGCTCTGCCATTTTGTGAAACAAGGAAATTATCCTCCAGTTTAACGTCAATACCGCCTTTTGTCTCTGCCACGAGCAAATAATGTAATATTTCAGGCCTGCCAAGCTCGGCAATGGCAACGATTTCTATTTCATCATCATTAAGGCATAATCGGTAAATATGGCGCGAAACCTCACCAAACCCCATAATGCCCAATTTTACTTTACTCATAATATAATCAATTAATAATCAAGTTATTTTATGTCTATATACTTAACAAATCAACGAAAAGTTTGTTTTTAAAAATCCGAGATGCGAATGTAATACAATTATGCTTCAACGCTGTTATTCACAAGTTAATTTTAAATTATCTCAATTTCATAGTTTCAAATTAATCAATTCCATATCAACAATAATATATCGTATTTTTGCACTGCATGAAGCATATCAGGAATTTCTGTATCATAGCACATATTGATCATGGTAAGAGTACCCTGGCTGATCGCTTGCTGGAATTTACGGATACCATCTCCGACCGGGACTTGCAGGAGCAGGTATTAGATGATATGGACCTGGAGCGTGAGCGTGGCATTACGATTAAAAGTCATGCCATCCAGATGGATTATAATTTTGAAGGTCAACAATA
The DNA here is from genome assembly GCA_963753055.1 of uncultured Bacteroidales bacterium. Lineage (GTDB taxonomy): Bacteria > Bacteroidota > Bacteroidia > Bacteroidales > B18-G4 > JAUWGC01. Next base: position 418,883 of record CAVWAP010000004.1, on the reverse strand, counting down.
TACGCTAAACCTGATAGACACACCCGGTCATGTCGACTTTTCATATGAAGTGTCAAGGTCTATTGCTGCCTGCGAAGGGGCTTTGCTGGTTATTGACGCCACGCAGGGTGTACAGGCTCAGACAATTTCCAATCTTTACCTGGCCATCGAGCACGACCTGGAAATTATCCCCGTGTTGAACAAGATGGACCTGGATAATGCCATGCCCGATGATGTAAAAGACCAGATCGTCGATCTTTTGGGCTGCGAACGTGAAGATATCATTGAAGCCAGCGGAAAGACAGGATACGGTATTGATAAGGTACTGGAAAGGATCATACATAATGTCCCACCACCAGGAGGTGATCCTGATGCGCCGTTGCAGGCATTGATTTTTGATTCCGTTTTCAACTCTTTCAGGGGGATCATTGCCTATTTCAGGATTATCAACGGGCAGATCAGTAAAGGTGATTTTGTTAAGTTTGTTGCTACCGGCAAAGAATATAATGCTGATGAGATTGGCATTTTAAGGCTAAACCAGGAACCAAAAGCGACCCTGAAAGCAGGGGATGTCGGGTATATTATCTCCGGCATCAAGTCATCCCGTGAAGTAAAAGTCGGGGATACTATTACCCATGTAAAGGAGCCCTGTAAAAATATTATAGAAGGATTCCAGGATGTGAAGCCAATGGTTTTTGCCGGCCTCTATCCTGTCGATCCGGATGAATATGAAGAATTGCGTTCATCGCTTGAAAAACTACAATTGAATGACGCATCCTTAACCTTCGATCCGGAGTCATCAGCGGCCCTGGGATTTGGTTTCCGCTGTGGGTTCCTGGGATTATTACATATGGAGATCGTGCAGGAACGCCTTGACCGTGAGTTCGATATGAATGTCATCACCACGGTGCCTAATGTATCCTATAATGTGGTCACCCATAAAGGAGAGATCATTGAAGTGCATAATCCTTCGGGCCTGCCTGATCAGAAGTACATCGACCATATTGAGGAGCCTTATATCATGGCACAGATCATCTCCAAAGCCGGTTATTTAGGTGCTGTGATGAACCTGTGTATAGACAAGCGTGGCACATTAAAGAACCAGGTTTACCTGACCAGCGACAGGGTTGAAGTAACATTTGAGATGCCCCTGGGGGAGATTGTATTTGATTTTTATGATAAGCTGAAGAGCATTTCCAAAGGCTATGCTTCTTTTGATTATCACCAGAGCGGGTTTAAGGCTGCGAACCTTGTTAAGCTGGATATTTTATTGAACGGGGAGTCGGTTGATGCCTTATCTACCTTGATACACCGGGACAATGCTTATGATTTTGGAAGACGGATGTGTGTGAAGTTAAAAGAGCTTATCCCGAGACAGCAGTTTGATATTGCCATCCAGGCAGCTATCGGGGCCAAGATCATTGCGAGGGAGACTGTGAAGGCCTTGAGGAAAGATGTGACAGCCAAGTGTTATGGAGGGGATATCACACGTAAGCGCAAGCTATTGGAGAAGCAGAAAAAAGGCAAGAAGAAGATGCGGCAGGTTGGCAATGTGGAGGTGCCGCAGCAGGCTTTTCTTGCGGTATTGAAATTAGATTAGTATATTAATACCATAAAAAATATCATATGTACAGATCAAACAACACCTCTTTCAGCTTAAAAATCTTTACGATTATAATATTGGTCATTTTTGCTTTTGCCTGCAAAAAGGACGAAGAAGATCCCCCACCTCCTCCAACTTCCACCGATACAGTATATTATATTGATTTCTCGGGTGATACAGCCCTGGGATGGAATCCTGTAAAGGGAAACTGGACAGTAGACAATAATGTATATAATGTCACACACAACGATTCACTATATGCTATGACCTGTGCCTTTGATTCGGTGCTGACGGATTATATTATTGAAGTCAGGTTAAGGAAAGTATCCGGTGATATTTACAATGTTGGTGTGATTATGAATGGTGATCCTACAGATTTATCAGCTTTAGGCAATTGGGTTAATTCTTATAAACTTATCATTGGCACCAACCAATATTGGAATCTTGGCAATCTTAGCCTTGGTGGTTTTTCAAAGATAGCGGATGGTTATTCTGATGCATTAAATCCCGGCCTGGGAGCCTGGAATGTGATTCGTGTTGCAGTATCCGGAGGTAAGATACAGGTTATTTTCAATGGAGTTGTACAGGGAACCTATACTGACAACACCCATGCATCCGGTTATGCCGGGATCAGTATGTTCGATGAATTTTATACCGGAGAAGGAGAGTTTGATTATTTCCTGATCTACGACCTGCCTGACGGCTATCCCTTTGGTGCTGCCAGCAAGCACTCAGAGCATCCTTTGTTCATTGAAGGATTATGAAGGAGATCGGCCTTAGATTCATGTTCGCATGTTCACATGTTCAATGTTCCATGTTCCATTTATTATCCTTGGAAAATCGTACATGCAAAATCGTCCATGTGTACATGAAAAAAGTTCCCCCACAGCCAGAGATACCGATAAAGTACCTTCTTGTCCATGGGGGAACTTTTGTATATATAAATAACGTTATTTCCTATTCTTCAAGTTTTCTACGGGCATCGTAGAGCTTCTTCAAGCCATAGCCTGCGCTCAGTGATATCAACACAAGCAATCCACCACCTATTGGGGCTCCGCCACCAGGTGGATCTTGGTCACCTTCACTACCGGGATCCGGTGGAGGTGGTGGGACACCACCGGCCATGACCTGTGTACTAAAAAAAGGCATCACCAGGAAAGCCAATACAATTAAAAACTTAGACAATTTTTTCATAATTCCAGGTTTACGATCTATTCTATTACTGAAAAAATCTGTACTATTTAATAAATACTTTTACTGTCTGCAGGTTCTGATCGGTGATCACCCTGACTATATAATATCCCGACTGGCTGGTCATACCAATCGGATTCACACTTCCTTCCAAAGTTCCGTGATAGACCTTTTGTCCCATCACATTATAAATAACAACTTCACCCTGATAGTTATCTGTGTTGTCGATAAAAATCGTCTTATTATTTGACCAGATATCAACTTCATTGAAATTATGCTGGGTAAGTGTTACTTCTGTCTGAGAGAAATGAACCAGGAACCTTTCAATTGGATCAGATAATGAAGCCTCAAATTCATATGTTTCCTGTTCTCTCAGGTTGATCAATACTTTTTCTTTCTGATCTTCCAGGTAGATCTTTATCTTGCTGTCGAAGCTCTCCAATTCACTTGCAGTAATAGTGAAGGTTGCTTCCACCCTTGGCTCGAGTCCTAATTGTACAATAACATGATCTTCGCTGGGAGGCAAAATATTAATTGATAGCAATTCTCCCGGCACAATAGAATACAATTGTGGTGTCTCTTCCATCCTGGGTGTAGGAGGTAATCGATTACCAGGCAATTTAAATGCATCCAAACTTTCATCAAATCCTTCAGTGGCATCATCACAAAAGTTAATAAAAGTCTCATCTTTAAGTTCATTTCCTTCTAATGTAAGCTTGAGAAGATCAGAATTGTTATTCTTATAAGTTGCTTGTGAGCTATGTATCCTGGCATCAGTTGGAATTCGGAAATTGTGAGGGGAACCAGAATTAACCCATATATAAAAGCCTTGCATAGGTGGAATAACACCTCCTGCAAGATTACCAATTCCAGTGGTACCGTTGTAACTAAGGTACTGTACCCCATTCCATACATAGATAGATTCATAAATATTAGTCTTTCCCCAATTCCCGAGGTCCCAATCAATGGCACAAGGATATGGGTTACCCACAAGGTTTGCACCCACCCAGTCAGGATTTGCTGTTGCAGATGAATATGTCACTGGGGAAGGTGAAACATCAGTACTAATCAATGTTCCACTGTATGTTTTTGTTACGGGAGTTCCTGAGGCAAGATTATATAGAACATGATATCCAAAACCTTCTCGTAAATCATTTCCCGGAGGATCATAAGAAGAACCAGAACCACCAGGGGGAGTATTTAATTCTATCCATTTACTATTTGGTTCTTGCCATCTGAAGAAATCATTATCAGAGGTTGGATAGGCTTGTAAAACACCGAATGTATCTCCATCACAAGGTGGTGAAACATGATATTGTTTTGCTCCCAATAGATATTGATTAATTGAATTTGTTCCTGCAATACTAATATTTCCAGCAGTACCTCCAGCAATTAATGATCCGGATCCTGTAGCATTTGATTCAATAACAAGGTTCCCATTGACTGTTAATGTTCTGCCTAGATCTATTGTAAGATACGCTCCCTGCTGGATAGTGAGATTGTTACATTGAGTGTTAAAATCAACTAAACATGGGCTTCCCGGGCTGGATGAGGCTATGATTGCATGCGTACTTGCACCTGGTAATCCATTGCTCCAGTTGGCCGGTGTATTCCAGCTGCCATTTCCATTCCAAGTGGATGTGGCTGCACTAGTAGTTGCAAAATCAGTTGCGGGGTTTAATTTTAGATAATTATGGGTCGGATCATTTGTAGCCATTCCAATTATATGGAATGATTGCAAAATAATAAGTTAATCCAGGCGATAGTCCGGTTATTGGGGCTGTTGTTGCAGCAATATTTGTAATCTTTTCCTGTACATAAGTGCCGTTGCCCAAAAGTGTCACTGCTGAATATGCTGTTCCATCTTGTACCAATGTTGCATCAGGGTAACTACCCTGCTTCATGAGGATAAGGTAACCATCACAATAGGTTATTGAACTTGGAGATGAAAATGTAAGATTTATTTGAGTTCCTGAAAATGCCTGGGCAGTGAAAACGCTTGGATGGGCTAATGGAGAAAGAGATAATGTCCAAAAACTTGGAGCATTTGATGCCGGCGAGTATACTGTTCCAATTTCATTAGTGGCATATGCACGATAATCGTATTGTGTCTCAGGTTGCAATCCTGAAATCATGGTAGCGGTATAGGTTCCAACACCACTTCCTCCATCATTAGACTTAAAATCAGCTGTTGTTGGATCCCAGCCATTAGATGTAAGCGTATAACATACATTTCTATCCGTAACAGTAGCTCCACCATCACTGGTAACATTACCGCCGCTTTCTGCAGTGTTTTCTGTGATTTCATCTGCTGGCGTAGGGCCAGTCAGTGTTGGCAATGCAGCCTGAACCCTTGCTCCGATAACAAAGGTATAAGGATTGTCATCAGGATCATCGTTACTGATACTTACCGTCGCCTCATAGGTTTCGGCAATGCTTTCAGGGCCAAACTGAATGGTAAATGTTGTGCTGCCACTTGGTGTAACAGGTGTGGAAGGTTGTTGTGTTACTGGAAATTTATCCGGATCCCTGCCAATGATGTCAACATATATTCCACCACTACCAGTGAGGTTCAGGTTGACAATCCCTGTATTATTAATTGTAAAGGTCCTTGTTAATGAACCGCCTGAAGTTGTTGTTCCAAACCATGTACCATTCTGTCCATTTGGTTGAGTTGAGCCATTTGGAACAGGGTTGCCGTTAAGGCCGGTGATGTCCATAACCGGAACCAAAGCAGTTGTTCCGGTACCATAAGGATATGCTGTAATATCGACAAAAGAACTTATGTCTCTTCTGAATTCTATAAAACCACCAACAAATCCTAAAACAGTAGGCTCACAAACAACATAAATTTTAGTATTGTTAAAAAAGCCACCGGCAATTGGTATAGTAACCTGGCTTGTATATGGTCCTCCACTTGTCAGGGAAAGCTTAATATCTGCCGGAGCATTAACCACCATTGGGGGCCCGGCTGTCGGAACAAAGCCGGTACCACTTACAGTAAAATAAGATTCTGTTGAGGTAGATCCTATAGGGACATTACCAAAGTCATAGTACGTATTGCCTCCCCAGTTCGACGCACCGCCAACAGCTGTAAAGGTGTATGTAACCGATTGAGCATTAAGCTGGTTGCCTATAAAGAAACCTATGGCCAGTATGATAAAGAATATCTTTTTCATATCCCAATATGTTTATATGTAAGTTTGGTTTTATCTAGTTTATGCATGCAAAGATATGCGATAATGTAGATTCAATATATATTAAGAATATTTACTTTTCAACAGAATAAGTAACAATATTAAGTGTTATTACCTGTTGATTATTTGTATATTAAATTTAACTTTTCGAATATATATATAATACTTTATTATACCGTTAATGTAATATTAACAATACAATAACACTTTGTATCCTATATTGTTTAATCGTACTTCCGGGAAATCCCTTCAAGCTATAAGATTCTCTGTTAAAAAGCAAAAGCACACGATTGAGTTTAAATTGGCTAATAAGTTATAAAAAGCTGTGTACGTACTTTTACCTGCAAATATATAACATTAATTATTCATATGCAAATCTGGTCACATTTCATTAAGTATCTGCTGGATATGATCCATCAGAATAGGTTTTTGAAAAAAGTCGTTCATGCCACTCTCCAGGCACTCCTCCCTGGCTGAGCTGGCTGTAATGGCAACGATTCTGGCCCTTTTGCCATTCTCTTTCTCAGACTCCAGTTCCCTGATAGCTTTTGTAGCGTCCAGCCCGTTCATAACAGGCATTCTTACGTCCATCAGGATAAGGTCATAACTTTTCTCCTTAAACATGTCGATGGCTGCCATTCCATTCTCAGCCATGTCGAGACGGTAACCTATACGTTTAAAATACGCCCCGGTTACATAACGGATAAGCCGGTCGTCATCTACCAGCAAAACATCAAACTTTTGGATCATAGTCTATACATAAGGTTCAATAAAAAAAGCCAAGGTCCGGCATATACAGGACCCTGGCGTTATATCATTTATTGAATGTTACCATTTTTAAATTATGGTATTATTTATTATCTGTTGCCCCCCAGAAAGGAGTCTCAGCATTATCAATAATTGGTTGACGAGAACCACCCTCAAAATCCATTACCCAGGCAACAGTAGGCCCTAATCCAGTATTACTTTGATTTGCAAATACTACCCAGGCACCATCAGGTGAAAATCTTGGATTCATATCATTTGTACCATCAGCTTTTCCTTCTGACATATCCAGGGTATCAGCATGGATAGGGTCAGTAGATATGGTATAAATTCTTGAATTAAGCATTCTTCCATCAGCTGAATTATATCCATCTGCATCCCATGAAAACAGCACTGATGATCCATCAATAGAAAAAGAAGGATCATCCATTCTTCCCGGCCAGTCCTCCAGGAATAGCTGGAAGTTAGAACCATCTGCACTCATGACGTAAAACTCTGATTCATAAACCATTTGCTTTGTAGCCTGGACAATGATCTTATTTGTATGTCCATTCCAGTTACAATTACGGTAGTTCATTTCTGCAGGGGCTACTGAAATTTCAGTTGTCCATGATCCATTTTTAGTGATCTTATATAATTTATCATAATAGCAATAGAGGATAGACTCACCATCAGGAGCCCAGCAATAGCCAAGACCCTTGTTATTATAACTAACGTTAGGAAGAGTAGTTACTTTCTTCAAATCTGAACCATCCCTTTTCATATGATATATATGCATTGGGCCCTCGTGGTCGGATGTAAATGCAATTAAATCCCTGTCGGGGTTCAACTGCGGATTCCATGTGCGGGCACCTGTAAAATTTGTAAGCTGAATTATCGGAGCAGTCGTATCAGAAAAGGTTGAATCAGAATTAAAAATTTCGTAAGCACCATTCACTTTTTGAGCATAGTAGAAGGGAACATCTGGAAATGGTAGTGTTCCAAAAGTCCAAACTGTACTTCTGCTTAATTCTAAATCATTTTCTTTTGCCACTACCTGCCAGTAATATGTCTTAGAGAAATCCAAGACTTCTACAACAGTAAAAGTATCTGCAATACCGGAGGCAACTGTATATTGTTCCAATCCCTGTGATTCAAATATTATAACATCGAATCTTAAGCTATCAAAACCCGCATTATCAGCGACCTGCCAGGCCAGCGTTAAGTCTAGCCTTGGCTGGTCAACTGATTCGTTTGCCGGTTTTGGATTCGAAAATTTCACCACATGTTGTGAAGGATCCAAAGGTGCCTGCAAAATAACTACATCAGTAGTTTGGTTTGCCATAACCGATACTTTGGATGTACCTGTTGCATACTGATCTTTTTGAGCAGTAACAACAACACTTCCAATTGGAACCTGATTAATGGTGAACTTACCATCTGCATCTGATAAGATTGATGAACTTGCCGGATTAGTACTTATGTTCGCAGCAACGATAGGCAGATTTGTAGTAGCATCAAGTACAATACCTGTTATTGCTCCAAATTCCTGCACGTCAATCTTATCCTTCTCACAAGCACCTATACCAATTACAATAATGGTGAAAAGAATAAACTTAATTAATTTACTTCTCTGTGTCATCATTAAGTGATTTATGTGTTAATAGAAAACTTTACTTTAATTCTTTCAATAGTGGGGGTTGGCCAACATAGTATTTCAAACCTACCATACCTCCCCAATAAAAATCATTATACTTACCCATATCCAGGCCATCCAACTCATCATTCAGCATATATGAAATAAACGCATTGCCTTCAATACCAAGGCGTTTGGTTACCATATATTCAAGTCCTCCACCACACTGAAGATTGGGTATCCAATCCTTGGTGGCATATCCTCCTTTTTCTTCCCTGACAACTCCAACACCACCATACAATAAAGGTGAGAATTTACGCTTCGGCATGAAGAGGTACTTTAAATTCAATTGAGCATAGTTAATTGTCTGCTCGTAAAACTGTTTAGCAGCTAATTCACCCCTGCCAACATTTAAATTGAGGGCCCATTTTGAATGAAAATACCAATCCAGGTTCAACTCATATGCAACTCTGTAATTTCCATCCCTGTAATCTCCTTCATACATAATTGCTCCAACATTGGCACCAAGCCCAAATTGTCCTCTGATATCCTCATTTAAGAACATTCCAAACTGATCCAATTGTGGATTTAATTCTTTCTCAGCCAGGTAATCCTTATAGGCAACATTTCCGGTATCTGAAGGATTCCCAAACTCCCATAGATTATCTGTGATACCTTCATAAACAAGGCTTACCACTGCTTTTTCAATAGCTTCAGTTACAGCTATATCTGAGGGTTCATTGTAGGTATAACCCAATTCAGCTTCAAGCAAACGCTTAAAGTCTACGTATCTGAAAAAGTTAGCTGATATTTCCTGTGAAATGATAGACTTGGATGTATAGACTGTTTTTAATATTTTACCATTGCTGGTTGATACAGCTCTCAGGTAAACAGTTACCTTATCTTCCCTGTATTGTCCTGATGCTCCAATTCCGAAATACCGGGCACCAATACCACCGGTCCTGATGTTTGATTCATATGATATAATTCCTCCTTCAAGGATAATTCCTGCAAATAAAAGCGGTGGCAGCAAGGATCCTTCGTCGGAGCCAAGGTACTGAGCCCTGCTGGAACGTATTATCTTTCGCTCATTTAGCAGGTTACCCAGGTTTTCCCTTTCAATAACAACAAACCATTTTGATTCTTCCAGTGCTCTTAGTAAAATAGTTGTTGCACCCTGAGTTACAGCGGTGGACCAACTATTGGCAAGAGAAGGTTTATATTGCCCTGTTTGGTCGGAAAACTTATATACAGCTGCTACCAAAGGTTCTTTCGGAGCCGGCATTGAGGTTAAGTCTTTATATGCCGGGGTTTCATATCCTAGCCTTGCCTTTTCAGGTTTTAATGGCTGGCTGAAAAATCCAGAACACCCTGTTAAAACATAGCTTGCAATAATACCGACTGCTATGAGCTTTATAACTAGTAATTTTCGTAACATCATCATTGATTATAAGTTAACATTTTTTTTGTCTGGCTCTGGTCATGAACTGATTTAGAAATAGGGGACAGTAATACTTGTTTGACCCCCTGTATCAAGGTCAACTATTGTAACTGTTATACCAGTTGATCCACTCGTTACGGATATTTCATAGGAGCCAATCAAATAATTACCATCCTGTAAGGTTCCTTCCCCAAATTGTTCAGAAATTAACTGACGTGAAAGTTGATTTAATATCTGACGGTTCAAGTCTTCTGTAAATTCCGCAAGGGGATCTGCTTCAAATTCTAATAAATCAGCTGGTTCTTCAAAAGTATTCTGTGCATCGGCAGAACTTAAAAGCCATTGGTAATTAAATGTATTTCCACCAAATGCAGGATTGATAAACTCAAATGTCAAATCCTGGGCTTTTAATGCGCCCGAACACAGGAGAACTATTCCCATGAAGACTGATATTCTAAATAAATTTTTCATCATTATAAGTTTATTATTTCAATATTAATAAATTCCTGATCCTGTTTGATCTTCACCTCCTAATTGCTTCATTATATCTTCATAATTAACCAGGAACTCCTCTGCTCTGGTAAGGGCGTAGTCGGCAAGGGAAATGACAATATCCTTCCGGGGCTGCAAAGCAGAACTGAATATTTCATTATCATTAATCCGAACAATGATCATGGTCATGTTCAGACGATAAGGTAATTCTCTGATTGTTATTGTGAAGTTTCTTGCATTAGGAGGAGCCTCCCAATTCCTGTAAAAGTGATCATAAAAATCCCCACCATGCTTTGTACGTGTATCCTTTACTATCAATCCATCAATTTCTAAGCCAATTTCATCCTCACCTTCCCCATCAATTTCTTCAGATAGAGCATCAACCATATTTTGTAAGTATTGTGGGGCTACAACAAGTGAATCTGATGATGTCATCCAATCTGATGAATCACCTAAAACTGTTGTTTGTTGAATTGCCTGTTGTAACGAATCTGTTACAACCTGGCTAATGGCAGAACCCGATAGCAATGTGCTTGATACTAGCAACAACAAGTATTTTGTAGCTTGGGTAAATAAGGGCATAGCGTATGTTCAGTTTTCTTACAAGCACTTAAAAATATAAAGTTTTTTTTATACTAACAGTATTTATTTTCTGTAAACATTAGAATTTTCTATAATAACCTTCATTCCAACACCTCTTTGCTCAACCCTGTATTTAGGGTTAACTTCTCCATTTTCCCTTTGAATCAATTCGTTCCTGGACCCTTCCTGTAAAATAATATAATCCATCCCATCTCCCTGAAGTGATTGTTTAATTTTATTATCATTACCTCTTTGGTATAAAGTAGACTTATTACCTGCTCCAATGGTGCTTAACTCAAGATCATTTCTCACACCATATTGATGAATAAAATACTCATTATTCCTTCCCTGCTGCTGAATTGCGCCATTGTTGAAGCTACCATTCTGTAAAAGGTATACAACATTCTCCTCACCTTTAACACCTGAGGTTCTCTGATCAAGGTAAGCGTTGTTATTTGTTCCATCCTGCACAACATAAGCCTTATTATTTACATCACCTTGCACCATAACTTTTTCATAGGAATATTCCTTTACCAATTGCTTCAGCCAAAGGTCTTCTTCCTTCTGAACATGCTCTTGGGCAATTGCAGTAATGCTTGCCAAAAAGATTGATGCCAGTATAAATAAAATGGATTTTGCATTCATTGGTTAATTATTTTATTTGGTTTATTTATTTTTAGCGTATTTACTTTTACTATATAAATTTAAAAATGTTATATTATCTCTTATTTTTGTATGATCGTTGTCTTATTATTTGTTCCTTTTTGTTTAAGTTCTGCTTTAGATCCGTTTTGCTGCAAATCAACCTGGTTATTGGAACCATATTGTTCTATCTCCAGGATACTTCCATTCAGTGATTCTGCCCAGCTTGAACGTGTACCACGAATAACATTTTTAGATCCCGATTGTTTGATATCCAGTTCACTACCTTTGCTCTGGTCAATATCAACCCAATTCTGAGATCCTGATTGAGAAATCCTGGCATTATTCTCTCCTTTATATTGATTTATTATGGCATTGTGACCAGAATTTTCCTGCTTAATATTGGCCCTGTTTTTGTCCTCAGTTTGCAGTATTCGAGATTGATTATTTGAGCCATTTTTCATTTTAACCTCGGCATTGTTCTTACTACCAAACTGGCTGGTATACGAATTGCTTTTCTCTCTAACTTCTTGATTCGCAGTATTTTCGCTTCCAAATTGCTCAACATACTGGAACCCTGAACTGCTTCTGCTATGTGAAGCAATATTGCCTTTACCGTCCCGGCTGTATTGTTTTCCAACAGCACCGTCATTAATATATGTACTTCTGTTTTCTGAATCAATTTGCCGGATCTTCGACATATCATATTTTTGTTGATCTCCATTTCTCAACAAACTGGCACCAGATGATCTTTGATCCCGGCTATAAATAAACTCAGAGCCTTCCTGACTGCCACTAAATTGTTTGATAAATGCAGCCCTGTCATTGTCATAATCACCAGATTGTTTTTTAATCAAAGTTTTGTCTTGCTGACGTTGATTAGATTTTTCAGTTTGCTGGGCAACACCAATAGCAGAGATCATCATAAATGAAATCAAGAGAGAGATATATTTAGTACGGTAATATTTCATATACCGATAAATTTTTATTATTCCAGATATATCAATTAATAAACAACAAAAGGCATAGGTATTTTTACCTATATATTATTGTTGAATTAATTGAACATTATTATTCATTCCATCCTGAACAATGAATGCAAAATTACTGTTTGAAAGCAGCTCAATGATTGCTGAATTGTTGTTGCCATTGATCTGACTTACCCCAAAAGCATTCTTATCACTGCTGATATTAACATCAATAGTATTGTCATTACCCTTTGAAATAGAATAACCTGTGTTGTCAACTCCTTCAATATCAATTTTACAAGTGTTCTGTTCTCCTGCTTGCTCAACTGTACAATCATTTCTGTCTCCCAGTTGACTAATCAAAGTGTGGTTATAATTTCCTATGATCTCAACATCTATCCAATTGCTATTCCCTGTCTGTATAAATGATCCTGGAGTAGCAATAGATCCATTGTACATGCCTTCGATTTTTACCCGCGCATAATTCTCTGAACCCTGTTGATCGATAAGACTTGCATTATCACTACCGATCATCAATGATAACGATTGATTCAGATTGCCAGTCTGATTGCTTGATGTCCATAAGCTATTCCCAATCTGTGATATAGTGGTTACATTATAGTGGCCATCCTGTGTCGAGTATGCATTGTTTTGAACACCATGTTGGCTTGAACTTGATTCATTGGTCTGGCCAACAGAGGCGTAGGAAACAGCAAAGACAATGAGTAAAATGGCTAATTTTTTCATGCCCTGTTTTGATAATTTATTTATTTTTATAAATTATTGAGTTACTTCACGTTACACAAAAAAAATCCGGTCAAGATTCCTTCGTTAAAAATCATACGTAATTTCCGTAACTTGATGCAAGATACAAAAATAAAATCCAGCAGGCAATAGGTAAAATACCCCAGTTTGAGAAAGATTAAGGAGCAATTTGAATTAACCGCTCCTTAATCATTTTTCTATTGAAATATCTATAATAATGGTCTATTAATAATCAAACTGATTAATAGTAGCTTCGTTTCCAGCACCTGTTTGGGTGATAGATCCGTGGTGGCTATGACCGAATTGGTCGATACCTGCCATGTTACCCTGTCCGTTGTACTGATAAATTGAAGCAACATTGTACTGACCTATCTGGAAAGTCAAAGCTTTGCCATCGTTAGCATAGTCAATATCAATGTATGAAGAGTTATGCATACCGTCTTGATACTGAGCAGTTAAGTTTCCATCCCCCATCCAGATATCAAGGTTTGCATAGTGATTATATGCTCCATAGCTATTGTATCCTTTTTGGTAAATAGAAGCAAAGTTTCCATTTCCAACAATACTCATGCTTGCGAGTTGCTTGAGTCCTTCCTGACGAATCATGTTGGTTGGATCGTAGCAAAGGAAATTATCAACTTTAAAGGTATAACCGTTTGAATAGCCCGGGTTTGAAGGCACGAAATATGGAGATCCGGGTGCATAAGGTGTAACTGTGTTAAATCCGTTACCATTTCCGTTGATGTATATAGATGCTGTATGGAACCCGTAATCGTGCTGGCAGATAGAAGCCATGTTACCTATACCAGTTACATAGATATCAGCAAAACTTGCAACTGAATTCTGGTAGATAGCTGCCCAGTTAGCTGCACCAACTTGCAATGTAATGGTTGCAAGATTAGATTGCCTGTACTGGTTGATAACTGCAACACCATCATCATGTTGGTCAACATATATATAAGCATCATTATGTGCATCAAGGTATCCGTTCCCGTTTTTACCCTGTACAATGCTTGTCTTGTTCCCTTCAGAGTTATTTGTAATCTGAATCATGGCATTGTTGTCATGCTCATGCTGTGCAATGAAAGCCATGTTATCATCTGAATTATCATTCCAGATATTTACAGTTGCATCATGATATTCACCTTCCTGGTATAGTGCAACCCTGTTAAAGCTACCATCCCAGATGTCGATGTAAGCTTCATTTCCATAACTCCATGAACCATATTGGTAAATAGAAACTTTGTTGTAATCAGCTTCCATTGGAGAATAATTCTGGCCAATGCTGATGCTTGCAATTTGTGACATTCCATCCTGGTGGATTACATTAGTTGGGTCCCAATATACTTCGGTATAAACTTTGTTACCGAATACTGAAGGAACGGCAAATGAAACTCCGTCATAGATCTTATTAAAATCTCCTTTGAAGACATCAATAGCTGCATAATGATTACCCTGGTCCCACTGGCAGATTGACATTTCATTACCATAAGCTACAGAATACATGCTGATATTTGCAAAACTCCACTGGCCTTCCTGGTAAATAGCTGCTTTATTTAAACTGCTGTTATCCCAGATAAGAACCTGAGCTTCATTATAAGCATCCTTCTGGTTAATGATAGCTTCATTTCCGTCTGAAAAATCAGAAATACTGACAGTAGCATTATTATACTCTGACCAGCCACCGTGCCAACCCTGGACAATAGATGTCATGTTATTGTCTGAACCTCCGGTAATGGAAGTGCTGGCTGTATTTGCATATCCCTTTTGATATTGAAGGGCAATATTTCCATCAGATTCTGACATAGAAATATCAGCAGTGTTAGACCAGAACAGTTGTGCCTGGCTTGCCCTGTTTCCATCAGAATTAATGAAAGACATTGTGGCAACATTACCAATTCCCCAGACTGAACCTATATATTTCCAGCCCTGAGTTTGTGAAACCAGGTTTCCGTCTGAACCAGACATATATACACTGGCATGGTTATATTCACCAAATTGATGTTGTGTGTTTGAAGGATCGTAAAGCTTTTTGATGAAAAATTTGCTGTTCCATGGAGTCCATGCAACACCATCGTAGGTAGCATTAAAATCGCCATTATCTATGACGAAGGTCTCGCTGTTAAAGAAACCTGTCTGGCATTGATAGATGGTATTATAATCACCTACCATTTGAAGGAAAGCATCATTACCAACTCCAATTTGCTTTACTGTAGCAATATTGCCTGCTCCCACTTGCAATACCTGCGATTCGTTGCTTTGTCCGAAAGCAAATCCAACTACAAACACGAGGCTTGCGATTAATGTTAATTTTCTCATTTTAAATAGATTTTGGTTAAACATTTTAATTAATAAATAAGACATAAGTTTAAATTTAAAGTTTTTAGGTATTTAAATACCTGTTTACTTTTACTTGATACAAAGTAAGTTGAATTCATCCCTGAAGTCAATAGGGGTAATTACTATAAATCGTAATTTATTTTGAGTTTTAAATCAGGTACAAGTACTTGGTTGGATTAATTAATAGCCTGGGGTATAGGTTATAGGTTATAGGTTATAAGTTATAAGTTATAGGTTATAAGTTATAGGTTATAGGTTTTGTTTTTCTCTTTCCAAAAAAAAAGGCCATCCCGATTGGGACAGCCTCATAAAGTTATGAATTGATCGTCTAATGCTGAAGAACGTTAGACGTATTATTTGATCCGTATTGATTTACATTTGAATTGTTACCATTGAAGAACTGAAGGGTTTGAGCCCAGTTGTTTGAACCGTGTGTTTGTTCAATTAAGGAATAGTTATTATTTCCATACTGCAGGGTTCCTGCCCAGCTATCAGAGCTAACAGTCTGATATGATTTTGCTTCGTTAGAGTTTCCAATTTGGAATGTATAACTTTCATTATCCGTACCCCAGGTCTGTAATGTGAAGTGCCTGTTATTATCACCTTCAGAATATATCAGGGCCATGTTATCGTCGGCTCCACCCCACTTCTGGTTGATCCATCCATATCCATTATTACCTTTCTGGTATAAAACAGCAACATTACTGTTTCCAAGCTGCAATATATGCTCTTCATTATCATTACCAATCTGGTTAAATAAAGCCCAGTTACCGTTTCCTTCCTGTTCAATAGTGAAGATATCATGATCATGCCACCAGCCATCATTATTCCTTTCTCCAACCTGGTTAACAGATGCCAGGTTGTTATTACCTGTAACTTTTACGGCTGCTTCATTATCATTGCCAACCTGATTAACACCAACACTGTTCATGTCTCCCAGGACCATTATACCATCCCTGGTATACCATTTTTCAGTTAATGAGTTAAAGTTACCATCACCTTCCTGGTTAACGCTAACATTATTCAAATCACCTTCAATTCTACCTGTAGCATAGTTTTTCTTTCCAAACTGCACCACTGAAAGTGTATTAAGGTCAGAGCTCGATCCCCAGGGAGCACTGATCGACCAGTCACCCCTGTTACCTTTATAGTTCACACCACCTCCGGCATTGCCATCTGCATCTAATGTTACCAGGTTACCATCGGCTGAAGTCAAATAGAACCGGTGATAATGATGATCTCCATCCTGATTAAAAGTACCTTTGTTTAGATCGGCATAGGATGTATGGATCTCTAGATGGTTATTATCTCCAGTTTGAGCAGCATCGAGGATATTCGCATTTGATGAACCTCCATAATAACTTAGCCTGGCTTTAAACTCATTAAAGTTACCTGTTTGAGTTGCATCTACGTCATTTAAATCTCCGCTTATAAACAGATATCCATTATTATAGTCACCTTCCTGTTTGATATCATTCCATCTATCACCAAATGTTTGATCACCGTTCCTGTCGCCATGGACTTCAATCTCCGCATCATTTCCATCACCATCCTGATAAGTCTCGCTCCAGTTTTGATTTCCTTGTTGATAGATCTTGGCTTTATTGGCAATTACCGGTCCCGGCCATGATGATTGCCATACATCGGCCCTGTTACCATTTCCAAGCTGATCTACATCTGCTTCGTTATTGGCATTGGTTTGGTATAGCCCTGTTTCATTATTGATACCTTCCTGGTCGAGGGTTAACTTGTTTTTGACCCTCTGGTATGCAAAATCTCCATGAGCATTATCATGCTTTGAGTTTTTCAGGACATTGAGCATGACTTTCTGCCTGATGACGGCATCATTCATGTGGGTTTCCTGATTTAGCTTACTCGTATTGCTTATTCCCTGCTGGAGCAGATCATAATTGTTATTTCCTTTAGTCAGGCTATTACCTGGTCCCTGGTTCTGGTCCAGTTCACTGTAGTTACTTATTCCCTGCTGAACAACAACAGCATTGTTCATAACACCATACTGGTCAACATCACTGCTATTGCTTTGAGCACCTGCAAAAACCGCAAAGGACAAACCTGCAGTAATTAGAATTAGTCTTTTCATAATTTAGTCGTTTTGGGTTAAAATATAGTTTATTGTTGAGTTGTCTGTTATCACTTAAACTCATTGGTTTACAGGTTATAGTATAGATCAAGTAAATTTACATGCTGGCATCTGTGATGTCAATGGGTATTATTACTCAGGTATATTTTTCAAAAAATAGAAAAAAAAAGCGGCCTGGACAGGCCGCTTTTATGGCAGGGAGATATTATTATGTTCTTACCAGTTAAACTGGTTAGTAGTAGCTTGGTTCCAGGTACCAGTTTGGCTAATGTGAGCATTATGGTTGTCTCCATATTGGAGAACACCAGCCCAGTTTGCTTCACCATTAAACTGTTCGATATTTGCAATATTTTCAACGCCAACCTGGAATGTATTAGCTTTACCTAAGTCTGCATTATCTATATCAATGAATGAATAATTCCTTTGACCATTTTGATATTGTGCAGTTTCGTTGCAGTAGCCATCATAAATATCTGTTATAGCTATATTGTTAACACAACCTCCGCATGCTCCACCGCAGCAGCAGTCACCTTCCTGGAATATAGAAACCCTGTTATGGGCTCCACCATTGATATAAACTTCACCCCACTGGCAGAATCCTTCCTGGTGTACCATATTGGTTGGATCGTAGTAAATCTCGTTCCAAACCTTGAAATATTGTCCACCACAGTAGTATCCTGGATTGAATGGTATAAACCATGGACTACATGGGCCATACATGTCATAATATTAATTAAATCCATTATCATCACCAGTGATTTGGACAAAGGCATTATGGTATCCATAATAGTGCTGGCAAATTGCAGCCCAGTTTTCAGTACCTGCAAGATCCATCCATGCATTACTCATATAAGAGTGTTGGTAAATTGCACCCATATTGCCAAATCCATCATGCAAATTCATTGTTGCATTATTACCATACCAGAATTGATTAATAACACCAGTTCCACCATCATGATTAGTTAAGATAGATACTAGCAGTATTACAATCACTTCCGTAATGTCCCTGGACTATACTTGCAAAGTTATTATCAGCATGCTGTGCATTAATATATGCTTATTACCTACACCAACCTGGAATGTAAAGAGCTCATTCTAATCTGACTATTCAGTATTAACTTCAGCTGTGTTTTGCACCTGTCTGATAAATTGCTATTGCGTTATCTGCACTTTCATTGATACTGATGTAAGCATTATTGTCATAGCTGTTGAATCCTTCCTGGAATATTGAAATCATGTTTCCATCTGACCAAATACCATAAACGTCAACATCAGCATAATTTGAATATCCATCCTGGTGAATAACGTTTGTTGGATCATACTTAATCTTTGTGTAAACTTTGTTACCAAATGGACAGTAAGGAAGTGGATACTTGAATCCAAAACTTGACATGCAAGTTACAGGATGTGTATACCTGCCATCAAAAATTACAGTCCAGTCACCTTCCCAGCTAATCGAAAAATGCCTCATTTGAACCTTGATCCCACTGGCAGATTGAAATTTCATTATAAAATGATCAGTTGTCAAAGAACATATGTGCATAGTTTCCTGACCAGCCTTCTTGATGGATGAATCCAATATTTCCATCACTATTAAAGTTGGCCAGAATTTCGGCATAATTGAAAACATCCTTTTGATTAATAACGAATTCATTTCCATCAGCATCATCAGTTATTTGAACCAATGCTGTATTGCCTATAGCCCAATTATACATGCAGCCTTGAGTAACGCCAACTTTGTTGTCATCAGATTGACCGAAAATATTAACTGTTACAACGTTATTTTCTCCTTTTTGATGCGACAAAATGTTATTGTAATCCGATTGATCATCAATATTTGCAAAAGCATGATTTGCATACCCAAGCTGAGCTTGCATAATTTTATTATAATGTGAGAAGTTTGTGATGTTAATCACAGCTTCGTTCATCTCTGACCAGAGTCCAAAATATTTATATCCCTGAGTTTGGGATACTAAATTATTGTCTGATAGAGAGATGTACGCTGATGCTGTATTTAAAAATCCAAATTGGTGTTGTGTGTTTGATGGGTCATACAAGAATTTTGTATAGAACTTACAACTTGAAGGAGCCCAGAAATATTCAGCACTCCAGGTCCTGTTAAAGTTTCCATTCATAACAACAAATGATTCAACATTGTTAAATCCAGTTTGGCACTGCCAGATCCAGTTACCTTCACCAACCAGATTCATAAAAGCATCATTATTAATACCAATTTGCTTGACGGTTGCTACGTTAGCATGACCATCTTGAAGAACCGTAGATATATTGCCCTGTCCGAATGTAAAAGCGGCAATACAAATAAGGCCTAGTAATAATGTTAACTTTTTCATAATTAATTTATTTGGGTTAATAATAGTTGTTAATGTGATACCAACTAATAGTTCACAAAAGGCGGATCGAAAAGTTAACCGACCGTAATAAATGAGAAATGGGTTGTTTCATCAGTCTTACCGGCATTAGCTTCATTAAAACTAACCTATTATACATTAATATATATTTACGTGTCCCTGCCAGGTTCCACTATAAATATCATCTTGTATAATATTCTCGTATACAGCAGGCCAGGATTAATTCAGTCAATGGGGTAAGGTGGGATTAGCTATATTTAGTCAATCAAGTTTAAGACCTATCATTAAGTGAAAGAACGGTCACATGTTCGGAGAGTAAAATTAGAGGAATGGAGATTAGAAATCAATGGGGGATTTTACCGCATTTTACTTTGTTTATGGTTTTTATGGACGCATCTATTATATGATAATGGGAGTGATACTATCCTTATTTAGACCAATTAAATTTAATCATTTTTCTATAAACCCAATACTGTCAACTGTTTCAATAATATTGGCCTGGATCTTATGAATTGATGGCTTTCCATTTATTCTCACGGGTCTATTCTGATGAACTACAACAGGTATAAGTACCCTATTGGGATTTTTATATAGAAAACACAAAACCCCGGCAATTTTACCTGCCGGGGTTTTGTGTAAATAATAATGCATAATACAACACTTTGGTTCTGTACAATGTTCGCAGTTTTGGAAATTATTGGCATTGTTATTAATTCAAGCCTGCTTCAATTACTCCGTTTTGCCCTGAATTCAGTGCGACGAAACAACACTTTGTTGTAAATCGTCGGTCAATGATCTATTACCTTATAGCATTGTTAATATAAGTAGTTTATAATCGCGGCATTTCGCCTGATTGGCTCAGTCGGGAAAAGTAAAAAAAACGTTCTTTAGAAGGCTTGTAAAAAAACTAAACAACGATGGTTAATTTTTCCATTTTGAAATCAAGAAACGCTAAAAATTTAAGAACGCGCAAAATTTGGATCTGACGCCTCTAAAGAACGTTTTTAAGAACTGAATGGAATCACTAGGTCCCTTAATTATGTGAAACCAATCATACCCCTGCTGATAAAAATCAAACAGGCTAACTAAATTACGCCAGAACGCTTCTCAAATCAATGGGTAAAATCACTACTTTATGGTGAGAAGCGAAGGGTGATGAGCGAAGGGATAAGATTTATTTAATTAAATACGAGATTGTCGCCGGGAAGTATATTTTCTAAAGGGTCAAAAGTTATCCGCTGGTTCGGATCCAGGTACCGGTTCATGGTGTCAAGCAGGAATTGATATTCGAATGGTTTATCAAGATAAGCATCAGCACCCAGCGCAAGACCGTAAGCCCGCTCTTTGTCCTTTACTTTTCCTGTTAAGAATAAAAATGGTATGCTGGCCGTTTTCGTGCTGGCCTTAAGGATCCTTAATACATCATATCCGGAGATGCGACTGAGAACTATATCACTGACAATGATATCCGGCATATCATCAAATGCCAAACGGATACCACTTTCACCATTTTCAGCGGTGATTACTTCGTAACCTTCAATAACGAGTAAATTGTAGAGTGTTTTTACCAGTCCTCGGTCGTCTTCAATGATCAACACCCGTTTTTTACGGTTTACGTAAGTTCTGGGCATAATCCGAAAGTTTGAATCATGTGATATTAAGATGTCTGTTTATTAATCCCGGTTATATTTACAAAGTAAATTCAATTTACCTTAAATATCAATGGGTAATTTTACTAGTTTATAGGTAGGAATACGTGTGAAAATGAGTATAAGTATCTGCCTAATAGGGTGTTAATGCGTTTTTCTTTCTGCGATACTAGATTTCTATCAGATCATGCTTAATGGCGTAAATAATCACTTCAACAATATTTTTTGAACTGGTCTTCGCCATCAGGTTAGCACGGTGCTTCTCGACAGTCCGGTCAGAAATAAACAATTGATCAGCGATCTGCTTAATTGGAAATCCCTTGCACGATAAAACCAGGACTTCTTTCTCTCTCTTGCTCAGGTCGATGACATCGCCATTATTTGCCTTGTTGGCCTGGCTGTATGACTGATATACTCCTTTTAACTGGTTGACTAACTCTTCAGAGACGTCATTTTCGTTTTCAGAGATATATGCTGCAATTCGCTGCAGCTCATTTTTGATCTCTTCTTCATTCATCAACATCCCATTGTTGCTCATCGCTCCGGTTTTCTCAATCATCACACCAACAATATTGGGCTTGCCTTTAATCGTTGTTCCTTTTTGCAAGAACAAGTTTATGTCAACTTTGTCCTGGTTCTTTTTAACCAGCCTGGCGGTAGTGCTAATAGTCCCCTCCACTCCCCTGAAGCTTTTATTCAAATCACCGACGATCCTTAACCTATCCTGTTCAACCACTATGTCCTTGAGTGACTTTGATTCAACATCCTCATCAGAATAACCCAGTATACGTGTAAAACTTGGACTAATGTCGGTAAACCCTTTTTCATTCAAGATAAAAATGATATTCGGGGATATATTCAATAAAGCCTGGAAGTTTTTGCGGCTCAGATCTACAAACTGATCATATTTGGCCAATCTTGTCTTAATGGATTGCAGCAATTCATCATTTTGGAATGGTTTGACGATATAATCATCAGCACCAAGCTGAAGTCCAAGCCTGATATCATCCACTTCCGACCTTCCTGTCAGGAATATGAATGGTATCATTGATGTAATTGAACTTTCCTTCAGGATCTTAAAGACCTGGTAGCCATCGATATCAGACATTCCGATATCGCAAATGATCATGTCGGGGATCAATTCAAATGCCTTTTGAATCCCGACTGAGCCATTTTCTGCTATGTAGGGGTCGTAAATACCCTGGATCTTAAATAAGTTGCTGATCACCTTGGCCAGCTGAACGTCATCTTCAATGATCAGGATTACTCTTTTGCTATTGTTTTCGTTCATAGGGCAGTATAACGTTTACCTCAGTACCTTTTTCAAGTTCACTTTTTACTTCTATCTTTCCATTCTGCAGTTCTACGCAACTTTTAACGATGGATAGCCCCAGGCCTGTACCTTTAATCCCTTTAACATTGGTGCCCCTGTAAAAAGATTCAAAAACCAGTTCCTGATCTTCTTGGGGGATGCCTATGCCCTGGTCACGGATCACAAATCTGGCTTGCACACCATCAATATCATCCAGCGAGAACTCAACTTTGGTTTCATCGGAAGAAAACTTTAAAGCGTTTACCAGCAGGTTTGACAATACATGGTTCAATAAAGTTTTATCCATGATAACAGTGCCGGTGGCAAAATCAAACTTGCCTGATATTCTTCCTTCATTATGATTAATCGAGCTTATCTCGCTTACTATTCTTTCACATTCATCCAACAGGTCAAATTCAACCGGGTTATAACTCAAGACGCCTTTATTGGATTGATTTAATAAAGTCAGGTTATCCAAAGTCTTAGACAACGATTGTATCGCAATCGTTGTCAGCTCAAATGCATCTTTCTGGATCCCATCATCAATCTTATAACTAAACTTCCTGAGTAACTGTAAGTTAGAGTATATGATTGAAATCGGGGTCCGGAACTCATGCGAAATAGTAGATATTACCTGGGTCTTGAACTTACTAAGTTCCTTTTCCCTGTTTAACATTTCTACGGTTTTTTCCTCAAAACGTTTCCTATCTGTAATATCCCTCACCACCATTATTACGCCGACTATCTTCCCATCCTCATCCTTATGCAGGTTAGCACGCAACTCGCCTACTTTTCTGTCACCTGCACTATTTTTAAATTCAAGCTCCAGGGTCCTGATATATTTAGAAGTGTCATCAGTTTTGGATATTGTCCTGTAAGCATCTGAGTAGTAATCCAATAGCTGAGAAAAGGCATTGCTGGATTCTGCAGCCAGCATATCATCAGGAGATTTTGTTAGAAACTCCTCCGGTTCATAGCCAAGAAATGAATTAATGGATGGGGTAACAAAGGAGAATTGATCTGAAAATCTCTTGATCCAGACCACATCACTTAAGTCCGTTAAGATCTGCCTGTATTTTTTTTCTTCCTGTTCCAAG
This sequence comes from uncultured Bacteroidales bacterium, assembly GCA_963753055.1. GTDB lineage: Bacteria > Bacteroidota > Bacteroidia > Bacteroidales > B18-G4 > JAUWGC01. The sequence continues at coordinate 394,775 of CAVWAP010000004.1, read as the reverse complement.
TTTGTGCTGTTTAAAGCTGGGAAATATTCAGCCCATTTACCTACTAATCAGTCAAATAAACTTTCCCAATATGGTTAAACGAAAAAATAAGCCAAGGGTTTACATATAAAGAAGTTTACCAGTCTGCAATATTCACTATAGTACTGAAAAACAATGAGTTAAAAGCAAAATAATGTGCCGAAGAGAAAGAAGACAGGAAATATACCTTATGAGTATTGTTTAGCTGCTTTAAACGTCATTCTTAAATTAAATCAGCGCTTTTACAAAAATACTTTTTCTTTTCATTGTAACTTTGGTAATATCTTAGTCGTCATTATTATTAAATGGGATGATAATACAGTTGGATGACCGTCAGGGAATATAATCATTGTGTCGATACTTATGCAGACAGGATCTTTCGTTTTGTGCTGAAGCATATGAAAGACAGTGACATATCTAATGATATTGTTCAGGATAGCTTTATAAAGCTTTGGAAGCATGCTGATAATGTCGCTTATGACAAGGCAAGGTCATATCTTTTCACCACGGCCTATCATACACTTATTGATTATACAAGGAAGAACAAATATGTCAGTCCCTATGATGCATCCATGGAAACAAATTATTCTGTTGATCATGGTTATTCTGACCTGAAAGAAATACTCGAAGAAGCATTAACAAAACTCCCGGAGATTCAGCGTTCAGTTGTATTACTGAGAGATTATGAAGGGTATCACTACAAGGAAATTGCTGAGATAACCGGGTTGAATGAGACACAGGTCAAAGTTTATATTTACCGGGCCCGAACAGCGTTGAAAAGTTATATCGTAAGTATGGATAGGGTGTTATGAAAAAAGTGATTAAGTGATTAAGTGATTGAGTGATTAAGTGAATAAATTGATAAATATAACTATGAGGCTTTTTTCCTGGACTACTGGGAAAACAGGCTGAATGCCAGCCAAAAGGCTGAGCTCGAATTATTTCTGGACCGAAATCCCGAATTAAAGGCTGAATTTGAAGCATTTGAAGATTTTTCATTCACGCCAGAAAATAACATTCAACTTCCGGATAAAGACAAGCTCAAATCAGGAGTTATACAAGATGCAGGTGACATAAATGCTTCAAATTACGAGGAATATTTAATCGGATCCCTTGAAAACGATCTGAGCAGCGAACAGCAACAACAACTGGAGATCTTCCTGCACCATAATCCGTTGTTAAAGCAGGAGATGGCAGCTTATCACAATACCAGACTTACTCCTGATCAGGAAATTACATATGAGCATAAGGAAGAATTATATCGAAGAAAAGTGCAAATCATAAGTCTGCCAAACCTTTACCGGGTTGTTGCAGCAGCTGCTTCCTTATTAATTTTATTTGGACTTTACCAGTTTTTTCTCAACCCGGAAACTATCCCTGATGAAGCTGTTCAGGAGAGGATTGCCTTTTATCCCATGATGACTAAAAATATCGATCAAATTGAAATTCCAAGTCATCCAACAATATTGCCTGCCCCACCATCCGGCATACGTCCCCAATACAATTCATATAACACAAGGGTCGGGAACATCACTAAGATATCTTCCATTGAGAGCCCCTCTGCCCTGCTGCCCAAAAATCCTTTCAATGATTACGCCAGCCTTCTTAACCCTGTCCTGCCTCCAGGCATCATCATCCTTGAATACAAGATCAATCAACAGGAGGCCTTACTTGCCAATAGCCACAGCAAGGAAAATAAAACACTTGTTGGCAAGATCATCAGTGGAATATTTAAAAATGTTTCTGATCGTGTCCAGCCTGAAAGAGAACCCGTTGATGAAATCAAACCCGAAAGGGTTTCCTTCTGGGACCTCGCCGAATCAGGCCTTACTGGCTATAACTACCTGACTAACAATGATGTGATCCTGGTTCGTACGCTCGACAAGAATGGAAAAACCAAGAATGTCAGGTTTCTCAGGGATGATGAAGTACTGAACTTATCCAGTGAACACTGATCACTGACCACTGAACAGAAACCGCAGAACGCACAACGAAAATCAAAAAAATTACTGACAACTGACAACTGACAACTGACAACTGATAACTGACAACAATTCCCTCCCTCCTGTAACAATCTCCCATACCTGATCGTCCCACAACAAAACTTAAGCCATAATACGATACTATCATGAAATTTTATACCTTTTTAATATCCATCACATTCACCTGCATTATGACTGCAGGCATATTTCAATCAGGTTTCGCCCAGGACAACATCATAATAAAAGAAACCAGGGAACTACCGGAATTTACCGGCATCGATGTAGGAGGTGCATTCGACGTCTATATCCAACAGGGTGAAGAGCAATCAGTTATTGTCGAAACTGAGACCAAATACATTGAGAAGATCTTCACAAAGGTTGAAAACGATATATTAAAAATATCATCTAAGTCCATTAAGAACCCATCCAAGCTGAACATTTACATAAGCATCCCGAAGCTTGACCTGTTGTGGGTCAGCGGAGCAGCAGATGTACAAAGCCAGGGACAATTTAATGTTGAAAAGCTGAAGGTGGAATGCAGCGGAGCATCCAGTCTTGATCTGGATATTACAGCCCAACAGTTAGATATCATTGCCTCGGGTGCTTCTGACATTGCCCTGTCAGGCATTGCCGGTACGCTCAGTGCACGCGCCAGTGGTGCAGCCAGCATTGATTGTTCCAAACTGATCGCTGCCGATGCAAAAGCTGATGCAAGTGGCGCTGCAGACATTGACGTTACGGCAAGTAATAATATTGCCATCAAAACATCCGGTGCAGGGACAGTTAATCACAATAAAACCAATAAAACTGTCACTGTTAAAAAGAACTCATCATCCGGTAGTTATGTATATGTAGATCCTAGCAATTATAGTGATACCACCCGTGTGAAGATAGGTGGTATCTATGTAGAAGTTGTTGAAGATGATTCTGTTACAGTGACTGTAGGCAATAGGGTGTTAATTGTGAATGAAGATGGTAACGTGAGGTTTTGCAGAAGCCAGAGAATTAGGTTCAATGGGCATTGGGGAGGATTCGCCATGAGCATCAACGGCTATGTAAATCAAAAACACAATATGCAATTCCCCGAGGAGGAGGAATACCTTGATTTGCGCATGGAAAAATCCCTGGGTGTCTATTTCAACATCATAGAACAGAATATTGCCTTAACCAGGAATAAGAAGTTCGGGCTCATTACCGGATTAGGAATGGAGCTGCATTATTACCGCTTCCTGCACCAAACGACTTTATTGGTAGGGACATCACAATTGGAGGGGTTTCTTGACGCCGGGATCTCAGTTAAAAGGTCCAGGTTAGTAGCTAATTACTTCGTAGTGCCCCTCATTTTTGAATGGCAAACTCACCAGGGAAGCAAATGGAAAAGGTTCCATATTAACGGCGGTGTTGTATTGAAGGCCAGGTTCTCATCGCATACAACTAAATATTATAATGAGCTGAACAAACAATATTACCTGACCCAATATGATACGGAGCTTGATCAATATGTCCCAAGATATGAAACAGTATCACCGGGAATCAACCGGACACGTAACCGGGGTGATCTTTATCTTAATCCCTTTCAACTTGATGCTACCCTCGGGCTTGGAATAGGGATTATCAATTTGTTCGGTCAATTTGGAGTTCTTCCCATGTTTCGTGACAACAGAGCGCCTGTTCTTTACACATGGTCGGCAGGTATTATTCTCATCGGCTGGTAGTGCATATTGATAAAACCTGAAAAAGTATTATTTTTGCTATAGACTTTATGTAAAAATAATACAGCTATATGTCAGGTCACAATAAATGGTCAACCATCAAGCGTAAGAAAGGCGCCAACGACGCCAAGCGTTCCAAGATGTTTTCTAAAATTATTAAGGAAATTAAGATTGCCATAAAAGAAGGCGGATCGGACCCTGAAGGCAATCCACGCCTCAGGATGGCCATTGCCAATGCCAAGGGTGCCAGTATGCCCAAAGATAATATCCAGCGCGCTATAAATGCCGGGAAAGACAAAGACGCAGCCAGTTTTGTTGAATTAACATATGAAGGATATTTACCAAATGGCATTGCCGCATTCATAGAATGTACAACCGATAACCAGCAAAGGACTGTCAGTAATATCCGCGCTGTTTTTAACAAGTTTGGAGGTAACCTGGGTACCAATGGTTCCCTGAGTTTTCTTTTTGACAGGAAAGGGATCTTTACAGTCCCAAAGGGAGAGCTTGATGAAGAAGAGTTTGAGCTCGAATTGATTGATGCCGGTGCTGAGGACCTAACCCTTGATGATGATTACTTCACAGTTACCACTGCCATGGAGGACTTCGGAGCCATGATGAAGAAGCTCGAAGAGATGGGATTGGAACCTGAGAACGCAGAGCTGCAGAGGATTCCAAATGATACTGTAAAATTAAGCTTCGATGATGCGAAAAAGATTCTGAGAGTAATCGAAGCATTCGAAGAGGATGACGATGTACAGAATGTTTTTCATAACCTTGAAATTACTGATGAAATAATGGCTGAGATGTAATTTCACCCACCTTTTTTATTCCCACTATTTGCACCTATTATAAATAGCATTTGAAATTTTGCCAATTCAAAAAAATTTGTAATTTTGGCTTCCTAAAATCTTAATTGTTAATAAATTAACAATTGCCCAAAAATCAACAACCGATATGAAAAGAAGCACGCTCACCATTGCTCTTTTTTTCATTTTACCAGTTATCCTTCTGGCCCAGGATGAGAAAAAGTTTGATGTTAAGTTCTACGGATTTGTACAAACAGACCTTATCTATGATACCCGGCAGGTTGTTGCCGTTCGGGATGGTCATTTTCTGCTGTATCCACAACCTGAAAACCTTGATGCAACAGGGAGTAAGGATCTAAACGCCAAAGCATCTTTCAATATCCTGTCTATCCAAACCCGGGTTGGTGCAAAGATAACCTTACCCGAAGCCATTGGAGCTAAATTCACCGGAGTCATAGAGGGTTCTTTCTTTGGTATGAATAATTTGGATATTAATGGCTTCAGACTCAGGCATGCCTTTATTAAAGCACAATGGAAAACAACATCTGTTCTTGTTGGGCAATACTGGCATCCTAACTTTGTTACAACATGTTTTCCGGGCACCATTTCATTCAATACCGGTGCTCCTTTTACACCCTTTACCAGGAACCCGCAAGTAAGGGTTGTACAGAAGCTTGGGAAATTCAGCTTCCATGGCACATTATTGTCCCAGGTTGACTTTCTTAGTACAGGACCCGGACCCCTTGGTGTCTCAACTCCCAGCTCAGTATACTTGCGCAATAGTGTTTTACCAGCTTTGAATCTCAGGGTGGAATTCGCAACTAAAAACAAGGAAAAGGGAAATGAGTTCCTGGTTGGAGCCAGTGTAAATTTCAAAAGATTGGTCCCAAGAACGAGCTCAGATGTGTATGATTCTGTTACCGATCAAACGTACACATATAAGGGTGTGGAAGAGGTAAATAGCCTGGCTGGTATGTTATACTTCAAAGTAAAAGTGCCTGCATTAACCATTAAGGCTGCCGGGACATATGCACAGGATGCATTTAACTGGACCATGCTTGGCGGTTATGCTGTTGAGAAGGTAGTCAATCCGGTTAAAGGCTTCCAGGAATATACGCCCATAAGTACAATTGCAGCCTGGACTGACATTCATTCGAATGGAACAAAATGGCAGGTAGGGCTCTTTGCCGGATATACTAAAAACCTTGGATCTGAAAACCTGATCACAGGAAAATACTACAGCCGGGGTTCCAGCATCGATTATGTTTACCGGATATCACCAAGGTTCATATATAATATTGGGAAGTTCAGGATAGCACCTGAAGTTGAATACACTGTTGCAGCTTATGGTACACCTAATCAATATGGTGAAGTTGAGAACACCACAGCAGTAGGAAACTTAAGGTTACTATTGGGTTTCTTCTTATTCTTCTAGAAATAATTAAACAAAATATAAGTTAATCGTTTTATCAACATCAAAACTTAAAAAATTACAGAAACTATGGCAAACAAGATTTCAAATTATGCAGAATATTTCCAAAAATATCAGGAGAGTGTCAGTGATCCTGAAGGCTTCTGGGGTAAGTTAGGAGAAGATTATCAATGGCATAAGAAATGGGACAAGGTGCTGGAATGGTCATTTACCGGCCCTGATGCTCCCGATGTGAATTGGTACGTAAATGGCAAACTCAATATTACTGAGAATATTTTTGAACGTCATCTTCCTGAGAGGAAGGACCAGGTAGCATTGATCTGGGAACCAAATGATCCGAAAGATGAAGTAGTTAAATATACTTATGGTGAACTCTATGAAAAAGTTTGTCAATACGCCAATGCCCTAAAAAAACTGGGTATCAAGAAAGGTGACCGAATTGCGATTTATCTCCCTATGGTTCCTGAGCTTCCTATTTCCATGCTGGCTTGTGCAAGAATTGGTGCCATTCACTCTATCGTTTTTGCCGGATTCTCAGCTTCTTCATTAGCTGACAGGATTAATGATTCGGAATGTAACCTGGTAATTACATCTGATGGTGCTTATCGTGGTGCTAAAAGCATTAGTCTGAAAGCTATTGTTGATGAAGCCCTCAAAACATGTCCATCAGTTCAACATGCTATTGTATTGAAAAGGACCGGAGATGAGATCAACTTTGTTGAAGGAAGAGATATCTGGTGGGATGATTTCCTGGCTGGAGTTGATTCAAACAACCAGGCTGAAGTGATGGATTCAGAAGATACACTGTTTATCCTTTATACATCTGGTTCAACAGGCAAACCAAAAGGTGTATTGCACACAACTGCCGGATACATGGTATATGCAGAGTATACATTTAGAAATGTCTTCCAGTACAATGACAATGATATTTTTTGGTGTACAGCCGATATCGGTTGGGTTACAGGACATTCATATATTGTTTACGGACCGCTGTTGGCCGGTGCCACATCAGTCATGTTCGAAGGTGTTCCAACATGGCCGGATGCCGGACGCTTCTGGGAAGTTGTAAACAAACACAGTGTGAACCAGTTCTATACTGCACCTACTGCTATCCGTGCTTTGATCGCACAGGGTAATGAATTTGTAACAAAGCATGACCTGAGTTCCTTAACTGTCCTTGGTACGGTTGGTGAACCTATCAACGAAGAAGCATGGCGCTGGTACCATGATGTTGTTGGTAAAGGCAAATGTCCTATCGTGGATACATGGTGGCAAACAGAAACAGGAGGTATCCTGATCAGCCCACTGGCAGGTATTACTCCAACTAAACCATCATTTGCGACATTACCGCTGCCAGGCATACAGCCACTTATCGTCGACAATGAAGGTAATGAGCTGGAAGGCAACAGTGTTGAAGGTAACCTCTGCATCAAATTCCCCTGGCCGGGTATGATCAGAACCACATATGGTGACCACGAGCGTTGTTTCCAGACTTATTTCTCAACATACAAAGGATTATACTTCACCGGTGACGGTGCCAAACGTGATGAAGAAGGTTATTACAGGATCATGGGACGTGTGGATGATGTGATTAACGTATCAGGGCACCGTCTGGGTACTGCCGAGATTGAAGATGCCATTAACCAGCATCCTAAAGTGAATGAGTCTGCAGTAATTGGTTACCCTCATGAAATCAAGGGACAGGGCATCTATGCTTATGTCACATGTGAGGAGCTATCAATGGAGGAAGCAGAAAATATTGAAGATGCTATCAGGAAGACTGTTAACAAGATTATTGGACCTATCGCTAAACCAGATAAGATTCAGATCGTTAGCGGATTACCAAAAACACGTTCAGGTAAGATCATGCGTCGTATCCTGCGTAAAATTGGTGAAGGTGATGCTACGAATCTTGGTGACACTTCAACATTACTTGATCCTGGTGTGGTTGATGAGATCATCACCGGTGCCAAGGTTGAAGTCAAACGCTAGTTCATTAATAAAAAAACTACCTATGGAAACACAAAAAGTTATGAACCGTGGCTTAGTAGTACTGGGTGCCATTCTTATTCAACTTGCCCTCGGAGCTATCTATGCCTGGTCAGTTTTTACACCTTCACTAGCAGAAGCCGGTTGGTCAAAAGAGGAGACACAATGGGTCTTTGCTATTGGCCTGGCTTCATTTGCAGTATTTATGGTATTCGCGGGCAAACGTCTTAACGTTTGGGGTCCGCAGAAATTAGCCATGATTGGAGGATTGATCCTTGGAATAGGGTATTTCCTTGCTGGTATAGTCGGTGGCGACAGCTTCTGGCCCTTATTAGTCCTTATTGGATTGGTTGGTGGAGCAGGAATTGGATTTGCTTACGTTGTACCTATTGCAGTTGGTATGCGCTGGTTCCCGGATAAGAAAGGGATGATAACAGGATTGGCAGTAGCTGGTTTTGGATTTGGAGCTATGATCTGGGTAAAACTTGCCGGGTCATGGGGGCACCTTATTGAAAGCATGGGACTGTCATCTACTTTTATGGTTTATGGTGTAGCTTTCGCTCTTATGGTTATCATTGGCGGACTGTGGATGAAATTCCCACCGGCCAATTGGAAGCCCGCTGGGTTCGAAGCCAAACAAGCTGCAGCCGGAGGAGCACCAGAGCAGGAATTTACAAGCAATGAGATGCTGAGTAAAGTTCAGTTCTATTTGATATTCTTCACCTTTGTCTTCAGTGCCGGTGCCGGATTGATGTCCATAGGATTAATGAAGCTCTACCCCATGGAAGCACTGATCAATGCAGGCTATAGTGAACTGGAAGCCAGTGCGATTGCAGGGACTGCCATGGCAGTATTCTTTGCATTAGCTAACGGACTTGGCAGGATCCTCTGGGGAATGATGAGTGATAAGCTTGGAAGAAAAACTTCCATCATTATCATGACAGCTACACAAGGGATCATCGTAATACTTTTCACCTTCATGGCCGGTAATGAATACCTGCTTTACCTGGGAGCTACGCTGATCGGGTTTAACTTTGGAGGTAACTTCGCCTTGTTCCCTACGATCACTGCCGATACTTTTGGTGCAAAGAATGTAGGACAGAATTACCCCTGGGTATTCCTGGCTTACGGAGTTGGAGGTATTGTAGGTCCTATTCTTGGTGGTAAGATGGGTGATATAAATAACTTCGCTTTAGCATTTACCATATCTGGTATTGCTGTACTGATTGGTACCGTACTGATCATTATGGTTAAACCAGCAAAAAAATAAACATTTTAATTCTTCATTAAAAGAGATGTCATTGACTTGGCATCTCTTTTTTTTGATGATAATTATGTTGCGGGAATGTTTTTGTTTTCTACTTTTGTGAATTCTTTAACAGAACAATAAAATTACCTTAATAATGGCACTGAAAACACTTGACAAAATATTTAAACCTAAGCGAATTGCAATAGTTGGAGTATCCTCCAATGTAAAAAATGTTGGAAATATTGCATTGAAGAACCTGGTAAGCGGAGGCTTTGATGGTGTTGTTTACCCTATCAACCCAAAATATGAGGCTGTTATGGGCATCCAATGCTATCCTGACCTTGGTAGCCTGCCCAAGGTTCCTGACCTGGTAGTGATCTGTACGGGGGCAAAGACTGTCCCAGGCCTTGTCAAACAGTGTGGTGAAGCAGGTATTCTTGGAATCATAATTATGTCGGCAGGATTCAAAGAATCCGGCCCGGAAGGCAGGAAACTGGAAGATCAGGTCAAAGAAGAGGTTGGCAAATACCCCGGCATGCATGTGATCGGTCCAAACTGCCTGGGTGTCATTGTTCCCGGAATGAAAATGAATGTAAGTTTTGCTGCCGATATGCCTAAGAAAGGCAATGTAGCCTTCATTTCCCAATCAGGAGCGCTATGTACCTCAGCACTGGACTGGGCCATTGAGCAAAACATTGGATTTTCATATTTTGTATCGATTGGCAATACGATGGATGTTGGTTTTGGTGATTTGATCGATTATTTTGGGCAGGATCCGAATACCAAGTCAATTATACTTTATGTGGAAGCCATTACCAAGTCAAGGGAATTTATGACAGCTGCACGTGCATTTGCGCGCAAGAAGCCCATCATTGTTTATAAGGCAGGCCGTTTCCCTGAGTCAGCTCAGGCCGCAGCATCACATACAGGGGCCATGGCTTCTGAAGACAACATTTACGATGCAGCATTTGAAAGAGCAGGTGTTGCCCGAGTTTATGATATCGGCGACATCTTTGATTTTACAGACCTCATTGCAAGAAGAAATATACCTAAAGGCAGGAAGATTGCTATCGTAACCAATGCCGGAGGACCTGGTGTTATGGCAACTGACACCTTGATTGCGAATGGTGGTAAGCTGACCCAGTTGTCGGATGAAACCATGGAAAAGCTGAATGAAGTGCTTCCACCCTTCTGGTCGCATGCCAACCCTGTAGATGTTATCGGGGATGCCACACCGGAAAGATTTGCCAATGCAACAGAAATTGTTTTGCAGGATAAGAATGTTGATGCTGTACTTGTGATCCTTACGCCGCAGGCGATGACAGCACCCACAGAAACTGCTGAAGCCATCGCCAGGCTTGCCGAGCACACCTCAAAGCCGATCATGGCAGCATGGCTGGGTGGAAAAAGCATGCGTGAAGGCTTACGGGTCTTTAATGACAACAATATAGCCGCATATGCAACTCCTGAGCAGGCGATCAGGGCATTCATGACACTGGCAAAGTATTCGAGGAACCTGGAGATACTTTATGAAACACCCAAATCGGTTCCTGTTGATTTCAAGGTTGACAGGAAGAAAGTAAGGAAAGAGTTTGAAAATAAATATTTCAAACAAGAAAAGATCCTTTCTGAGGATGTGTCCAAGAAGCTCATCGATGCTTACGGTATTCCAACAACCAAGCCTCAACCTGCCTATTCGGCTTTAGAGGCTGCAGATATCGCCAACAAGATTGGATACCCGGTTGTGATCAAGATCTTATCACCTGATATTACTCATAAGTCAGATATGGGCGGTGTCGCCTTGAATATCAAGGATGAAAATAGTGTTTGGATCACCTACAAAAACATGACACAGACCATTGCGGAGAAGATGCCAAAGGCTAAGATCGAAGGAGTCACTGTACAGCCCATGTTCAATAAGAAAGACGGCATGGAGCTAATCCTTGGCATTAAGAGAGATCCAATCTTTGGAACATGTATCATGGTAGGCATGGGTGGCACAACTGCTGAGTTATTTAAGGACAAGTCACTTGGTTTCCCTCCTTTAAATGAGCGCCTTGCCAGGAGGATGCTGGAAAACCTGAAGATTTATCCTATCCTGCAAGGGTATCGTGGCTCCAAGCCGCAAAACATCGACAAACTGATTGAAGTAATGATCCGTTTATCTTACCTTGCTGCTGATTATCCTGAGATTGAAGAGCTGGATATCAATCCATTATTGATTACCCCGGAAGTCGTCATAGCGCTGGATGCAAGGATAGTCCTTGATCAGGACATCAAGGTCTCTGAAATGGCCCCATTCTCACACCTGGTCCTGCGTCCTTACCCGGAACGCTATGTCAAAAAGAGTAAGCTAGGCGATGGGCAGGAGATCATCCTCAGGCCTATTATGCCGGAAGATGAACCCCTGTGGCTTGAAATGCTTGGAAGCTGTTCCAAAGAGTCAATTTACTCCCGTTTCAGGTATGACTTCCACTTTGATTCTCATGAGATAGCTACTCAATTCTGCTACATTGACTATGCCCGCGAGCTGGGTATAGTTGCCGAGATCAAGGAAAAAGGCAAAAAGCGACTCATCGGAGTTGGTAGATTGATTACGGACGCAGATTTTGAAGTGGCTGAGTATGCAGTCCTGGTAATTGATGAATACCAGAAAAAAGAACTTGGAACCATATTAACCAAATACTGCACTGAAATCGCAGCGGATAACAAGCTAAAAAGGATTGTAGCTTATACCACAAGGGACAATCAACCGATGATCCAGGTATTTAAAAAGATAGGTTTCAAGACAGAATTTTCGGAAGACAATATTGTGACCGTCTCTAAAGATCTGCAATAGACACCTACGCTTCAATAACCTTACAGAGACTATCAAAAATATCATCAATTGAGCCTACACCATGTATTCCGGTGAAAAGGCCCTTGTCTGCATAATAATTGATAAGAGGTTGAGTCTGATTTTTATATACATTCAATCTATTGCTGATAACTTCTTCATTATCATCGCTCCTGCCTTCAAGTTCGGCACGCTTTAACAACCTTGTGATCACTTCCTGGTCGTCAACTTCAAGGGCCAATACGTTTGTGATCTGTGATCCCTTATCATCCATTAATTTACCAAGGTCCTCCGCCTGTGGTATTGTCCTAGGGTAACCATCAAAAATAAAGCCCTTAGACCCTCCATGTTTATTCATAGCTGAACGGATGATATCGGCCAGGAGTGTATCCGGGACTAATTCGCCTTTTTCCATATAAGACTTGGCCTGGATGCCAAGAGGAGTTTGTTCTTTCAACTCTGCTCTGAAAATATCACCAGTTGAAATATGTGCCAGTCCAAATTTTTCAGCAATCTTAATAGACTGTGTACCCTTACCTGATCCAGGAGGGCCAAAGAGGATAATATTCATCATAAACCAGAAATTTTAAGGTGATCTTAAGAATTTAACTTAAACAAAAATAGGCATTTCAAAGGAATGCACCAATGAATAAATCACTAAATTTGCCTGACAGGACTGCACCATTATGAAAGACAATCCGCAGGAGCATAAATTATTTACTACCCAGGACACCAGCAACAGCACTAAAGTTTTAAGTAAGGCTGAGAAGTACCAGGATGACTGGATTTTCATACTCATCATTGTTGGCTTTGCTCTTCTGGCTTTTGTACAAGTGTTTTATAACCGTCGCTTAAAAATGATCTTTCAGGCTGTCTATGCTCGCCATTATGCGTCACAACTTGTGCGTGAAGGCAACATCTTTAATGAGAGGATATCAATTTTCCTGTTTCTGATTTATCTGATCTCCTTTTCTATATTCCTCTTTGAAGCTTTCAAAATCTTCAGTATCAATACAGGTTTTATGCCTGACTACATTTTTTACATGGAGTTGTTGGCATCCATATTCCTTATCTGGATTGTAAAAGTTATTCTCATCCAATTATCGGGTATTATTTTTACTACCCGCCAGAGATCATTTGAATATTTGCTTAATATCTATATGATAAACCTTGTCATTGGTCTTTTCCTTATATGTATCCTCCTTCCGATGATCTATCTAAACGGAAAGTTGTTTTTCTATATAGGCCTGGGGTTTCTACTCTTCATGTTTATTTTTAAACTGATAAAAGGCGTTGCCATAGGATTTTCTTATACAAAATTTTCTAGATTCCATTTATTTTTATATCTTTGCACCCTCGAAATTTTACCCTTGGTACTCTTGGTGAAATTTTTGTCGACCAAAATTTAATGCTTTGAGAAGCTGGGGATTATCAAAGATGTTGAAATAAATTTCATGAAAGTGAAAGTTAAAAATATTCTGGTTTCACAACCAAAACCTGCCGATCTTGACAAATCTCCATACGGGGAACTCTCAAAAAAGTACAATCTGAATATTGAGTTCCACAAGTTTATCAAGATTGAAGGCGTAGAAGCCAAGGATTTCAGGAAAGAAAGGATCAATATCCTTAAGTACACGGCAATTATTTTCACAAGCCGTAACGCTGTTGACCATTTCTTCAGGATCAGCAAAGACATGAGAATCGAGATCCCGGATACCATGAAATATTTCTGTATTTCAGAATCTACGGCTTTCTATTTGCAAAAGTATGTTCAGTATCGCAAGCGCAAGATATTCCATGGGAGGCAGAGTTTCGACCAATTAATGGAAATTATCAAGAAGCATAAGGATGAAAAATATTTGCTTCCTTGTTCTGAGAGCCATAAACACAACATTATCAAGCAACTTGAAATTGAAGGTGTCGATTTTACTAAAGCAATACTTTACAAAACACTGGCCAGCGACTTATCAAAAGTTACTATTGACAGTTACGATATGCTAATTTTCTTTAGTCCTGCCGGAGTCAAATCATTATTTAAAAACTTTCCCAAATTCAAGCAAAATTCAACTTTGATCGCTGCATTTGGTCCCACTACAGGTAAGGCTGTTCAGGATGCCGGCTTAAAGTTAGATATTCAAGCCCCGACTAAGACAGCACCGTCAATGACCATGGCCATTGACCAGCATATACAGAAGTTTGACAAAAAATAGCAAAGGCACCCACACCTTTAATCTTAAGTCTTCCTGATACATGCAAACATTCAACAAAAATGAAAGGCTGCATGGTAAAAAAAGCATTCAGCGTCTTTTTTCCGATGGAAAGTCATTTTATCAACACCCTTTTAAAGTTTACTGGACAGAAAGTGACACAATAAGTGAATTTCCCATCAGGGTATTAATTGCTGTATCAAAAAGAACTATTCGAAAAGCTGTTCGTAGAAACCTTTTAAAAAGGCGAACGCGGGAAGCATACCGCAAGAACAAGTCTGATTTTTATAAATTTTTAACAGATCAGGAAAAACATTATGACCTTGGTTTAGTTTATATTGGAAAAGAAATGATGCTTTATCATGATATTGAAATGAAAATAATTCAAATCTTGGAACGTTTAATTTCTGAAGATCAGAATCGATAAACCATCAGATTAAATTGAAAAACGAACTTATCTCTCAAAATATGAATACGCTGAAATATTTTCTCGCCATTATTATATTAACTGTTTTATTCTCAATCAACTCAATTGCTCAGAACAATAATAATTTTGAGATATCCAAGAACCTTGATATTTATACAACCTTATTCCGGGAACTGAATACAAATTATGTGGATGATATTAATCCAGGCGATCTTATGCAGCATGGTATTGAATCTATGCTGGAATCATTAGATCCATATACTGTTTATATACCGGAATCAAGGGTTGAGGATTACAAGTTGATTACCACGGGACAATATGGTGGTGTTGGTGCCCTGATCCACACACAAGGTGATTATGTTGTGATTTCTGAACCATACGAAGACTTTCCAGCCGAGAGATCAGGACTTAAAGCCGGGGACAAGATCCTTGAAGTCAACGGGAAAGATGCGGTAGGAAAGAACTCCAGTGATGTAAGTGAGGTACTTAAGGGACAACCTGGAACAACCGTTAACCTGAAGATTGCGCGTATCGAAGAAGAATCTCCTTTGGATTTTGAAATTATCAGGGAGAAAATTAAGATTGATAACATTCCTTATTACGGGATGCTCAACGATCATATTGGGTATATCAAGCTAACCGGATTTACGCAAAACGCAGGTAATGAAGTCAAAAAAACTCTTTTAGAGCTAAAGAAGAACGAAAGCTTGAATGGTATCATATTAGACCTGCGGGGAAATGGTGGTGGCTTATTAAATGAAGCGGTCAATATCGCCAATATTTTTGTAGATAAAGGACAGCTTGTGGTCAGTACCAAGGGTAAAGTAAAGACCAGGAACCAGGACCATTATACCAGGTATCCTGCAATCGATAAAAATATCCCACTCGTGGTATTGGTTAATGGCGGTAGCGCTTCTGCTTCAGAAATTGTTGCCGGTGCCGTCCAGGATTTGGACAGGGGTATCGTCCTGGGTCAGAAGACTTTCGGCAAAGGGCTTGTACAAAACGTAATGCCATTAAGCTACAATGCACAGGTAAAAATCACCGTAGCTAAATATTATATTCCATCAGGACGTTGTATACAGGCCATAGACTATTCGCATAAAAACGGAAATGGAGAATATGATAAAATCCCTGATTCTCTAATCACTGAATTCCGGACAAATAATGGCAGAAAAGTATATGATGGAGGCGGCATAGATCCGGATATCAAGATTAAAGAACATAAATTCAGCAATATTGCAACCAGTCTCTTTACCAACTACCTGGTTTTTGATTTTGCAACTATTTATGCATCACAGCATAGCGAGATCCCCCCGGCCGAGGATTTCACGATCACCGATGAGATCTATGAAGAATTCATTGAGTACATCTCCGACAAAGACTACGAGTATACAACAGAATGTGAACAAAAGCTCAAGGCCCTTAAAAAAGCTGCCAAGAGAGAGCATTACTTTGATGCTATACAGGATGAGTATGAAGAATTGTTCAGTGTGCTGATGCACAATAAAGAAGAAGACCTGCTTACCTTCCAGGATGAGATAAAGGATCTGCTTACCTTAGAGATCGTATCTCGTTATTACTATCAAAGAGGAAAGATCATATCTACCTTAAATGATGATCCTGAAATCAGTAAGGCCATCGAAGTATTGGATGACCAGCCCAGGTACGATGCAATCCTGGTCGGAACGTACAAAGAGAAGACAGAAGAAGAGCCTAAAGAAGGATAATTTCCTATCTACATAATTCATGAATATGAAAAAGTCAATTTTATTTTTTCTTCCGGTAATAGTATTGTTGTTTGCTTTTTCCGGAGATAAGCCAGCATATCAGTTGTATTCTGCCAAAGGGCAGAAGGTAAAGTACAAAGCGTTGGAAAAGGCAGCACTGGAAGCGGACATCATCCTTTTTGGAGAGCTGCATAATGATCCTATATGCCACTGGTTGCAGATAGAGTTAACAATAGATTTGTATGAGGCTCACAGGAATAATCTCACCCAGGGGGCAGAGATGTTTGAGTCTGATAATCAGCTGATCCTGGATGAATATATTCAGGGAAAGATCAGCAAGAAAAGCTTTAAATCTGAAGCAAGGTTATGGTCTAATTACAATACTGATTACGAGGCGCTTGTAGAATTTGCCAAGGACAGCAACCTCCAATTCATTGCCACCAATATTCCAAGAAGATATGCATCTGTTGTTCACAAGCAAGGACTGGAAGCACTCGACAGCCTGAGTCTTGGTGCAAAAAGATACTTACCTGCCCTGCCCATCAAATATAATCCTGAGCTAAAATGTTATAAAGATATGCTTGAAATGATGGAGGGCATGGGTGGTCATGCCAGCGACAATTTTCCAAAAGCACAGGCTATCAAAGATGCAACAATGGCTTATAATATCCTGAAGAACTGGTATCCTCAAAAGGTTTTTATTCATTACCATGGCACTTACCATTCAAATAACCGAGAAGGCATTACCTGGTATCTTTTGCAGGAGAAACCTAATTTGAAAATACTAACTATTGCTACAGTTGAACAAGCTTCCATTGATGAGCTGGAAGAAGAAAATCTAAATCTTGCTGATTTTATCATTTGCGTTCCGGAGGATATGACCAAGACACATTAACGCCATGATCTCAAGGAGCCAGATCAAATACATAAACTCATTAAAGCTGGGAAAGTTCAGGAATATCAGCCATACTTTCCTTGCTGAGGGCCCCAAAGTGGTTGATGAAATTCTCAATAGCAGCCTGGAGATCGAAAGTATTTTTGCCTTAAGGAGTTACCTGGAAAATTATGGAGCCTTGTTGAAAGGCCTGGAGCTTAATGAAGTTTCTGAAACTGAGCTTGGCAAGGTCAGTACGCTAAAAACGCCTAACCAGGTATTAGCTGTTGTAAGAATTCCTGATTTGGATATTGATTTGAAAGACCTTGGCAATAACCTGGTTGTAGCACTTCATGATATAAGAGACCCGGGAAATATGGGGACTATAATCAGGACAGCTGACTGGTTTGGCGTAAAACAGATAATTTGTTCCAGGGAATGTGTAGACATTTATAATCCCAAAGTGGTTCAGGCAACAATGGGATCTATTGCAAGAGTCAGGGTTCAATATCTTAGCCTTCATGACTTCATAAAGCTGCATTGCAATGGAATAAAGGTCTTTGGGGCCACCATGGATGGTAACAATATATATGAAGAGGAATTACCTGAGAATGGCATTATTTTAATAGGCAATGAGTCGCATGGAATACCTGAATCCCTTCATTCTCTCATAGATAAGAAAGTGAGCATTCCTTCAGGAGGTTCGTCAACCGAATCCCTGAACGCCAGTATTGCGGCAGCCATTATTCTATCTGAATTTCGCAGGCAAAAGCCTTGTATTAATCAAAATTAAGGTATCTTTGTTGCCTTGTTATCAACTGTTTCAATTGAATTATGTGGAAGTTAATTTTATTATCAGTTATACTAATAGCCATTGCTATAACAGCTATTGCCATTAAGATGTTTGTGAAGAAAGATGGCGAGTTCAAAAAATCCTGTTCAAGTATTGATCCGCAGACTGGGAAACCAATTGGATGTACATGTGGAAATTCTGATGGTGGTGTTAGCTGTGAAAATAAATCCTCCGATTAGTTGACTTCTTCCAACGACTGTTTAAGGCCTTCCGTCATTAAGGTTTTATACTTGCCATTCTCACTGGAATAGATGAAATAGACCTCCAGGTCCACCTGTTTTTCTTTAATGAACAACAGGGCATCCTCAAGGCCCATTGCCATAATTGCAGTAGCATAGGCATCCGCAAAGGCACATTGTTCTGCAATGACCGTAACGCTCAGGAGGGAATGTTTTACCGGATATCCTGTTTTAGGGTCAATAGTATGAGAATAGCGAACTCCGTCTTGCTCATAATATTTCCTGTAGTTTCCAGATGTGGCCACGGCCCGGTCAGTAATTGGCAGTTCAGCATTGATCTCACGAGATGAATTCTGATAGTCGGTTGGTTTTTCTATACCGATCCTCCATCTTTTCCTGCCAGGCTTTTTCCCATGGGCATATACTTCTCCACCGATGTCCACCAGGTAGTTTTCGATACCTTTTGATTCAAGAAATTCAGATACGAGGTCGACAGAATAGCCCTGGGCGACACCATTAAAATCAAATTTAATCCTGGGGTCAGACTTGATTACCTTTCTTTTAGTGATTTCGACATTATTGAAGTTTACCAAAGTTTTCAGGCTATCGACTGTACCCGGCCTGATATCTGGCATATTGTCCGGGCCAAACCCCCAGGCCTGAACTAAAGGCCCGACAGTAATATCAAAATAACCATTGGTATTCTCTGACACCTCCTGTGATATCCTGAACAGATCCAGGAAGACATCATTCACAATAACATCTTCATTGTTGTTTATCTGGTTTATCAAAGATTGCTCCACCCATAAAGAAGCAGTTTTATCAAATTCATCAAGCAATGAATCAATGGATGCTTGATAATCCTTACCCCCGGCAGAAAAATATGTGATAGCATAATAGGTTCCCTGGGCTGCACCAGCAAACTGGATCTTCTCCAGTGAACTGTGAGAATCACAGCCATGGAAAAGGAATACAACAAAAAGGAAAGCGCAAAATTTCTTGATTGAGTGCACAGTCTACAGCTAGTTATTATTTCGTTTTATCATCCGAAATCATCAAAGGCGATCATTTCATCCGGCACACCATAATCGTCCAGCATCTTAAGCACGGCATCATTCATCATAGGTGGACCGCAGATATAATATTCAATCTCTTCAGGTTCGGGATGGCTCTTCAGGTAATTATCCATAACCACCTGGTGTATAAAGCCAACCGGGCCATTCCAGTTATCCTCAGGAAGTGGTTCTGACAAAGCAACATTGAAGGAAAAATTCGGATGTTCACTGGCAATTTCCTCAAACTCATCAATATAAAATAGTTCTCTTGATGACCTTCCTCCATACCAGAAGGTAGCCTTACGTTTGGAATGATTTGTTTTATAAAGGTCAAAGATATGTGAGCGCATTGGTGCCATGCCAGCCCCACCACCAATAAACATCATTTCTTTTTCGGTGTCCTTGATAAAGAATTCACCATAGGGGCCTGAGATTGTCACTTTATCTCCAGGTTTTCTTGAGAACACAAATGAAGAGCAAATACCAGGATTCACTTTCATGAAACCACCAGTTTTCCTGTCGAATGGTGGTGTAGCGATACGGATGTTCAGCATGATCATATTGCCTTCAGCCGGCTGGTTGGCCATGGAGTACGCCCTGAATATTGGCTCAGGGTTTTTCATTTTAAGGTCCCACATCTTATACTTATCCCACTCATCACGGTACTCCTCTTCAACTTCCATATCTTTGAATTCAACTTCACATTTCGGTACATCGATCTGGATATAACCGCCCGACCTGAAATCAAGGTTTTCCCCTTCCGGGAGTTTTACAACAAATTCTTTAATAAAGGTGGCCACATTATGGTTTGAAACAACTTCACATTCCCATTTCTTGATACCGAATATCTCAGGAGGGATCCCAATCTTCATGTCTTCCCTTACTTTCACCTGGCAGCCCAGTCTCCAGTTATTCTGTTGTTCTTTCCTTGTAAAATATCCAACTTCTGTTGGGAGGATGCTACCTCCGCCGTCGAACACCTGGCATTTACACATTGCACATGTGCCACCACCACCGCAGGCAGAAGGCAGATAAATATCATTTGTGGATAGTGTTGTCAGCAGCGTTGATCCTGGATCAACTTCCATTTCTTTCTCTTCATTGATAGTGAGGTTAACTTTCCCTTGCGGTGTCAGTTTTTTCCTGGCATAAAGCAACATGATAACCAGGAGTAACAGTACCAGGAGGAAAACAACGATACTCGAAATAACAACGATTCCAATACCTACTTGAAGTAACATAGTATTCTTTTTTAACGAGCTTTAGATTTTAATACCCATAAACATCATAAATGCTATTCCCATCAGTCCTGTGATGATAAATGTGATTCCCAGTCCCCTCAGAGGAGCAGGCACATTTGAATAGCGGATTTTCTCTCGGATGGCTGCAATGCCAACGATGGCAAGGAACCAGCCTACACCTGAGCCAAGGCCAAATGAAGTGGCTTCGGCAAGCGATTGGTATTCACGTTCCTGCATAAACAGGGATCCTCCAAGGATTGCACAGTTCACCGCAATCAGCGGAAGGAAGATACCAAGGGAATTATATAATGCAGGTGAAAACTTTTCAATCACCATCTCGACAAGCTGAACCATTGATGCAATCACTGCAATAAATACGATGAAAGTCAGGAAGCTGAGGTTTACATCAACAAAAGTTGATCCCAGCCAGGATAGGGCTCCTGGTCCGAGCAAGTATTCGTTGATCATATAATTCACCGGGACAGTAATTCCCAGAACAAAAATTACAGCGATTCCCAGGCCAACAGATGTCTTTACTGTCTTCGACACGGCAAGGTATGAACACATGCCGAGGAAGTAGGCAAAGACCATGTTGTCTATAAAGATGGATTTGATGAATATACTGGTAATTTCTTGCATTGTCTATTGACTTAAATGATTTTACACTAATTCTCTTCGATAAGGTCACGGACTTTAGAGCGTTGAACCCAGATGATGACGCCTACGGTGATCAAAGCCATTGGAGGCAGGATCATCATACCGTTATTCTCATATCCCCACTCATAAAAACCAATTTTCTCCATGATCGGGTATCCCCAGACACTGCCTGATCCTAGTAATTCCCTCAGGAATCCCACCACAATCAGGATCCATCCATAGCCCAGGGCATTGCCAATGCCATCCAGGAATGAAGGCCATGGCTTGTTGGCCATGCCGAATGCTTCAAACCGGCCCATGATGATACAATTGGTGATGATCAGGCCAACAAAGACTGAAAGCTGTTTGCTGACATCATATGCGAAGGCTTTCAGGAACTGGTCGACCAGGATCACCAATGTAGCAATCACGGTAAGCTGGACAATGATCCTGATCCTTGGAGCGATAGTCTTACGCAACAGGGAGATCAGCACATTACCTACACCAAGCACAAAAATCACAGACAGGGTCATAACCACTGATGGCTCCAGCTTGGCTGTTACAGCAAGGGCTGAACAGATACCCAGTACCTGTATGGTGATGGGGTTATCACGCCCCAGAGGCATGGTTAATAATTTCCGATTCTTCGGAGAGAATAATGGTTCCTTTTCTTTCATTTCCGAACTCATATCTTAGATATTATTTTGAATATAAGACACATAATTTTCAAGGCAATTCTTCAGCATATCACTAACGCTGTTACTGGTAATGGTTCCGCCTGATATTGCATCAACGCCGTGGTTATGTTGGTCGGCAGGTAATGTTCCCACACCACCCTTCACCACTTTGACGGATACAAACTTACCGCTCTCATCAAAGATCGTCTTGCCAATGAATTGATCTGAGAACTCTTTATTTGCTATCTCAGCACCCAGGCCCGGAGTTTCTTTATCATGGGAAAAATCGGCTCCTACGATCTCGTTAAAGTCAGGTCCGAAAGCAACATTACCATAAACCGGGCCCCAGAGTCCAGTGCCACGCATTGGCACAATATATAATGTAATTCCTTCTATTTCCGCTATATAGATTGGACTCAGGAATGGTTCTTTCATTTTTTTATTGTATAATTGCTTTTTCAGGTTAATCTGAAAAGCTCTCATTTCACCTTGTTCCAGGACACCGTCCTTATAAACACTGACAACCTGCCCATCCTGGTCGATGGCCAGTTCCGTCTTAATATATTGGTCGAACAAGTCTTCTGCATTTTCAGAAGTCGCTTCAATATTCACTGCAGCCAGGATACCCTGTATCTTGGCGATGGTGAGGTTCCTTTCCTGCATCGGTTGCAGAAACATGGCCGTTGATGACAGCAATGCTGCAACGATGATCACCATGACAGTTGAATAGATGAATATGTACCGGTTGCTAAACATTTGTATCTTTCTTTATAATGATTTTCAATTATGCTTTAACGACTGCTTTTTGCCACCTTTTTCTTCTTTTCCTGACATTGGCCTGGATCACATAATGATCGATCAATGGGGCAAAGACATTCATGAACAGGATTGCCAGCATCATTCCTTCAGGATATGCCGGATTAAACACCCTGACCAGTATGGCAAAGAAGCCTATCAGGAAGCCGTATATATATTGTCCCTTGATGGTTTGTGTGGCTGATACCGGATCGGTTGCCATAAACACCGCACCAAAGGCGAATCCTCCCATGATCAGGTGATGCCAGGCAGGGATTTGCATATAATCAGTTAACCCAACCCAGTTAAATATCAATCCCATGAAGAGGCCACCGACTGCTACTGAGGTCATGATTCTCCAGCTGGCCACGCCTGTAAAGATCAATACCAATGCACCGATCAGGATGGCAAGGGTTGATGTTTCACCTATTGATCCGGGGATATACCCGATGAACATATCCATCGCATTGGGAATCTTGTCTACATCACCAACCATTGCATCACCCAGCGGTGTAGCTCCTGAGAATGCATCCGGCTTATCCACAATCCATACCTTATCGCCGGAAATCTCCTTGGGATAGGCAAAGAACAGGAAGGCGCGGGCAGTAAGTGCCGGGTTAAGGATATTCATTCCTGTTCCACCAAATACTTCTTTTCCAAAGATCACTGCAAAAGCGGTTGCCACTGCAACCATCCATAAGGGAACATCCGGTGGCATGATCAATGGGATAAGCATCCCTGAAACGAGGAATCCCTCGTTAACCTCATGTCCCCTGGCCTGAGCAAATGCAAATTCAATACCCAGTCCAACGACATAAGATACAATAACAATAGGTAATACTTGCAAAAACCCGAACCAGAAGGTCTGCCAGAAATCAACATCCTGTCCAATAGCCAGGAAGTGCTGGTATCCAACATTCCACATTCCGAACAGCAAGGCAGGGATTGTAGCCAGAACAACAACCGCCATAGTTCTTTTCAGATCCACAGCATCGCGGATATGACTTCCGGATAAAGTTACCTTGTTTGGAACAAAGAGAAAAGTTTCAAATGCCTCAAAGGTCGATTGAAGCTTCGCAAACCTGCCTCCCTTTTCAAATTGGGGTTTGATCTTGTCAATATATTTTCTCAATCCTTTCATTGCAATCGCAGATTAATATTTTGATTACTTAGCTCTATGGCTAATTAGGTCATTTCTTTTCTCATCAGGTCCAGCCCTTTACGTACAATCGACTGAATCTCTGTTTTTGAAGTATCAATAAACTCGCATAAAGCGAAGTCCTCATCGTCAATTTCATAGATGCCGAGGTTCTCCATCTGGTCAATATCTTCAATCATGATAGCTTTGATCAGCTGCATAGGATAGATATCAAATGGGAATACCAGCTCGTACTTCCCTGTCATAACAAAAGCACGTTCACCTCCATGAAGGTTGGTATCGAGGTTGTACTTTTTCTTAGGTGTCAGCCATGAGAAAAACTGGTGGGAGAAGCTGAACTTCTTCAGTCCGGGCATTGCCCAGCCAACAAACTCATAATAGTCTCCTTCAGGGATGACAGACACCTGGGAGTCATAGAAATCAATATAACCATCCTTGATGATCTTCTTGCCTGTGAGCACATTACCACTGATATATCTTTGTTTGCCTTCTTTCACATTCCCTTTAACCATTTCAACGATGCAAGCACCTATCCGGCTTTTATAGTATGCCGGCTTTTGGACTCCTGATCCGGTAAGTGCAAAGATTCTGCTTGAATCATACTTCCCGGTAAGGAACAACCTTCCGATTGTCAGTACTTCCTGTGGCCTGAGGTACCATACAATATCACCCCTGTTGATCGGATCCAGCTTGCTTATCTGTGTCCCGACATTACCCGTTGGGTGAGGTCCATTGAAACGGTTGATCTGTACCCCTTTGGTATTCAGGAAGACATTTGAAGTGCTGGAATGGTCTGCCACATTCAGGTGAACAATCCCTGATGTCAGTTTACCAAGGGCATCAATGCCTGCCTGGAATGCTGCTTCCTCCCCTTCAATGATGAAATCATAATCCGGGGCCAGAGGATGTGTATCGAAAGCAGAAACCACAATCGCCTTTGGGTCGTCGCCAGGGTTGGCAATAACGCTGTATGGCCGTTGCCTGATCACCGGCCAGACACCACTTGTGAGCATCTTCTCAGTGATCTGCTCCTTGCTCAAGGAATTTGGGTCTGCCTGCCCGAAATCAACATACTCCTCAGTATTGCCTTTTTCAATGACAATCTCCAGCAAGACCCGTTTAGCTCCCCTGCGAATCTCTTTTACCTTACCACTCACCGGGGCTGTAAACTTGATCTGATCCCTGTACTTATCATAATATAGTGGTGTACCCGCCTTAACCTCATCACCTTCCTGGATAAGTACTTTAGGGAAAACACCGTTAAAATTGATAGGTTTGGATGCAAATGTCCGTGGGGAAATTTCAGTTACGTTCTTCGCAGCTTCGCCAACAAGCTTGATGTCAAGACCTTTCTTGACTTTGATGGTTGTAGACATAATATTTATATATCTAAATAAAATAAAACCACAATTTTACGAAAATTTATCGTTTGTTTGATAAAAATTATACTATTTAGATCAGGTAGAAACACAATGAAAATCATATTTTTGGGTGACGGAGTACAGATGAAAACAATTCAATTATTAAAATTAAGCTTATTGGTCATTCTTCTCTGGCCTTCCGACCTCATCTCTCAGGATCAAGAGAAGCAGGATTATTTTTCAGATTCCTATATCAGGAACCAGGATTACATTTATAAGCCTAACATCAAAACCGTTCTTCTCCACAAAGCTGGATGGGAGATGTCACAGCCTATCATTCAATTAAATACAGAAGAAAAGCTCGTCCTGACTTTCGATGATCTTGATGCCGATTATAAATATTATAATTATACTGTCATCCACTGTGATGCAAACTGGGAGCCCTCAGACCTCAAACATAACGAGTATATTGACGGTTACTATGAGGATGAGATCTGGGATTATGCCATGTCACTGAACACTACAAAAAAGTTTTCAAATTATAGGATTGAATTGCCTACCGATTACTTAAGGTTTAATAAATCCGGCAATTATCTTCTCAGGGTATATGTAGATAAAGACATCGATGAAAACGTAGTATTCACAAGAAGGTTCATGGTAGTTGATCCAAAAGTCAGCATTGAGTCCCGCGTCAACCCTCCGATGGATATAGCAGACAGACACAGCAGGCAGGCTGTTGACTTCACTATCCACATCAGTGGATACAGTGTACCATTCCCTTATGAAAAGTTAAAAGTAGTCATACGGCAGAACAGGCGATGGGACAATGCCATTACCGATCTGAAACCCAGGATGGTCAGTCACGCTAAACTTGACTATGATTATGATGCTGGTAA
Source organism: uncultured Bacteroidales bacterium (assembly GCA_963753055.1). Lineage (GTDB taxonomy): Bacteria > Bacteroidota > Bacteroidia > Bacteroidales > B18-G4 > JAUWGC01. The sequence goes on along the minus strand of CAVWAP010000004.1, from coordinate 368,658 downwards.
TGTCTTTGATGGTGGTAATGAGTTCAGGTATATTGATTTAAAAAGCACAACCTATCAAACTGAGAACATGAAGCGAAAGTATTATGATCCTGCCACAGGCTATCATGTCATCTTATTGCCGGATGAAAGAAGGACCTTTGACCGCTATACTTTCCAGGAAGACATGAACGGAAACAGATATATTGGTGCAGAAAATGCCGGGGATGCGAATATTGAAGGTGATTACATTTTTGTTCATTTCACGTTCCCGTACGATGTTCCCCTGGTCAATGGAAACCTTTATGTCCTGGGTGCACTCACTGACTGGCAGTTTACCGAGGAGGGCCGGCTCACGTATAATTTCCAGGAAAAGGCATATGAAACCATAATATACCTGAAACAAGGATACTATAATTATGCTTATGTCTTTCTTGAAGATGGATACGAGGCAGCTGATATTACTTTAATGGAAAACAACCATTGGGATACAGAAAATGACTACACCATTTTTGTATATCATCGTGAAGAAGGTACTTATTACGATCAACTGATTGCGGTGCAGTATTTAAATTCCCTGTATAAAGATTGATTATTCATAGCGCAGGGACTCAATAGGATCCATCTTGGCTGCCTTGGTTGCAGGGAGAAGTCCGGAGAGCAATGCTACGATAAAGCATAGGATAATCCCGAGTATGATCCATGCCCATGGCATAATGAATGCACTGTCAATTACCAGGGACAATACGTTTCCAATGGCAATACCCAGTATTATTCCAACGAGCCCTCCTATCTGGGCAATAACTATGGATTCAACAAGGAACTGATTTCTTATTGCAATGCTGTTGGCTCCTATTGCTTTTCTAATGCCTATTTCACGTGTTCTTTCAGTAACCGAGACCAGCATGATATTCATCAGGCCAATAGCTGCACCTAGCAGGGTAATCAGGCCAATAAGGGTAGCGCCCAGCCTGATATATTTCATAAAGTCTATCAGCATCTTAGCAATCTCATCACTCTTCACGATGCTGAAGGTGTCTTCTTCGCCAAGGCGGACCTTTCGGATGATCCTGAACACTCCGGTAGCCTCTCCTTCTGCAGCTTCCATGTCTTCAGAATTGATAGCCATTACATTTATTGTGTAATTCATATTAGGCCGGGAAAAATACTGTCTGACATTAGTGATAGGAACGATGCAGGACCGGTCGCCAGATTGCCCCAGACTGGATCCCTTCTCTTTCATAACTCCAATGACCCTGTATTTTCCGGATCCGATCGAAATGACCTTATCAATAGGGTCTTCATTATTCTTGAACAGGGTGCTGGCAATCTGGCTCCCTATAATGACCACGTGATTACCATACTGGATTTCCACTTCAGAAAACAGTCGTCCTTTGTCCAGTTCATAGCCGGCCGTAATGAGGTAATTCTCATCACCCCCCATTACGCGGATGTTTGGCTCAGATTTTTCAGATTTATATTTGACTGTTGCAATCCCCGTACCATAAATATATACGGAGGTATATGCCGGAAAGTCAAAGCTCTCCTTAAAAGTCATTGCCTCATTGTAGGTAATTCGCTGATAATATTTCGGTTTACTGGATTCATTGCCAATATGGATTCTCAGGGTTCTGTTTCTGATAGTAAATGTATTGGCACCCATCATGGCAAAATTCTGGTTCAGGTAATACTTCATGGAATCAATAGCTGTCAGTATCCCGACCAAAGCCATGATCCCGAAAGCAATGATCATCACGGTAAGCACAGTCCGAAGAAAATGACTCCTGATAGATTCGATGGACTGTCGTATATTTTCAATAATAGATTGTTTCATTACTTAACAAAGTTAATTAAAATCATCCGCCTTTGATTCGTTTTAAAACTTTTACTGTTCTCTTAAGAAAACCGGGCAGGTTATTTCTATATATCCGGAGGTATGTACACTCCGTCGACCCAAAACCTTCATAAAACCTGGCCAGGTCAGGATCATTGGATCCATCGAAATCGAATACCAGGTGATTATGTGCATGGTCACGCAGGTAGGCATCAATAACCATAAACATTGCACTTCTCTCACGTCCTTTGGCATCCAATCCTGAAAACAGGAATATGCTCTTCTTATTGCTTTGCACAAATACCGCACCGGCGCATAGCTCATTATAGTCAGTATACGCTCCATAAACCTCGGCCAGGCCCTTGTAAATGCAAGTATAGATCAGTTTCCTGAGCATCAGGTAGTCATCTTCCCTGAGGTGGTGAATTTCCTTACCCTTATTCTGCCTGAACATATCAATTAGAAGATCTGGTTTTATATTTTTCATTATACTGAGCCCCGACTTCTCCGCCTTTTTTATATTCCTTTTAGTGTTTTGGGAATAATGCTTGCTGATGCTTTCGTAACTATTGATCAGGTCAAGTTCATAATTGCGCTGTGGCTGCACCTGGAAGCTGTCAGAATCAATCTTGTTTAATGTGTTCAGGTTAGTCTCTATGAGCTTGTACTTTTTGGGGATGGCATTCAGGAAGTTCTCAACTACCTCTGCAGAAAGAATACTTTTTGAAAATACACCTAATTGCTGTGTAAAGAAAGGTTGATATAAATAATGAATACCGTACTTTTTCTTTCCGGTGAGGGGAAAAACCCGTTCGTACTCATTCTCAACCAGGGCTTCCCACTCCTCGCAAACGACATCCAGATACCAGCTATATGCATAAATGATCCCATTAAAAGAGGAATGGATACAATTATCCCACTTCTTCTTATCAATCTCATCATGCCTGAGGTGCCTGATCATTGATTGCTTCTTTTATGATCTCCTTGAAAGCATCATGCCTGGCTTTATCGTCTGAAAGCGCATAGTTATGCCAGATACCGATCAAATTACCCCCTACCTGCTTTACAGAAGAGATCAATGGTCTAACAAATTTAATATATTCCTGGGGCAAAACCTTAATATAATCACTTAAAGCTGAATCCATAAAGGCGAAAGGATGAATCCTTACCGGCAGCTCCCTGTTTTGAACCAGGTCAAATGCATTATATGAGTTACATATACTTGCCCTGAAGCCCAATGCTGACGCGTAACCCATGGAGTAATCATTATTAATCTCCAGGTCCTGAAGTTGATGATAGGTCCCTGGTAATGGCATTCTGAGGAAATGCTGACGGCTGCAATGAACAGGTTTTCCTGTAATCTTGTCTAAGCGCCTAACCTCGACGGCCAGTTTATCAGGGTTTTCAGAAGAACCATACGAGGGATGTATCCCAATTTCTGCTTTCCCCGACAAATCCTTAATTAATCGTTTGAAACGGGTGTTGTTATGAGAGCTGTTCTTATCGTAGGTGCCATAATCACCCAGCAGCACAAAGTAGATCGGGTTGAGTTGATTTTGCCTGAATATTTCCAGTTGAAATTCAAAATTATCAAAGGGATCAGCCTGAGTACCGAAAACGACTTTTAATTTTTCCAGACTATCTTTAATCTTCAACCTGAACATGAGTTTGGTAAGTCCTCCCAGGGTCCTGAAAAAACCTTTTCCTGCATGCGCAAATGCCTGATCAATGTCGACTGTGGGTGTAAATTTATATTCCGGTTGAGGAAAATTCTGACCAGGATAATGCAGGCTCAGGTGATCCCTGATTTTCAGTGCTATAATATTAAGGAGTGGCTTATCAAGGAAACCATGTTGACCTGCCAGGCTGTATTCAGGAATAAACCGCCCATGCCTGTCTCGCTCTCCGGGAATATATTCTTCGTATCTTGAAACAAGATAAAAGGTCATGGCAATAGGATCAAAGGGAAATGGCGATCCGTCTTCTTTATAAAAAAGGACAGGTATCCCGTTCCAGTCATGAACAGTGATCGTCTGATTCTGAATATCGTTTTCGAAAATGATTTCTGAAGGAAAAATCTGTATACTATCTTCCAGGGCAGTTTCAGAATAATTTATCTTGATGGTATCCGAAGAAATAAAATCTTCCAGGTTATCTGTAATCTGCACCTCAACACCAAGTATATCTTCAAAAATTACTTTAGAAGCATACCTGAGCCTGGGGCTATCTGTCTGACTATATACCAGCACCATAATTAATCTTATCCTGGGTTGTTTTGTAAAGGTTAACTCTCTGAAGTAATTCTTTTGCCATGTCCCTGGCATAAAGTTTATACTCAAAATGAGCTATGTTTCTAGCCCTGTTATCCCTGATATCACTCCGGATCACCTTATCTGCATCTTTAATATTCAGCATGGAACACTCAACCTTGTTAATTACTCTTGTTTGCAAGACAGTCGATTCCAGTTGTTTTTGTACCAGGTCCAGGTTCATGGTCCAGCCCCATCGTTTCTGGTACATCCCGAATTTTTTCTTCCCATGAAATACGCCATCCTCATAATAACGAAACCATCGCTTTCTATAGTGCCTGTACCATACCTTCTCCATTTCTTCGACATGATGGGTATAGGTAAATGCTTCGGCAACGTTGGTTCCGATGAATAACATCTTTGCATTCCATTCAAGGAATTTGGCGAATGGGGAATCAGATCCAAAGGAACTAATATTTCGGAGTCCTTTCAATTCATTGTTCTTCTGGCCCCAGGTTATGAAGGAATGCAGTGGGTGCCATGTGCGGCTAAATTCCATTCTCCTGAAAGCTGCCATTGGCATTGCACCGGTTGCAGGAGTTGTTCTTTTAAGATCAAATGCCTGTCCTGACCTTAAGTTAAAATTATAGGCAGGGAAGGTCAGAGTCCCACTCATAGTAAGCTTTTCCGTAAAACTATCGATGAAGGCATCTATATCGAACCTACCTTCATTCCGCTTAGCCTGGAAGGCCAACCTGGTAATGTCGGATGCGATTATCAAAACATCAGAGGCCTGAATATCCAGATGATCAACGATCTCACGATAAGGTATATAGGCTTGGTCTTCCATTTAAGTGGTAAAGAAATAATGCTATGTATTCATCTTTCGAAACTGAAACAGCTCATTCTCGTAGCCCATTTGTTGCCAGAATTCAATGGCACCTGCATTTCCCGCAAGCACCTGAAGTTCGATTGAATGCACCTGCTGCAGCTCAAACCATTTTTCCAGTCCTGACAGTAATTGTGCGGCAATATTTTGCTTGCGATGTGCAGGCTTTACAAAAATATGGGTGACGACTCCAACTTTCTTATTTCCGAGGAAGTCAGGTGTCATACTCAATGCTCCATGAGCAAAGCCTATCACTTCATTTTCAATTTGGGCAATTTGCAATGTAGAAAAGCGATTGAGTGTCCGTTTCACAGAGATTATCCATTTGCCTGCGCCATCCGCATCCAGTGGTATCACCAAACCATTCTGTTGCATGTAGTCATACATTTCACTAAAAAGTGCGCTCACCTGCTCTATCACCTTGTCATCAGGGTTATCGATCTGCCTATATTGAATTTCACTCATAGGATTATTTGGTAAATAAATCTATCACACCAGATACAGTGGTAAACCGCTCATCTTCCATGACTTTCTCAAAATCAATCTGCATATTCAGTTTCTCTTCAAGAACACTTATTGTATCAACGAATGCCATGGAATCGAGCAATCCGCTTTTCACAAGATCAAAATCCATATCCAATTCCGCATGTGTGATTCCGAATAGGTGAAGTCGCTCATCAAGATGCTGCATCAAAAGGTCTTTTATCTCCTGGTCTTTCATCAAAGTTCTGACAGTTTTTTACGATCAATTTTACCATTTTCATTAAGCGGCAATTGATCAATCTGAATGATCCGCTGCGGTACCATGTACCAAGGTAGTTGATTTCTGCAAATCTCGAGCAATTTCTGCTCATTAAATTCATCCCCAGGAGCCTCAATGAATGAAATGAGATACTGAGTATCAGACTTTTCATCCATAACAGCAATTGTAGCAACACTATTGTCCGCAGTCATTTTCCTGAGTGTATCGTCGATTTCCAGGAGATTAACCCGGTACCCGCTGATCTTCACTTCATGATCAGCCCTGCCAAGGAAGAAAAGGTCATGTTCATCATCCTCTACAACCAGGTCGCCGGTGTTATACCATAGTTCTTCACCTTCTTCCTTGAGGTATTTAAAACTCATGTTATTATCATTTTCTTCAAGGTAGCCTTGAATTACCTGGCTGCCGGAAAAATGTAAAAATCCTTGTTTGCCCGGACTGACGTTCAGATCTTTTTCATCAAGTAACCGGTAACGCTGGTTATTAAATACTTTCCCAATGGATACTATACCGTTCATGGTTTTATCAGAACCCTTTTCTGGTTGCCACTGATATGCTGAAATGGCGATGGTAGTCTCCGAGGGTCCGTAAAGGTTAACCACTCCGGATGCTGGAGCAGCTTGCTGCCAGGCATTGGCAGTTTTGCCAAGCAATGGCTCGCCGCAAAAGAAACTCCACCTCAGGGAAGGGAAGAACCCGGGACGTAAAAGCCGCATCTTATCCATCAATACTGCCATTGAAGGAACAGAGAACCAAACAGTAATTTCACGATCATTAATATATTTCGGGTATGCAAATGGCTTTTCTGAATCTGGAATACAAAGACAAGCTCCACTGAGCCAGCATGCAAAAAGATCATGCACGCTGAGATCGAAAGTAAGGTCAAAAGTTTGTGAAAAACGGTCATTTTCATTGAAGTCATAATGACCCAGCATATGATCCAGGTAGGCTGTAACATTTTCGTTACTCACAGGAACACCTTTTGGTTCCCCTGTTGTTCCTGAAGTAAAAAGCAGGTATGCTGCCTGATCAGCACTGACACCATCCAATCTACTGTAATCCAGCTCGATAGTATCCATATTAATAAGACCCTCTGTTTCCGGATTAATAATATGCAGCTTATTTGAAGATTGTAAGATGATCTCCTCAGTGATGGAGCTGTTTTCATCAGCAATGATTATCGTATCTGTCCCGGATCTCTGAATCATTATCAGGTTCCTGTTAACAGGAAACCTGGGATTAAGCGGAAGGTATGGACGTCCGGTCATCAGTGCGGCCAGGATGCCTGCATAGGCAGTGAAATTCCTTGCAGCCAGGATGGCAACGGGTGATGTTTTATCACTTAGAGATATAATTTTAGATGCGATGTTGGAGCTCACTCTGACAAGATCCTGATAGGATATTGATCCGCCCTGTATTTCCAATGCAGGTTGAGAGCTGTATGATTCAGCTGCATTAAGAAAGCGGTGGATCAGTATGTCATCTTTATACCTGTTCAATCTTCTAATGTTGGTGTATATTTTGTTCCAGGATCAGTGCATCGGCAAAATATTTTGTGGCCCAGTTAGGAAAGGCAAATGGTTCATATTTCCCCCATATGGGGAATGACCCCGGGATGGCCCCCTTTGTATTTTCTGAAGCCTTCACAGGCTTGTTTTGTATCCTGACCAGCATATCATTCATCATTCTGGCAGCAGTCATAAATTCCTGGTCACCTGTCAGGACAAATATCTTCATCCAGGCGATGCTCATCTGGGCGCACCCTGTAACTATCGTATATTCACTGCCGTTCCATTCGGAGTCATATCTGCCATTCAGGAAACCATCCCTGAGGAATATTTCCTTCAATCTAGTGGCAGGCTTGATGGCAGCTGCCTTATATTTTTCTGAATCCAGGCTGATGCCTGAGTCGATCAGTCCATCGATAGTATAAGCGATAGTATGAAGTATCGGCCTGTCATTATGTTTGACGGTGTTATCACAGTCTTCAAACCATCCATTGGATTTTTGTTTATGGTCTGCTATCCAGTTGAGGTTTTTAATTGCGCATTCCGCATACTTTTGATCATTGGCGGCTTCGGCCAGCATGAGTAAAGGCACATCTACATAGCTGTCGTATACCCTTTCAGCGTTCATCAGGGCATCTTTTTTCCAAAAGCCTTCCTGGTCCTGGGTACTGCAAAGCCAATTACCTGCTTTTATTGCCGATTTAAGGTAATCTTCGTTTTGATTCTGGGCGTAGGCCGTAAGCATCCCTCTGATGACCTGCCCGGTGTTAAATACAATTTCCGGTTTATTTTCATTCATCCTCCCCCCTTGCCAACCTCCGGATTCCTTTTGAATAGACAGCAACCATTGTGCAACCAACATGGCATGGTCGATATATTTATCAGCTCCTGACAAGCCGCCATAGACAACCAATGTAGGGATAATATAGCCTGATGTTTCGGGATATGAAGAGGACCATCCATCAACAAGGTGGTATGACCCGATACCATCATCCGACATGCTGCTATTAGCCAGTAGCAACCAGTCCATTGCCTGCTCTAGTGCCTGTTCTCTTTTTAATAGTGGGGTTTCATCAGTAAAGAAATGCTTCTTTCCCTTCAAACCGTAGCGTTTCAGGTCATGAAGCAAGATATCTCGCTCCTTGCGAAATACCAGTGAAGAAATATTTTTTGTATACAGGTATAGGCTATTTAACATTTAAATGTATTTGCAGAGCAAAGATAAATGTTTATAAATCATGTTCCATGTTCAATGTTCCATGTTCCATGTTCCATGTTCCATTGAAATGCAAAATTCATTTAACGAGATATCTACCGTCATTGCTAACGAAGTAAAAATCTGACACAGCAATGAATCAGGTTTCTCCCTGCATTTCATTCCGGTCCAAAAGACTGTATATGATATAAAATGGAACACGGAACATGGAACATTGAACATGGTACATCAGAAAAGTATTTCCTGTATCATTTCTTCATAAAATTTCAGCCCATAAGGAGAACTGGGATTGCGAACCAATACATCATTGCTCCACATGCTGATCAGGGTGCCGTTAACTTTTTTCACCTCATCGGAGATTTGCTTGATTTGCTCCATAGGTGAAGCAATGACCTGTGGGTCAAGATTCAGGATGGCAAAAGGGTGGATGCAAAGGTTGGTTTCCACATCCAGGTCAAGATCGTAGAAATTAAATGCATTGGCTATTCCAGCCCTGAAGCCTGGCTGGTTGACATAACCCATGGAATAATCTTCGTGGATGTCGAGGTTTACCATATTACGATAGGTCACCGGCATGTTCAATACAAGGAAGTGCTGCCTTACCTTGGTAATCTCTCTGTTCAACACTTTTGATAATCGCTCCAGCTCAATTTGAAGAAGGTCAGGGTCCTTGATTGATGAGAAAGATGAATGCAAGCCAACCTTGCAGTAGTCTGCCAGGGATTTTATCAATACCTGGAACCTGCGGTTGTTTATCGAGATATTCTTATCGTTATGACCATAATTGGCAAACAGGATGAAGTAAATAGTCTGTATGTCATATTTCTTTTGAAGCTCAAGCTGTTCCTTATAAGTATCAATCGGATCCTGTTGCATACCCAGTATAACCATGGTCTGAGCCCACATATTTTTAATCTTGAGCTCACCTGCCAGCTTAAGATAGCCTCCAACAGATCTGATCATGCCTTTGGATCGGATGGCATATGCTGCATTGATGTCGATAGAGGGAACATATTTAAACGTTCTTTCTTTTGTTTTCAAGCCAGGGTAGTGTTCTTTAAGCAGCCGTTCGACATGCTGTGCCCATATATTTACAATTGGTTTTTCGAGGAATCCCTTTTGAAAGGCAAGGCTATCCTTGGCCTGGAACCTTCCATGCTCATCTTTGACATAGGGGAGATACTCTTCATACCTGGTTACAAGGTAGAAGCTGGCTGCAAAAACATCGAATGGCAGAATGGAATCTTTATTGTATACGGGGAAAAAAGCCGGATTTCCTTCATATTCAATGAATGATAACTCCTGCCCTTCTATACCACGTTCATGCAACAGGTCGATACAGCAAAAAAATAAACCACCTTGCAGCTTCTCACGAGCATAAGCGATCTTAGGTCCTTCGTATTGATTATATTCCTCCTTATCCTCCGTTAAAGCATAGTCAAGCCCCAGGATATTACCCATGACCAGCTTAAAAATGAACTTGATACGGTTGGATTTTTTGTGGGTGTAAATCAGCAGCATAATAACACAAATATACATAAAAAAACGGGCATTCTATTTTGGCTGGCACCCTGTCAGCATTCAAAAGTTTAGTACTTTTGATGTGCTATTTCATTAATTATTGAACATCATTTTATGGAAAATTTTATCGTTTCGGCAAGGAAATACCGGCCCATGACCTTTGGTACCGTAATTGGGCAACCCGCCATCACCTCAACCCTTAAAAATGCGATTAAGAACCAGCAGATTGCCCAGGCATTTCTTTTTTGTGGTCCAAGGGGAGTAGGGAAGACCACCTGTGCCAGGATCCTGGCCAAGACGATCAATTGCACCAACATCACACCTGACACCGAGCCATGTAACGCTTGTGAATCCTGCCTTTCATTTAATGATTCTGCTTCTTTTAATGTCCATGAGCTGGATGCAGCATCCAACAATTCTGTGGACGATATCAGAAACCTTGTTGACCAGGTCAGGATACCCCCGCAGGCCGGCCAGTATAAAGTATATATCATCGATGAGGTCCATATGCTCAGCGCACAGGCTTTTAATGCTTTCTTAAAAACCCTCGAAGAGCCACCAGCTTATGCAAAATTTATTCTGGCTACCACAGAGAAGCATAAGATTATCCCCACGATACTATCCCGATGCCAGGTATTTGATTTTAAACGGATCACTGTTGATGATATAGCCAAACACCTTGCTTTCGTTGCATCGAAAGAAGGTGTTGAAGCCAGTGAGGATGCATTGCACATCATTGCCCTGAAGGCAGACGGCGCGTTGCGTGATGCACTTTCAATGTTCGATCAGCTGGTAAGCTTTTCGGGCAACAAACTCACTTATGAAATTGTCATCCAGAACCTCAACATCCTGGATTATGAATATTACTTCAGGATCACCGATCAGATTTTACATCATGATGTGCCAGGCACTTTGCTAACGATCAACGAGATCATAGATAATGGGTTTGAAGGCAGGCATTTTCTGATCGGTATGGGGGAGCATCTGCGCAACCTGCTTGTCTGCCAGGATCCGTCAACCATTGAATTACTTGAAGTTAGCCCGGGCTTAAAAGAAAAATTTCTCAGTCAGTCAAAAGAATGTTCAAGTGAATTCCTTCTGAGTGCCCTGGAGCTGAATAATCAATGTGACATCAATTACAGAGACAGCAACAATAAGAATTTGCACCTTGAGATAGCATTAGTGCAAATGTGTGCCCTGGGCAGTCCATCCCGTACAAAGAAAACCGTCACACCTGATCTGCCTGTGCATAATAAAGAAGCAACTGCACAAGTACCAAAACCAAAACCAGCGCCCACACCAACACCAAAAGAGAACATCAGTAAGGTAGAAGAGCCTCCCCCTCCTCCATCTGGCACGAAGATTCCGAAAGCTGAAAATAAGATACCAGGAACCCTTTCGATTAAACAAGCAGTCAACGGACAGCATGCAGAAGAAGAAAAAAAGGAAGTTATCGAGCAGTTTAATGGAATGAAAGACAGGCCTGAGAAGCCGTTTAAACAGGAAGACCTGGAGAAGGCGTGGGTGCTTTTTTCCGAGTCGGTGGCCAAAAACTCACCTAATCTTTACAGCACCCTGACCAAGAGGAAACCACAACTAAAAGAAGAACACCTGATCGTTTTGGAGATTGATAATAAGGTCCAGGATAAGGAGATCAGGGAAAGGCGGGCCGACATTCACGAATTTCTTCGTAAAGAATTGGACAATTATAAGCTAAGGCTGGAAACCAGTATTCTTGAAAACCATGAAGAATCCAAGGCATACTTTCCTGAGGAGATCTACCAGAAGATGGCTGAGAAAAACCCCAACCTCAAGAAGCTGAAAGATCAGTTAGATATGGAGATTGATTACTAGATCAGTGATCACTGAACAGTGAACACTGAACAGAAATCTGCGTTCTGCGCTCTGCGTCTTTTACTTCTTTTGTTCCATTACCGGATTAGCAGTATTATCACCTATGTTTTCAGGGATTAGAATGACCTCAACCACATTATCACCAAAAAACATATTGGCAGCATCTTTGAGGCTCTCGATCGTCATACTGCTCACATAGTTTTCATAATCAAGAAATTCAGCTTCATCCCGCTGGGCATAATCAATACTTTGCAAGGTACTGAGCCAGTATCTGTTTTCTTTCAGGTTTTCAGCCCTTGTTTTTAACTTATTCTCCTTGACATTATTAAGGTCTTTCAATAGTGGACCTTCGGCTTTAATCTTTTCTATCTCCTTGTAGGCAATAGATTTCAGATTATCAACATTACCGGGGTCACAGTCAAACTGTACCCTGATCTGGTAACTTTCAACAGGGTATTTACTCTGGCTAGGGTACACTGAAACACCATAAGTCCCGCCTTGCTCTTCCCTGATCGACTCAGTATAGCGAATATCAAGTATATCGCAAAGAGTAGTAAGGTTGATACGGTCCTGGTAATTGTCATAATCGTATTTGCCGGTATAGGTGAAATTAACAGTCCCTTTTGGTACCTCAAGTTCACGCACAATCTTTTTATCAATTTCACCTTTTGGAGGCCTCACACCATTATCCTTGAATGTTTCAACCCGTTTTACTTTTGGAAGGCCGCCTAAGTACATGGCCAATAGTGGTTCAACCTCTTCAGCTTCAATATTTCCAACGAAGTAGAATCGAAAACCGCCCGGATCTCCAAATCGTTCTTTATAAATGAAGTTCATCCTGTTAAAATCAGCTTCATCAAGCAATTCAACGGTCAATGGCCTGACCCTGGGATGGTAGTTAGCCATGGTCACTGCAATGGTATCCTGGAGAGCATTGGCAGGGTCATTGGCACGATTTTCAAGAAATCCCCTGATCCTGTTCATGTATGCTTTATAGGCCGTCTCATTCTCCGGAGGAGCAGTAAAATACAGGTAGATCAGCTGAAGCATGGTTTCAAAATCTTTCCTGGAAGAATTTCCGGAAAAACCCTCATCCACCCCGCCGATATAGGGGTAAACAGAAACGATCTTGCCTGCAAGCAGCTTGTCCAATTCTATTTTATCGAAGTTGGCTATCCCGCTCTCATTAATTACTCCAGACGCAAATTGAGCCGACATCAGGTCGTCAACATCATACAGGGAGGAACCACCAAAGCTATATGCCCTCATCATAATCTCATCTTCTTTGAAATCTGTTTTCTTAAGAACAACAGTTACACCATTTTCAAATACCCATTCTTCTGATCCCAGGGCTTCATTTTTCTCTTTGCTCAGGATCTGTCCTGGAGCTGGCATGTCGGCCAGCAGAGGTTGGTTGCTAACTTTATCAACATAAGGCTCTATTTCTTTGTCACCAATATTTTCGACCATTAATATCACTTCTTCTTTAGCAGGCATAATCACATCCTCACTTTGAGGTGCTGTAATAACCACCACCCTGTTTGCATCCTTTTGCCATAATGGTGCCAGGTCATTGATTTCGTCCAGAGTGATATCAGGTATCATAACCTTCATAAAAGCATAGTCGAATTCCATACCAGGTGTAGGCTCTTCATCAAGAAAATGTGAATAGTATTGCCAGACATAGGCATCTGATTTCTGCTTATTACGCTCATTGTATTGCTTTTCAATCTGACTCAGCATTTCCCTTTTTGTACGCTCCAGCTCAGTTTCGGTAAAGCCATATCGTTTGACACGTTCGTTTTCAGTCAATAAAGCATCAATAGTCCTGGTGATTCCATCATTTTTAGCAACCGCGAAGGAAAAGTAAGAATCTTTGGTTCGCACCATGTTGGAATAACTGGAAAAGGCGTAAATGAAAGGTGGGTTTTCATCTTGCAACAGCTCTTGTAAACGATTGTTAAGCATGGTATTGAATAGTTGATGGACGGCAGACTGCCGGTAGTAACCCATGTTTTTTTCCTTAATCGGGTCGTGCTTATAATGGATCTGGATAAGCAGGTACTGTGCTTCTGGATCTTGCTCCATCGCAACAAGCGTTTCCTTATGATCGGGAATCAGAAATTCTTCCCTTGGCCTTGGATTTTCCCTGGCCGGGATCTGACCAAACATCTTGGTAATCTTTTGTTCAATCAGATTAACATCGAAATCACCTACAGCGATGATAGCCTGAAGATCAGGGCGATACCAATCGTTGTAAAAACGTGTTAAGGCTTCATACGGTGCATGATCAATGATGTCAATATCTCCGATCACATCATGGTCGGCATATTTGGAGCCCTGGTATAGAACTTTATCGGTTTTTGTTTGCATTCTGAACATAGCCCCTCTCCTTGTCCGCCATTCTTCATGGATCACTCCCCTTTCATAATCAATTTCTTCATCCTGGTAAGAGACTTTGCTTGCCCAGTCATGCAATATCATTAAAGAAGTATCAATGTTTTCAGGTACATCTGTTGGTACCTTTTGCAGCATGTAGTTGGTAACATCGTAACTTGTGAAAGCGTTGATCTCCGGGCCAAACTTCATACCTATCGATTGCAGGTAATGCAGGATCTCATGCTTGTCAAAGTTTTCAGTACCATTGAATGCCATATGCTCACAGAAGTGGGCTAACCCGTTCTGGTCGGGATCCTCCAGGACGGCGCCGGCATTTACAACCAGGTAAAACTCAGCACGGTTTTCAGGAAGGGCATTATGGCGGATATAATACGTTAACCCGTTATCAAGTTTACCATACCTGACATCCGGGTCAAGCGGAACATCATCTGACAAGTCGTAGGGGCCACCCTGGGCCATCATTGTGATTGCCAGGAACATGCAAATAATAGTCAAAAGACTGGAAATGAAATTTTTCATAACTATTTGGATTTTTGGTAAGATGGTTCGTATACAAATATAGTATATAGTATAATGTATTAGGTAATATTATGTTGTTATATTGTGTTGTCGTGATCAGTGACCTGTGACCTGTGACCTGAAATTCTGATCACATCTGATCACAGATCACAGTTCACGGGTCACTGAAAAATTCTATTATCTTTGCTTAAAGAGTTCCGGTATATGCTTGCATTCCTATCGAAAAATATCCTCAAAATGGCTGGTTGGAAGATCAGTAATCCAATACCAGATGATGTTAAGAAATGTGTTATTATGGTTGCCCCGCACACCAGCAATATGGATTATGTCTGGGGCAGGTTAGGATTCTTTGTATTAAAAGTCAAGGTAAAGTTCCTTATCAAAAAAGAAGCATTCTTTTTCCCAGTCGGAGGCATTGTGAAAGCATGGGGAGGGATACCTGTTGACAGGTCCAAAAACAACAATTTGGTTGACTGGGTCGCCGGTTTATTCAATAATTATGATTCATTATATGTTGTGGTAACACCTGAAGGTACAAGGAGTCTGGTCAAGAACTGGAAAAGAGGATTTTACTACATTGCCCTGAAAGCAGAGGTACCATTGGCCCTGGCTTACCTTGATTATCAAAAGAAAGAAGTAGGTATTGTTAAGATGTTCGAGCCCACCGGGGATTATAAAAAAGACCTTGCTGACATACAGGATTACTATCGTGATAAGGTTCCCAGGCACCCCGAGAACTTTAACCTCTCCTCTATTAATTCTGATGCATGAAGCGCCGCAATAAAATAATTTTAATCTTATTGGGTATTATTGTATTGTTCGTTGTCGCTATTTATGTTTTCAAAGCAAGCCTGATCCTGTATTTTCTTCGGGCAGCCATACACAAACAATCCCAGGGTGACATCGTTCTTGACATGAAGGGTATAAAGATCAACTGGGTCAAGGATGAAATAACACTGATCGAACCTAATCTGGAATTTAAAAACAGGTATCTTGATTCCGCTAAAACCATCAACCTTACTCACTTATCTTTTAATACAATTGACCTTCAGAATCTGCACCTCAGAAAGATGATTTTTGATAATTTGTTCGTTGCAGACGGATTGGTTTTTGATAAACCCGGGATCTATTTTGTCGAGGAGACAGGAAAGGAGCAATTTAGTTTTCATCCTGAGAAATTCCTGGAAACTTTTAGTCAAGGTTCAGGTACCGGCAATAAGCTTGATCTGGAGATAGGCGAAGTTAAAATCCAATATGGTTCCATCAATATTAAGCAGGATACTGCTCAGTATGATTTACCGGAGATCATTGACTTCAGAATCATCCTGGAAAATCTCAACACCAATCCTGCACCAGAAAAGAAAGCTCAGCAGATCCTATCTTCTGATGATTTAATTTTCGAGATAAAAAACCTGCATAAGATTTTTGTCTCAGGGTATCACCTAAGTATTGACTCAGTGCACTTCAGCACCAAGGATAAAAAAATATCACTGAATGGGTCATCATTGATCCCGGATTGGTTTGAAGATAAAGGCAAAAACAGAATTGCTATTTCAGCAGGACGGATAGAGCTTTATGGCATTGACCTGACCGAAATCAGAGGAAAGGAAGATCTCGGCATCAGGTCAATCTATATTTCCAATGGCTATTTTACTGATTACTATATTGATACGACGCCAACACAAGTTGACACTGCCAGAGAAAAAGGGGAAAGGCAATTGTCGGAAGTCCTGCAGCAATTCAGGTTGGATACACTCGATATACAAGAATTCCAGCTTAACCAAATCCGGGCAGATGAAGATTCAGTCATACAGGTAAATCATATCAATTTATCTTTCTATGATATCTTACTCGATTCAGCAATTTTCAATGACCCTTTTGCCAGGGTTTTCTTTGGGAAGCTAATGCTGAATACCGGCAGTTCGTACCTGGACCTGAAGAAAGAACAACTTTCCATCCATTATGATTCGATATACTATTCTTCAGAAGAAGGTCAATTGACCATTAATGGCATTGATATACATGATGATAATGTGGACACTCCGGCATCTCTCATTTTCCAGGTAAAGGAATTGAAGGCGGGTAATGCCTATCCTCGCCTGCTGCAATCTGAAAAGTTTTCATCACTTTCATTTATCCTGAACAACCCTTTTGTTGAGATTGATTTAAACCATCCAATCCTAAAGCCACATAAGAGTGATGGTCCGGGCCAGCATGCACTATCAATATTACCAGAGATCCGGATTAATAATGGGAGAATAAAGCTTACCAGGGGGCAGGATTTCAACATTGATCTCAATGGCTTTTCAGCCTATGCAGTTAACCTTGATTTGTCCGGAGGGATCTCTGAATTAAACTTTGAGGACCTGCAGCTACAATCCGATGCCATTACAGCGTCACTGCCTTCTAAAAACATTTCATTGTCAACCGGTGCTCTGATATGGCAGGACAGAACTCTTGGTATCAATAACCTTACAGCAAGGATAAAATCAGGTAAGGATAATAAGAATGGTTTCTTGCGTTTTAAAGAATTCAGGATATCAGAAATTGATCCAGTTGCTTTGATTACTGACAAAAACCTAATCGCCGGCACACTGCTTATTGACTCACCTAATATTTCAGGGAATTTTGATATTCCAACCACAACTAACAAGGCTAATGACCCTCAAAATAACCCAGGCAATAGGGCTGTCTTTCCAATAGGACTTCAGCTAAATCTGTTCGACCTGAAGTATGGCGTTTCTGATGCAAGTTTTCATCATGAGACAGATACTTTTATGGTTAAATCCAGGTTCACCATACATCTTGAGGATATTGATCTGGACAAACATGATTCCTTAAATAATTGGATCCAGAAGCTAACAGGGAACGTAATTATTGAAGAGACTGGGGTCCAAATGTTAGGCCATAAAGGAAATTTTGGCGAGCTATTCATTGATTTTAACCGTGGGAGATTCAGGTTACAGGAACTCGATATTCATGCCTATCAAAATACCGATCAGCAAAAGATAAAGATTCATTCATTCAACCTCAGCAGATTTGATTTCAGTGAGCTTCAATATGCAAGGCTGCTAAAGTCTGGCAAGCTGACCTTCAGGAAGCTGATTATTGATGATTTATCTGCCGATTTAAAAATGAAGATGTTGGAACCTGGCAAAAAGCAGGAATCCGATATTGATCAGGAGGATGGGATGTTTAAAAGGCTTCTTGATTTCCGGTATGATACGATCATCTGGTCTGACATGCAGTTCAGGTTAGAGTATGAAAGTGCACAGGCGAGCACCACATATTCTATCAGGGACTTGAATATCAAGCATGTAAAAGACATGAGTGTAGGTGATAACCTGATAAAGAAGATCCAGTTTTCTTTTAATGACTTTAAACTAAATAATGACCTTGATGATTCCCACCTATTGATCAAACATGGCCATACAAATCCCAATAAGCAGGATATTGTAATCGATAGCCTGATGGGAGGAAACTTCATTAAGGTAAAAAACCCAATAAAAGTTCCAAAAGGGTCTAAAACATATTTTCAATCCAACAGGATTCTGCTGAAAGGATTATATTTAAAAGATACTTTACCCACCAGGTTGAAATTGGGAAGGCTGGAATTTGACGAAGTAGATTTAGAAATGGTCAGACCTGACGAAAAGAAATCCAAGCCTGGTTTAAACATCGATATTGAGATGTTCCGAAAGTATGCATACCTGATGACTGCCTTGAGTGTGGATACAACCATTATCAGGGAAATTAAATTTCACTACCGGGCTACTCAGGACACCTCATCCCAACTTGTCTGGGCTGATAGTATAGGATTAATGATCAGCAATATAAACATCGACACTACCATGTTCGATGAAGATGATCCGGACCTGATAGAGAATTTTACTGTCGACTTTAAAGGAAGGTCGCAAATAACGAAGGACAGTTTATATGATATACAATCAGGGAGGTTGCATTACAATTTCCCTAATCACCGGATCACGATTGATTCATTACGGCTTACACCGCGTTTTAAAGAAACTGAATTCTTTCAGAAAGCGATTTACCAGACTGACAGGATGCAGCTCTTCACCAGGCAGATAGTCTGTAATGATTTCTATATAGAGGAGTTGATCAGCGATGACAAAATTCATTTTGGAAGTATCAATTTATACAATGCTGATCTCCGGATGATCAGGGATAAACGCTACCCCATCACACCCGGTAAACATACATTAATGCCCCAGGATGCAATCAGGGGCATCGGGCAGACAATGACTATAGATTCTATTAAAGTAATAGATTCTTATGTTGAATACGGGGAATACACCGAGAAATCAGATCTGCCAGGAACCATCTTTTTTGATCAGTTTAATATCAAAGCTTATAATTTTACCAATGACATATCCCTGATTGAAGAAAAGAAGCAGTTCTCTTTAAGCCTGAATGCACGGATAATGGGCCAGGCAAATTTCAATCTTTCAATGTATTTTGATATGAGTAGCCAGGAGAATAATTTCTGGTTCTCTGCCAGAAGTGATGAGATAGACCTGACCATCCTAAATCCACTTACAAATAACATCATGGGGGTATTCATCAAAAGCGGTAAAGCGACCCTTGATGTACAGGGCATCACCGGGAACGACAGTCTTGTCAACGGGACATTGATTTTCAGGTACAAAAAGTTAAAACTGGCCTTGTACAACAGGGAAAAAGCAAAGGTCAACCGAGGCTTTTTTTCTCCAATTATGAATTTCCTGATAAATGATATAGCTATCAGCTCCAATAATCCAAAGCTTTTGGGAAAGGAACGGGTTGGACAGGTTTATTTCGAGCGTAATACTACTAAGTCGGTTGCCAATTACACCTGGAAAAGCATCATGAGCGGCATGATGTCGACAGCAGGGATTAATACCAGGGAGCAGCGAAAAGAAAAGAGAGAACTGAAAAGAGAGTAGAGAAGAGAGAAGAGAAAAGAGAGAGGAGAGAGGAGATTTAGTTTTGTAGTTTGAGGGCTGTTTGTTCGACTGATTGAAGGACCCGCATGAGGTTTTTGCCCCAGATTTTTTGGATATCTTCTTCGGAATAGCCGCGGGCGAGCAGTTCGCGGGTTATATTGGGCAGTTCACTTACGTCCTGGCAATCGGCCAGGGCCCCTCCGCCGTCAAAATCAGTTCCAATGCCCACATGGTCAATACCAACAAGCTGTACGATATGATCGATGTGGTCTACTGCGTCACTCACGGTAGCGAGTTTGCGTGGTGCAATGCTGTCGATAGCGTACCAGTCGCGGCGGGCATTAGTCATTTCTTCATCGCTAAGGTCCCTGAAGCCTCTATATTTCTTTCTCACTGCCTGTTGCAGGCTATCGCGCATGGGGTTAGGATCCGGAGCTTTTACATAGCTACTCAGGATACAAAACTGTATAACACCCTCATTTTCAGCTAATTTCACAAGCATGTCATCTGTTAGGTTTCGTGGGTTATCACAGATGGCCCTGGAGCAGGAGTGAGAGGCAATAATAGGTGCTTTGGAGTATTTTATGACATCGTAGAAGCTGCTATCGGAGATATGGGAGACATCGATCATGATACCCAGTCTGTTCATTTCCTTGAGCACCTCTTTTCCAAATGAAGAAAGGCCGTTATGTTCGGTAGTATCCGTAGATGAATCACAGATCTGGTTATTGCGCGTGTGGCAGAGGGTGATATAGCGGGTTCCCAGGCGGTAAAATTCTTCTATTTTGGCAAGGTCTTCTCCAATGGGATATCCATTTTCCATTCCGATATACAGTGCTTTGCGGTTTTGTTCTGCAAGCGCATACCCATCTTCGGAACTTGTTGCTATGGTGGCAATATCTTTGTATTGATCGGCTACAGAATAGATAGAATCAAAAATTCTCATGGCATAGTTATATACCTTTTCATAAGCCGTATCAGTTCTTTCGCCCTGCCCGGTAAACACAGCAAGAAAAACCGCATCCAGGCCACCTTCCTGCATCCTTGGCAGGTCGACGCGGCTACGGTCTTTGACCGGATCATGTCTTTTCCCAAAGTCGAAATCCGAGCGTGTGAACCACATGGGAGTATCAGTGTGGGAGTCGATTGTGAAGGCTGTGTTATGCACCTTCGCTACGTAATCATCTGTTATTTCTTTGGGAGAATGAGAGCCACAAGACACAAGACTCAAGAAAGAGAGTAGGAGAAGCAGGTTCTTCATGATGGATTTTTGGTTGGTATTGCAAGATATAAAAAAAACCAGTCCGGACCGGGCTGGGTAACAACTTATGAGTTATCTGGAAGCACCTGTTAAACTAACATTAAAATCTTTCTATCTTTAAACTATCAAAACGTAATTACTATGAAATATAAAGTCCATCGCATCGACGTGAAAAATTTCGACATGCAGGAAAAACTGGAGCGATATATCAACGGCCTTAAAGGAAATGTTATTTCCGTCCTTCCGAATGTCAAACCTACCTTCATGGGTATGGGAGCAACTGCCCGGGTTGATTTTTTGCTGGTAGTTGAAAAGCTGGGGAGTTGATTTCATTACCAAGCATTCGAACAGAGGAACAGAGGAACAAAGGATTTGAAATTTTTGAATAGATCGAAGATCAACACGGTAGATTCGATCCCCAAGTGTATTATTCCGTTAATAATTTTTTGCTTTTTGAAAATATATTATATCTTTGCACTCCCAAAAATGGTGTCGGGTAATCCGCGACAAGAGGTTCTTAAAAAGATTGGGAGTTTAGCTCAGTTGGTTCAGAGCACCTGCCTTACAAGCAGGGGGTCACTGGTTCGAATCCAGTAACTCCCACCACTGAAAAACAAGGACTTACAAATAAATGTGAGTCCTTATTTTTTTTGGAAGTGTACGGTAGAGTGTACGGTAAATAAAAAAACACCCCGTTTTTAAGGTGTTCTTCAAAAGAATTTATGAGGGCATTGCTCAGTTACGTTGTTCTAGGTTGGCTCTTGCTCTTCTTTCTAATCCCTTATAGTCCCTTTCTGCAAAATACTGATTAGCTCTGTCACCCAATTGATCATAATCAAGTTTGGTACTAAAAAAATATTTCCTTCGGTCTCCGAAGCATGATTGAATAAAGTTTTTATCCCTTAAGGCTTCAGTCAGTTTGTGGAACTGATAAGGATTGGTGTAGAGGTCATAAATCTCCTTTAGGTGGTCACTGTTTAAGGCATGCTTAAGAGCATCATTGCTTTTTGCACCAATCATCCTCATGACGACAACATCCTTGTTTGTGGCAGTATAATCATGCCTACCTATAAGGCTCCTAATCGCAGTACAAGCTGCAAATAGATGGATATTTTCTGGATTTTCAATAAACCAAAATATGATATCTGTGTTGACACTTGGCATGGGTTGCTTACGGAAGAGCTTCTCTTGCTGTTTTTGATAATTCCTTATCACATCAAACCTGTCCTTGGTGTAGATATCGGACAGGTCTAAATCACAGTTGCCAATCGCCATGGTAATTTTGTAGTTGCTAATAGCTTTTTCTTTAAATTCGCTATTACTGTAATACATTTCATTTACACCTATCAGTCGATCATCGTCAGGATTAAAGCTTCCATCTTTTGGATCAAATAACCAGTTACCATCGCTTGCGTCCTCTGAATTATAATCCATTGAGTCAAGTTCATCACGAAGAGACTCTGGATAAAGATGCCCCCTGTAATTATCATAAATCAATTGCCTGATGACATCATGGTCAGAGTAGCGTAAATTTTTATTTCGGTAAGTGATTCCATACGCAACAATATTCTTCAGGGTTTCAACTGGATTTTCATGAAAGAGCGCCAAGGTACATAGCGGAAATTGTATATAAGTTTTTTCTGAATTTTCTGTTCTTGGGCTTGTTATTTGCGTGCTTAGACTATCTTTTTGATTCATATGGCTTTGGTTTTAAGGTGATTAGTATCATTTTTTATATTTTCTCCGATTTTTTTCATATGGGCTTCTGGTGAATCATCCTTAGTCGAATGACGACCAGATTTTGCCCATTCATCTATTTCCTCTCTGGAATACATGTTTTGTTTCATACCAGTCTTCTTTATGGCTGGGATATCCCCTTTTGACACCTTCTGATATAGGGTTTGAGTACCCATCGTTATATTATGTATTTCGTTGATGTATTCAACCGCTTGGCGGTGGTTCATATGCCGAGGGTAGTCTGTAACTTGTTTTCTACCCCCTCCGTCCTGAGGTTCAAGTCTATCTTCAATTGCCGACATCCTTTCTAATATTGCGTCTAATTTTTCATTCATCTGCTCGTCTTTGTATGGATCATTTCTCATACTTTATTCTCCTTCACTTTTACATGTCAATTGCATGTCTTTTTGTTCATATTTTATGGGATTTCTTCAACCCGACCCGAGATCGGTTATGGGCAATCCCCTTACCCTGCCAAGAAGTTTTTGGATTAAAATTTAATTATTAAAAGTTTATTCTATAAAGGTATTTTTCTAAAGATTGGCATTTGAGCCGTGCCATGTATAATAAGATACAAATTTACGCTAGATTGAGTGTAACTTTTGAAATAGTTATATACTTTTAAATGTTAAAAATTCATAACTTGTTGGGCTTGAGGATATAAGTGGAGACTGAAGGGTTTTTTAAACAAATGTTTAATAAAAAGATATGATTTTTTTAATCTTTTGGCACGGGGTCAATAACTTAATTTTGCTCATATCAGTACCCCTTCACTAAATCGTATACCTTTACCTTACCCATCACAAATCCACACCCCTCTGATATCAACCTATTCAGAGGATTTTTTTCAGTAACTAGCTACTATACCAGTTTAAATGAAGAAGAAATGTACACAGGGCTTCATGAAACTCCTTTTTCCTTGGTGACGTATTGCATTTCCTGAACTATCTCATTTGGGAGGGGTAAGATACCAGAGAGGGAGTTGTGTGGATGATTTGAGGAAACGGTGAGGGATATTATAGCTGTGTGGATGAGGGTAAGTTATATCATGAAATTATTAGCACCCTGCCAACTATTTTCGTATATTGTTTGTCTCTATGTTAGTTAGTCACAGCATGAGAAGTGTAGCTTTCATAATCCTATTCCTCATTATTCAGGTGATAGCATCATCCCAGCCCTGTCTACCTGAGGGAATCACATTTACAACACAGGCACAGATTGACAGCTTCCAGATCAATTATCCGAATTGTACGGAAATTGAGGGGGATGTTTATATTTTCGGAGAGATATGGAACTTACACGGACTTAGTGTTGTGACTTCCATCGGAGGCCATCTGAGGATCTCTAATAACGACACCCTGTTAAACCTAAATGGATTGGAGAGTTTAACTACTATCGGAGATAATCTGACAATTGGTTTTTGGGACTGGGGATGGAATTCCTCACTAAACAGCATAGCATCACTAAGTAGTTTGGACTCAGTAGGCGGAGGGATTTCCATTGCAGCGAATCTAAATCTGATCAGTTTAGTTGGCCTTGAAGGTATAACTGCTGTACAGTACTTAACAATTCATTTCAACAATTCTTTGGTTAATTTACAGGGACTTGAAAACATAACCCATATACAAGGTGATTTAGGTATAGCTGATAATGCTTCTTTGACGAGTTTAATAGAATTGGAAAATATAGTTTCCATTGATGGCATGTTATATATTGAAAGTAATCATTCAATAAGTAGTCTGACTGGTCTGCATAATATTGATGCTGGGTCAATTTCTGACTTGTTTATTGGATATAATAATGCATTGACAACATGCGAAGTACAAACTATATGTGATTACTTGGTTAATCCAACAGGAAGCACTTTCATTAGTGGCAATGCTACAGGTTGCAGTAGTCAAGAAGAGGTAGAAGAAGCCTGTGAAAGTGTATCCGTTAATGAGATTAAAGTAGCTTTAAATTGTAAGGTATCCCCCAACCCCTTCACCACCTCAACAACCCTCTCTTACACTCTCTCAGAGCCTTCAAATGTCACCATTAGCATCTTCAACCCACAAGGTCAACTGATCGAGAAGATAGAACAAGAGCAGCCTAAAGGTGAACAGAAGGCTCAGTGGAATGCTGAAGGACTACCTGCAGGGATGTACTACTTCAGGATTCAGGCTGGGGATAAGGTTGGTGGGGGGAAAATGGTGCTGATGAGGTAGGCTCCAGCCTTACATACATCTTTCTATATGTTTGATTTCCTTTGATGATAGAAATAAGCCTGATATTAACCCTTGACACAGTTCATTGAACACTCCCTAAATTGTGTTTTAAAGCAATTTACATATTGTTATAAGATGTGCGTTTTTTTTATTCAATTATTACCTTCCCCTTTCCAATTATTTCTTTGTTTGTTCGTAGCTGAAAGGAATACAGCCCATTCGCTAAATTACCTCTTTCTATTTTTATTTGTCCTGACGTGATATTGTTAACTTGTCGTGCAAATTGTCCTAATGAATTGTAAATGGTCAAGGTGTGTTCTTCTTTTTTGTAATTATCAAATTCTATAAGAGTATAGGTACTGAATGGATTAGGATAAATATGAACATCTTTCATCGGTTTACTTTTCTCCACTATATCATCAAAAGTGAAACATAATGTACTATCAATAATTGATATATTCTCCACAATTGTTGGTGGATTAGTTACTATTCCTCCAGAATCTAGGAATGTCAATGTTGGGTGGGCAATAGCCGTTGCATTATCAACTATTGTGTTTGTAGTAAACTCATTACATCCACTATTGCCCATGCTGTCGGTTTTTATTAAATATACACTCGTATAACTTTCCGCAAAACTTCTTGTCCAACCTGAAACTATATAGCCACCTAGAAAAGTTTGTTGCGCACTTAGCGAACCATCTGTATCCATTCCTCCATATG
Organism: uncultured Bacteroidales bacterium; assembly: GCA_963753055.1. Classification (GTDB taxonomy): domain Bacteria; phylum Bacteroidota; class Bacteroidia; order Bacteroidales; family B18-G4; genus JAUWGC01. The sequence continues at coordinate 343,061 of CAVWAP010000004.1, read as the reverse complement.
TTCTTGTCCATAACGTATCTCCATTTACATCTGTTTTAATTAGATAAACATCGCTATAGCCCGCACCAAAACTTTGTGTCTCGCCAGCAATAATATACCCACTATCACTGGTTTGATATACGAACTTGGCTTGATCATGATAATAGCCACCATATGTTTTTGCCCATTGAGTATCTCCAGTACTATTTATTTTAATTAAATAAACATCATTATCTCCTGCACCAGAACTATTTGTTAATCCAACAATAATATACCCATTATCATTTGTTTGCTGAATATACCAACCCTCCTCATCGTACTGTCCACCATATGTCCTTGTCCATAAAGTATCACCATTCTCATTTGTTTTAACTATGTATACATCATTACTCCCACTACCAAAACTATTTGTATGACCAGCAATTATATAACCTCCATCAATAGTTTGTTGAACTGATTTGGCTTCATCATTATTATAACCACCATAAGATTTCATCCAAATAGCATTACCTATACTATCAATTTTTAGTAAAGAAAAATCACGTCCTCCTGCTCCAAAACTAGTTGTACTTGTTACTAAAATGTATCTGGAAAAACCGGACAAGTTGACCACCTTTCGCCGGTGGAAACTGACCATTGGAAGCCGGGATTGATTGACCCCCCTATTTTTCACATAAACAACAAAGAACTTTTCTTGAGCTAATAATGTTAACAAATATATTTTTTTATCGGGTTGTTTGCTATTAATTGTTGAACTTTCTTTTTTTTCTCATCGAGTCTCCTGTGATTTCCAACCGATGGGCATCATGAACCAACCTATCCAGTATAGCATCCGCAAGGGTTTTTTCACCAATAACATCATACCACTGTTTGACAGGGAGTTGAGAAGTGATGATGGTTGATCTTCTGTGGTGCCGGTCTTCAATTAATTCCATCAGAGCAGCCCGGTTTTGATTATCCAGGGGCTGCAGTCCAAAGTCATCCAGAATGAGCAGGTCCTGTTTTTCTATCCTGGCTATCTCACGCAGGTAGGATCCATCAGCCTTCATCATCTTGAGCTTGGCAAAGAGTTTAGTGATATTCATGTAGAAGACTTTATAACCCATCAGGCAGGCCTGATTTCCCAGGGCCGATGCTATATAGCTCTTGCCGATCCCTGTTCTGCCTGTAATCAGGATATTCTCTGCTTTGGCAATAAAATCACATTCCCCATAGCGCATTAGCTGATTCTTGTCCAGGTCCCTGTCCGGACCAAAATATAGTTTCTCAATGCTGGCATTGTAACGGAACCTGGCATTGCGGATATATCTTTCAATACGCCGGTTATGCCGGTCATCGTATTCTGAAGTAACCAAAAAGGCGGTCATCTCATCGGCTGTCATCATGGACATCCTGCCGTCTTCAAGGCAACTGCTAAAAGCACTGGCCATGCCATAGAACTTCATGCTTTTCATCTTCTCAAGTGTTTCTGCATTCATATTGTTTGATTTAAAAGATTAATAAAATGGCCACCCACCAGGATGCATTGGATCATGATGAGTGGCCGCTCAGGATTATTTATAATATCTCTTACCCCTGATGTTGTTGTGCAGAGGTATGGCCTTTATATCATCATCTTTGCTATGATCGGTAAAATCCAGCTTTCTCTCTAAAATGGTTCTTATTGTCTTGTAGCTGTACTCCCCAAAATACTCAGCCCTGGCACAGGCACTATTCAGGCGCTTGTTGCCGACCCTTTTAGCCAGGTTTATGATACCCTGGCACGAGCGGTAAGCCTGTTCAGCGTGCTGGGGTTTCTCAAGGACCTTCTGTATGTACAGGTGTGTGCTTGGGCCTATTTTATCAGCCTGTTCAATGAACCTCTCCGGCGTCCAATCTGTGATATACTTGTGGCTTGATGCCAGGTGTTCTGAGACAGTGGTATACCTGAAAGGGCGCAAATCCCTTTTGTGGCTGGCGATCTTTTCATACTGATAATAGATCTCAACATCATCCTGGTTGTAGAACAGTTTCACTTTCTTGCCAATGTACTCATAGGGTACGCTGTAATAATGCTTATCCACTCCCAGGCTTACATGGTTGTTCTTCATCACGGTAGCCACTTTCCTGTGCCTTATCTCAAAACGATATGCTGGCAAAGGTTGCAATGCTTCACGTTCGGTCTCTTCGAACAGCATCCGGCGACTGTAAGGCCTGCCTCTCATCAACTGGTTGTTGAGCTTGTCCACTTGGATGAGCAGATCCCTGTTCAGATCCTCCAGGTTTGTATAGCTCTGCTGCCTGATAACAGGATAGATGACCCGGTAGATGATCTTAACCATGCCTTCAACCAGGGCCTTGTGACGAGGTTTATATGGACCAGCGGGAAGAGCCGATAAACCATAGTGAAGTGTAAAATCCCGGAAGGCCTCATTCAGTGTGGGTTCATACCTGTCGCTTTTTATGACTGCCGATTTAAGGTTATCGGTTACGATGGCCTGTGGCACACCACCAAAATAATGAAGCGCGTTCTCACAGGATTGTATGAAGTCTTCCTTCTTCTGTGAAACGCTTGCATCAACATAGGTGAGCTGGCTGGCTCCAAGAATGGCTACAAACACATCTACCTGACGCAACTCCCCAGTATCCAGGTCCACGATCTCAAGGCGATCACCGGCATAATCAACCTGCATCTTATCGCCGGCTTTATGCTCAATATGCATCACCCCGGCGGATTGCTTACGCCATCGGTTGTAGTGTTCCTTGAACTGGCTTATGCGATATCCCTCTGGATGCTTACTGATATACTTCTTCCACAACTGCTCACGGGTAACACCCTTTCGTTTCAGGGCTTTTTCCATCTGGGGGAAATAACCCCTCAAGGTATCAAGCCTGTCATGGGGCAAAGGAGCTTCTGACTTAAACAATTCTTCTAAAGAGGTGTTGCTCAGTTGGTTCAGTTCCTCAAAGGATTTGCCCATGGCAATAAATTGACGGATGTACTTCTTTACCGTATTACGGCTACAACCGCTCTTTTCACTAATGGTCTTCTTGCTTACACCCTCGGTGTACATGCGAAGAATCAATCTTACTTTTTTCATGTGCGTTAAATGGTTTGACATAAATGATTAAAAATTAATTACCAGGGCAGGTTAATCATTTATGTGCTTATCAGCACAAGAAAAATCCTTATTGTTTGGTGGTCAATTTACTCCGGCCTGAGGTGGTCAGTTTGCTTCGGCGAGGTGGTCAATTCAGTCCGGCATTGGGGTGGTCAATCAAAATCGGCACAAGGGGGTCACTTTGTCCGGTTTTTCCACAATGTGAGCGATAGAATAAAACTCAATCATTAATTTACTTAGGAGTTAATCATGGAAAAAATTGTTTTAGCTTTTATTACAGTGACCATAACAACATTTTCGGTCATGAGTCAAGACTTTAGAAAAGCTACATGGGGGATGTCTCCAAGTCAAGTAAAATCAAGTGAATCAAGTAAATTAGTGGAGGAAACTTCTAGGTATCTTATATATGAGACTACCATAGCGGGTTTTGACGTATTAGCTGGATATATTTTTGCAGGAGATAAACTTACTCGTGGAAAGTATCTCGTGATGGAAACTCACGTAAATAATGATGATTACCTATCTGATTTTGCTGTCCTAAACGGTTATTTAACAAAGAAATACGGAAATCCTGTTGAAAAAGATGCACTTTGGAAGACCGACTCCCCATATAAGAATGATGAATCGGAATGGGGGCATGAAATTTCGATGGGAAGATTAATGGTTTATGCAGTTTATAGGAGTTCAAATACTGAGATTGAGATATCGCTTGCTGCAGAAGATTATAATCCTGTCATCGAAATACAATATTCAAGTATGAGTGCTGAATTGCAGAGTGCTGAAGAAGAAAAAGTACTTGAAGATTTTTAATCACTTCACTTAACATATGCCCGCATAACCCCATCCCTTCCTTTCTGACAGTTAGGTACCCGCCGTTTGGTGGGGGGTGGGTTGTTTATTTACACTCTTGGAGCCTCCTTTTGCCTGCCCTATGTCATTCCCACTACCAAAGCTCTTTAACATAACAGCTTCTTATCGGAGCAGTCGCCTGTGGCTTGGTGTCCGATAAGTCTATTATGCTAAATAGCCCCTATACCCACCCGGTATTATCCTTATTCATAAAACTTATTGTTCAACCAAAAACGATACGTTATGAATGCTAAAAACCAATTCAGTGGGTTCAAGACACTGGACCAAATCAAATCTAAATACAAGCAAAGCGTGGAATACTGGCATCCTCATGGCAATGGTGCTGGCGACCTTAGCCATGTTGAAAAAATTGACAGAGAATACATGGAGGTAACCACCCTGCCAAAGTTCAAAGAGTTTGATGATGAGGTTAAAGAAGACTTCATTAACTTCCCGCAGCTTATCAGTGAACTTCTTTACCTTGACCTCACCATGGAAGTCTGTGGCAGCTGGTTATGGGTCACAGGGCCCACATACAAGCATACAGCAAAGCTCAAAGAACTTGGGTTGAAGTATTCGCCCAATAAGCGAATGTGGTACCACCGGCCTAAATGGCATCGCAGCCGCAATTCTAATCCCATGAGCATGGATGCCATCAGACAGATGCACGGCTCTGATACATATGAAAAGAAATTCGTCTTTGACACCAAGGATCCCAAAGTGCCAAAGAATCCTGAGGGAAAGGGGGTACTCGTATGAGCCAGATAACTCTCTTTGAAAGGCCCTTTCAGGAGCAGGTGAAAGCCTTTCGGATGGCTGAGGTGGAGCTGCACTACCGGAACAAGATGCTTGTCTCGGACATGCCAAAGATTACTTCCTCGACTGATGCTGTATCATACCTTAGAAGCATCTGGAGCGTCCACATTGAACGCATAGAGGAGTTCATGGCAGTTTGCCTGAACAGGGCCAATCGTGTCCTAGGGTGGAGCAAAATAAGCTCAGGTGGTATTTCGGGTACTGTTGCCGATCCCCGGGTGATATTCCAGATTGGCCTAAAGTCAAATGCTAGTAGTATTATCCTTGCCCATAACCATCCATCGGGTAATAAGGAGCCCAGCCAGTCAGACATTGCCTTGACGCATAAATTGCGTGATGCTGGCAATACACTGGACATTCAAGTGCTAGATCACATTATCCTAACATCAGAAAGCTTTTATAGCTGTGCTGATGAAGGGATTATTTAAGGAGCGTAAGCTCCTTTTCTTTTACATCTTGACCATCTTTCCTCCACCTGTCTTTTCCCCCGCCTGTAGCCTGAAGTAATACACTCCAGCAGGCAATCCTTTAGCGTTCCATTGAACCTGTTGCTCGCCTTTCAGTTGCTCCTGTTCTATCTTTTCGATAAGTTGACCTTGGGGGTTGAAGATGCTTATGTTGACAGTGGAGGACTCGGAAAGGGTGAAGGAAAGTATCGTAAAGGTAGTGCAAGGATTTGGATTCACGCTCACCTTTAGATCATTGGTGGACTTTTCTATAATACCAACAGTTAAGCAGGTATCAATTTCGAGATCACATTGATCCACTTCAGGGTTTAAATAAATAGGGACTCCATCTTGATAGAAGCATCGTAACCAATGAATATGTTCAAAGACAATCATGTGTTCTAATAATCCGGTGTTTGCCCCAATCCCCTCGACTACTTCAATGGGATATAAAGCATCACCCTCATAATGAAATCTTTTACGGTAAGAATCTCCGCAAAGGACAGAATCAATTGAAGCGACTTCATATCCGTAACCTCCATTGAAACCCACCGGTACCGAATCGCCAACCTGTAGAGTAAAATCCCACATAATGGTCTCTCCATATAAATTATCCCAATGGTACACCTTTCTTTCCAGGGTATCATCCCTGATAAGCGTAACATAATACGGCCCATTATAGATTTGGGAGCACTGCACATTGTAGTCTATCCTACCGATCTTCTTATATGTTAGATCATTAACGATTGAATCACCAAGGATTACATAATCCCAGTGAGCAACATACCAAATTTGTGGTGGGGGAGGATATGGATCCTCTGATGATTTCCATATGGCATTAGAGTCTGGAAATGGGGTATAGTCTTGTGAGAATAGACTTACTGAAAGCAATGTGAAAGTAATAAATGTAGTTAGTTTTTGCATGATCTGGTTTGTATTTATTGTACTATCTGTTCAAAACTATCTTCCCCAATCCAATTATTCTGTCGGCTCTGATTTCGTAAAAATATATCCCATTTGGCAGCGCGGACATATCCCAAACCTGATGATTCAACCCATACTCATGAGAAACCATAAGCTCTTCAACTAAACACCCCTGTGTATTGTAACACCTTAATATTACTGATGATTGATTTTCTATATAATAGCTTATAGTTATTAAGTCAGAACATGGGTTTGGAAATGCATATATTGCATTACCTGTGTTAAGTGTTTCTTGTTTGATAGTAACTGTTGGATCACACCCCGGCCACTCACACCCATTACTATCTACTTTATGAACCCAAGGAGTTTTAGGATATCCAGAACCAACAGTTCTATATGCTTCTCCTGCCAATACAAATCCTCCGTGCTTGGATTTAGCAATATCATATAATCGATTTTCGGGGGAGGCCATATTAACATAATAGCCATAATTTCGGAACCATGTACTGTCTCCATATGAATTTACCTTTAAAATATAAGCCATCGTTCCGCCGTATATTGTATCACAATGAGCAAATCCAGTTGTAACGATTGATCCATCTTCTAATGGGATTAATTCCTTGACGCCAGCATAAATCCATGAAGACCAATACACCCGACTCCATATAATATCACCACTAAGAGATATTTTAGCCAGCTTGATTTTGGTGTGTGGCAACCAGTGAGGGCTAACCTGCCAGGTGCCTATTCCGGTCCCGGTAACAATATTTCCATCACTTGAGATAGTAGCCATTGCAATTCTGTCGTCAAGTTCTCCCCCAATTTCTAACAACCATTCTTGGTTTCCCATACTATCGATTTTTAATACTACAGGTTCCACTGAATAATCATTCCCAGGGACATGTCTTTTCCCGGTTACCACATAACCACCATCTGGTGCTTGACATATTCCATATCCACGCTCATTTGGTTCAAATGCATAGGATTTTCTCCATTGGAGCTTGCCAATACTGTCAACCTTGACCACAACTATATCCCCCAGATTATTCCACAAATAATCCTCGCCTGTAGCCATCACTCCTCCATCAGATGTTGGGATTCCCCCTTCAAATATTAATTGATTACTCACACTACTTTCAAATGTTTTCATCCAAATAGTATCAAGGTTTTTATCAAGCTTCATAATAAAGCCGATAATTTCTGGCCAAAATCCAATAGCTCCACATAGAGAAAAGCCACCATCATCAGTAAAATGAAATGATTGTCCCACTCCAGGATACATGGAGGCAAATGGATAATCATAACTTTTGGTTGATATTAAATTACCGAACAAATCAATCGTCAGGAACTTTATTTGATTAAGACCAGTGTACTGATTGTCCTCCAACGTACATGCATATATAGTATCATCTTTATAAAGTACACTCCTACATTCACCCCATGTATTATTTGGATAGATTTCACTGAAGTATGTAATCTGGGCAATCGACGTATTAGCAAAAAGTATTATTATGACAATTGTTATCCACGTATTCATAGGGGTGTATTGGTGTTAGCTTATAGCTTCAATTAGTTATTTATAATGATGAGCTTTATAATCTTAACATAATTTTCATCTCCTACAAATTTACATATATATGTTCCTGTAGTCAAACCTGTAACATTTATAACCCGTTGATCTGATCCTCCAGCTAATCTAATTGACTCCATAATACTGCCATCCATATTATAAAGATACAGATAGTAATCACCTGTATTTGAAATGTTTCTGTTAATAATAAAGTATCCATAACAAGGATTAGGGTAAATGGAGAACACGTCATCTTTAGAATATGGGTTTGAATTCTTAGATGAAATAGATTCAGTTTTTAATGAGTTAGGAAAAATAAATGGCTCATAGTACTTAATATAATTGTTTTCAAACAACACATTTCTAACAAAAGCACCTGGTTTATCGAAATAACTAGTTGCTATCTGGGACAGGCTCATGCTTTGATTTAAATCTATCTCCGTGAAATTATATCCTTGTCGTATGTTGCCTCTTATAAAATCGCAATAATCTAAATAGTTATAGTGTGTGTTAAGTTGACCTGTAGTAAGTTCATAGTCTACTGGAATATCTGACAATAAATCAAATGCATTAGATGTGTCTTTATCAAAAAGGTATTCAAAAACCAAAGAATACTTATACGATAATCGAACCTCATTCTGGTAAATTGATATAATACTATCCTCAGCCCAAACGCTTATTGTATCATGCTTATAGATATTAATCAATTTTCGTTGTGCTCTGGATTTAATTAATTCATAATGAGAAAGCTTCGCCTCATAATGCTCTTTTGAGCTTGTGGTATTTATCCCCTGTTCGATTTCATCTATCATATATTCAGGAAGAGCATTTGATCTTTGATGAACTCGATCCATTACTTTATTAGATTTAGCGGCTTGAGGATTGGCGACCAATACATCTCTTATCATTGCTGATGGTAATACATCTTCCTTTTCAATTGCATTTACCATTACAGTGTCAGATAAATATGGTGAGTCACTTAATAAATCATTCTGTAAATCTATAGCATCGGGTGGTTGACTTACATCTATTTCTAAGTTTAATGCCTCAGTGTTCCCCCCATCAACATATTGGTCTAATTGAGTTTCTACGGAAGAAATTTGATTTTCAGTAGCTAATATCCTGGATTGAATGCTGCTGCGACTTTCAACTGTAATATTTGACTGGCAGCTTGTGTCTGAATATGACCATTGTCCCTCACTCAGGGTTATTGTGCTGCTTGAATAGTATTTCGGCTGAGCATTATATCCTGTTGAGGTAGAAGAATCATGATGATAATATATTATGTTGTTTAATTGGTTGTAATAATCGCTTGAATCATAATGAGTATCATAACTAAACAAATTTCCGGCAAGTGACGACTCATAATCATTGTACCCCTGATATTTTGAGATCCCCTTACCCTCTGTTAAGCTTGTTACAAGTATATCATAGTAGTTTTTGCTGAAATTATTACATAAAATCTTGAGCCCAGTATATCTGTCTTTGTCATCTCCCCTATTATCATTCATTGCAACAATTCCATATTTTAAACCTATAATGGTATTATTATAAATTTCATTATAATCTTCTCCTGAGTTGTTTACAAATATTCCGGTTAGATCATAAAGACTTGGTGCTTGAACTCCTGTTCCTGACCAATATTTGAAGTAATTTTCTTCAATAGTATAATCAGCGCTGTTATCAAGATATAAACCATATGATACCGAGTCTGATGATGAAGGAAGGTTAAACTCATTCCTCGTTACAATGGCGTCATCAATTCCACCAACATAGATACTTCTAAGGTTTTTATAAAAACCCGTATGTTTAATAGATGGTGAATAAACAGTATTCACTCCAAACACACGTATTCCGTAATATAGGTTTTTGAATAAACTAGTATCTGAAGAAGTCGTGTCAATGAAGAAACTAGAATTATAGCTATAGATTCCTGTTCCACGCCCTGGCCTAGCATATGAAGATGTTGGATTTAATGTATGCTCGAACGTACAGCCTCTAAAGGTTATATCTTTCGAATTCTTAATGTAACAATAACTATTATTCTGCTGTTTCGATGAATCTAACAATTCATCGGAAGACACAAATAAGCAATTAGAGAACTTTATCCCCATTACACCACTAAGTCGTACCATTGGTCTTTCCAATATTGTGTCCTCGCTATGATCATCACTAAACGAACAATTTGTAACATAGCCTAAATTATTAACTTCGTTTTTCTGAATCGAATCCGCCTCAAGGTAGTTGTTATAGTCGTATATATCCAAATCCACAATATTATTGATAAATTTTGAATCAGTAGCCCTTACAATACCACCGGCATATGAGCTGTTTTTTAAGGTGCCGTTATTATAAATAGTTTCGACTCCGGTTTCAGCATTAACAATTGAAGCATCATTTTTAATAGTCACTTTCCCTTGGGCACCGGTTGTATATTGACTCTTATCGGTATCTCCCCACACCTGAATACCACCCCATGTATCCCCATCACAACTATTGGTTAGATATCCACCATCAACTTTAAGTGTTGCGCCCCTATCAACGATAATTTTTCTTCCTTCGCCAAAAAACACCCTCCCTTTAATTGTCAGTTTTTTACTGCTGGATACTTTTACGTGTTTATGAATTCTTTGCAAGGATGTCCAGGTTGTGTCTGAATTGATAAAAAGTGTATCGTTTGAAGAGACGGGACAAGGTTCTGGAAGATCTGATTCCCATAATCCCCTACCAAATGTCGCTGCCCTAATTTTGTTTGCAGTATAATTTATTTCTAACCATTTCACCACAACATTGGGAAGGTCATCCATGTATGGTTGCCATAATGTAAGGGTATCATTTCTATAATATACGCCAATGTCTGTCCCAACAAATAAACCATCATTGCTATTGTTCTGATAGACAATACAATTTATAGGCACATTGGGCAATCCCGTAGAATAATCTGTCCACGTTGTTCCACCATTAACAGATTTTTTAACTTTGAAGTCCGAATTATATCCAGAATAACAAACCCATATTGTATCTGGGCCCTTATCACTTACTGCGATATCGGTAATAAACCAAGTTGTATCCGTTGGTGTTATATCTGTCCAATCATTTTGACCAGTTCCTCCACCAGTTGAAGATTTCAATAATTTACATTCATCGTGGTGTGTTCTCCATGATCGTGCATTAATATAACTGCAGTAAATATAATTTGAATCCGTGGGAGAAACTTCCAAGCCATAGACTACTCCATACCATGATGTGTCAGGAAACTGATTTGAATAACTAGAAATTCTAAACCAGTCGTAACCATCTGTGGTATGAGCCATATTGGTTTTCCATAAATTGAGCCTGCCCTGATAAAGAGTATGAGAGTTATATGGATTTGCAACTAATGCTGCACCCCAATATGATGATTCAGCATCTCTCGCAGTATCATTAACCAAACCTACCGATGAATTGCTGAAATACGGATTACTTGCACTACCAAGATTTCTATAAAGTGATCCATTTCCACCCGCGTAAGTGGTCCCATAAGATTTTGAAAGATCATAATAATCCATAAAACATTCAAATCCATCTGATGTAAACTCATGAGACCAAGAACCATCTTTAAAATAGTTTAATCCACAATCTTGATTTCCAATCAATATTTGATCAGGGTCAATTATCGAGCTTCCAGTTTTATAAAGTGTACCAACCCCAAGACCATTGTTAAGTTCTGTTGTTTCTGTTTTTATTAGTAATTGATGAATACCATGTTTCAAATATGTGATCCGCCATATTCCACCATCTGTTGCAATAAATAATGTTGTGTCGCTGTAGGGAGACACCTTAATATCATGTATGTCAACATGTACATCACAAGTATAACCAGCAAAAAAAGGTGAAGAGGTCCAACTGTTCGCTGCTACTTTTGAATAATATCCACTTATCGAGCCGCCAAAGATTAAACTATCTGTTTCTGGTGATACGCATAATATAAATTTCCCCGGATATATTCTGTCAAAGGATTTAACGGAATCCCATGTGTTGGCTACTACGTCATATCTATAAATAAATTCATTCCAATCATCCTTGAAGTTATATGGTGGAGCATGATCCCGAGCGAAACCATTTACATATACATATTGATCGTTTGGTCCAATTGCCATATCCATAATCTCAAGATATTCTCCCGAAAATTCATTTGGCCATGGGGTATTTCGCAAATCAAACCCATTAGTAGTAGCAATTGAATACCAAGACCCAGCCTTTCCTACGGAGTCAGATTTAATTACATCAATTCCAACCGCATATAGTTGGGAGTTGCTGTCTGGTCTAAATCCAATGTTTCTTACAAATACAAAAGAATCTTGCTCAGCTGGATATACTTTTTGCCATGTTGGTGTCGCAGCCTGTCTGTTATTACATTTGAATATTCCGAATGAATTTGCGACAAATAGAATTGAATCATTGTCAGGATGGACTAATAATTTACTTGTATAAAAAATGCCATCATCAATATCGAATAAGCCACTATTAATAGGATTCCATGTTTGGCCCCCATCTGTACTCCGATAAACACCATCAGAAACACAAAAATGATAATCTATGTCACCTGTGCCAATATATAGTATGTCTGGATCATCTGAATCAATTGCGATGGTTGACACTCCCAGCCTTGCCAGTTGTTGATCGGTGTTTAAATTAGTCCAGCTTTCGCCCTCATCTGTACTTTTCCAAACACCACCCCCCGATGAACCACAAAATAATATGCTAGTATCTGTTGGATGAAAAGCAATATCGTTAACCAATCCAATGCCTTTAAGCCCGTTAGATTTTGGCCCCACCTCATTCCATTCCGAACTAATAGTTGATAATTTGTCGGATTGATCAAAATCTGAAATAAAATCTTTTATGCAGCTATCCGCATAATTAAAATTTCCATATGGACTTAATCTTGGCCACCAATAGTTTTCCCAACGCTTATAATGAACATAGGTTCCACCCTCATTAGTGTCAGAGTAAATACTGTCTATTCCACGATAAAACTCTTTTTGGATGTCATAAAAATTAAGTGTATTGTCAAGTAAATCCCCTTGACAAAAAGCGATAGATGCTGAAACTAATAAAAGGACTAATAAAAGCAATCGCTGAGACTTCTTTTTTACTGAATGATTCCAAAGAATGATATAAATTTTTTGTCGCATAATTAATTAATTTTGCGATCACTACCGGGATTGGGGAGTAATTGCCATCTTGGTTTGTGCTTGGAAGGCAACTTACTCCCTGTTGACCGGTGGTAATCTTTGTTTGGACTTGATTTTGCTTACATTAAAGAATCACCCTCAATAAAGATCGCTTTATTGAAAGATATTATACATCTGACTATCCTATAAACAATACCCCCTTTCAGTTTTTACTATCAAGAAATGATTAGAGCTTAATTCAAAATAAGCTTGATTTGTAGAGATCGGCTAATAGGGAGCGGTGGATGTGAAATAACCTTCTTAAAGAATTATTTCAACATAAATGAAAAGAATCATCAACAAGTAGAAAAGTATAGTTTGGTTGTTTATTCTCTTTACAAATATTAATACGTTATTATATAAAAGGTAACCCTAAATTCATGATAATTAATCGTATATAAATTAATATACATATTTAAATTTATGCGGAGAATCTAAAAACATTCTGCCTCCTGATGGCTGCAACTTTCATCGGCAGTGAAAAAAATCTGAAAAAAATTTTTCAACCCCTCATATTTTCACCCCCTTACCATCTCCCTTCAACCACCCCACCTGGCTCATGGGGATCGAAAGCCCCCGCCAACATAACGATTCATTAACCAATAACAGCAATCATTAAAATAAGAGACTGCTCTCAATATTGAGGGGATTGTCAAGGGATTACCCGGTAGCGTTCTGTATAGTTAATGTTATCAAGGCCTATGACCTTGTCCCCCCCCCCCCCCCGCCTTTTCCAGGGTTGCTGAGGTGCTGATGAAGCCAATTTTCCGTACGCAGGGCTCATTGTTGCCTGTAGGCCTAGTCTTTACTGCCATTACAGGGGTATGAGGATACTGATTAATTTATTACACTTTTGTAGACATTTTCTCAGTGATAGAGCTTGGCAGCTTGTGGCAGAATTTCGGGGTGTTTTGGCAGTGATATGGCAGTGAAAATATCACAAATCCGTAATCATCTGATTCGCCTGATCCAATTCCTCACTCCCAAAGCTCTCGAGGTAAGCCTGGGTGGTCTTGATGTCCTCATGTCCCAATCCCTCACTGATAATGCCGATATGCACCCCTTTCCTATTGGCAATGGTAGCCCATGAATGCCTTGATATATAGGACGTTAGGTTAGTTTGAATTTTGCAGTCATCTGCTATTTTTCTCAGGTACTTGTTGTACTGCTTAATCCCGTTCTTTAAATCTAGTCTTGCCAGTTCAGGATCTTTGGGCCTTTGAATAATTGGAAATAGGAAATCCTTTGGCTTCTTGCCTCCAGAATAAAGGTCGATGAGCTCCTTGATATTCTCATTTACCTTAATGCTGTATTCCTTGCCTGTCTTAGCCCTTTTGTATATGATACGCCCATCCTTTATGTTTTCCAATCTCAAGTAAGCCATATCAACCCAGGACATTCCCATGCAATAAAAACTGAACATAAAATAGTTCTTCACATGCCACTTGAAAGAATCCTTTGGATATTCCTGATCCTTGATCTTCTTAATGTCTTCCAGGCTAATTGCCCTCTTTATGGGCTTCACATGCTTAATTTTGTACTCTGTGAAAGGATAAAGCTCTTTCCTGGCAGATTTCTCCTTGATAGCCTTGTTGTACAATGCCCTGATGGTTCGCATATAAACATTTACCCCATTGGTTGAAGCATTTTCACTGAGGCAGTGCGTTTCAAAGTCAGTCAGCCATTTGAAATTGAGTTCGTCAAAGGTGAAGTCTTTCCCACACCTGAAATCATTCACGACATTGTATACCGTTTGATACACGGCAGCATTACCCAGGCGCTTGGCCTTTTTCAGGCTATCAATTTGCTTCTGGGTGAACTCAAGGAAGTTTGCGGAATCACCTCCACTCTCTAGCTTACGCGAGATATCATCCATGGTGTAAGATTTGCCTTTCTTATCCAGCTCAATGATAACATCCTCTACATCTGTATATTTAGTAGCTAGCAGGTTGTTCAATCGGGTTCGGTTCTTCTTCAGGGGAGAGAACTGACTGTTAGCCGCGTCCCACTCATCTTCTGTGCAGGAGTGGCCTGTTGATAGATATTTGAGCTTGCCATGGGTGATCCTGATCATTACCGGGTGCTTTCCATTGCTTAGTGTTTTACTTTTATAAAGGACCAGCTTAAGGGATGCCATTTTGTATATTTTTACGAGATGAATATTCATCGTAAATGTAATACAATTTTGCCCTGGTTTAAAATAGGTTTAAAGATATTTTTCATTTTGATTCTTTTTGACGCGTTTAACTGCTTTCTGTAATAACCATTAATAGGCTATCATAGAGCATGTTAGAGAATGTAGGTGCAGGCGAAAGAAATAAAGATAACGCCTTACAAGCAGGGGGTCACTGGTTCGAATCCAGTAACTCCCACATAACAAAAAAGCCTGACACGAAGTGTTGGGCTTTTTTTATAAAACAAGGTGCAAGCTTGCTTGTAAATCTTGTTTTATAAAAAAGGACTGACGAGCGCAGCGAGCAGGTTTTTTTGTATGATGGTCTCCCCCAATGGATCACCGCAGGTAATCCATAATTTATTTACTAATTATTACCCTTTGAACATTTCTTTTTTCATTACACTGAACAGAGATGTAATATATCCCGGATGGGACATTGGCTTGCCATTTGAACTTATGGGTCCCGGGATCCAACACTCCTGAGTATATCCCTTTGATCAACAAACCTCTTGCATCCCATACTTCCACCTGGTTCTTAGAGTCTTCTGTGCATGTAAACTCAATATTAACCTGTCCTTTAGATGGATTTGGAAAGATACTTGTGCTGAGAGCATTATAATCAACCGGTACATTTATCGCTACATGTGCGACCCCGATGTCCAGCACGGCACCTTCGATGATGGTGAGGTTATAGGGGATCTCATCCGGGAGGAGGTACCAACCGTTATAGCTGCCTCCCCAGCCAAAGTTCAGATGGTAATAATCATCGGTATTATAGCCGTCGGCAACCACATTATGGCCTCCCTGGCCGGTATTCGATAATACTGCAAGGTGGACCGGCCTGCTGTCTTTGATGTTGTTTTTCATCTGCGTGTAGAAAGAGGTGTCGCTGTCGTATACGAGCATGGCGTCCTGGTACCCGAAACGCATGTAAGCATCATAGGCCTGGTCAACCCCGAAGGTGCCCGACACCGTCTGAGGTATATACCTGTGTTGCTGCCACACCGCATCCGAAGACAAGTGCCGCTATTTCATCCTCGTTAATGGCTAGTGTAAGAGGAGAATTTCATCGCCATGGAATCGAAATATTCATTCAGGACAGGGAAAGCAGGGAAATCCCAGGTGTGGGCATTATCATCGATCCAGTATTGCCTGCCGGCATAAGAATGGTAATAATCATCATCGTCACTGAATTGGGTCCCGTTCAGGTTTTTCTGGTAATGGATGATCATGGAAAGCGCCACGGCCGGGCATCCAGCAACACTGCGTGCGTTGTTGACATTATCCATCGGGCAGAACTTATTGTATGGATGGGATTGCTTCCAGTTGGTCTCCAGCCATCCCTCCGGTGCTGGTACTCCCTGCCGGAGGCCACTGATGAAATATCCTTTCATCCGGTCCTTGCTCAAGAATGGCAGTCCAATGTGAGCGGTTCAGGTCCCTGGTATCTGCAGGGATAAGGTCAAGATATTCCATGCGACTCCCTATATCCCGGACAAGCATGTCGTGCAAGGGATTATATCTTTCATCCTCCACTGAGAAAACCGAACTCAGTGAATAGGCGATCACCGGGGGAAGGCTCTGATTGGCGCTAAGCACCAGGTACCCTATGGGTGACAGGTCGTATTGATACCCAAGAATATCACCTTGACTCTCAGTCAGCACCCCGGAATTATTAATCATGAAGCCATCGTAATGACTTATCCAGTTCTGTGCTGCTTTCTCGGCTGTCAGATTACCAATGTGCTGGGCATTGATGTGTAAAAAAATGCCCGTTAGCAAAGACCAGGCTTAATAAAATTCTCTTTTTCATGGTTTGGGGTTGTAGTCTTCACCAAAATTTGGACATCGTAAAGCTATAACTTATATGGTGATTTTGCAAATATGATAACGGTACGCAACGCGTGCTCACTCTTCTCTCAATCACTTATTCAACCGGCTTCAAATGCTCAGGGATCTCATATCTTTCATCCACAGCATAATAGAGAGAAGCAAAAGCGCTTTCTACCCATATGATGGCTGGGATTATACCTACCACAAGCAAGATAATTCCAAGAATGATCAGAAAAAATGAAATGACCCCCATCAGGAAGATGGTTAATGCATGGCCCCTTGTCATATGCCATGAGATCTTAAAGGCAGCGATAGGATCCAGCTTTTTGTCCATCACGAGATAAGGGACAAAGGCAAGCTTGCATGCAAAAATTATTCCCGGGATAATCAAAAAGATGAAACCGAGGCCTACAATGAAGCCAACCAGTATATTTGCGGCAATCACATTCAGGAAGTACTCAAATCCCTTGAACATATCTTTGATCTCAACCCGTTCGTGTCTGACTGCTCTAAGAAAGACCCACTTAACCCCATATTCAATCGGCATTCTCAGGAAAATGGTATATCCAATTGCAAAGATGACAAGCAAGACCATCGCTGGAGTGAAATGTCCAGTATGTACATTGATAACCCAAAGTGGTGTGAGAATAATCGCGGAAATTATAGACACTAAAAGCAATTCGATGAAGTACTTTTTTAGGATATCCCATCCATGACCAAAAGCATCTCCAATATCGGGTGTTGGCGCTGTGATTTTATTTAATTGTTCTTGATTTTCCATGTTGATAAATTTTAATGTTATAGAAGCAAAAATATAACCTGGATCACGGCTAAACATCAAACTTTGGTTGGGATTTTATAAAACACTACCATAGTAGTGTGCGATAAGGATGAAAATTATAGATATTTGTAACTGCGGCTCTTAATCAATAACCTGATGGACCTTTTAGCTATTTTACTGATCATTTTGATCGTTCTGTGCCTGCTCGCCGGAACCGTATCACTGGTGCTGGTCTGGAAAGCTAAGAAGCTGTTCAATGTAAAGTATCTGGATACCTTTCAACTCTACCTTTTTTTCCTGTTTGTCTTTGGTCTGAACGGATTGATAGGCTCAATAGCAGTTCAAATGTTGCTCGAAAATCATGAGGTCAATTTCAGGGTCACCACCCTTGCAAGCCACTTTTTCATATTCCTGGGACTACCCTTTATGATACTGGCATGGTACCAGTTTATTAGGATGTGCTTTGAAGTTGTCAATAAAACAATGCGAGAGAAAACTGTTATACCCTTTTTTGTGGTTCAGTCACTTATATTCCTGATTTACGGTGCTTCCCTTGTATACACATCCTTGTTCGATCCTGTTTATCTGCAATTGATATCAGACGGTATCATTTATTATTGGATGATTGTGGATATAATCTGCCGGACAATTGGAATTGTAATTTTAATCAGGTACGGCAGGAAGATGAAATTACCTGAAGAGAAGATTAATGCCCTGCGCCTGGGATGGATGTTCATGATCCTGTTTATTGCCCAGATAGCTCTTCTTGCCAGCATCGAATTAGATGTGTATATTGCTGGTTTCTACATGCTTGTATTCTTCTCAGGCAATATTCCGATCCTTCTATACATTCACATTTATTTCTCAAAACATTACCACCCGGTCATGGAAGGCTCCGGGGCGCAAGCATTAAACAGGCATTTTGAATCAGTGGGCTTAACCCGGCGTGAACAGGAAATTGTTGCCCTGATCTCAATGGGTAAATCGAACCAGGAGATTGCCGACAGCCTCTTTATTTCCCTTCAGACAGTTAAAGACCACAACCACCGGATTTATTCCAAGCTCGGCTTAAAGAAACGGGGACAGGTTATGAACCTGTTGAGGGAATACAATGTTTAGCTCCCTCGTCGCTTCGCTCCTCGGGATAAATTCAACCATGACTCTGCTCCCTCGTCGCTTCGCTCCTCGGGATAAATTCAACCATGACTCTGATCCCTCGTCGCTTCGCTCCTCGGGATAAATTCAACCATGACTCTGATCCCTCGTCGCTTCGCTCCTCGGGATAAATTCAACCATGACTCTGATCCCTCGTCGCTTCGCTCCTCGGGATAAATTCAACCATGACTCTTCACTACGCAAAGCTTGTGAAGAGTCGGTTTCATTTACTTGACTAAACTGCTGAATTTCATTATCTTTACAGGATTAATTGTCGTTCCTGTAATATGTCTCTCCTGCCAGATACTCTACTTACTACATTATTAATCCTTAAAACAAGTAGAGCTATGAAAAAATGTATAATCCTATTTTCTATTCAGTTATTTTTAGGTTTGTCCCTATTTTCACAGATAAACCTGGATTCATTGCTGGTTGCCTATTATCCGTTTAATGGAAATGCCAACGATGAAAGTGGCAATGGCAACAATGGTATTGTCACCGGCGCAATCCCTGTCGAAGATCGCTTTGGAAATCCCGATGCAGCATACAGCTTTAACGGTTTTTCCGATAATATTGAGTTTGGTGATGTATTCAATGATGTATTTCTGCCCTTTGCAATTTCCGTTTGGATTCATAAAGAGCAAGTTGGACCACCCTTCCAGAACATCTTCAAATCTGACAATTACCCAGGGACTGGTACGAATTATTATTATGGATTCTGGCTGACAACAGTGGATGATACCGAGCAGCCAACAGTTTCCGTTTCTTATTGCGACGGCGGTGAACCGGACATTGCCCACAGACGGACCAAAAGTTCTACCTCCACGATATACTTGAATCAATGGGTTCATATTGCTATTAATGTCAATGGACCAACTGATATGGCCATTTATTTCAATGCGTTCGATGTGGGTGGTACTTATTCAGGTTCGGGGGGTAATATGGTTCATAGTGACTGGACAGCCAATATAGGGAGAAATACCCTGCCCCCAAATATTTATTTTAACGGTATTCTTGATGACGTGCGGATCTATGACCGAATCCTGACGCCTGATGAGATTACTGCCTTGTATGAAGAAGGAACAAATGTTAATGTGGATGAGAATTCAATAAATGCTGATTCGAAAATTTCGCTTTATCAAATTTCTCCCAATCCCTGCGCAGACGCGGTGCGTCTGCGATATCTGATTCATGATATCAGATATCTGATATGTGATTTATATAGGATTGATGGAAGGATGATTCGGAGAATTATGGAGGGAGACCAGTTGCCAGGTGAACATGAGATTGAGGTTGATGTGAGTGATCTGCCTGCTGGTGTATATTTTATCCGACTCCAGGCGGGGCAAGATATTGCAGTACGGAAATTGGTTGTTGCCAGGCAATAATTAGCAAACAACAAATAGCAAATAGTAAATAACAAATATCCAATTGTTAATTTCTTGCCATCTTAATCAATATTTCTTATTTTTATCACTGCACAATAGTACATTTTTATGAAATGACCACAATTAAAACTGGCAATGCGGGTACGTTGCTACATATTGGTCATATTAATAGGTTTGACCTGCGCTGCAGGTGCTCAGAATCTTATATCCAATGGAGGCTTTGAACAATACTCCATCCTTCCTATTAACTATGGACAGGCCAATAGAGCAGTTGGCTGGACCAATGTCAATCTGAACTATGGCGGACCGCCTTTCGGATCCCCGGATTATTATCATACCTCAGCCCTTGAAATGGGCGATTATTTTGGCCAGATCGCCCCTTATAAAGGAAGCGGCCAGATGGGCTTCTCAACCTTTAAATCTGATTATATTAATTTCCGGGAATATATTTCAACACAGTTTAGCTTCCCACTGGAAGCCGGCAAGCATTACCAGGTATCCTTCTTCCTGAGCAATGGTGCCGGGGGAGGATATACTCTCAAGTCAGATAATATTGGATTTTACTTCTCTGAATACCCTCTCTACCAGGACATAGCAGAACCAATAGAGCTTACACCCCATTATGAGATCCCGGGTATTGTTTCACATTATAATGAATGGCAGGAATATACATTCAATTTTACCCCCACTGAAGACGTATATTATATAACCATCGGAAATTTCCATGATGATAACAATACAGAACTTAGCCCCAATGGATCAAATGGTGCTTACTATTTCATTGACAATATTAAAGTAAAACCAACCACATACAACCTGCAACTCATAGGTGATAAAAATCTGTGCTACGGTGAATCCACTTTACTTTATGCCGTGGGTGACTCAGAATACAGGTGGGTCACAAGTCTTGATCCTGAAACTATTATCTCCACTGATTCTATCCTCCTGGTAACACCTCTTTCCACCACGACCTATATTGTTTACGGAGTTAATGATACAGCTTACCTGACAGTAAAGGTCAGTGATCCCATTCTTCTCGATCTTGGCCCTGACCTTACCCTGTGCCAGGGTGAGAAGTTACAACTGGATATTGCCACGTTCGGAGCAACATATTTATGGCAGGACAGCACAACAGTTTCCAAATTCACTGTTAGAAAACCGGGAATATATTGGGTTGAAATTACAGTTGATGATTGTACCGTTAAAGACAGTCTTATTGTGCAATATCAACCCCTTCCCAATATAAACCTTGGAAATGATACCCTGCTCTGTCCGGGGGATGTTATCATACTTGATGCTTACCAGCCTGATGCATCGTATCTCTGGAATAATAATTCTACAAGTTCTTATATTCCCGCTGCAGATCAGGGCAAATACTGGGTAGAGGTAACTGTAAACGGCTGCACAAAACGGGACTCGTTGTACCTGAGCTTCGATGATGAATATTGCAATTGCGAAGTATTTGTTCCAAATGCCTTCTCCCCAAATGGAGATGGGCTGAATGACCAAATCAAGGTGATACCAAAGTGCCCTGTTGAGAATTTCTTAATGAACATCTATGATCGCTGGGGCAAAACTGTGTTTGAATCAGATCGGTTTTTCGATCAGTGGGACGGTAACTTTAATGGTAAACCATCACCTGTTGGTGTTTATGTCTATAAAGCATCCTTCAATTATAGAGGAAGCCCCCAGGCAAAAGTCCAGAAAGGATCCATTACCCTCATCCGCTAATTAAAAACCCACCTCGTAAATCGTAATTCGTAAATTGTAAACTGTAAATCTTCAGGGTATTTACACCTCATATTTAGGTTTCTAAATACGTAATTTCCGTACCTTTACGATTTTAATGAGAAAATAAATGTCGTATTAATACCCATTGACCAGCACCTGAATTTGTGCTTACTTTGCATCAATATCTAGTACGAAAGAACAACCCCCAGAAAAAGATACCATAATTAACCAAAATTAATTAATCCCCGTTGGAATCATTCCTTCGGGGATTTTTTATTACCTGCCATCCTGATCTTTTGTATTTTTATCTGGAATAAGAATACAAAAGATGCCCAACCTATCATTTTTGCAGATCATAGAGATATTGCTGATCCTTGTAGTCATCGTATATATTATACGTTTTATCTGGATAATGTTTATCGAACGAGGCTACCAGCCCGTCAGCTGGCAGCTGCTGGTCAAAAAGAAAGGAGTGCCTTCTGTTTTAGTAAAACTCTCGAGGACTTCTCCTGATAAGACCAGGTTCTTTAATACCTGGCTTCAGATAGAACGTATTAACAAATCAGGTGTACCGGGAGCATTTGCTGAACTGGGAGTATACAAAGGGGAAACGGCACGGATCATCCATCAATGCGATCCTTCCAGGAAACTGCATTTGTTTGACACCTTCCAGGGATTTAAATCATCTGATCTCGATCAGGAGGAGGGTGATGCCGCAGCGTACACACCAAGAAATTTTGCTGATACAACCCTTGATAAGGTGAAACGGACCATCGCAGGCAATGAAAATGTTGTTTTTCATCCTGGCTACTTTCCAGAAAGCACCAAAGGCCTTCAGGATGAAAAGTTTGCATTTGTCCATATTGATGCCGACCTGTACAACCCGATTAAGGCTGGCCTCGAATATTTTTACCCGAGACTATCTCCCGGAGGCATGATTGTTGTCCACGATTACAACGAAAAATGGAAAGGGGCGATGAAAGCAGTAGATGAATTTTTAAAAGGTATCCCGGAAGAATTGATACCCGTACCTGATAAGGACAATAGCGTAATGATTGTTAAATCCAAATAAGCTGGACGATTATCCGAATTAATGTAAATTTGTTTATAAAGACCTGAATTGATAAGAATTTGAAAGCGTCAGTACTATCAATACTCTCCTTGCTAATCATCCTGCTGATCGGCCTTTCTTCGTGCAGCACGACTAAAGGGCTGAAAGAAGGCCAGTACCTGCTCACCCATAATTCAATCCTTGTCCCCAAAAACCATAAAAGAATTGAAAAAAAAGAGATCAATACCTATATAAAACAAAAACCCAATAAGAGATTCCTGAATCTTTTCAGGTTCAAACTATGGGTATATCAAAAAGCTGATAAAAAAGATAAAAACACCAGGTTTAACAGGTGGCTAAAAAATGGGGTTGGGGAAGCACCTGTTATCTTTGATTCCATTGCCATGATCGAATCCGGAGAAAACATCCATCTTTATCTGAAGAATCTTGGCTATTTTAATAACAAGGTGGAAGTACACAGCGAATATCATCAAGAGAAGAATAAAGTCAAAGCGGCTTATATTATTCAACCGTCAGACGCTTATAAGATCAGGAGCTGGAAATATGATATTGCAGATGAGCAATTAGCTTCATATGTTTTTCGTGATACGGCTTTATCAAAAATCAAAAAAGGAAAATATTATGATGTTTATAAGATGGATGTTGAACGTGAGCGTATTACAACAAAATTAAATAATAATGGCTATTACAGGTTTACCAAGGAAAACATCAATTATGAAATAGACAGCTCCCTTAACTCACATGAACTGGATATTACCTTAAAAATCGCAAACAATCTTGTGCCTTCGACAAGCAACCCGGGAACATTTGATGAAGTCCGTCACAGCAGGTACTTTATCAACCGGGTATTCGTCAACCCTGATTATGATCCCATTTTATCAAGGAATACTACTTATGACACATTGAAGCTTGAAGTACACCAGATTAAAAAAGATAATCCAGCCAACTATTATAATTTCCTTCATAAAGGCAAGATCCGGGTAAACCCAAAAACAATCAGTCAGTCTGTCTTCATTGAAGACCATGAGCCTTATAACCTTAAAGATGTTCAACAATCCTACAGACGTTTGAGCGGTATAAGCGCCTTTGATTATAAAAGCATTGTTTTCACTGAGGTTGAGAGAGATACTATCGTTGAAGATAGCACTGATAAATTTCTTCGATGCAAAATTAACCTGTCCAGGTCCCAGCTCATGTCATACACCATTGAAGCTGAAGGGACAAATCGAGGAGGTGATTTAGGTATGGGAGCAAGTCTTACCTATCTGAATAAGAATATTTTCAGAGGCGGAGAGCTTTTAAGGATCAGGCTGAAAGGAGGGCTGGAGGCTCAGAAGGTCAGTGGGGAAGAAACACAGCAAAAGCAATTCCTATTCTTTAACACCTGGGAAGCCGGCCTGGAAATCAGTGTCCGGTTCCCTAAATTTCTGATCCCGATCAAACAGGAAAAATTCCCTAAATATTTCCGGCCTTTTACAACTTTGAGCCTAGGTATCCATTTTCAACAGAGGCCTCAATATTTCAGAAGAATTGGTACAGTGTCTTTTGGTTACAACTGGAGTGAATCTGACTATAAAGATCATATTTTCAACCCTATTGAGCTTAACCTTGTTAAGATCGACCCGACAGAAGAATTCGCCAGGGAACTGGAAGAGCTGGAAGATGAACGCCTGAAAAATCAGTATTCGGACCACCTGACCTTTGGGATGAGATACACCTATACATTTAATAACCAGGATATTAGAAAACTCAAAAATTTCGTATTCCTAAGAGTTAACGCTGAAACATCAGGTAACCTTCTTTACCTTATCGACAAAACTTTCAATGCACCAAAAAACAGTTCAGGTGACTATACATTATTCAATGTCACCTATTCTCAGTATGCCAAATTTGACTATGATTTCAGGTATTACTTTGTATTCAATCGAGTTAATATGCTGGTCTTAAGATCAATAGCCGGTATAGGAATACCTTATGGCAATACACCCAAAACCCTGCCTTTTGAAAAAGGATTTTATCTGGGTGGAGCCAATAGCCTTAGAGGATGGCGCTTTCGGTCTGTCGGACCCGGAGCCAGCTCAGTTTCCAATGATCTCCTGGATAAAATGGGGGAAATTTTGATTGCAGGAAATGTTGAATACCGCTTTCCGATTTATAAATCCTTTAAAGGGGCATTTTTTACCGATATTGGAAACGTATGGTTACTAGAACCTGACTCCACATTTCCTGGTGGAGAATTTGAAGTCAAAGACTTCGTTTCAGAGTTTGCTGTAAATGCCGGGCTCGGATTCAGATTAGATTTTAACTTCTTTATCTTTCGGGTTGATGCCGCTTTCAGGATCAGGGACCCTGCCCTGCCCCCTGATGAAAGATGGGTTATCAGGCATACTGGTATAAGTAATATCATGTGGAATTTTGGTATTGGCTATCCATTTTAATGCTTTAATGGAACCAAAATATGGATGTAAAAGATATCAGCAGGTACTGGATAAAACAATTTCCATATGAGCCAACTTCGGGTCAACAAGAGTTTATCAAAGTATGTGCTGGGTTTCTGTCAAGTGAGAACAAGCATGAAGCTTTCATCCTGAAAGGGTATGCCGGTACAGGCAAAACAAGCATCATCAGCTCCCTGGTTAACATCCTTCCAAAATTGTATATTAAGTCCGTGTTGCTTGCACCAACTGGCAAAGCAGCCAAAGTGTTCTCTCAATACAGTGGTAAGAAAGCTACTACAATACACAAAAAGCTTTATTCGCTTCGAACCAATCGTGAAGGAGTAATGCAGCTACATATTGCTCCAAACCTTCATAAAAATACGCTGTTCATCGTAGACGAGGCCTCGATGATACCGGATCAGTCGCATCCCGCTGAAGGAAGCCTTTTTGGTTCACAGCGCCTGCTCGATGACCTGGTTCACTTCGTATATCAAGGTGACAATTGTAAATTGCTATTAATTGGTGATACAGCTCAGTTACCACCTGTTGGACTGGATATCAGTCCGGCACTGGATCCGGCATTTTTGAAGAGCAATTATCATCTGGAGATGTATCACTTTGAACTGACAGAAGTCGTCAGGCAAAAAAGGGAATCTGGCATTCTTCAAAATGCCACACATATTCGCAAACGAATAGTAACAGGTGAAGCCCTTTTGCCTCTATTTACGAGCATCAACAATTCTGACACATACAAAATAACGGGAATGGACCTGGAAGAGAAACTGCACGAAATATATGCAGAGCATGGTCCGGAAAACACCATCATTGTATGTCGATCAAATAAAAGGGCCAACATTTTCAACCAGGAAGTCAGGTCCAGAATCTTATTCAAAGAAAATGAAATATCGACAGGTGACCTGATGATGGTTGTAAGGAATAATTATCACTGGCTTGATAAGGATGACGAAAAGGGGTTTATTGCCAATGGTGAGATCATAGAGATCATGCGTATCAACAGGACTGAAGAGCTTTATGGATTTCATTTCTCTGATGTCACCATCCGCTTTGTTGATTATCCGGATGAACCCGACCTGGATGTCAAGATCATGCTTGATACCATCATGCTTGAATCACCAGCGCTGGGGTGGAAAGATCAAAAAAAACTTGCTGATGAGATCATGAAGGATTATGGCGATATCCCCTCCCGAAGGAAGCGCCTGGAGTTGCTACAGCAGAATCCTTATTACCAGGCACTGCAGGTTAAATTTGCATATGCATTAACCTGTCATAAGGCGCAGGGAGGACAATGGGAAGCTGTATTTGCCGATCAGGGTTACCTGAGGCAGGACATGGTGGATGTTGAATACCTGCGCTGGTTATATACAGCAGTGACAAGGGCTACAGCCAAATTATTCCTGGTTAATTTCAATGACATTTTTTATCAGTAAGATATAATCTTGTTATCTTTAGCAGAATTTCATTCACAATGTGAAACATCTGAAGATTCAAATTATGGGGACCAGAATAACAACTTTTTTAACCAGCATTCTACTATTGTTTTCCTGTTTAATACAGGCTCAATCACTTACTTATCGTGAAGTAAGTGGAGATGAAGTTCGTTTTTATGATTATGATATCCAGGAAACCGAAACTGGTACAAGGATTCAGGTTATCAAGCGACAGGACGGGAATGTTCTGGAAGACCAGGTCTTCATATTAAATAAGCAGTTTCACACTAAGAAATGGGTATTTATCCGTCCACCAGACAATACCAATGTCATCGCAGAATTAAAGAATGATGAGGTAGTTATTAATGGTGTTCGGGATGGCAAGAGGATAGAAGAGGACTACGACCTGGATGATTACCCATGGATACAGTTATGGCCAATGAACCTGGGACTTGAACCGTTCTTAAAATCAAGTGATCAGGAAATAAAGTACTGGGCCTTCGGTACTGAAAAGCCTGGAGACCTTGAACTGGCAAAATTCGTTGCTACCAAGGAAGAAAAAGAAATGGTCAGGATCGGTGATAAGGAATACTTATCCTTAAGGGTTAACATTACCCTCTCGGGTTGGAGGTCTTTATTCTGGGAAGGTAATTTCTTTTTCAGGGAAAGTGATTGGCGGGTGATCAAGTACGATGGTGAAGGAGCTCCGGGGAAGCCAGATTCCTTAACAACCTTAATTGCAGAAGATTAAGTTTGCATCTCATTTATCAGGGCTACTGCATAGGCAGAGACACCTTCTCTGCGCCCTTCAAAACCAAGTTTCTCAGTTGTTGTGGCCTTGATACTGATTCTTGAAACCGGGATGTCCAGGATGGGGGCTAATTCATCTTTCATTTTTTCAACATAGGTAGAGATCTTAGGTTCCTGTAAGCTAATTGAACTGTCAATATTCCCAACTTCAAAGCCAGCCTCTCTAATCAACTGTATTGTTTTCTCCAGGATGACAGTACTACGAATACCTTTCAGGCCTGGATCGGTATCAGGAAAATGAAATCCTATATCCCGAAGGCCCGCCGCACCCAATAAGGCATCGCAAATGGCATGTATCAGGACATCAGCATCAGAATGACCTAAAGCACCTTTTTCAGATGGAATGTTGATGCCTCCAAGCCAAAGAGGTTGCCCATCTTCCAGCTTATGTACATCAAATCCAAATCCGACCCTAAACATGTGAATTAGTTTTCAGGGGTAGAGCTGCCTTGATTATTGAAGGCTTCGAAATCGAATAAGAGTGTGAAACGTAGCGTATTAGCCAGTGGATTTTGCTGTTCTGTGGGGATCAGGTAAGCAAAATCAAGTCCGAAAACATTGTATTTCAAACCAGCACCGAGTGTGAAAAATTTCCTGTTTCCTTTGTGTTTATCTTCATAAAAGAATCCTGCCCGGATGGCAAAACGTTTGTTATACCAGTATTCCGTACCTATTCCGAAATAGAATTCACGCATCTCCTCTTCAAAGCCATATGGTGCATCATACCATGACTGGATCATACCCTGTACAGGAGATACATTAGGATCCTTTCCTTTTGCAACAATATAATTTCCATCTGTTCCAACCAGGAAATTACCATCTTCATCACGCGCATAAACTGGAGGTGTTGGAACCAGGAGCTTATTAACATCAAGTGTAAAAGTGAGAGAGTTAAACTCATCAAGATTCATTTGAAAAGCTGTACCTGTCCTGAAGTTGGTTGGGATGAAGTCTTTTTTAATGGAAGTTTCGCTATAGGATATTTTACTACCAATATTGGAAATATTTAATCCCCAGGTGATATTACCGTCCATAGCTCCAAGGTCAAGTCCTTTTGTATAATAAACAGCTACATCCGCAGCAATAGAAATTCCTGCGCTGGTCTCTGATCCACCAACATTCTGACCCTGTGTCAGGTTAGAATAGATAAATCTTCCTGCAACGGCACCAGACCAGTTTCTGGAAAACTTTCGGGAGTATGTCGCATCAAACGACCATTCTGTGGGTTTATAAATACCCTCTAATCCACCCTCAATATTGGTAAACATTATTTCTCCCAATGTAAAGAAACGCAATGAGGATGCAACTGCCTGCCTGTCATCTATCTTATAATATCCGGCAAGGTAAGCAAGGTACATATCATTGATCCCTAAATTTCTCAACCAGGGTGTAAAAGAAACTGAAAATCCCATTTTATTCTCAATAAAAGCAAATTTAGCTGGGTTCCAGTGCATGGAGTTGGCATCAGGTGAAGTAGCTACACCGACATCGCCCAGACCCCCTGCCCTTGCATCAGGTGCAATCAGAAGAAATGGAACTGCAGTAGTAATAGTGCGCAATTGATCATTTTGCTGTCCCGACAAATCATCATAGGTCTGGGCAGTCATAACAGATGCCGTAAGTATAAGTAGAATAACTAGAGTTATGCGATTTTTCATATATATATTCCTATTAAAAAAAACGAGGTGCAAAGTTAACGATTATTTATATAGTATATTGTATTTTTTTTTGTGAAAATTCCGGATGATCTCATTCTATTTCATTCATTTACCCGCAGATTCAAATCATGTTGATCATCGCGATATTATTAGTCTTTGAGCAACCTGGCGATAGGTGCCCTGTTGGTCAGTTACTCTCATGGTATAAACATAAACTCCACTACCCAACAGGTCACCGGAGTTGCTTCTTCCGTCCCATTCAATGGAAGTGACCATCTCATTATCAGATGATGAGGTACCGCTAATACTGCTTACCAGCTGTCCCACTACATTGTATATATTGATATCTATATCAAATACATTTCCAGGTTTATTATGATAAAACTGAAAGGTAGTTGATGTTGAGAAAGGATTCGGATAGTTCAATGCTTGTTCAAGCTGCAATTGGCCATCGACATTAACATAGAAAGATATTTCTGCCTCTGATGGATTATTGTAAACATCCCAGGCCTTAACATGCAAAGTATGTAATCCATCTGCCAGGTTAGAAAATGGGTAGATGGCGGTACCATTCTGAAAATCATCTATATCAGGCGTATACAGGTTATCCAGATAAATCGGCTGGTTGGTCTGATCATCCAGGTACATGACAATATTATGACCGATTCCATTGCCAAATGAATTGATGCCCTGATCATCCTTGAAAAAAGCCATTAATACTGGGCTGTCATCAGTATAACCGCCACTGACAAAATCTGTACTATTCATAAACAAGGAGATCTCAGGTCCTTCATAATCCATAACAGCATCATCATCCATGCCTCCAACCAATACATTTTCGTAGCCCTGGGCATCTTCAAAGGTCAGTGTATCATAAGCATAATAGCTGATCTTACCATAACCATAGTTATAGGCTATATCTTTGGGTACAACGAAGCTAAATTCAAACTTACCCTCCTTGATACTGCATACGCCTTGGTACAGGACAGATGACTGAAGATGAAAGTATGCCGGATAGCTACCAGGATCATTTCCAAGTGTTTTGTTCCTGACTTCCTTGTCAAATACTGTTGGATAGAGCAGTCCATTGAAGTCATCCAGTGGTGTACCATAGATATTTGTTAATGAACCATAAGCGGTAATACCTGACATCGCCTGCATTGTATCATTCTGTTTTGTCAAATCTCTCTTTACAATTGAATCTGTCTCCACCCAGTGCCTGGGGTATACCAATTGTAGCGCAGGATCACCAAGAAGAACGATATTTTTAACATTCTGGCTGGAATGCATTTTTGTTTTAGCAATTCTCAGCAAGTCGCCCAAGCGGGGATATTCCCCGTCAATTATCTTAAATGCATTTTCATAAATGATCTTATTCAATTTAAAATTCGGATCTGACCAAGCCAGTCTTGTAGTAGTATACAGTCCTATGGAACCACCCTTAGGGTTCAGCAAGACCCATTCCCCTGCAGAAGTGATTTTAGGATCATCAAAACGGCTGAATTCACAGGTTGCAGCGATAAACAGTGGAAGGCTGTTTATGTTTGTCCATGAATTGATCATCCCGATATCCAGTACCTTTTCGTGGGCCAGGCCGTATTCACCCCCATGACCGGTATAGTTAAAGATTAACAGGCCATCATTAAGTACATCATCGATGGCTTCATTCACTTTAGGATACCTGTGCCCACTGGAAGTTGAAACCTGTGGATAGGCATCCAGGTATATCTTATTCAGATTGTATACCCGGGTAGTATCAAAAATACCAGCAAGCTCTTCTGCTTGTTTGAAATGTGTATTTTGGTCTTCGTCATCAGCAACAAAACAAATCTTGTTTCTCCAATCGCCCATTACACTATCGCTTTTGGACATGTAATTCTCAATCTTATCCACGACCCCCCTTGCCTGCTCAACCGAGCTAACAGGGAACCTGCCGATGCCAATATCAAGTGATTTTGAATATGCATTATTGCCTTCATCAGGGTCATATAAGCCATAAAAATCATCTGTAACAAATGAATAACCCAGTTTTAGTGACTCCTTGGATTGATATGCAGGAATGAAATTGGCAAGCACTCCGTTTCTGTCTTTGGGATCATATGACCCATCACCAAATAATAAGAGGTACCTGGGGATATTGGAAGAGTCTGCCTTATCATAAAGCATCTTGCAAAAATCCCGGATTGCAGCAACATCCTGTTTCCCAGATGAAAATTCATTATAAATCTGATCCGGCGTAAGGATCAGGCTGGAAAGATTATCATTCTGAGCATGCAATAAAGCTATACGATTGGCTTCCTCCAGGAATAGAGGATGGCTGACAATAATAATTTCTTTCGGATCAAGTCCATGCAGATTCTGGTTTTCAATACTTCCGGCTATTTCAATCGGGTAATAATCACTCTGATCAAACAGCAGGAACTCACGCAAGATATCAGCATCTACTTTAAAGCTTAAATTTCCACCTGAGATATTGAATGGTATTGATTTTATATTGAAAGACTCTGTGACATCCCATAGCATCAGATTTTCCTGAGGAGTATTGGAAACTTCGAATCTTGCAACCACACCATGGCCATATGAAAGGTGATCTCTGAAAAGCAACTGGCCACCCTCAAAGATCAAATGTCTTCGTGCATTAAGCTCAATATAGTTCATCCAACCCTGTGCAATACTGCTGGTTTTCTCATACTCCACTTCAAGGTCTATCAAATCATTACTGGGGTAGAATCCAACAGAATCAGGGGTAGTGGACCAGGCATATACCGTTGACAGGACATTAACCTTGTTTACAGATGCTGATAATATATTGTTTCCATCAACCGAATAGTGAAAGTAACTATGCTCAGTAGAGCGTGCTGCTATATTGGTACGCAGACTAACCCTGGAGCTTACATCAATATTTGGAAAGTCAAATGGAAAGTTATAAACAAGCTGAGACTTGAATTCTTCGCCATACCAATACTTTCCCGTCTTAAGAATATTCCGATCTTCCGCTTCATGATAGGCATAATCAGTAAAGCTTGTAACAAGATCGGTATGATCATCCTGAACCGGTGCTTCCTGCTCAATTCTTTTTCCGGGACCAAGATCGGCCGTCAGAAAGTAAACCACATCATCTGAATAGTAATTGACCTGGTGCTCAAATAGTCCACTGAAAATATTAAATCTCCATACAGCCTGTTCGAAGCCATAGAACAGGATATAGTCATCAGCATCAAATTGCCCATCATTCTCTCCATAGACATAGATGGCGTTCTCAAGCAGGTCATCCGTTCTGTCTTCAGCATTAGCTTCCGGCAACATACCATTACCATTACCATAAATCCTGATATTTCTTGGATCCAAAGAATTAACATCGACACCCATTTGCATCAGGTCATCGTTAGTGATAATATGCACACCGGTGTTGCGTGTAATTATTTTATACCAATCACCACTTGCAAGAACCGATTCTGTGGCATAGTCCCTGGTATTTTGTGGTATATGGTTTTTAATAGGTTCAAAAGTAATATTCAGTTTGAATGAAAGCAGCTTCTCAAAGTATCCTGTTTCCTGGTTGTATCTAATAGGTAATACCTCTATTGAGGCATGAGGGATCTTTCTGATAAAGATTATATCGGTATTAATTCCAAATTGATCTGTTACCAGGTTAATATCTTCGATTGAGGTTAATTCGCTGGCAGGGACAGAATCATATATTTCTTCAGAAAGGCTGACATTGATCCTTAAATCAGGACCAGCAATTTCAAATTGTTCGTGATAAACAGGAAGAAAGCCCATCTCCTGGCTCATGACTGAACCATTAAATGTAAGAATAGTGACAGCAATATCTTTGGTTAAAGAAATCTGCTCAGTGCCTGTCCACTGAATAGATCTTTGACTGATCATTTTCTGGCCATAGCAAGCACTAAACAGCAAAACAAAGAATACTATGAATGTATAGCGTGTAAAGTATATTCTCATTCTTTCAGCTGCGTTTGGTTAACATCAAGACAGGCTCACAATGTCTTAGGTTGCACAATTCTTTAAAATATTTTTCTATCTCAGGATCACCAGTTTTTCCAGCTTGTCAGCATAGGAGCCATCCATAGTCCTAACCCTTAATTTATAGAGGTATACGCCCCTGCCGAGCTTGTCCCCAAAATCATCTGTTCCATCCCAGCCATAAGGTGGTAAGGGCCCGGTGCGGTATCCTGTGGTTGGTACAATCTCATTATAGGTGAATACCAGCTTACCGGATACGGTAAAGACCTGTAGCAGCACCTCAAGTGAAGAATTTGGCTGATTATGATCAAAGAAAAACTCTGTATGTGTTGTAAAAGGGTTTGGGTAGTTCAATACATGTTCGATAGCCAGTTCAGCAGACTCTGCGACAATAAATTCAGTATATGCCTGGGCTGAATTGTTTTGAACATCCCAGACTTTAATACTCAAAGAGTGTATACCATCACTTAATTTACTGAAAGGATATTTTATTATACCACTCTTATAACTATCCAGGTCAGACTCGTAGTAATCATTCAGATTGATCGATTTATCGGTATTCTTATCCAGGACAGCTACGATATCATGACCAATTCCCGTTCCAACAGTGTTGACACCACTTGAATCCATTACATATGCAAGCAAAACCGGACTTTCATCAGTCACACCTCCAAAGACGAAATTTTCATCATTTAAATAGAGTTCTATCTCCGGTCCTTCATCATCTTCAATTGTATTGTTATCATAACCACCAACGATAACATTCTCATAAAAACCAGAAGCATCTGTAGAAGTGGTATTTGCGTAATAGCTTATCTTACCATATCCATAATTGTAAGCAATGTCTTTGGGCACGATAAAAGTAAATGAGAATTCACCATTTACCACACTTGCTTTACCCTTATATAAGATACTGTTTCTCAGGTCGAATGTATAAGGGTAGCTATCCGGGTCGGTGCCAAGTGTGGTCACTTTATTTGGTTTATCATAGACAATTGGGTAAATGACTCCATTGAAATTATTTGCAAGGCTACCATTATCACCCTGTATCTCACCGGTAACTGTAATCTTTTTTAAGGCCTTTAATGTATCGGCAACAGGGCTGATCACATGTCCATTCACACTATTTGTAACAACCTGGTAATCAGGATAAGCCAGCTTTAATGCCGGGTCTCCAAGCAAAACGAATTTCCTGTCATTATCAGAAACTGAGCCATTCATGTTCTTTGCCATCCTGATAAGGTCTCCATAACAGGGGAGTTCGCCATCCACAGGCTCAAACATGACTTCATACATTGCCATATTCAGGTTAAAGTTGTTACTTCCATATGTGGCACGGGCTGTAGTAAACAAGGCAACAGCACCACCATTTGGATTAAGGATGACCAGCTCGCCGGCAGATGTCCTTTCCGGGTCATCATAGCGGCTAAACTCACAAGTAGCAGTAATGAAGACTGCCAGTTTATCATAGTTCGACCAGCCATTAATATCGGAGATCTCCAGTATTCTTTCATGCCCCCAGCCTACTTCACCACCGTGTCCCGTATAGTTCATTACCAGTGTCCCTTTTTCCATACGGTTGTTAATGGCGATATTGACATCAGGTGCACGTTGTCCGCCAGGTGTAGATTCCTGAGTATAAGCATCAACGTATATCTTATCTACATTATATGTCTGGTAGGCCGTATCAATCAATTTAGCCATTTTTTCTGCATGATTTTGCATGTGTGAATTCTGGTCTTCATCATCAGCCACAAAACAAATGATATTCCTCCAGCTTCCCATTACATCAACGGTATTGGTAGAATAGTGAATGATTTTGTTTACAGCTGAATGTGCCTGGTCGGGTGTCATTACCGCCAATCTGCCAACACCAATATCAAGTAGCTCGTTGCTGCCCCCTGTACCTTCATCATCATCTAAAAAGCCAAAATAGTCATCTGTCACTACTGAGCTGACCAGGTGGAGGGACTGTTTATCTTCCCAGGTCGGGACAAAATTGGTATTGTTTTCAATGCGGTCTTTATAATCATATGATGCATCACCAAAAAGCAACAGGTATTTCAATTCCTTTCCTGGAGACTCCTTCTCATACAGCATTTTCATAAAGTCCCTGAAGGCTGTGATATCCTGGGCTCCTGAAGAGAATTCATTGTATACCAGCTCGTTATGAACAACAAACACACTCAAACCATCTTTTTCAATATGATAATCTGCAAGGCGATAGGCTTCATTAAGAAAGTTAGGGTGACTTATAATGATCATTTCATACCCTGATAATGAATGTAAGTTTTGATTCTCAACCTTCTTCACAAACGCCGGGGCGTAAAATGATGATCCATCAAGTGCAACGAACTCCAGGGTAGAATCGGCAGGTAACCTGAAAATCAGGTCTGAACCACTCAGGTTTGTTGCGACAACAGAAGGATTCAGGGGATCGGTGACATTCCATATTTTTACAGCAGAGCTGGCATTGTCAACTGTATATTCTGCAATATTTCCCAGTCCGGATGGGCCTGGATTGCGGAATGCCATTTGCCCACCCGTAAATCTGAGGAAGCGGGTTGCGTTAAGCTCAATATAGTCCATCCATCCACGTGCACCTGAGGAACTCAGGTTATAATCCACCTTGATATTAATGCTGCCACTGCTGGCCACGAAAGTGTTATCCTTAGTTGTTGAATTGGCATAGGCTGCAAAAGAAGTATTAGGCACCTTGTTCACCGGCACATTCATGATTAGTGTACCATTGTTATAATAATTAAAGCTGCTTGTCGTAAAGGACCTGGCTGCAACAGCTGTCCTGATATATACCGGTGTGCTTACATCAATATTTGATATTGTGAATGAATAATCAAATGAGCTGCTGATGTCGTTGAAGGCTGGCGAGTCATACCATGAGCGTCCCGTCTTGACGATATTAACCAATTCCCTTTCATAAATGAGATGGTCAACAAATTTGTTTACCTGGTGGGTTGCAGAAGCCCCGGTGGAGGATTGCTGGGATATTCTTTTCCCTGAACCAAGGTCGGTGGTTATAAAGTAATATGTATATTCTGAGTAGATGTTCACCACATGGTTATATCTCTGATTGACAGGATTATAATTCCATACATGCGGTCCTTCACCATAGAACAGGACATAGTCAGAGGCATCAAAAGACCCATCCTGTTCGCCAACAACCATAATTGCATTCTCGGTCAGGTCATCATAGCGAAAATCACTTACCCTTTCAGGCAGCATGCCGCCACCATTGCCATATATCCTCAGGTTCCTGGGATCGATGCTTGATACTGGTATGCCCATGCCTGCCAGCTCGTTATAAGTTATCTTATGCACACCTGTATTGTTTACAGCAATTTTATACCAATTGCCCGTGGAAAGAACAGATGATTGCCTGTTTGTATAACTTCTGGTTGATTCAGCACCAAAACGCTCTTGTACCTCCAGGTTTATGCTGAAGGAAACAAGTCTTTCAATTTTACCGCTTGATGAATTCTTTCTCAGTGGCACAAAAGAGATCTGTGCATAGGGTACCTTATGATCATAGACTACAATTGCATCTATAATGACCTGGTCGGACAGCTCCTCCAGGCCATCAACCTTTTGCAGGTTTGCATCATCAATTTCTTCAAATACCGGGTCTATCAATTCAGCTGTTAAGCTTGCTCTTGTAACTGCAATAGAGATTCTCTCAGAATAAAGTGGGATACCATGGGATCCAGGCTTTTGTGTAGCACCGTCAAAGTAAAGCTGGTAAATTGCATCCAGGTCAGTAAGTTGAAATTTCTGAACCGGGTGCCATTGCAGGGTACGCTTCTCTCCAGCTGGTTCAGCAATTACCAATCCGGCGAGAATAACAAGAAACAATGTAAAGATAGATTTCAGTCTGATCATAAATTTCAAATTTAAACGTTACAAAGATGTATATATTGTTATAGGTTAGATTAATCAGAAAAATTCGTTCTGTTTAAAAAATTCTTCGTATTATTGTAGACTTATTTTTTGACCCAGAGGAGCTTAAATACGATGTTTAAAAGATTAATATTCATACTACTAGTAATCTCTGCCAACATTTCTTTGGGATACGGACAATCACTTCCCGATCCTCACTTTTCGCAGTTTTATGCCAATCCGCTTTATTTGAACCCCGCATTGGCAGGATCCAATATTTGTCCAAGGATTATCTTTAACTACCGTAATCAATGGCCCGCCCTAAGCCAGACTTTTGTTACTTACAATGCATCATTCGACATGTATGTAAATAAAATTCATGGTGGGGTTGGTATAGATTTCTTTGCTGACAGAGCAGGAGATGGCATGCTGAATACAACAGCAGTTAAGCTAATGTATGCTTATAAATTCAGAGTTTCAGAAAATGTTCAACTGGCTGCTGCCATTGAAGGTAGTTACATGCAGACTAAGCTAGATTGGGATAAGCTGCAGTTTGGCGAGCAAATCGATCCAAATTTTGGTTATAATCCAAGCCTGGGTACACCTGAAGTACCACCTGAGAATACAAGTCTCAGTTTCGTAGATTTTTCTGCCGGAGCTGCATTTGCATACAAGAGTAGCATTTACGGAGGTGTTGCCGTTCATCACCTCACGGAACCTGACAACTCATTTTATAGTGATGGACAGAGTAAGTTATATATGAAATTTACCGTTCATGGAGGCGCCCTCATAGACCTCTCAGGATCAGACTCTTACGATTTAAGTTATGGATCTTTTTCAATTTCACCGAACTTTCTTTATCAACAACAGTATAACTTTCATCAACTGAATGTTGGACTATACTTGACCAAATTACCCGTGATTGCCGGTGCATGGTTCCGACACAACTTTGAACTAGCCGATGCAATCATCCCCATGGTAGGTGTTGAATTTAAAGGATTCAGATTTTCATACAGTTATGATATCAGCCTATCAAAGCTTGCAGGAGTGGCAGGTGGTGCCCATGAAATCTCGGCATCATATCAATTTGAATGTTTAGCAGAAAAAAGAAGAAGGATCAGGGCAATAAATTGTCCCCGGTTTTAGTTTATATAGTTCAAAACCAAATTGTAATTTAGAATATCAGAAACCAAATCATAGAAAAAATGGCTAAGAATATGAGAATTATCAACTTTGCTGTCATCATTTTACTTGTTGCGGCCATGTCTTCTTGCTCTTTATTCAAAGGCAAGAAAGGTAGTTCACGTACAACCGGATGGGAATACAATAATCCGGAAAACGGTGGATTTGAGGTCTCAGAAGTCAATGAACAGCCAACAGGTCCCGGGTTGATATTCATTGAAGGTGGTACCTTCGTAATGGGTGCAACCGAAGATGACATTAACTATGAATGGAATAACTTCCCGAGAAGGTTAACTGTATCATCATTTTATATTGATGAAACGGAAGTCAGCAACCTGGATTATCTTGAGTATCTCTATTGGTTAAAAAGGGTATTTGGCACAGACTACCCACAGGTGGTCAACAAAGCATTACCTGATACGCTGGTTTGGCGCGACAGGCTTGCTTATAATGAGCCATTGGTGGAAACGTATCTTCGCCATCCTGCCTTCCATCAATATCCGGTAGTTGGTGTGTCGTGGACACAGGCCAACGGCTATTGCTTATGGAGAACTGACAGGGTAAATGAGATGCTGCTCATAGAAGCAGGTATCCTGGATTTCGATCCGGACCAGAAAAACGAAAATAACTATAACACGGAGTCATACCTTGCCGGACAATACGAAGGTCTGGTCAATAAACCACTCCAGAACCTCAACCCCAATAGTACAGGGCAGCGCCGTGCTGGCATCCAGGATGGTGTCCTTCTGCCTAAGTACAGGCTCCCCACCGAAGCAGAGTGGGAATATGCCGCACTGGGTCTTGTAGGAAACACCTTATATGAAAGAGTGGTTGAAAGGAGAAGGTACCCATGGAATGGTAACTATACCAGGACTGATGAAAGGAAATACTACGGTAGCTTCGTATCAAACTTTAAGCGTGGCCGTGGTGACTATATGGGTGTTGCCGGAACGCTTAATGATGGCGCCGATATCCCTGCTCCAATCGGTTCATACTGGCCCAACGATTTTGGGATCTATAACATGGCTGGTAATGTAAGTGAATGGTGCCAGGATGTTTACAGGCCTTTATCACTGGAAGACTTTTCGGACTATAACGCATTCAGGGGTAATGTATTCCAGAACCCGATCCGTGATCAGGATGGATTCCTGGTTGAGAAAGACAGTCTTGGCAGGATCCGTTATGAAGATGTTTCTCCGGATGAGATTGCCATGAGAAGAAATTATAATGTTGCTGATAACAGGAATTATGCAGATGGTGACGCACAGAGTTTGGTGTCTACCGACTGGAAAAACATTCCTGAAACCAGCAAGACCACTGATATGATGTACCAGTTTGGAATGACTTCACTGATCAGTGACCATTCCAGGGTATATAAAGGTGGTTCCTGGCGCGACCCGGCTTACTATCTGAGTCCAAGTGTCAGAAGGTACCTGGATGAAAACATGGCAACCAATTATATTGGTTTCCGCTGTGCTATGACCAGGGTTGGTAGTCCAATGCCAGGACAATAAAATATATTTAATGTATGCCTTTTGCACCCCATTCTGATTTTTCAGGATGGGGTTTTATTTTTTAGGTATGAAGAAGATCCAGATCCATGAATTATATGATCTCTACCTGAAGCACCGTAAGATCTCAACGGACTCCAGAGACATCAAGGCAGGCGACCTCTTTTTTGCATTAAAAGGAGAAAACTTCAATGGCAATAAATTTGCACTTGAGGCTATTCAGAACGGAGCTTCATACGCCATTGCCGATGAAGTTATTGAAGGCGATCATCCACAGATACTATATGCTGATAACACATTACAGACCCTGCAGAATTTAGCGCGACTTCATCGCCGGAATCTCAATATCCCTGTAATTGGCATAACAGGAACGAACGGGAAGACAACAACAAAAGAATTAGTTTATTCCGTCCTTTCCAGGAAATTTAAAACTTTTGCTACGGTTGGGAACCTGAATAATCACATAGGTGTACCCTTGAGCATCCTGTCGATTGATGAATCATGTGAAATTGCTGTGATTGAGATGGGAGCCAACCATATTGGAGAAATAGAATTCCTTTGCGGCATCTCAGACCCTGGCTTTGGCCTGATCACAAACATTGGAATAGCTCATATTGAAGGTTTTGGAAGTCTTAAAGGAGTTGTCATGGCAAAGACAGAACTATATAAATACATTGAAGAAAGAGATGGAATCGTCTTTATTAATGTTATGGATGATTTACTTTTGCAACATGCCAACAAGTTGAAAAAGGAAACATATGGACCTGATCTGAGAGCTGATTGCGTGACACAATTAATATTTGCCCATCCTGCATTACAAGTTGGCTGGACTAAGGGAAACGTCAATTATACGATCAATTCAAACTTATACGGTACATACAATTTCCAAAACATCAGTGCCGCCATCATTATAGGTAATCACTTCGAGCTTGCTCCGGAAGACATCAAAGCAGGGATAGAAAGCTATCATCCTGAAAATAACCGTTCGCAACTTATTAAAACATCCAGCAACACGCTGTTCATGGATGCTTATAATGCCAACCCATCAAGCATGGAGCTGGCAATACAGAACTTTCATTCCATACCGGATGAAAACAAGGTACTCATCCTGGGAGATATGATGGAACTGGGTGATGTTACACAGCAGGAGCATCAAAAGGTTATTGAGCTGGCACAATCGTTTCATTTCAAGAAGCTTATATTTGTCGGAGATTATTTCAACAAGCTTCTTACTTCAAAAGAGCTGGGGTTTGCAAATGTTCAGGAAGCAAGATCCTGGCTTTTAAGTAATCCCCTGGAAGGCTGTTCCATACTCATCAAGGGTAGCCGGAAAATTGAACTCGAGAAGTTACTGGAGGTACTATGATTGACCTCCCAGAGGAATACAAGGTTATTGGGATCATGTCAGGCACTTCGCTTGATGGGATCGACCTTGCATATTGCACTTTCCTTTTCAAGGACCAGAGATGGCACTACCTCATCCATCATGCACAAACCATCCCATATGACAAGAAATGGAAAGCCATACTCAGCCAGCTGCCTGAACGCAATAATGATGAGATCCGGAAAGTCAATATTGATTACGGAATATTAGCAGGGCAATCCATTGCCAGCTTCATTAAAGCACATTCAATCGATCCTGACTTTATTGCCTCCCATGGACACACTGTTTTTCATGATCCTGCACAAGGCCTGACACTTCAGGTGGGAGATGGAAAAACAATTGCTGATATTACAGGGATTACGGTGATTAATGATTTTCGTCGTGAAGACCTGAAATTAGGTGGGCAGGGAGCGCCGTTAGTACCTATGGGAGACAAATTATTATTTCCGGATTATACCCATTGTCTGAACCTGGGTGGCTTTGCCAATATATCTTTCGACAGGGCAGGACTACGGATAGGATTTGATATTGGTCCCTGCAATCTGGTTTTAAATCACTTAAGCAGCTTGCTTGGAAAGGAGTTTGATAAAAATGGCAATCTTGCAAAAGGAGGAAAAGTGATTCATCCATTATTGGAAGAGTTGAATGCTCTAACTTATTACCAGGAAGCACCACCAAAATCACTTGGGAAAGAATGGCTGGATGCTATGGTCTTCCCAATCTTCAATAATTCGAATAAGGACCCTGTTGATTTACTCAGAACATCTACAGAGCACATTGCTTATCAGATTGCTCATGTGATTGAAGACGACAGGATGAATAAAGTTCTTGTCACAGGCGGAGGTGCTTATAACAAATTCCTTATTGAAAGAGTCAGGGATTTATCAGCCCAGGAAATTATTATCCCTGATGATCTGACAGTTCAATTCAAAGAAGCACTGGTATTCGCCTTCCTGGGTGTATTAAGGTATAGGAAAGAAAACAATATCCTGAGTTCAGTTACAGGAGCCAGCAGAGATCATTCGGCTGGAGAACTCTGCAAGCCGGGAGGATGATTATTCCTCAACCATCCTTTTCCAGGTCTTACTCATTTCTGCACCCTCCTTGCCTTTCATCATTTCAACCAGGTCACCATCATGATTAAGCATGAAGGTCTTACCAACCACATCAACGCGTAGCTGCTGTTTCCCTTCCTTGCTGAAGACTACCTTATCCCGGATCAGCTGACCTTCCCATGATTCGTTGCCTTGCTCAATTGTTTTAATCTGGTATCCCATGTATATCTCATTGTGTTTTTCATCGTCAAACTTGATGAAATACAGGTATTGACCATTAGCATGTAGTCCATGATCTGTATCTTCACCTGTTGCAAAGAAGAACTCATTATGTGTCAGGAAGTGAATGACCTCCGTCTCATTTTGGATATTGACCACATGTTCAATTTTATCACCTTTATGATGAAAGATCCCTGATTCTTCCTGTAGGATGTAGGTTCCTGCACCTGCAAGATACCCAACCAGTGCAAGCAAGCTGAGCTTTTTCAGGTACCAGATAAAGTCGATCTTCTCCATTCCCATGACAGCGACACCTGCGGCAGATCCGATAATCAGTATACTTCCACCGGTACCTGCACAGTATGCAAGGAACTCCCAAAAATAGTGGTCAGGAAGGAAGTTATACATTCCCATGGCACCGGCAACGAGAGGTACGTTATCTACAATAGCTGACAGTATTCCAATAATAATATTGATTACATAGAGATTGCCTATGCTAACCCTAAGCACATCAGCCAGAAGCATCAGATGGCCGGCCGTGGCAAGAGCAGATACCGCAAGGAGTATTCCAAGGAAAAAGAGTACGCTTGGGACATCCACTTTTTGAAGTACTCCTACGATGGTTAACTGTCTCTGCTCACCTTCTCCCATTGTAGCTCTTCTGGCATTCAAAATCTCTGTAACTGTCCAAAGGACTCCTAAACTGAAAAGCATTCCCAGGTATGGCGGCAAGTGTGTAACACTCTTGAAAACCGGAACAAATAAAAGTCCCAATACACCAATAAAGAATATGGCATTGCTCTGGGACTTTGGAATTACGAACTTCGTTTGGTCAACAAGCATTTCAGGCCTCTTCACAGTACCTTTCATAGTAAAAGACAATATGATCAAAGGGACGATCATGGAAACAAGGCTTGGTAAGATTGTCATGGCAATGATATTACCAGTTGTTACCTTGCCGGCGATCCAAAGCATGATAGTGGTGACATCACCGATTGGTGACCACGCCCCACCGGCATTAGCCGCAATAATAACCATCCCGGCATAGAACCAACGGTCTTTTTTATCATCAATCAGCTTCCTGAGAAGGGCAACCATTACAATTGATGTGGTCAGGTTATCCAGGGTAGCTGACATAAAAAAGGTTAGGATACTGAGGATCCAGAGCAGCTTGGCTCTTTTTGTTGTTTTAATCTTATCGGTTATGAGGCGGAATCCATGGAAGCTATCAACCATCTCCACGATGGTCATGGCCCCAAGAAGGAAAAACAGGATTTCAGAAATCTCACCCAGGTGCTGCAATAGCTCGTGGTGGACCAGCCATTTG
The DNA here is from genome assembly GCA_963753055.1 of uncultured Bacteroidales bacterium. Classification (GTDB taxonomy): domain Bacteria; phylum Bacteroidota; class Bacteroidia; order Bacteroidales; family B18-G4; genus JAUWGC01. Next base: position 299,111 of record CAVWAP010000004.1, on the reverse strand, counting down.
ACGAATGAGCCTCCGGCCTCCCCCTCCAGGTAATGCTTGAAAGCAGTACTATCCACAAGGAGTGCCTCTCCTGCGATAATGATACAGACCCAAAGAATAACACCAAGCTTCAGGGCTGTAGCTGATTTATTGATTTTTATCGGATGCTCAAGGGCTATCAGTGTATAACCCAGGATAAAAATGGCAATCATTAAATAAAACATAGCTATTGCGTTTTAAGTTTTTTAAAGATGGCTGCAAATGTATAAAACATTTCTTTTCAGGTGAGTGCACAATTACCAAACATGACAAATATCATTCTTTTTCCTGATTGAAACCAGTAGTCAAACAGTCTGAAAGCAGGTCATCGCCTTAAAACATAATAAATTACCATAATCATAGTTTATATTAACATGATACTGTTAAAAATTTAGGAACAGGCTGACGCCTTTAACATCAAGATCTCTATACTTTTAAGCCAAATTAAAGAACACATGGGAACAGGAATCTTATTGCAAATTACAGAAGCTGCCGCGCAGGTGGGGGAGGAACCAACTGAAATCACCATTTCTATTTATGAGCTCGTACTGAAGGGTGGGTGGATCATGGCCATCCTGGGCTTGTTTTCGATCATCGCCATCTACATTTTTATTGAGCGGTTTTTAACCATTAACCGTGCATCTAAGGAAGACAAGCACTTCATGAATAACATCCGAGACTTCATAATAAATGAAAGGGTGGACTCAGCGCAGGCACTTTGCAAAAACAACAATAGTCCGATAGCAAGGATGATAGAAAAAGGTTTAATGCGAATTGGCAGGCCTCTGAACGATATTAACGCAGCCATTGAAAATGTGGGAAAACTGGAGGTATCACGGCTGGAAAAGAATGTTGCCGGGCTGGCAACCATTGCAGGAGCAGCGCCGATGCTTGGATTCCTGGGAACCGTCATTGGCATGATCATTGCTTTTTATGATATGTCGATGGCAGGAAATAATATTGATATCGCATTGTTGTCAACCGGGATCTACCAGGCCATGATCACCACAGTAGGCGGCCTGATAGTAGGCATCCTGGCCTATGTCTGCTATAACATCCTGGTTGCCAGGGTAGAAAAGCTGGTATACCTGCTGGAAGCCAGAACGACTGAATTCATGGACTTGCTGAATGAACCTGCAGCCTGATTGTTTAAATTAAATCATTAACACATGGCTATCCAAACAAGAAATAAAAGAAGAGCAGAGTTCAGCATGGCATCAATGTCTGACCTGGTATTCCTTCTGCTGATATTCTTCATGCTGACATCCACACTGGTTGCTCCTAATGCAATAAAACTCCTGTTGCCTCAAAGCAGCAGCAAAACAATGGCCAAGCAGACTATAACTGTTTACATCAACGATAGCTATCAATACTATGTTGGAGAACACAGGGTGAGTGAGTTACAACTTCAAAATATCCTGGACCAGGCTCTTGTTGGCCTGCTTGATGGCTCAGTAGTACTTAAATCAGATAAGAATGTACCTGTTCAGTATGTTGTCAATGTGATTGATGCTGTAAATACCATTAACAAAAAGTATAATTCCAAGCATAAGGTTATCCTGGCTACGAAGCCAAAAAGGTGATATGAGGGATAAAAAAAATAGAGTCAAGGGTGTCATTGGAACCATCATGTTCCACTTGCTGCTCGTTCTTGCCCTGATCTTGTTCGGGCTCTCCACCCCTCTTCCTTTGCCTGGCGAAGAAGGTGTTGAAGTAAACCTGGGCAATAGTGATGAAGGCATGGGCTATGTCCAGGAAGAAGAACCGGCTGAGAGGATCCAGGAAACACAAGCTCCTCCCCCACCGCCACCGGAAGAAGAAGTCCAGGAAGAGGAAATCATTACCCAGGATGTTGAAGAAGCCCCTTCAATTCAAGAAGAGAAAGAGAGAAGAGAGAAGAGAAAGAAGAGATTATTGAAGAAACACCGATTGAAGAAGAACAGATTGAGGAAATAGTAGAAGAGCCGGAGCCGGAGCCTCAAAGGGTTAATCCCAGGGCAATGTATAAAGGAAAATCTACTGAAAATAAAGGTTCTGATGAAGGTATTACAGGACAGCCAGGTGACCAGGGAAAACCTGATGGTGATCCGGGTGTAAAAACATATGACGGACAGGGTGGTGCCGGTAATGGTATAGGCTTCGACCTGGGTGGCCGTGGTGCAAAATATCTTCACAAGCCATCATACAGTTCCGAAGAACAAGGAAAGATCAAGGTGGAGATCAAAGTAAACAGAAACGGTAAGGTGATTAGCGCCACAATAACCCAGGGAACGAATATTGCAGATACCAAGCTCCAGAATCAAGCCATCGCAGCAGCCTTGAAATCTACCTTCGAGCAAGATCAAAACGCCCCGGAAATTCAGAAGGGGACGATTACTTATAATTTTATTAGGATAAATTAGTATTAAGTATTAAGTAACAAGTAATAAGTATTGAGTAGTTAGTAGTTAGTAGTTAGAGAATATACTCAATCACTTAATCACTTAATCACTCAATAACTATCTTTGCAATGTGAATTACGAGCAGACCCTTGATTATCTTTTCAGCCAGCTCCCCATGTATCAGCGCATTGGAAAGGCAGCATATAAAGCCAACCTGGATAATACCATAGCTCTATGCAATCTACTGGGAAACCCTCAGGATAAGTTCAAATCAATTCATGTTGCAGGAACAAACGGCAAGGGATCGACAGCCCATTTCCTGGCCTCCATCATGCAGGAATACGGATTAAAAACCGGCTTACATACCTCCCCACACCTTGTGGATTTCAGGGAAAGAATCCGGATCAACGGGAAAATGATTCCAAAGGAGTTCGTTATCGAATTTGTAAGCAATCATAAGTCAGAATTTGAAAACATCAAGCCTTCATTCTTTGAAATGACTGCCGGAATGGCATTTGACTATTTCGCGGAGGAGGAAGTAGATATTGCAATTATTGAAGTTGGAATGGGTGGCAGGCTGGATTCAACCAATGTGATAACTCCTGAAATTTCTGTTATTACCAATATTGGATTTGATCATATGCAGTTCCTCGGCAATACACTTAAAGAAATTGCGAGGGAAAAGGCAGGAATAATAAAAAAAGGAGTTCCTGTTATTATTGGTGAAAAGCAGGATGAAATAAAAGAGGTTTTTAATGCAAAAGCTGAGGTAGTTGGCACGAGGGTAGGATTTGCAATTGATAATGTGCTATTTGCTGATGAACTAATTGAAGAACTGGCAGGATTTTCTCAGGGTAAGTACCAGATAAAAAACATAATTACTGCCATTGGGGCAATTAATGTGTTTAACCAATCAGGAGGCAATGCAATAAGTATTGAAAACATACGCGACGGAGTTAAAAACGTTAACGACAATACGGGACTGATGGGCAGGTGGCAGGTCTTATCAGAAGATCCCAGCATTATTTGCGATGTTGGGCATAATCTTGACGGGCTCGGACTAACTGTTCAACAACTATCAGAAATGGATTACAAGCATTTGCATTTTGTTTTTGGATCTGTAAATGACAAAGAACTTGAAAAAATATTATCTCTACTCCCTTCAGATGCTGAATATTATTTATGCCAGCCGGATATTCCCAGGGGGCTTGATAAAGATGAATTATGGAAAGCAGCGGAAATAGCAGGATTATCAGGAAGCACATACGAAAGCGTAAGCATTGCTTTTGAAGCCGCCAGGGATGCTGCCGGCAAGGATGACATCGTATTTGTCGGAGGAAGTACTTTTGTTGTTGCCGAGGTACTCTCTTTGGTCAGCCCCCGCTGATCATATGCAGAATGGTAACTTCATCTCCATCGTTTACTATTGCTGAATCCCTTTCATCTTTCTTGACCAGCTTACCGTTGATCTTAGTCACCAATAGCTTGAATGTAAAATTCTTTTCGTGGATCAGCTCCTCAATACTCATCTGATCCCTTTCAAATAACTCTTCCCTGTTATTCAGTTTAATCTTCATTGTTTTCAGTTCTCGCTTTTCAGTTCTTAATTCTCTCTTCTCAACAATAGTTCCAGCACCTGGTTAGCCTGCATATTTGCAACAATACCAACACGTGGGGCCAGTGGAGGGTTCACATCTGATACTTCAGAGATATTATCTCCACAAATGTATAGATTACCAAACCTTGATGTCCGTAAAGCATTGTTATTTCCAAACCCCGCCAGTCCAACACCTGATATGATTATTTTATCAGGCATTTCCGTTAAGAAAGTCTCAATGATCATCTGTTTCTGGCTTGCTTCATCAAATGCCTCCACTATCACGTCGCATTGTCCGAAGATCTTGATAAGGTTATCTTCATCCAGCTTCGTATCATAAACATCAACATTGATGTCAGGGTTGATCGCAAGCAGGTTATCTCGCAGGGCAAACACCTTCTTCCTGCCAACCTGGTTTAAAAAGTAATACTGCCGGTTAAGGTTGGATTCATCAATCACGTCAAAATCTGCAACAACCAGGTTCTTAATGCCTGTGCGGACCAGTGCAACCGCACAGTTAGACCCCAATCCCCCACACCCTGCTATTCCAACCGTTTTATCCTTAATTCGGAGTTTGATCTCGTGATGGTCCATAATCTGCCTGTTTAGACACTTAAAAGTACAAAGATTATCAACAAAGATACAAACCGTATTAGCATTGCCTGCTAAAAATTTATACTGAATCTAAATAGTTCCTACATGCTAAAATTTTAATTTTGGCTAGCCAATAATGATTGTTACATAAAACACTTGAGCTATGAATATCGATGAAATGAAAAAAGGCCATACAATTCTCAAGGAATGGTCATATGATTTCAAACCTTTATATCGGGGATACACTGATAAGACCCTCTATATCAATGTTTCTGATAATGAAATAAAAGAAAAAGAGGTTCCCCAGCTGATGAAAGAAAAGTTTGTTGGTGGACGAGGCTATGGATTAAAAATGTTGTGGGATGCCACTACTCCAGACACCAAATGGGATGATCCTGAAAATGAAATTAACATATCCTCCGGCCCTATTGGTGGAATTACACAGTATTCCGGTACTGGGAAATCCATTTGTGTGTCCATTTCGCCACAGACAAACTCTGTTATAGATAGCAATGTAGGCGGATTTTTTGGCCCATTCCTGAAATTCTCAGGTTTTGACGCATTAGAACTGCAGGGAAAAGCGAAAAAGGACATAATCATTTTCATCGATGGGGTCAATCACAAAGTGCAGATTATAGATGCTCCGCATGAACCTATGGACAGTCATCTTTTAGCTGAGATCCTTACTGAGATGTATGCTGATGATGACAAGGATAAAAGAAATATTGCTGTTGTTTCAACAGGTGTTGCCGCAGAACATTCACTCATTGGGATGTTAAATTTTAGTTTCTATGATCCAAAGAGAAAGCTGGTCAGGCTGAAACAGGCAGGCCGTGGTGGTATTGGCACAGTTTTTCGCCATAAGCATGTTAAAGCAATCGTTGCCAAGATCCCAGGTGTTAAAGGAAACCTGAACGATGTTGCTGATCTTGCACCAATCATGGAAAGAGGCAAACGCTTCAACAAAGAGATGCGTGAGCTTGATGATTCACAGGCTGAAATGAGGACTAAAGGAACAGCTCACCTGGTAAATATCATGAATGATTATGATCTGTTGCCAATCCACAATTATAAGTTTGGCAGCAGTCCTAAGGCAGATGCCATACATTCCGAGGTATGGAAGTCAAGATTCACACAGGGTATTCCTGATGGATGCTGGATCGGTTGTAACATGGCCTGTGCCAAGGGTGTGGATGAATATGAATTAAGATCTGGCCCTTACAAGGGACAAAAAGTTATTGTTGATGGCCCTGAGTATGAAAATGCCGGTGGATTGGGTTCAAATTGCGGAATCTTTAATCCTGATTATATCATTGAGGCCAACTTCTATTGTGATACTTATGGCATCTGCACCATTACCTGGGGAACTGTCATGGCATTTGTGATGGAGTGTTTTGAAAATGGCATTCTGAACGAAGAAAGGACAGGTGGCATGAAGCTCAACTTCGGTAATGCTGATACTGCCATGGAGCTAATGCATCAGCTTGCCCGTGGAGAAGGATTCGGTGTAGAAGTTGGTAAGGGAGTAAGGAAGCTGAAAGAGATGTTTGCAGCAAAAGGCTGGGGTGATCCTGACTTTTTACAAGATATCGGAATGGAAAACAAAGGCCTGGAGTACTCAGAATATGTATCTAAAGAATCGCTCGCACAGCAAGGTGGCTTCGCGCTTACCAATAAGGGGCCTCAGCATGATGAAGCCTGGTTGATCTTTATGGATATGGTTAACAACCAGATCCCAACCTTTGAAGATAAGGCAGAAGCATTGCATTATTTCCCAATGTTCAGAACATGGTTTGGCCTTGTAGGCCTTTGCAAACTCCCATGGAATGATGTTGAGCCTGAAAACAATGCTGAGACAGATGAGCCGGCCAAGGTACCAGAGCACGTTGATAATTATGTAACTATTTACAAAGCGGTAACAGGAAAGGACTTCGACAAGAAAGAAATGATCCTGCAATCTGAAAGAGTTTATAATTTCCAGCGCATCTTCAACCTGAGAAGAGGTTATGGTGTCAGGAAATACGATGCACAACCCTATAGGGCTGCCGGACCGGTGACTATAGAAGAATACGAATCCAGGGCAGATAGGTATGATAAGCAATTGAAAGAGCTTGTTGGCTTCGAGCCAGAAGGCAAATCTACAAATGAAAAGTTGCAGGCCATGAGGACTTACCGGGAAGATCAGTATGAAAAGCTGATTGATGCCGTTTATCTTCGCCGGGGATGGACCAGTAATGGTGTTCCAAAGATCTCTCATCTAAAAAACATTGGGATGGATCTTCCGGAGTTGATTGAGCTTGTGACACCGCATCAGGAAGATTAACGGTGAAGAATTTTTACATTGGCATTGATGACACTGATGTAGCCGGAAGTCCGGGAACTGGATATCACGCACGGGAGCTTGCAAAACTTCTTGAAGAAAAATCCGACTCGACAGTCACCGGGATCACACGGCACCAGCTCCTGGTTCATCCGGACATACCTTATACATCACGCAATAGTTCTGCCTGCCTGGAGCTTGAATGGAAAAATGATTTTCCATTAGATGAATTCTGCATGCAGTACTTGAGGGATATCGCCCCGGAAGGATCTGATGTCGGGCTGTGTATCATAGAAAAGCAACAGGCTAACGGGAAACTTGCCACCTGGGGCGTCGCCGCCAAGACCAGGGTGCTCAAGCAACAGTGGGCCGTTGAATTAGCCCTTGAATCAGGGGCTTTTCTCAAAGGGCTCACAGGCACCCATGATGGCATAATTGGAGCCCTGGCTGCTGTTGGTCTGAGAAGTGATGGAAATGACGGAAGGTTTATTTGGCTGAAAGGCATCAAAGAGCTGAGGGATCTGCAAGAAGGGATTTATAAGGTTGGAGATCTAATACAAAATTATGGTATCACTGCTGTTCAGGAAGAAAGTGGACAGCAAGCCAAAGAAAAAGACAAAGTCCTGGTCGGCGACTGGACCAGACCTGTATTGCTTGATCATAATCCTATTTTATTAGTTGAGAATTATAATATTACTACAGATTATGAATGGAAAACATTATCAAAAGACTATATCCGTAAAATCTCATAACAAGGTTTTACCACGCACCCTGGAGATACTGCTATTACTGGGAGCAGGCATGATTGCCATATTGCTGCATGTCAGGTTCAGAACCCCATTTAACATCCCGGGTCACCACGGCCTTGAGTTCATGGCGATTCTCATGATGGCCAGGGTGCGCTCAAAACTACGGTTTGCCACAAGCATTTCATCCCTGGGCATAGGATTGTTATTATTATTTCCTGTCTTTGGATTTTCAGACCCTATGGCTGGTTTTAATTACATGCTCCCCGGCATTCTTCTGGATGTTTTATACAAAGCATTCCCCGGAGAGAGGAAGCACTTTATCTTTCTTGGCATCATTGCAGGATTAGCCTACTTAACAATACCTTTTAGCCGCCTGATGATATACCTGAGCACCGGCTACCCTTATGGCACGTTCATAAAATACGGAACCTGGGGGCCTTTATTGAGTTTCTTCTCCTTTGGAATGATTGGTGGGATGCTTGGATGGACAATAAACACTGGAATAAAGAAATTAAGGCCAGTAAACAATGAAAACCGGTAGGTTCATCTTATTTATCTGGCTTATCCTGGTTTATCCAGGTCTTGTTTCCGGGCAGGGAATTATTACTGGCCGAATACTAAATGCAAGCAGCAATATACCTGTCGCACAGGCCAGCGTTCAGATACAGGGGAGCAAACTTGGATCCACCTCCGATGATAATGGTTTTTTTGATCTTGGTGAAGTTGTTCCGGGAGATTACACATTGATCGTTTCTCATCTCAGCTATCAAAGGAGTATTCAACATGTGACAGTTATTGATGGAGCGCTGCATGCGGACATCATGCTATCTCCGGGTATTTACGATTTCAATCCTGTAATCATCAGTGCTACACTCACCAGGCGCCGGCAGGAAGACATCCCATCGCGTCTGGAAAGGATAGATCAATCTCAAATACGGGATATCAGCTATGCAACGACGGACGACCTTTTACGGCCTGTATCCAATGTTTATGTAAATCGGAGCTGGGGCATATTTTCGAAGAATTCCTCAGTCACGATGAGAGGTCTGAACAGCAGCTCCAGGACCCTGGTCCTGCTCAACGGCATACCATTAAACAAGACTGCAGGAGGTAGTGTGAACTGGCACATTGTCCAACCAGATGTTATTGACAACATCGAAGTTTACAAAGGCCCGAATTCGGCGCTATACGGAAACAATGCTATGGGCGGTGTAATCTCTATCCGCACCAAGAAGCCAGAGAAGCCCATTCAGGGGACCGTTAAAGCTATGATCTCAAGTTATCAGACTTACGGAGGCATGCTGGATCTTGGAGGCAGATACCGGATCAAGGATAAAAAAAGCCTGTATTGGAACATCAACCTTTTTGGCAGGAAAGGTGATGGGTATATCCTTGAGCCTGAGGACTCGCGCAATGAATTTGACACCGAGGCTTACCTGAAAGAAATTAATTCACATGCTATGCTTGGTTACCAGTTTAATAAGAACCATACATTAGAGCTACAGCATTTCTACTCCAATGCCAGGCACGGCAATGGCACCCAGGTATACGAAGAAGACGGGGGGTTTGACCAGTACATCACCAATATTATCCAGGCATCATATATGGGCATTGCCGGGAGTTATCATATCAGGGCCAATTTCTTTTTTCACAAGGAAGACTACCTGCAGCAGAGCGAGAGCATGAGTCAATCGAACAAGTATAAATTATCTGAGTTAAATTCTGACAAGCATGACTATGGGACGACAGTCAATATCAGCCGCGACATCTTCAAAACCCAAACATTGACCTTTGGGATGGAGATCAAGCAAGGCGATGTTAATTCTTCGACGGTATACCATACCTCAACAGACAGGATAGATTACACTGGAATGCTGAGCACCTATGCGCTGTTTATCCAGGATGAGCTCAGGTTCTCCAAAGGGAAAGGCAACCTGATTGCAGGGCTCCGGTTTGATCACGACAGGTTTTATGATGGAAGTATGATGGTTACTGATCCGACCAGCAATACAGGATTCATTCAAGACCAGGATGTGGCTTATGAAAACAGCAACTGGAACAACCTGAGTCCTAAGATTGCATTGAAGTACCAGGTTTTTAACAGTACTTCATTTTATGGATCCATTGGTACCGGGTTTATGCCTCCCAAGCTGGATGACATGTGCATGTCGGGCAAGATCAGGAAAGGTTTTAAGGTTGCGAACCCAGGACTTACGCCCGAGAGGTTGATTAACTATGAGTTGGGCTCCACGGTTGACCTTATTGAAAAGATAAAGATAGAGCCCTCCGTATATTTATCAATGGGTAATGACTTTCAATACCTGATAGGCACTGGTGATTCCATTGACACAGGTGGAAAGAATCCTGAACCGGTATTTCAGCGCCGCAATTTAAGCAAGGTAAGAATTGCCGGAGCAGAAATCACCTTCACCTATTCCATCCTGCCAAGCCTTGTATACACGGCCAATTACGCCTATAATCACTCGACGATTACAGCGTATGATGCTGACCCGGAAAGTAATAAAGACCTCACAGGCAAGTTTCTCAATGAGGTTCCTATGCATCAATTCTTCACCAGTATCACCTTCCAGCACAAGTGGGTAAGCGCATCTCTATCATACCAGTATATTGGCGAGCAATGGTTTGATGACGAGAACACCCTGTTATTGGAGCCTTATTCCCTGGTTGATTTGAAGCTATACAGGACCTTCTGGCGAAAGCTCAAGCTGACCCTGATGGTGCAAAATCTCTTTGATGAAGTCTATATTGACAGGAAAGGGCTCCTGTCTCCAGGCAGGTTTATTACCGGGGAGGTTTCTTTTATTTTTTGATAAACATCGCGCCCCTCCGGGGCGCTGGCATCTTCCTTCCATCGTATGCCAGCGGCATCACCTTCTCAACTCGAAGTTCTGACCTAAGTAGACCTTCCTGACATGCTCATCCTCAGCCAGATCCTGGGCTGAGCCGGATTTCAGGATAGCACCCTCAAATAGAAGGTAGGCACGATCGGTGATGGAAAGGGTTTCATGGACATTATGATCTGTAATGAGCACACCTATGTTTTTCTCTTTCAGCTTGGAAACGATGTTTTGGATATCTTCCACAGCAATGGGGTCGACACCGGCGAAAGGTTCATCAAGCAGGATAAAATGCGGATCCATGGCCAGGGCCCTGGCAATCTCTGTCCTTCTTCTTTCCCCACCGGATAACTGGATACCCATACTTTTTCGAACATGGCTCAGGCCAAATTCCTCGATGAGGCTTTCCATCTTTTCCAGCTGGTCTTTCCTGCTCATCTTGGTGAACTGAAGTACTGCCCTTATGTTGTCCTCAACACTCAACTTTCTGAAGACCGACGCTTCCTGTGCAAGGTAGCCAATGCCTATCTTGGATCTCTTGTACATCGGAAAATCCGTGATTTCCTGGTCATCAAGATATACCTTGCCGGAGAATGGCTTGATCAGGCCAACAATGATGTAAAAGGATGTTGTTTTACCTGCTCCGTTAGGTCCCAGCAGTCCTACGATCTCCCCCTGATCGACATGGAAGGATACATCCCTTACTACGGTTCTGCGGCCATACTTCTTTACAAGATCTTCAGTTCGTAATCGCATAGGAATAAATTCACCCAAAAGTAATTAAAATGAGAACCATATCGAAACAAAGACTGCAAAATTATCAGATGGATTGGAGTGTTTATTTGTTAGTCTCCAGATAGCATCGATACGGATAAGCTTAAATATATTTTCAATCCCTGCACCGGCTTCAATATAGGGATTGTCGAGGTCCTGGGTAATAGATGGAAATTGGGAAAAATTCTTATTCGCCTCCGAGATATTTGCTATTGCACCCTTTCCATGTATCACTGTTCTCCATTTTAGCTTCCGGAATAAGGGTATCCGGTTAAGTAAAAGTCCATCAAAATGATGCGTATACGATAAGCTGACATACTCATCACTGATATATTCATAATAATACATCAGGTTAAAGGCATACTCTTCGTAAATGAATGTTTCATTTCCCGGCATCAGCTTCAACAGAGGATATGGAAGGAGCCCCCAGGTCTTACCCGCTTCAATTATATATTTAGACCAGCCTAATGATCCTATGTTGAACCACTGTTTTACACCAACCTGTAGGCGTTGATACTCATACTCGCCTCCCAGGAATCCGGGTATCCCCAGACCAAGCTGCACATTTAAAACAGGGTAGACAGTCCCCAGGCTTACCCTTTCAAACTCTCCCATTACAATTTTCTCCCTGTAGGCAAAACGCAAGTCAATTCTAAACTCAGAAGTAATGATCGTGTTCTCCGGCACATATTGTCCATCTTCATTGATCAGGAATTGTGTACCTCCAACAGGATAAATCTCTCTTCTGAAATAATTAAAGGTATTTGAAAAACCTGTAAACCATTCATGCTCATAGTATGCTTTAAACTGCTGGACCATAGAGAGCCTGTTGGCCGGGTTCCTTCTGAAGAGTGCTGAAAAAAAGTTGTCCACAGCAAAGGCTTCCGGGCTCTTTCCCAATTGCTCGAGGTCATAGAAAAAGGATGAACCAATTCCTCTACGGGGGTTTTTTGAAAACAGGTACAGAAAGCCAAGGCCATATTTGAACCTATCATCCTTGGTTCCGTATGCAAGGTAACCATCAAGCATCAGCCTGGTACTGAACTTATTGCTTGTCCTGCCTCCAGCTCTCAGCCTGACACCCTCTATATCGTTGAAACTAATAGTTTTATTATAGGGGCCCAACTCAAACTTTCCCCACTTTAAGTATCCATTTACAATCATGTAGACGACATCGACATATGTAGTAAAGATCGGCACCTTCTTGATCGAATCCACCATGGTATATATGCCTTTCTCCTTTTTGGTTAGTTCCTCATGTCTGGCTTCGTCCCAGTATGCCTGGGGTTTATCCTGGGCGCCCTCCTGAACAACAACAGTAGTCGGTGATTTGTAAAAATCATTGTCCCGGGGTTGATTAAATACAAAATTCCTGTATGAAGTCGTCCTATGTCCATAAAACCCCAATGCTTTCTTTGATTCTTCAATTACATTAAAATCGACCAAAAGGTAATCCCTTGCAAGCATCCAATATTTGTTTTCCACATGATCATAGCTCTGCTTGAGGGCCAGGGCATCAATGAAGTTCAGGTTAACATCATCAACCGCTTGCATTTCAACCTGTTTGATTGCAAAAGTTGTATCATGGACCCAGAAATTCCCGGTAAATGTCAATTCCTGCTTTCGCTTTGGTTTAAACATAATATGATAGCACCAATGATGGTCTATAAATGCACTGTCAACCAGATAGTATTTATAATAGCCTAAGCCAAAGTTTGCAATGGGGCTGACAAAGTTTTTTTCAAATAGAAGGATATGATTGTTATAAATATTCACATCCTGGTACAGGTCGCCCATGAATTGTGTGATGCTTTCATTATCGAATCCGGATGTATTGCTGGCTTTTATTTTTTCTATTCTTCCGGGAGGATTGTTTTTATAATAATAATCAGAAACAGATTCAGTGATTAATAAAGGAAGGTATGGTTTAGCATTTACTGTGGATGTATCCACATAATCAAAGACAAACTGGAAGTGTTTCATAAAACGACGTTCCTGAAATCGCTCCCTGAAATTATTGGCATCGAACTGGATCTTGGTATATTTCTCATACTCGTAGGCATCAAACTCCCTCTTATTATTCAATTCCTTATTCTCAATAATTTTCCTGAGAATAACCTCTGCCGGATTTTCCCCGGGTCTGATCACCACTTCCTGCAGGGTGATTTCATCGGGCAGTAATTCGAAGGTCAGAGATTGAAAGATAAATGGTGTAACTTTCTGTTCTTCTGTAACATAACCTATACAAGAAATAAAGATCGAATCAACCTTTTCCCTGGTTTCAATAGAGAACTCACCATTAAAGTCGGTAGAGACTCCTATTTTCTTTCCTTCAAAATAAACATGAGCAAATGGGATAGGCTCCTTGGTATCTGCATCCAGTACAAGACCCATGATCTTGGTAACCTGTCCGCAAGCCAATGAAATTGAAGCGAGCCATAGGAGCACGATCAATATCAAACGATGGTTATAAACGATTAGCTTCATTCAGCAAGGCTGTCCCAGAAGTCGATGGCCCGCCTGGTATGTGGTATTACGATGGTGCCACCTACAAGGTTGGCGATTCCGAAAATTTCCATAAGTTCTTCCCGTGTCAGTTTTAGCTCATAGCATTTAATCAGGTGATATTTAATACAATCATCACAACGAAGAACCATTGAAGCTACCAGGCCAAGCATCTCTTTGGTCCTGACATCCAATGCCCCGTCCTGGTATGCTAAGGTGTCGACACTGAATATTCTTTTGAGGATCTTATTATTCTCCGCATTCATCAGGCGTTCATTCATAGCTGCCCGGTATGCATTGAACTCATCTAAAGGTTTACGCATAATTCCAGATTTGGTTTACAATATCCCTTCCTTCAGGATATCATGAAGATGGATAACTCCCACATACTTGCCATTATCCCGAACGGCCAGTTGAGTTATATTATTCTTTCTCATAATATCCAAAGCATTCACTACCAAGCTATCTGACGGTATGGTCTTTGGATCTGCACTCATAATCTCACCAGCTACTATTCCATCAATGCTTGTGTATTTCTCAAGCATTCGTCGTAGGTCACCATCGGTTATGATTCCTACAAGGCTGTCACCATCCATAACGATTGTAGCCCCAAGTCTTTTGGAAGATATTTCAAGAATTACCGTTCTGATATCAGCATTTATATCTACCTGTGGTGTCTCATTCCTGATGTATAGGTCAGATACTTTGAGGTACATTTTCTTTCCAAGTGCACCACCCGGGTGGTATTTAGCAAAATCATCCGCTGTAAACCCTTTGCACTCCAGGACAGCCATAGCTAATGCATCACCCATTACCAATTGAGCAGTAGTGCTGGCTGTAGGTGCCATATTGATCGGGCACGCTTCCTTTTCAACGCTGGAATTAATCACGAAGTCCGCTTGTTTGGCCAGGTATGAGTCCAGGTTGCCAATGATAGCAATCAGCATATTTTTCCGGCTTTTCAATAAAGGTACCAGGACTTTTATCTCTGGTGTTTCCCCACTCTTCGAAATACATATGATTATATCATCCTCCCTGATGATCCCAAGATCTCCATGGATTGCATCAGCGGCATGCATAAATATCGATGATGTACCTATTGAATTCAGGGTTGATACTATTTTAGCAGCGATATTGGCACTCTTGCCAATTCCAGTGATAATTATCCTACCTGTTGAGGCACAAATCAGCTCAACGCAGCGGGCAAAGTTTTCATCAATGGAATTCCTAAGGCCAGACACCGCATCTATCTCTTTTTCAATAGTTTCAAGCCCTATTTGTTGTATCTCTTTTAAAGTCTTCAATGATTTTTTTTATTTATTGCTTGTTAAATTAAATTTACGTATTTTTATAATTGGGTAGTGTTAAACCCTTAAAATTAATAACTAAAAAGGCATACAATTATTATTAATGATATTTTCATGATCGACCCTATGTCAAATGAATTACAAATATATTCAAAAATAAAGTGAACTGAGAATGGCAAAAAAGGCTGAATATTCACTTCATGTCCTATTAAAGAAAATATTTGGATTCGATAGTTTCAAAGGAAATCAGGAGGCGATTATAACGAACGTATTGGATGGTAACAATACGTTTGTTATCATGCCCACAGGTGGGGGTAAATCCATGTGTTACCAGTTACCCGCACTAATTAAAGAAGGGACTGCTATTATTGTCTCCCCCTTGATTGCCTTGATGAAGAACCAGGTAGATACCATCAGGAATTTTGGTACTGAGGAAGGTATTGCCCACGTAATGAACTCATCATTGTCAAAGGCCGAGTTAAACCGTGTTAAAGAAGACCTGGTCAACGTCAAGACCAAATTATTATATGTTGCTCCTGAATCACTCACCAAAGAAGAGAACATTGAGTTTCTGAAATCCATTAACATCTCATTTTATGCAATTGATGAAGCACATTGTATATCCGAATGGGGGCACGATTTCAGGCCTGAATACAGGAGGCTTAGGCCTATCATTGAGACCATCGGTCAGGATGTGCCTGTAATGGCGCTGACCGCAACTGCGACACCGAAAGTGCAGCAGGATATCCAAAAGAACCTTGAGATCCTTGATGCTGCGGTATTTATGTCATCCTTCGACAGGCCAAACCTTTACTATGAGATCAGGCCCAAAACCAAAGATGTGGTTCGGGACATTATCAGATTTGTCAAATCCCAGGCTGGAAAATCAGGCATTGTTTATTGCTTGAGCAGGAAGAAGGTTGAAGAGCTTGCTGAAACCTTCCAGATTAATGGGATCAGGGCTTTGCCTTATCATGCCGGGCTTGATTCCACAACAAGAAAAAACAACCAGGATAAGTTCCTGATGGAGGAAACAGACGTGATTGTAGCCACTATCGCTTTTGGTATGGGTATTGATAAACCTGATGTGAGGTACGTCATACACCACGACATGCCAAAGAGCATTGAGAGTTACTACCAGGAAACCGGCAGGGCCGGCAGGGATGATGGAGAAGGAAACTGTATTGCATTCTACAGCTATGATGATATTCAGAAACTGGAAAAATTCATGAAGGGCAAGCCTGTAGCGGAACAGGAAATTGCATATGAGCTGCTCCAGGAAATCGTCGCTTATGTCGAATCATCAATATGCAGGCATAAGTTACTCCTTCATTATTTTGGTGAAGGTTATACCATTGAAAATTGTGGTGCTTGTGATAACTGCCTGAACCCCAAGACAAAGTTTGAAGGCAGTGAGTTTATCATTACCCTGTTAAAGACAATTTTAGAGATCAAGCAGCAATTCAAGGCCAAGCACGTGATCAATTTACTCATTGGTAAGAATACATCTACTATTAAGTCATATAAGCATAACAAACTAGAATATTTTGGAAAAGGGGCTGATAAAAGCGACAAGTTCTGGAGCGCTGTCATTCGACAAGCCCTGATCCAGCATTTGCTGGTTAAAGACATCGAGAATTACGGACTTTTAAAAGTAAGCCAGGCAGGCGAGGACTTCCTGAAGAAGCCTTATGATGTGATGTTGGTGCAGGACCATGATTATGAAGAAGAGGAAGAAGATGAAGTTTATGCAAGTGCCCATAAAACAAGTACAGCAGACAAGAACCTCTTTGCCATGCTAAAGGATGTAAGAAAGGAGATATCAAGAAAAGAAAACCTTCCTCCTTTTGTAATATTCCAGGATCCTTCTCTTGAGGATATGGCAATACAATATCCGGTCACAATGGATGAAATGCAGCAAATAACTGGTGTTGGAGCAGGTAAAGCACAGAAATATGGCCAACCATTCCTGGAATTAATTGCCCAGTATGTCGAAGAAAATGATATCATCAGGCCACACGATATGGTTGTCAAATCCGTGATCAATAAGTCAGGGTTAAAGGTGCATATCATTCAAAATATTGACCGCAAGATAGCGTTGGATGATATCGCATTGGCCAAAAGCATCAGTATGAATGATCTATTGGTTGAAATAGAAAGGATTGTTGCTTCTGGCACCAAGATTGACTTAAATTACTATATCGATGAAGTGGTGGACGAGTATCACCAGGAAGAAATATTTGATTACTTTCGAGAAGCGGATTCAGATTCTATACCAGATGCGATTGAAGAGCTTGGAGAAGAAGAATTCTCAAAGGAAGAGATCAGGTTGATGCGTATAAAGTTCATGTCTGAAATTGGTAATTGATGAAGAAGATCCTTTCAATCATTTTTATTTCCTTTTTTCTTTTCGGATGTTATAATAATCAAAGTCCGGAGGTTGTTATTCCCTCAGATGATCCTCCTATTGATATGGAGATGATGAGTGATATACTTGTTGAAATGCATATCGTACAGTCAACCATCAAACAGTTGCAGTGGAAAGAAAGGATATTGAAGGAATGACTGAAGGTTACCACGCACGTATTTTCAAAGATTACGGTGTTACTAAAGAGGATTTTGATAAAAGCATTGAATATTATAATTATCGCACAGAAGAGTTGAAAATCATTTATGAGGAAGTGATAACCAAATTAAGCCTCATGGATAGTGAATTGAAATCCCAGCGAAAAGACACTATTCAATAATTCCGGATCAGATCAATTTTGTTTTGCAAAGGTGGCTGAACAAGACTGCAGGTCGCCAGATATAAGCAGGGAATAAGTCCATTCGATTGTTTCTTTATCCTCATATTTTCCAATGCCGGAGACCTCCCACTTTTCACTATTGATTTGTTGGGGAAGGGTTATTGTATTACCCGTAACGATAGCAGTATCGGGCTCAGCCGCCTGAGAAAATCCAAAATTAAAAAGTAAGACCTGGGCGCTGTTGGAAGGATCTTCGGAGATGACGACAATATATCTTGATTTATTACATTCCTCATTATTAACACTCCATTCGCCAAAGAATTTTAATCTGGGATCGACATAAGGTCCATCATCACTATCATCAACAGTACAGGAATTGTTGATAAAAAGAAGCATGAAAAAGAATAAAATATTCCTGAACGAGAATTTCATAATTACTTTTTCTTTTCTCGTGCAATAAAAGTGCCAAGATTAATGAATACTAACAACTCAACTGACTGATAGTTCATTTAGAATTTGATCAAAAAGCCGGCTGGCACCTATCCTGAAGAAGGATTTGTTAAGCCATTCTTTGCCGAGGATGCTCTGGACCAGGAGGTAATACTTGATAGCAGTATCAGCATCTGCTATTCCGCCAGCCGGTTTGAAACCTATCATCCGTTCTGTTTTCTGGTAATGCTCTTTGATGGTATCAAGCATGACCAGTGAAGCTTCCAGTGTAGCTGCTGGTTGGATCTTTCCGGTGGAGGTTTTAATAAAATCCGCACCTGCGTCTATTGCTATCTCGCTGGCTTTCTGTATATTATCAGTTGTCTGCAGTTCACCTGTCTCCAGGATTACCTTCAAATGGGCATCATCGCATAATTGAGCAGCCTGGAAGACTTCTTCATAAACATCATCAAACCTTCCTTCCAGAAATTTTCCTCTATTGATTACAAAATCCACCTCATCAGCACCCTGATCAATGGCATATTGAACTTCCTTGATTTTTATATCGACAGGTACCTGACCGCTTGGAAAGCCTCCGGCCACTGCTGCAACATTTAATCCGGTACCCTTAAGCCATTCCACAACATCTTTCGAAAAGGTAGCATATGTACACACAGCTGCTGCCGGTATATCACTATACAATGCTTTCTCACAGAGTTTTTTAATCTTGTTTTGTGTATCAGCACCCTCCAGTGATGTGAGGTCTGTAATTCCAAGGATAAATTCAAGGATTTGCTTTCTTTCCTCTCCGGAAACCTTAATGCTTGTTGCGGCAGAGATTCGATTTGTCATAATGCGGTATTAATTTCTGCTGTATTTTGCACCCAGATCAACCCGGAGGGAGAAGATGTTGGAGTACAATGCAATGGACTGATCACCAATGTCGGTTAGCGCGTAATCGATGGAAACAATTTTCTTGATTTTAATACCTACTCCAATATTGGGTTGAAAGGTAGTAGTTTGTTTTCCGCCAAAATCAGTTTCCTTTTGGAAATTGCTTACCCCTCCTCTCAAGAATACGATATCCTTATAAGAGAATTCTGTTCCGATGCGTGTATCAATACTTATCGGCTGGCTTTTTATCAGGGTATTTCTTTTCCCATCAAAAGTAATATCAAAGTCAGCTTCAACAACTGCTGTGAAGCTTTTTGAGATCGTGAAGTGCCTGGCTACTCCCAGTAAAAGTCGTGGAAGCGTTAATTCAAGAGAATTATCTGGAATGTCATTTCCTGTAGCTTCAAAGACTTCCTTTATGTCGTTCGACAAGTCATAGGTCCAGGCATTAAAAGTGGAGGTGATATCCCGTCCCATAGCACCAAATCGCCATTTCTTAAGATAATATTGAACACCAACATCCAAACCAAAGCCATAGGCTTTCGCAAAGCTACCGATCTGCCTGTAGATAATCTTGACGTTACCGCCAAAGGAAAGGCCTTTGATCTTGCTTTTTCGTGCATAGGAAAACGTCATGGCATAATCCGCAGCGGAGAAAGTAGTAATCCTGTCATAGTTAATATTACCCTGGTCATCATACAAATCTGTTGTATTGGGAATATCATCTATACCAAAACGAATGACGGAAACGGCAAAGGAGCTCAGGGTATCAATCGCCATGGCAAAGCCTGCATAATCATATTTTGCAACTCCTGCAAAGTATTCAGCATGCATCAGGCCAATCTGCATCTCAGACGACATGCGTGTCAGGCCTGCCGGGTTCCAATAGCCTGATGTGACATCATCAGATATTGCCACATAGGCGTTCGCCATTCCTAATGACCTCGCTCCCACCCCAATAGAAAGGAATTCGTTACTGTACTTAGCAACTTGCCCAAAAATCATGGGAAGAAAAAGCAACAATATAATATTAGTCAGAAGGAATCGTTTCATGAACCTTGATCTGCGTTAATGCTTAAACGAATTTATACTTTAATTAGTATTGTTGGAAATACAAAGATGGTATAATTTTTGTAATTTTGTAACTACTAACTTCTTACAAAACATGCGTTATCCGGTTTACTTATTTTTTCTGGCTTTTCTAATGTTCTCCTGTGCTAAGGAAGACGAAGGAGATGTAACAAATGTAGGATCTTTGACCCATCCCATAGCCAGTTTTAGTTTTTCAGGAAATGAAACACCTGCTCCTGTGACAGTAACATTCACCAACAGCTCACAATACTCTGATGCTTACGAATGGGAATTTGGTGATGGATCAGCCCCATCGACAGCTTTCAGCCCTACCCATAAATATTACAATACCAGTGGAGAATCGAAGAGTTTCCTGGTTAAGCTGACTGCAACTGATACCCAGAGTGGATTAAGCAACACCAGGTCCAGAACCATTGTGATCCTTCCCAGCAATTGATCAATATTTTAAGTAACCTTGGGCCCTCAAATAGAGTATAACATATCCGTAAGCGGATAAATCTCCGTAACCGGATACTAAATCTGCCTTAACCACCCCTATAAATTTGATCCATCTCCTTCCCCCTCAGGCACTTATAATGTCTGGCATCATTATTGGGAAGCATATATATAAACAATATATTAATCATTGAATTCGAACCAAGTCAAATGAGATTAGGACTTAAAATATCAACTACAAAGAAGGCAAAGTACTACAAGTACTACAAATGTGATCGTTGTGGATACATTTCTACGGTGAGGAATACCTCATGCCCCATCTGCGTTAAAGATGGACATGAAATCCGTTTGAAATAGTATTTCATAATCTAACATTAATAAATGATAAAGCCTTGTGTAGAAATATTCTATTAATGACATTAAGAAAGACCTTGACATTCATTAAATAGCAATACCATTATTCTATATATCTTTTCTTTTCTGCGAAGGCCCCCTTTTTAGGGGGCTTTTTTTATACAAAAAAAGGTTCCAGCAGGTCTACAATGATTTTTATGATAAGCTGCAGGATAAGTTCCCTAACCTCAGCCTGAATGAAAAGAAATTATGTGCTTTTCTAAAGTTGAGTATGACCACCAAGGAGATCTCGGCTATCACTTACCAGTCGGTTAACAGTATTGTGGTGGCAAGGTCGAGATTATGGTCTGATTTCATTTACATGCCCGGCATGTCCATCATCTGATAATCTTGAGGGATTTCGAACATTGAATTATCCGGGTTCCAGTCCTCCACATTTTTCATTTCCATACCAGAACCTTCTGATCCCTCACTATGATCAATCATTTTCATGGGAAACTTGTACTTTTCGGAATACCAGAGTGTATACATTTTTTGCCCTGGATCTTTCTTGCTCCACAATGTTGATTTAGTACAAACAATACCATTGATGGTTTCTTCGCCTTCTTCTTTTAAAGTTCCTTGTTCTTCATAGTTTTTCAAAAGCTTTCAGTGGGTCGCTGTTCATGCTCATGGCACTGCCTGCCGGACTTTTCATGGCCATCTTCTGGTCCGGCATTAAAATAATAACATCTTTCGATCCGTCTTTTACGATGACAGCACCTTTACTGCCTCTTTCTTCAAACTCGTAGCGGTACCCGGCTTCGGCCGAAAAAACTTTAAATTGCTCGTTCTTGCCCATCAGCATTAAGTACCATATCTCCGGTAAATTGTGCGAAACTGTTAATGCTCAATCCTGACAAAACCAGAATTAAGGTAAACTGAAAAAATTGTTTTGTAATTTTCATAATATTAAGTTTTAATTGTGTATTCGCTATTTAGCCCCGTGAGCTTTTAAAAGTTGAATCATCTCAGTATTCCCGGCTCTTTCAGCCAGCGAAAGCGGTGTTTGGCCACGCACATTTTTTGCATTCACATTTGCTCCGTGTTCGATTAAGAATTTTGCTATGTTCACTTTATTTGCTCGTACAGCGTAAATCAATGGGGTAGATCCTTCCGCCGCCTCCCGAAACCGGGGCCTCGTCAACGCCGGCACCATTTTCAAGAAGATATTTAGCCATTTCCAGGTGGTCGTAATTATAATAAATTATTCCCAACATACATTGGTAAAAGGCACCTGATTGCGTCGTTTCTTTTGGCTTTTATATCTGCGCCTTTTGCAAGTAACAGGTTAAATATCTCGTACGAGTTGCCGGCTGCTTCAATAAGGGCAGTGCTTCCATTTTTTGCCTTAATATTTACATCTGCACCTTTTGCAATCAGTAGTTTGGCTGTTTCACGACATTTTTCATCCGAACTGGTCGAGCACAACCACATAAGTGCAGTAAAGCCTTTTTCATCCTGTTGGTTGATGTCTGCTCCTTCGGCAAGTACTTTTTCTACTTCAGAAATGTTATGAAGAACCGCATTGATTAATGGTGCTTCGGTGATGTTTTGTGCAAACAAACCGGGAGTTATTAAGAAGGCAAGCAATATGGTGACCTGGAATGTGTGTTTTATTTTCTTTTTCATTTTTATTCTTTCTTTTTAAGTGTCATGCTCCAGTCATAATTAAGACGAATTCTCTCGAATCCACCCTCTGGTTCTTTATCTATTAGGCGTTCCCCACGTCCTCCAAAGCTGGTTTTACCATCGCCAAAACTCACCAATACATCGGGATGTATTTTTTTAACAGTTTCCTGGCTCGGTGCTGGAGGAACCGGAACACCGGGAGGCATTTCAATACCCTGGCGTTCCAGGTAATCATGCATCCAGTTATCCGACATTTTAGTAGTCGGATCATCCTCTTCCTCGGCAACAGGGCCTAGTTCAAATGCTCTTTCCCTGTTTGTGGTTGTGGTTTTTGAATCTTTTTTAGGGCCCTGGCTGGTTTGTATTACACTGTTCATTTTTTCTTCTTCAAAAATCTCATAAAATATGTTATAGCCTGCCGGGATTATTTTTACCGCTTTCTCTGTCTTATTGTCAATAACCAACATCCATGGTGCCTGTATTACAAGTTCCTTTTCATTTATCTCATGCCTCTTCACGTACCTCGTTAATTCAACGTTGGTCTCATAGTTTGGGCCAGCCAGGTATTTATGTTCCTTATAATTATAATTAAAAGCAGAAATATTGACATTTAGCGGCTTGTAATATTGCCATGTTTGGTTAAAAATGGGCATATCCTGGGTTTCTATTAATGTAAGATATATTGTTGCGCTGGCATGTGCTGTTTCGTCTATATTACGTCTGCTTATATTTTCATTTTTTGCATCTTCTATGGAGGTTCTAAGTTCCCTGTTATATTTTCCGGTTATTGTTATTGTTGCATCGTATTGCATTGGTTCAATAGTAATAAAGCCATCGTCGCCCGAAGTGTTTAATTCAAATGTATAAGGGAATCGGAAATCAAATTCGAACGGTTGTGCAAATTTTCCGGGATTAGTCCCTGCTGTAAAGCTGGCTTTTGCCATACCTCTACTATCAGTTACCACCACTTTGGGATTAAAGGAACCTCCTTGTGATGTAAGCCTTACTTCTATGTTTTTCAAGGGTACTCCATCACAATCGATCAATTTTATCGTAGTATTTACTTTCTCTTGCAGTTTAATTTCTTCTTTCTCAGGTTTCAGCTCCATGGTGGCACCTTTCCCATCAGGATCAATAGCTACTATGTCCACTTCATCTCTTTTTCTTTTTTCAAAGTCTCTTATTTTTCCCATTAATGGCATTAGTTGCTGTGCTACATTTTTTCCAGCTTCAAAGCCCGAGAGAGTCCCATCAAATATTTCAGCGGCTTCGGCAACTGTTTCACCGGTTCCCGATGCTTGTACATAAACTTTTATAAGGGTTAATCCATCCGATTCCTGGTTAGCAATAATACCTGTTATCCAGTAATCTACCTCATCCATGGTGCCTGCTGCAGGTGGTAATGATGGTTGATTATTTCCTTGCTGGTAATTTTGTTCATCAAGGCCGGAAATCATAGCCATTTGCCCATCATAGTAATGTATACATTCTTTGCTTGGATCATCCTCAAATAAGGCATGATGAATTCCTCCTGCAACCAAAAACAATTCTACCCAGCTCTGGTATAACTTTTGCCCTAATGGCGAAGGATCTGTTTCTAAAGGATTCTCAACCCAAACATCCAGGTCAAAAAGGCCGACATGTCTTTTAGGGCAATCCTCACATTCCCAATCCTGTCCGAATCCATAGAAAGAACAGAACATTAATACGAACCATAAAATACTCTTATTTCTAAGCATAGCATATTGATTTATATTATTACTCATGATAAATCTTTAATTGCACCTCCCCTTCATATCCCTCCACTATTAGCTGCCAGCCTCCTTCCCACCGTGCCTTCCTCTGTAAATTCATATCGATAGTTTTCACCATCATTGTAAACCTGGTAGATACGTTCCTGGCCTGACAGCACATTCTTCATGGTGGCAGTACACTGGGGCATGCTTATACTTCCCGTACAAACGAAGGCCATAAAAAGCAATGGGAAATTCATGGTTCTTGTAGGTTTTTACCTGTTTGCATTTAATCCACTGGAGATAAAAGTTGAATATATATTGATATTAAAGGTATATAATAATTAGCTGAATGACAAATAATAATAGGATCATTAATATGGGATGCCATCCTGCGTATTCCTGCAAAATCAAGCATTGGTTTTCAGTGGGTTACGAAGCCAAAATCTTGAGATGGCATCCCTGTTGAATAGAAACCACCAAACCTTTGCCATTCGGTATTTACAGAAGAAAAAAGGATAGAAAAACAGGTTTTCTAAATTGCTGAAATTTAAAGATTTAGGAAAGGGAATATTTTATTGATCTAATAATAATATAATTATGTTTTCTTTGGTCTGTTTGCAGAATTGTATTACATTTGCAGTCCGTTTAACATTGCGGGGTGGAGCAGTGGTAGCTCGTCGGGCTCATAACCCGAAGGTCGTAGGTTCGAATCCTGCCCCCGCTACTAGAAAAACCCAAGCCTGGCCGTAAGGCCCGGCTTTTTCATTTGAGGAGCATTCAAGCTTGCTTGAACATTCGGATCAAATGATTAAGGCCAAGGCAGCGTAGCTGCCAGGCTTGGGTTTTGCAACTCGAGTGATGTCTGGATCATCCCGCGAAGCGGGGTAATCCTGCCCCCGCTACAAAATAAAAATCCTTGTACTTTGCACAAGGATTTTTTTATTGCCTCGTTATCAAATAGTTACAAAACTTGTTTTCATACTATAATAACTCTTAAAACCGGCTATTGACAGGTGTTATAAGAGATTAGTATAGGAGGGATGGCATCCCCGGATTTTTAATTCATAACTGCCTGAAAATCAATAACCATTCTTGCGGTTTTTGGTGAGATGGCATCCCATTATCTTTCTAGTATCCATGATCTTATTTTTATTTGACATTCAACTAATGAAAATGATTGCCCTATTGATGTTTGGGCGAAAGTTCACCCAAGTCGTGTTGGTGATGACGTGAAAAGGTTCTGGGATTACTTCAAAATTAATCCGATTAAAGGAGTGGACTATTCTTTTCAGGGAACTTTTGTGGTTGATAATCTTACGGGAATAGAACCTCGTTACGGAGACGATGATGGAAATACCACTATCAATGCTGTATTCGGAGAATTTACCTTCAAATTAAAGTTAATAGACCTCACTCACAACAGTTTTGTATTACATAAAGATCAAGTATCATGGTCAGGGGTTTTGAGTGATTATATATATCAAGTAGGCCAAAAAAATAGAATAGAAATTAATTTAAAAATAAATTAAGCCAAACAGAGCCTCATCCTGACTCTCTATTCCTTATAAATCTTGAGGCTTAGGTCTCCCTCGTATACTTTTATCAGGATTGACTGTCCTTCTTTCCAATTGAAGGTCATCTGGTGTTTTTCGCCCTTATAGAGCCTTATCGTGCGATAATCCAAAGGGCCCTGCATGGCATCGGTCAGTTCTTCCCCGTTTTTAAAGCTATGGTAGCTGAACTTGGCCGGGGTGTCGCCAATATTATTATAATGGGCTTTATAATAAAGGATTTCATCGGCGTTCACCATAATTTCTGTGCCACGGCTTAATTGAATATCTACAGGAATGGAAACATCCAGCCTCTCCCATTTATCAGGAGGTGGCGGTTCAGGGATCACCGGGTTCAGGTTCTCATCTACCTCAATATAGTCGTCGGGAACTATAAATAGCGAAGGGTCAACTTTCCAGACTTCTATATTTTCAAGCTGCATGTAGGCGTTCTCAGCAAAATTTGCCTCCACCCTTAACGGAAAGTTCAGCTCTTCAGAAAACCATTGAGTATATATTGCCTTTTCATCCATATAGATGGCCTTTTTGATACAGTCATAGCCAGACATGTTCTCCTCACCAAGGATCTTTTCTTTGCCATATATTTTAGTTGCGTTATAAGCTTGCACGGGATCGTTCATGCTGCTCATCATGCCATCGCTTGTTGTATAGTGTACCTTCTTTTCGTCAAGCTGGATAATGGCTGTGACTTTGGTTGATGGATTTGTGATCACCACCCCGTTCATCCCATCCTGATTAAATTCATAGCGGTACTGGCTCAGGTCTGAATAGACTTTGTAGTGCTGTTCTCCGCCTGAGATGGTGCTTGTCATATTGGCCTGCCACTGGCCCAGGCCTATCAGGGGGAGCAATAAAAAGGCAGTAAAGCAGAAGAAGAATTTTCTCTTTTTCATAGGATTGTTTTTTGGGTTAAAATGACATAAGTGCAACCTCATAAGGGCTTTGCATGCTTAATCCAAATGTAAACAAAACAAACCCTAATTCAAAATCCTATATTGGATACTCATTAGAATTTTCCCATAATCAATTCTCGCCCCTCGACTACGCTCGGGATGACACGCTTAAGTATTTTTAGGGGGAAGGGCGTAGGCTCGAACCCTGCCCCTACTACAATAAAAACCCGGCTCGAAGCGCCGGAGCTTTTAAATATTCCATAATTTTACCCCATAAGATCAATAATATGGCACATAAAGCAGGCTTCGTAAATATCCTTGGCAAACCGAATGTGGGGAAATCAACATTGATGAATGCACTGGTTGGGGAAAAGCTTTCTATCATCACATCCAAGGCACAGACAACCCGGCATCGCATTATGGGAATCGTTAATAGCGATGATTTTCAGATAGTTTACTCTGACACACCAGGGATACTCGAACCACATTATAAGCTTCATGAATCCATGATGAAGAACGTGGAATCGGCATTGATAGATGCTGATATCTTCATCTATATCTGCGAAGCTGGGGAAAAAGCCATCGCAAATGCGGTAATCAATAAGCTGAACAGGACTTCTGTCCCGGTTTTGCTGCTGATAAACAAGATTGACCTCTCAGACCAGTCGGCAGTTGAAGAAAAGATGAAACAATGGAAAGAGATCCTTCCCAAAGCTGAAGTCATCCCCATTTCTGCCTTGCTCCCCTTCAACCTTGAAAAGGTGTTGGATTCTATCCTTGAGCATCTTCCTGAATCACCACCATATTTCCCCAAGGATGAAATCTCAGATAAGACAATGCGCTTTTTTGTATCGGAGATCATCCGGGAAAAGATCCTGACCAACTATAAAAAGGAAGTCCCCTATTCCACAGAAGTGCTTGTTGAGGAATACAAGGAAGATGATAACATCGTCCGGATCAGGGCACTGATATTTGTTTCCAGGGAATCGCAAAAAGCTATCATACTTGGACACCAGGGAGCTTCTATAAAGAGAGTCGGGATTAATGCAAGAAAGGATATAGAGGCATTTATTGATAAAAAAGTGTATCTTGAACTGTTTGTGAAAGTGAGCAAGGAATGGAGAAACAATGAAAGGCAATTAAAGCGTTTTGGATACGAATAATCATATATGTTAAACATCATCGCCATAGTAGGCCGCCCAAATGTTGGCAAATCAACTTTCTTTAACAGGCTGACAGAAAGCAGGCAGGCTATTGTACAGGAAACCAGCGGTGTAACCCGCGACCGGCATTATGGGAATGCGGACTGGAATGGGGTTGATTTCTTTGTAATCGACACAGGCGGTTATGTACAAGGCTCTGATGATGTTTTTGAAAAGGAGATCAGGAACCAGGTTGAACTGGCCATTGATGAGGCTGATGTCATCATCTTCATGGTGGACGTAAAAACCGGCCTGATGGCGATGGACGAGGATGTAGCGGACATGCTAAGGAAATCAAAGAAAAAGATCTTTCTCGTAGCCAATAAAGTTGATAATCCGGATCGCATCATTGACACTCATGAGTTCTATCAGCTGGGATTAGGCACGATCTATCCGGTTTCATCCATCAACGGAAGCGGAACAGGAGAATTGCTTGACGATGTGGTTAAGGAATTGAAGTTCCAGGATAAAGAAGAGGTACCCGATCTGCCAAAATATACCGTCGTTGGCCGGCCAAATGTTGGCAAATCATCTCTTGTCAATGCCCTGATCGGAGAAGAAAGGAATATTGTCACCCCTGTACCGGGAACAACAAGAGATTCAATCTATATACCGTACAAGAGCTTTGGATTTGATTTCTTGTTGGTGGATACGGCTGGACTTAGAAAAAAAGGGAAAGTCCACGAAGACATAGAATTCTATTCTGTTATGCGCTCCATCAGGGCCATCGAGAATGCTGATATCTGCCTTCTGATGATCGATGCACAACACGGAATGGAGGCACAGGACCTGAATATCCTCCGCCTGATAGAAAGAAACAACAAAGGTGTGGTGATAATAGTAAACAAATGGGACCTGGTCGATAAGGCAACCAATACACATAAAGAAGTTGAAGAAAAGATCAGGGAAAAAGTAGCTCCTTTCACTGATATCCCTATCATTTTTACATCAGTCACCGAAAAACAACGCATCATCAAGGCTCTTGACCTGGCCAATATTGTTTACAAGAACCGTAGCAGGAAAATCACCACTTCACAGCTTAATAATGAGCTGTTGCCTATCATACAGGAAAAACCACCACCTGCTGTCAGGGGCTTATACATTAAAGTTAAATACATCACCCAACTGCCTATTCATTATCCGGCTTTTGCTTTCTTCTGTAATTATCCTCAGCATGTCAAGGATCCCTACAAACGATTTATTGAAAATCGGCTCAGGGAACATTATGATTTTACAGGGGTACCAATAAGTATCTATTTCAGGAAAAAATAACTGTTTCGCGCTTAGCGCTTAGCGCTTTGCATTCAATGTATTTAACTAACTTTAACGCTTCGTGGATACTAATTAGCATAGACAAATGGCTATGGTCGGTCAGGCTTTTTAAGACAAGGAGCCAGGCTACTGCTGCCTGCAAAGGTGGTAAAGTAAAGATTGAAGGGATAGTTGTTAAGCCATCAAGAGAAATAAAAGTTGAAGATATTATCCAGGTTCAATCAAGAGGCTTTTCGAAAACCGTAAAGGTTATTGGTCTGTTGAAGAACCGTGTTTCCGCGAAGCTTGCCGTTGAATATGTCGAAGACATCACGCCTGAGGTAGAAATTGCAAAGAGGTTGATGATGAAGGATGTAAATTATGAACGGCGCGAAAGAGGGGTTGGCCGTCCGACAAAGAAGCAAAGAAGACTGATCGAGAGACTAAAAAAGTTTAAACATTTTAATTAATATCTATCATGAAAAGAGCTGTTTTTCAACTATTTATACCTTTAATTATTTTTACTTTTCTGCTTTCCGCCTGTGTTCAGCAACCTGAACAACCTGGCCAGTACAGCATAGTATTTTATAATGTTGAAAACCTATTCGACACGATCGATAATCCTGAGAAAAATGATGAAAGGTATCTTCCCGGCTCAGATCTGGATTGGGATACCGAAAAGTATGTTCACAAACTAAACCAGTTAGCCAGGGTTCTAACCTCTATTCACGAAAATTCCCTTCCGACAGTGATAGGATTATCAGAAGTGGAAAACAGGCTGGTCCTGGAAGACTTAATCGAACTAACAGATTTAAAATCTGGTGATTATAAGATCATACACCAGGAAAGCCCCGATGAAAGAGGAATTGACATGGCATTGCTGTACAGAAAATCGATATTCCATCCCGAGGCTTATCTGTCCATCCCTATTCATTACCCTTTTGACCCGGAAGAAAAAACCAGGGATATTCTTTATGTGAAAGGTGAAGTCTTGGGAGATACGATCCATCTTTATTTCAATCACTGGACTTCCAGGTGGGGCGGTCACCTTGAAACAAACCCACACAGGCAATATACGGCTGAATTACTGAGGACTCATATTGACTCTGTCCAGGCTGCTGAACCCAAAGCAAATATTCTTGTCATGGGCGACCTTAATGATAATCCAACTGATACAAGTGTATATATGGTCTTTCAGGCTTTTCCGCTCACAATGGACATTTATGATAATGAGTTGTATAATCTTTCCCTTGAAAAATATGAAAAGGGAGAAGGAACACTGTTCTGGAAGGAATGGGACATGTTTGACCAGGTTATAGTCAACGGCAATTACCTCAAGCGGATTAATATTGAGGAAAATGAATTGATCTTTAAAAGGGATTGGATGCTGTATGAGCGGCAGGATGGGATAAAGGTTCCCAATCGCACAGCAACAAAATCATATTACGGGGGATTCAGTGATCATCTACCGGTTTACCTGGTAATTAATGCAGATTAATCCTTACTGTCATAATTTATTTCTTTGGTAAGCTGGCCTTTTTCATCCCAGAACTTCCATTTACCTATCCTTACACCATTATCGTAGGTCCCTATTGTATTTCTTTCTCCATTGGGGTGATATGTTCTCACAGGACCTGACCTTACACCCTCCTGGAAGTATCCTTCACTCCATAATTCACCATTTTCATACCAGTACTTCCACAGGCCATTCCTGCGGCCATCAATAAATTCACCTTCCATTCTTTTATTACCTGATTCATAAAAGGAAATTTCTTTTACCAACATGCTATCCTGGCCTTCCAGTGAATAATACCTGATAGTTTTAGCGCTTCCATCAGGCCATGTATCTTCAACAACCTCCTCCGCCATGGGCCTGCAAGCCACCAGTAATAACATGATAAGGAAAAACTGACATGTGGATCTCATACCGGAGAATATTTACGTATCAAACATAAGTCGCTGACCTTTAATGTCTTCATTAAAGATGCCATCCTGATAAACCAGGTGTCCATTGACAAAAGTATGGGTAACTTTTGATCCAAATGTTATCCCGTTGAATGGAGACCAGCCACATTTATAATAGATATTATTTTGATCCACGATCCATGGATAGTTCAGGTTAAAGATCACCAGGTCGGCCCAATAGCCTTCCCGGATGAATCCCCGTTGCTCAACCTTGAAGCATTTAGCTGGTGCATGGCACATCTTCTGGACGATCTTTGCCAGTGGAATCTTCCCTTGCAGATGCATCTCCAGCATAGCCACCAGGGAGTGTTGAACAAGGGGCCCGCCTGAAGGGGCTTTAAAATAGGATTGCTTTTTCTCTTCCATGGTATGGGGGGCATGATCAGTTGCCACAACATCAATTATGTCAATCTTCAGTGCTTCCAGGAGGGCTTCCCTGTCATATCCCGTTTTGATTGCAGGATTCCATTTTATGCGTGTTCCTTGCTCAGGATAATCACTATCATCGAACCAGAGATGGTGAATACAGACCTCTGCGGTAATCTTTTTTTGATCAAGGGTGTTCTGGTTATCAAATAAGCCAAGCTCCCTGGCCGTGGAAAGATGCAGGACATGCAATCTTGTTCCATATTTCCTGGCCAGTTCAACTGCAAAGGACGATGACTCATAACATGCTTCTTCGCTTCGGATAAAAGGATGCATCTCGATGGGTATACTTTCACCATATTCATCCATTAAGGTCTCACTATTGGCCCGGATGATATTCTCATCCTCACAGTGCACAGCAACCAGCATCTTTACTTTTGAGAAGATATCATCAATGGCATTGGGATCATCAACCAGCATATTGCCTGTGGATGCACCGAGGAAGACTTTTACACCACAAACTTTCTTTGGGTCTGTCTTCAGGATTTCTTCAATATTATCATTTGAAGCGCCCATATAAAAGGAGAAATTTGCCAGGGATTTTTTGGCCGCCATCTTATACTTCTCTTCGAGCAATTCCTGTGTTAAAGTCTGAGGTATAGTATTGGGCATATCCATGAAAGAGGTAATTCCCCCTGCAACAGCAGCCCTGCTTTCAGTATAAATATCTGCCTTATGGGTCAGACCGGGATCCCGAAAATGTACCTGGTCATCAATGACGCCCGGGATAAGGTAATTCCCGTATGCATCAATGACCTGGCAATTGTCAGGTAGTTTTTCCTTAAACAACTCCTCCTTCCGTGATATCTTCTTGATTTTTCGGTCCTGAACCAGGACACTGCCCTCAAAGATCTCACCTTCATTGATAATGCGGGCATTAATGATGTGATAACTCTGTTGCATAGTTTGTATGGTATGATGTTGAAGCTCTTACCATACTAAGTTACGAAAGAAAAGGTCATGCTACTCTTTAGGCAGGTGAATTTTCTTCACATTCTTCAATCGCATGCTAAGAACCCCGAAGAAGGCTTCTTTAAAAATGCCTGTACTCATTTTTGATTCCCCTTCAGTACGATCAGTAAATATGACTGATACTTCTTTAAGCTTGAAACCAAGCTTCCAGGCTGTATACTTCATTTCGATCTGAAAAGCATATCCAATAAACCGGATCTTATCGAGGTCTATGCGCTTCAAAAACTTTATTTCTGTAACAGACAAATCCGGCTGTAGTATCCCTGACGTTTATACCTGTCACCAACCTCACATATGCCGAAGCATAATAGCTCATAAGGATCCGGCCGATCGGCCAGTTGACAACATTGATCCCTTTAATATACCGTGAACCAACTGAAAGGTCATATCCCTCATCATGCATGCAGCATAAAGTCTTTCCAGGTCATCCGGACTATGAGAAAAGTCGGCATCCATTTCAAAAATGTACTCGTATCCTTTTGCAAGGGCCCACTTGAAACCATGAATATAGGCTGTCCCTAAACCCAATTTTCCTTTCCTCTCTTCAATGAACAGGCGATCAGGAAATTCATTCATCAGTCCCTTAACAATATCTGCAGTACCATCCGGGGAATTGTCTTCAACAATTAAAACATTAAATTCCTTATCCAGTGAAAATACCTTACGAATGATCTTTTCGATATTTTCTTTTTCGTTATAGGTAGGAATTATAACAACACTATCAGTCACAGTTAATGGTTTTAAAGGGCTAATAAAAAAAATTGGCCTGCAAGATATAAATTATTTTTGACTATCTCACAATGAGCCTGTGCTGTATTAGCTTATCTTCTGTCTCCAGTATCAATATGTAAACTCCTGATGTCAAGCCAGATAAATCAATCTGAATGGTATTCTTCCCGGTTTGGATCTGATACTGATCAAAAGAAAATACCTTACCCAGGACATTAGCAAGGCTAAGTTTACATTGACTCGGAGCGGTAGCAATAAACTCAAGATTGACCAATTCTCCCGCAGGATTTGGAAAGACAGATAAGGAATTGGCAACAATCAGGTCATCAATACCCAATACAAAAGTATATTCCAGTGATATCGGTTCCATAATATTGCCAACCAGGTCTTCCACATCCTTCACATTAAGGGTATAATCTCCGGCAGCCATGGTTGAGACCGTCAGGAATACCTGGGATTTAACCAGAGCATGCTGGTTAGCTTCTTGCACGACTATACCATTATTGACACTATAGTTGGCAGTGTTTTCGGCTGAGGACTCTTCGACAGGTTCAGAGAATTGCAGTTTAATTACTGTTTCATTAATTACTTCAAGTTCATCCACCTCCGGTGGTACCAGGTCTGATCCATCTTTAACATCATCCACAAACCTTATTTCTATCTTCCATTCCTCAAAATCATAGTGTAGCGGACCAGTAATATCATAGGATTCCCCTTCCACCGGTTTATACTCAAATAGAGCAGTATTATGGATCAGCAGGTTGCCACTGCCATCATTAACTGTCCACATATAATAGTTAGCCTGGTAATTGGCATCTGTACAAACTGCATTGGAAACATTGACAAGTACACCCTCAAGCGCTTCCCCGGCATCCCCGGTTGCTATATGTTTTGGGTCAGGCAGGTCATGGTTTGGTGAAATGAAATAAAAGTCAGAAATATCCTTCATCTCTGTTAGTCCGTAGTATTCATCAATCATGCCTGTCAGGACCAGGCTGTCACCAGTACTTGGATTCCTTCCCGGGTCATAGACGTATACACCATTCCAATCTCCATAACCATTCTGTATGAAATATCCTCCACCGAAATTTCTTGTCACAACACCGGAAGTACTAACCGTCTGTCCTTCAAATGGTGAGCTATTGCTTTGTCCCTGAATATCATAGATTGATGTTAAGGTACCGGAAAATATTTTTGGTACATAGTAATTATATT
Source organism: uncultured Bacteroidales bacterium (assembly GCA_963753055.1). Lineage (GTDB taxonomy): Bacteria > Bacteroidota > Bacteroidia > Bacteroidales > B18-G4 > JAUWGC01. The sequence goes on along the minus strand of CAVWAP010000004.1, from coordinate 264,426 downwards.
CAGGCATTGAGTCTGCGCTCCAGCCATCTGAGGCACTAATCCTGTAATGTACAGTTTGATCTTCCCCATATCCCGGGATCTGGGCCGAATATAAATCTCCGGCGTTGCTCATAATCACCTGTTGGTCAAGATTATTCCAGGATAGTCCGTAATGAAGGATTGCCTGTGTTATACTGCCTCCTCCAGACGTAATGTTGGCCTCAATATTCACCGGTTCGCCGGCAACAGGAAATAATGGGTCCTGGCTTACGTTGCTTATCATTACCGGACTGGCGCTTGCCCCACCCCAGATCAGGTTCGCATAGTTTGGATCATCAATGAAGGGGTTCCGGTTCTTCTGGTATGAGTAGATCACATTATTCCTGTTCATCTCAAACTGATCAGGAGGGTCCTGCATGTTCCATTCTAACAGGGTAGAAAGTTTCCCATGTTCTGGTAAAGGATAAGTATTGATCGCATCGACAACCTCCAGGTCCATCTCGCCATCTTCTCCTTCATAACGGGTGGACATGTAAAAAATAATCCTGGCGATATCACCCTTTACCTCATCCCTGGCCTCCCAGGTATAGTCTGTAAAATAGCATCCCGTTGCTTCAGGATGTTGTGTCCCGCCATTGTCAAAATCCTTATTACTTTTATCCTGGTTGACAGAAGCATCAGCAGGTTTAAGGTTATGCACGTCCCCATCCATGGGTTGGATATCAGCAAACCCTCCATGCGATTTAGCCCACACGTGCTCCCTGTTTATCTGGTTACCACCGGTGCCATAATCACTGTTCGGATGAGACCTGCCTGTATATACCAGGATCAGGTTGGATGAATTGCCAGGATCAGCATCAGACAGCTTAAAAATCTCTTTGGAGTAAAAGTATGAATACGAAATATGTCCGCTGATGATATCATTGAGTTCAGCTTTTAAATCCTCTCCATCTTTGCCTTCAGTGCCGTTGTAATAGCCTGTTGGCTGAGCCAGCATGCATATTGATGCACCCAGGAGTAATATTGTAAAAAGTGTTTTTTTCATTAAGATTATTTTAGAAAGTTATAGAAAGAGAAATATTATACCGCCTGCCCAGTCCATAAAAAACGCCGGCCGATTTGGCATCATGGTCCTTTGTGGAAGTAGAGTACTCATCATTATCACTTGCATCAGATATTAAAGTCTCATTCAGCACATTAAGGAGGCTAAAACGGAGTGCAAGGATCACCTTTTTAACCTTATATGAGTAGCCTGAATGGAAGTCCACCATATAGTAAGATGGTGTTTTCCATGCATCTACCGGGTTACCATCTTCATCAAATGATCCGGGATTCTTATCAGGATTCAGGTCAAAAGGATTGAAATCTGAATAGTACCGGTTGAAATAGGTAAATGTGCCGCTGAAGTACAGGTATTTGATTGGTTCATAGCGCAATCCTAGCCCAATCTGGGTTTGCGCCGCATCACCAACATGAACTCCTTTGGCATTGAAATACTCAGTACGGACCAGTTGGTTATTATCGTTATACAGCCTTACTGAATCTTCAGATGTCCATTTCCAATCACCCAACGACAGTAATCCTCTCAGGTCAAGGTTCCTGAGGATCTTATAATTGAAATCCAATTCGATCCCCATATGAAAGGCGTCCATCCCCTGGATATTACCATATCCCATCTCTTCCTCGCTGATTGGATATGAAATTGGTCTTCCTGGCTTGTTCAGCCATCTGGTCAGATATCCATTTGCCCTGAAGTTGAATAACCTCGCTTCATAGGTATATCCAAGCTCAAGTGCAGCAATCTTTTCATTCTCTATATTGCTTAATAATGTGATCGAATATCTGTCATAGACATTGTTAAACCTGGGTGCAACAGACAAATAGCCAAGGTTCATGAACAAGCTTGATCGCTCAGTAAGGTTATAATTGGCCCCTGCCTTAAAAGTAAAGCCCGGGATCCATTTCCAATCGGACTCCTGGTAATCCACGCCGGGAGACTGCTCAGTATAAATCTCTCCATTATGCTCTACAGGTTTCCCCCACTCAATATATAGTGTTTCGCCATCAACCTCAATTACCTTTGGTGCGAAATAGTCGATCTTCTTAAAGCCGCTATAGGCACCTGTAAGATTTCCAAATAATGACAAGTTGCCGGTTTTATACTCAATTTGCGCGAAGAGCCCGGCCCATTGAACAATACCGTCATCGTAATAATTAATTTTATCCCCTACTGAAAGCGGTGCATTTGGATCTCTGTTCTTATTACCCTGGTCCAGTACATAGGTACCTCCCAAGAGGTCATAAACCTCCTCATAATGCTCTCCCTTGTATCGTCTGAGGTCAAGGCCACCGGAAAAAGTCAGCTCCTCATTCAATTCATAATTAAATGTAGAAAGCAGACCATACCAATTATGATTATTAATGTTACTTCTGATGTATTGGTATGATTTAGGGCCTTCAGGATGCAAGGGGTCATAATTATCAATATTGATATCATAATACTTTTGAAGATCGATCTGGCCGTCAGGAGTAATGTATTGGTCGGCCCTGACTGATCTTTTTAGTGATGTTCCCCCACCAGATCCCAGGGATAAATACAAAATGTTAGAGATGTATAATTTATCATTCACATTCCAGAAATCCCGCAGGGTGAACATTGGCTTATGGTAATAATTGATTTTAGTATTCTGGACAATTTCTTCCCCGCTGGTATTCACGTACTTACCCCAGTCCGGATTATACCGCAAGCCTTTGTCATACATATACTCAGGGTGGATATAGGTAGTGTTAAAGTAATCTTCAGGCTGCTCGGTGACACCCTGCTTCCTGGCAAATCCTTCATCAGAGGTGGCAAGTGGCTTTTTGTACCGTCGCTGGGCATGTTCCTGCGGGGCACCCATGGCTGTTAAGCTTATGATGTGCTTACCCAGGCGTTTGTCAACTTTCAGATAGTAGAACCATCCTTTGGTATAAGCCTTGTTAACCCAACCATTACCCTGCTTGTAGGATGCTGCAGCTGTGATACCCCAGTCCCCTTTAAGCTTGCCGGAGGTTATGCCTAAGGATGTTCTGAAGAAACCATCGTTGCCTACTTCTTGTTTAAATGCGATTTTCCTTTTGCTCTGTATACCTGCAGAAATGATATTCATGGTTCCACCGACACTGGGTAATGCCAGCTTGGAGGCTCCGAGTCCGCGCTGGACCTGTATCTTTTGCGTGACGATATCAAGTCCAAACCAATTTGACCAGTAGACCCACCCGTTTTCCATATCATTAACCGGAATACCATCTATCATTACAGCAATATTTCGCTGGCTGAATCCCCGTATATTGATACGTGCATCGCCATCACCCCCACCCTGGGCAGTAGCATAGACACCGGGTGTATTATTGAGAATCATGGGGATATCCTGGGAAGCCAGCTCCTCCCTTATCTGAACCGGATCAATCGTACTGAATGCTACAGGTGTCTCCCTTGTTGTAGCCATATCAGCCACTACCTCAACTTCAGACAATGTTATTCCTCTCAATTCAATGTTCTCAAAGAGCATATTATTGTTGACGGTAAGCTCCCTGGTTTGGGCCATATAGCCAACATACGATATATTTAATTGGTAAGTGCCGTTTTCAAGGACCAGCCTGTAATTGCCATCGATATCGGTAACAGTACCCTGTCCGGGACCATAGACAATATTGGCACCGATCAGTGTTTCTCCGGTGGCGGCATCACTGACAACTCCTTCAACAGTGCCTTGTCCAGCTAACTGAGTAAAAAAACAAATTAGTAAACTTGCTGTAAGAATGCTTGTCCTGATCATAGCCTTACCTGATCATAACTTTCTGCAGTAATGAGCGCTTATCTGTAAAGTATATCCTGAGCATGTATACACCTTCCAGTCCAACTGGCAAATCAACAGTTGTTTTTTGTGAGGGAACACCAAGTTCCTTTTCCCATATCGTTTGACCAAGCAGATTAATTAACTCACAACGTTCATAATCGGATGAAGCATTGATTGTAACTGTTCCTCCGGTTACCGGGTTAGGGTATATTGCAACTGAGTGCATGGCTATGTTTTCCCCAATACCTGTAACATCACAATCACATGTATGAAAGCGAAGGCTGTCAAACGTGTTTTTAGGGATGGAATCCCATTCTTCATTGACCATGAAAATGGCCGGATTCTCTGTAACACCTTTTTTCACAGCTGGTTTACGGATCAAAGTTTTATCTTTCGACCAGGAGGTCCACCACTGTTCGCCGGCAATATAGTTAGGCGGGATATCATTCCATCCATTTTCCCCGGGATCATATCCATATTTTCCAAAGATATCAATGACAGAGCCTGTAACTGTCTCCAGTGTCATGCCATCATTACCGTTGAAATACATCGGGGTTGGATAATCTCCTGAACAGTGCAGGTCGCCCAGGTCATAGAGTTCATCATCAATAGGCAGTGACCAATAACCTGAAGAAACCCAAACTGAATCAGTTTGACCATTTGTGACGACTACTGTACTGTACGGTTGGATAGTACCTGATAATCCCAGTGTTTCTGTTGGTACCGGACTCCCGTTGGAATACCTTTTGATCTGGTATATACTCAAATCAATCGGGTTTTCCGTAGGATTATAGATCTCAAGTGTCTTATTATTGGCTGATCCTTCTACATATTCTGAGAAGAACAGCTCAGAGCAATCCTGGGCTATTATTGCACTAAAAGAAACCAGAAAGGCTAATGAAAGTAGAATTTGTTTCATAAATTTAGATTTAGGTAAAAATGATTATTACATATAACAAATGTAATAATTATTATGATGATTGATCCAAAGTCCGAAGGGTTTCAATTGCCTTTTGGACACTATTGATATGAAGCATCGTAAGTGTCAGTCTGTCATTATTTTCTCGCATTCGAAAGTGATTGGGGTTAGCCTGGACAGATTTCAGGATATTGGTAAAAACATCGGTCTGATAATATATTGATTCCTGGTCACTGATGAAATGGCCTGTCAGCCTATTATTTCTCAGGACTATTTTCTCAAAACCTATTTTCTTTGCGATCCACCTGAGGCGGATGGCATTCATCAACTCCTGAACCTGAGCGGGGATAGGGCCAAAACGGTCAATCAGCTTCTCTCCATAAGCAAGCAGGCCTTCTTCAGTCTCCTGACCATCCAGTTCTTTATACAGACTGAGTCGTTCGGTTATATTGGTTATATAATCATCCGGGAACATCAGTTCCAGGTCAGTTTCAATCTGGCAGTCGCGGACGAAATCTGCGGTCTTCTCTTTTTTAAACAAATCCTTAAAATCAGACTCTTTCAATTCATGCAGGGCTTCATCAAGGATCTTCTGGTACATTTCAAATCCAATTTCTGAAATAAATCCACTTTGCTCCGCTCCAAGGATATTACCGGCTCCACGAATATCAAGGTCACGCATAGCGATATTAAAGCCGCTACCCAGTTCTGAGAACTCTTCAATGGCTTTCAGTCTCCTTCTGGCATCCGGTGTCAGTACTGAGCTTGGTGGCGCCATCAGGTAACAAAACGCCTTTTTATTTGTCCTCCCTACCCTGCCCCGGAGTTGGTGCAGATCGCTCAGGCCAAAGTTATGTGCATCGTTAATAATGATGGTGTTCACATTAGGAATATCCAGTCCTGATTCAATGATGGTGGTTGCCAGTAGGACATCATAGCGCTGATCAATAAAATCAAACATGATCGTTTCCAGCTTTCTTCCTTCCATCTGCCCGTGTGCAACAGCAATCCTGACATCAGGACAAAAGCTGTGAAGCATCTTTTCAACCTCATAAATATTCTGTACCCTGTTATGGACAAAATATATCTGCCCTGCCCTGGAAGTCTCATAATAAATTGCATCCCTGATGATCTCCTCGTTAAAAGTGCGTACTTCGGTTTGTATGGGATAGCGGTTAGCCGGTGGGGTATTGATTATTGACAGGTCACGAGCCCCCATCATTGAAAACTGCAGCGTGCGGGGTATAGGTGTGGCCGTTAAAGTCAGGGTGTCAACATTTACTTTGATACGCTTAAGACGCTCTTTTGCAGCAACCCCAAATTTCTGTTCTTCATCAATAATAAGCAAGCCAAGATCCTTAAAATCAACATCCTTACTGATCAGGCGGTGGGTTCCGATAAGGATGTCTATCTCCCCTCGTTTTAACCTGCCCAGTGTTTCCTTCTGCCTGGCTGCAGACTTGAATCTGTTAATATAATCGACCGTGCAAGGAAATTCCTGAAGCCGGTCGCTGAACGTTTTAAAGTGTTGCAATGCAAGAATGGTTGTGGGCACCAGCAATGCAACCTGTTTGCTGTCAGCTACAGCCTTAAAGGCGGCCCTGATGGCTATTTCCGTTTTCCCGAACCCAACATCGCCACAGATAAGACGGTCCATGGGATAGCTTCCTTCCATATCTTTCTTCACATCAAGGGTCGACTTCAACTGGTCCGGTGTGTCTTCATAGATGAAGGATGCTTCGAGCTCATGCTGCATATAAGAATCCTCCGCGAATTGAAAGCCCTTGGATGATTTCCTTTCAGCATAAAGTTTGATCAGCTCCTTTGCAATATCCTTGACCTTTTGCTTGGTCTTGTTCTTCAGCCTGTTCCAGGCATTGGAACCCAGTTTATCCATCCTGGGTGCAGAACCTTCCTTACCAACATACTTGGAAACGCGGTGAAGGGAATGAATGCTGACGTAGAGGATATCATTATTCTTATAAAGCAACCTGATGGCTTCCTGCTGCCGGCCATTATTATCGAGCTTTTCAAGTCCATCAAAGCGTCCTACACCATGATCAATATGCGTCACGAAATCGCCTGGTTTCAAATCATACAACTCTTTGATTGTCAACGCCGCTTTGTTAGTAAAACTATCCTTAAGGATGAAACGGTGATAACGTTCAAAGATCTGATGATCGGTATAACAAGCCAGTTGCCGGTCTTTATCAATAAACCCTTCATGTATGGCAATGTTGATGCTGTCGAAATGGAAATCAACCTTGAGGTCATTTTTCATCTGGACATCTTCAAAAATGGCATATAAACGCTCGATCTGCTTTGGATTATCCGAAAAGATTATGTTTCTGATCCCATTACCGGTGTTTTTGTTTAAATCCTGAATAAGAAATTCAAAGTTCTTATTGAATGATGGCTGGGGCTTATGGCTAAAGTGAATTGTTTGATCAGGCTTGGTTGCAGACTTTTTCCCAAATTCTAACAGGTGGTGAGCTTCCAGGTCCCCCAGGAATTGAATACCTGTAACATACCTTCTTCTTGTGAGTAATTCAAGTTCTGTGACATCAAGGTTTTGCTTTGCCTCCTGGGCTTTATCAAACTCATGCTGAACCTTGTCTTTGATCAGGCCAAGGTCTTCCACCCAGACAGCAGACAATTCCGGAATAAATTTCAGGAAAGATTCCTCTTTGTCTTCTTTGATCTGGTCATGGACATCAGGCAAAACGGAGATCCTGGAAAAGTTTTCACGTGATAGCTGAGATACAGGATCAAAAGTTCTTATCGATTCTATCTCATCCCCAAAAAACTCAATCCTGTATGGGTAATCATTAGAATAGGAAAACACATCAACGATACCGCCCCTGACGGCAAAGTGGCCTGGCTGTACTACGAAATCATGGAGGTCAAACCCATTTTCATAAAGCAGGTCAACCACACGATCCAGGTCGACCTGGTCACCCACGTTAAGTTTTAAATTAAATTTTGATAAATACTTCCGGGTGATGATCTTCTCTGCAATAGCTTCCGGATAGGTGACAATAAACTTTCTCTTCGACTGTGACAGGATGCGGTTTAAGGCTTCCGTCCTGGCAAGAGCATTAGATTTATCTGTACTGTTAAAATCATGTGGTCTTTTATATGTTGTTGGATAAAACAAGACCTTCTTCCTGGCAAATTCCATGGATCTTTCTTCAAACAAGCTTTCCAGGTCATTATAAAAATAAGCAGCCGCTTCTTTATCGTTGAGAATAAAGATATGGGAACCTTTTACCTCGCTTATCGCTGCTGCTGCAATTATGGCTCTTGACGATCCTATTGCCCCTTCCAACACGATGTGGTTCGGCTTGTCATCAGTCAATGCAGAGACTATTTTATTAGCGTCGTTCTGTTGTGTAAAATATGATATGATCTCTGAAGGATTCATATTGATTGGTACATGCTCGCTTTGCTATCTAAAAACTAATGCAAAAGTATTATTTTTGTCCTAGCTGAAGTAACAACATGAATTCAAACATCAAGGTTTTTAAGTTTGGTGGGGCATCTGTTAAAGATGCTGAAGCTGTCAGGAACATTCCTCTTATTCTATCTCAATATAACAATGAAGGTATTGTAGTTATCCTGTCGGCCATGGATAAGACTACCAATAAACTGGAATCCCTGGTTGAAGCCTTTTATCATAACAAGCCGGATGCAGCTCAAAAACTAAAAGACATCACTTCTTTCCATATTGAGACTGCCGGGGCACTCTTCGGGGATAGGAAGCACCCTGTTTACAAAACTTTGGATGGCCTGATCAGGGAACTGGAAAACCTTATCAGCAAAGGCAGGGACAAAGTCTTCGGGAAGGGAAAAACTTATGATTTCATTTACGACCAGATTGTTCCTTATGGAGAGCTCTTTTCTACAACCATAGTGAGCTTCTACCTGAATGAAGTTGGAATTGCCAACAAGTGGCATGATGTCAGACAGCTGATCAAGACTGATGATTCTTATCGTGAAGGCAAAGTTGACTGGGAATGGACCCGTCCGGTTATTAATGAAGTTGTCAGGCCTGTTTTAGCTTCAAAAACTCATTTCTTAACACAGGGATTTATTGCCGGAAACGAAGATGCAAAGTCGGTGACCCTGGGCAGGGAAGGATCCGATTATACTGCATCTATCTTTGCCTATGCACTTGATGCTGTTGAGGTTGTTTTTTGGAAGGATGTTCCTGGTTTGATGAATGCCGATCCCAATGATTTTAAAACGACTACAAAGCTTGACCATATCTCTTACGGAGAAGCCATTGAGCTTTCTTATTATGGAGCAAAGGTGATTCATCCAAAGACTATCAAACCCTTACAAAACAAGGCCATTCCTTTAAAGATCAAGTCCTTCAAATCACCTGCTGATAATGGCTCACTGATATCCAAAGAAACGGTTCAGGACACCAGGATACCCTCTTATATCATCAAAGATGATCAGGTCCTTATCTCATTCACACCAAAGGATCACTCTTTTATAGCAGAAGAGATTCTGCATTATCTTTTCGGGATCTTTATCAAATACAATGTCAGGCTTAACCTGATGCAGACATCTGCGATCAGCTTTTCTGTTTGTGTTGATAACTTTGATAATATTGAAAAGATTATCAAGGAGTTACAGGAACGTTATTATATCCGCTTCAACAAGAAACTAACCCTGGTCACCATCCGGCATTATACGACCGATGCCATCAAGAAGATGATTGCGGGAAAGAAGGTATTATTGGAACAGAGGAGCCGGAGTACTGTTCAGTTTGTGGTAAACACCTAATACATAATACATGTTCCATGTTCAATGTACCATGGACCATGCGCCATTTGTAAAAACTGTAAACTTTTTTTAGGACGATGCAGCGCCAAATACTTGGAACATGGAACATTGAACATGGAACATGGAACATCATTTTATTCATTCAAACCTCTTTTATGTGTTTCCCACAATCTTTTTAATCCATATCCAATTCCCAGAGCAAGCAATATCCCAAGTCCACCTCCAATGGGTGCACCCCCACCAAGCGGTCCTCCTCCACCGTTATTGCCCGGGTCGGGTTGTCCGAGAATGAATTCAGGTATGTGAAGTAAGGCTAGCATACTTACAGATAATATAATACTGTATAGTCTTTTCATCAGTCATCAGATTTTATTGGATAAATATTTTATGTATTGATTTATACCCCGGCATAGAAACCTTAAGGATATATAAAGAGCCGGCCGGAACTGAAATTGCTGTATGGTCTGATGTAATTGTATGGCTGACAATTAATTGGCCCAATATATTATAGACGAATATATCGCCCTGACATTCAGGGTTATCCACACAGATATGATGATCCCGGGTATATACTTCTATTCCCGGATTATATATCTCATCGGGTGTGCCTGTCAAGCCAGAAAATGTGAGCATAAACCTCTCTGGGTCATCATTCACATTATAATAAAAGGAGTAAGCTGGATGCTGCCGGAGCTTATGTTGTGTTCCCAGCTTCAAGTCATTCAGCAATATTTCAGTCTGAGGCCCGAAGCTTTCCAGGCCATCGGCCAGCAGAGAAAACTCCCCTTCATATCCATTACAGAAGTAAATTGGTACATTGGTTATATGATCAAAAGGGAGGTAGTTAATAGCCAATTTGTGATTATCACTTCTGGAGTATAATTGAGGAGCATTCCCAAGGCCATTAATTTTTATGGCATCCCATTGAGTGTCAATGCCTGGAGTGCAAAATTCATTGAAAGCAATATATGTTTCATCCCTGTATTCAAAATCTCCTCCTTCGACTGACAGTACGAGTGTCCTTTCATTGAGATTGCCGGGCGCGTAGAAAGCCAGGCTGCTATGAACACAGGCATCCAAAGGAATAGTCAGGACAGGAGACTGATCATTTGCCCTGACAAAGAATCCCTGGCATGGTGGGATAATGCCTTCGCTTATCCCGCCGACTGTTCCATTCCAGTATAGATAGTTACCTGCATTGCCATCCCATATTGCCATTGAAGCATCCAGGTCACTCTTTACCCAGGAACCGACATCCCAATCCAGTCCTGAAGGATAAGGATTGCTTACCAGGTTATATCCATCATAGTCAGGATTAATTGTCCCACCCGTTGTATATGTTAGAGCAGGACTAATATCTACATCATTGAAATCTCCTGAAAAGGTCACAATAGTATCGCCTTCTGCCAGCCATGTTGAATAACCTCTGCCTGTAATCAGCAGATCATTTGCTGATAGATTGATCCATTCCTGGTTGATCTCGTCCCATTCCCTGACATAAGCTGAGCCAGGGAACACATCAATCGCATGAATAGAATCTACCGGTGATCCGGACAAATGATAAATAGCATCAGGGTCATCTCTTGTATTTGTGCCCCCGGATATGAACCGTTGCATGGATCCGGTTCCGTTAACAGTCAGGTATTCAATTCCAAGCAGTGATGCGTTGCTGCTATTGTTGGCTTCCAGCAGGATATCATGGCAGTATGCTTCACTGGTAATGCCTGGATAGGAGGACAGGCCTGCTGGGACCAGTATATTATCAGAGGCATCCGGGATGAATCCCAGCGTGACAGGGAAGGTCCAGTTGCTTCCATTATCCCAATTATCATCAATCGAACCATTCCAGGTTACTGTATCACGATGGCATGATGGGGTCATAGCCGTTGTGCCTGCAGACAGGTGTATTGTCCAGCCCAAAGAATCCCATATTGTAGAAGGACTTATGTTATCATAGTTCCTTGTTACTTTTGTATCCAGGTATTCCCATGGTTCACCTGTGCCATCCTGATCGATTACGCCATAAGCATCAACCAGGCTGCCAGATACGTGGTCCCCTCCATGAAAAAGGAAATATCCATCATCACCATTTCCATTAATGTTGCCTGATGACTGATCAGGATCGAATCCATAAGCAGTATTAAAAGCAGATGTGCTGTATGCAACAACATAGCATTCTCCCGGAGGAATAGCACCTGTCAGTAATATATCCCCCCAGGTGGATCCTCCATTAGATTGCTTAGACAGATACCAGGTTTCTTCACTGAAATAGACAGTATCCTGGCCGGGATTATAGATCTCCACGAAGCGTGCCTGCCATGTGTCAGAGGGATCTGCAAGCTCCGACAATAACAGCTGAGGTGTTGCAGAATCTCCAAACACTTGCGGAGCAGGGTACCGGTGAAGAGTGAGGGGTGAAGGGTGAAGGGGAATACCCCCTCCAAGTACGATCAATACATAAATAACTAGTTTTTTCATTTCAATAGGTATTAATAATGTCTCCTAATAGGTTAATACCCTGAAATGAAAAATATACCCATCCTTAATCAAAAGAATGGGTAAAATAATTTTTAAGTGTTTCTTTATTAGGGAATTACGACTGGGAAATCGTATTCAAAATCTTCATAACGCATATACTTAAGGATCTTTGAAAGGAAATCGATATAGCTTTCATCAAAGCTAAAGTTCTGCACATCATAGTACTCATCTGGCAATGGTTTATTCCCGATTTGTCCCATGTCGATCGAAGATGCGTTAAATTCCTCTAATTCGGCATATGGTACAATTTTATTCAATACAGGCATCTGCCCAAACTCTTCCCTGAGTAAAAGATCGACTACTTTATCAGCCAGGGTACTTGTTAACCTGCGATCATAGCGCCTGCATACACCCGAACGAGCATAGTAGCCAGTGATCTGTGCACGGGCTTCAATCTTCAGGCGGCTGGATATTTCGGAAGCTATGATGCCGCTGATGCCTCCAAACCTGGGATGGCCATATTCATCCAATTCTGATGAAGCATAAACAACATCAACCTTATCTTTACTTTCATCATACCATCTAACACCTTCTGAGACAGGAATAATCAGTGACCTTTTAGGAGATGACAAATAAGTTTCCTTTACCTTCTCGAAGAAAACCTCTTTTCTTTCCCTGGTCATTTCAAACTCAGGTACCAGGCCTAACTTAGCACCTCCAAATAAGGCAGTTCCGGTCAGCCAACCAGCATCCCTGCCCATCACTTCCAAAATGATGATTCTTGAGTGGGACTCGGCTGTTGTTTTAAGGCTGGCGGTAAATTCTGCGATCGCTTTGGCAGCAGATGGGAAACCCGGGCAAAGTACTGCTTCTATTTCTTTCCCTTTATAGTGGTGTATTGTCCTGGTCCTAAGATCATTATCGATAGTTTTAGGGAAGCCGATCACAGGAATACCCTCTGTCTCATAAAGACGCTTGGCGGCACCATTGGTATCATCTCCTCCAATAGTTACCAGGACATCGATTTTATACCTGTCCAGATTCTTTAACACTTGCGAGACCCTGCTTTCCGGGTTTTTCTTGGATGGAAAAGGATTCGTTCTGCTTGAACGCAGAGCTGTCCCACCATACCACGCATTGTATGGTTGATTTGTAAGGTCGACCACATCACCATCACCCAGCAATCCCTTCCAGCCATATCTTATTCCATATACTTTGAATCCCAGTAAAGAGGCCCTGTTTCGAACAGTTTCAATACTTGAATTTATCGCAGGAGTATCACCCCCACCAGTAAGAATAGCCAGTGTTTGTCCTTCGAATAATTTATGTTTCTGCTTCATTAATATATAGATATTGAGATATTAAACGGTCTGCAAAAATTGGTATTTTTTTTCACAAATCAAATTCCTTCTTGATTTTATCTAACAAAACCTCAGCCAGTTTCACCTGCGACTCGGCGGTCCATCCGGCAACATGTGGAGAAAAGACTACCTTGTTGGAGCTGACCAGGTATTGCATGGGTTCCGGGAGATTTTTTGATTCAAGGTTTTCGAATGAAAACTTTTCGTACTCTAGCACATCGAGTGCTGCGCCCAGGACTATTCCTGATTTCATATTTAGTACCAGGTCAGCTGTGTTGACAACCGGGCCACGTGCTGTATTAATAAGAATTATAGGTTTGCTAAAGTGATTTAAATATTGATTATTAACAAGGAATTTAGTTTCGTCAGTGAGGGGAACATGCAGGCTCAGGATATCAGTTTCCTCATAAATAGTCTGCATTTCAGCTTCGGTGACATATTGATCGGAATATTGGAATTTATATTTGTCGTAAGCAATAACATTCACCTGGAATCCTGAAAGCTTTTCAGCAAAAGCACTGCCCATATTACCATATCCTATGATGCCGATAGTCTTATCTTTGATCTCAAGGCCACGGTTTGCTTCCCTGCGCCAGACCCCTTTCCTTACTTCCTGATCTGCACTGTTTATATTATTAACCAGGGATAACAACATACCAACCGCATGCTCACCTACTGCATCCCTGCTCCCTTCAGGGGAATTCAGGCACCTGATACCTTTCTGCTCCGCATAGTCAACATCAATACTTTCCATCCCGGCCCCTACCCTTCCAATAAACTTCAGGTTACTTGCAGCGCTCAGTAAGTCTTTATCAAGCTTGATCCTGCTCCTGGTTATAACACCGAAATAATCATCCATTATGTCCTTAAGCTCATCATGACTATGATCCGGGAGAAAGTCAATCTTATAACCAAGTTCCTGTAATCCTGATACCAGGACTTCGTGAACCTGCTCTGTTATGAGTATTTTTCTCTCATTTATAGACATAATCCTTATCCCAAATAATATCTTTGATCATATCGGCAAGCCTTAATGTAGCTTTCTCAACCATGGATTCTTCAACAGGGAAGGGCTTATCCCCGGAGTTAACCTTTTTCTCAAGTTCAGCAGGACAGGCGCGTAAATCTCCCTTGACATAGTAGCTGGTATGGTCAAACACTGTCTTGGCCCTGACAGGTGTTTTATAAACCGCTTTTCCCGTATTGTTATCAATAAAGTATACAGTACAAATAATCTCCGCAGCTTTATGCTGTTTAACCTCAAATATGTCACAGGAGACTGTTTCGGTGACTGAATCAAAGAATGCTGATTCAACCTGTACTTCCTTGGTATAGGATTCTTTTGATTTATCTGTTTGATCCGGGGTTATTAATACCCTATCAATAAAGATACTGATGGTATATTCGTATTTCCAGCCGGAGATTGGTTTAAGTGTATAATCTAAATATGCCTTTTCAATAGGGCTGAGGCGCATTTTCACAACATTTTCGGGCAATGATGGCGGCAATTCGCTACCAGTGCGGTTGACCACTTTGACGGGCAGGCTTCCGCAATCTTTGATCAACGCATATCGCATTAGCTTATCCGTATCCTTGTAGGTATCGTACAGCCGGGTTATCAGCCATAATTCCCTGTAGGCTCTTCTGGCATTCTCCCTCCCACTTTTATCCAGTAAGCGTATTGCATGGGCATAATAAAAGGCTGCAGCCTTGCTTCTGGCCGTTTCCAGGTCCATGGTATAGTCCTTCCATTCATAATCAATACTTTGAACAACGTTGGCCGGAAGACTACGTACCTTTGATTGCCGCAGATCAAGCCGAAAATACAGATTGTAAACCTTGCCCCATATCTCAGGCATCCCTGACATTTTATATGAGACAATGCTATCATTGTCCTGTGTATTGACTTTCAGGAATGCTTCTTCCAATAAGCTGATATTTTTTCTGTTCTTGCTATTTTTCTCCAGTGACTGGATCAGCAGGTCTATTGCCTGGTCGTACTCCCCCGCTTTAATCAACTTCTTGGGTGTCTGGGCGAAAGCCATAACCGGAACGATCAAAAAGACTATAAGTAAGCTTTTCATAAATTGAGGATTGAACAATAAAATTAGTACTTTTTGGGGCTCAATTACCACTTTAATTGAAGTTCATACACAAGTATTCGTTATTTTATTATTATTGGCTTATTTTTGCAGGTATAAGCTAGCAGGCAGATAGTATATTTCCCAAGTAGTAACCAATGTGGACCTATTTAGTAAGGCATATTCTGCGTAACAGGTTAGGTAACCTGATCGCTATATTTTTACTCACCGGATTCATGGCATACATGGCCAGCCAGGTAAAAATCTCCTATACCATGGCCAGGATGCTACCTGCTTCTGATTCCACAAGTATTGAGTATGAACTATTCAAGGAAAAGTTTGGGCAGGATGGTTCAGTAATGTTTATTGGGATACAGGAAGATGATCTTTATAGTTTAGATAAGTTTAATGCCTGGTATGATCTAACCTATAAGATCAAAGAGATTGAAGGTATCGAGGAAGTCCTTTCTTTAGCCAAGATCTATTACCTGAAGGAAAACGATAGCTCTAAGATTAATTTCCTTCCTGTAATAACAAGAAGACCAGAAACGCAGGAGGAGCTTGACAGTATTGCAGGTATCATTAAAAGCCTTCCATTTTATGAGGAGTTCCTTTACAATAAAGAGACCAATGCCACTTTGATGATGATCACCCTGGACCAGGAAATTCTGAATTCCAAAGACCGGGTTCAAATGATAGCAGACATCAAGCAAGCGGCACAGGCTTGTTCGGCGAAGCTGGATACAGAATTATATTACTCAGGATTACCTTATATCCGTACTGTTACAGCTAAGACTCTCCAGGATGAACTTTTATTCTTCGTCTTCCTTGCAGCCGGCATTGCAGCATTAATATTATTTATCTTTTTCCGGTCTGCCAGGGCTGTCTTCTTCCCGTTGCTGATCATGTCCCTGACGGTGGTCTGGGTCCTTGGGAGCATTAGTTTGTTCGGTTATGAAATTACCATACTTACAAGCATCCTCCCCCCCCTTGTTATCATAATCGTAGTTGAGAATTGTATTTTCCTCCTTAACAAGTATTATGATGAGTACCGCACCCATAAGAACAAGGTTAAGGCCTTATCCCGGATGGTACAAAGGATTGGTACGGCTAACCTTTTAACCAATGCTACTACAGCTGCCGGCTTTGCTGCCTTTACAGTTACCGGCAACCAGATCCTCACTGAATTTGGGATTATTGCTTCACTCAATATATTGGTGGCATATATACTCACCTTATTCCTTATCCCTATCTTTTTCAGCTATTTACCTCCACCAAAACCAAGGCATACCAAGCACCTGGAAAAAGGCTTAACAACCAATATTGTTGATAAGCTCCTCTGGGTAGTTCAGCATCGAAGAAATACCGTTTATATATTGGTCATAACACTTATTTGCATAGGCATTTTTGGAGTTACCCGTCTTGAAACAACTGGAAACATTGTAGATGATATCTCCAAAAGCAGCAAGTTATCTACCGACCTGATGTTTCTTGAAAAGCATTTTAAAGGAGTGATGCCCTTGGAGATCAGTATTGATACAAAGGAAAAAGGTGGAATTTTCAAGAATAATGCCAGGACACTCTACAAGATCAAAAGGTTACACAAGGTTTTTACAAGAGATTCTTTGTTCAGTCCCTATTTCTCGCGGCCATTATCAATTGTTGACGGTATTAGTTTCTTCTACCAGGCACACAAAGGTGGGGATCCAAAATACTATATCCTTCCACCTCCTTCAAAGCTTCAGGAGTTGAAGCAATACACAAGCAATATTGGAAGTGGCAAAGCATTTCACTCCTTCATTGATAGTCTTAATCAGGTTACCAGGGTAAGTATTCAAATGGCCAATATTGGCACCAAGGACATTGAATGGATCAGTGATAGTATCCAATCAAGGGTTGACAATATTTTCCCCACCAAAGAATACGATGTATCCGTCACAGGCACGAGTATTGTATTCTTAAAAGGAACGAATTACCTTGTCAGGAACCTGGTTTCCAGTCTCATCCTCGCCCTGGTTATCATATCCTTTCTGATGGCATTGTTGTTTACATCCTTCAGGATGATTTTTCTATCTCTCATTCCAAACCTCATTCCTTTGCTGTTGACTGCAGCATTAATGGGCTTCCTGGGTATCTCTATCAAGCCGTCAACAATATTGATTTTTAGTATAGCCCTGGGTATTTCGGTTGACAATGCTATTCATTTTTTATCCAGGTACAGGCTTCAGCTTAAATGGAATAACTGGAAGATTAAAGTATCAGTACTTGAAGCCCTGAGAGAAACAGGTTATAGCATGATCTATTCATCAGTGGTTTTATTCTTCGGGTTTGCCATTTTTATCCTGTCATCTTTCGGCGGAACGGAGGCCCTTGGATACCTGATTTCATTTACCCTGGTGATTGCATTATTGTGCAATATGTTTTTATTACCATCTTTGTTATTATCACTGGATAAAAAAGTTACTACAAAACGATTTAAAGAACCATTTCTTGATATTCTGGATGATGAAGATGATGAAGAGGATATTGATATGAATAAATTTGAAATTGAAAAAATATGAAAGGAATCATTTTAGCTGGAGGAGCCGGCACAAGGTTATTTCCCATCACGCTGGCCATCAGTAAACAATTAATGCCCATTTATGATAAGCCAATGATCTATTATCCCCTGTCTGTTTTAATGATGACTGGCATTAAAGATATTCTGATCATCACTACACCAGAAGATTTGGCCGGTTTCAGGCGCTTGCTCGGTGACGGAGAGCGCCTGGGCTGTACATTCAACTATGCTGTACAGGAGGTACCAAACGGACTGGCCCAGGCATTTGTGATCGGAGAGGAATTCATTGGGAACGATAAGGTTGCGCTCATCCTTGGAGATAATATTTTTTATGGTGCCGGACTGCAACATCTACTTCAGGATCATAATGATCCAAATGGAGGCATTGTCTTTGCTTATCATGTGTCGGATCCACAACGCTATGGAGTTGTTGAATTTGATGAAAATAATATTGCTATTTCGATAGAAGAGAAACCAGTCAAACCAAAATCCAATTATGCTGTTCCCGGGTTGTATTTCTATGATAATTCTGTGGTGGAAGTAGCTAAGAACATAAAACCCAGTAAGCGGGGGGAATATGAGATAACAGATGTGAATAAGCATTACCTGGAACAACATAAGCTTAAGGTTGGAATCCTCGGCAGGGGAAATGCATGGCTGGATACAGGAACCTTCGAATCCCTGATGCAATCTGCGCAGTTTGTTGAAGTTATCGAGCAGCGTCAAGGTCAAAAGATAGGTTGTATTGAAGAAATCGCTTACCGAATGGGTTTTATCGATAAGGCTCAATTGCTTAAAATAGCAGAACCACTAAGAAAGAGTGGCTATGGCGATTACCTGGTAAACCTAGTAGAATAAGATCCATCCATGAAGAGTGCTGCTGAATTACACCAACAATTTGAGAATGCATTAAAGCAGGAATCTTTTACCGGTTCTCCTGAAGAGTTGTACCAGCCAATTGATTATGCGATAAATCAAAATGGCAAAAGATTACGTCCGCTGTTGTTATTGATGACCTGTGATCTTCTCGGCGGATCGGTTGAAGATGCCATTAATCCGGCCATTGCTGTTGAGTTATTCCACAATTTTACCCTTATCCATGATGATATCATGGATAAAGCTGCTATACGACGTGGTAAAGAAACGGTGTATCAGAAATGGAATGAAAACATTGCCATTTTGTCTGGCGATACAATGTTCGCATTGGCCAATAAATACATTGCCAAAAGAAATCATGCCGATATCTCCCTGATCCTTGAGATCTTCAACCAGACTGCAATCGAGGTTTGCGAAGGCCAGCAGATGGATATGAATTTTGAGAATCAGGCAGAGGTTAGCATATCTGAGTACCTGGAAATGATCAGGTTGAAGACAGCAGTGCTACTTGGTTGTTCTACCCAACTGGGCGCTATAATAGCAGGTGCCAGACAGGAAGATTTTGATTTGATCTGGGAATTTGGAATTAATCTTGGCCTTGCTTTTCAATTAAAAGATGACCTGCTGGATACTTTTGGAGATGAGCAGGTTTTTGGTAAACGGACCGGTGGTGATATTGCTTCAAACAAAAAGACTTACCTGTACCTTAAAGCCCTGGAACTTGCTGATAATGAGAAGAAAGAAACTTTAAAGGATCTATACTTATCTGTATCTGATAATGATAAAAAAATAGACAGGGTAATTGACATATTCAGAGAATTAAGGATAGATATACATACCGAAGACAGGATTGATCAATACTATAAGCTGGCCATTGCAGCTCTTGAAAAGATTAATGTCCCGGAACAGGATAAACAGGTACTACGGGAATTCACTGGCAAAATAATGAAGAGGGAGAGGTAGGAGTATTAATTTAACGATTTAACTGGTATTTTTGCTCCTGAAGCTGTTCCAGCTCAGAATGAAGACTTTCCCAGGTAATCATGTGCTTTTCATGTCTCTTCTTAACATCCTCATACTTTTTATATACATTGTCTTTCTCAATAATTTCCTGGTTCTTTACGGGATCAATTAAAAGAGCATCATAGGAAGATATTTCCTGCTCATCTGCTTCTATCTGGCTTTCAAGTTTAGTAATCTGGTTGCCAGCCTTTCGGATATCTTTATCCAGAGACTTGTTCCTTACCCATAGTTCCTTTTGCCGGGAAGACTTTGAATTCTGGTTTGAGGCAATTATTTTCTTCTTTTCCAGCTCTTTGAGGCTTTGCATTCTTCTGGATTCAAGAAAATCATAAATATCACCCAGGTATTCCTTGATTTGCTTATTCTTAAACTCAAAAACTTTATTTGTCAGTCCCTGCAGGAAATCCCTGTCATGTGAAACCAGGATCAAGGTGCCATCATATTGCAGCAGGGCATTCTTCAGCATATCCTTTGAACGCATATCAAGATGGTTAGTTGGCTCATCCAGGATCAACAAATTAACCGGTGTGAGAAGTAGCTTTGCAAGTGACAGCCTGGACTTCTCTCCACCAGAAAGCACCCTGACTTTTTTATCTATTGAATCGCCACTAAACAGGAAAGTGCCGAGTATGTTCCTAACCTTGGGCCGCATATCCCCGACCGCAATATCATCAATCGTTTCAAAAACTGTCTTTGTTCCATCAAGCATTTCAGTTTGATCCTGGGCATAATAACCGATGCTGATCTGGTGCCCATATTTGACATTCCCTTCAAATGCAAGCTTCCTGGCGAAGATCTTTGATAAGGTTGACTTTCCTTCTCCATTCTTTCCAACAAAAGCTATTTTGTCCTTACTAATAATAGAAGTATTAATCTGATCCAGAACCAGTTTCTCATCATACTTTTTAACAAGGTTCTTTGCCTCAACTGTAACTTTACCACCTCTGGGGGCAGGTGGGAACCTGAAAGAAAAAGTTGTTTCATCTATGCCTTCAATATCGATATTAGGCATTTTATCCAGCATCTTTATCCTGGATTGTACCTGCCTGGCCTTTGTATTTTTATACCTGAACCGCTCTACGAATCTTTCAATCTGCTTGATCTGCTTCTGCTGGTTGTTAAATGTAGCAATCTGATTTACAAGTCTTTCCTCCCTGATCAATATGTATTCAGAATAGCTTGCTTTATAATCATATATCTTCTGATCAGAGATCTCGATGGTCCTTTTGGTTACATTATCAAGAAACGCCCTGTCGTGTGATACAAGAATGACGGCTCCATTATAATTGATTAAAAACTCCTCAAGCCATTGTATTGATTCAATGTCCAGGTGGTTGGTGGGCTCATCAAGCAGCAGGACCTCCGGTGTGGCAAGCAATATCTTTGCAAGCTCAACACGCATTTGCCATCCCTGGCTGAAGGTAGTCATTGGGTTATTAAAATCACTGCGTTCAAAACCAAGCCCGGTAAGTACTTTCTCTGCATTTGCCTGAACCTGCTCCCCTCCCATGATCTGGTATTGTTCATTCAGCTCAGCTATCTCTTCAATCATCTTCTGATAGGCAGCTGATTGATAATCTTCTCGTTGGCCAATCTCAATATTCAGATCCTCAATACGTTGCTGAAGGGCCATGATTTCTGAGAACGCAGTTATCACTTCATCATAGATGCTCTTGCTGGAGTTAATTTCTTTTTCCTGTGGAAGGTAACCAATCCTGGTCTCACCTGGAATTATTGCCTCGCCTGTCTCAGGTGTAAAGAGACCTGCGATGATATTCAGCAGGGTTGTTTTGCCAGACCCGTTTCTACCCACCAGCCCAATTCTGTCCCTGTGCCTTATCAGAAAGGAAACATTCCGGAAAAGGTATTCACCAGAGAAATGGACAGATATATTTTTAACTGAGATCATGGCCGGAAGAATTGTTATGGACTGGCAAAAATACGTTTTTCTGAAATAAAAAACGGTCCCGCAAAATGCGGGACCGTTGAATCATCGTGTTACTAGATTCTAGAAGAAATAATACTTATTCTTCAGTATTATCTTGTTATCAACACTTTCTCGATAACGAGATTGTCAGCAGTTTCAATCTTGATCATGTAGAGTCCTGGTTCATAATTTTCTACATTCAACTCAAGAACATTGTCATCAGCAACTTTCTTGTTGAGGACAACCTGTCCGACATTATTCATCATCGTGATATGTGTGATATTATCAGTTGACTTGATATTCAGCACGTCACGGGCAGGGTTTGGATAGACTGCAATGTTATTTTCTGCAAGAATATCCTCGATGCCTGTAACTTCAACCATGACACCTTCCGGTGCAGATTCACAATCCTCAAATACAGCAGTCACATCGTACATGATGTCCATCGGGAATGCGCTGTTGTAAGGAATGTAATCTACATAGAATGTATCGGCTGTGAAATCAAGGAAGTCACCGTCCTTATAGATGTTGTAACCTTGTAGCTCACGGCTGCTGTAAACAGGTGCTGATACAATTGCTTGTCCTGCATCCTGGTTAAACGTTGCTTCCGGTGTGCTGTATTCAGTTACATCTACCATTGGAATTGGTGCTGCTGAAGTCTCTGTAGGTACGGTTACCCATGCCTGCAGGTTCCAGTTAATGTCAAACTGTGCACCAAAGCTGGAGATCGGATCCCAGGTGGCTCCATCCAACGTGATCATGTCGCCATAACCTGCTATTGCAGGACCAGCGTCATAACCTGCCGGGTTCTCGCCATCGGGTGAATCACAAGTATAACCGAACCACAGTTCCTTAGTTACATCAATATAAACAGGATAAGCCAGCTCGATCTCGTTCCATTCACTTACAATGTAGGAAGTGACTGCCTGATCTATCATGAGGGTACCGGCATTGATGCCTTCCCATACCTTGATATTGATCACAGTATTCGCTGCATTTTCATAAGGTATGAACCTGATCTTGGTGATGGCCATGCCGTCATATGCTGTCAGCATATCCGGATCCCAGTGTGATGCTACACTAAATACACCACCGCCTGTGAGTCCTATGCCGCCTGTGTTGGTACCATCATCCCAGAAGATCCACTCGCCACCACCAGGTCCGCCTGCTGTACAAGCGTATGGTGATGTCCAGCTTAGATGTACTTCTACATCAGATCCAGCTTGAACATCTGAAAGAAGATCAGTAACTGGCATACAGAGCAGGTATACTTCGATATTGTCGAGGAACCATGACTGGATATCAGCTGAGCTGGCGCCTTCTGCTGTAAACCGCAAGCGGAATATCTGGCCGAAGGACCATTCTGTGATATCAAACATCTCATGGGTCCAGTCAAAACTACCGTCTGCATTGTCGTAAGTAGCTAGTGAATGCCATCCATTCTGGTTTCCTACTTCAATGGTCAGGCTTTCGAGTCCTGTCATGTTGCGGTCATCCAGTTTAACATCATATTCAAACCAGATACAACCATCAATGTATGGATCGCCTACCAGGCCGATGCCATCCAATGGGAAGCTGCTCAGGGCTGAACGATAGTCAGTCAATACCGGATCCCAGGTGAACTCAGTTGCCGGCTCAGGATTACCTGTCTGGCCGTTGACAGTCCAGTTGCCTTCTGGTGACCACTGGTTAACATCAAAGCCTCCACTCACCCAGTACTCCTGGAATGGTAATGGATAACCATAAAGTACCTGGATAATGAACGGTCCTTCATACATGGATTCGCCGGTGTCGCCCGGGAAGCCATAACGACCAAGGTCGTAAAGGGCTGTTACATCATACTGGTAGGTCAGTGGATCAAGTCCAAGGTCATAGTAGTTGGCTGTGTCTTCGCCAGCGTAAGGTACGTAAGCGATATTCTCCATGTCACGGTATACATTATAACCTAACAGGTTCTCCGGTACTACGAAGCCGCCGGGGCCTGGCAAGCCAGAACACTCAGCTAACTCCAGTCCAAAGACCTTCTCGTTCTGCAGGTTACCACCGATAAGGGCGGTTCCCGGAACGACCAGGTTACAAGCAGTATAAAGTCCACCTGCTATCTGTGTGCCTCCAATAAGTGGAAGTACGTTCAGGTTGAAAATCTCTGCTCCTGTATTCATGTCATACTGTACCAGCTCGGCACCTGCACCTGCCTGGCTAAAGCCCCACAGGTATGGTCCACCGTCTGTCCATGGATCATAGGCCAATCCGTACAAGCTACCAAAGGCACCTACGTTGATGGTATTCAACGTGGCTCCTGAATAGTCAAACAACGTAATCGGGGTATCCCAGTTGTTTGCCCAGAAACCGTTGGCACCGTCGTCATAAGCTATCGCCCTACATGCTGTTGGGGCTGCTATTGAACTTATTGTTGTGCCTCCTGCGAAGTCCATCTCCCAGCAAGTGTTGCCTGCGTTGGAACCGTACATATAGCCTGTGTTCTCATTATACGCAAGGTCTCTTATATCCATTGCACCACTTACTACAAAGGAGCCAATATAGGTACCATCAGTAGCATACTGATACATTGTACCGTTACCGGCGTTCCACTGTGTGGTATAGATATATTCACCGTCTGATTCGGTTCCGGCCTCTCCTCCGTTGAAGAAGGTTGGGAAGTTATATTGTACATCCCAGATATCGCGGGTTGAGCTGTTGCCAGTTACCTTAACTGTACGTACAGTTGGACTGTAGTCTGAATACTGGTTTGGACGCTCTGTACGTGGTACAACGCTGACCAGTTCGAACATGGCTTCCGGCTCCAGTGGTGGCTCCCACCATAGGTGCACTGCATCGTCGAAGGTCTCGCCGTCCAGGTTACGTGGAGGTACAAGGTATTCAGATACAAAGGTATAGTAGATCTTCTCTGAAAGGCCTGAAGTATAACGGGCTGATACACTCGCTTCATAAGTAACACCGTAAGTCAGCCACATATACTGGTACTCGGTGATACCGGATGAAGATACAAAGGCGCCATCTAAGAAGACGTAGAAATCGATCGGGTTGGCATCGCCATTGGCCACTGATACATTATCAATTGCCCATCCTGAGGCCCATGCTCCAATGTCATCGCTATGGAAAGCAAACCAGATTGGATATGCTGAGCCTGCACCGCAATAGTCTGAAAGGTCTATTTCAATGTCTGCCCATGCGCCTGGTGTTGGAGGTACTGCATAAAGTACTTCCCAGGTAGCTCCTGCATCGTATGAATACTCAACAGTAGCTAACTGTCCGTAGGCTCCGTCATAGAAGCTATCGAAATTCAGGAAGAAGTCTTCTGATTCACGAAGGTCTAACGCTGGTGTTACGAGATAGTCAGCACTTCCGTTGTTGCCTGATGGGGCACCATCGTCGTTAGATATTGCATATTGTGAATCCCATGTAGGTACCGTCCAGCTTCCGCTGCTGCCAGCGGTTGTCAGGAACCAGCCTTGGCCGGCAGTGAGTGACTGCCATCCTGTTGGTGGCCATGTAGTAGCTTCAAAGTCTTCAAACAAAGCTGATACTATTGGCCATTCCCAGTATGCCCATGAAGTCAAAGGATCAACCCACAGGTTACGTGCAGGATAACGCTTTTCTCCAAGGATAATGACAAAGGTCCTGTCGGTCTGGATGTTTTCATTTGGAATCTCATATAAATCAAATGCCGGTTTGTAGGCAGTAATTACATAAATTCCTTTCCATACATCCTCGAATGTCAGAAGGCCGGTAGTGTCAGTAACACCATAATATATAGCGTTTGGCCATTCTTCTCCTGTCATTGTAACTTCAACGCCTTCCGGCAGTGCACCAGTAGACAAGGTAATTTCAAAGTCGACAGTTACGAACTCAAGGTGTCCAACGATATTAGAATATACCCAGTCAGACAGGTCACCATTTTGATAGACTGCCTGAACAGCATATGCGTAATATCCCTGTGGCAGACCGCCAAAGGCAACATCGTTATATGAAAGTTCTGTAGTATTTGTAATTGTTGTCATTGTACCGAATTCCGGTCCCATGTTAGGATCAAAATCAGATATCCTGGCAAGGTTGTATGAAACTACATCACGATTTGCCGGAGCAAAATGTTCAACAGCTTTGAATTCACCTGCGCCTTCTACACCTGGTATTCCAGATGGCTTCACGTTATTCTGTGAGAAGAAGATATTACCTTCTGCATCAGCAGGAAGCTTAGGTGGATACATTGTATTGCTGCTTACTGTTGCATTATCGCTGGTGGTTGGTCCATCTACGTATGCACGGATCATGAAATCCTGGTATACAGAAAGTGACCATGTAGCACCGGCAAACTTGGAATAACTCCTGTTAGCTGTTGGAGTTTCCAGGTCAACACCAAGTGGTGCAGTGTTAGGTGCAGGATAGAACTGCATCATAGACAGGTAGAAATCACCTTCAGTAAAGGTGGCCGTTCCTGTCAATGAGAATTCTAACCAGCCGAAGTTATTAACAAATACCTGTACTGAGTCAAGTACCGTTCCTGGCAATCCATTTGCGCCATCATCGTCAATTACCAGCATGGCAAAGTCTGATCCAAGCCAGTTAGCATTTGGGAAACTGCCGTCACCAACAAACAGGCGACCACCGATAATTGTGGCAGGATAACCTAATGGAGTAAACTTAACAGCGTTCTGGTTCAGGCCAGAAGCCCACACAACCAGTTCTTCTGCGCTACCGTCATCATAGATGATTTCGTAAGGTCCGATAGGAAGTGCCCATTCAACAAGGCATTCTGTATCATCAGCATTTACTGTAGCTGTAACCCATGGCACCGGATATGCTTCTTCGTACATCATAATGTCAATTGGTGTGACGATACCTGCCAGAGCAAATGTATCTGCAACCATTACATCCTGGTATCCCAGTAATGAGAAGTATACATCATAAGTACCTTCATCAACAAACAATGAATATTCTCCATTGGCATCAGTTACAGTTTGGTACGTGCCAGCTGTAACAGTTACACCAATCAAACCCATTGCAGTATTTCCATCAAGTACTGTTCCGGCATACTGTCCGGGAGTATAGACGATCATTGTATTGTCTATTGTATCTGCAGGACTGTTAGGATCATTGGATTCCACATACAGCTCCTGCTCATAGGTGCCAGGATCGTATCCTTCTGAATCATAAGTGATTGTGATATCAGCTGATTCACCTTCAGCAACAGTTCCAGCTGGTGGTTGAACATCAACGATGAAATCAGCTGGTAGGCTAAATAATAATGCCAGGTCATCATGGAGATAAGCAGTATTATAAGCTACCTGTAAGCCAAGTGTATTATCAGATGATTGTATGCCAACGGTATTACCACCTAAATCAAATCCCGGTACAATATAATCATACAGGATCAGGATCTTACCATTGCTGAACAATTGCATCTGGGCATTAATATATTCGGTTCCGTCCGGATACTCATAGTAGGTATCGAATTGGATAACGAGAGTATTTCCAACCGTTTCATACCATACTGTTGTATTTACATTACCAGGGTCCATATCATCCCAGCACCATGCAATAAAATCAGCATAAGTATTACCCGTTGGAATGGCATAATTGGTCAGTGTAATATAGCTATCCTGGAATCCAATCAATCCATTTGACTGTACATAGAACTGTGTTTTATCTTCACCATAGAATGGGAAAGTAAACCCAATATTGAATGGTCCGACATGGTTATCATCACTTAAACCAGTAACTACCGTACCTGTTGCAGAGATATCGATCCAGCTGAATGCCGGTCCGCCTGCTTCGTCACTATCGATCCAGACATAACCAAAATCATCAGGGCCACCGGCACCTAAATCAACCGGGTAACCGTTACCATTGTTCGGATCAACTTCACCCTTTTCAAGTTCAACAGACTCCCATGGAGCACCTGTCTGGTTCTTGACAACAGTTGGGTCATTTAACAGGTCAAGTGTTACAAATTCCGGGAATGAATACGACAGTGTACCTATTCCGTTATTGGTAATTGTGGTATATACATCCACTGTTTCGCCAACCCATACATAGCCGGTCAGGTCTGTCGGATTGATGTATATCTCCGGATTTGGCCAGAGAACACATTCAGGTCCGGCAGGAACTGTGAGGCCTTCATCATACTGGGCCTGAACAGTATAGCAATACTCTCCATAATCCGGTAAGAAGTCAGTGAAATTATTGGTTGTTGTTGAACCAACGACTGCACCATCTCTCTTGATCACAAAATACTGGAATGCATCACCGAACCAGTCCCATGTCAGGCTTACCTGCCCGATAAGGTCATTTTCCAGATTAACCACCAGGTTTTCAGGTGGTGTAAGTGGAGAGCCGATGATTGACATTGTGCAAGGTATAGTCACTACACCGACATCAGGATCACTGGTGAAAACGATGTCAGCATGATATGTATTGCCAACTTCACCAAAGGAGGCATCGAAGTTTGTTGGAATATTCAAGATACCGCCGTTTGGAGGGACTGTACCACTGTAGAAGTCGAGTGAGAGCCAGTTTCCTGCACCGCCAACAACGAACAAGGTGTAGTCTTCTGCTTCACCAAAGGTTGTTGCACCGCAAGGATCCGGGGTATTGGCGTAATCGATACGCACCCTCATCCTGGTTGGCCCCGGAAGGGCGTCTGGAGGAACAGTAATAGTAGCTGTATAAGGTCCTACGCCCGGGCTGCCACTGACAGAAATTGGCGCATCATCATAAAAGTCTTCATTCTGGTTCCAGTCAACCCAGATACCACACTCGTCAGCTGTCCAGATCGGATTACCGTTCGTGATTGTAATAGGGTAGCTTTCGCCAAGAAGCACATCTGTTGATTGATCAGTGTAATCTCCATAATTTGTACATGCGGAGCTATTGTCTATGTCTCCAATCTGTACACGTGAAATATACTCATCACAACCACCACTGGCAGTACAATAAGCCAGTAGCTCATCTGTGGTGGGATACACAATCTCAGCAGACCATGTAAGTTCACCATCCCCGGTATTCTGTATACCTGTTGAAGTAGTAAAGTACTCCTGTGGGTTCAGTGTATAGTTATGTGATAGAGGATTAAGGATCATGGTTGGTTGAGTCAGTATGAAATCGTGTGTTGTCTGACCAGCTGGAGGGATATTAACCATGTCGTAAGTCACGTTGTATCCTTGCTTAGTAGCAAACATCTCCTGGTTACCGCCAGGAAGTTGCAGCAGGGAATAATAGCCGCTGGGATCTAGTTGTTGTAATAGCAAAGCCTTCAAGGCCCACTGTTGCACCAGCGATAGTAAGACCATCACCATTAAATACATATCCTTCAACATCACCAGGATCTTGCTTGTACCAGATCATAAAATCATCAATAAGTGCAATATCACCTTCCTGGTAATAATTTTCATAATATTTCATGGATGATTGCAGTGTAATGGTAAATGGCGCACCTTCAAAAGCGCTCAGGTCAAACTCAAGCTCCTGCCATTGAGAGCCATTCCAGTGACTTGCGGGCTGGAAATAATAGCCACCGCCTTCTTCATAGATGACGACACCATCAACGAGCACCCTGAACCATGAGTAATTCACAGCATAGGAATACCCCATGCCAAAATCAAACATCATGCTTAATACTCCTGCGCTACCACTCGGAATCACATCAATATTGCAGGATCCGAAATGCGTAGATTTTGAAGGATCAAAGGCTAACGCATAAGTTGAAGGCGTTGAGCCCCAATTTGTGGAAGTATTCCCTTCAAATAGCAATCCATTGGCACCATTTGAAGCAGCAGTGCCGGAGATTCTCACATCAGCATCACTACCTGGCTGAGGATCAAATTCTGCGGGCATGCCACTCTCAAAGTCAGTGCTGTAAGGGAAGCTAGAGACTGGAACTGCCAAAACATCTGTTGGAGGGTTAACATGCCTGGGTTGCACCACCTTGCCTGCGTGCTGTTCCATCATTTTCAGCTCAAGGTCTGAAAAATCTGGTTTCCTGACGCCTTGTGCAGACATGATTGAAACCGACAATAAAACCACCAAAGATGTCATAATCATTTTTGTAATAATTTTCATCTTGGAAAAGTTTTGGTTATTAATAATTGATTATGTTTTAGAATGTTTACTAAAAAGTTAATGAAGCAGCGAAAATAATAATAAAATGATTACCACCAATTGAAAAATCGAAATTTATCAATTATTTAACAACTGAAGTCATTTTAGAAACATATCTTTGAAATCATTAGCAAACTTAAGCTCGCTACTTTAAGTAAACTAACATTTCTGTTCCTTGTAAGACAAAAAAAGCACTCAAATCGTTGCATTGAAATAATAAAATAAAAAATTAAGAAAAGGCCCTGCAAAAATTTGCAGGGCCTTTTCTTATCGTGTTCCTCGAACGGTACAGTGTTGCACTGCACTATTCAGGATTATCTTGTTATCAACACTTTCTCGATAACGAGGTTGTCAGCAGTTTCGATCTTGATCATGTAGAGTCCTGGTTCATAATTTTCTACATTCAACTCAAGAACATTGTCATCAGCAACTTTCTTGTTGAGGACAACCTGTCCGACGTTGTTCATCATCGTGATATGTGTGATATTATCAGTTGACTTGATATTCAGCACGTCACGGGCAGGGTTTGGATAGACTGCAATGTTATTTTCTGCAAGAATATCCTCGATGCCTGTAACTTCAACCATGACACCTTCCGGTGCAGATTCACAATCCTCATATACAGCAGTCACATCGTACATGATGTCCATCGGGAATGCGCTGTTGTAAGGAATGTAATCTACATAGAATGTATCGGCTGTGAAATCAAGGAAATCACCGTCCTTATAGATGTTGTAACCTTGTAGCTCACGGCTGCTGTAAACAGGTGCTGATACAATTGCTTGTCCTGCATCCTGGTTAAACGTTGCTTCCGGTGTGCTGTATTCAGTTACATCTACCATTGGCATTGGTGCTGCTGAAGTCTCTGTAGGTACGGTTACCCATGCCTGCAGGTTCCAGTTAATGTCAAACTGTGCACCAAAGCTGGAGATCGGATCCCAGGTGGCTCCATCCAACGTGATCATGTCGCCATAACCTGCTATTGCAGGACCAGCGTCATAACCTGCCGGGTTCTCGCCATCGGGTGAATCACAAGTATAACCGAACCACAGCTCCTTAGTTACATCAATGTAAACAGGATAAGCCAGCTCGATCTCGTTCCATTCACCTGCAATGTATGAGATAACTGCCTGGTCTATCAGAAGGGTACCGGCATTGATGCCTTCCCATACCTTCATATTGATCACAGTATTCGCTGCATTTTCATAAGGTATGAACCTGATCTTGGTGATGGCCATGCCGTCATAAGCTGTCAGCATATCCGGATCCCAGTGTGATGCTACACTAAATACACCACCGCCGGTGAGTCCTATGCCGCCTGTGTTGGTACCATCATCCCAGAAGATCCACTCGCCACCACCAGGTCCGCCTGCTGTACAAGCGTATGGTGATGTCCAGCTTAGATGTACTTCAACATCGCTCCAGCCTGAACATCTAACAAAGATCATAACTGGCATACATACCAGGTATACTTCGATATTGTCGAGGAACCATGACTGGATATCAGCTGAGCTGGCACCTTCTGCTGTAAACCGCAAGCGGAATATCTGGCCGAAGGACCATTCTGTGATATCAAACATCTCATGGGTCCAGTCAAAGCTACCATCACTTTCGTAGGTGGCAAGCGTATGCCAGCCATTTTGGTTACCTACTTCAATGGTCAGTGATTCTGCTCCTGTCATATTACGGTCATCCAGTTTAACATCATATTCAAACCAGATACATCCATCAATGTATGGATCGCCTACCAGGCCGATGCCATCCAATGGGAAGCTGCTAAGGGCTGAACGATAGTCTGTCAGCACTGGATCCCAGGTGAACTCAGTTGCCGGCTCAGGATTACCTATCTGGCCGTTGACAGTCCAGTTGTCTTCTGGTGACCACTGGTTAACATCAAAGCCTCCACTCACCCAGTACTCCTGGAATGGTAATGGATAACCATAAAGTACCTGGATAATGAACGGTCCTTCATACATGGATTCGCCGGTGTCGCCCGGGAAGCCATAACGACCAAGGTCGTAAAGGGCTGTTACATCATACTGGTAGGTCAGTGGGTCAAGTCCCAGGTCATAGTAGTTGGATGTGTCTTCTTCCATGTAAGGTACGTAAGCGATATTCTCCATATCACGGTATACATTATAACCTAACAGGTTCTCCGGTACTACGAAGCCGCCGGGGCCTGGCAAGCCAGAACACTCAGCTAACTCCAATCCAAAGACCTTCTCGTTCTGCAGGTTACCACCGACAAGGGCGGTTCCCGGAAGGATCAGGTTACAAGCAGTATAAAGTCCACCTGCTATCTGTGTGCCTCCAACAAGTGGAAGTACGTTCAGGTTGAAGATCTCCTGTCCTGTAGCTATGTCATACTGTACCAGCTCGGCACCTGCACCTGCCTGGCTAAATGCCCACAGGTATGGTCCACCGTCTGTCCATTCGTCATAGGCCAATCCGTACAAGCTACCAAAGGCACCTACGTTGATGGTATTCAACGTGGCTCCTGAATAGTCAAACAACGTAATCGGGGTATCCCAGTTGTTGGCCCAGAAACCGTTGGCACCGTCGTCATAAGCTATCGCCCTACATGCTGTTGGGGCTGCTATTGAACTTACTGTTGTGCCTCCTGCGAAGTCCATCTCCCAGCAAGTGTTGCCAGCGTTGGAACCGTACATATAGCCTGTGTTCTCATTATACGCAAGGTCTCTTACATCCATCGCACCACTTACTACAAAGGAACCAATATAGGTACCATCAGTAGCATACTGATACATTGTACCGTTACCGGCGTTCCACTGTGTGGTATAGATATATTCTCCGTCTGATTCGGTTCCGGCCTCTCCTCCGTTGAAGAAGGTTGGGAAGTTATATTGTACATCCCAGATATCGCGGGTGGAGCTGTTGCCAGTTACCTTAACTGTGCGTATTGTTGGACTGTAGTCTGAATACTGGTTTGGACGCTCTGTACGTGGTACAACGCTGACCAGTTCGAACATGGCTTCCGGCTCCAGTGGTGGCTCCCACCATAGGTGCACGGCATCGTCGAAGGTCTCGCCATCCAGGTTACGTGGAGGTACAAGGTATTCAGATACAAAGGTATAGTAGATCTTCTCTGAAAGGCCTGAAGTATAGCGTGCTGATACACTCGCTTCATAGGTAACACCGTAAGTCAGCCACATGTACTGGTACTCGGTGATACCGGATGAAGATACAAAGGCGCCATCTAAGAAGACGTAGAAATCGATCGGGTTGCCTTCGCCATTAAGGATTTCAACATTATCAATAGCCCAGCCTGAGGCCCATGCTCCGCTGTCATCGCTATGGAAAGCAAACCAGATTGGGTGTGCTGAGCCTGCACCGCAATAGTCTGAAAGATCTATTTCAATCTCCGCCCATGCGCCTGGTGTTGGAGGTACTGCATAAAGTACTTCCCAGGTAGCTCCTGCATCGTATGAATACTCAACAGTAGCTAACTGTCCATAGGCTCCGTCATAGAAGCTATCGAAATTCAGGAAGAAATCTTCTGACTCACGAAGGTCTAAGGCTGGTGTGACAAGATAGTCAGCAGCATCCGTTGTTGCCTGAATTCGCATCATCATTAGATACTACATATTGTGAATCCCATGTAGGTATCGTCCAGCTTGCGCTGCTGCCTGCTGTTGTCAGGAACCAGCCTTCGCCATCAGTAAGTGATTGCCAGTATGGAGGAGGCCATTGCGTACCTTCAAAATCTTCCGCCAGGGCTTCAACGATAGGCCATTCCCAGTATGCCCAGGAGGTCAGCGGATCTACCCACAGGTTGCGTGGCGGATAACGCTTCTCGCCCAGGATAATGACAAAGCTCCTGTCGGTCTGTATGTTCTCATTTGGAATCTCATATATGTCATATGCCTGCTTTGAAAGCAGTGATATTATAGATACCCTTCCATACCTCCTCAAATGTCAGAAGGCCGGTGGTATCGGTTACATCAGCATACACGCTATAGGGCCATTCTTCACCTACCATTACAACTTCCACCCCTTCTGGCAGTGCACCTGTTGACAGGGTAATTTCAAAGTCGACAGTTACGAATTCAAGGTGTCCAACGATATTGGAATATACCCAGTCAGATTCATCACCATTCTGGTATATAGCTTTCACCGCATATGCATAATATCCTTGCGGCAGACCGCCCCAGGCGATGTCATTATATGAAACTTCAGTAGTATTTGTAATTGTCGTCATTGTACCGAATTCCGGTCCCATGTTAGGATCAAAATCAGATACCCTGGCAACGTCATAAGAAACCACATCACGGTTGGCTGAAGCAGCATGTTCAACACTCTTATACTCACCAGCTTTTTCGTAACCAGGTAGTGATGATTGCCTGCTACCATTCTGCGTAAAGAAGACTGTTCCATCCGCACCGACAGGAGCCTTAGGTGGACACAACATTGTTGTTCCATCAGCTATATCACTGGTTGAAGGACCAGCAACGTATGCACGGATCATGAAATCCTGGTACACGGATAGCGCCCATTCAATTCCAGCCATCTTAGAATAACTCCTGTTGGCTGTCGGAGTTTCCAGATCAACACCAAGTGGTGCAGTGTTAGGTGCAGGATAGAACTGCAACATGGACAGGTAGAAGTCACCATCTGTAATGGTAGCTGTACCATTTGTCCAGAATTCTAACCAGCCGTAGTTATTGACGACTACCTGAACTGAGTCAAGTACGGTACCTGGCATGCCATCCTGACCATCATCGTCATATACCAGCATGGCAAAGTCTGATCCAAGCCAGTTAGCTGCCGGGAATGTACCGTCACCAACAAACAGGCGACCACCGATAATTGTGGCAGGATAACCTAATGGAGTAAACTTAACTGCATTCTCATTAAGGCCTGTAGCCCATACAAACAGTTCTTCTGCGCTACCATCTTCATAGATGATCTCGTATGGTCCGACAGGAAGTGCCCATTCAACAAGGCATTCTGTATCATCAGCATTTACTGTAGCTGTAACCCATGGCACCGGATATGGCTGTTCGAACATTTCTACATCAATTGGTGTCATAATACCGGCAAGCGCAAAAGTATCAGCAACCATAACGCTTTGATAAGCCAATGATGTGAAGTATACATCATATGTGCCTTCATCAACATATAATACATATTCGCCGCTTCCGTCGGTAACAGTCTGGAACGTACCAGCAGTTACTGTAACACCAGTGATAGGCATGGCCGTATTTCCGTCTAAAACGGTACCTGCGAATGCTGCCAGGTGTATAGACATGCATCAGGTTATCAATTGAATCAGCTGGGGTATCCGGGTCATTAGATGCAATGGCCAGTTTCTCCGGGAAGTCTCCAGGGAAGAATCCTGTTGCATCATAAGTGATTGTGATCAGCTGTGATTCACCTTCTCCAAGTGTTCCTGAAGGAGGATCAACGATAGTAATATAGCTTGGTACCGGGCAGAATGCATAACATTCACCAGGTAGGATACCATTTGGATAGGCGCCACCGACACCATCTGCACCAA
This sequence comes from uncultured Bacteroidales bacterium, assembly GCA_963753055.1. Lineage (GTDB taxonomy): Bacteria > Bacteroidota > Bacteroidia > Bacteroidales > B18-G4 > JAUWGC01. The sequence goes on along the minus strand of CAVWAP010000004.1, from coordinate 228,953 downwards.
TCTCGTTACCTAATCCGTCGAATACATGATATTCGCACTCATAAGCCCATCCACCGTCTGTCCATGTAGTAGTGATCTCCTGGCCTGCAAGAGCCATGAAGTAAACTGATTCAGGGCCTGAACCACTGGCGAGTGTTACGCCTGACATTATGAGAGAGCCGTCCAGGTAAAGGTCAAAGAAACCTCCATTCCAGCCATCACCGAAGTCGTCAGTCATCACGATCTCATGCTCGCAATCAAAGTCATCTGTTACATAATCCGGGAATTCGTATGCAAGCGTACCAATTCCTGTGTTGGAGATTGTTGTATATACTTGTGTAGTATGATCTACCCAAACCCATGCTTCAAGGAACATAGGGTTAATCACAATGTTAGGATTAGGCCACAATATACATTCAGGGCCTGCGGGTGAAGTTAATCCTTCATCATATTGGGCCTGCACAGTATAACAGTACTCACCATAATCTGGCAAGTAGTCTGTGAAAGTGGTCATGGTTGTTGAGCCAATGATCATACCATCTCTCTTAACTACAAAATACTGGAATGCATCACCAAACCAATCCCATGTCAGGGTAACCAGACCGATAAGATCATTATCAAGGGTAACCTCAAGATTTTCCGGAGGTACAAGTGCGTCACCAAGGATACTCATGGTACAAGGAATAGTCACTGTACCTATGTCAGGATCACTGGTAAATATCAGTTCAGCTGTATAAACTTCACCTGCTGCTGTTCCGGCAGCATTGAAGTGAGTAGGAATATTATCAATACCTCCTAATGGAGGAACAGTTCCTTCATAATAATCACATGACAGCCAGCTGCCGATTGAAGCACCGCCTTCAGCGAGCTCAAATCCAAAGTAATACAGGTTTTGCAGGATACCACCAATGGTAACAAATCCCGGAACGAGTCCTGGATGTGTAAAAGCACCACCGGCAATTTGTGCCTGGCCAGTTGCTGCTACAACATCAAAAGTAATGCCTGTCTGTGTACCTGTAGCAACTTCAAACTGGTAGAATACACCACCTGAGCCACCCTGGTCAAATGCCCATACATATGGGCCTCCATCTGACCAGTTGTCATAGGCCATACCGTACATACTGGCTAAGCCACCAGTAGAGAAGCTGTTGATGAATGCTCCGGTTTCACGGTCGAAGAGTGTAATGTCTGTTGACCAGTTGTTTCCGTAGAAACCATCCTCGTCGACATCATAAGCAATCGCCCTACACGCTGTTGCGGCAGGAACCGTATGATCAGTTACACCAGCGTCGAAGTCCATCGCCCATACTGTAGTACCGGCATTGGATCCGTAGAACAAGCCTTCTGAATCAACATAGGCCAGGTCTCTGACATCCATGGCACCACCGGATACATTAAATGAACCCAGGATAGTTACCGTCTAATTCATACTTGAAGATGGCCCGCTGCCTGCATTCCATTTAGAAGTATAGAAGTAAGCACCATCAGTTTCAGCACCTGCTTCACCACTATTATCCTGTGTTGCGAAGCCAAACTGCTGGTCCCAGGTATCCCTCATGGGGTTGGTTACAGTAACTGTAGTAACCATAGGACTGTAATCCGTTTGTGGATCCGGCATTGTTTTCCTTGGCTCCGGAGCTCCAATAGCTACATCGGTAGGAGGATAAACTATGGTTGAAGTCCAATTCACCGGACCATCACCAGTATTCTGAATACCCTGTGTAGTTGAAAAGAACTCATTCGGGTTCAGCGTATAATCATGTATTAAAGGATTAAAAGTCCAGTTAGGCTGAGTCAGTACCCAATCTTTTTGTACCAATCCCAGATGGTGTGACATATACAATATCCGTAATCGTGTTGTATCCATCCTTTGATAGCATACATTGGCTGGTTGCCACCATCAACAGTAGGCAAGAAATAATAGCCTGATGGACTTGAAGTTGTCATGGCACCACCCTCAACACCAATGGTTGCTCCGGCAATGCTAAGACCATCACCATTAAATACATATCCTTCCACATCGCCCGGAGGCACCATGTACCAGATCTTGAAATCATCGATATGAACAACATCACCCTGTTGATAATAGAGTTCATAATATTTACAGGATGATTGCAGTATAATTTGAAATGGCGCTCCATCATAGGCGCTCAGGTCGAAAGTGTATTCAACCCATTGACCCATGTAGCTAACGGGGCTAACAGCCTGGTAATATCCCGGGCCACCACCTTCATCACCGGTGAGGTTGCCTTCGACAAGTACCCTGAACCAGTTGTAATTGGTGCTAAATGAATAGCCCTGCCTCATCCAGTAGGTCATTTTCAAAGTTCCGGAAGTGCCGTCTGGAACCACATTAATATAAACTGTTCCAAAGTGAGTGGATTTTGAAGGATCAAATGCTGCCGAGTAGGTAGTAGGCGTTGCGCCCCAACCTGTTGAGCTGTATCCTTCAAAAAGCATCCCGTAAGTGTCAGTGTAGGCAGCATTATCATCCTGCCTTACATCAGCATAAGTTCCGGGTTGTGCATCTAATTCCGGAGGTATGCCACTTTCAAAACCAGTGGTGAAAGGGAAGCTGGTAATTGCAGGTCCCAGCTGGTCAGATGGTCCCGCATAATTAGGATGTACCGTCAAACCCTCATGCTCCTTCATTAAGGATAATTCTTCTTGAGAAATTGCATTTTTCCCAAGGTTATTGCTCTGTGCAAACACCATTGATGTTGATAACATCAACACAATTAATGCCATACAGATTCTAGTAACACTTTTCATTTGATGGAAGTTTTGGTTAATAAATTGATTTATAGTCTTTTGGATAAAATAACTCGAAATTGCTTCTTACAAAGATAACATAACAACTCAAAAATCAAAATTCTGATGTAATTTTTTAATAACAAAATAATGTGGTAATTCTATACTTCTATATGACAAAAAAAGCATTCAAATCCCTTGCACTAATGGAATAATTATAAAAGAAAAGGCCCTGCAAAAATTTGCAGGGCCTTTTCTTATCGTGTTCCTTCGAACGGTGCAGTGTTGCACTGCACTATTCAGGATTATCTGGTTATCAACACTTTCTCGATAACGAGGTTGTCAGCAGTTTCGATCTTGATCATGTAGAGTCCTGGTTCATAATTTTCTACATTCAACTCAAGAACATTGTCATCAGCAACTTTCTTGTTGAGGACAACCTGTCCGACGTTGTTCATCATCGTGATATGTGTGATATTATCAGTTGACTTGATATTCAACACGTCACGGGCAGGGTTTGGATAGACTGCAATGTTATTCTCTGCAAGAATATCCTCAATGCCTGTAACTTCGACCAGTACATTCTCCGGTGCTGATTCACAATCCTCATATACAGCAGTTACGTCGTACGAAAGATCCATTGGGAACGTGCTGCTGTAAGGAATGTAATCTACATAGAATGTGTCGGCTGTGAAGTCAAGGAAATCACCGTCCTTATAGATATTATAACCTTGCAGTTCGCGAGATTCATATACAGGTGCAGGAATTACGTTATCGCCTGCAACTTGATTAATAGCCGCGTCTGGTGTGTTATAAATCGTGATGTCAACCATTGGCATTGGTGCTGATGAAGTCTCTGTAGGTACGGTTACCCATGCCTGCAGGTTCCAGTTAATGTCAAACTGTGCACCAAAGCTGGAGATCGGATCCCAGGTGGCTCCATCCAACGTGATCATGTCGCCATAACCTGCTATTGCAGGACCAGCGTCATAACCTGCCGGGTTCTCGCCATCAGGTGAATCACAGGTATAACCGAACCACAGTTCCTTGCTTACATCAATGTAAACAGGATAAGCCAGTTCGATCTCGTTCCATTCACCTGCAATGTATGAAGTGACAGCCTGATCAATCAGCAATGTACTAGCATTAGTACCTTCCCAAACCTTCATGTTGATCACAGTATTCGCTGCATTTTCATAAGGTATGAACCTGATCTTGGTGATGGCCATGCCGTCATAAGCTGTCAGCATATCCGGATCCCAGTGTGATGCTACACTAAATACACCACCGCCTGTGAGTCCTATGCCGCCTGTGTTGGTACCATCATCCCAGAAGATCCACTCGCCACCACCAGGTCCGCCTGCTGTACAAGCGTATGGTGATGTCCAGCTTAGATGTACTTCAACATCGCTGCCTGCCTGTACGTCTACCATCAGATCTTCTACTGGCATACATACAAGGTATACTTCGATATTGTCGATAAACCATGACAGGATATCGGCAGAGCTGGCGCCTTCAGCAGTAAATCTTACACGGAAGATCTGTCCGAACGACCACTCAGTAATATCAAAGATGCTATGTGTCCAATCGAAGCTACCATCAGCATTGTCGTAAGTGGCAAGCGTATGCCAGCCGTTTTCATTACCTACTTCAATGGTCAGTGATTCTGCTCCTGTCATATTACGGTCATCCAGTTTAACATCATATTCAAACCAGATACAACCATCAATATAAGGATCTCCAATCAGTCCTACGCCATCCAATGGGAAGCTGCTCAGGGCTGAACGATAGTTTGTCAGGACTGGATCCCAGGTGAACTCAGTTGCCGGCTCAGGATTACCTATCTGGCCATTGACTGTCCAGTTATCTCCTGGTGTCCACTGGTTAACATCAAAGCCTCCACTCACCCAGTACTCCTGGAATGGTAATGGATAACCATAAAGTACCTGGATAATGAACGGTCCTTCATACATGGATTCGCCGGTGTCGCCCGGGAAGCCATAACGACCAAGGTCGTAAAGGGCTGTTACATCATACTGGTATGTCAATGGCTCAAGACCCAGGTCATAATAGTTGGCTGTGTCTTCGCCAGCGTAAGGTACGTAAGCGATATTTTCCATATCACGATATACATTGTAACCTAACAGGTTCTCCGGTACTACGAAGCCGCCGGGGCCTGGCAAGCCAGAACATTCAGCTAACTCCAGTCCAAAGACCTTCTCGTTCTGCAGGTTACCACCGATAAGGGCGGTTCCCGGAACGACCAGGTTACAAGCAGTATAAAGTCCACCTGCTATCTGTGTGCCTCCAACAAGTGGAAGTACGTTCAGGTTGAAAATCTCTGCTCCTGTATTCATGTCATACTGTACCAGCTCGGCACCTGCACCTGCCTGGCTAAAGCCCCACAGGTATGGTCCACCGTCTGTCCATTGATCATAGGCCAATCCGTACAAGCTACCAAAGGCACCTACGTTGATGGTATTCAACGTGGCTCCTGAATAGTCAAACAACGTAATCGGGGTATCCCAGTTGTTTGCCCAGAAACCGTTGGCACCGTCGTCATAAGCTATCGCCCTACATGCTGTTGGGGCTGCTATTGAACTTATTGTTGTGCCTCCTGCGAAGTCCATCTCCCAGCAAGTGTTGCCTGCGTTGGAACCGTACATATAGCCTGTGTTCTCATTATACGCAAGGTCTCTTATATCCATTGCACCACTTACTACAAAGGAGCCAATATAGGTACCATCAGTAGCATACTGATACATTGTACCGTTACCGGCGTTCCACTGTGTGGTATAGATATATTCACCGTCTGATTCGGTTCCGGCCTCTCCTCCGTTGAAGAATGTTGGGAAGTTATACTGTACATCCCAGATATCACGGGTTGAGCTGTTGCCAGTTACCTTAACTGTGCGTACAGTTGGACTGTAGTCTGAATACTGGTTTGGACGCTCTGTACGTGGTACAACATTGACCAGTTCGAACATGGCTTCCGGCTCCAGTGGTGGCTCCCACCAAATGTGCACGGCATCGTCGAAGGTCTCGCCATCCAGGTTACGTGGAGGTACAAGGTATTCAGATACAAAGGTATAGTAAATCTTCTCTGAAAGGCCTGAAGTATAGCGTGCTGCTACACTGGCTTCATAAGTAACACCGTAAGTCAGCCACATATACTGGTACTCGGTGATACCGGATGAAGATACAAAGGCACCATCCAGGAAGACGTAGAAATCGATCGGGTTGGCTTCTCCATTGGCAATTTCAACATTATCAATGGCCCATCCTGAGGCCCATGCTCCAATGTCATCGCTATGGAAAGCAAACCAGATTGGATATGCTGAGCCTGCGCCGCAATAGTCTGAAAGATCTATTTCAATATCTGCAAAGGCGCCTGGTGTTGGAGGTACTGCATAAAGTACTTCCCAGGTAGCTCCAGCATCGTATGAATACTCAACAGTAGCTAACTGTCCGTAGGCTCCGTCATAGAAGCTATTGAACATCATATTGAAGTCTTCAGATTCACGAAGGTCTAAGCCTGGTGTGACAAGATAGTCAGCACTTCCGTTGTTGCCTGACGGGGCTCCATCGTCATTAGACAATGCAAATTGTGAGTCCCATGTGGGTACTACCCATGCTCCGCTATAGCCTGTTGACAGGTACCAGCCTTCGCCAGCACTGAGTGACTGCCAGCCTGTTGGTGGCCAGTCTGTTCCTTCAAAGTCTTCATATAAGGCATCTATAATTGGCCATTCCCAATATGCCCATGAAGTCAAAGGATCTACCCAAAGGTTACGTGGCGGATAACGCTTCTCTCCAAGGATAATGATGATATAATCATCTGCGATAGCCATGTAATCCATAATATAGTACGTGTCAAAACCTAACTTGTAAGCACTGATATCATACTGTCCTTTCCATACCTCAGGGAATATTAGTATTCCGTTGGTATCGGTAAGACCGAAATAAGTTGCATTTGGATAAGTCTCGCCTTCCATACTAATTTCAACATCAACCGGAACGGCGCCAGTAGACAAGCTCACTTCGAATGTTATTTCAACATCCAATAGGTGTCCGACTATATTTGAGTATACCCATTCTGATTCATCACCATTGGTATAAAAAGCTTTCACAGCATAAGCATACCAGCCTTCTGCCAGGCCGCCCCAAGCGATGTCATTATATGAAAGCTCAGTAGTATTTGTGATTGTTGTCATTGTACCTGTTTCTGGTCCCATGTCAGGATCAAAATCAGATATCCTGGCAACATCGTAAGATACTACATCGCGGCTAGCTTCAGCAAGGTTTTTGTATATACCAGTTTTTTCAACACCTGGAATACCTGATGGCCTTAAGCTGTTCTGTGTGAAGAAGTAAGTACCTTCTGCATCAGCAGGAAGCTTCGGTGGATGAATTGTCGCACCTTCAGTTACTTCTTCATCGCTTGTAGTTGGACCATCAACGTATGCACGGATCATGAAATCCTGGTATACAGAGCTCATCCACTCAAGTCCAACCATCTTAGAATAACTCCTGTAATATGTTGGAGTGTCAAAGTCAACGCCTAAAGGAGCAGTATTTGGTGCAGGATAGAATTGCATCATTGACAGGTAGAAGTCACCATCAGTAATGGTAGCTATACCAGTTAATGAGAATTCTAACCACCCGTAGTTATTAACGACTACCTGAACTGAATCAAGTACGGTGCCTGGCATGCCATTAGCGCCGTCATCGTCATATACTAACATGGCAAAGTCTGATCCAAGCCAGTTAGCTGCCGGGAAATTACCGTCACCAATAAACAGGCGACCACCAGTAATAGTAGCAGGATATCCTAAAGGAGTAAACTTAACAGCGTTCTGGTTAAGTCCAGTAGCCCATACAACGAGTTCTTCTGCGCTACCGTCGTCATAGATGATCTCGTAAGGTCCAACAGGCAATGCCCATTCAACCAGACATTCTGTATCATCATCATTAACTGTAGCTGTAACCCATGGCACAGGGTATGGTACTTCAAACATTACAATATCAATTGGTGTAATGACACCTGCCTGAGCAAATGTATCTGCAACCATAACTCCCTGGTATCCAAGGACGTTGAAATACACATCATATGCTGTTTCATCAACAAACAATGAGTATTCACCGCTGCCATCAGTCACTGCCTGGAATGGTCCAGCTGTAACGGTAACACCAACAATAGGTTGTGCGGTGCTGCCATCAGTTACAGTACCAGCAAACTGAGCAGGTGTATAAACGTGCATCATATTGGCAATATATACTTCTGGGTTATCCGGGTCATTAGAATTAACCTGTAAGTCTTCCGGATAATCTCCAGGACCAAAGCCTGTAGCATCATAAGTAATTGTGATGAGTTGATTGCCACCTTCAGCAAGAACGCCTGAAGCTGGATCAACATTTACGATATAGCTTGGTACCGGACAGAAAGCATAACATTCTCCTGCCAGGATACCGTTAGGATAAGCCCCACCGACACCATCTGAACCAATCTCGGTACCTTCTCCGTCGAATACATGATATTCACATTCGTAAGGCCATCCTCCGTCTGTCCAGGTAGTGGTGATCTCCTGGCCTACGGTAGCTGTAAAGTATACAGACTCTGGGCCAGAACCACTGGCAAGCGTTACGCCTGACATGGTGAGAACGCCATCCAGGTAGAGGTCGAAGAATCCACCATTCCAGCCATCACCGAAGTCGTCAGTCATTACAATCTCATGCTCACAATCAAAGGCATCTTTAAGGTAATCCGGGAATTCATAGGCTAATGTTCCTATTCCCGTATTATATATAGTTGTATAGACCTGGGTTGTATGATCTACCCAAACCCATGCTTCAAGGAACATTGGGTCTATATAAATCGTTGGATTTGGCCACAATACACATTCAGGGCCTGCTGGTGAAGTTAATCCTTCATCATATTGTGCCTGAACAGTATAACAGTATTCGCCATAATCTGGCAAGTAGTCTGTGAAAGTGGTCAGGGTTGTTGAGCCAATGATCATACCATCTCTCTTAACTACGAAATACTGGAATGCATCACCAAACCAATCCCATGTGAGGGTAACCAGTCCGATAATATCATTAGTAAGTGTAACCTCAAGATTTTCCGGAGGTACAAGTGCATTACCAAGGATACTCATGGTACAAGGAATAGTCACTGTACCAATATCAGGATCGCTGGTAAATATGATCTCCGCAGTATAAACTTCACCTGCTGCTGTTCCGGCAGCGTTGAAGTGAGTAGGGATATTATCAATGCCTCCATTTGGAGGAACAGTTCCGTTGTAGTAATCAAGTGTCAGCCAGCTGCCGATTGAAGCACCGCCTTCAGCGAGCTCAAATCCAAAGTAATACAGGTTTTGCAGGATACCACCAATGGTAACAAATCCCGGAACGAGTCCTGGATGTGTAAAAGCACCACCGGCAATTTGTGATTGGCCAGTTGCTGCTACAACATCAAAAGTAAATCCTGTCTGTGTACCTGTAGTAGCATCAAACTGGTAGAATACACCACCTGAGCCACCCTGGTCGAATGCCCATACATATGGACCACCATCTGACCAGTTGTCATAGGCCATACCGTACATACTGGCTAAGCCACCAGTAGAGAAGCTGCTGATGAATGCTCCGGTTTCACGGTCAAAAAGGGTAATATCTGTTGACCAGTTGTTTCCGTAGAAACCATCGGCATCATCGTTATATGCAATTGCTCTACATGCTGTTGCGGCAGGAACAGTATGATCAGTTACACCAGCGTCGAAGTCCATCGCCCATACTGTAGTACCGGCATTGGATCCGTAGAACAAGCCTTCTGAGTCAACGTAAGCCATGTCTCTGAGATCCATGGCTCCACCGGATACATTAAATGAACCCAGGAAGTTACCGTCTAATTCATACTTGAAGAAGACACCGCTGCCTGCATTCCATTTAGAAGTATAGAAGTAAGCACCATCAGTTTCAGCACCTGCTTCACCACTATTATCCTGTGTCAGGAAGCCAAACTGCTGGTCCCAGGTATCCCTCATTGGATTATTTATCTGTACTGTAGTAACTGTAGGACTGTAATCTGTTTGAGGATCCGGCATCGTTGCACGAGGCTCAGGATCACCGATGATTACATCTGTAGGTGGGTAGACAATTTCAGCTGACCAATCAACCGGACCATCACCAGTATTCAGAATACCCTGTGTAGTTGAAAAGAACTCATTCGGGTTCAGTGTATAGTCATGTATTAATGGATTAAAAGACCAGTTCGGTTGAGTCAGGATGAAGTCTTGCATAGTCGTTTGTCCTGAAATAATCAATACATCTTCAGTAACGACATTGTACCCGTCTTTCCAGGCATAAGCTTCATATTCACCAGTTGGTACATCAAGAAGCTCATAAAAACCTGCAGGGCCGGTAGTAGTCACGCCTACTCCTTCAATACCTACTGATGCTCCGGCAATTGTAAGGCCATCTCCATTAAACACGTAACCTTCCAGGTTGCCTGGAGCAAGAGATGGTTTGAAAAATACGCGGAGGTCATCATACCAGGTAGTTGCTGCATCATAGTTTGGAGGTGTCTCTGAATCGGCATATCCAAGGAGTGTCCTATTGACAGAACCATTAGTTTTATAGGTCCTGTAATAAGGAGACTCATAATATCCGTTGTCACCCCAAATGATTTCGATAACGAGGTTATTAACCCCTGAATAGACGAAATCATTAATGTCAATTTTATTCCAGCCAAGGGCAGTTGCAGGGATAAGGTTTGCATTGGAATATACCTGGGTTGCCCCGGTCATATCAAAATAAGAACCTGCTGTAAAAGCTGAAACACTGGTTTCCACAATGTTAATCTGGACATTCAATAGCCAGTTGTTGGGAGTAGCAAGTCTCTCGAACTTCCAGCCCAACTCTGTGATATCCATTGGTCCGCCCAATTCGGATGCCAGATATAATGTTTGAGTATGGCAATTTTCCCAATAATTGCACCAGGTACTATAATAGGCTGGATAAGATCCATAGCCAGTACCGTTACCAATTTCTACATAGGATTCACCGACAAGTGAAAACGTGAAGTCGGCTGCCTCACCAAAAGCGGTCAGGACATCTGTCCAGGTTGTAGCACCTGTACCGAATCCATTTGCTGGGTTTTGCCAATAGGCCATGTTATTAATCTGCGTAAGATTCTTGGTCCAGAACCATTGTCCGTTGACTCCAAAAGGAGCAGCGTCCTGTACTGATACCCAATAATCTCCGCCAGTAAGTACAGCACCACCAGGAATAGCAATGGTCATTGCACCTGCATTATCCACGGCTGTTAAGCCCATAAAGGATAAGTAAGGTGCTGCAGCAGGCAATCCGCCTGCATCCTGATAGAAATATACGTTGGCGACATTAAATGGTCCAGGGGCTCCTGAACCAATAACAGTGACCTCATCGACTTGCCAGATAGTTCCTGCAGGGACAGTAAAGTCGTCTGCACCCTGACAGTCGTAGATGTCGTAAGCTGCTTCAAAATCCTGAGAAGCCCAGCCACTGGCCCCAATGTCCATTTGCTCATACAAAATACGAGTTACATCCTGGTTATTGGAGTATTCTTTAGCTCCAGGACCAGTCAACTGCATTTGTGCAAAGAGCATAGCTGAGGATAGTAGGAAAGGAATCATCAACAGCGTAAGCTTAGTAATAAATCGTTTCATGGTTGTTGATTTTGGTTAATACTAAATCTTGCCTAATTTTTAATACATATATTATATGGTAAAGTGCAAAGTTTCTCAATGAACAATTTCTTGTGAAAGCAATTGCTATTGAAAAAGTGAAAATACCGGGTTACTTAATAAATTAATTCCCCGGTGGCCCAATGTCTTAAACACTTTAATAATAATTTGTATATATAAGCTGTTTAATTAATCTTTAGACAACAATATACATTGAATCGTTGCATCAGTAAAGCAAATAGGGGAAAATACCTATTATTTTACCTCGCAAATTAAAAAAAAAATATTCAGATTGTCGTCAACTAATGCAAATTTTTATCGAATCTGAGTCATTTTCAAAGACTTATACCAGGTTTCCTATCTAATGACCAGAATCTTTTTACTGTATATTTTTGTTTTAGTTTCAATTTTTAGGAAATAAAATCCAGGTATGAATGTCTTTGTATTGACTTTCAGCTCTTTAGACTCATTTCCATAATTAGAATACACTATTGTACCCATATTATTCAAAAGGGATACATACCTAATTTCTTCTTTTGCCTGAATATAAAGAGTTTCCGATGTTGGAACGGGGTAAACATTCACCCAATCATCTACCTGTGGGGTATTTATTCCTACGCAAACCACGTCGATTGTTCCTTTTACTGAAGAATCAGAAACACAGTCTTCGTATACACTAAATAGCTGGAACCGATATGTACCATTCTGGCCTGCAGTATAAATATAAAATGTATCAGTTGTAGACATATAATATTCAAGATTGACATATATATCATATTCCACAAGCTTTCGTGCGCTGTCGCAAACATACGGAGCATCCCAGGTCAATAACACATCGATGCAGTTCTGGATCTCCAGGTTCAGGTTCCTGGGAGGAGAACAATCACGATAGATCAGGATATTGTCGATCAACCATGATTGAATATCAATTGAGTTTGTTCCCTCACCAACAAACCTGACCCTGAAGATTTCTCCAAACGCCATACTACTGATATCAACATGGCTATGTTGCCAATCAAAGCCCCCCTGTGCATTATCAAAGGACATCACCTCAAACCAGCCAAAGTCATTTCCTATTTCCACCCTCAGTTTTTCCTGGCCGGTCATATTCCGGTCGATCAGTTTGATGTCAAAGTCCAGCCAGATACAACCATCAACCCATGGGGCAGGCAGGTTTACTCCATCGATCGGATGGCTTGTCAATGATGATTTATAATTAGTAAGTATTGGTTCCCATGAGAATTCAGTCGACGGAGGTGGATTACCTGATTGATTATTAATGATCCAATTACCACTATGATCCCACTCGTTTAATTCAAAGCTGCCTAAGCTCCATGTTTCCTCAAATGGCAAAGGATAACCATATTGGACCTGGATATAGAATGGTCCTTCCATCATCGATTCTCCCACTTCACCAGGGAAGCCATATGTACTCAAGGTATATAGCGCTGACACATCATATTCATATGTATATGGATCCAGGCCTGTATCATAATAGGTTGATGTATCCTCTCCATAATATGGGACTGAACCTACCCAATCAAGATCACGGTACACCTTATAACCAATCAGGTTCTCAGGGACATGCCAATGAAGAGGTGGCCCCTGGCATGGTCCCAATTCAAGACCAAACAGCATCTCGTTCTGAAGCACCCCACCAATTGTGACAACATTATTATATATCATGCTGCACATTGTAAATAACCCACCAGCTATTTCTGATCCACCCAGGATGGGCAACACATCCAGCACAGTAACTTCAGTGCCCGTATTCAGATCTATCTGAACCAGGATTGCCCCGCTACCGTCCTGGCTAAAACCCCAGAGGTATGGACCTCCATCAGTCCAATTATCGTATGCAAAGCCGTAATAGCTTCCCCAGGTACCGATCGGGAAACTGCTGATCAATGAACCTGTCATATCAAATAATGTGATATCTGTATCCCAATTATTAGCCCAGAAACCAATCTCATCGCTGTCAAATGCAATTGCTCTGACTTCTGTTGGAGCAAAGAATGTTTCAACAAGCACCTGATCAATAAAATCCATTTTCCATACCGTGTCGGAGGCGTTGCTTCCAAACATCATGCTATTATCGGGGTCATAGGCAAGATCTCTCAGGTCACGGCAGTCCGGAATAACAAAGGTTTCCAGGTAAGTTCCATCCAGATCGTACTTAAAGAAGGTACCATTACCGGCGTTCCATTGTGTTGTATACAGGTAATCACCATCTGTTTCAGCTCCGGTTTCCCCATCTGTATAGATTGTTGGATAGGAATAGTGCACATCCCATTGGTCACGTGACCCTATGGAGTTATCCATGATCTTTATGGTTCTGACTTTCGGACTATAATCATCATGCGGATTGATATGGACAGTCCTGGTCTTTTCTGTCAGAAGAACGAAAACTCCATCCGGTTCAAGAGGAGGTTGCCACCAGAGCTGCACCGCATCGTCAAAGGTTTCTCCTCTGAGGTTCCTGGGAGGTGTGAGGTAGGTGGATGTAAAGGGGTAATAGACCTTTTCAGATAATCCTGAAGTATAGTGTGCAGCAACGCTGGCCTCATATGTGATTCCATAAGTCAGAAACGGATACTGGTAATAAGTCTGTTCCGTACTATTAACAAAAGCTCCATCGAGGAACATGTAAAAATCGATGGGGCCAGCAAGGCCATTAGCGATTACAATGTTATCTACTGCCCAGCCGGAAGCCCATTCACCATCATCATCGGCATGAAAGGCAAACCAGACAGGATAGGCACCACTAGGTCCTGATAATGAAGAAAGATCAATCTCAATTTGCTCCCAGCCCCCGGGGTTTGGCGTAAGGGCCATCAGGATATACCAGGTATTTCCTCCATCATTACTGAATTCCACATTAGCGATTTCCCCGTATGCACCATCATAGTAACTGTCAAACATCAGGCTGAACTCCTCTGATTCACGCAGATCTACAGCCGGAGTAACAAGGTAATCACAACATCCATTGTTTGCAGATCCTGCTTTATCATCATTGGCACAGGCGTACCGGGAATCCCATGCAGGCACTGTCCAGTTCGGGCTGCTGCCATCAGTTGTCAGAAACCAACCCACACCCTGACTTACTATTTGCCATCCTGATGGAAGGAACTGCGAACCGTCAAAATCTTCCCTGATTGCTGTAACAATTGGATAATCCCAATAGGCCATTGAGGTTAAGGGATCAACCCAGAAATTAAGAGCAGGATATCGCTTTTCACCAAGGGTGAGGGAATAAGACATATCTGACTGAATATTTTCATTGGAGATCTCATATAGTTCATATCCTACTTTGTAAGCATGAATGGTATATGTTCCTTTCCAAACATCGTTGAAAAAAAGTAATCCGTTGGTATCCGTGATTCCTGAATACACAGAATATGGATAGTCTTCACCGGCCATGGTTATTTCAACTTCATCCGGCAGCTCCCCTGTTGTAAGGGTGACCTGGAAGTCAACTCTAACCTCCTTAAGGTGTCCAACGATGTTGGAATATATCCATTCTGAAGTATCTCCATTGGTATAATTTGCCTGGACAGCATAGGCAAACCAGCCCATAGGCAAAGCTCCAAAAGCAGTATCATTATAATAAATTGCATTTATATCATCGCCTATAAGCGTGAACACTCCTGTTTGTGGTCCAAGGTCAGGATTAAAATCAGAAACCCTCATCAGGTCGTAAGAAACAAGGTCCCGGTTTGAAGAATGAGTGTTATTCAGAAGATTAAATTCAGTCTCTCTTTCCAGGCCAGGAAATATAATTGGTGCTAATCCATTTTTTGTAAAGTACAATCTTCCTTCAGCACCCGGAGGAAGTTTTTCAGGAACTTTCTTAACACCCAATTCAACAGGCATATCATCAGTTGCCGGTCCTGTCACATATGCCCTGATCATGAAATCCTGGTATGGTGATAAGATCCAATCATCTCCCTGCAACCTTGAATAGCTTCGGTATGCAACAGGGCTTGTAAAGTCCACTCCAAGAGGAGGAGCATTTGGAGAAGGGTTAAGTTGCATCATTGAGATATAAAAATCGCCATCCAAAAATGTTATGGTGTCTCCCTTGAATTCGATCCATTCAAAGTTTTGTACTTCAACGGTCATTGAATCCATTAGTGTTCCAGGCATGCCATCATTACCATCGTCATCATAAATCAGCAGGGCAAACTCAGAATTAAGCCAATTGCCGGCTGGGAAGCTGCCATCTCCAACATTCAGGCGTCCTCCAATAAGGTTCATGGGGTAGCCCAGTGGAGTAAACTTAACCGCATTTTCATTGAGTGGGTCAGCCCAGACTACCAATTCTTCAGCTTCTCCATCATCATAATATAATTCGAGCGGGACATAAGGCAGTGACCATTCAACAAGGCATTCTGTATCTTCTTCATTAACAGTTGCCAGAACAAAACTGACCGGATAAGGTTCTTCAAACATTTGTATATCCAGCGGAGTAATCTCACCCTGCTGAACAAAAGTATCTTCTACTATAACCGTCTGATAGCCAAGTTTCTGAAAGGTGATATCATATATTCCTTCATCAAGATACATGCTGTAATGGCCATGTTCATCTGTTTCTGCCTGCCAGTTGCCTGCTGTCACACTCACACCAGGCAAATAAACACCGGTGTTACCATCCTTCACATTTCCAACTAATTCTGCAGGCACTATCACATGCATCGTATTATAGATCACTGAAACAGGGCTTGATGGATCATTGGTTTCGCATAACAGCTGCCGGGAAAAATCACCTTCAGGATAAGCAGATGCATCATAGGTTATCATGATCACCTGCGAACTGCCCTCAGCAATAATTCCGGAAGACGGTTGAACATCGGTAATGAAGCCTCCCAGCACGTAAAGGCTGTAGTCCTCAACTTCACCATAAGCAGTTGTTCCACAAGGATCCAGTACACCACCCCATTGCAACCTGATTCTCATCCTTGTGTATCCGGCAGGACTACCATCAGGTGGTATAATTTCGGCGGTGAATCCGGAAAAAGGGTCTCCTGCTGTCTGTATCATTTCATCCTGCGCCCACACTTCATCCTGGTCCCAGTCGACCCAAATACCCAGGATATCCTCCGCCACGGGATTGCCGACACTGATGCTAATAGGATAGGCAACACCTCTTTGAACGGTGGCAGACAGGTTGGTGAAATTGCTGTAATTTTTACAGCCGGTTGTATTGTTAATGTTCCCAATACTTACATTTTGTATAAATTCATCACATCCGCCACTTCCCGGGCAGTACTCAAGCACCTTGTCATCTTTGGTAAAGTCGGGAAAAGAATAAGTCAGCGTACCAATGCCCAGGTTGATAATGTTTGTGCTAACAACAGCCTGTTGATCGATCCATACCCATTCCTCGACATGGTTGGGATTAATAAACACCTGGGGATTAGGCCAGAGTATACATTCAGGCCCTGCCGGTATGGAAAATCCTTCATCATAACTTGATTGCACTGTATAACAGTACTCTCCATAGCCTGGCAAGTAATCAATAACAAACTGATTAATAGTTGACGCAAGCAAGGCCCCATCCCTTTTTACAATGAAGTACTGAAAATCCCTGTTGCTGGCTTGCCAGGATACCCTGACCTCCCCTGTCACATCATTTAATAAACTAACCTGCAGTCCTGCAGGAGGGATCAATGGATCACCAAGTACTACCATTTCACAGGGTATTGTAAGCGTGCCAACATCAGGGTTGCTCGTGAATACAATATCAGCCGTATAAACTTCGCCTGAAGTTGTATTGGCAGCATTGAAATGTGTTGGGATGTTTTCCAGGCCACCATCAGGTGGTACAACGCCCTCGTACCATTCAAGAGATAGCCAATCGAGGGTATCTCCCGAAGGATAATTAATAACTGCTGACCATTCCAGAGGCCCATCACCTGAGTTTTGAATTCCTGTCTGGGTGGAATAGAGCTCAAAAGGATTCAAAGTGTAATAATGCAAGGTAGGTGATATGATCATTGTTGGCTGGGTCAGGATAAAATCCTGGTTGGCCACTCCACCAGATGGCACATTAACCGAGGCAGAAACCATGTTATATCCCTGCTTCCAGGCATATATTTCCTGCATACCGAAAGGGACATGCTCTAACAAATAAAAGCCATCAATTCCGGAGGATGTAGTTACCGAGCCTTCAAGGCCTACATTGGCATCAGGTATGGGAATTCCGTTTCCATTAAACACATACCCCTCCACTTTCCCGGGTGGCAATTCATACCATATCTCAAAATCATCAACATGTACAATATCGCCTTGCTCGTAGTAATTTTCGTAGTATTTACATGAGGATTGAAGGGTGATGGTAAATGGAGCGGATTGATATGCTCCAAGATCCCATGTTCTGGAAGAGAATGGGTCGTTATGGGTAAAGGGTTGGTAATATGTAAATCCATTTTCATCAGCGATCACTATGCTATCAACCATCACCCTGAACCAACAGTAGTTGGGGGTATAGCTATATCCCTGCTGAAGGTCAAATTGCATTTTCAGTGTGCCTGGCTCACCCGTAGGGACAACTTCAATATTAATGGTTCCAAAGTGTGAAACTTTGGTGGAATCGAAGGCTTCATTAACATTAACCGGAGTAGGGCCCCAGTTTGCCTGTGTATTCCCTTCGAACAATAAACCATAATCTGAGTTCAGAGCTGCATCTGCATCAGTCCTGATACCTGCATCCCCTCCGGGCAGCATAACAAATTCTACCGGCATCTCACCATCTTCAAAATCGATAATGAATGGATATGCATCGACCGGGACAACCTGGTTTATTGCCAGGTCAAAATCAAAGCATGCCGGAGCAGGCCAGGAGTCCATCATAAGATAATATGTGCCCGGGCTAAGGATCGTATTGATTGTCATTGCCTGGATTACATACCCAACATTGGCGTATGTCACTGATTCCATGCAATTGCCAACATCGGGGCAATCATCGAATAAGCCCATGGCAGCCCATGCATCATTTGGTGTCATGGTTATCTGGATCTCGAATTCAGTACTTACATTAAGCTGGTAAATTATATCTTCCCCGTCGTCGTATGATCCCAGGCAGGTAGTATCATAGGAATTACCGCGGCCGCATGTCGTTTGTCCGTATTCAAGGTAAGGCAGGTCCTGTGTTAGATTGACCTGTATGGGTTCTGTACAATCATCACCAATAGCTCTCCCGTCACCATCAGGTTGCTGGGCCTGTACTATTCCAGCAAGGAACAGGCAGCAGAGAGCCGCCAGGGCAAATAATATTACAGGTTTATAATTCACTTATTCTTTACCAGTATTTTAGGTTCCATCATATCATGAATGGCATACTTCACCCCTTCCCTTCCCATTCCGGAATCCTTGACCCCGCCATAAGGCATATGATCCACCCTGAAAGTTGGTACATCGTTAATGATCACTCCTCCAACATCCAATTGATAAAATGCCAGGTTCATTTCATCCAGTTGATTTGTAAATACACCGGCCTGAAGCCCATACCTTCCCAGGTTAACTGCATCGACAGCATCCCGGAAATTATCGAACTGTTCAATGGTAACCACCGGGCCAAATATTTCCATTGCACAGACTTTCATGTCTGGAGTTGTCCGGGTTAATACTGTTGGTTCTACATAGGATCCCTTTCTCTCTCCTCCATGTATTAATTCAGCACCTGAGTCGATGGCTTCCCTGATCCACTCTTCTACCCTGATGGCGTTAGCCTCATCAATCATAACCGAAATATCAGTTTCCGGATCAATTGGGTTTCCTGATTTTAATTTTTTCGCCTCATCAAGGAATCTTCTGATAAAATCATCAAAGATTTTTCTATGCACATGGATACGCTGAGCATGTATACAGACCTGGCCAGAGTACGCAAATGCACCAATGATACACCTCCTGACAGCCAGGTCAATATCTGCTGATTCAGAAACCACTACTCCTGCATTACCACCCAGCTCGAGCACAACTTTTTTCTTGCCTGCATCCTTCTTCATCTCCCAGCCGACCTCAGGAGAGCCGGTGAATGTCAACAGCTTAATCCGGGGGTCTGTAACTAATAAGTTACCTGTTTTGCGGTCCATCGGGATGATCGAGACAGCGCCTTTGGGCAATTCTGTATTGTCTATCACCTTGGCCAGTTCCAGGGTAGACAACGGTGTAGATGAAGAAGGCTTGAGGATGATGGGACAGCCTGCTGCGATAGCCGGTGCAATTTTGTGTACGGCCAGATTCATTGGGAAGTTAAAGGGGGATATCCCGGCCACAATACCAACGGGGAAATATTTTACAATCCCTTCTTTTCCCTCTCCGGAAAGGGTCCAATCGATATCGAGGTATTCCCCGGGTAGTCGTTTGGATTCTTCGGCAGCGACCCTGAAGGTTTGTATGGCCCTATCTATTTCCCCCGTTGAATATTTATATGGCTTGCCGGATTCCATCGACAGAATCTCGACAAATTGAAATTTTCTTTCTGACAGCTGGTCGGCAATATAATTCAGGATAGATGATTTCTTATGAGATGGAAGAGCCTTCAGCTCGGACAATCTCAATTGTGCCTTGTTGATAGCTTCATCCAGGTCATGTACGGATCCAAGGTAAGTTTGAGCCACAAGACTGTGGTCAAATGGATTTATGACGTTTAAGAAATTCTCCGTCTCCCTGAATTCGCCCCCAATGTATATTTTATAGTTTAGCGGCCTCACTACGAACGATCCATTAATTTTGGGTTAAGCCCTTCAAACTGCAAGGATTATTCTTCCCAAATGATAGACAATTGAATTCAGAGCAGGGTTGCATTACCATATTAAAAAAAGGCAGCCTGTCAGGACTGCCTTTTCTTTTATATTCAGGATAATACTATTCAATAACAACTTTCCTTGTTGACCAGCCTTCAGCTGTTTCAACATGGATAAAGTAGATGCCAGCTTGATAGCCATCAGTGCTGAGTGTTGCTTTTTCATTGTCAACCACAGTCTGATCGATCAATTGACCAACATAATTATAAATCCTGACCTGATTAATAGTTCCATTAGCCTGGATAGTAACATAATCCTGGGCTGGGTTTGGATAAACGACAAATGTTTCATCGTCTAACAGTTCCTCAACAGAAACAGGATTAACATTCATAGTTACCGGAACCGTAACAGATTTGCTTTCAGGATCATTGCTAAATACAACGACATCTGCATGGTAAGTACCGGTTGCCAGTGTTGTTGCATCAAACGTTAATGTAACATCTTCACTGGCGGCTGGATCCACAGCACCCATCATTGGATCAGCTGAGAGCCACTGTGTGATAGGTTCACCATTCAGGTAAGCTACTATGTTCCAGTTATAAGGAAGTGTGGCGTTATCAGAAAGGTGTCCCCAACTCGGACCTGTACGGATCCAGTCACCGTTGAAATTAGCTGGTTCACAACCTGCACCGGCAGGATGAGTTATGTCAGACTGATAGATCAGGTATCCAACCCAGAGGTCTTCACCAGTACAAGGAACAGGGGTATCAAGAACAACCTCCATCCAACTGGTTGCAACAGTAGGTGTAAAAACCTGCTCATGAAGAAGAGCACCCGGGGAATAATTCAGGTCCATTCCGTACACCCTGAGTGTAAACTCGTCCGCTGGATTGAAGTCATTGATAAATAACAGGACAGATGTCAATTCCATTCCTGCGAATTCGTTCATGACTGATGCAGGCCATTTGGCTGCAACTTCCCATTCTGTTCCCCCTGTGGTCAATCCAATTGAGCTGCCTGTATTTTCATCACAATATGTTAGAGTCTCAGTATCTGTTTCAGGTGCCTGGCCTCCTTCAGTAGTTTTAACTACATCGTACTGTGCAGGTGTTACATTGGAATATTTATTAACCAGTGGCAGAGCTTCAGCTTTAGTATTCAAGGTTATAGACGATTGCCAGGTCATATTCAAGTTCAGCTGCTCCAACATTTTCAATATTGAGCAATTCTTCACCTGTGAAACCTTCAACAACGTTGGTTTCGATTTCCTCAGGTGTAACCGCTATCGCAGGGTCGGTTGATCCGCCAGTTTGCAGGAAACACAGGTCATCAATATAGTTGATGTAAGTAGCATCAATATTATAAAAATCAACACCACCCAGTTGCATCAGACCTCCATTTGACCATTGCCATTCATAAATTAGTGTTCCATCGATATAGAACATCGCACTATCTTTATCAAGATCTATTATATGATCCAGGAATAGCCATGTATCAGGAGCATAATTAAAAGTTGTGAGGGTTACCTGATCAATCTGAAACTCTCCTGTTCCATCATCATAGAAAAAGATATCACATGCCCATTCGCTACCAGGTGTTTCAGTTTTTTGGAAATTGTAATATGCATTAGCGCCTGACGGAACATACGTATACCAATTCACTTCAAATGAACCACTGGTTTTATCACCCAGTTTAAGAACCACATCTGTAGCCCCACCGTCATCCTCGATCAATAAGGAATTTGAACCGGCATAAGCTTGTGCATCACTGATAATTCCATCTTCTGCTCCTCCGGGATTACCGCTCCAGGTTGACCAGAAATCCGGGTTTTGTTCAGAGATATAATCACCCACTGAGTATCCTTCAAAATCATCGCAGTAAATGGGATCAAAGATCTGTTCATATAAGACATCATCGACATAATATGCAACATTCGATGCTGCATAGAAGTCTACACCTCCCAGTTGGAGCAATCCTCCATTTGACCATTGCCATGTGTGCAATGAAGTACCATCCAGGAAAATTTCTGCTTCATCATCATCAAGGTTGATATTATGGTCTATGTAGAACCATGTATCAGGTGTGTAAGTAGTGCTCGCAACAGTTGTCTGGTCAATCTGAAACTCTACTGTTCCGTCAGTACGGAAATAGATCTCAAAAGCCCATTCAGTACCTGGAGCCTCAGTTTTCTGGAAGTTATAATATCCCTCGAACACCTGATGAGACATACATCCACCAGCCAACCTGGTATTGCCCGGTAATTTTGTCGCCAAGTTTCCAGATTACATCTGTCGCACCTCCAACTTCATCAACAACGAATGAATTGGGGGCTGAGTGAGACTGATCATCGCTAACAACAGCATCATCAGCTGCACCCGGGTTACCTCCCCAGGGCAACCAGTTATCAGGATCTACGACACCAAGGTAATCCCCAGGTGTATAGGAATCAAAATCGTTTTGGTATATCTCTGCTATTGTCTGAGAGTAAGTAAAACTTATGAATAATAGAGATACCAGTAATAGGAAAGATCTTTTCATAGCTTATAATTTTTTAAATTAATACTTTAATAATGGATGCAAATATATAAAATTGTAATACAAAGTCATGCTAAATCAAAATAATTAATCTGAACCAGCCATGTGAATTGCTATCTTTGGGTGGCATGACGCAAAATACATATCAAAGCAGACCTTTTGCCTGGGTTCTCCTGCTTATCCTTGTCTTTGTCTGGGGTACATCCTTTATCTTGATCAAAAAGGGATTAGAGGTTTTTTCCGTTGAAGAACTGGGTGCCTTGAGAGTCACCCTGGCTTTTTTGGTTTTGTTACCTTTCACATTCAGACGTTTTGCAAAAGTCCCCCGGAAATCATGGATTATCCTTGCTATTGTTGGCATAATTGGCAGTGGATTGCCCGCATTTTTATTTGCCAAGGCACAAACAGGAATCGACAGCAACCTTGCGGGCATACTCAACTCCATGACTCCACTCTTCACGCTCATTATAGCGGTTACTTTTTTCAGGTTCAGGACCCGCTGGCTGAATATTTCCGGCATTTTTATTGCTTTGCTTGGAGCCATTGGCCTGATCAGCGTCAGTGGAGGCCATAGCTTCGAGTTCAATATACAATATGCTGTTTATGTGTTCATTGCAACGATTTGTTATGCCACTACCGTTAATCTTATTAAGCATTACCTGAAGGATGTTGATGTCATTTCCATTACTGCTTTCAGTTTCTTTTTCGCAGGAATTCCTTCTATCATTTTCATGTTTCTGGCGACTGACTTTTACCAGACCATGACTACTCATGAGCATGCCTGGATAGGTTTCGGGTATATTGCAATACTCGGGATTTTTGGAACGGCGCTGGCCATGATTGCTTTTAACAAGGTGATCAAGCTGACCAATCCTGTCTTTGCTTCCTCTGTAACGTACCTAATACCAATTATAGCTCTTACATGGGGTATCATCGACGGAGAACCCTTTGAATGGATTTACCTCATCTGGATCCTCCTGGTACTTGTTGGAGTCTATCTGGTTAATCGCAAAATTGAAAGAAAAATTTAGTCGTTTTCCTTTGGTGCTTAAATATTTTTGCTATCTTTGCACCTCCAATTTTGGAAGCATTGATAATTACAGACAGCATGTACGCAATAGTTGAAATAGCAGGACAACAGTACAAGGTTGAAAAGAACCAGGAAATCTTTGTACACAGGCTTGAAGGAAAAGAAGGTTCAAGCATTGAATTTGGCGAAGTTTTACTCATCGACAACAATGGTAAAGTTGCTGTTGGTGCACCTCATATAAATGGTGCTGGCATTTCCGCCAAGATTCTTGAGCACACGAAAGGTGACAAGGTCCTTGTTTTTAAAAAGAAAAGAAGAAAAGGATATCAGAAGCTGAACGGGCACAGGCAATACCTGACCAGGCTTCAGATTGTCAATATTATTGAAACAGGTTCAAAGCCAAAGGCTGAAGTTAAGCCTGCCGCTAAGCCAAAAGCAGCTCCTAAAGCAGCTCCTAAGGCAGCAACTGCTGCAAAGCCAGCTGCAAAGAAACCTGCTACCAAGAAACCTGCTGCTAAGAAACCTGCTGCTAAGAAACCTGCTGCCAAGAAACCTGCTGCCAAGAAACCTGCTGCTAAGAAACCTGCTGCTAAAGCAACAACTAAGGCTGCAGCTAAACCGAAAGCAACTCCAAAAGCAGCTCCTAAAGCGGCAAGCAAGCCTGCAGCAAAGACTACAGCCAAGCCTGCAGCCAAATCAGCTGCCAAGCCAGCTGCAAAGAAAGCAGCTCCCAAAAAGGAAGATAAGGGAGAAACCAAATAAAGAATAGAATCGTTTAATTTCAAAAATATACAACCATGGCTCATAAAAAAGGTGCAGGAAGTTCACAAAACGGTCGGGAATCCGAAAGTAAACGACTGGGTGTAAAGATCTACGGCGGACAGTTTGCCAGGGCTGGCAATATCATCATTCGTCAAAGAGGCACTAAGCATCACCCTGGCTTAAATGTTGGCATGGGTAAAGACCATACCTTGTTTGCGTTGAAAGATGGCGTCGTTGAATTCAGGAAAGTCAAAGACAGCAAATCATTTGTGAACATTGTTTCTGAAGAAGAACAGAAATAACCCTGACATAAAAAATATTAATTTTGAATAATCCCGGCATTGACCGGGATTTTTTTTATAGTTAAATTACCTTTGCAAAAAAATACACCGGGATGCTACAAATTCAATTCATCAGAGATCACCACCAGGAAGTGGTAGAGCGTCTGAAAATTAAAAATTTTGATGCACAGGCAATAGTAGAGCAGATTCTCAGCATCGATAATCTACGCAGGGAATCACAAAAACTATTGGATGAAACCCTTGCGAAATCAAATACAATGGCAAAGGAAATCGGGATGCTTTTCAAGTCAGGCAAACAACAGGAAGCCAACGAACTAAAGGGAATCACAACCGAGCTCAAAAAAATAGGACAGGAAATAAACGAAAAGCTGAATACGTATAAATCAGATCTGGATGAGATGCTTGTAATATTGCCAAACCTGCCACATTTATCTGTGCCTGCAGGTAACAGTGCGGATGACAATGAGCTGATCCTGGAAGAAGCCTTTGATATTGAATTGGGACAGGAGGCTTTGCCACACTGGGAGCTGGCAAAAAAATATGATATCATCGACTTTGAGCTTGGAAGCAAAGTGACTGGAGCAGGCTTCCCATTTTACAAGGGAAAGGGTGCCCGCTTTCAAAGAGGGTTGATCAATTACTTTCTTGATGAGGCCATGAAAGAAGGGTATACAGAATATCAACCCCCACTCATGGTAAATGAAGATTCAGCTTTTGGAACCGGCAACCTGCCAGATAAAGACGGGCAGATGTATTATGTGACGGAAGATAATCTTTACCTCATACCCACAGCAGAGATCCCGATAACAAATATTTACCGTGATGTTATTCTGAAAGGAGATGAGCTACCAGTTAAGAATGCAGCATATTCAAGCTGTTTCCGCAGGGAAGCAGGATCATACGGTAAAGATGTCAGGGGACTGAACCGGCTTCATCAATTTGATAAAGTAGAGATTGTCCAGGTACAACATCCTGACAGGAGTTATGATACGTTGGAAGAAATGAAAGATCACGTGGCTGAGCTTTGCAGAAACCTTGGACTACCTTTCCGGATTGTAAAGTTATGTGGAGGAGATATGAGCTTCACAGCTGCGCTGACATATGATTTTGAAGTTTACTCAGCAGCCCAGAACATGTGGTTGGAGGTTAGCTCAGTCTCTAATTTTGAGACTTACCAAAGCACACGTATGATGCTGAGATTCAGAGACGAACAAGGAAAGACCAAACTGCCACACACACTAAATGGGTCAGCTTTGGCGTTACCTAGGATAGTAGCAGCCTTACTTGAGAACAACCAAACTCCTGAAGGAATCAAAATACCCGAGGTCCTGCAGCCTTATGTTGGTTTCGAAATGATAACTTAGTGTTTCATTAAAAACGTCCTGCCATGAATAATTATGCAAAAGCAGGCCTGTATCTGTCAATAGGCCTGATCATCGCCGCAGCAGTATTTAGCTTTAATTACCGGGCTGCAAAAAAACACTCTGATAGCATTAACCAGACGATCAGGGTTAAGGGATTTGCAGTTAAAAACATCACCTCCGACTATGCTACCTGGACAGGAAATTTCGGTGTTCGGTCTACAACACTCAAGACAGCATATGAGTATTTATCAGGGCATAGAAAAGTTGTGGAGCAATACCTCGTTTCCAAAGGTTTTGCTACTGAAGACCTTGATTTCTCTGAAATAATAGTTGGAACAAACTACAAGTTGAACAACAATGGTTACAGCACAAATGAGATCCTGGATTACTCTTTGAATCAAAGCATATCAATCGAATCTTCTGATCTCGGCCTTATCACTGCTATTGCTAAAGACATATCATCCCTGATTAAACAGGGGATCAATATTTCTTCATATAGTCCACAATATCTTTACACCAAAATAGAAGACTTAAAAATAGAAATGCTTGCAGCTGCAGCAAAGAATGCAAAAGAAAGGGCAGAGAGCCTGGCCAAAAGTACCGGAAGCCAGGTCGGAAACTTAAAATATGCAAGTCAGGGTGTATTCCAGATCACAGCACCTCATTCATATGAAGTTTCTGATTATGGCCGGTTCGATACCCACACCATTGAAAAATCGATTAAAGCAGTTGTGACAATGGAGTTCTCAATCGAATAATGAGGTCCCGGGGTATACATATAATCATATTTTTAATGCTTGCTTCCCTTTCTCTGGAAGCACAGGTTAATAATTCCACGCAGCAGCAGACAAGGAAAACACAGCAGGTCAATACCGAGGAGCGCCTGGCAGCCCAATATTACAGAAACAAGGAATACGACAAGGCAGCAGAGATCTATGAAAAGCTGTATAACCAACAACCAACCCAATATTATTACACATATTATTATTTCTGTCTGATCCAGCTAAGGGAATATCAGAAGGCTGTTAAGCTGGTTAAAAAACAATTAAGAAAGTATCCTGAGATCCTTAGGTACCACGTCGACCTGGGCTATGTTTATATACAGGCTGATGATGCAGAACGTGCAAACAAACAATTTGATGAAGCCCTGAAGAAGCTGACCCCAAATATTGCACAGATCAAGGACCTGGCAAATGCATTTTATGCAAAAGGACAGATTGGTTACGCAATTGAAACCTATATGAAGGGCCGCAAGCTCATCAAGAATGAGTATGGCTTCCATTTTGAATTGGCCAACATGCACAAGCTCAGTGGCAACTACACCGAAATGATCGATGAGTACATTGCCGAGTTAACTGAAAACCCGGCATCACTACAGAAAGTTCAAAATAAGCTGCAGGCCGCAATAAATGATGATGCCGAAGGGGTAGTTACAGATTATCTATGGAGATCACTTCTCCAGTACAATCAAAAGAATCCTGAAGATATTGCAACTTCTGAGATGCTGTTATGGCTCTCTATCCAGCTCAAAGACTTTGAGTATGCACTGACACAGGCTAAATCTCTTGACCGCAGGTTTAATGAGGAAGGAGAGCGTGTGCTGGAGCTAGCTTACCTGTGTGTTGCAAACAAGAAGTACGATGAGGCCATCGAGGCATATACATATGTCGTAAACAAAGGTGAAGCCTATCCCTTCTATTTGGAAGGTTTGACAGGACTGTTAAAAACCAGGTACCTCAAGATCACCGATGAATTTGAATACAAAGATGAAGATCTTATTTCCCTGGAAAAGGACTACGTCAGGACCATTGATGCATTTGGCAAGAACAGGTATTCTATTCCCATGATGAGGGATCTGGCCCATTTGCAGGCATTTTATCTCGATAAACTCAGCGAAGCTATCGAGATATTGGATTATGCTATCAATATCCCTGATGCGCCTGCCAGGACTATTGCCTCATGTAAAATCGAGCTGGCTGATATTTATCTTTTCTCCGGCGAGGTCTGGGAAGCAACTTTACTTTATTCCCAGGTAGATAAAGCTTTTAAAAATGATCCGATCGGGCATCAGGCAAAATATAAGAATGCTAAGCTAACTTATTATATAGGGGAATTTGAATGGGCTAAAGCCCAGCTGGATGTATTAAAAGCTGCCACATCCAAGCTGATTGCCAATGATGCCATGGATTTATCATTGTTGATCAGTGACAATATGGATCCCGACAGTTCAATGAACGGCCTTAATTTATATGCAAAGGTTGAGCTTTTATCCTACCAGAATAAAGATGAGCTTGCGCTTCAAACGCTTGATTCCATTTACCTTATCGGGTTATATCATCCATTGTTCGATGATGTTCTCTTCAAAAAGGCAGAGATCATGATAAAACTTGGCCGTTATGAGGCAGCCGACAGTCTGCTGCAAAGACTGGTTGAATATTTCCCATTTGAAATACTTGCCGATGATGCCCTGTTTTTACGCGCAGAAATCCAGGAAGTACAATTTGAGAATACAGAGCTTGCCATGGAGTTGTACCAGTATATTCTGATGAACTATCCGGGCAGCCTTTATGCTGTTGAAGCCAGGAAAAGATTCAGAAAACTGCGAAACGATAATATTTAATCTTCATATTCATGCCTGGCGTTAAACCTAAAAAAAGCCTTGGTCAGCATTTCCTGAGAGATGAAAATATTGCCCGAAAAATCATTGGATGCATCCCTGAAGATGTTACAAACCTCATAGAAATAGGTCCGGGAGAAGGCGTACTAAGCAAGTATTTATTATCTGATAATCAATTCAATGCTTACTTTATCGACACTGACAAGGAAGTGGTAGATTATTTACAAGCAAAGTATCCAGAGCTGGAGGGAAAGATCATTCACGATGATTTTCTCCATAATGATATTTCCGGGCTATTTGCTGAAGAATTTACATTGCTTGGCAATCTTCCATATAATATTTCCAGCCAGATCTTTTTCAAGGCACTGAAGTACAGAGACCAGATAAATCATATGATCTTTATGATCCAGAAGGAAGTTGCCGAGCGGATCGCTTCACCTCCTGGCAATAAGCAATATGGGATTTTGAGTGTCTTGCTGCAGGCTTTTTATCAGATTGAATATTTATTTACTGTCAACGAAACAGTTTTTTCCCCACGACCAAATGTCAAATCAGCTGTTATCAGGCTGAACAGGAACGAAACCAGGAATCTGGACTGTGATGAAAAGTTGTTTTTCCAGGTTGTCAAGGTGGCTTTTAACCAACGAAGAAAGACATTAAGAAACGCATTGAAGCCCTTGGGAAAAGACTTGAAAAATGTTCCATCGGACCTGTTAGGCAAGCGGGCCGAGCAACTTCATGTTAAAGATTTCGTATTAATAACAAATAAACTGTAAATCAGCCAGATCTTAATTCAATCCAATGAAGTCATACATAGCTTCAGCATGCTTAATTTGTTTCATATTATCTTCTCTGATTAATTTTGGCCAGATTGGAACCAAGATCCCTGCAGAACGATTACCAGACGGGTCTACTGAAGCCTGGCAAGAAGCTGGATGTACTTTTCTGAATGAACCTGTTGCTGTTTCTGCATTGTTTAACGTGATGGATATGGGAGCATCCGGAAACGGTGTTGATGATGATACTGAATTTGTCTTACAGGCCATGGAACAGGCTGAACAGCAATCCGTATCCGGGGGCTTCTCAATTGTATACTTTCCTGAAGGAACGTACAAGATCACGGAAGAGTTAATTATCCCATCAAATACTGTGATAAAAGGCATTGGACCAGAAGTATCAATTCTTTATTTTCATCATGATGATCACGCCATTCTTTTCAATAACACTGTTGAAAGTGGATTGGAGGATATAAAGCTAACAAGGCAAACGGGAGTTACACTTCAGAAGTATTTTGTTAGAATGGCGGGAGCTGATAATTGCTGGATCAGGGGAATTGAAACGCAAATGGCAAACAGCAATCATGTCAGCCTCACCGAATGTGAGCATTTGCTTATTAGTGGGTGTTATATCCATGAGTGCACCGATCACGGAGGCGGAGGTAATGGATATGGCATTGCACTGGGAAATGAAACACAAAGCAGTCTAATTGAGGATAATATTTTCCGGGATGCCAGGCATTCCATAGTTACAGGAGGTCTTTGCCATAGAAATGTCATAGGTTATAATGCTTCTTTTGATCCCCATACTACTACCAGTGGCGGCCTGGGTGAATGGGTTACCGGCGACATAGAACTTCATGGTAATTCAAGCAATCCGGGTCAGCAGATGGGTGCTTATCAAAACCTGTTCGAAGGAAATTATTTTAACTGGATATGGATTGATGCCTACTGGGGCGACAACGGGGATTATAATACTTTTTTCAGGAATATTGCACGTCGAGGTGGTCTTGTAGTTGAGGAATATTATGAATCAACCAATGGTGGAAATCATTATGATTGTAATGATAATCAGACATTTGTCAATAACTACATGGAAAATTTGGATATTGTTACAAAAGTACGTTATGGGGCACCGTGGGGGGATGGGTATGTGAAGAGTAATAATATTGGCGGAACAGGTCATTTTGCCAAAAACAATAAAGTGTATGAAATACTTTTCCCATCATTAACTACTTTGATATCATGGAAAGCCGATGGTGAAGAACCATCATATCTTGAAGACACTTCATATTACAATGCTGAAAGACCTGGTTTTATCCCGCAGGAGCACTGGCCATTCGATGCTTTTAATGCTGACACCAGGAACCCGGCAGCACTGCGCTATGAATCGGGAGGTCCGATGACCGTCACGGTTGGATTTTCATCGTATATTTTAACCGCTGTTCAGGAAATTCATATCCTGGATCAGATCAATATTTTTCCAAATCCCTGCTCAGGCGCTGTGCGCCTGAGATTAACGAATAACGATTACCGATTAACAATATCTGATTTATATACGATATCAGGAAAGAAGATTCGTGAATTAGTGCATGACGTAGTGCCAGCAGGGGTGCATGAGATTGAGATAGATGTTAGTGAATTACCTGCTGGAATTTATTTTATAAAGGTCCATTCTGAAGATAATTATTCTATCAGGAAACTAATTGTCCAGTAATATTTTTACTGCTTGAGATTTATCTATTCTTAGAATATAAATTCCATCCGGCAATCCTGAAAGATCAATATCCAATTCGTACTCCCCCGGGGCTTGTTCACCTTCCAGCAATCTGCGAATTTTCCTTCCCGAATTATCAAATAACTCAAATATCAGATATCTGATATCATGAATCCGATATCGAAGGCGTGCAACGCCTGAGCATGGATTCGGAAACACTAACAATTCCATGCTCATCTCCTGCTTATCAGAAACACCCACAATCTCATTCAAATCAAAGGTATACATCGACCTTCCATAGGTGGCTGCAATCAGCTTGCGGGACGGATTATGCAATCGCAGGTCAATAATT
This sequence comes from uncultured Bacteroidales bacterium, assembly GCA_963753055.1. Lineage (GTDB taxonomy): Bacteria > Bacteroidota > Bacteroidia > Bacteroidales > B18-G4 > JAUWGC01. The sequence goes on along the minus strand of CAVWAP010000004.1, from coordinate 197,298 downwards.
GGAACATTAGGCAGGCTGGTGCCCAGGGAATGCCATAGTTGGCCATAGTCCCAGGTTACATACACACCAAAGTCAGTGGCTATATACAGGGTAGAATCCAGGTTGGGGTCGACAATGATATCATTAACAGGTACTTCAGGAAGGTTCCCGGAGATATCAGTCCACTCATTTCCTGCATCCTGAGTCATAAAAATATGTGGCTGATAGGAGTCGTAACGGTATCCTGACAGGCAGATGAAGGCCTTTTCCGCATCATATGGATCTGCTGCTACCCTTGTGACCCATCTTTCAGGCAGGCCAGCTGATATATTATCCCATTGCTGACCACCATCTTTTGTAACCCAGGCATTGCCATCATCAGTACCGGCATAAACATAATCAGCATTGGCCCTGGAAGCAGCGATAGTAGTTACTGTCCCATAAGTCAGGTTGCCAGTGCCTGGTCCGTTTGAAAGATCGGGACTGATAACCTGCCAGCTAACAGCCCTGTTGGTACTTTTATATATCTTATTCGATCCATAATACAGTATTGCAGGATCAGCAGGATCGAAAACCACTGGTGTCATCCAGTTCTTCCGGTCAGAGCCATTAATGCCAGACATCCCATTGTCGAAGGAATAGCCACCATTGGTCGACCTGAAGAAATTGCCATACTGGTATGAAACATAAACGAAATCGTTATCCTGAGGATCCACGAGCACATAAAACCCATCACCTCCAAAGATATGTTCCCAGTCGTCCAATGCCCCTGTGAGAGTCCGGTTCGTGCCCATGTCCTGTGCACCACCATACAATCTCTCAGGGAATTGTTCATCCACTTCGCAGGTATAGAATTGCATCACAGGCAAATTTTCCAGGTGGTTCCATGAGTTTCCCCCATTGTCGGATAAATACATGCCTCCGTCATTTCCCAGAACCAGGAACTCGTTGTCTGTGGGATGGGCTATGAGGTCGTGCTGGTCGACATGTACATACTGGGATATAAAAGAATAGCTGTTGCCTCCATTACTTGTTTTATATAGATCAAAGCCAATCGGGTATGCTATATCAGGATCGACTGGATCAACATGTATCCTGCCGAACCACCAGCCGTAAGATGAGTATATGCCCGAAAGGTCATCATCATTGGTCCTGATCCAGCTATTGCCGTCATCTGTAGTTTTATAAACACCTGCAAAATATCCGATATTATCAGCATAGATGGCATAAAGTATATTGGGATCAGACCTTGAAATATCAAGCCCTATCCTGCCAACATCCGGTGATGGTGAAGGCAGCCCGTTGGAGAGTTCTGTCCAGGTATTACCACCATCGGTAGTTTTATAAATACCGCAGGTAGGACCACCATAGTTCCTTCTGTTGGGCCTTCTCACTCTTTCCCATAAAGCAGCATAAAGGATATCCGGGTCATCCGGGTGCATCACAAGATCGATAGCCCCGGTAGAGTCTGTTTTGTAAAGCACCTTCTCCCATGTTTGGCCTGCATCGATTGATCTGAACACCCCTCTTTCAGGGTTGTTTGAGAACAATCGCCCCATTGCCGCGACATACACTGTACCGGGATTTTCAGGGTGCACAACAACCCTTCCGATACTACCGCTTTCTTCCAGCCCAATGTGCTCCCATGTTTCACCGGCGTCATCCGACCTGTATATTCCAAAGCCATCATAGGCAAGTGAGCCTCCTCCTGCATTTGGCTCACCGGTACCTGCATATAAAACGTCCGGATCAGAAAAAGCTATCTCCACGTCTCCCATTGAGAGGCTCATAGCATCATCAAAGACAGGTCTCCAGGAAAGGCCAGTGTCGTCAGATTTAAAGATTCCACCAGAGGCAGCTCCTATAAAAATGGTCGAAGCATCTGATGGATGCATGGCTAAAGCAGAGATCCTACCACCCAGGTTGACAGGGCCACCAAAATCCCATTCGGACCTTTGTTCCCTGGCAGCTTCGTCTTTCATATCACTGGCCTGGTAAAAGGCTGACTTAACAGCTTCATAGTTTATTTGCCCGAATGGATAAGCTCTTTGCCTGAAGAACCAATCGTTAGGTTTCTTTGCCGGATGATCAGATATTGTTTGTTCAGGTCCATGGTCAGAGAATATCATGACCACTGTGAGGCAAGCCAGAAGTACGAGGAATATTTTTCTCATAGCAATGAATTTATGATTCACGGATAATGCCTCCGGTCAGGCGCAGGAGCTCAGAATGGGAATCGATCATATTAAAAATGGCCTGTAGCCTGGAGACTGCAGCTCGAAGATAGATAATTTGAACATCTCTGAAGTTGAATGAATTGATAGCCCCCGACCGGAATTTCTCAGTTGAAATTTCCAGGTTCAGCCTGGCACTTTCTACATTAACAAGCGACACCTCGTAGAGCTGTTTACGAATGTTGTACAGATCAAAAGCATTCTTGAGCTGATTCGACAGGTTGATCTCCAGCTCTGCGATTTCCAGTAAGCCAATTTCTTCTTGTATTTTAGAGTTTTGAATAGCCCTCCTGACATTTCCACCATTAGAAAGGTTAAATCCAAGTGAGAAGTTAACATAATAAGCAAGATTATTGGGATAGGTTGTAGGGCCATCGACAAAATCTATCCTTGCATTGGAATGATCAAAGCCTGCGTTAAGGTTTAGGTATGGGTAAGCAACCCTCTTTGACAGTTGCACATCCTTTTTCAAGATCTCCTGGTTGATATATTGATTTCTCAAATTGGAATTATCAGATTTCATTTGCACCAGCAGGGAATCGTATATAAACTCCTGTTCTACAACAGAAAAATCATCCGTCAGGCTGTATTGCACAACTGATTCCTCTCCCAGCAACAGGCGCAGATACAAAAATGCATTCTCAACATTGAGTTGCTGGAGCAGATAATTTGTGCTGTCGTCAAGGTAAGCATTCTTGGCTTGCAGGACATCATAAGTAACTGCAGCGCCTAGTTCTTTGCGAAAATTGACATAATTATATCTATCTCGTGACAATTGCTTCAATTCATCCAATGTCTCAAGAGTCTCCAGCTGTAACAGGGTATTGTAATAGGCCAGTATGATACCCTGAATGGTATTTTCAACAACAATCACGGCATTGCCTTCAGAATAGGCTTCCAGGGCTGCAAGCTTGTCTTTAGTTATGTGCACGCTGAAGCCGCTGAACAGGTTCCATTGAAGGTTGACATAGGGAGTAAATGAACTTGTATAGTACTTGCTTCTTTCATCTGGATTAGTCTGATTTACAGTATTGTCAAACCTGTTAGGCAGGCTAATGCCGAGGGAGATGGTTGGGAACAGGCCTGCGGTTCCCCAGGCATTGTTGTTCTTTACAATCTCAACTGTGTTTTCCATGATCCTGATCTGGAAATTGTTATCCAGGCCGATCCTGATAGCATCTGCCAGGGAGATATCTTCTTGTTCTGATACCTGTCCGTGTAGCTGCATGGCCAGCATCATAGAGATAATCACTGGTAGGCAAAACCGCATTTTATATCGTGATACAAACATTACTCCATCTTTTTTTGGCGGTGAATGATAACCGGCTCAAGCTCTTCCCTGGTCTTCTTGGTCCCGGTCCATAACCAATTCAGATATACCCTGATATCGCTTAATACAAGAATTATTACCGGGAACAGAGCCAAGATAAATCCTGTTCCGATCATTACACCATATGCCAGGGCAATTGCCATCGGGATAAGGAATTGTGCCTGGAAGCTTGTCTCTAGGATGATTGGGTAAAGGCCCAATACGGTTGTGATAGTTGTAAGCATAATAGCTCGGAACCTTGCTATTCCGGCATCAAAAACAGCTTCCTCCACCTTCTTGCCCTCTTTTATAAGGGAATTATATTTTGAAAGGAAGACCACAGCATCATTAATGATCACACCAGTAAGCGCCACCATACCCCAGGCACTAAGCATGGAAACAGGGACTCCTTCAATACCATGTCCCCACATGGCACCGAGCCAGCCAAGAGGGATCATCAAAAGAATGATGGTGCCCTGGGAAAAGGATTTAAAATGGATCATGATAATCAAGATAATGATGATGAACCCTATACTGAAGTACTTAACCAGTTCGGCAGAGGCTTCATCACTGGATCTTTGTTGTCCCTGAAATTCAATATGTACACCCGGGTATTTAGCATTTAGTTCAGGCAGAATGTCCTGTCTGATCTGTTCCAGGATTGGTGGCACCGACTCAAACTGGTCAACAAGGTCTGCATCCACCCGTACTTCACGGGAACCATTGAATCGTTGGATATTAACAGGTCCCCTTTTAATTGAATAATCAGCCAGCTCTGCCAGAGGATACTCACCCATCCTGGTCTTGATCTTCATAGATTCCATTTGTCCCAGGCTGATCCTGTCCCGTTTGGGATACCTTACCCATACACGCACTTCATCTTTACCTATCTGCAAGCGTTGGGCCTGTCCGCCAAAAAATCCCTGTCGCACCTGCCGTGATATATCGGCGTGGTTTAATCCAAGAAAATATGCTTTCGGTTTAAGCTGTAATTGCACTTCTCTTTTTCCAATGGCATTATTATCCGTAATATCTTTTAGGGATGGGATCTTTGAAATTTCCTGCATCAGGAATAACTTTGCCTCCTGCAGCTCAGTAAAGTTTTTACCAAGCAAGCTAATTGAAACAGGAGCCCCCCACCTGTTAATTCCGCCAACAGTAAACTTATCGGCCTCAGGGACAGGCCCTATCTTATCAGAGACCCTTTGCACAATTTCAAAACTTGAGACTGGTGCATCCTCGAGATTTCGTACGAGCACGAATATGTTACCTGCATGAGCTCCATTTTCCTGCCCGTTAAAAGCCCCTCCTACATTCACAAAAGTGTAATCGACATAGCTCAGGGTGTCATCAAACTCTTCCATGATTTCTTCATTCACCTCCCAAATTGCATTTTCAAAGCGTGTGAGATGCTCCAGTGTCTGCTTTTCCCCACTTCCAGGAGTAAAGGCTACATTAACATTAAAAAAGTCAAACTGTATAGCAGGGAAAAATGTAGACTTGATCAAGCCACCACCAAACAGGCCAACAGTTATCATGATCATGGCTATTGGTGTAATGATAGCTATGTATTTCCATTTCAATGCAAATCGCAGGAACCGACCGTATATCCTGACACGTAGATAGTTAACAAAACGATCTAATTTCCCCCGGATCCGTTTTCCTATTGTATTTTTTTGCTTCTTTCTAAGAATTAACGGGGTGCCCAGGTGAGCAGGCAACACGAAGAATGCTTCCAACAATGATATGGCAAGGCTGAAAATGACTACGAAGGCCACATCTGTCATCATTTCCATATGCCCTTCTTTGATAAACATTAATGGAGTAAAGGCAATCATGGTAGTTGTTACGGATGTCGTTACCGCGGGTAAAACCTCCATGGTTCCATCTACCGCGGCCAGTTTTGGGCTTTTCCCATTTTCAAAATGGGTATAGATATTCTCAGCAATCACAATTCCATCATCTACCAGGATCCCGATGACCAGCAGCATACCAAACAATGAAAACATGTTTATTGTAATGCCACTGATTGATGCTATAATGAACATACCAAGGAAGGATGCAGGGATTCCCCAGGCCACCCAGAATGATAATCTCAAACTGAGGAACAAGCCGAGGGCGAGCAACACCAATGAAAGACCAATTGCACCATTTCTATAAAGCAATTCCAGCCTTGCACTCAGCATATCTTTGAAGTTGTATGTGATCTCCAGGGTTATTTTTTCGTGGCTCCTGTTAAACTCATCTGCATAGTCGACAAGGTATTCGGATATTTCATCCAGATCCTCATTACCCAGTTTAAAGACCTGGATAAAAATTACTTCTTTGCCATTCATGAATGACTTAAAGGCCACATCGGCAAATTTCATTTTCACATCAGCTACATCCCTGATGCGAAGCTTACTACCATCTGTATTTGCTCTGAGGATGATATCACCTATTTCATCGGGATCATAAGTCCGTGCTCTTGATCTGATCAGTATCTCTTCTTTATCTGAGCGGATCATACCAGCGGAGATATCGCTGTTATTCATCCTCACAGCCAGGGAAATCTCATCAAAAGTCAGGTTATGCCTCAGCAAGTCTTCTTCAGTGACTTCAATAGATATTTCAAGGTCGGGGAAACCATTGATTGTAATCTGGGACATCTTCCCTGAATTATAAAGGTCATCTTCGATATCATCGGCATATTTCTTCAGAGTGATCAGGTCTACATCACCTGTTAAACCCATAAAAACAGCATTGGTGGTGGGCCTCCGTTTAAAGACGATGGGTTTCTCAGCGTCAACCGGGAAGGAAGTGATGCCATCAACAGCATTTTTCACCTCCTGTAAGGTTTCATCAATATCAAATTCCCCAGTGGTGGTGATCCGCACATTGGCAAAGTTTTCCGAAGAAGTCGAATTAATCTCTTTGATTCCGATCAGTCCCCGGATAGCCTCTTCGACCCGCATTGTAACCCCTTCTTCCATCTCTTTCGGAGATGCTCCCGGGTATACCACACTGACGACAATATCCCTTGCCGTCCGATCGGGGAAGAAAGACTTTTTCATAGTCATCAGTCCAAACACCCCACCAAACAACAGAATGACTATGATGATGTTGGCATAGAACTGATTGTTAACGAATATGGTTATTAACCTTCTGATCATGGGATGTCAAGATTTTACAGTGATACCTCAACTTTGGTTCCTTCTGCGGCCCCGGCAAGCGGCTCTGTAACCAGTATAGTGCCTTCGTTTAATCCGTCAAAAACAAGCGTCTCCTGGTTCACTTTGATAACATTGATGATAGATTTCTTGAGTGATCCATCCTGAACCACAAAGACTTCATTCGCATTAAAAACGGCACGCCTTGGAATCTCCATTGCTTTTTCAATCATTTTTCCATTAAAATAAGCCCTAAGATACTGGCCTTCATAAAGAGGTTGATTTGAAGCTGGGATAACCCTCACAAAGACACTGACAGATTGAGTATTCGGATCGACAAAGTCGGCAACCCTGTTCACAATCCCATTCCATTTCATGCTCTCATCTTCTGAAAAAAGCTGTACCTCTTGATTGACCTTGATCCATGGAATATCTTTAACCTCCACAGGCACTTCCAGTTCCAGGCGTTCTGTACTGATGATCCGGGCAATGCGGCTACCTGGATTGGCAATAGAACCAACCTCCAGCATCACATCTGTTAAAGTACCGTCGAACGGTGCATAGATCCAGTGCTTGTATAATTTTATCTCAATGCCTTTAATGGTAAAATAATCATTCAGGATATTCCTGGAAGCCAGGAATATCCTGACCTTCTCAGAGTTAATTTTAGGCAAATCAGGCAATGGCTGGTCTATCTGGATATCATCAAAGAACTGTTTAACCAGGGGATATTCATCAGGAAAATCGTATTTAAAATCCGGCAGAATGTTAGCTATGCCGTTCAGGAACTTGCTTTTTGCTGCTTTCAGGTTGAAATCCATTTCCTTGTCATAGATCCTTACCAGCAGGTCCCCTTTCTTGAAGCGCTGGCCTTTTTTTAAAGAGATGCCACCAGGAAGTATTTCACCCTGCACTTCGGATATGACATCAATATATCTCATTGAACCAAGCCTTCCTGTGGACATAATCGAAGAATTGACACCGGAATATTTTACCTCGGCAACCTGCACTTTCCTGGTGATCTCAGCAAGCTCTTGCTGGGCAGGTGTTTCTTTCAGGCCTGAAAAGTACCACATCAGCAGGAATCCTATTCCAAGAATGGCGATAATCAGGACGACAATTAAGGTTTTTCTCATGATCTGTCAAATTTGACTAAATACGTGGAGCAAATGTAATATTATTGGAGATGAGGGTTGAATTTTTCCTGGAATTTTTCCTTCGTCTTCTCCTTTTGTTCGGGACTCATTGAATGTTTTTAATACCACCCAGTCCGCCCTGTGTGCTTTCTACTTTCGGGTTGCCTTTGTATTTGATGTTCCCTATCCCGCTTGAATGTATCTTTAAATTGTCTTCAGCATTCACAATACATTCACCAATTCCTCTTGAAGATACCACCGCATCCTTTGTAAGCAGGTTATAGGCATCAACTTTGCCTGTTCCTGATAATTCCAGCTCCAGTATTTCTGTTTCACCCGTGAGGGTAATTTCTCCGACACCGGAAAGCATACACTTCACCTTATTTGCTTTCAAATGGACATGAACTCCTCCAACGCCAGTATTAACGATCTCGGCATTATCACATGTCAGGGTTTTCTTGCTCATGATTTTACCTACTCCTGTTACTCTGCAGCCGGTAAAAACTTTCATGGTGATATGAAAATCCAGTTTGGGCATGGTAACCAGCCAGACAGGAAAAATATCATGAAAAGAAATGATGAGTTCATCATTAAAGACCTCTGTTTTAATCTTATTGGACAGGTCCTGGTTAGATTCAATGCTAAATGATTGCTGATCACCGATGGACAGGTACACATTTCCTAATCCCTTCAGTGTGACACGGCTGAAGTCGGGTAATGAAATTGTTTCTTTGAACATAGCTTCAAACTTTTTGATGAAAACATGGGTATTCTCTCAATAACAAAATAAATGTAAGTATTTAATCTTACCAAATTTTTTCTACTTTTACATACTACTTAAAGCACTTACTCCAACATGAAAATTAACTTTTCCAAACTTATAAATTTAATTGTCATAATTCTTGTTGTTGGATTGTTATTTTCATGCAAAGAAAAGGCTCCTGAACCTTTAGCAGAAAAGGAGCAGGCACCGATAAAAAAAGCCAAGCCAAGCATAGATACCACCAGGGAAAAAGTCATTTACAAGAAACCTGAAGCCCGGAAGCCAGAGCCGAAGATTTACGTTGTTAAGTCCGGCGAATGGTTATGGGACATTGCGCGCAAAGAGTATGGAACAGCCATTGGGTGGTTCCGTATTTATGAAGCCAACCGAGATAAAATCCAGGACCCGGAATTAATTTATCCAGGGCAAAGGTTTATCATTCCAGAGTTTAAGAGAAAAAAATAAAACCAGTTTCGATATACCGTGTTCAATGTTCAACGTACCGTGCACCGTGTACCATTTAATTTACCTGGAACATGGAACATGGCACATTGAACATTGAACATGGAACATGATTTTAAGTTTATTCTCTATCCCATTCAGGTATCCTACCGGGTGTCCATGGTGCACCGGCAGCTTCCAGCTCATCCTCAAGTGTTTTCAGATCAATATTTTTAATCTTTCTCAGCTTATCAAGGATGGGTGGAAATTCCTCTGCAAGGATCTCATAAGCATCCTTTTGAGACTGGGTTATGCCTGCAGTTGAACTCCAATGGGAATAAGCCAGGTATCCCATCCTCTGGTTGAGGCTAGGTGGTGCCGGCCAGTTTTCTTCACGGCTTGCCTTGGCCCTTTGTCCATTGAATGCCCATAATATTTCATCCAGTTCAACTTCTATCTGTGAAGCCCTGAACAGTAAGGCATCTGGCAGGTCTGGTGATTGTTGTACTGCCTGCTTGATATACTGAACCTTCTCCATCAGATCATCTGTGGCATTCTCTGCACCATAAACAGCTCTTGCAAGATCAGCTACTTTATCCTGAAAGGCAACCAGTTCTGCACGGTTTTCTGCCGGCAGGGTTGTGTTTTGCAGGACCATAGCATTGATTTCCTGGGGCCCGACGAGCTCTGAAATGCTGTCGCGATAGTATTGAGAAATTGTCACATAATACTTACCTGGCATCGCAAACATGCCATCACCACCACTTGATAATGGATTATATTTATTATCACGGATGCGGACAGGCCGGGTGCTTGCGTAGCGCAGGTTCCATATCAGCCTGTTTATTCCTTTCGAAGGCTTCTTGGTGATCTTCTTTACAACATTTTTGTCTTCATCAAGAATAGTAAAAATCAGGTAAGGAGCAATTTCATCCTCTTCGGCACGTAACTCATCCATGGTAGGAATAGGTATGGGTTTCTTATCCTTTACAAGTTTTTTCTCCTCCTTCTGACGTTCCTGTTTGAGGGTTTTTGGAACATCCTTGATATAGTAAGTGATCGTTGCACCGAAAGGAGGGTTTTTGGAGGTGAAATATGTTGCACCCTGACCGTAATAGCCTCTGCTTTGAACATACATTAATGCATCTTTAATAGGGAAGACATGTGCCTTCTTATCAAGGACTTCCTTGCTTAATGTGCGCAGTGGAGTATAATCATCAAGGATATAGAAGCCCCTTCCAAAGGTAGCAAGGACTAGGTCATTTTCCCTTTCCTGGATGACCATATCCTTCACAGAGATGGTCGGGATTCCAGACTTCAGCTGAGCCCAGATCTTACCTCCGTCGATGCTGAAGAAAGCACCAAATTCAGTTCCAACAAACAGCAGGTCAGGGTTCACATGGTCCTGTTCTATAGTATGCACCGAACCATTTTCAGGAAGGTTTCCGGAGATGGATGTCCAGGTGTTTCCTTTATCTGTACTCTTCATGATATATGGCTTGAAGTCATCCCGCTTCCTGTTATCAAATGAGGCGAAGACGATATTTTCATCATACCTGGAAGGGTATATATCACTTACATAGGTGTAGTCCGGTACGCCGGCAATTGAAGGAATCTTCCTCCAGTTCTGGCCGGCATCTTCAGTGACCTGAATCATGCCATCATCCATACCAACATAGATAAGATCTTCTTTCACAGGTGATTCAGCCAGCGAAACCATGGTTCCATAGAGTGAGGTAGACACGTCTTTTGCGACAGCGTCGACGCCCCAATAGCGGCCCATGACCGGCCAGGAGTTCCTGTCCTTTTGATGGGTCAGGTCTTCACTGATCACATTCCAGCTGTTGCCACGGTCATCGCTCCGGAACAATTTATTGGCGCCCATATACAAGCGTGTGCCAGAATGGGGGCTGATCTTGAATGGTGTATTCCAGTTCCATTTGTATGTATCTTCACCTTTACGGGGTTGCGGCTTGATACTGAGCCTTTCCCCGCTCTTTTTATCATATCGGGAGATATTACCATACTGATATGCAGAGTAGACGATATCAGGGTTATCCGGCTCAATGGCCTGGAAAAATCCATCTCCCCCAAGGGTAACGATCCAGTCATAGCTGGAGACGCCTGCAGAACTGGTGCTTTGTGAAGGCCCACCAAGGCTGTTATTGTCCTGTGTGCCACCGTAGACCCAGTAAAATGGCAGGGTATTATCAACGTTCACACGATAAAACTGTGTGACAGGCAGGTTGCTCATGAATTTGTAATTCTTGCCACCATCGTACGACTCATAGACTCCACCATCACCACCGATCAGGAAATGGTCAGTATCAGCAGGGTCGATCCACAAAGCATGATCATCAACGTGGCGACCGTTGTTGCTCAGGCGAGACCATGTTTTACCAGCATCGAGGGTGAAATGGGTGATCGTTTCAACGGAATATACTTTATCCACATTCTTAGGGTCGCAATAGATCTCATTATAATACTGCCCGCTGGAATGATGATCGCTCATCTTGCTCCATGAGGCACCCCTGTTTGTAGTCCTGTAGAAACCTCCGGATTTTCCGGATGCTTCAATAATAGCGTATACTACATCAGGATTGACAGGTGAGATAGCCAGGCCAATGCCACCTACGTCGCCTGAAGGAAGGCCTGATTTGAGCTTATCCCAATTCTCACCACCATCAGTGGTCTTATAGATAGCTGTTTCCGGTCCACCGCCGATCTTGGTATGTACATGGCGTCTTCTTTGCTCGGAAGAAGCATAGATCAAATCAGGGTCCCTTGGGTCCATGACCATATCGTTGATCCCTGTATTCTCACTTATCTCCAGGACTTTCTCCCAGTTCTTGCCACCATCGGTGGTCTTATAAAGTCCGCGATCACCGCCAGGCCCCCAGATAGAACCTTCGGCTGCAACATAAACTACATCAGAATTTCTTGGATCAATCAGTATCTTACCAATCTGACGGGAATCTTTCAATCCCATATTTTTCCATGATTTTCCCCCGTCGATTGATTTATATACACCATCACCATAGCCAATAGCACGCTGGTGGTTGTTCTCACCAGTACCAGCCCATATGACATGGTGATTATTTGGGTCCATTGCCAGGCAACCAATTGAGTAAGCACCGTATTTATCAAATACAGGAGAGAAGGTAGTACCCTTATTTATTGTCTTCCAAATATGACCGGAAGCAACAGCCACAAAGTATTCGCTCGGATTACAAGGGTTAACAGCAAAATCAGCAATTCTGCCGGAAGTTAATGCAGGACCAATGCTCCTCCATTTCAATCCACTCACCATACTTGATTTTATGGTGTCATTTTCACTTTTGGTGTCCTTTTTCTTCTTTTGGGCATCAACAGTTACAGTTGAGATTAATAGTGCCAGCACGAGAAGACCGGTAAACAAATTTTTAATTTTTCGTAGGTTTAATTTCATGATATTTGGTTTGGTGGGTTATTGTCTGACCAAAAGTAAAAAAATATTTTATTAAATTTGATAGTATGTATTAAACCATTAGCAAAGGAGGAATTATGAATGACAGTATCTATAAAGTAATTGAAATCATTGGAACCAGTGAAGTATCATGGGAAGACGCAGCCAGGTCAGCAATCGACAGGGCAAACAAATCACTTGATGACCTTCGTATTGCAGAAGTTACTAAAATGGACCTGAAGCTGGAAGACGGCAAAGTTGTAGCCTACAGGACCAAGATCAATCTTTCATTTAAGTTCAGGGGAGAATAAACCCAGGTGTGAAGCAATCTACCAGGCATTATGATTGCTTTTTAAAGAAATCATGGACAATCAAGCCCTTGGCTTTGCCAATTACTTGCTGGAGGTCCTCCAGTGGTGCCTGTTTGATTTTTTTTACTGATTTAAACTTCCAAAGTAATTTTTGGGCAGTTTCATATCCAACACCATTTATGTCGGTAAGAACAGATTTTATAGTTTTTATATCTCTTTTCTTACGGTGATGTGTTATCCCAAAGCGATGTGCCTCGTCCCTAAGATTTTGGATAACCTTTAAGGTCTCTGACTTTTTATCCAGGTACAGCGGTATGGAGTCTTTGGGGAAATAAATTTCTTCAAGTTTCTTGGCAATGCCTATTAGTGTAATTTTCCCTCTTAAGCCAAGCTTGTCAATGCTTTTTAAAGCAGCACTGAGCTGTCCCTTACCTCCATCAACTATGATAAGTTGGGGAAGTGGTTTTCCTTCACTGAGGAGTCTTTTATATCGCCTGTAAACGATCTCTTCCATGGAAGCATAATCGTCGGGCCCTTCCACTGTAAGAATATTGAAATGCCTGTACTCTTTTTTATCCGGTTTAACATTTGTAAACCTCACCATGGCCGCTACGGGATGGGTTCCCTGGATATTAGAATTGTCAAAGCATTCAATAATGCCAGGTTTTTCATTCATTCGTAAGTCCTTTTGCATTTGCTCAAGGATCCGTTTAGTGTGCCGCTCCGGGTCGACCATAGACTGGGCCTTTAATTTTTCCAGCCTATAGTAATTAGCATTTCTTTCCGAAAGTTCAAGCAGATGCTTTTTATTGCCTCGGTGTGGGATGGTGATCTTGATGTCTGGAAATTCAACATTCAGCTTAATCGGAACGATGATTTCATTGGAATCACTGTTGAAACGCTGGCGCAGATCTGTCACAGCATAAGAAAGCAATTGGTCGTCAGGTTCATCCAGCTTCTTTTTCATTTCAACCGTATGAGCCTGGACTATAGCACCTTGAACCACCTTCATATAATTAACATAACCAGCTTCATCATCTGTTATGATTGAAAAGATATCAACATTATTGATTGAAGGATTAACAACTGTAGATTTGCTCCGGTAGTTCTGCAGGAGTTCAAGCTTCTCCTTGATCACATGTGCCCTTTCAAAGCTTAGATCATCGGCATAAGTCATCATACGGCTTTTAAGTTCAGTAATGACATTATGGATATTGCCTTTGATGATCTCTTTGATATTCTTGATGGATTGATCGTATTCTTCACTGCTTTGCAGCCCCTCGCACGGACCTTTGCAATTACCAATGTGGTACTCCAGGCAAACCTTGAATTTCTTTTTCTTAATATTTTCTTCGCTCAGCCTGAGCTTGCAGTTTCTGAGCGGATACAGTTGTCTGATCAGCTCCAGCAGGGTATTCATCATTCTGACTGAAGCGTAAGGGCCAAAGTATTGGGAGCCATCCTGAATTACGTTCCGGGTTGAAATGATTCTTGGGAATGGCTCATTCTTGATACAAATCCATGGGAAGGTCTTGTCATCTTTCAGCATGACATTGTACCTGGGTTGGTATTTCTTGATGAGGTTATTTTCAAGCAGGAAGGCATCCATTTCCGATTCAACCACGATGTGTTTGATATCTGCAATCTTTTTAACCAGCAGTTTGAGTTTCCCACTGGCCGATTGGTCCTTGTTAAAGTAGGATGCAACGCGCTTTCTCAGGTGCTTGGCCTTCCCAATATAAATTACCCTGCCCTCCCTGTCATAGAACTGATATACACCAGGCTTGCCGGGAAGCACTTTCACTAATGCACTTATATTATCGCTAGTTTTTGAGGCCATCCCAACCCTGGGCTTTAAGTTCCATCTGGCTACCAGTATCAGTTACAAGATTCATCCCTTCTGCCGGGTCAGTCATATGACCGATCACAGAGATGCCCATTACATCTTTTACCTTTTCAAAATCTTCCTGGGCAATGGTGAATAAGAGTTCATAATCCTCACCACCGTTCAGTGCCGCTGTGGCGGCACTGATGTTAAAGTCCATTGCCACCCTCTTAACCTCCTGGCTGACAGGCAGCTTATCTTCATAAATCTTACAGCCCAGATCTGAGCCTTTGCATATATGCATTATGTCGGAGGCCAGGCCATCTGAGATATCTATCATAGCGGTTGGTTTGACCTTGATGCCATCCAGCATCTTCAGGATATCCTGGCGGGCTTCAGGTTTAAGTTGCCTTTCGAGAACATATTCATTACCCTGCAGGTCCGGTTGCATGTTTGGGTCACCTTTAAAAGCCACTTTTTCCCTTTCCAGTATCATCAATCCCATATAGGCAGCACCCAGGTCACCGGAAACACAGATCAGGTCACCTTTATTTGCTGTATCACGGTAGACAACATTATCTCTTTCAACTTCTCCTATTGCAGTCACAGAGATGAATAGGCCATGAAGACTTGTTGTAGTGTCACCACCTACCAGGTCAACATTATACTTTTCACAGGCAAGCATAACACCGCTGTACAGCTCCTCCAATGCTTCAAGGGAATACCTGTTTGACACCGAGATGCTAACGGTGATCTGTGTAGGAACGCCATTCATGGCAATGATATCTGAGATGTTCACCACAGCAGATTTATATCCAAGGTGCCTCAGGGGAGTATAGGTCATATCGAAGTGCACCCCTTCAATTAAAAGGTCCGTTGAGACCAGTGTCAGTTTATCCTTAATATCAATAACGGCGGCATCATCCCCAACCCCCTTAACCGTTCCGGGTTGCTTTATTATTATATGCTTAGTCAGCAGGTCAATCAGTCCAAATTCACCCAAATCTGATAATTCCGTTCGTTTTTCTTTTTCTTCAGCCATGAAAGGATTGATTTATAATGTGTTTGGAGGCAAAGTTAGTATTTATTTACCTGGGATGCCATCCCACCATTACATAAATTAGCTATCCCAATGGGAACAAATCGTTCCAGGAGGTATTAACCATTAAGAAATGGAATAATAAATGCCTTCAAAAATTGTAATACAACCACTTGAATCCGATCGCTATTTCCATATATATAACCGGGGGATAAATGGGCAAAAAATCTTCCTGGACGATGCTCACTATAGGAATTTTTTAAGGTTATATAACACATATCTCAGTAGATATGTCCATACGTTGGCATATTGTCTTTTACCAAATCATTATCACTTTTTTATTAAGACCAGGGATTCGAAGTCATCCAAATTTCCCCTGAAAGTAAGTAACCAATTCAGAAAACTATTCATTTGCAATACACAATATTTTAACCGCCAGGAAAACAGGATCGGAAATCTATGTTACCGACATTTCAGGCGAAAAATTATCGATAAAGATGACTACTTTCAAAATATGATGTATTATGTCCACTCTAATCCTCAAAAACATGGAATTATCAAGGATTTCACACTTTATCCATATAGTTCATACAATCAAATGTTCTGCGAAAGGCCATTTTATGTATCGAAGGATATTGTTCTCGATATTTTCGATGGTAGCATAGAAAATTTCAAAAATTTTCATACCATTCCAAAATATGATGAAAGCCTTGAAGGATTTGAAGAGCAGGATAAAAAATAAGATAGGATGGCATCCCAGTTATAAACTTAATTTTATTAAATTTGTTTCCTTATTTGAATTTAGTCTAATTAGAAAGTGTTGCTTGCATGGATGAAGAGAATAAAATCATAGATGAGGTTACCCAGGGGGAGTATAAGTATGGTTTCTATACTGATATTGATATGGAGACTGCACCGAAGGGATTGAATGAGGATATCATCAGATTTATCTCAGAGAAGAAGAATGAGCCTGAGTTTGTGCTGGAATACAGGTTGAAAGCATACAGGCACTGGCTGACGATGAAAGAGCCGAAGTGGGCGCACCTGCAGTACCCTGAGATCGATTTTCAGGACATCATCTATTATGCGGCCCCGAAGTCAAAACCTAAGTATGACAGTCTTAACGAGGTTGACCCTGAGCTGCTTGAAACATTCAATAAACTGGGTATTTCACTTGATGAGCAGAAGATACTGGCTGGCGTCGCTGTCGACGCAGTGATGGATAGTGTATCTGTCAAAACAACATTTTCTGAAACGCTCGAAAAAGAAGGGATCATCTTTTGCTCTTTCAGCGAAGCGTTACAGAACCACCCGGAGCTGGTCAAAAAGTACATGGGCACTGTCGTACCCTATACCGACAATTATTATGCTGCCCTCAATTCGGCTGTGTTCAGCGATGGTTCATTCTGCTATATCCCAAAAGGTGTACGCTGCCCTGTGGAGCTCTCCACCTATTTCAGGATCAATGCTGCGAATACCGGCCAATTTGAACGTACCCTGATCATTGCCGAAGAAAGCAGCTATGTCAGTTATATGGAAGGGTGTACAGCCCCACAACGTGATGAGAACCAGCTACATGCAGCCATTGTAGAGATCATCGCAATGGATAACGCAGAAGTGAAATATTCAACCGTACAGAACTGGTACCCCGGCAACAAGGATGGTGAAGGAGGCATTTATAATTTCGTCACCAAAAGAGGGATATGCAAAGGTGTAAACTCCAAGATCTCATGGACACAGGTTGAAACAGGATCAGCTATTACCTGGAAGTATCCCAGCTGCATCCTCCTGGGAGATAATTCTATTGGTGAGTTTTATTCTGTTGCGGTTACCAATAATCACCAGCAGGCAGACACGGGTTCTAAGATGACGCACATCGGGAAAAACACTAAAAGCACCATCATATCAAAAGGGATCTCTGCAGGAAAAAGTAATAATAGTTACAGGGGCCTGGTGCGCATTATGAAAAATGCAACCAATGCCAGGAACTTCTCCCAATGTGATTCATTGCTGCTCGGAGATAAATGTGGTGCACATACATTCCCTTACATACAGGCTGAAAACAAATCGGCCATACTTGAGCATGAAGCTACTACTTCAAAGATCTCAGACGATCAGATGTTTTATTGTAATCAAAGAGGGATAGATACGGAACAAGCCATAGGATTGATTGTCAATGGCTATGCGAAAGAAGTTTTAAATAAGCTTCCTATGGAGTTCGCTGTGGAAGCACAAAAATTATTATCGATAAGCCTGGAAGGCAGTGTCGGATAAGCTTAATTCAATTTGACTATGTTATTGCTGGATATAAAAGATTTACATATTGCTATTGGTGGCAAAGAAATTATCAGTGGACTGAACCTCAAGGTTAATTGTGGTGAAACACATGCTATCATGGGTCCCAACGGAACCGGAAAGAGCACCCTGGCCCTGGCTATTGCAGGAAGAGAAGGGTATGAAGTCACAAAAGGGGAAGTCATTTACAAAGAAATGAATATCCTTGGAATGGCTCCCGAGAAAAGGGCACTTGAAGGCATATTCCTTGGATTCCAGTACCCTGTTGAGATACCAGGTGTATCAATTACCAATTTCATGCGGACAGCCATCAACGAGCAGCGTGAGTATCAAAACCAGCCGCTTTTGACTGCCTCCGATTTTCTGAAAAAGATGGAGGAGAAAAAGCAACTGGTTGAACTTCAGACCAAGTTAACCAACCGCTCTGTCAATGAAGGCTTCTCTGGAGGAGAGAAAAAAAGGAACGAGATATTCCAGATGGCCATGCTGGAGCCGACTTTATCTATCCTTGATGAAACCGACTCAGGCCTTGATATTGATGCTTTAAAGGTTGTTGCCAATGGTGTGAACAAACTGCGGACCAAGGATAATGCTTTTATCGTCATCACTCATTATCAAAGACTTTTAGATTACATAGTGCCTGATTTCGTCCATGTGCTTTATGATGGTAAAATTGTTAAATCAGGAGGCAAAGAACTAGCGATGGAACTGGAAGAAAAAGGCTACGACTGGATTAAAGCCGAAAAAGCTATATGACTCAGGAAACTCTACAAAAAAAATTAATTGATGCTTTTGAAAGCAATAAGGACACTATCTTAAAACATAGTACTCCCTATGTCGAGGCATTGCGGCAAAAGGCTTTCAGTGTTTTTAAAGATATTGGCTTTCCTGGCAAAAACCTGGAAGACTGGAAGCAAACTGATCTGAATAAAACATTATCCAAGGATTTTAAGCAGATTATTGAGCCTTCTTTAGGAGATAAGGACATTAAAAAGATATTCCGTTGTAAGATCCATGATTTCGATACCGATCAGGTTTCATTGCTTAATGGCTGGTATATCACAGAAGGCAAATCTCTACAAAAGACTCCAGAGGGTATCATTATAGGAAGCCTGGCTGAGGCCATGCTTGAGTACCCGGACCTCTTTGAAAAACATTTTGGCAAATATGCTGAGCTGGATAAAAATGGTTTCCAGGCTTTGAATACTGCTTTTGCCATGGATGGCTTCTTCATGTATGTCCCTGACGGGGTGGAGGTAGACAAGCCCATCCAGATGGTAAGTATCATCAATTACGATCAGGACCTGTTCGTGCAGACCCGAAACCTGATCATCCTGGGAAAGAACAGCAAGCTCAGGTTGGTTCACTGCGATGACTCAACGAACCAGCAAGCCATACTAAAGAACTCCATCAATGAAATATTCCTGGATGAAGGGGCCACATTGGATCATTATAAGCTGCAAAACCTCAACAACGATTCATCACTGATAAACTCATCTTATTTCCACCAGGAAGCTTCAAGCAACCTGACAACAAATGCCATCACTCTAAATGGTGGCCTGATAAGAAACTATACACATGTAACACTTAATGGAGAGCAAGCTGGTGCAGATGTTTATGGCCTTTACCTGATGGATGGAGTCCAGCATGTGAGCAACCAGGTTTTTATTGATCATGCCAAGCCAAACTGTTACAGCAATGAGCTCTTCAAAGGTGTGATCGATGAAGAGGCCAGTGCCGTCTTCAATGGCCATGTACTGGTAAGAAGGGATTCTCAAAAGACCAATGCATTCCAGAACAGCAAGCATATTTTGCTGACTGATGAGGCGAAGGCTAATGCCAAGCCATTCCTGGAAATTTATGCGGATGATGTCAAGTGCAGCCATGGGGCAACCGTTGGGCAGCTGGATGACGAAGCCATGTTTTATTTGAGGTCAAGGGGTATCTGTGAAGCTAATGCCAGGCTGCTGCTGATGAATGCTTTTGCAGGTGAGGTCATTAATAAGATCTCTATTGAGCCTCTCAAGGAAAGAATTGATGATATGGTCAAACAAAGACTGAAAGGAGAACTGCATATCTGCGAAACCTGCGCACTGCATTGTGAAGGCCCCAACAAAGAGATCATCTTTGACATCGATATGAGTAAGGTTTAATCCCTTTTTATATTAACTTTACCCGCCGTGGCACTAAGTATTGAAGACATAAGGCGCGACTTTCCCATTCTTAACCAAAAGGTTTATGATAAGCCATTGGTATATTTTGACAATGCTGCTACCACACAAAAGCCTAAAGTGGTCATTGATCGCATAGCAGAATTCTACGAAAAGCAGAACAGCAATATTCATAGGGGGGTACATCGTTTAAGCCAGGTCGCGACCGAGGCATTTGAGCAGGCCAGGCTTAATATTCAGCGGTTTATCAACGCACCTCATTCATTTGAAGTCATCTTCACCAAAGGAACTACTGAATCGATCAACCTTGTTGCCTCAAGCTACGGTGAAGCCAATTTCAAGGAAGGTGACGAAGTGATCATATCAGCTCTGGAACATCATTCCAATATTGTTCCCTGGCAGATGATTTGCGATAGGAAGGGTGCACATCTGAAAATTATTCCCATTGATGAAAAAGGGGAGCTTATCCTGGAAGAATACCATAAGTTGCTCAGCAAAAAAACCAGGTTTGTTGCCCTGAGCCATGTTTCAAATGCGCTTGGAACAATCAATCCTGTTAAGGAAATCATCAGGGCTGCACATGATTATAATGTTCCTGTCCTCCTCGACGGAGCACAGGCCGCCTCTCATCTACGAATTGACATTCAGGATCTTGACTGTGATTTCTATTGCTTTTCAGGACATAAGACCTATGCTCCGATGGGTGGTGGTGTATTGTATGGGAAAGCTGAACTCTTTGAAAGAATGCTTCCATACCAAGGTGGAGGGGAGATGGTTGATACAGTCTCGTTTGAGAAAACGACTTATAATGAATTACCCTTTAAGTTTGAAGCAGGCACACCCAACGTAGAAGCCATCCTGGGATTGGATACGGCACTTATCTACCTCGGTGAGATCGGACTTGAAAACATCGCAGCTTACGAAAATGATCTCCTGAATTACGGCACATCGGCCTTAAATTCAATTGATACCGTTCGGATCATTGGCAATTCAAATGAAAAAACCAGCATCATCTCTTTTCTGATAGGTGATATTCATCCTTATGATGCCGGGACTATCATCGACCGGATGGGTGTTGCTGTCAGGACTGGTCATCATTGTGCTCAGCCTGTGATGGATTGGTATAATATTCCTGGGACTATAAGGGCTTCATTTGCTTTCTATAATACAAAGGAAGAAATTGATGTGCTGTTAAATGCAATAGAAACCGCAAGAAAGATGTTGTCTTAATTAGAAAGAAAAATTGTACATAATAAGATGGCGACAATAGCAGAAATCGAAGAACAGATTATTTCAGAATTCGACTTGTTGGATGACTGGATGGATAAATACAACTACCTGATTGAACTGGGTAAGTCTGTCCCAATGATCGATGCGAAGTATAAAACAAAGAACAACCTGATCTCCGGTTGCCAGTCGCGGGTATGGTTGCATGCAGGCTATGAAAACGGCTCAATCTTCTTTACGGCTGATAGTGATGCGGTGATAACCAAGGGGATTGTCAGTTTGTTGATACGGGTGCTAACTAATCAAACACCTGACGCCATCCTTGGCACTGAGTTAAATTTCGTTGAGAAGATTGGGTTGAGGGAGCATCTCTCCCCTACCCGGTCGAACGGACTAACATCCATGATCAAACAAATCAAACTCTACGCGATGGCCTACAAGGCCCGTGAGCAAAGCCAACAGTAAAGAACAATAAAAATGAAGCAAGAACTGGAAGCGAAGATTATTGAAGAGGTAAAAACCATATATGATCCCGAAATCCCTGTTAATATTTATGAGCTCGGACTGATTTATGAGATCAATATTGATGATGACAACAAGGTCAGAGTCCTGATGACACTAACCAGTCCCAATTGCCCGGTTGCAGAATCTTTGCCCATAGAAGTAAAAGAAAAAGTTAAAAATATTGATGGTGTTGAGGATGCTGAAGTTGAATTAACCTTTGATCCACCGTGGGATCAGGATATGTTATCTGAAGAAGCCAAACTTGAATTAGGATTTCTGTAAAAATCTGCCATAACTTGATTACATGACTGCCTCCGCTGGAAACATACTGAAAACAATCAATGACCCCTATGATCTAAAAAAGCTCAAGGAGAGTGATTTACCTCAATTATGCCAGGAGATCAGGGATTTTATCATTGATGAAACTTCTCATAACCCAGGACATCTTGGGGCAAGCCTGGGTGCAGTAGAACTTGCTGTGGCTATTCATTATGTTTTTGACACGCCCTATGATAAAGTGATCTGGGATGTGGGGCACCAGGCATATACACACAAGATCCTGACAGGCCGCCGGGATACATTCCACACCAACAGGATGTATAAAGGCATCAGTGGGTTTCCCAAAATGGAAGAAAGCAAGTATGATTCTTTTGGGACAGGACATTCATCAACATCTATCTCAGCTGCCTTTGGCATGGCTGTCGCATCTCAGCTCAAGGAAAGCAATGGATGTCAGCATATTGCTATTATAGGCGACGGTGCCATGACAGGGGGAATGGCCATGGAAGCCATGAACAATGCTGGTGTGTCGAAGGCTAATCTCCTGGTTATCCTGAATGATAATGGTATTGCCATCGACAAAAATGTTGGAGCAATAAGGGAGTACCTGGCCGACATTACAGCATCAAAGTTCTATAACAAGCTTAAAGATAAGGTGTGGTACCTTCTGGGAGGAGGCACCAAATATGGAACAAATACCAGGGCTATTGTTAAGCAGGTAGGGAATGCGGTTAAGTCAACCATCCTGAATAAAAGCAACCTCTTTGAAGCTTATAACTTCAGGTACTTCGGTCCGCTGGATGGCCATGATGTCATCCACATGGTCAAGATCCTGAAAGACCTGAAACGTATTCAGGGACCCAGGTTACTTCATGTGATAACAAAGAAAGGAAAGGGATTTAAGAAAGCTGAAGAGGAGCAAACAAAATACCATTCACCCGGCACCTTTGACAAAGATACAGGGCTGATCATCGACAAGCCCTGTCCTGAAAAACAAGCACCGAAGTACCAGACCGTCTTTGGGCGCACTATCGTTGAGCTGGCCGAAAAGAATGAAAGGATCCTTGGTATCACACCTGCCATGCCTACTGGCAGTTCTCTGAATATCATGATGGAGAAGATGCCAGACAGGGCTTTCGATGTAGGTATTGCAGAGCAACATGCTGTTACCTTCTCTGCAGGACTGGCATCACAGGGATTCATCCCCTTCTGCAACATCTATTCTTCCTTCATGCAAAGAGCATATGACCAGGTAATTCATGATGTAGCCATACAAAAACTACATGTGGTTTTCTGCCTTGACAGAGGTGGGATCGTTGGAGAAGACGGTGCTACACATCACGGTGTATACGACCTGGCATATCTGCGGACCATCCCAAACATGACCATTGCTTCTCCTTTGAATGAAGTGGAGCTGAGGAATATGATGTTCACAGCACAGCTTGATCACGTAAAGACAATTGCCATTCGGTATCCCAAAGGGCGCGGTGTGATTCACGACTGGAAAGTGGGCATGAAAGAGCTGGAGATTGGTAAAGGGAGGATGCTACGGGATGGTAAGGATCTGGCTGTCATTTCAATTGGGCATGTTGGCAATTTCGCAGTTGAGGCTGCAAACGAACTGGAGGCTGAAGGGATCAGCATTGCAAGCTATGACTTAAGATTCCTCAAACCCATTGATGAAGCCCTGCTGCATGAAATTTTTAGTAAATTTGATAAGATCATCACGGTGGAAGATGGGAGTATAGTGGGTGGCCTGGGTAGTGCAGTACTTGAATTTGCGGCTGACCATAATCATAAAGCCAGGTTAAGACGCCTGGGTGTACCCGATCGTTTCGTGGAGCAGGGCACACAAGAAGAGCTATATAAAGAATGTGGCTATGATAAGGAAGGGATCAAACAAGCCATCAAAGAAATGGTAGGGAATAAATAACATTGGAATGGTATTACGAAGAACGCTTTACTATATTCTGACTTGCCTTTTTTTTATGCTTGCCCTGCCGGGCAAATCTTCTGAAGATGATCATATCAAAATAAAGAAATTCAGCATTGAGCTTCCGGAAATCATAATCCAGCACATCAGTTCAGACATAATAATTCATAAGTTTCAAGATGAAGCAGATACTCTGGAACAGACCTATCTTCTCAGTATAAATAATAATACTCAGTACATTCAATTTAATAATGGTATAGCCCGTGTACCTTATTCATTTTCTAAAGAAGAGAATCTCGTTATTACTATTGATGACTTTCTTTTTGAAAAAGGCATAACTCCCATACCACTATGGATGTCGATACTGCCTCCCCTGATTGCTATTTTATTTGCTCTGTTATTCAGGGAAGTATTCTCAGCTCTTTTTATTGGAATGCTGGTAGGGACAACAATAATTGCTTATTATTCAGGTAGTTATTTTATCATTGCCATCTTCCAGGGAATACTGAGCATTATCGATACTTATATTATTGAGTCGATGACAGAGTTTGGTCACCTGGCGATCATTATATTCTCCATGCTTATTGGTGGCATGGTCAACCTGATAGGGAAAAATGGCGGCATGAATGATATTGTTACCAAGCTGAGCCGATATGCCACTAATTCCGTCAGGGGCCAGTTCGTGACATGGGTAATGGGTGTTTTGATTTTCTTCGATGACTATGCCAATACTTTAGTTGTAGGCAATACTATGAGGCCCATGACTGATCGTTTAAGGATCTCGAGGGAAAAGCTGGCATACCTGGTAGATTCAACGGCTGCACCTGTTGCTGCGATTGCCTTTATTTCTACATGGATTGGGGCTGAGCTTTCATATATTGAAGATGGGATTAAGACCATAGGGCTCGACTCAAGCCCCTATGCTGTATTTATAAACTCACTGGCATATTCATTCTACCCGATTTTCACTTTGGCATTTATCCTGTTCCTGATCTTCAGGAAAGTGGACTTTGGCCCTATGGTGAAAGCAGAAAAGAGAGCAAGGGAAGGGGAGCCAAGCCATGCTGAGTCTTCCCAGCAAGGTTTTTCTTCCGAGAACCATGATATGGAGCTCCCGGAAGATATCAAGCCCCGTTGGTTTAATGCTATGATCCCGGTACTGGTCATAGTCCTTGGAACCATCGCAGGGCTTCTTTACACTGGCTGGGACAGTGCAATCTGGAATGAAGCTGATCTGAGCTATTCTAAAAAGGTATCTTTGATCATCGGGCAGGCAAATTCATACAAAGCGCTTTTATGGTCTTCTACAACCGGTGTTGTGATAGCAGTACTATTGACGCTGGGACAAAGACTTCTCACCTTAAGAGAAACAGTTAACAGCCTTGTCAGCGGATTTAAGACTATGCTGACAGCAGTACTTATCTTAACCATGGCATGGGCTCTTGCTCTTATTACCGAGCACATGCATACCGCTGATTTCATATCTCAAACCATGCTTAGCATGTCTATGTCGCCTTATCTTGTTCCTGCTATCACTTTCATACTGTCTGCCCTGGTCTCCTTTTCCACTGGTTCATCATGGGGCACCATGGCCATCCTTTATCCGTTATTGCTTCCTGCCTCATGGTTGATCTCAATGGAATACGGGTTGGATCAGGAAGTTGCAAAAGTCATCTTTTATAATGTCGTTTCCGGGGTACTCGCCGGCTCCGTACTGGGAGATCATTGTTCCCCGATCTCTGACACAACCATCCTGAGTTCCCTGGCCAGCTCCTGCAATCATATTGAACATGTCAGGACCCAGCTGCCTTATGCACTGACAGTCGGAACGGTTGGACTACTTGTTGGCACCATACCAACTGCATACGGATTTTCACCCATCCTGTCATTCCTGATCGGCCTGGTGATCCTCTTTGTTGTTGTTCTGGTCTTTGGCAAGAAAATCCCTGTTTTCAAATATCAACAATAAAGTCTATTTTTGATTCCCTATAACTCAATACACCTTATGTTTGACATAGCGATTGGATGGGGAGAAGTGATTGCTTTAATCGTTTCCGGCATCATGGTTGGATTCATCAACACGCTGGCCGGGGGAGGCTCCATTATTTCGCTATCCATACTGATGTTCCTCGGACTGCCAGCCCCGATAGCCAATGGGACCAATCGTATCGCCATATTTATCCAAACCCTGACAGCAACCGTCAGTTTCCAGCAGCAGAAGGTCCTTGATTACAAAAAAGGCCTCATCCTTTCCATCCCTGCTGTTGTAGGCGCTGTTATAGGAGCCTTTATTGCCGTGGATATCAATGAAAAGATATTCGAACGGGCCATGGCCGTCATCATGCTCCTGATGCTGGTATTCATCCTCTACAATCCTAAAAAATGGTTATACGGGAAAAAAGAACTGCAGGAAAAGAAGGTTGGATACAAGGAGATCATTATCTTTTTTGGTATAGGGATCTATGGTGGTTTTATCCACATGGGTGTTGGATACCTGTTGCTGGCTTCGCTGCTGGTAGGGGTTGGCTACGACCTGGTAAAAGCCAATGCTGTGAAAGTTTTGATCGTTATGCTCTATACTACTTTCTCCCTGGTAGTATTCCTGGTCAATGACCAGGTCAATTGGGCCTATGGTTTAATACTTACAATTGGTAATGTTGTTGGTGCATATGTAGCTTCCCGATTGGCTGTCAAAAGAGGAGTGAATTTTGTAAGATGGGTCATCGTCATTGTGATCCTGCTAACTTCAGGGCACCTCTTCGACCTTTATGATATACAAGAACTTATTAGTGGTATCTTAAACAGATAGTCTATGAGAAAATTAATCCTCCTGGCTTGCACATTATTGATTCTAACTGCATGCAATAATGAAGTGCAAAAACCAGATTATGTGCTTGTTGTGCATGGTGGTGCCGGGACCGCTACAAAAGCAAGTTATAGCCCTGAGAGGGCGCAGCAATATGTTGATAAATTGACAGAGGTGCTGGAGGCTGGTGGCCGGATACTTGAAGCTGGAGGCTCAAGCCTGGATGCTGTTGAAGCCTGCATCCGGATCATGGAAGACTCCCCCCTGTTCAATGCTGGTAAAGGGGCTGTTTTTAATGAATATGGCAAAAACGAACTGGACGCCTCCTTTATGGATGGTAAAACACTGAATGCTGGTGCAGTCGCCGGAGTCAGTACAATCAAAAACCCCATCTCAGCGGCCCGGACGGTTATGGAAAAATCCAAACATGTGATGCTGGCCGGGAAAGGAGCAGAGGACTTTGCCTGCAGAATGGGGCTTGATATGGTCGACTCATCTTACTTCTTCTCACAACGTCGCTGGGATAGCTATATGCGCATTAAAAAGAGAAAAGAAGAAGAAAAAGATAAAAAATTTAGTACCGTTGGTGCTGTTGCCCTCGATAGGGAAGGCAATCTTGCTGCAGGGACTTCAACCGGTGGCATGACTTACAAAATGAAAGGCAGAATCGGTGATTCCCCTGTCATTGGAGCCGGCACTTACGCCAACAATAAAACCTGTGCTGTTTCAGCTACCGGTCACGGAGAGTACTTTATAAGGAATGTTGTGTCGTATGACATCTCTGCAAGAATGGAATATGCCGGCATGACGCTGAAACAGGCAGGCGATGAACTGATCCTTCAAAAACTAAAAAAAATCAATGCAGATGGAGGGATCATTGCAGTTGATAAGGACGGAAACATTGCCATGCCTTTTAATACTGAAAGTATGATCAGGGGATATATCACTTCCTCCGGGGAGATGCAGATCGTTATTTATGAAGAATAACATGTCCTTTAATTGACAATGGCGCCGGGAAACTCTAATTTTGTATTAGATATAAAATAAACTTCTCCATGGAAACGAATGACTTTATCTGTCCTGAATGTCGCGGACAGTTACGACCAAGCAACAAGATCATCCTGTCAGCTAAAAATCATAAGGGCAGAGTTGGACTAATTCTGCTGAGCCCTGAACTAGGTGAATATTCTGTGGTACATCACAAATCGCTTGAAATGATTGAGGGAGAGCACATTGACATCTTTTGTCCGGTATGCCATACAGACCTGGGCTCCTATCATGAGAGCAAGAACCTTGCAAAGGTCAATATGATAGATGAAGAGAACGTTGAATATGACATCCTGTTTTCAGAAATCGTTGGCCAGAAATGCACTTATAAGATACATGGAGATATGGTCGAAGCCTTTGGGGCTGATGCCAGTATCCATACCAACTTCTGGGGTGAAACCCCGAGGTATTAATTTACAATTCTGTATTTACATTGTACAATTTACGATCTGGTCACAGATCACAGGTCACAGATCACTGATTATCATATTGTTCAACATCTTCGCTGAAGTACTCAAGTTCCACTCCTGCTTCTGTAAACAGTTGTTCTGATTCTGCTCCTGCGTGATATTTTTTCTCACAGACGACCCTTTCGATACCACAATTGATGATCAGCATGGCACAGGTACGGCACGGGGTCATTTTGCAATAGAGCGTGGCTTTGTCAAGGCCAATTCCACGGCGTGCTGCCTGGCAGATGGCATTCTGCTCAGCATGAACGGTCCTTACACAATGTTGCGTCACTTTTCCATCCTCATGAAACACTTTTTTATAAAGATGTCCGACTTCATCGCAATGCTGCAGGCCCTGAGGTGATCCGACATAGCCTGTAACAAGGACCTGCTTGTCGCGAACGATCACACAGCCACTACGACCGCGGTCACAGGTGGCCCTTTTGGCTGCTGTATTGGCCAGCTCCATGAAATACTCATCCCATGTTGGCCGTATATGCTTGTTTTGATCTGGCATTTATTACTTGGTTATTTGCTATTTACTATTTGGTATTTGCTAATTGTTCAAGGACCTTATTTACCTGCATGTAAAGTTCCTCAATTGTCTTATCATTCCGGATCACGAAATCAGCTTCTTCAATACATTTTTTCAAATTCTGCTTATTGGGATCGGTGCCCGTCATTTCCTTGCTTTCGTCATGTTTAAATTTCTCAAATGAGACCTTATCTGTCTCCGAGCCCCTCATCCTGACTCGCTGAACCGGGTTTGCTGGTCTGCATCAACAGCGATCAGTGCGAACTTGCCTTTTTGACGGAGGGATACTATCTCTCCAAATGTCCTGATGCTTTCAATAATGCTCCTGGTCCCTGCATTAACAGCTTTTTCATATAACTGGTCAACGATGTATGAAGGAGAGTTCTTTGCCCTGAGATCATTGGCCACCACAACCATCTGGTCACGGTTAACCGGAAGGCCTCTTCTTTGGATTTCTTCAGTGATATAACCTCTGACAGAGAAATGCCTGAAGCCTTTATGCTCAACCAGGTAATCAACTACTGTTCCCTTTCCCGCACCCAGGGTTCCGGTAATACCAATAATGATCATATCGGGATTTTTGTGGTGTAAATATAATACTAAAATCAAGTTCCATGTGCAATGTTCAATGTTCCATGTGCCGTGTACCATTTATTTACTTGGAACATGGAACATGGAACATTGTACATGGTAAATGAATTACCTGGAAATAATGTGTTCCCCGCAGCCGGTACAATTTCCATTTTCATCAAGCCCTTCCCAGGTAGTGATATAACCGTATCTGCTGATAGCCAGCTCACCACAATGCTTGCAAAAAGTGTTCTGGCCGTTCTGGGAACGAAGGTTACCCATATACACATAATCCAGGTGATCTGATGCTATATTATACAAAGCATCCAGGGTTGCAACCGGGGTGGCTTCATGATTCATCTTATAGGTAGGGAAATATCTTGAAATATGCAGGACCGTATCAGGTCCCAGCTCCTCAGCAATCCATTTCACCAACAAAGTGAAATCTTCAATATTATCATTCTCATGCGTAACAATAAGATTGGTAATCTCCAGGTGCTTTCCCATACTACGAATGGTCTTAGCCGTCCTTAGCACAGGATCCAGGGAGGCGCCTGTCAGCTTTTTATAAAACTGGTTATTAAAAGACTTCAGGTCCAGGCTGAATGCATCCATATAGTTGCCCAGCTCAGCAAGAGGATCAGGGTTTATGAAGCCATTGGTGACCACCACATTAGAAAGATTTTGCTGGGCGGCCAGGCTGGCTATGTCAATCATAAATTCAAACCATACTGTTGGTTCGTTATAAGTATACGATATGCCGCAGCTTTCTGATTCTTTTAAAGCGATCCTGATGATCTCTTCAGCTGTGTATTCATGGAGGTATGGATAGTCTTCGACTCTACATTGAGAGATCTCATAATTCTGACAAAATTTACAATTCAGGTTGCAGCCGATGCTGCCAACGGATAAGATGCTTTTTCCAGGTGAAAAATGATACAGAGGCTTTTTTTCGATGGGATCAAAGCGGATAGCACATACTTTCCCGTAATTATTTGTCATCAGCTGCCCGTCCGTATTCTGGCGGACTTTGCAGATACCATAATTGCCGGGATTTAATGTACAATAATGCGGACATAAGGTACATTTTACCTTATGATCATCTAAGGATTCATAATAGAGGGCTGTTTCCATGATATGAGACAGCTTTTCTATGGTGAAATTACTACAATATCACTGGCAAAGCAAGAAAACCTGTGATTAATAACCCTTCTTCTTCAGGCGGTCGACCCACTTCTCGGCTACTTGATAAGTGTATCCGTTCAGCTTTTGAAGAAGCTGTGATGGAGATTTGTCAATGATGAGGTTTTCAAGATGTTCAACCCTCATAAATTTATCATTCTCAGCCCGTTCAAGAAAGCTGATCAGGTCATCATAAAAACCATCGGTATTTAGAATACTAACGGGCTTGTGCATCAGGCCCAGTTGGTTCCAGCTTAGCGCCTCAAATAGTTCATCCATCGTACCTATACCACCCGGAAGGGCGATGAATGCATCAGATTTGGCTGCCATCAGCTCTTTTCTCTCCGACATGGTATCAACGATATGCATTTCCGTTAAGCCAGGGTGAGAAATTTCTTTATCAGTCAGTCGCCTGGGCATGACGCCAATGACCTTTCCACCCTTTTCCAATACGGTATCTGCCATTGTCTTCATCAAGCCTATATTAGCCCCTCCATAAACCAGGTCTAAGCCTTCACGGACCATCTCTTCAGCCAATTCTTTGGCATGATTCATGTACTTTTCATGAAAACCCCTGCTGGAACCACAGAATACGCATATGTTTTTCATTTCAGCCATTTTAGGGAAAATTAATACCTTTGAAAGCAGCAAAAATAGGTAAAATAGAAATGTTATGAATGAACTTTACCCCCTGAAATTCAAACCCATTTTCAAAGACAAGATCTGGGGTGGAGAAAAAATGAAATCAGTCATGGGACTTGATTTTAAGCCTTTGCCAAACTGCGGTGAAGCCTGGGTTTTATCCGGGGTGAAAGACAATGAATCCATTATTGAAAATGGCTACCTGGCAGGCAATACTTTGAATGACTTAGTTGAGGTTTACATGTACGACCTTGTTGGGGAAAAGATATTTAATGATTACGGAAATGAATTTCCTATCCTGGTCAAGCTGATCGATGCCAACGATTGGCTTTCCATACAGGTGCATCCTGATGATGAACTCGCGAAAAGGAGAAGAATAGGAAGAGGCAAGACTGAGATGTGGTATGTCCTGGAATCAGATGAACAGGCACAGATCATTACCGGTTTCAACCGCAAGATGGATAAGAGCACGTACATGCACCACCTGAATAACAACTCCCTGAAAGAGATCATGAATTTTGAAACAGCCGACCGGGGTGATGTGTTTTATATGCCGTCTGGGCGTGTTCATGCGTTAGGACCAGGCATTTTCCTTGCAGAGATTCAGCAAACATCAGATACCACATACAGGATCTATGACTGGGATCGTGTTGATGATGAAGGAAAATCCAGGGACCTCCATACTGATCTTGCATTGGATGCTATCGATTTCAATGTTTACGGTGATTATAAAACCAGGCATGAAACCAGGGAAGATCAAACTGTTAACCTGGTCAGCTGTCCCTATTTTACCACTAACCTGATCCAGCTGGCCAAACATTCATTGGAAAAGGAGATTGATGCATTAGACAGTTTCATCATTTATTTATGTGTGAAAGGCAGTGTTGAGATCATTTATCCTATTGGCAAAGAAGATTTAAAAGCCGGGGAAGCAGCACTGATTCCAGCAATAATGGAAAACATAATCATTAATCCGAAGGAAGAAAGCGAAATTCTTGAGGTCTACATTGTATAATGTAATTTATTTATAAATTTGACGTTCCTATTCTCATATATAGAATAATCAATACTAAACCAAACAGCATGAAAAAAATTGTTCTTTTAATCACACTACTGCTTACAATAACTGTTGTTTTCTCACAAACTGAAAGTGCAAAAAAAGGACGCACCCTACCATCTGTTGATGTTAAGACTATGGAAGGTGAGCCATTCAACACTTCAGACATATCAAATGACGGTAAACCAATTATATTAAGCTTCTGGGCTCTGTGGTGCAAACCTTGCATCAGGGAGCTGAATACCATTGCTGAAGTATATGATGATTGGATTGATGAAACAGGTGTTAAGTTGGTCGCTGTTTCAATAGATGACACCAGGTCAAGTTCCCAGGTGGCCACCTTCGCCAATGGAAATTCCTGGGATTACGAAATCTTACTGGATCCAAACGGGGATTTCAAAAGGGAAATGAATGTTAACCTGATTCCCCATACTTTCTTGATTGATGGTGATGGCAATATTGTCTGGCAGCATACTTCCTTCTCTGAAGGCTCTGAGCTTGAGTTGATAGATAAAGTCAGAAAAGTAGCAAATGGCGAGAGCCTCGACTAATGCACAAAATGTCCCTTATATGAAACCAAACCAAATTCATGTTATCCTCGTTCTTCTGTTTTTATTGCCTGCTTCTGCTTTAGCACAGAATACAGGTGGAGGACAGGTTTATGGAAGCTTCCAGGTTGATGCTGCCTATTACAATACAGATGATAAGCTAGGTATTACTGATTCCCAGCTGAATGGCAAGGAATTCCGGATGAATTCATATGGCCGTGTGGTTTATAAAAACGGTCGCTTTGAGGCAGGTCTTCGCTTCGAAGCATATCTCCCGCCCCTCGCCGGTTTTGATATACGATACGATGGTTTAGGCATATCCAATTACTATGTTAAATATAGCTGGGACAAGCTGGAACTGACTGCCGGTAACTTTTATGAGCAGTTTGGTAACGGACTGGTCTTAAGAAGCTATGAGGAATGGCAGCTGGGCATAGATAACTCCATTCGTGGAGTCAGGGCTAAGTACAAGCCTGCCAAAGGTGTTATCATCACAGGGTTATTTGGTATACAACGCTATTTCTGGGACCCCTATCTTGATGGTAACCGTGGCGTGGTCAGAGCTATTGATGGTGAATGGTTTTTGAATGAATCCATCTCAGGGATGGCAAACATGAAGACTAAATTCATCATTGGAGCCAGCTTTGTAAGCAACTACGAAAAGGATCCACAGAAAAAGACCATTATTGATTCGACAGTTTATGCATATAAGCTTCCACAGAATGTCTCTGCAGCAGCAGGAAGGCTGGATATTATCCATGGTGGATTTAGCCTGAAGACAGAATATGCCTATAAGATCAACAACCCCTCTGCCATGAATGATTACATCTATAAATCAGGTGAGGCTTTCTTCCTGACCCTTTCATACTCTATGAAAGGGTTAGGCGTTATGGGTACCTTCAAGCGGG
This sequence comes from uncultured Bacteroidales bacterium, assembly GCA_963753055.1. Classification (GTDB taxonomy): domain Bacteria; phylum Bacteroidota; class Bacteroidia; order Bacteroidales; family B18-G4; genus JAUWGC01. The sequence continues at coordinate 163,511 of CAVWAP010000004.1, read as the reverse complement.
TTGATAATATGAGCTTTAAATCCAAGTCATCAGTAGTAGGCAATGAGTTGGACATCAACTACCTGCCCGCCCAAACAGTGCAACAGGTTTACAGCCTGGCTACCATGTATCCATACGCCAGTCAACCAAACGGAGAGATCGGCGTACAGGGACAGGTTGTTTATACTATCCCCAAGAAAAGCAAGTTAGGCGGAAAGTATGGCACAAAATTCAAAGCTGATTATTCTTATCTTTCTTCAATAGACAAACAAGCCATAGCACCGGGCGTTCCAATTGACCAGACAGGTACAGATGGATATACATCTGATTTCTTTAAGTTTGGTGATGAACTTTACTACCAGGAATTCGACTTGCTATTTAGCAAGAAGATCAACACAAAATGGAAGCTTGTAGCTTCATACATCAACCAGACATCCAACGTTGCAGTGGTTGAAGGACATGTTGGGGAACCAGATGTTCATGCCAATATTGGAGTATTGGATGTAACCTGGAAGATCACCCCTACCAAATCGCTCAGGGCTGAGTATCAGCAACTTTGGTCTGATCAGGACATGGGGAGCTGGATGATGGGATTGCTTGAATTTAATATAGCACCACATTATTTTTTCACTGTTTTGGATGAGTACAATTATGGAAATTCTAATCCAGATATGCGACTTCATTACTATAATGCAGCTTTTGCGTACGTCCGTGGAGCAACGCGCATTGCCCTGGGTTATGGAAGACAACGTGAAGGATTACTTTGTGTCGGAGGTGTATGTCGACAAGTACCTGCATCAAACGGATTCACCTTAACCCTTACAAGCACCTTCTAAAAGAAATTGCAAATGAAAAAGATAAAATCATATATTTTACCAATCATACTGCTCATCTTTACCATCACTGCCTGTGATGTGATAGAAGAGCCGTACCTTGAACCTATTGGAGTGCAACCTCCTGCTCCAGGAGAAAAGGTTAAAAAAGTACTCCTGGAGGAATATACAGGGCACAAGTGTCCCAACTGTCCGGAAGCGACAGAAGAAGCTCACAACCTGAAAGGTATTTATGGTGAACAGGTTGTGTTACTTGCTATTCATGCCGGGCCCCTTGCACATGCAGATGCATCTGGATTATATACTGCTGATTTCACAACTGAAACAGGCAACACCCTATTCTCTGTATATGACCCGGGATATGTTCCTTGCGGGAATGTTAACAGGACATCAAACAAAGCTGAGTTTTCCACAACCTGGCAGGGCAAGATTGAGGACATCCTTGATGAGCCTCAGGAAGCAAACATCGTCCTCGAAACTACTTTTAATGATCAGACACTTGCATTAGATGTGAAAGTGGACGTTGAGTTCCTGGTTGACCTTACAGGAAATTATAACCTGTGTTTTTACATTCTTGAAAGTGGCATCATCGCACCCCAGTTAAGCGATACAGGGGATATACCTGACTACCAGCATGAGCATATGCTTAAAGGTTCCTATAGTGGGGCCTGGGGTTTTGAGATTTCCAGCGGAGATATCATTGCAGGTGAAATAATTACCAAGGAGTTTCAAGTCACTATTGCAAGCAACCTGGTTCCGGCTAACACAAGTGTTATCGCTTTTGTAACTGATGCTGCCGACAGGAGGATACTGCAAGCTGAGGAAAAACATATCATCGAATAATACACTCACAGATATAAACGAAAAAGTCCCGCCATCCTGGCGGGACTTTTTTTGTGCATGTTAGTTGAAACATTACTGCATTTTAACCATCTTCCGTGTTTCAAGATCGGAAGGGGTTATGACCCGGTAGATATACATGCCATCAGGCATGCCCTGACCGGAAATATTTTCACTGCCCCATTTAATGATATGACGTCCAGCCGGCAATTCACTGCTGATGACCCTGTCGATCATCTGGCCTGCCAGGTTATAAACCTCTATCGTCACATGGGTAGTCTCCGTTAACTGGAAACTAATATTGGTTGAACCGGTAAAGGGGTTTGGATAGTTTCCAAAAACCTCCAGGTTCATTGATTCTTCAGGGTTGCCGATCGCAGTAATGATACTTTCAATACCAAAGAAATCCAGGAATATTGCCATTAATTCATCTTTGGTGAAGTCGGCATCATCCAGTCCACCGAACTCAAATGACATACCGATGGTTTTATAGTCACCGGCATCATTTGATACAGCACAACCATAGGCAGGGTCTGCATTTTCAAAAAACAGCTCCCCGGTGGCCAATGGACCTATCTGGTCCATGTAGTTATTGTCACCACTATAAGTATAATCCATGGATTCGCAAATGCTATTATCCTGTCCGTGAAGATCCCCCAGATCAGCTGAACCATCATTTATTCCATTGATATTAAACATGGGATGGACAGCTGTTGGGTCATCATATGCCCAGGTATCACCACCCTCAAGGTATAGTGCTCCGCCATCATTTAAGTATGCAGCCAACAATTCACCTTCTGCGCCAGTCATTTCATAATTGTCAGGATAGACTCCAAGGCAAACGAATACTGAAGCAAATAAGTGAAGGTTATCTGGAACTGCAGTTGCATAATCTGATGTAACACCAAGATTGCTCAGGCATGTAGTTATTTCATTTGCAGAATTATTATTGCCATCCATGTCGATGACGAGCACAGGTATTTGTCCGACAATCATAAAAAACTCATCCATGAAGCTCTGCTCAAGATCTGCTGTCATATTGAATGTGAAGTCAGCCTGGAATCCTTCTGGTGTCGATTCATCAGCTGTGATAATATAATCCTGGGAGAGGGATTCTCCACTTTCCAGGTTTCCGAATAACAATAGTGATTCATCCAGTGTAGTATAGTTACTTGCAGGGACTAACTCTCCATTGATATTCATGGCACCGGAAGTTCCCGCATTCTCAATGGTAATTGTCAGCGTTCCTGTTTCCCCTGCATCCAGTTTCCCGTTATTGTTACCATCCGGATCATTGAAAGTGTAATCAAATAGTGTCAATAACGGTGCATGGCCCATGTCACCAAAGTTGCTGGTCCATGTTTCATCACCAGTTGACTCGAGCTCAAAGACTATGTTATGGAGGTCAGGTATACCGTTAGCTACATCAAATGCAAATGCTGCATTGACCATTACAGTATCTCCCGTAGGAATAGAGCTGTATGATTCTGTACTATCAGAGAATGTGATATAATCATCACCTGATGAGACCAGGACCTCAACATTACTCGCATCTTCCTGGCCTATATTTGTCAGAGCAAGATTGAATTGCACTGATTCACCATAATCAATCATTCCATTTCCATTGCCTGCAATGTCATCTACCTCATGGTAGGCATAGATTATGTATGCACCATTAGCGGGTACAACATCGATGGTATCATAAATTGTTTCTGTATTAAATGCTGTCACAACCAATAAGGCTGTTCCCGGCAGGAAAGTCTGATCTATGCTCACAGTACCAGTAGCATCTGTAAATCCTCTTACGTAATTATCTCCCTGGCTAAGAGCCACCATTGCGCCTTCGACAGGTCCGGATGAACCGCTTATTATTGTTTGGAATGGTATGCCTGAAATCAATGTTGTATTTGATAAGGTCAGCTCATCAGGCTGATCAGTTCTCATTTGCATTGAAGGGTCGCCAAATAAAGTCCATGTCTTGGCTGTTTCCCAGTCCTGGCCCTGATTTGCTTCAGTACACATTAATGTAAGTCCGTTGAATATCAGGGAACCAACTGTAGTTCTTTGTTCCGTAGTGTTTATTCCACTCTGGCCTGAATGTGCGCTGTAATCATATCCACCGATCAGGACGTCCATGAAATAATCCTGACCACGCATTGGAGGATCCCAGGGCTGGCTGATTGTGGCACCCAGAAACATTACTGCACCACCATTTTCCTTTTTTAGCCATGCCTCTGCAAAGCAGTCGCCTCCTGTCTTATTAAATTCACCATTGTTACAGGCCACTGAGAAGATGCCCGGTAAACGGTCAGCGTTGGTCAGGCTGTTTACATTGCTGGTATTGAATCCTGTGGTACCCCAAGATGTGGCTGATCCATGGCCGCAGTAATTCATAATGCTTGTACCTGTATTAACGGCATTGCTTACCATGCTTCCGGTAACTCCCGGAGCATAAATATCATTATGTGACTCATAGGTGAATGGATCCAGTTTATCATTGTAGATAACATCAATATGTGCATAGTCATATTCACCATCATCTCCCGGGCCTTCGTCGGAAGCGATTCCGGTAGAAACATCATACCAGGCGCCGGCCATTTCAGGGTTCTTTTCATAATTGATGACCTTATCAACCTGTATGGTAACATGGTTTGCATCATTTGCTGATATCCTTCCGATGCTGATATCGGCAAACTCATCTGTACCAACCACACAACCAAGCTGTGGATCCATCGGGTAATAACCACTCAGGATATTGCATTTGATATCAGCCCAGTCCCCAACCAGCTGTACATAAAGAATATCATTATTGTCATCATATTTCTGCTGAATCAAAGATTCCACATTGGTGCCAACCGGAACGACCTCTAACTCAACGAGGTATCCCTTCTCCCTTTTCCATTGGATATATGGCTCAATGGCGGCTTCATCGCGATCTGTACAAATGACAAGAATATCCCCAACCTCATCAATGGTCAGGTCATCACGGATGCTTCCATAATTAATAAAGACTGAGTTATAAATTGCATCCATCTCATACAACACAGAAGTAACTTCCTTCTCAAGCGGGTTTACAGGTGTGCTGTTGTTTTGCTTTAACTTTATTTCAACACTTGAATAAACCCGGAGCTTATTTTGTGCGGCATTGTATTGGAATGGATAGACATAAACTGTAGTCCCCCTGATATCACGAATAATATATGGATCTGTCTGGTCCGCCAGGTTTTCCGGGTACCATTTGTCTACGATAGACTTTGGATCAATCTCATAAGGTATAGAAGATGGATCCTGGTCCCGGTATATTACCCCTCTTGAAGGGACCAACGGATAATCCAGGTCATATTCAACAAACTCACTGTCTGTCACCACGATATCGAAGTTTTTCCTGGCGGGTAATTGCAAAGCAGCATGGATAAAAGGCAGTGAAGCAAATCCTTTTTTGCTGGTAGTAACACTTCCATCAAAAAGGATATTTGCATATGTTGTTCCGCTGATGTTTATATCAGCAACATCGAAGTCCTGTAATTCAAAATTAAGGACATAAGTATCTGTTGTAGGCTGGGCAAAATGCACATCATAACCATCGCCGGCAGCAATGAGATGCATAAAGGCCAGGATACTAACAAGCACAAGAAAGATTTTTTTCATTGCAGTAATTTTATTGTAGTAGTTAATTTTTCTTATTTCATTATCACCAGCTTACTCGACACTTGTTGCTTGCTGGTGGTTAGGATGCAGTAATATATACCTGATTTCAAGCTTTCTGATTGGATTGAATAATGGTGAACACCTGTTGGAAGTAATTTTCCATTCATAACATTATCCACAAGCTGTCCCATTGAATTATAAAGATTGATACTAACCTGATCCTGCTCATTCATTTTTATCATAATCTGTGCATTATTAGAATTAACAGGGTTAGGGTAGATCATCATATCTACCTGGGCAATTTCATAATTATCATTAATACCTGTATAGATGCCTTCAAGGCCAAAGAAATCAAGATACTCAATCATGAGTTCATCCTTCGTATTGTCCCCATCATCAAGTCCGCCAAACTCATAGGATACCCCGATAGTTTTATAAGCACCGGCATCATATGCAACACCAATATAGTATTCTGCTGGAAGATTCTCGAACAGCAGGAATGCGGATTCGGTTGCTTCAATATGATCAATATAATTGTTTTCTCCGCTGTAACTATATGACATTTGATTGCAGAAACCGGTCGGTGAGCCAAGAATGGTTTCCAGGTCAGCTGTGCCATCACTAATACCATTAATTTTAAACATTGGGTGAACAGCTGTCTGGTCGTCGTAAGCCCAAGTATCGCCACCTTCCATATACAGCATACCACCATCGTTCAAATAATCGGCCAGTATCTGGCCATCATCAACACTTAACGCGTAGTTATCGCTATAAATTCCGAGGCAGACAAATACAGACATGTACAGGCCCATTTCATCGGGAAACTCAGTCATCAGGTCTGCTCCAATGCCAAGGTTCTCCAGGCAAGCCAATATTGCGTTAGCTGAATTATGGTTTTTGTCAAAGTCGAGAATAAGTACCGGTATCTGACCGGCTGTCAGGAGAAAATCATCCAGAACCGCATAAGGGCCGGCTTCTGCTATACTCGCAAAATCAATTGATGATCCAGTAGGCACATCTTCAGCGACTGTTACACTAAAGACAGCGTATTTCATATCCAGTGCCGGCAAAGTATCAAGATTGAAAATCGTATTGTTGATGGTAATATCTGCTGATGTGGATGACAGCTCGCATGTAGCATTCAATGCATCACTGTGTCCAGAGTTGTGAACTGTCAACATGATATCAGCATTCTCACCGGCATCCAGTCTGCCATTTCCGTTTCCGCTTTGGCTATCATCGATCATCACTTCACCAAAGGCAAGCACAGGGGCGTTTAAGGTCACATTGAAATCAGAGTTCCATGTCAATCGTGTGCTATCCTGTATGGTAAGCTCAAAGATAACTGTAGCCTGGTCAGGGATTGAGTCGGCAATGTCAAATTCATATGCTTCATTTTGGGTAATGGCTGACTGAAGAGGTATCATTCCAAATAACTCATAATCATCTGTTATGGTCACCCACTCACTTTCTGTTGTTAAGGTGGCAGAAACGTCCTCTGCATCTGCAGATCCAATATTTTCTAATTCAACATCCAGGTTAACGCTTTCGCCATAGTCGGCCTGTCCGTTACCATTACCTGATGTCTGGTCAGCAATCTCATAATCACTCATAATGACATACGGGCCATTGGGGTTCTGTACCAGGACCGTACCGAAGTATGGTTGAGCGTTTTGCTTGGTGATCACAACATCTGTTTCTCCAGGTATTGTGACAGAAGATAAGTCAAGAACGACCATCCCGCTGGCATCTGCCAGGGCCGCTGCATACAGCACGCCATCCCTGGATACTGCTGCATAGGCATACGGTTCAGTAGTGATAGTAAACGACGGAGATCCCAACGGAACCATAGGGTCATAAGAGACAGTTAACGCGGGTGGCTCGGCGTAATAAACCATCAGTGAAGGATCGCCCATCAAACAATATATCTCCCAGTAATACACTGAAGAACCAGGGGAGCCTTCTGTAACAGCCAGGTTCCCTGCAAAAATTATTTGATCCTGGGTTGTATACCACTCATCAAATGGCTCACCATGATCATGGAAAGTCCGGTCATAGTTGCCAAGTGTAGTTTCTTCATAAGCAGGCGGGTCTTCCGTTATCGGTCCGACACCAACACCGAAATAATAATCTTCATCCCAATAGGTGCTGTTTGATCCACCAATATATCCAAGTGCTCCTTTATCTGCAACCCTCAAAATTGCTTCCGCGAAACAGGCATCTGAGTCATATGCACTGGAAGAGCAGCAGTTGCCTATCAACAAGCAATACTCATCCACGTTTTGCAGGGCAGGAATATGTGAGGTATTGAATGATGGGTCGCCCCAACCTGAAGCACTACAGTGTGCAGTATAGTTGCCAAATGAAATACCATCGCTGACATCCTGACGGATATCTGCTGAATGGCTGCCTGATTCGGGATACAGGTAGGTGTGAGAAGTCAGGCCGTGAGCAAGGTTAAAATAGTTTTCTGTTCCATAATTGATTTGTCCGTTAGCCCAGTCATTCCCATAACCGGAATCCATTCCTGCAACCATCAGTACTTCATTGAGATAGGATGGGTCAGGCATTTCATATTTTTCATATTGCAGGGTCTTATCAATCTGTGGCTGAAGCTGAGCTGTTGTTTCTGCTGAAAAGCGGCCATAATAGATCTCCGGGAATTCATCACCGGTAAATTCACAGTAATAAAGATCGGTAACATGATAGCCGGCACTACCGCTCCAGGCTGGTATCTGATCAACATCTCCAACAAATAAAACAAATGATGGTGCCGGGTCAGAAGGAGTACCAGCATTATAAAGACCTTCAATATATGCTTTGATTGATGTTGTTGTACTTCCAACTGATGGATCATCAGTATATGCTTCAATGACGGTAAACCCTTTTTTTGTTTTCCATTCAATGAAAGGCTGCAGCTGATCGGTGAACATTGGATCTGCGATTATCACATACTTGATTGGATACTGTGCAATGGTATCTCTATTTGCACTGCTGGCAGCTTTATAGTTCAGGAATCGTCTTCCAATGGACTTGAAATAAGGGCTGTTATTTTTAAGTTTCTCTTCAATAGTAAGCTGAATATCTGCTCCTTCAAAGACAACTTCAAACTCCAGTTCTTCATAAACCCTGATAGTATTCGTGACAGGATTGTATTGAACAGGGGATATGTTCAGTCTGCCGATGCGAAGTCCTCTCAGCATACCTATTGCATCAACGGAAACAGGCTCATCATAGTAGAAAATATTTTTTGAATATGCTTCCTCGTCGAATTTGAATTCAACATAAGAACCATCTTTGGGTATTGGCAACTGGTCAGGGATAATGCTGGCTTCGATGCCCAGTTGATCCAGTTCGATCTCTTTAACCACTGAACTCAGGATATTAATTTTTGGGACAGCACCTATTGGCAGCTCAATTAGCTGCCTGCTAACCGGAAGCTTAGGGCTACCCACAACCTCTGTGGATGAATACCCGGGGATAACAAGCTGTGTGAAAACCCTGTTATCGACTGAGACTTTTATTGTTTTGATATCACCAAGTTGATTGGTTATATGCAGTTTATGATAAGTATTCTCAACAACGCTGATTTTATTATCTTCTTTAGACAATTTAATATCTTTCGAAAATGCTGAACTGCTGGCAAGAATAAGAGATAAAGCTATAACAATAGCCATATACCTGGTAATAATGTTCTTTCCCATAAGATGTTAGTTAAACGAAAATTCAGTAATAATTAATAGCTTTCCTAATTAAGCACACAAATATACAACAAATGCAGTTTATACCATATAAATAGACATTAATATCTATTTCTACTATTAATGCTCTCTAATGTTTCAGACATATTTGAATAAGTAATAGTTGCCTGCAAAGCATTACTGAAGGCGCTGTTGCATGTATTTCCTGGAAATGCGGCTCACGGGGTATGATGCAGCCAGGTAACCAATGATGAAAACAGTGATAAAAACATAAATAAAATCAACAAAATGCATTTCAACAGGATAGGCTTCAATGATAAATGACCCGTTACCTCCACCAAGAGTTATCAGGCTAAATTCCTGTTGAAGAATGCATAGTACGGCACCAAGCACGAGGCCAATGAGGCCTCCAATGACCGATACCATCATGCCCTCCACGCGGAAGATCCTGCGGATCAATTTGTTATTAGCTCCCATGCTGTGCAATACTGCGATATCCTTTTTCTTATCCAGGATAAGCATGGTCAGCGACCCTATCACATTAAAGGCTGCAACAATTAAAATGAAAGTCAGGATGAAAAAGATGGCCCATTTCTCTGTTTTCATGATCTTATAGAGCAATTCCTGTTGCTCAAAACGATTCTTGACATAAAAGCCTTCTCCAATAATGTCACTGATCCTATCCTGCATCTCATCTACATCTGCTGAAGGATCAAGACTAATTTCGACTGCTGTAACCTCATCCACATATTCAAACAAATTCCGGGCAAAATCAATGGGTACAATGACATATTTTAAGTCAAATTCCTGGTGCAAAGAGAGCACTCCTGAAGGAATTATGTTCCTGCTGTTAAATGCGTTATCCAGGTTTACGCCCGGTCTCTTTGTTCTGCTTGGCACATAAACTGTTATAGGGTCGATCTTACCGTGGAGATAAACACCAAGATGATAGGCAACACCTGCACCTATCACGGCAAAATTCATTGTCCCTTCCTTAAGAAGAAATTGTCCATCAATGATCATTGAATCCAGTGCTGTCCTTTCCTGGTAGCCTTCTCCAACACCTTTTAGGTTAATGATATGTTGCCTCGACCGGTGTTTCAACAATGCATTATCTTCAACCACCTCGATCAACTGGACAACCCCTTCCAATTCTTCAATATCGGCAGCATTAATATCTTCCAATAAAAAGGTCTTGCCTTTTTTTACAGTAACCTGAATATCAGGATTGTAGGTATTAAACAATGAGACTATCAAGCCTTCAAATCCATTAAAAACTGAAAGAACAACAATCAGGGCCATGGTGCCTATGCTTATCCCTGCAACTGAGATCCCGGAAATAATGTTAATTATGTTATAGGATTTCTTTGAAAGCAAATACCTTTTGGCGATATACCATGGAAAGTTCAAGGCGGAGATTAATCTTTTAGGAGGTTTTCAATATTTTCTATATAATCCAGTGAATCATCCTCGAAAAACTCAAGGTTGGGAACACCTCTCAGCTGATGTCTGATCTTTTCACCGAGCTTGTACCTTATCTCTTTCTTCCTCTTGCCAATAACGTCGATCAAATCTGCTTTGTTGTCTACAGCAAACAGGCTCAGAAAAACTCTCGCCAGGGCTAAGTCCCGCGTAACATTCACTTTGGTGACGGTAATCATAGCACCATGATACAGGCGATGACTCTCCTGCTGGAAATATGCTCCCAATTCCTTCTGCAATAATCTTGAAACCTTTTGTTGACGATGAGACTCCATTAAGAATGATGCTTAACTGTTTATTATTACAAATGTAACTTAATTTTCAGGAATTCGAAGAAGGTCATTCAATTGATAAACAAACACATTCTGAACATGTTTATCACGCCGGTAGATCTGGATTGTATCGAGTGGGATGATCTCATGAAAGTATGATTGGTAAAGCTCAAACGGATCTTTGTAATCCCTGCTTAAAGTAATAAAGATGGCATCCATTCCTAATTGGAAACCCCCTCTTTCTTTGTTGATCCAGGCATATTTATGTATGCCAGACAACTTTCCTATTGCAAGTACATCAAGTTCATTTGGCCGTGCTACATAGTAATCCAGGTTAGCCGCCGGGAACCATCGGTGAGAAATGATTGGAAGGCCATTGCTTTTGTATTGTTCACCGAGTTGTCGCCAGCCATACATGTCTAAAGAAACATCTTTCCTGCCTAAAGCCCTTGGGTCATCTGAAAAGTCATTATACAACCATCCTCCTTTCACCTGTCCTGTACCGGCTATCAAGATAATCAGCAGGAGATAAAGAGGTATCTGCAAGGATACCGGGAAAAGCCTTTTTGTTTTCTTCTCTTCAAGAAAAGCAGCAGATAGGATAATCAGTCCCAGGTAGCCCGGAGCAGACCAATGAGGTAAAGTGCCCCTGAACAATGAAATGAACAGAAAAGTGAGTACCAGGGGCAGGCTAATCCATAAAAGGAACCTGGTTTTATGAGCTGAGAGGAATTTTTTATGCCGGATGACAGCTATCATAGTGATGACGATGATCACGACATTCGCGGGGTTATTATATAAAACCTGCCCAAGGAGTTCTCTTATGAAATTATTTATATTCACCCCTGAAGAAAACAGGTTTGCCCTTTCACCCTGGAAGGTAAAGCTGATCCAATCATTCTGGATATTCCAGGATATTACCGGCAGGAACAGCATTACAGAGACAATTATTGAAATATAAAGGTCACTGTGCTTAAGCCATTTCCGGTCATACAACAAGATGTATATGATCGTCCCGACCCACAGGAATGCAGTAGTGTATTTCGAAAGCATGCCAAGGCCTATTGTAAATCCAGCAAGGATCAGGAACAGGTTTTTTCTAGTTTGCGCAGAATCTCCAAACAGGGCATTTATCAAAAAAAGCAAGCTCAGCAGCCAGAAGAACACCTGGGGTGTATCCGGCAGGATAAATGTGCCCGTAATCAGGAAACAATATATCGAAGCTGTAAAAAGTATGGCTGCATAAAGCCCGGTGATCTTGTTTTTAAGCCTGGCCCCGATCAGGTATATGATCCATGTATTTAAAGTACCAAAGGTGACAGCTGCCAGGCGGATAAAAAACTCATGGTCCAGCAACAGGTCAAGAGTGAAGACCTGGATGACCCAGCCCACCATGGGGGGATGGTCAAAGTGGCTCATGTCAGGGTATAATGCATAAGTCCAGTAATAAACCTCATCGTTTCCAAATTCAAGAAAAAAAGCAAGGAATCCGCGAATAACTGCTGAGAGGATCAACAGCAAGACCAGTATTTTACGAACAACCTGATCTGACAATTTATTCACCTGTTTGAATTATTATTTTCTAATGCGTCTTCTGATAGCGAGGCCCAGTAACAAAAATAATACAGAAAAGCCGACAATTCTAAGAATCCATGTAGGGAGCAGGGCAATTTCTGCCTTCTCCATCTTCCAGGGATCGGCACCATCATAGCGAACAACCGGGTTAAGGTAGAATACTGTACCATTATCAAAGCTTATTTCAGTACGGATATACGTATCTTCTTTACCAAAGACGTATCTCACCGAATCCACTTCTTCAACCTGCATTACGACTTTCCCTCCCTGTCCGATGAAGCGCATTTCTACAGGTATTTTGCTTACCTGGACCAGGAGGGTGTCACCTATCAATTTAACAGTCTCAAGCTCAGGCACATTTACAATTCTTTCTTTCTTCTTTTCATAAGAATGCTTGCCTGGCACCCTGAAATCAACACCAAAAGCCTGTCCATATCTTAATGCATCAATAATGTCTGCTCCTTTTAGCGAAGGTGAGTGGATCATGGTACATAAATTTCCAACATCATCAGGCTTGAAAACATTATGAGCATCATCATTACCAATTATCGTAATCAGTTTACCAGCAGAAAGAGCTGCATCCCAATGAGCCAGTGAATTACCAAAGCCGTTAAGGACTTCCTGTCCCTGATAGTTTGTAAGGTAATACATATCTTCAGGAGCATAGCCTCTTCTCATCCTTGGATGGGCGATGTAAACAAGCTCATTGTCTTTGCTCAGCAGGTCAAGGATATGCTGTTTATGGTGAAGTGTCTGGAAGATGGGGTAATCGGTCCATAAGACTTTACGTGCTCCCAACAGTACCTGGTGGTTTTTCCATAAGCCATAACCATGCTCATACACCGGGATAAATGATTCATTGTCACGTCCAAACTGGCTGATTTTCTGGTAGTCAGAGATTGCTTTTATATCATAGCTCAGGTAAGTATAAACAGAATCGATTGCTCTGTTGGAGTTCTTTCTTCCATCTGTTATTCCAAGCCAGGAATATGATTGAACCTGGAAGTTGCCCTTTTTCCACTGCGGGTCATCGATCGACTGATACGGATTGAACAGTTGATTACCTGAGAATGGCTTTGGTTCAGGGAAATTATAGAACGGGCAAAGCAAGTATTCAACTGTCACAACAATGACAGCAGCTGTGATAACATAAATAATCAATTTTATAATAAACCTGATAAATCCAACAATAAACCTGCCCATCCTATTTAAAATATGTAAATGCTTAATTTTTATATAGCAAGCGGCAAAATTACGGGTTTTATTGCAACGTATTACACATTTTTTCGTTAAACGGGATAACTCAAACCCTCTTATAAATTAGATCTGGCATAAATGGATTCATTCAAGATTTTCATCGTTGAAGATGATAGACTTTACGGACAAGCATTGAATTATTACCTTTCTCTAAATCCCGACAACGAAGTTCACTGGTTTCAAACAGGCACTGAGTGCCTCGACCATCTTTCTAACAACCCCGGGTTAATTTCTTTAGACTATGGATTACCAGACCTTGAAGGCATGGAAGTCTTTAAAAAGATCAAGGCTTATGACGCTAATATTCCGGTAGTTATTGTCTCAGGACAGGAAGATGTAAAAACAGCCATCGAGTTTTTAAAGGAAGGTGCTTATGATTACCTTGTCAAAGATAAAGACACCAAAGAAAAGCTTTGGAAGTCCATAAAAAACATTAAAAAAGTACAACAAGTACAACGCACCAGGAAAAGTCCGAACCTCAAGCAAAGTAATGGTTATAATGCTTCTAAATTGATGAAAGGCAACAGTCCTTCTGTCAAACAAGTATTCAGCCTGATTGAAAAGGCAAGCAAGACCAATATATCTGTTTCTTTATTTGGGGAGACAGGTACCGGAAAAGAGCTGGTGGCTAATGCTATACATAACCTCTCTTCCAGGAAAGATCAGCCTTTTGTTGCAATTAATGTATCTGCCATACCAAAAGAGCTTATAGAAAGCGAGTTGTTCGGTTATGAAAGGGGTGCCTTTACCGGTGCCAGCGGAAGGAAGATCGGTAAGTTTGAGCTTGCAAATAAGGGCACATTGTTTCTGGATGAAATAGCAGAAATGGACCTTAATATGCAGTCAAAACTCTTAAGGGTCCTGCAGGAAAAAGATCTGACCCGTGTCGGGGGAAATCAGACCATCAAATTTGATGTTCGCTTGATCATCGCAAGCAATAGAAACCTGACAGAAGAAGTTAGCAAAGGAAATTTCCGGGAAGATCTATATTATCGTTTGCTTGGCTTGCCAATTGAGATACCACCTCTCCGAAACAGGGGTAATGACATTCTTATCCTGGCAAAGCATTTTCTGAATGAGTTCTGCAAGGAAAACAACTTCAGGCCCAAAACCATCTCAAGGGATGCCATGGAAAAGTTGATGAAATACTCTTATCCGGGAAACGTAAGGGAGTTGAAAGCAGTTATTGAGCTGGCGGCAGTCATGACCAATAATGATATGATCGACAAGCGTGATATAAGGTTCAATTCAACCAACATATCCTCTGATATCCTTAATACTGAAGACACTTTAAGGGGATATACACAAAAGATTATCAAGTTCTATTTGGAGAAATATCATGATGATGTTTCTATGGTTGCCCAAAAATTGAACATGGGAAAATCAACAATTTACAGGATGCTTAAGAACGAAGACATCTAAGTTTACGTATAAAGTTATTATGGAAGAGAACAAATTATACGATTTATCAGGTTTACAGGATTTTGTGGAAGATGACCAGGAGCAGATCATATTCCTGGTCTCAATTTTTCTCGAAGATGTGCCATTGATGCTAAATGATCTGAATCGGGCCCATCGTTCAGGTGACCTGGAAAATGTAAAGTTCTTTTCACACAAGCTCAAATCCTCCATTGATCTCTTCAAGATTAAAACCCTTCATGCTGAGGTTCGTTCCATTGAGGAGTATGCCAAAGCCGGCACGAACCTGGAACAGCTTGAACCTTTGATTGATCACACCAATTCCGTATTGGAAAAGGTAATGCAAGGTTTGCGGGTAGAATACTCGCTAGAATAATCTCCCTTCTACAACACTTACAATGGAATATTACCGTGCTTCTTAGGAGGAGTAACTTTGGTTTTGTTACGGGTCATCTCCAGTGCCTGGATCAGCTTAAATCTTGTTTGTTTCGGATAGATTATTTCATCAACATAACCCAGCTCAGCGGCTTTGTAAGGACTGGCAAATGTGTTCTTATAATCTTCAACAGCTTTATCTTTATCCTTGTCTGACAATTTATCACGGAAAATGATATTAACAGCTCCGGCTGGTCCCATCACTGCGATTTCAGCAGTTGGGTAGGCAAAGTTAATATCGGCGCCAATATGCTTGCTCGACATCACATCATAGGCTCCGCCATAGGCTTTGCGTGTGATAAGTGTGATCTTAGGCACTGTTGCCTCTGAAAACGCATAAAGCAGCTTCGCACCATGTTTGATGATTCCACCAAACTCCTGGTTAGTACCGGGCAGGAACCCGGGCACATCAACAAAAGTAATTATGGGGATATTAAAAGCATCACAAAATCTAACGAATCGCGCCCCTTTGAGTGATGAATTGATATCCAGGACACCAGCAAGATGTTCGGGCTGGTTAGCAACGATACCTACCGGTCGCCCATCCATACGTGCGAATCCTACGATAATATTCTCAGCGTAGTGAGGCTGGATCTCAAAGAAATTATTATTGTCAGCCACCGTCTCGATGATGGTATGCATATCATAAGGTTTATTCGGATCATCGGGAACCAATGATTGCAGAAGCTCATCCTCCCTATGGATATCATCAGTATTTGCTATTACAGGTGGGTCTTCCATGTTATTGGAAGGCAGGTAGCTCAGCAGCTCCCTGACCATAAGCATTGCCAGCTCATCATCCTCGGCCAGCAGGTGGGCCACGCCGCTCTTGGCATTATGGGTAAATCCTCCTCCGAGCTCTTCTTTGGTAACTTCTTCATGGGTCACTGTTTTGATGACATCCGGTCCTGTAACAAACATATAACTGGATTCCTTCACCATAAGGATAAAATCAGTGATTGCCGGAGAGTAGACAGCACCTCCGGCACATGGCCCAAGGATGGCTGATATCTGAGGCACAACTCCGGAGCTCAACACATTGCGATAGAATATATCGGCATATCCACCAAGGCTTTCAACACCTTCCTGTATCCTGGCGCCGCCGGAATCATTAAGGCCTACTACCGGAGCACCCATCTTCATCGCCAGGTCCATGATCTTAACAATCTTCTCTGCATTGGCTCCGCTCAGGGTACCACCAAAGACAGTAAAGTCCTGGGCGAAGACATAGGTCAGGCGACCATCAATTTTTCCATATCCACTGACCACACCATCACCAAGGACAATATTCTTCTCCATTTCAAAGTCATTACAGCGATGGGTCACAAACTTATCAATCTCGACGAATGTGCCAGGGTCCATCAGCATAGCTATCCTCTCGCGTGCTGTCTTGCGTCCTGCATTATGCTGCCTTTCTATTCTCTCCTTGCCTCCTCCGAGTTCAGCTTCTTTGTTTTTTTGCTCAAACGCGTTAAATTTTTCCTTTATTGACATAATTTATAGATTAAGAAGTCCTTTGAATTGGTTAAGATAATATTATTCAATGATGATCAGGGGTTGATGGGCCGTTACGGTATCCCCGGCTTTGACTTTAATGTCTTTGATCAGCCTGTCTTTTTTAACCTTGTATTCACTTTCCATCTTCATGGCAGAGACTATGATCACTGTGTCGCCGGCTTTCACCTTATCCCCTATCTTCACCAACACTTTGACAATCTTTCCTGGCATTGGGGAGGAGATGATGGTCTCTTCCATGGAGTCATCCTTCTTGCGGCTCATCATGTACTTGCTTTCAGCATCAATCACCTGTACATCAAATGATTTTGAATATGTGTTGACCACGTACTGCTTGTTCCGAACCTCTATCAGTTCAATATTATGAGACTTGTTATCGATGATGATAGAATATACACCATCTTCAACCATCACCACATCAGATTCATACTTCTTGCCATCAATCTCAATGAGAACCTTGTCGCCATTTTGGCGGAGCAGCTCTACCTTTGCAATACGGTCATTTATCTTTACTTCCATATTGTGTTTAATTCATTTAACTAAAGTCTTTTGATGCTCATCTTGCGCCCACAGTATTTCCAGTTGCTTTCGCCATTCTTTGAATGAGGATTGGTATCCAGTTGTTGCACCTTAGCCTGGTAATTCATGAATGCAGCAATGATCGCTACATCCTCAATCATTGTGTCCGGCTTTTGCGGCGACAACAATACATCTTTATTATTTTCAATGAAATGGGTATTGTATTTGCCCTTGACAAAATCCGGTGTTTCCATGATCTTTTCCAAAAAAGGAATTGATGTCTTAACACCAGTGATCTTATAGGCATACAGGGCCCGTTTCATCCTGTGGATTGCTTCTTCCCTTGTTCTTGCCCATACAATTAATTTAGAAATCAGGGGATCATAATACAATGGGATCTCATAGCCTTCGTAAACATAGCCATCGTGCCGCACCCCTAATCCAAGGGGCTCTGTGATATGCTGCACCGTGCCAGGACTGGGCATGAAATTATTATCCGGATCTTCGGCATAGATACGGCATTCAATCGCATGACCAAATTGTTTTAGTTCATCTTGCTTGATCTTCATCTTCTCCCCGCTGGCAATTTTTATTTGCTCTTTCACAAGATCAACACCTACTACTCTTTCAGTAATAGGGTGTTCAACCTGAAGACGTGTATTCATCTCAAGGAAATAATAGTTGAGATTATCATCCACGATGAATTCAATGGTCCCGGCACCGGAATAATTTACCGCCTTTGCGGCTGCAATAGCGAATTTTCCCATTTCCTCCCGCACCTTGGGTTTCATAATAGGCGAAGGCGTTTCTTCAACGACTTTCTGATGCCTTCTCTGCACAGAACATTCCCTCTCAAAAAGGTGAATAGTGTTCCCATGTTTGTCGGCAAGGATCTGAAATTCGATATGGTGTGGTGATTCAATATACTTCTCAATGTAGATAGAGTCATCTCCAAAGGCTTCCCTCGCTTCTGACTGGGCAGCCCTGATTGCGCTTACGATCTCCTTTTCATCGTTAACCAGTCGCATGCCCTTGCCTCCGCCACCTGCAGAGGCCTTGACCATGACCGGAAAGCCTATTTCACTGGCTTTTTCAACAGCGACCTTTTCACTGGTGATCTTTTCAGTACCTGGTACAACGGGAACACCTGCATCCACCATGGTCTTCCTGGCAGTAATCTTGTCACCCATTGTGCGAATGGCATAGGCAGAAGGGCCTATAAAGATGATCCCCTCTTTCTCGCAACGCTCTGAGAATGAGGCGTTTTCTGAAAGGAAACCATATCCGGGATGAATGGCATCAGCACCTGATTGCTTTGCCACATTTATAATTTTCTCTGCATTGAGGTAGCTTTCAGTGGATGGGGAAGGGCCAATGAAGTATGCTTCGTCAGCATACCTGACATGCATTGCCGTTCGGTCGGCTTCAGAAAAAACAGCTACTGAAGTAATTCCCATTTCACGGCAAGAACGCATAACCCTGACCGCGATCTCCCCCCTGTTCGCCACCAGAACTTTCTTGATCATATGCTATATACTTTTCTTTCTTATTACAAATAATGCCTTAATTACCAAGGGGTACGATATTATAGGCAAACCTCGGAAATGTAAAAGTAATTCATTTTTATGATAATTAGTAAAATATGTAGAACATTACATATGTTAATACGGCTAGTCCTGCACACATCTCACGCCATAGCCAGCAGCCGTATTTGTCCTGAACCTGTAGATCAATTCATTATCGGAGAAAAACAAGCGGTACCAGGCACTGGATGCACTTTGTTTTGTTGAAGTCCAGTAATAACCATAGGTACCAAAGTATCCATAATCTCCACCGCTATTGCGACGTCCGCTGAGCAGGGCATTGAACCCGGTACTGCCACCTTGTTTAAGCTGTGCACCTTCGCCACTGCCTCTCCAGTAAAGCTTCTCTGCTTCTACATCTGACATTCCCATGTACATCTCAAGCTTTTTCCAGTCAGCATCGGTAGGCAGATGCCATCCGCCCGGGCAAGCACTAACAGCAGCATTCCAATTATAAAGACGTCCAAATTTCTGACAATTGGCAGCGTCATTCTCAAAGCACCATGAGCCGCTGCCAGTTTTGAAGTTCAGGTTTGCCGCCATCCATGTTTGTCCCCCAATGTTAACAATAGCATACTTTTTACCATCGCGACCATCAGTAAATGTTTTTCCGGATATCACAGGAGGGTCATCCTCGATTGGCCGGTCGGGGGGTGTTGCTACAGCCACAGCGGGCTCTCTTCTAATAATTTTAGTAGGACTGCCAAGATAATATATCTTCATCTCGACAAAGTTCACAAACAGGGAAACCTCTTTGTCTTCCAGAATGGTCACTGTATCATATAAGACTTCGCCCTGCCAATGGAATGATACCGAATAGCTCCCAATAGCAAGATCTTCTGCTTTCCATATGTTTTCTGTTTTTTCAATCTCCAGGTCGAGCCAGGGTATCTTGATAAGGATATCGAATGGGACAGATTGTACTTTGAGTGTTCCAACTCTCAAATCCAGGTTATGCTCATGTCGGTCACCTTCCTGGATTACTTTCACATCAGGGATATTCAGATTAACCTGGAAGATGAATACCTCTCCGGCACGGATTGTTATCTTATCCTCCTGGGATGTGAATCCCGGTTTTTCTGCTCTCAGTCGATACACTCCAGGATTAAGATCATTGATAATCATGCCATTCAGTTCAACTGTAGTTTCTGCTATAAACCGATCGTTGATATAAATGGAAATGCCCGGGTCGGCTTCAACCTGGATATGTCCTTTGTCCTGAGAAAATAAGGGAATACAATACAGGGCAAGAATCGTAATCATTAATAGTTTACGCATCTTATAGGATTTTGGGTTTAAAAAATAGTATATACAATATACCAATTGGTTTTTACTGTTTTTTTTTCAGTAAGTTACGTTCCTAAATTTAAAATTTCCGATAATTTCCTGTGCAAAATTTTATAAAGTTTTTATTACACTATGATAAAGATAATCTCAATAAATGCTAATTTTAAGGCTATATGCTTTATAAGAAGATCGGTAAAGTTATTATCAGTCCACAATTCATCCTTGCCATATACCTCGGTATTGCAATTTTTTCAGGTATCCAGGCCGTGCTGATCAAAACCAATCCTCAAGAACAGTATACGCACTATAATAACTATATAATTTTCAAGCAATCACATCATCATCTGCTGGGAGAGCAGGACCTCTATAAGGCATATGGAGATGAATACTGGGACCTATTCAAATACACGCCCACGTTTGCGATGTTTTATGGAATTTTTGCTTACCTACCTGACCTTGTCGGGCTGTGTCTGTGGAATATTTTAAATGTCCTGGTCCTATTCTTTTCTTTGAGGTTTCTGCCGCGGATTGAACCCCGGGCCCGGTCGATGATCCTGCTATTCATCCTTATTGAGATGACCACCGCCATACAAAACGGACAGAGTAATGCCTTGCTCACGGGTTTGATTATTATGGCATTTTACCAGATGGAGCGCCATAAGTATTTATGGGCTACACTGTTTTTAGCACTGACAGTGTACCTAAAGTTATATGGCATTTTCGCATTTTTACTTTTCTTTTTCTATCCAAGAAAGTGGGAAGCTGCTATTTACACTTTCATGTGGTTCATCATACTTTTCGCTATCCCCTTGGTGGCCGTTAGTTTTGATTACCTGATCAACCAGTATGTTCAGTGGCAGGAACTCCTGCTAGCAGATCAATCCACACATTATGGATATTCGGTAGTGGGCTGGTTACATACTTGGTTTCATGTCGATGTCTCCAGGATGCTTATCATTTCTATTGGATTGGTATTGCTGGCACTGCCCTTGCTGAGATTGAAAAAGTACAGCGATTATCATTACAGGTTGATGATGCTTGCTTCTATATTAATATGGGTAGTTATCTTCAATCACATGGCCGAATCACCCACCTTTGTTATCGCGATAACCGGGGTTGCAATATGGTATTTTACGCAAAAAATGACTTTAATCAATCTCATTTTGCTGCTCACTGCATTTCTTCTCACCTCCCTTTCACCGACCGATTTAGTGCCGGACAGCATTTGGGAAAGTATTTTTGAACCTTACGTACTAAAAGGGGTTCCCTGCATCCTGATCTGGGTTAAGCTAATGATTGACATGATGTTGGATAAATCAAATCAAAAGTTGGTGATTAGTGGTTAGTGATTAGTGGTTAGTGGTTGGTGGTTGGTGGTTGGTGAAATTGTTATATTGCTTTCTCTTTTCTCTTTTCTCTTTTCTCTTCTCTCTTTTCTCTTTCTCTCTTTTCTCTTTTCTCTTTTCTCTTCTCTCTTCTCTCTTCTCTCTTCTCTCTTCTCTTTCATTGAGAGCATTTTTTGTGACCCCGGCGGGACAAAGTTCGAACCAATTTCAGAAGGATTTGAGGTTGCTGGTGGAGTTGTATATGAAGTTTAGACCTAAATGAGCAAGTAAATTTGATCGAATGCTCCAAAGTGTATATAATCGATATTTCTATTGGCGAACACTATACTGTTGAGTAATTCTTGATTCGCGATTCGCGAATTGCGAATTTATTATTACATTTGCAAAAATCGATAATATGAAAACCCATAGTGGAATGCGTCCGCAGGACATAGTAATATTGCTAAAAATAGCAACCCTCAAAGATCATCATTGGCTAATGAAGGATATCGCCTATAGTTTATTTATTAGTGCAAGTGAAGTGAGTGAAAGCATTAACAGATCCATGATCGCTGGCTTAATTGCATCAGACAAAAAAACTCTGATGAAGGAAGCTTTATTGGAATTCCTTCAGTATGGTATTAAATATACCTACCCGCAAAGGCCCGGGGCCATAAGTAGGGGGATAGCAACCGCATTCTCTGCTGATCCATTATCAAATGTAATAGATAGCTCAGAACCAATTGTCTGGCCATTTGCCGAAGGGGATATCAGGGGGCAGACCATTGACCCACTACACCCCTCTGTTCCTAAAGCATGCCTGAAAGATCAGGATTTATATAAACTCCTTGCACTTACAGATGCGCTGAGAATTGGCAAATCAAGAGAACAAGAATATGCAATTAATGAACTAAGGAAGCGAATATGCTAAAGAATACCCTGCTAAATAGAAATGTAATAAAAACCGTTGCCAAAGGTCTCGGAGAGCTCAACCAACATGTAGTTTATGCTGGTGGAGCGGTGGTTAGCATGTATATTAATGACCCGGCTGCCGACGACGTCCGACCTACAAAAGACATTGATATCAGCCTTGAAATAGCAAGTCTCGCCGAATTGGAAGAGATCAGGCAGGAGTTGAGAAAAAAGGGTTTTAGCCAAAATGCTGATGAAGATGTAATCTGCAGGTTTAGATATAGGGATATTAAAGTAGATGTGATGTCGACCAAAGAAATTGGTTGGGCCCCGGCAAATATCTGGTTTGAAGAAGGATTTAAATTCAAAGAGCAAACACAGGTAGACGAGCAGATGATCAATATCTTACCTCTACCCTATTTTTTAGCTTCTAAGTTCACCGCATACCATAATCGCGGAGAGAAAGATCCAAGGACCAGTCATGACTTTGAAGATATAATATATATAATTGATAATCAAACGAAATTAGTCGAAATACTCAACCATTCTCAAAGAAAAGTCCTGGAATTTCTTAAAGCAGAATTCAAAGCTATATTGACAGACCCTCGAATGAGAGAAGCAATGCTGGGTAACCTATTTCCCACAACGCAAACAGAGCGGATGGATTTGATTATTGCAAAGTTAAAGGCCATTATTGATTAATATCCAACCTATTATTTCATTCAAGCGAATCATCAAATTTATACCCAAGAGGTCCTTCCTTCTGGCAGTCATGACAATATTAATATCCGGCTGGAGAAAATGGCACATGAAAAATGCTCAATGTCGAATGGAAAATGACAGCGCCTCTTCGTGGCAGAGGCGCTGTGTGACCCCGGCGGGAATCGAACCCACAACCTTCAGAACCGGAATCTGACATTCTATCCAATTGAACTACGGGGCCAGAGATGAAAACTGAGAAGAGAAAAGAGAAATGAGAGAAGAGATTTGTTGGTCTTCGCTTTTCGCCTTCTGCTTTCTGCTTTCTGCCTCAAAGTTATGAATTAACATTCAAATAACAGCCTTTGCGTCACTTCTTTGGCAAAAAAAGTATAATTTTACAAATTAATTGATCAACCATTAAAAATCGATTCAGAATGTCAGAAAAAGTTTTAGACAAAATAAAACCCGGAGTTGTGACCGGAGGAAAAGTACAGGAACTTTTCAGGATTGCAAAAGCTAACCAGTTTGCCCTTCCTGCTGTTAATGTAGTTGGGACAAACTCGGTGAATGCAGTGCTGGAAGCAGCAAAGACCGTCAACTCACCGGCAATCATCCAATTCTCAAACGGAGGGGCTTCATTTTATGCCGGCAAGGGATTGTCAAATAACAAGGAGAAAGCAGCTGTTGCAGGTGCCATCTCAGGTGCCCTGCACGTGCATCGTCTGGCAGCTCTCTACGGTGTCCCTGTCTTATTGCATACCGACCATGCCGCCAGGAAACTTTTACCCTGGATAGATAAGCTTCTGAATGCTGGGGAGATGCATTTCAAACAATTCAAGAGGCCACTGTACAGTTCACATATGCTGGACCTTTCTGAAGAGCCGATCGAAAAAAATATTGAAACCTGCAAGAAGTACCTTCAGAGAATGAGTAAAATGAACATGACCCTTGAGATTGAGCTTGGCGTAACAGGTGGAGAAGAAGATGGAGTTGATAATACGGGTATCGACAGTGCAAAATTATACACCCAGCCGGAAGAGGTGGCATATGCATATAACGAACTGATTCAGGTTAGCGACCGTTTTACCATTGCAGCTGCATTTGGTAATGTTCATGGTGTATACAAACCAGGCAATGTGCAACTGGAACCAGTTATTCTGAACAACTCTCAGAAATATGTTGAAGAGAAATATAATACCGGGCCCAAGCCTCTCAACTTTGTTTTCCATGGTGGTTCAGGATCAAGCAGGGAAGAGATTCGCGAGGCTATCTCCTACGGTGTCATTAAAATGAATATTGATACCGACACCCAATGGGCTTACTGGGATGGTGTTCATGGATACTACAAACAGAATAAAGATTACCTGCAAGGGCAGATAGGCAACCCTGATGGTGACGATAAGCCGAATAAAAAATACTATGATCCAAGGAAATGGCTTCATGCTGGTGAAGCAGCTATGGTTGACCGCTTAAAGCAAGCCTTTGAAGATCTAAACAATATTGACAGGAATTAAATTCCAAAAAAAAAGCCCTCTTTCCAGAGGGCTTTTTCCTAATATGTAAAGTCTTTGGCGTTAATACTGAGTACCGGTATTGGTGAATGATTCACAAACTGATGAGC
This sequence comes from uncultured Bacteroidales bacterium, assembly GCA_963753055.1. Taxonomy (GTDB): domain Bacteria; phylum Bacteroidota; class Bacteroidia; order Bacteroidales; family B18-G4; genus JAUWGC01. The sequence continues at coordinate 138,606 of CAVWAP010000004.1, read as the reverse complement.
ATATGGCCCAAGCCATAGGTTAGCAGCTTTCCGCTCCTGTTCTGTCATAATCGCAATCAGGTTTGCACCTACCTTCTTTGCAAATTCAATCGTGTCCGCTGCAAGGGATTCTACTTCCAGCTTCTCAACCCTGTACCTCACCTCCTCATCATCAAGATATTCTGTCACCTGATCCACATACCTGTCAACCCTGTCTCTGACAGACTCAACCTTGGTAGTATAAAGGGCTGTCACAACGATCTCAGCATCGTGAAGCTTGACCAAATATGCTGTAAATGGTACTTTCTGACGAGTTTCCAGTGAACTGTCTATTGGAAGCAAGACCCGGGTCAGGGGCTTAGCTACATCAATACCACCACGGATGGTAATAACAGGCAATTCAGTTGCAGAAACAACCTTGTTTGCATTACTACCAATCCAAAACTCTTCAAAGCCGGATGAACCGTGAGTCCCAACGATTATGAGCTCAGAGCCGATAGATTCAGCCTCCTGCACAATCCGTTTATATACCTTCCCTTCCCTGATAACATAATCCAGTTTACCATTCTCCAACTGTGGTTGGTATTTTGCAATCAGCTCACTAAATTTATCTTCAACAACCTTGGGAAGCTTTTCCGGCTCATAAAGAAAGACTTCCTTATTGTACTCTGGGCGGTTCACCCATATCATCCTGACATCAGATTTTGAAACATTACCGATTGAAATCGCATGTTCAAGTGCATTAATGGATGAATCTAAAAAATCAATACCTACAAGAATGTTTTTCATAACCGAATGTTTATTAGTTAAGACTTGGAAAATTAATTTTATCCTTAATCACCCAGGCATTTGGATAATCCCTTAAGATCTTCTGGAGGAATCCCTCGGCTTCCATCCTTGTCCGAAAATCACCTACCCTGACCCTGAAGTTGGGTGCTTTCCATGTCAGGTAGGCGGGAATTACCGGGTGCTTTTCTTCAAATTCTTCCATGATCTCCCTGGCCGCATCACTTGATTTATTCCCTGATTCAAAAAAGATCTGGACGCGGTAGCCTTGAATACCACTGTGATCGGGGTTGCTCATCAGAAGCTCATTCATCTGAATATGTTTCCCAACCAGCTCATCGACCCGGCTGTCCTGAACGACATTCAACTGACCGTCCTGCCCATTGACAAATGCTGTCATCAGTAGCATAAATACCGGTATCAATGAATATTTAAACATTTCACTTACTGATTAATGAACCAATTCTTTTGATCTCAGGCTCAAAATAGGTATGGCCGAGTGGTTAATCAATTGTTGTGCAAAGGGACCTAAAAATATATTAGCAGTCGTTGTTTCCTGCTCAGTCATAATAGCAATCAGATCGGCATTATTCTCCTGTGCATAATTCAATGTGGCATTGGTCAGGCTGTCTGCTTCAACACTGGATATTACACAATTAATGCCTTCCTTATTCAATATTTCTTTAACCTGGATTGCATGGTTATCAACTCTGCGTTGAAGAGATTTTATTGGAGTTGAATACATGGCAAGCACATGAATATCAGCATTATAATTCTTTGCAATCTCAATGGTTACCGGCAGTTTTTGTTTTGTCTCCTGTGAACTGTCGATTGGGAGAAGGATCTTATTGATCTGATCCTTGAACGGAAAATCAAAGCGTATTGTAATCACCGGGCAGGGTGCATGGGTAACGATCCGATAAGCATTACTGCCAATCCAGTATTCCTCAAACCCGGAAACACCATGTGTACCGGCAACGATCAGATCTGCATTGATCTGCTTTGCCTGTGTGGCCACTTCAAGGTGTACCTTTCCTTTTCTTAACTTGAAACTTAACTTTCCGGGCGATAATTTCTCTTGATATTGCTCGATCAGTTTTTCCAGGTTAAGTCTTTTCTCTTTTTTGATTTCAATTAAGGTGTCGTCGAAAATGTACTCGGAAGAAGCAGTATTGTTTACCCAGAGTAATGTGATATTAGCTTCAAAATTATTTGCAAACTGGATGGCATATTCAAGGGCATGAATGGAGTTTTTCGAAAAATCTATGCCGACAAGTATTTGTTTCATTTCTCCAACCAATGGTTAGTTCAAGCTAAGATAATACTTTTGATTTAAAAACAGTATAAGTTAAACAATTATTGTCAGAAATCCAAAATAATTTTTCTTAATTGTATTTCATACCTTTGCTACTGTTTTCCTGATATAACATGATATTTAAATGAATGATAGCATAGATCCGAGCGGCAAGTATCTCACGCCTGCAGAACTGGAGATTGAAAAAGTCTTGAGGCCTAATGGCTTCGATGATTTTTCCGGACAACTCAAGGTCGTTGAGAACCTAAAAATCTTTGTTGAGGCGGCAAAGCAAAGGAATGAATCCCTGGATCATGTTCTGCTGCACGGACCTCCAGGCTTAGGAAAGACGACACTATCTCATATTATTGCCAATGAACTTGGTGTAAATATCAAGGTGACGTCCGGACCGGTTGTAGACAAAGCTGGTGATCTTGCAGGTTTACTGACAAATTTAGAAGAGCAGGATGTTCTTTTCATCGATGAGATCCACAGGCTGAGCCCTGCCGTTGAAGAGTACCTGTACTCAGCCATGGAAGATTATCGCATCGACATCATGATCGAGACAGGGCCCAATGCGAGGAGTGTTCAGATAAACCTCAACCCCTTCACTTTGATTGGGGCTACCACACGCTCAGGGTTACTGACAGCTCCCCTGCGCTCCAGGTTTGGGATCAACTCCCGCCTGTCGTATTATGATGCCGAAACGCTGGACAAGATCGTTCATCGCTCGGCCACCATCCTGGAAGTTCCGATCGATGACAATGCGGCCCTTGAAATCGCACGGAGAAGTCGCGGCACACCAAGGATAGCAAACCTGTTGCTCAGGCGAGTCAGGGATTTCGCACAAATAAAAGGGTCGGGCCATATCGACATTGACATCGCACAGTACGCCCTTTCTGCACTTAATGTTGATAAAAACGGGCTGGACGAGATGGACAATAAAATCCTCACTACCATTATTGAAAAGTTCAAGGGTGGTCCGGTGGGCATCAACACTATTGCCACTGCCGTTGGTGAGGAGGCGGGTACAATTGAGGAAGTATATGAGCCGTTCCTGATCCAGGAAGGGTACCTGGTCAGGACCCCAAGAGGCAGGGAAACAACAGCACTTGCATATAAACACCTGAAAAAGATCAAGCCCAAAGATCAGGCCGACTTGTTCGACTAACTGAACATGACCAACAGCACACAAGAGTTAACCCAATTTGTCAAAAATAAGGCAGCAGATTACGGTTTTTTTGCTGTTGGAATCTCCCGTGCCAGGCACCTTTCTGAGTTAAAATCCATATTACAATCATGGCTCAACATGAAAATGCATGGAGAGATGCATTACATGGAAAATCATTTTGAGAAACGCCTTGATCCCCGATTGCTGGTTGAGGGATGCAAATCGGTCATCACCGTATTACTCAACTACTATCCAGAAAAGGAGATCCTGTTAAACGGCAATTTCAAGATTTCCAAATATGCTTATGGCAGGGACTATCATTCTGTCATTAAAGAAAAATTAAATGGGCTCCTGGCAGATATTGAACAGCGAACAGGCACGATCAAGGCACGGATTTTTTCAGATTCAGCACCTGTTATGGATAAAGCCTGGGCCCGGGAAGGAGGCCTGGGTTGGATAGGAAAAAATACCTGCCTCATCAACAAGGACAGTGGAAGCTTTTTCTTCATTGGGCACCTGATCACGGATCTTGAGTTGGAGTATGATAATCCTTTTGACAAAGATCATTGTGGCTCATGTGATCGCTGCATAAAAGCCTGTCCCACAGAGGCGATCACCGAGTCATATCAGCTTGATGCCAGGAAATGCATCTCTTACCTGAACATTGAATACAGAAATAAATTCCCTAAAGGTGTAAGCAAACAGCTGGATCAATGGATTTTCGGATGTGATATTTGTCAGGATGTTTGTCCCTGGAACAAAAAAGCCGTCTCCCATAAGGAAAAAGACTTCATTCCATCAGGCAAATTACTAAGCCTGCAGAAAGATGATTGGGAACATCTTACTGAAGAGATATTTAATGAACTATTTGAATATTCCGCTGTATCAAGGATAAAATACAATGGTTTTATGCGAAACATCCAGGCTGTAACTAATCAGCTCGAATAGCTTTCCAGATCTTACTGATTTTCACATTTTCCTTAAAACAAATGGGACAAAATGAAATTTTCACTGGATATTCCATACCGCAATGTCCGCATTTGTAGTACTTCTCATAATAAAAGGGGAAATCTTTCCTCACCTTTTGGAGAACCCTAAAGTAGACTGATTGATACATTGCTATAAGAAATTTGGTTTTGTAACTATATTATACACAAATAGCACTCTATTTGTTACAGCAAATAGGATTGTTTGAGGGTTCTCCCCCGACAGCTATCGGGAGTCGAAATGACTAGGATTTCCGGTTACGGCCTAACTTATTAAATCGGTAATAGAGAGAAAAAATGAATATATCGTTATATTCCCCATAGGCCCAGAAACGCCATACCATATTTGAAACCGTTTCGGTACGAGTATTTAACAGGGAGTTGTTAGACCTGAAATTAAACCAGACCCTGTCAGATATATAAATATTCATTCCGATGTTCCAGCTAAAACCAACATTTGCATATGGTGGGATGGGGATGTTCTCATTACCATTTATTTCCTCATAATTATGCAGCAAGAAATTCAATGAAGGGCCTGTTTCAAATGACAGCCATTTGCTGACCTTGAACTGGTAAAGAAATGGCATTTCAATATACCCCAGTCTTAATTTATATGAATCAGTTTTCCCTTTTGAGAAATCAGGGTTGTCAACTGCTCCCTTCATAATATATTCGAGCTCTACCTGGAAGGCAGAATGTTTGCTGATATCAAGATTTATATATCCTCCCAGGATGAAGCCTACCTTTTTCCAGCCTCCTGCAACAGGATTACCTGTAATCTTGCAGATTGTCATTCCACCCAGGACCCCGCCGTTGAACTGTTGGGAATGCAAAGTGAAAGAGAAAAAGAAAAGAAAAATTATTATGATGGCTTTTATGCGCATGGTGATCTGTGTTTAGCATGAGAAACAAAAATAAGACAATTAATGGAATGAGTTTTTTAATCTCTCCGGTTCAGGTATAAACCTTTATCTTCAGTATCGCTGAACCACACTACAGCGAAGGGGCCATTTACGCTGATCCCTATTGATCTCCACTTCAGGCTTTTCCATTCTCCCCTGTTGATGATCATTATGTCATGGCTCTTACTCTCTTTCCATCCATCCAGAACTGATCCGGGGAAATCTATATGGTCTTCAGGGTAGGTGCTGTAATATACGATCTCGTAACCTATACCCCGGAAACCTGTCAATTCATATGGTTTATACCACATACAACCGGCTTCTTCATGATCATCAGTATAACAACAGGCTGTCCAGTCACCATTATCCGACCAGCTGTGGAGATTACAATAATCATCAAAGGGCCGGTGCTCAGAAAGGTCTTGCGCATGGATCCTTGCAACATAAGCCAATGAAGGTGATAGATCTATTTTCTCTAATCCCCTTTTCTGCCTGTAGTCCATGATCAGGTCGTACAGTTCGTGCTCCTGTCTTGATAGGTGGGGTTTGTCATGATCAATATCTGCAGGGATATTAATCATCATAACCAGTCCAAGGATCATATGCATCCAATTATTCATCGCCATGCTATTAAATTAACTTGCCAATGATCTCAAAATTGCCTTCCGGGGCAATCGTGTTTAAAAAAAACTTGATTATTTTTTTCTGAGAGTTGTGAAGATGACCAGTTCGCGCATAGAGTTTTTAAATTCACTGTCAGGGAACTCATCTAAAGCGTCCAGGGCCTTTTGCTGGTAAACAGTCATTTTTTCTTTTGCATAGGTCATGCCACCATTTGAAGCAACCAGGTCGATTACCTCACCTACTTTGTCTTTATCAGTATTATGGTTCTTAACTATGTTAATGACTTTTCTTTTAACGGCATAATTGGAATGGTTGAGCAAATAAATCAGGGGCAATGTCATTTTCTTTTCTTTGATATCTATACCAACCGGTTTGCCGGTCTTGTTTGACTTTTCATAATCAAACAGGTCATCCTTGATCTGGAAGGCTATTCCAACATTCTCGCCAAACTGCCGCATCTTCTCCACAGTTTCGTCGTCAGCTCCAGCTGATTTGGCTCCACAGGCACAACAGGAGGCTATGAGTGATGCTGTTTTCATGCGGATGATATCAAAGTAAATATCCTCCTTAATATCCAGCTTTCTGGCTTTTTCAATCTGAAGAAGCTCTCCCTCGCTCATCTCCCTCACAGCATTGGAGACTATTTGCAGTAGACTATAATCATTATTCTCAACAGAGAGTAACATTCCTCTGGAAAACAGGTAATCTCCAACCAGTACAGCTATCTTGTTTTTCCAAAGTGCATTAATTGAGAAAAAGCCCCTTCTTTCATAAGAATCATCAACCACATCATCATGAACAAGAGTCGCTGTGTGCAGGAGCTCAATCAATGATGCTGCACGGTAAGTACTTTCATTAACCCCACCACACATGGAGGCTGACAAAAAAACGAACATAGGCCTCATTTGCTTCCCTTTGCGTTTCACTATATAGCGCGTAATCTTGTCAAACAAAGGCACCGAGCTTTGCATAGAGGACTTGAAATACTCTTCGAAGGTATTAATATGTTCCTGGATGGGATCTCTTATTTCCTTTAATGATGACATAGGGGTATGAACAGCCAAAATTAAACAATTCTACCTACTTTTACAGAAAAATAAGTCCATGGGCGGATTTCTGTTTAAGGAACTTGTATTTGGACCGGTGAATAGCCGGCGCCTGGGTGTATCCCTTGGTATCAATATTTTACCGGTCGATTATAAATATTGTTCTTTTAACTGTATCTACTGTGAGTGCGGGTGGACTTTCAAAGAACAATTCAGTCATGTTAAGCTGCCTGGCAGGGAGGAGATCAGAGAAGCCTTAGAAGAGAAAATGAAAGCAATGGCAGAGGAACAGTATATCCCGGATGCAATAACATTTGCAGGCAATGGCGAACCGACACTACATCCGGATTTCCCTGGTATCGTAGATGACACCATCGCTTTACGGGATGGATACTTTCCTGAGGCAGATGTAACCGTTTTGTCAAATGCTACAATGCTCCATAAAAAACCAGTCTTTGATGCATTAAATAAAGTAGATCAAAATATGCAAAAGCTTGATGCAGGAACAGAAGCAACTTTTAGTTTGATCAACCAGCCCCCCGAACATATAAGCCTTTCAAAAGTCATTAAACATTTAAAAGAGTTCAACGGACATGTGATCATCCAGACCCTTTTTCTTAGGGCTGAGATACATGGCAAACGGATTGATAACACTACTGATGAAGAAGTTTCTGCATGGATTAAGCACCTGCAGGCCATCAATCCTGATCATGTGGTAATCTATCCTGTTGACAGAGAAACACCGGATCAGAATATTGAAAAGATCGGTTTTAAAGAACTGACTATGATTGGGAAAAAGGTAGAAGACGCTGGCTTCAAAGTGAAAATATTTGGTTAAGTTTACAATATGCTGAACTATGACCCTAAAATATTAGCTGCTTTTGGTGAGACCATCACCGGCAATGAAAAGATTTATAACTGGTTGCTCCAGAATGGATACCCGGAGCTTGCTGCATTATCCAGTGCAATAAGGGGAAGTGAAGAGGCATTCAAATGGTTGATGGCAAACCGGTTCCCACACTTTGCGGCCTTTGATTCTGCCATCGATGGGCAAGTGAAAGCTTTTGAATGGCTAAAGCAGAATAATTATGAGTTTCTGATCGTACTTGCCGATGCCTGCAGGGAGAAGAAGGAAGCACTTGAATGGCTGGCAAATAATGACCTTCGGATTTTTATCAGGATTGCGTTAAAAGTTAAGGAATATCGCGATAATCAGATATACGATTATCACAAGATGCATTTTTGAGAAGAGGTTATAGGTTATAAGTTATAGGTTATAGGTTATAAGTTATAGGTTATAAGTTATAGGTTCTGTTTGCCTTTAAAAATAACTCCAGCGAAAGCCGAGGGTAATATCAAAATGCGACAGGTTTTGCCGGTCATTACCTGACAGGCCAATTACTTGAATCACATCTCCATTCTTTATTTCATATTTACCCAATGAACCATATGTATATGAGAAGCCCACGCCGAAAGCATAATCAGTCTTCCAGAGATAATCACCATTTATTCCGATAGAAAGGCCGATATTGCTGCCTGTGATCTTATAGGATTCAGAATAATTGGTTCCATTCTCTTCAAAGGCCTCTTTGTTGGAGTAATGTATATACCCCAATCCAAAATCCAATAAAAAACAGAATTTTGTATCTGGCAGGTAGTACCGGAGAACAAACTGGGGACCCAGATAATGAATCGATACATTACTTGAGCTGTAACCGGAAGTAAACCTTCCATCCAGTAAATTCTTGGATAGATCATCTGCTTTCGTCCGGGTTTTCATTAGGTTATATTTCAGGCCGAAGCCAAAATACTCCCTGATAAAGTAAGCCCCCGACAATCCAATCGTCCACCCGGTTTTCAATCTTTTATAATAATCCTTTAACTCGCTTATAGGAGTATCTTTAACCTTACCGGTAAGCAGGCCGAATCCACCATCTATACTGGCTCTGATAGTTGCCCATTCGGTATTTGGCGGAGGTACTTTATGTTCTTTGGAATAATAATTATAATCAATCTTAGCGACTTTTCTTCTATTGATAAACTGCCTTATTTCATCTTCATCTTCAACCACAATATAATCGTTCCCAATATCAATAATTTTACATTTAATGGAATCTCCAACGGTGGTAACTATCAGGTCCTGGCCTTGTACGAAAATACACACAAGGCTAAAGAACATGATGATAAAGAAAGCTTTGCAATTCATGGTTATACCATTATACGAACTTAAACATCTAAGGTTTAACAATACCCTTTTCTGTTATTATAGCTGTAATTAAAGAAGCAGGAGTAACATCAAAAGCCGGATTATATGCTGAAGAACCAGGCGCAGAGACCAGTAACTCCCTGATTGATCCATCCTTAAGCATTCCGGTCTGAAATAAGACCTCATCTTCCGTTCTTTCTTCAATGATAATTTCTTCTCCTGATTTACAATCCGGATCAAAAGTGGATGATGGTGCTGCAACATAGAAGGGAACATTATAGTGCTTGGCAACAATGGCTTTCTCAAGTGTACCGATCTTATTGGCCACATCTCCATTAGCTGCAATACGGTCAGCACCAACAATCATAAGGTCTATTTTGCCTTGCGACATCAGGTAAGCTCCGGCAGTATCGGGAATGATCTTAAATGGGATCCTTTCATTCTTCAGCTCCCAGGCCGTCAGGCGGGCACCTTGTCCGCGTGGCCTGGTCTCATCTGCATAGACGAATACTTTCTTACCATGCTTATGAGCGTAATATATTGGTGACAGTGCAGTGCCATAGTCGACAAAAGCGAGCCATCCGGCATTGCAATGAGTCTGGATAGTATCACCGTCCTTGATTAGTTCATCACCGAATTTGCCAATGTTTCTGGAGTCCTGGGCATCTTCATCAGCAATTTGCTGGGCTTCAATGATAGCAGCCTCGCGGGATTGTTTACCTGCCCTAAATACTTTTTCGGTGGCATAAAAAAGATTCCTGGCTGTTGGCCTTGTATCTTCTATTTCTTTACGGGCATGATCTATAAAAGAGGTGCTTTTCTTTGGAGCTTGCATGAATGCCTGTGCCATAGCAAAACCAGCTGCAGCCCCTATGGCACCGGCTCCCCTGATGATCATAGACTTGATTGCATAGCATGTTTCCTGGTAGTTGCTGGCTTTAAAGATTGAAAACTCAAAAGGAAGGCGGTTCTGGTCAATCATAAAAACCATATCTCCTTCCATCCAGACAGTCCTGTAATCTACGTTGTTAACCCGCATTGGTAAGTTCTTTAAATGCTATCCATGCCATGAGGCCGGAGCCAATTTCAAGGCTTTTCTCATCTACATTAAAGGTAGCAGTATGAAGGTTTGAAACAATGCCCTTACCCTCATTCCTCACACCCAAACGATAGAAGCAGCCCGGGACAGCCTTTGCAAAATATGCAAAATCCTCTGCAGTCATTCTCATATCAAGATCGACGACCTGCTCTTGACCAAGGTATTCTGTTGCATACTCTCTTGTTCTTTCCGTCAGGTCCTCATCATTGACCAAGTAAGGATACCCGGGATCGATAAAGACATCGCAGGCGCCTCCCATGCCTTCTGCAATGGATTTTGCCAGTTCAGTGATGCGTTTTTTGATCTCTTCCCGCCATTGCTCATCAAAAGTCCTGATGATCCCTTCCACTTTCACTTCATCTGGGATGATGTTTGTTTTGCCTGTCGACTGTATACCCCCGAAAGAAATAACTGTCGGAATGGTTGGTTTGGCGTTTCTGCTTACAATTTGCTGCAATGCAACGATGATATGGGAAGCAATCAGCACAGGATCGATCACCTGGTCGGGTATAGCTGCATGTCCTCCCTTACCCTTAATAGTGAGGAATACCTCATCGGTTGATGCCATATATTTCCCGCTTCGCATGCCGATCTTGCCAGCATCCAGCTCAGGGTAAACATGCTGTCCGAATATAACAGAAACATCAGGTGCCTTTAAGACCCCTTCCTCAATCATCACCTTAGCCCCACCCGGATATCTCTCCTCCGATGGTTGGAAGATAAGTTTGATTGTTCCTTCAAACTGATCTTTGATTTGCTGCAGTATCCTTGAAGCGCCCAGCAGGCATGCCATATGTACATCATGTCCACAGGCATGCATAATTCCCAGGTTTTTTGATTTATAAACTACATTATTTTGTTCGAGGATAGGCAATGCATCCATATCTGCCCTGAGGGCAACAGTTTTCTTTTCCGGGTTTTTCCCCCTTATTAAACCAATCAGGCCCGTCTTTGCCACTCCTCGCTTAAACTCGATATGAAAATCCTGCAGAAAAGTTGCAATAAATTCTGCGGTTGCATGTTCCTGGAAAGACAGTTCTGGATGTGCATGCAATTCCCGGCGGATAGCAACAATATCGGGTTGGAACTCTGAAGCTAGCTTCTTGATTATCTTTTTGACCTCATCCATAAACCAAATATACAAAAAAATAGGGCTATCCTGTAGCCCTATCCTAATATTCAACCAGATTACATTTTATCTTGGACCTATCATTTTTGATGGGTCGACCCACTCATCAAACTGTTCTTCTGTCAACAGTTCCAGGGCCAGGGCTGCCTCTTTGAGGGTTGTTCCCTCTGTATGTGCTTTCTTAGCAATTTTGGCAGCATTTTCATAACCAATATGTGGATTCAAAGCCGTTACGAGCATCAGTGAATTCTCAAGGTTCTTCTTCACATAGGCAAGGTTGGGTTCGATTCCCACAGCACAATTGTCATTAAATGAGGTGCAGGCATCACCTATAAGTCTCGCTGACTCCAGCAAATTATGGATCATCACTGGCTTGAAGACATTCAGCTGGAAGTGTCCGTGCGTGCCGCCAACGGCAACCGCCATGTCGTTACCGATCACCTGGGCGCAAACCATGGTCAGGGCCTCACTCTGAGTAGGGTTTACTTTTCCAGGCATGATAGACGAGCCAGGTTCATTTGCAGGGAGCATGATCTCACTAATACCACAGCGTGGCCCGGAAGCAAGCAGGCGAATATTGTTTGCAATATGCATAAGGCTCACTGCCATGGTTTTCAGGGCACCGGAAGTCTCAACAATCGCATCATGAGCAGAAAGTGATTCGAACTTGTTCTCAGCAGTCTGGAAAGGATAGCCAGTGAGTTCAGCTATTTTCTTTGCAACCATCACATCATATCCCCTGGCGGTGTTCAGTCCTGTGCCAACTGCTGTTCCTCCCAAAGCGAGTTCTGTCAGGTGAGGTAAAGTATTCTTCAATGCTTTCAGGCCATGGTCAAGCTGTGAAACATACCCGGAGAATTCCTGTCCCAGTGTTAATGGAGTTGCATCCATCAAGTGTGTGCGTCCAGTTTTAACCACCTCTTTGAACTCATCTACTTTTGCTGCAAGGGTATTTCGCAGCAGTTCCACACCCGGAATGGTAACCTCCATAACCATCTTATATGCAGCAATGTGCATGGCAGTAGGAAAGGTGTCGTTTGATGACTGTGATTTGTTAACGTCGTCATTTGGATGGATGAATTTTGCTGTATCTTCAAGGCTGCCACCATTGACCACATGTGCCCTGTTGGCAATAACCTCATTCATGTTCATATTGGACTGCGTACCTGAGCCAGTTTGCCAGATCACCAGCGGGAAGTTATCATCCAGCTTACCTTCAAGGATCTCATCGCAAACTTTAGCAATCAGGTCAGCCTTTTCCTGCGCTAATGTTCCAAGTTCAAGATTCGACAGGGCAGCAGCCTTTTTCAAGTAAGCAAAAGCCCGGATGATCTCAAGTGGCATAGATCCCTCCTGTCCAATCTTAAAGTTATCTTTCGAACGCTGTGTTTGCGCTCCCCAGTACTTATCCGCCGGCACCTCCACTGTGCCCATTGTGTCTTTCTCAATTCTATGATTCATTTTTAAAAGTGATTAAGTTAATAATGTCTCGATATTATCTGATGGATCGCCAATCACGGCTTTATAGCCTTTAACGACAATCGGCCTCTGTATCAACTTGGGGTGTTCAATGAGTATCTTGACCCATTCATCATCATTGAAATTCTTTCCTTTAAAATCAGACTTATAAACTGCTTCCTGTGTGCGGATGATCTCCTGCGGCTTCATGTTAAGCTTGATAAGAACATCTTTGAGCTCTTCTTCGCTTATGGAGTTTTTGATATAATCAATGATCTCCGGTTCAACCCCTTTTCCCTGCAAGAACTGCAGTCCTGCCCTCGACTTTTTGCATCTTGGATTATGATAAATTTTAACCATTGTAGTTAGTATTAATCAACATATCAAGTATTAGCTTTTTCCAAATTCCATCAGGTAGGCTTTAATAAAGTCATTCAGGTTTCCATCCATCACTGCCTGTACATTGCCTGTTTCATGGTTTGTGCGCAGGTCCTTAACCATCTTGTAAGGATGCATCACGTATGACCTTATCTGCGATCCCCATTCAATTTTTTTCTTATTCCCTTCAATTTCAGCCTGGGCCTCCTGTTTCTTTCTCAGCTCAATTTCATAAAGCTGTGATTTCAGCATGCGGATGGCCTTATCCCTGTTTTGTTGCTGTGAGCGAGTCTCCTGGCATTCAATGACGATACCGGTGGGTTCATGCCTGAGCCTGACAGCTGTTTCCACCTTGTTAACATTCTGTCCGCCAGGGCCACTCGACCTGAAGGTATCCCAGGATATCTCAGATGTATTAACCTGGATCTCAATATCATCATCAACGACAGGGTAAACATATACAGAAGCAAAGGATGTGTGCCGTTTATTGGCAGCATCGAAGGGTGAGAGGCGGACAAGGCGGTGCACGCCATTTTCGCCTTTCAAGTAACCAAAGGCAAAGTCACCAACGATCTCGAGAGTTACTTTTTTGATTCCGGCCACATCACCTTCATGAATGTCAAGCTCTTTTACATTGTAACCATTCAGTTCTCCCCAGCGGGAGTACATCCTCATCAGCATTTCAGCCCAATCCTGGCTTTCGGTACCGCCGGCACCGGCATTGATTTCAAGAATAGCACCCAGTTTATCTTCTTCATGACTGAGCATATTCTTGAACTCAAGCGCCTCAATCAAATTCAGGGTGACCTTGTACTGCTTGTCAAGTTCCTTTTCAGTAGCTTCAGAAGCCAGGAAAAATTCATGGATAACCTTCAAGTCGTCGAAACTACTGGCCGTTTGCTGGTAAGCATCAGTCCAGTTTTTCTTTTCCTTGATTTTCTTCAGGGTTTTTTCGGCATTCTTGGGATCCTGCCAAAATTCTGCTGCATTTGTCAGTTCTTCTTCTTCTTTGATCTGTTGTAGCTTGGCATCAATGTCAAAGATACCTCCTCAGGGCATCAAGCCGCTTCCCTGCATCTCTGACTTCTTCTGGTGAAATCATATTATCTGCAATTTTTGAAAGCACAAAGATACAGATAAATCCAGATTAATTGAATATAAAGAAGTGGAAAATGCAGCTTATTTGATTTTATTCAGAACATCCCAGACAAGGCCGGATCGATACCCTTTTGAGATGGCATAGCGGGCCAGTTTATGTTTGCGCTTCAATGGGTCTTTTTCATCCAGAGAAAAGCTTTTTTTAGATAAAAGCTCCTTCATTGCATGAAGATATTCCTCATCTTCAATCTCTTCCAATCCAATCTGGATGATCAGGTCGGGTAATCCTTTTCTTTTGAGCTCGTAAATGATCTTATTTTTACCCCACTTTTTTATCCTGAATTTGCTTCCGGCAAAATTCCTGACAAAGCGTTCCTCATTGATATAATCATCTTCAACAAGTTTATTGATGATCTTTTCAGCAACCTCGTCTTTTATGTTCCATTCCCTGAGCTTGATAACAAGGTCGTTGATGCACCTTTCCTGGTAAGTACAATAGGCCTGTGCTTTGGAAAGGATAAAACTAAATGCTTGCTTTTCTTGTCCGGGCATAGCTATTGTTCTTTAATGATTGATTCAACAAGTCGGGGTACTGCGTCTCCCGCCTTCTCATTGATTATCTCCAGTCCAGGGATTGTCATGGATGTAGATGCATTGGGATCCACCAGGTATTTAGGTGCCTCTTCAGACACATAATGGATCAGTCCGGCAGCCGGATAAACAAGTAAAGAAGTACCAACGACGAGAAATATATCAGCAGAAACCGCCAGTTCGGCAGCTGGAATTATTTGAGGAACGGCCTCACCAAACCAGACGATATGAGGTCGGAGCTGGCTGCCTTTATCGCACAGGTCACCTCTCTTCAACTCCCATCCTTCAAGGTCATAAACAAGGTCAGGATCGGCAGTACTTCTTACTTTTTTAAGCTCTCCATGCAGGTGCAGGACATTGGTGGACCCGGCACGTTCATGCAGGTCATCAACATTTTGTGTAATGATCTGCACATCAAAGCAGGTTTCAAGTTTCACCAGGGCTTTATGGGCAGGGTTCGGTTCAACCTCATACAGCTGTTTCCTGCGTTGATTATAAAACTCCATGACCAGATCCATATTATGAAGCCATGCTTCCGGAGTTGCAACCTCTTCGATACGATGGTTATTCCATAAACCATCATTATCCCTGAAAGTCTTAACGCCCGATTCGGCACTCACACCTGCCCCCGTCAGCACAACTATCCTTTTCATATCCATAAATATACAAAAAAAGGCACACCTACCGGCGTACCTTTCAGAAAAAAAGCTATTGTCTTTTACTTAAATAATTTCAGATTGTTGAGTACACCAATTACCTCTTTGAGACCCTTAGCTGATTCGTCGAGCATTTTCTTTTCCCTGGCATTCAGGCTCAGCTCGATGATTTCTTCGATACCATTCTTTCCCAATTTGGCAGGAACCCCCATATAGACATCCTTATATCCATACTCTCCTGTAAGGTATGCGCTTAGTGGGAATATCCGCTGCTGGTCATCGACGATAGCTTCTACCATTTGTGCAGCAGCAGCTCCGGGAGCATACCATGCAGAAGTACCCATCAGGTCAACCAATTCACCACCTCCTTTTCTTGTCCTTTCTACGATCTTGTCTAACTCTTCTGCATTAAGCAGTTCTGTAACCGGGATACCAAGTACTGAAGTATATCTTCTTAATGGCACCATGGAGTCGCCATGTCCTCCCATCAACAAACCATGTATATCTTTTGGTGATACATTTAAAGCCTCAGATAAGAATGTTGTGTACCTTCCGGAATCCAATATACCAGCCATACCAAATACTTTCCTTGGGTTTTTATTAGCTGCCTTCATCGCACAGTATGTCATCACATCCAATGGATTGGATACAACGATAAGGATAGCATCAGGTGAGTACTTAACTGCTTTTTCTGTTACTTCCTTGACGATACTCGCATTGGTTTTGATCAAATCATCTCTTGACATCCCAGGCTTTCTTGGCATACCCGAGGTGATAACAATAATTCCTGAACCTTTTGTTCGCAAATAATTGTTGGTCACGCCTACTACACGGGTATTGAAATTGTTGATTGGTCCTGTTTGCCAGATATCTAACGCTTTTCCTTCGGCAACACCATCTTTAATATCAACCAGGACAACTTCCCTGGCGAGGTCCTTTGTTGCGATAACATTCGCACAGGTAGCACCTACATTTCCTGCACCAATAACTGTAATTCTATCCATATGTATGCTAATTTATTAGATTACTATTCTGTTGGATTTTAATGAGAAAAGCAAATATACGACATAATTCCGTTAAGTCAAATAACGGATGCCATGAAAGGATAAGATGTGGATCAGGATGTTAGCACTTACGTTTCACACAAATGGCATCAACACATGCAATTGTCACCATATTTACTATTTCGTTCACTGAGCTACCAATCTGGAGAACGTGAACAGATTTTTTCATACCATTGAGGATTGGTCCTATCACCTCAACATCAGCAAGCTCCTGTAAAAGCTTAAATGATATATTACCAGCTGTAAGATATGGAAAAATGAGGGTGTTGGCCGGTCCGTCAACCAGCTTGGAGAAAGGGAAGTTATCATTCAGGATATCCTTATTGAGTGCAACATTTGCTTGCATCTCACCATCAACGATGATATCAGGATGGTGCTTATGAAGGTATTCTATTGCTTCTCTTTGCTTGGCAGGAATGTCTCCTGGGTTAGATCCGAAGTTGGAGTAAGAGACAAATGCCACTCTTGGTTTGGTCCCCAGCTTATTGACCGCAGTCACTGTTTGTAAGGTGATGTCTACCAGGTCCTGAGCATTAGGGCTCTTATTAACGGTACAGTCTGCAAAGAAATAGGGTCCTCTTTTGGTATTTATGATATACATACCGGTAACCAATCGCTCACCATCCCTCATTCCGATAATATTTAATGCAGGCTTGATAGCTTCAGGATAGTTTCTGATCAACCCTGAAACCATAGCATCGGCATACCCGGTTTCAACAAGCATTGGTGCAAAATAAATCCTGTGAGTCAGGTGATCCATAGCTGCCTGGACTGTGATACCATCACGTTGGTGCTTTTCATAAAGGATCTCCGCAAATTCCTTTCTTCTATTTTCCTGTTCTGCAGACCTTGGGTCTATAATCTCAACACCGCTCAATTCAAGTGAATGTTCATCAATAAGCTCCTGGATTTTCTGGGTATCGCCCAGCAGGATAGGTATTGCAATTTGTTCATTATATACAATCTCAGCAGCTTTAAGCATGTTGTAGTTTGCCGCAGCGCCGAATACTACTTTTTGAATATCACTCTTGGCCCTGCCTTTGACCTGCCTGATCAACGGGTTAGAGAGCCCAATACGCTTACCAAGCTCCTCTCTGTATTTCTCCCAGTCAGTAATGGGGTTTTTTGCTACCCCTGTTTCCATAGCTGCCTTGGCAACGGCTGGCGCCACGTGTAAAATCAGCCGTGGATCAGTTGGCTTGGGAATGATGTAATCTGTTCCGAATTTCATGTTTTTTTCATGATATGCAATATTCACTTCTTCTGGAACAGGCTCTTTGGCCAGCTCTGCCAGGGCATGTGATGCTGCAAGTTTCATTGCATCATTTATTTCAGTAGCCCTGACATCCATGGCCCCCCGGAAGATAAATGGGAACCCAAGTACATTATTGATTTGATTAGGGAAATCTGATCTTCCTGTAGCCATTATTAGATCATCTCTGGTGGACATAGCATCGGGATAGTTAATCTCAGGATTTGGGTTCGCAAGAGCAAATACAATAGGGTTTTTAGCCATGGAAATCAGATATTCCTTTTTCAGCACACCGGCGACTGACAATCCAAGAAACATATCTGCTCCCTTTATTGCTTCTTCAAGTGTATGAACATCCCTATCTGTGACAAATTGCTGCTTGATAGGGTTCAGGTCTGTCCTGTCTTTATGCAGTACACCCCGGCTATCGAGCATAGTGATATTTTTAGGCTTCACGCCAAGGGCAATATATAACTTGGTGCATGATACCGCAGAGGCACCCGCTCCATTGACTACTATCTTAATATCTTCAATTTTCTTATCGGTCATTTCCAGCGCATTCAGCAAGCCTGCTGATGTGATAATGGCCGTACCATGTTGATCATCATGCATCACTGGGATATCAAGTGCTTCCTTGATACGGTCTTCTATTTCAAAACATTCAGGTGCTTTGATATCCTCAAGGTTTATTCCTCCAAACGTTGGTGCAATGGCAACCACTGTTTCAACAAACTTGTCGATATCCTTCAGGTCAACCTCAATATCAAAAACATCGATATCTGCAAAGATTTTAAACAGCAGGCCCTTGCCTTCCATAACTGGTTTCCCGGCTTCGGGCCCAATGTCACCAAGTCCCAGTACGGCTGTTCCATTGGAAATCACAGCTACCAGGTTTCCCTTGGCTGTATATTTATATACGTCATCCGGGTTCTTGTAGATCGCCAGGCAGGGATCGGCAACACCCGGGGTGTAGGCCAATGAGAGATCACGTTGTGTAGAATATGGCTTGGTAGGCACTACTTCTATTTTACCCGGCCGACCTTTAGAATGGTAAGTAAAAGAATCTTTCCTGAACAGTGTATCCATGATGAAAAAATTAATTGTGAAACTATTAACAACACTACGGGCACAAAGCTAATAATAAGTCATTTCATAACCATCAATTCGCATCAATAATTTATAAATTTATAACCGATATAAATTTGTATGACTTTGGCAGGGTTTATATTTTGCCAATATTATATTTGTAGCTTTGCAATCTTAACAGAATGATATTGTAACCCAAATCTTTATGTATTCTTATATTAAAGGCAGATTGGTTGAGAAGCATCCCACGCATGCCATTATTGATATCAATGGCTTGGGGTATATAGTTCATATTTCGCTCCATACCTATGCACAGATAGCCGATCAGGAGCAATGCCGGTTGTTTCTGCACCATGTTGTCAGAGAGGACGCACAGTTACTATTTGGTTTCATGGAGGAACAGGAACGCAGTCTCTTCCGAAACCTGATCTCTGTCAGTGGCATTGGTGCCAACACAGCAAGATTAATCCTCTCTTCGCTAACTCCGGAGGAGCTGGTTCAGGCAATTGTTCTAAAAGATGTTGCCCGATTAAAATCAGTTAAGGGTATAGGAGCCAAATCTGCCGAAAGGATCATTGTTGATTTGAAGGATAAACTGGAGAAAACTGATTTTACACAAGAAAATTTACCAGTTTCACACAATACCATCAAGCAAGAAGCGTTAACAGGTTTAATTATACTTGGGTTTAGTAAAGTACAAGCTGAAAAAGCAATTGATAAAATCCTTCAATCAGACGCAATGATTGCAGGTAGTGATGCGGCATCTGTTGAAAGCCTTATTAAAGAGGCATTGAGGATACTTTAACAGATTGCTGGTTTGTATATACCTGAACCAGGTATCTATTAAAACTAAATTTTTTGTTGGTACGATTTGTAAAATATTCCTATAAGCTGATTATTGTCCTTAGCTTTTTGTCAATTGTCTGGAATATACCTGCTAAAGTGATTCCAGGACATGAGAAGCAAGATTATAGTAGTTTATTTTCACCTCCCGATACCATCCCTGATACCACTCAACTTGTTTATCCTTTCTCCGATGAAGGTTCACTTCTTTTCCAGCCTGCCGACACGCATGGCCTGTACTTTAAGAACCCATCCAACATAAAAACAGAGATTGAATACGATCCGGAAACGAATCAGTATATCTTCCGAAACAAGGTAGGCGATTTCGATTACCGTAACCCTACCTATATGTCATTTGATGAGTACCAGGACTATGAATTACAAAATTCAGTAAAAAATTATTGGAAAAAGAGGTCTCTCGCTGCATCCGGATTTGACAAAGGCGATGGTATTATCCCCAAGATCTACGTTGGAGGAAAGTTCTTTGAGACCATTTTCGGTAATAATACGATTGATATCCGCCCACAGGGGTCGGCTGAGCTGATCTTTGGCATCCTGCACAACCGGACTGATAATCCAACCCTGAATGTCAGGCAGCGCAAAACCACCAATTTTGATTTCCAGGAAAAGATACAAATGAATGTAGTGGCCAAGATAGGAGACAAGATCGAATTCCGGGCCAACTATAACACGGAAGCTACATTTGATTTTGAAAATAAGCTACAACTAAAATACGAAGGGAAAGAAGATGACATCATCCAATTGATTGAAGGAGGTAATGTTTCCATGCCGCTGACTACTTCCTTGATCAGTGGGAGCCAGAGTCTCTTTGGTATCAAGACCAAACTGCAGTTTGGAAGAACATCTGTTACAGGAGTGTTCTCACAACAGCAGAGTGAGGTCTCCACAGTTACTGTCCAGGGAGGTGCCCAAACCAGTGAATTCAACCTCACAGCATTAGATTATGAATCGAACAAGCACTTCTTCCTTTCACACCAATTCAGGAATAATTATGAAAGGAGCCTGGAAAATCTTCCAATTGTATCATCTGATGTCAACATCCTGCGGTGTGAAGTCTGGGTAACCAACTTCGGTGCTGCAGTGACAGAAAACAGGAATATTGTTGCCTTTCAGGATTTAGGTGAATACAGTAATATCTATAACACTGACGTAGTCCAGAGGGTACCGGGCAATGTACAGCCATCCAACTATTCCAACAACCTGCTGGCCCAGATGGACACATCAATGATATTGAATATCAATACAGTATCCGACTATCTAAAAATAACTTTTGATTTTACGCCTGGAGCCGATTATGAGAAAGTGGGTGTCGCCAGGAAACTGGATCCATCCGAATATACGCTAAACCCCAAGTTAGGATTTATTTCTTTGAACACCACTCTCAATTTTGATCAAACCCTGGCCGTAGCCTACCAGTACCAAGTCATCGGATATGACTCTGTTTTTCAGGTTGGTTGGTTTTCGGACCAGGGTGTTCCAGCGCCTAATTGCCTGGTAACAAAACTCCTAAAGAGTACAGCATTGGATCCTGGGTTGCCTATGTGGGACCTGATGATGAAAAATGTTTACTCTTTGGGTGCTTTCCAGGTAAACCGCGACAAGTTTATCCTCAACATCTTGTTTGCCGGTAACCAAAACCAGGTCCCGACCGGTTATTTCACCGATGGTCCGGATGACATCAAGGGTGTCCCGCTGATCCAGTTAATGAATTTTGACAAGTTGAATCAAATCATGAACCCGCCACCAGATGGAATCTTCGACTTCATTGATGGTGCAGCTAACAATGGGGGAACAATCCAGGCTTCCACAGGTAAGGTGTACTTTACTGTGTTGGAGCCGTTTGGGTCATACATACGAAACAAGATCCTGGATGCCGGAGGGGATACAACCCTGGCCAATTTTTATGCTTATGATTCACTATATACACAAACCAAAACTCAGGCTGAGCAGATCCCGGAAAGAAACAAATACATCATCAATGGTTATTACAGTTCTTCTTCGGGTAATGAGATATCGTTGAATGCTTTCAATGTGCCCCAGGGCTCAGTAAGGGTTACTGCAGGTGGTCGTACCTTAACTGAAAACGTTGATTATACTGTAGATTATACTTTAGGTAGGGTCAGGATCATCAATGAAGGGATCATGAATTCCGGTACTCCAATTAACATTTCACTGGAGAACCAGAGTTTGTTTAACCTTCAGACCAAGCGGTATATGGGGGCCCATGTACTGCATCAATTTAATAAGGATTTTTATATCGGGGCTACCTTGATGAACCTTACCGAGCGACCACTGACACAGAAGGTTAGTTATGGAAATGATCCTGTCTCCAACACCATGTGGGGTACGGACATGAGTTACCAGACACAATCCAGGTTTATTACCAAGATGATCGATAAGTTACCGGGAATAAGCACCAAAGCGCCATCAAATGTATCCTTTACTGGAGAGTTTGCCCAGTTTATTCCAGGGCATTCCAAAGTGATTGGTAAGTCAGGTACATCATATATAGATGACTTTGAAGGCGCCCAGTCTACGATTGACATGAAAAATTTCAGCACCTGGTTCCTTGCCAGTACACCGCAGGGACAGCCAGAGCTCTTCCCGGAAGCAGAGATCACCCTGAGCAGGAAAAAGCAAATCGATATTGGTTTAAACAGGGCGCTCCTGGCCTGGTACATCATCGACCCACTGTTTTATGACAGGAACTCCAACCTTGTTCCTCCCAATATCTCCAAGAACGAGCTGTCCAAGAATTCGGTCCGCCAGGTACTTGAAACCGAGGTGTTCCCAAACAAGGATGTTCCAACCGGTACACCTACTAATATACCGGTATTCAATATGGCTTACTATCCAGAGACCAAGGGATCATACAACTATGATGTTAGCCCAACCGCAGTTTCATCAGGCATCAATGAAGATGGAACGCTTCTGGATCCGGAGACGCGCTGGGGTGGTGTCATGAGAAGGGTAGAGTCGACCGACTTCGAAGCGACCAATGTTGAATACATTGAGTTCTGGCTCATGGATCCTTTCACTGAAGACTCAGCTAACCCTGGTAAACTATATCTTAACCTTGGTGATATCTCGGAAGATATATTGAGGGATTCAAGGAAGAGCTTTGAGAACGGTATGCCGACATCGACCGAAGTAACTAATGTAGATACAACCGGTTGGGGACGTGTACCGAATATTCAATCCCTTGTTGAATCATTCGATAATGAACCAGCATCCCGCCCGTACCAGGATGTTGGATATGATGGATTAGGTGATAATGACGAAAGGACTTTCTATGGTGATGGTCCTTATCATAATTACCTGGACACCATCAATAGCATTTTCGGACCTAACTCCGGGGCCTACCAGCAAGCTTTTAATGATCCATCAACTGACAACTATCACTATTTCAGGGGAACTGACTACGATAATGATCCGCAATATAGCAGCGTCCTGGAAAGATATAAGAAATACAACCGGGCAGAAGGCAACTCCCCTACCGATGACCAAAACCCTGAATCTTATCCTACAGCTGCAACCACGGTACCTAATGTTGAGGACCTTAACCGTGACAACACATTGAGTGAGTCAGAAAGATATTTCCAGTATGAGGTTGAGCTGGATCCTGAGAAAATGGTTGTAGGCCAGAACTTTATCACAGATATCCATCATGCTTCTGGTATTCAGCTGGCCAATGGTGATGTCGGTGAAGTCACATGGTACCAATTTAAGGTTCCGATCACCTCTCCGTCTAAAGTTGTTGGCAGGATCGACGATTTCAAATCAATCCGGTTCATGCGTATGTTCATGAAGGATTTTGCCAAGCCAATAGTTTTGAGATTTGCAACGCTGGAATTGGTCAGGGGAGAATGGCGTCGTTATCGCTATGATCTCTTTGCTGCAGGTGACTATATTCCAAACGACATTCAAAGTTCTACTGTTTTTGACGTAGCCACTGTCAACATAGAAGAAAACGGAAGAAGGACACCCATTAATTATGTTATCCCTCCAGGTATCGAGCGGGAGATCAACCTTGGAACAACCAATTTGATCAGGCTTAATGAGCAATCGCTCTCACTTACTGTAAGAGACCTTGTGGATGGGGATGCAAGGGCTGTTTTCAAAACTACCGACTTTGACTTCAGGAATTACAAGAAACTGAAGATGTATGTACATGCTGAGCAAAGCAGACACGATCAAGACCTGGAATACGGAGATATGACATGTTTTATCCGTATAGGATCCGACCTTACAGAAAACTATTATGAGTATGAGGTCCCTTTGGCATTTACACCCTGGGGCACCACAGACCCGGAAGCTATCTGGCCGTATGGTAACAGATTTGATATTGATCTGAAAGCCCTTGTTGATGTAAAACACCGCCGTAATATTCAGATGAGGATACCTAACTCAGGCATTTATCAGAATGTGGCCTACATAGAATATGACGGAGCTAATAAGGTAACCGTTCTGGGAAAGCCTGCTATCAGTGATGTAATGGCGATCATGATTGGTGTAAGAAATCCCAGAAAACCTGGCGAAACCGAACTGGAAGGTGTGAATGCAGAGATTTGGGTCAATGAGCTAAGGCTCACCGATTTCAATGATGAAAGCGGTTGGGCTGCCACTGCCACAGTCAAAGCTGACCTTGCAGACTTTGGCCGGGTTGTTTTCTCAGGTGCTTACAGTACTCCTAATTTCGGATCACTTGAGCAAAAGATAAACCAGACCCAACTGGAATCCATATCACAAATGGATGTCTCTACGGACCTTGAGATTGGCAAGTTCTTCCCTGAAAAATCAGGTGTGAGAATCCCTGTGCATTTTGATTACTCACAAACAGTCAAAAACCCTGAATATAACCCGATGTCTCCTGATATCAAAATGAAAGATGACATCAGATCTTATGAGGTCAAGGCCTTGCAGGATTCACTCAAGAAGGCTTCACAGGAATTTACTGAACATACATCCATCAACTTCGTAAATGTTAGAAAGGACCGGGTTGGTGCCACCAAGAAACCGCGTGTTTACGATATTGAAAACTTTAATGTTACCTATGCATACCAGACTATGTATTCAAGGAATATTGATATAGAATATGATAAGGCCAAGGAGCACCGGGGAGGATTGGGTTATAACTTCAGTACGGCACCAAAAAATGTAAGGCCTTTTGAGCGGATTGGATTCATTTCAAAATCCTCAGCCTTAAAGATCATCAAAGACATTAACTTTTACTATCTGCCCAAATCATTTTCTTTCACAACGGACATGATCAATCAATATAGTGAAACCAAGCTCAGGAACAAAAGCTTTGGAGTGATCAAGATCGTTCCAACCTTTGTGCGTAAATGGGATTGGAACAGGAATTTCAACCTGCGCTATGATTTTTCAAAAGGCTTGTCGGTTGATTTCAATGCCCAGACTAAAGCATATATCAATCAAGCTCCCGGCAGCAATGATCCTACCAGCGGCTTTTACGATCAGGAAGCCAACGATACGGTCAATATTTCGAAGCAGTTTTGGAAAGGTGGACTTAAAGATATCTATACGCAAACATTCAATGTGAACTATAAAATCCCTATTGATAAAATTCCAATATTCGATTGGATTGGATCTACAGCCACATACCAGGCAAACTACAGCTGGAGGGCTTCACCTCTATCTATCCAAACGACCCAGGGTAACCAGATTGAAAACTCCAACAGCATACAGTTCAACAATAATTTCAATTTTGACAACCTTTATAATAAGAGTAAATATCTAAAGCAACTCACCAGGAAAAGTCGTGGAGGACAGAGAGGTGGTGCACCAAACCGTCAGAGGAGTGTGGCTGAACCTCCTGACCAGGAGCAGGATACAACCGATGCCAAACCAAAGAAAAATTACTTCAAGATCATCGGTGAAGGTGTTTTGAAGGTACTTCTGGGTGTCAAGAAGGCTTCCCTTTCATATTCCGAAACAAATGGAACATTTCTTCCCGGGTTCATGCCCCAGCCTAATTTCCTTGGAAATAATTTCAATGCTAATGCCCCGGGGCTTGGGTTTGTCTTTGGTAGCCAGAAAGATATCCGGCCCGACGCTATTAATAATGGATGGCTAACTATGGATACGCTGTTCAACCAGGCTTATATGCGAAAGCACACTGATTTACTTAATTACAAGGTTACTTTTGAACCTTTCCCGGATTTCAAAGTTGAATTGAATGGCGATAAAAGCTTTGCAAAAAATGCTCAGGAGTTTTTCCGGGCCGACTCATTGGGTAACTTCCAGGCTTTTTCTCCCCAGTCTGGTGGCAACTATAGTATTTCTTACATCACTATTAAAACAGCTTTTGAAAAATCCGGAACAGATAATGCTTCGGAGGCTTTTGACAATATGATGGCATACCGACAGGAGATCTCCGAATATCTAGGAGAACAAAACCCCAACAGCAGTGGGCAGGACCTTGTATATGATTCAGTTACAAACCAATATTTCGCCTATGGCTATGGTCCGACACAACAGGAGGTGCTGATGTATTCCTTCAGGGCAGCTTATAGAGGGAAAAGACCGGATCAGCTCAATCAGACTGTATTTCCTTCCTTCCCTTTACCAAACTGGCGGGTAACTTATAATGGACTTTCAAATATCACAAGCCTTAAAAGTGTTTTTCAGAAGATCACCCTGAGCCATGCTTATCGTTCTGCTTATGCCATAACAAGGTTTGTTTCAAGTGCAAATTACGTAGAAGTAGACGGCTATGCATCAAAAGTTCAGGACTTTTCAAACATATACTACCCTAAGTATGATCAGGGACAAATAACTATTGCAGAGCAATTTAGCCCTCTGTTTTCCATAGATATGACATTCCATAACAGCCTGTCTACCAGGTTTGAATGGAAGAAATCAAGAAACCTGACCTTAAGCTTTGCCAATAACCAGATCACTGATGTCAACAGCAATGAGATTATAGTAGGATTAGGTTATCGAATAAAAGACCTTTCATTTTCCATGAAAGCCCTTGGAGGAGGAGGAAAGAAAACGCGAATTCAAAGCGACCTGAACATTAAACTGGATCTTTCCATCAGGAATAACAGGACGGTGTTGAGAAGGATTGATGAAAACGTTAGCCAGACATCCGCGGGCCAGCGTGTAATCTCAATCAATACTTCGCTTGATTACGCTTTGAGCGAAAAGCTGATGTTCCGTTTCTTCTTCGATAAGATCATAAACAGCCCATTTGTATCAAATCAGTACAGGACATCAACCACCAATGGAGGTATCAGTCTGAGGTTCTCACTGGCTCAATAATTTCTTACTTACATGTGCTGTTTTGAACAAAAAAAGTATAATTTTGAGTCCAAATTATTAATCTAATCATCATGAATATACCGGATAGCTTAAAGTACACCAAAGAACACGAATGGATTAAAATTGAAGGTGACCAGGGTACCATAGGAATCACTGAATTTGCACAAAAAGAATTAGGAGATATTGTTTTCATTGAAGTGGAGACCGTTGGTGAAACCCTTGATATAGAAGAAGCCTTTGGTACCATCGAAGCTGTTAAAACTGTATCAGACTTATTCATGCCTGTATCTGGCGAGGTTCTTGAATTTAATGAAACGCTTGAATCTAATCCCGAAATAGTTAATAAGGACCCTTATGGCGATGGCTGGATCGTTAAAATAAAGATTTCTGATCCTGCACAATTGGATGACCTTCTGGATGCAGATGGTTATAAAGAAGTCATTGAAGCATAGAAGAGCCCATGTTTTTTAAATATAACTGGCCTGGTATTACGTGGAGTCTCATCATTTTGGTATTAACCGGGCTTCCGGGAAATTATTTTCCACAGGTTAGAACATTTTGGGAATGGCTGGGGCCTGATAAAATCATTCACCTCGGCATTTTTGGTATTCTTACATACCTCTTGCTCAGGGGATTTCAAAAGCAACATCAGTTCCAGCGCCTGCGTTCTAATTATATCATCTTTGCAATAGGGATTGGCATAGTTTTTGGTGCTTTAACAGAGGTAGGGCAGCGATATGTATTCACAGGAAGAAGCGCCAATATATATGATTTTCTGGCTAATGCGGTGGGATGTTTGCTGGGACTCGTTGTTTACTACATACTTAGTAGAAAATTAAACAAAATTTTAGAATCGTAAATAATTAATTGATAACTTAGCAGATTCGAAATAAATCATAAAATCATGGATACCAAGAAAACCCCAAAGGCTGATCTTGAAAACAAAAAGGTATTTTTTACCCAGATTGGCCTGATCATCGCTCTGGCAGGAGTGCTGCTGGCTTTTGAATGGAAGACCTATGAAAAAACGGTTGAAGGATTTGGTGAACGTATTGTAGCAGATATTACGGAAGAGATTATACCGATCACCGAGCAAAAGGTCAAGCCACCTCCTCCTCCACCTCCAAAGAAAGTAGTCCAGATCAATATCGTTGAAGATGATGTTGAAGTTGAAGAAGACCTTGAAATTGACATTGAGGCAGATGAAACCACGGAAATGGATGAATACGTACCCATTCAAGTGGAAGAAGAAGATTATGAAGAGGAGGCTCAGATCTTTATGGTCGTTGAGTCTATGCCTGAGCCACCCGGTGGAGTCGCAGCTCTATACAAATACCTGGGAGAAAATATTAAGTATCCACAGATGGCAAAGGAAAGTGGAATTCAGGGAACGGTTTATGTAACTTTCGTTGTTGAAAGAAATGGCTCCATTACGGATGTCAGGGTTCTCAGGGGAATCGGCGGAGGATGTGATGAAGAAGCTATCCGGGTTGTCAAGAACATGCCAAAATGGTCGCCTGGAAAACAAAGAGGTAAGCCTGTAAGGGTTCAATACAACCTACCAGTTAAGTTTATCCTTCAGTAGAATATTATATAGAAACAAAAAAATCCGTGATTCTAACGAGCCACGGATTTTTTTATTGAATGTGATTTGGTTTTGCGTTACGTCACCCACATTTTGAATAACCACAATTCGTGCAGGTGAGGCATCCTTCCTTATAAACGAGGCTACCCGATTTATTACAATCCGGACAACCCTCCTTCTTTGCTTCTGTACCATCAGGTATGTATTTCTTGAGTGTCCTGACAACACCGTTCTTCCATGTATTGATGGTTTCGCTTTCCAGCACCAGGCTACTGATAAGGTCAACAACGAACGGCAGGGGCATACCATGCCTTAAAATGCCGGAGATCAGCTTTGCATAATTCCAGTATTCCTTATTAAATTGCCTTGACAGGCCTTCCATGGTGATCTTATATCCCTCTTTATCCTGAAACTGGAAATCGTAACGGCTTTTGCCGCCATCCATTTTGGTTTTGTATATATGACCCTTGGCGACCCAACTGGGAACAAAAAAGCCTTCGGCTTTTCCTGTAAAGATCTCGTAGGGTTTATTGTTCATTAATCCTATAACAGCAACCCACTTTTCATGGTCATTCTGGAACCTGACGATCTCTGCCTCAAGGCTTGTAGGTCTTGGTGGGGCATTGTGTTCTGAGAACACAAAATCATCAGGTTTTTTCTCTTTTTTAGCACTGACCAGCACACCTGACCGTGAACCTTCACGGTAGATGGTCATACCTTTACAACCACTTTCCCAGGCTGTTTGATAGATCTTACTTATAAGGTTCTCTGTAATATCTTTTGGTACATTAACAGTCACACTGATACTATGGTCGACCCATTGTTGTATGGCGCCCTGCATTCGGACCTTGCTGACCCAGTCTATGTCTTTCGAAGTGGCTTTATGATAAGGTGATTCTTTGATGAGCTTCTTAATTTTCTTTTCATCATAATTTTTCACCTCTTCGACATCATAGCCATTTGCTTTCAACCAGGTTTCAAATTTAGCATGGAGGACATTGTATTCTTCCCAGGCATCGCCAACCTCATCAATAAAAGTGACTTTTACATTCTTATCGTTAGGGTTTACCTTCCTTCTCCTGGTATAAAAAATTAAAAATGCTGGTTCAATACCTGAGGTGGTCTGTGAGCATATGCTGACACTTCCAGTCGGTGCTATAGTCAACATGGCTATGTTTCGCCTGCCATGCTTAAGCATCTCTTCATAAACCGTTGGAGCAGCTTCCTTGATCCTGTTGATAAATGGGTTATCCTTTTCCCTCGTTGCTTCGAATACCGGGAAAGCACCTCTTTCTTTGGCAAGGGTGACTGATGAACGATAAACTTCGATGGCCAGTAGTTTATGAACTTCTGAAGAAAAATTAATAGCTTCTTCTGAGCCATAACGGCTTCCCAGGGCGGCAAGCATATCCCCTTCAGCAGTAATGCCAATGCCTGTTCTGCGGCCACCTAATGTTTTCTTTTTAATCCTTTCCCAGAGTTTCCTCTCTATGGATTTTGTCTCATCATCCTCCGGGTCAATCCCTATCTTATCAAGGATGGCATCAATTTTTTCTACTTCAAGGTCGATGATATCATCCATGATACGCTGAGCGTAGTGCGCATGCTTTGTGAATAATTCTGAGTTGAAGCTGGCTTCTTTAGTGAATGGCTTATCTACATATCCATAAAGGTTAATGGCCAGAAGTCGGCAGCTATCATAAGGACAGAGGGGGATCTCACCGCATGGATTGGTCGATACGGTTTTATAGCCCAGGTCTGCATAGCAATCCGGAACCGACTCCCGGTTTATGGTATCCCAGAAAAGAACGCCAGGCTCCGCTGATTTCCATGCATTATGAATGATCTTATTCCATAATTTTCGTGCATCTATCTTCTGTGTCACAATCGGGTCCGGACTATCGATAGGAAATTGCTGTGTATATGGCTTGTTCTGGATGACGCATTGCATAAATTCGTCATCAATTTTTACTGAAACATTGGCACCTGTGACCTTTCCCTGGTCCATCTTGGCATCAATAAATCTTTCTGCGTCCGGGTGTTTGATAGAGATGGATAACATAAGTGCACCACGCCTTCCATCCTGTGCTACTTCACGCGTTGAGTTGGAATAACGCTCCATGAAAGGAACTATCCCGGTGGAAGTCAGGGCTGTATTCTTTACAGGACTGCCGGTTGGCCGGATATGGCTAAGATCATGCCCTACCCCTCCCCTTCTCTTCATTAGCTGTACCTGCTCCTGGTCAACACGTAGTATGCCACCATATGAGTCGGCATGCTTATCCAGTCCAATAACAAAGCAATTTGACAAGGAAGACACTTGAAAATTATTACCGATACCCGCCATTGGGCTACCCTGGGGGATGATATACCTGAAGTTCTTAAACAACCCGTAAAGCTCCTCTTCACTAAGAGGGTTAGGGTATTTCTTTTCTATCCTGGCTACCTCCCTGGCCAACCTGCGATGCATATCATCCGGAGTCGCTTCATACAGGTTCCCATCGCAGTCTTTCAAACCATACTTATTGGACCATACATTAGCGGCCAGTGAATCACCGTTAAAATAAGCAGTGGCACTTTCCAAAACCTCTTCATAAGGAATTGGTTGAAGTTTCTTTTTTGCTTTAATCAGGCTTTCGTCCGTAGTCTCTTTTTGAGGTTCTTCCTTGGCTAATTTATGAATTTCGGGTCTTGTACGCTCCTCCAAGACTTTTTCATAAATATTCTCCTCCGTCTTCAGATCCTTTTCCTTGTCAATGTTTATAAAAAGGTCGTTCTCCATGTGCCGCTAAAATTTCGATCTTATAATTTATAAGTTGGTGTTTTTCAGGTATTTAAAATTGTAGAAGTGCCTAAGGTAATATAGCACGAAGATAAGGTAATTCAGTATCAGGCAATCATTTTTTTATTAACAAAAAAACGTTGAAAATTTATAACATCTTGAAACCAATAGTACTTATAGAACAACCAACTTTTTGTTAACAGTTTTTTAATAAAAAGTTATGTTTTTGTTAACTTTTTGGCAGGGGCAAATTGAACCAAAATGCTAATGCGCCGCAAGCCAGTTTTCACCTGTATTTATCTCAACTTCTATGGGCACTTTCATCTCAATTGCATACTTCATTTTGTTTTCAACAATGCTGGTCAGCATGTCCAACTCTTGCCGATTAGCATCAAAAACAAGTTCATCATGCACCTGCAGAATCATTTTTGAATCCATCTGATTATCTTTCAGGGCCTGGTCAATCTCAATCATCGCAATCTTGATCATATCTGCCGAAGATCCCTGTATCGGTGCGTTGATCGCATTGCGTTCAGCAAAGCCACGAACAGTTGCATTCCCGGAATTAATATCCCTCAGGTAGCGCCTCCTGCCCATGATAGTCTCGACAAATCCATTTTCCCTTGCAAACTGAACAGACCTTTCCATATATTCTTTCACACCCGGATACTTATCAAAATACTGCTTAATGATTTCTGCTGCCTCTTTGCGTGGAATATTCAACCTTTCTGACAATCCAAAGGCCGATATGCCGTATACGATACCAAAGTTGACCATCTTGGCCGTTCTGCGCATATCCTGATTGACCGCATCAAGTGAAAGGTTATAAACCCTGGCAGCGGTCGCTGAATGGATATCCTGTCCCTTAATGAAAGTTTCCATCATCCCTTCATCCTGGCTTAATTCGGCAATAATCCTCAACTCAATCTGTGAATAGTCTGCTGCCATTAAAATATGCTCCTCGTCCCTGGGCACAAACGCCTTCCTGATCTCTCTTCCTTTTTCAGTCCTGATAGGAATATTTTGCAAGTTCGGGTTATTGGAGCTAAGTCGCCCGGTTGCAGCAACAGCCTGGTTGTACGTTGTATGAATCCTGCCATCCCTGGTGTTGATCAATTGGGGAAGCACATCGACATATGTAGACTTTAATTTTGTCAGTGAGCGGTAATCCAGGATATTCTTAATGATGTCATGTTTACCGCTCAGCCTTGTAAGCACATCTTCACCCGTAGCATACTGTTTGGTTTTAGTCAATTTGGGTTTATCCGTGATCTTAAGGTGGTCAAACAAAACCTCTCCCAGTTGCTTTGGAGAAGAGATGTTAAACTCAAATCCTGCATGATCATAAATCTTCCTGATCAACTTTTTTATTTCCTGATCAAGCTCTATAGAATAATCATCTAATGCAGCTTTATCAAGCCTGACACCTTCCATCTCCATAGATGCCAGCACCCCTACCAAAGGGATCTCGATTTCCCTGAAAAGCTTCAGGGTTTTCGTTTCTTCCAGCATTGGCTCGAAGACACTTTTTAGTTGCCAGGTAACATCGGCATCTTCACAGGCATATTCAGTTAAGGAGTTAATATCAACCAATCGCATGCTACGCTGGTTCTTCCCTTTCTTCCCGATCAAAGTCTCGATAGAAACCGGTATATAGTTAAGGTAGGTCTCCGCAAGAAAATCCATATTATGCCTCATGTCTGGTTCAATCAGGTAATGTGCCAGCATGGTATCAAAGAGATTCCCTTTTACTTCAATATCATACCACTTCAGTAAGGAAATGTCATATTTGAGATTTTGTCCAACCTTTTCTATTCCAGGATTACTGAACAGCTTTTTGAATTCCTTTAAAACCTGTATTGATTCTTCTTTATCATCAGGCAAAACAACATAATATGCTTCGTGTTGTTTAAAACAAAATGAGATGCCGATTAAGTCTGCCTGCGTAGGATCCAATCCGGTACTTTCCGTATCAAATGCAAATGACTCCTGCTTTTCAAGCATTTCGACAAGTTTCTTCCTTTCAGCTTTATTTTTGATAAGATGATACGCATGCTTTACATCTTTAATAGTCAGCCTGTCGGGGTCAGC
Source organism: uncultured Bacteroidales bacterium (assembly GCA_963753055.1). GTDB lineage: Bacteria > Bacteroidota > Bacteroidia > Bacteroidales > B18-G4 > JAUWGC01. The sequence goes on along the minus strand of CAVWAP010000004.1, from coordinate 105,192 downwards.
AGCTGGCTCATCCAGCTGTGTGAACAAATCAATCGAAGTATCAGGTTGGTCTTCTTTTTTGCCAAGTGAAGGATCTGTGAATACTCTTTTAGCAAGTGCCCTGAATTCCAGTTCATCAAACAGTTCTTTTAAAGCTTTTCGATCAGGTTCTGATATCTCCAGAACATCGGATTGAAATTCAATGGGCACATCAAGAATGATGGTTGCAAGTTGCTTGGAGGTAACCGCCTGCTGTGCAAATTGCTCCAGGTTTTCTTTCAGCTTACCTTTGAAATCATTGGTAGAGAGCAAGACCTTTTCAACCGACCCATATTCATGGATTAGCTTCATTGCCGTCTTCTCTCCTACACCAGGGACACCAGGAATATTGTCTGAGGCATCGCCCCATAATCCAAGGATATCTATAAGTTGTTCCGGATGATGAATGTTATACTTGGCACATATTTCTTTAACACCAAGTATTTCAGCCTTATTACCCATGCGGGGAGGCTTATAGATTAAAATATTATCAGAAACCAGTTGCCCGAAGTCTTTATCAGGTGTCATCATATAAACTCTGAAATCTTCCTGTTCAGCTCTTTTTGCCAGGGTTCCAATAACATCATCCGCCTCATAACCATCAATTGCCAGGACTGGTATATTAAATGCTTCCAGAAGCTTGATAATGTATGGTAACGAAAGGGCAATATCTTCCGGCATGGCCTCCCTGTTAGCTTTGTACTCAACATACTCCTCCACCCTCACAGTAGGAGCTTGCGTATCGAATGCAACGCCAATATGTGTGGGCCTCTCATTCTTCAGTACATCATATAAAGTATTTGCAAAGCCCAGTATAGCTGAAGTATTCAGTCCTTTAGAATTTATCCTCGGGTTCTTGTTCAGGGCAAAATACGCCCTGTATATCAGAGCCATCGCATCAAGGAGGAAGAGTTTTTTTTGTATCGGCATGCCTTCGCTGTATGTGAGAAACAAAGATAGTTAAAAGAACAGGATGCAGATACTGGTCACAGGTCACAGGTTACAGGTCACGATTTTTTTTCACATTTCATTGTTTATAAGAATTTCGAAACCACACAATTTTTGCTTAACAGATTCGATAATTTTACAACCTGTTCTTTATTTCTTAATAATCAAAAAGTCTGTAATCACTACTAAAAGTTGATTAAATGCCCCGAAGGAAAAAACAAAAAAAGATTTTTGTACTCGACACCTCTGTTATCCTGTATAATCATAATTCCATTTATAGCTTTGAAGAACATGATGTTGTAATTCCCATTACCGTTCTTGAAGAACTTGACAATTTCAAGAAAGGTAATGACACCAAGAATTTTGAGGCAAGGGAGTTTATTCGCATCATGGATAGACTCTCCGCGAATTCAACCCTGCAAAACTGGATACCTATCGACAGGCCAAATGCAGGTTTCTTCAAAGTCATCATGAATGAACATCCGGAGCTGGATGCTACATTGGTTTTTGGTGAAAACAAGCCTGACCATCGTATCCTCAATGCTGCCTTGATGATGTCACAGAATCATCCTGAGAAAAAGGTGATCCTGGTTACCAAAGATATTAACCTGCGCCTGAAAGCAAAGTCGCTGGAATTACTTGCTGAAGACTTTGAAACAGGGAAGATCAAGGATGTGGACTCACTTTACACCGGAAAAACAATTGTTGAGGGAGTGGATAAGGAGATCATTGATGCTTTATACACCAATGGATTCTGCCTTGCTGAAGACATAGGCCTTAAGGATCTCATACCAAATCATTATTTTATCATACGCAATGGCAAATCATCCGCATTGGCTTATTACAACCCATTGCTGGAAAGGATAGAGAGAGTTGAAAAGACACCGGCTTACCGTATTATGCCACGCAATGCAGAACAGGTCTTTGCACTTCACGCAATTCAAAACCCAAAGGTGAAGCTTGTGACTTTGCAGGGTGTTGCCGGTACTGGTAAGACTTTGCTCGCTTTAGCTGGTGCCCTTGACCAGAAAAGAAACTTCAAACAGATTTACCTGGCCAGGCCCATTGTTCCGTTAAGCAATAAAGACATTGGGTATTTACCCGGAGACATTAAGTCCAAGTTAAATCCCTATATGGAACCATTGTGGGATAACCTGAAGTTTATCCAGAACCAGTTTTCAGAAAAGGATAAAGAATTCAAGAGGATCACCGATGCCATTGACAGTGAAAAACTTGTGATTACTCCACTGGCATATATTCGCGGAAGGAGTATATCCAATGTTTGTTTCATCGTGGATGAGGCGCAGAATCTGACTCCTCATGAGGTCAAGACCATCATCACCAGGGCAGGGGAAAATACCAAGTTCATCTTCACCGGTGATATTTACCAGATTGATACACCTTACCTGGACTCTCAGAGTAACGGGCTGTCCTATCTGATAGATAAGATCAAGCATCATGAGATCTATTCACACATCAGGCTTGAAAAGGGTGAAAGGTCGGAGCTTGCCAACCTGGCAAATGAACTTTTATAGCTGTAAAGTATTTACTCTCTGAATAATACAGCCAGAACTGTGTTGCCAACAATTTCGAGGCTCTTTTTATCAATATGGTTCATATCATCACTGATAGTATGCCAGTGAGGGAAGAAGCTGCCATTGGGGGAGTTGTTATCGAGATGAATGATGTTAATTGCCGGGATTTTCCTGTATTGATTGATATAGTAATGGTCATCTGTAATATAACCTCCTATTTCCTCCAGAAAGTACTTATCATACCCAATGTCATGGGCAATCTTCCATACTTTTTTCACTTTATCCGGAGCAAAATGCATGGAAAATCCTTCCATAAGAAAGGTAGGATTACTCACCCCAACCATATCCAATAATATGGCGTATCGTGCTTTGTAGTTATAAACATGCGGGTTTTTCGCCCAGTATTGCGACCCCAATCCCCAGTAGTCAGTTTCGTCTTGTTGTTGAGTATCGGTGGGAGGACCAAAGTCTTCTGCATCAAATAGGATTATATCGACACCAATGCCGGCGTTTTGTGCACTAAGTTGCCGGGCAATCTCAAGAAGGACTCCAACTCCACTGGCCCCATCATTGGCTCCAAGAATTGGTGTTTGTTGATTTGATTGGTCCGGATCATGATCCGCATAAGGCCTGGAATCCCAATGTGCGCATAGCATAATGCGACTTTTATTTTCTATATCATAAGAAGCAATGATATTCCTGCCATGTAAGATCTCACCATTATATGCCCGGGCCTTAAAAGGTTGCACAGATACATCAGGCGCAAACCTTTTTAGGGTATTCTCCAGGTAAGCAGCGCAAGATGCATGGGCCTCTGTATTTGGCACACGGGGTCCAAAGTTAACCTGAGCTTCAACAAACTTAAATGCAGAATCAGCATTAAAAGGGGGTGCCTGGGCGTCCTTTTGCTTTTCAACCTTATTTTCTTCCCGGGCCACTTTCGATCCGGATTCCCCGCAAGAAAGTCCAATAATTACAGGCACAAGCAAGAGCAACAATCCTTTCTTCCTTATGAATAACATGATTAAAAAGTTAAAGTAATAATAGTGCCTTCGGCTGGTTTTGACTTGACAGAGATTGACCCTTTATGCAGGTGCATGATCTGTCTCGAAAGACTCAATCCGATGCCGGAACCATGTTTCTTGGATGTAAAAAACGGCATGAAGATCTTATCCAGGATATCCGGTTTGATACCATATCCATTGTCTTTAAAATCGATTACGATCCTGTTGTTGTTATTAATCGTTGCAAGCACGGATATTTCCGGATGTTCAACCTTCTTCACCGCATCGATGGCATTGAGCATCAGGTTTATCACCACCTGGTCAATCAGGTCAGGGTCGGCTGTAAGCATAAGGTCAGGAGGGAACACGCGGCTGTAACAATCAATACCCAGGTCATCCATTTTCGGTTTCAATAGCTGCCTGGAACGGTCGAATATCTCTTTCACAGGGAAATACCTGAAATTAGGCTTTGGGATCCGGGTCAGGTTCCTGTATACTTCTACAAAGTTCAGCAGGCCCTGGCTCCTGCTCTGAATGGTATCAATAGCCCCCTGCAGGTTCTCAAAATCATCTTCAGGTACGACTTTCATCTTCCTCATATCTTCATCCAGGATCATATCTTTCACTGTAGATGCAAGAGAAGATATTGGTGTGATGGAATTAGTAATCTCATGTGTCAGCACACGAATGAGTTTTTGCCAGGATTCGATTTCCTTCTCATCCAGTTCAGTACTGATGTCCTGCAAGGAAATCAGTGTATAATCCTCATCCCGCATACGAAATTCAGTAGTGTAAATTGACAAATGCAGCAGCTCATCTTCAATAAATAATTTGTACAATGTCCTGTCTCCTGCCATTAATTCAAACAATACCTTGGGAAAATCTTCTTTTAGAATTCCAAGGTCCTTTATATTTCGCAAGTTCTTGATCTTCAGCATTTTTTTCACTGCATTGTTGAATATATCAACCTTCCCATCTTTCCGGAAAGCAATAATACCAATGGTAACATGCTGAATAATCGTTTGCAGGTAATTAAAATGCTCTTCTTTCTCTGCACGATTTTTTTTGAACTCTTCAATAACTTCTGTGAAGGATCTTGTCAATCCTTCAAAACTTTTGCCCAGGCCGGCATCTGAAAAAGAGATAGAAAAATCGGAGTGCTTGATACTTTGTAAAAACTGATCTAGTTTTTTATTGGTTTTTTCAACATACCTGATCAGGAGGACAATTTGGATAACAGCCAGGGCAAACAATATGAAGAGGCTGATATTGTAAGACGTTTGATTATAGATATAAAAGATGGCAATGATAGTGCCGACAAGCAGCACTATACGCAGAATAACCTGAAAACGGAATCTTTTAAAGACCATATTTCTCAATTCTTCTGTATAAGCTCGCCCTGGTTAGTCCCAGTTCTTTAGCGGCCTTACTGATATTGCCTCCATGCTTATCAATTACTTTCCTGATCAACATTTTTTCAGTTTCTTCAAGGTTCATGTTAGATGTTTGAATAGCACCTGGCTTATCATCATCTACTTTTGAAAGGAAGAAATCATCAGGCTCGAGCATATTGGACTCGCTCATAATCACTGCACGTTCGACAGCATGCTGCAGTTCCCTGATATTTCCGGGCCATGTATGCTTTTCAAGCCGGCTCATTGTGGAATTGTTTACACGCTTAACCGGCATTTTGTACTTATCACAATAGATCTGCATAAAATGATCAAGCAGCAAGGGCAAGTCTTCTATTCGTTCCCGGAGTGGAGGGATAGTTATTTCGACAGTGTTAATCCTGTACAGCAGGTCCTGGCGAAATTTATTCTCATTAACCATCTGGTACAAAGGCATATTGGTTGCACAGATAAGTCTCACATCAATTGGAATTTCCTTGTTAGTACCAAGGCGTACAACATTCCTGTTCTGTAATACACTCAGTAACTTGGATTGTAAACCCATGGACAGGTTTCCAATCTCATCAAGAAATATAGTGCCCTTGTTCGCAGCCTCAAACCTTCCTGCCCGGTCCTCTTTAGCATCTGTAAAAGCGCCTTTCTTGAAACCAAAGAGTTCACTTTCAAACAGTGTTTCAGTGATAGCACCAAGGTCGACACTGACGAAAACATTATCTTTTCGTTTTGAAGCGTCATGGATGGCCCTTGCGATTAATTCTTTCCCTGTACCATTTTCTCCGAGGATCAACACATTGGCCTCGGTAATAGCCACTTTTTCTGAGGTAGCCAATACTTTTTTCATCGCAGCAGACTGGCCAATCAATACCCGGTCATCTGTTTCTCCTCCTCTAACCTGGGATTGTTGTTTAAATTTCAGATCACTCAGTTCGCCTTTCGATTTTTTTAATTGCAGGGATGTGGTGATTGTGGCCAGTAGCTTTTTGTTCTCCCATGGTTTCAGAAGGAAATTAGTAGCACCTTCTTTGATACCCTGAACAGCTAATTCGATATCTCCATAGCCTGTTATGAGAATCACGATAGTTGCCGGGTTGATCTCAAGTATCTTGTTGAGCCAGTGGAAACCTTCTTTCCCGCTGGTTGCATCCCTGGAGAAATTCATATCCAGCAAGATCAGGTCATACTTATCATTCCTCATTAAGTCGGGAATACTCTCAGGCTTTTCTTCAGTATGTACTATCTTTATGTGTTGCTTGAGAAATAATTTTGCTGCCAGCAAAACATCTTTGTCATCATCAACAATTAAAAGCTTAGCATCTACTTTATCCATATGGGTTTCTTTTTCTATATTCAACAAGGCTTCAGGCGGATGATTCCGTAAAGTTAATGAATCTGTTCGTATTTGTACAAACTTCTGCTCGATATTGGACAAATACGTCTGGGCAATGAGGACAAAAAGGTGTATAATACTATGATAATCAAAGAATAATAATTAATGGCACAAAATTAGTTTAATAATAGTCAAACCAAAAAAATTCAAATGGATCGGATAATTGAAAAAAAGAGGTGGACGACCAGGAAATTACTTACCATTGCATTTATTGGTGCTTTTGTCATCCTGCTCATTTATCTGTTTTTTATCAGGGACAAGAGGAGTAAATTATACGTTGATAAGGAGCAGATCACCATTGCCAGTGTCATGGCTGACAAGTTCCAGGAATTCATACCAGTCGACGGTGTAGTTTATCCAAAAACAACCATATTTATTGATGCCATCCAGGGTGGTATTGTTGAAGCGGTTTATGTTGAAGACGGTGCCATTCTTAAAAAAGGTGATCCAATATTGAAACTGATGAATGCCAATATGGAACTGAGCTTCATGGAGCAGGAAACAAGGATGTATGACGCCATCAACAATTTGCAGAATACGAAAATCAGTTTGGAGCAGAACAAGTATAACAGGCAGCGTGAGATTGCAGATTTAGATTACAGGATTGATGAAGCCAGGAAGGACTATGACAGGAAGAAGCAATTATATGATGAGGAAGTCATTTCCATCAAGGATTTTGAAGATGCAAACCGGCAGTTCAATAGTTTGAAAAGGCAGTATTACCTGGCACTGGAGCTGCAGCGCTTGGATTCAATCTATGCTCTTAGTCAGCTGAAGCAGATCAACTCTTCAATTAGCCGGATCAAAAACAACTTATCCTTGTTGAGGCGCAATATGGATAACCTGAATATCAAAGCACCGGCTGATGGTAAATTATCTTCCTTTTCAGCCGAAATTGGAGAAACAAAATCTGCAGGAGAGCACTTGGCGCAGATCGACATGGCTGATGGATTTAAACTTAGGGCCAACATTGATGAGAGGTATATTTCCAGGGTTCATAAGGAACAAGAAGCAGAATTTGACTTTAACAAACAAACCTATTACCTGAAGATCAACAAGATATATACTGATGTCACCAATGGAACCTTCCAGGTCGATTTACTTTTTGAAGGGGACTATCCCAGGAGTATCAAGCGGGGGCAAACACTGCAACTCAGATTAATCTTCAGCAGCCCGAAAGATGCAATTATTGTCAAGCGTGGTGGTTTCTTCCAGGAGACAGGTGGAAACTGGATCTACGTTGTCGATCCAACAGGCAGTTATGCAATTAAAAGAGAAATCAATATTGGCCGGTACAATACGAGGTATTATGAGATCACAGCAGGATTAGATCCTGGAGAACTGGTCATCATCTCGTCTTATAATAACTTTGGAAACAAAGACAAGCTGGTATTTAAATAATACAAAAACAAATCCTTCAAATACATACAAGCATGAAAGAAGTTGTCATATTAATTCCGGATGTTGAGGTAGAGCAAAACATTGAAATCGAAGTACGCATTAACGGCAGGAAGAGGACACTGCAATACCGGGTGGAGTTGATAAACTGGGAAGGGGAAGAGGTTCCACCTAAAGACAAAGTCACAGTCATTAGACATAAGATCAATGAATACGATAAGGATTGGGAGCTGGTAGAAATAGGAGCACCATCCAAAAGCAATATCCCGCTCATGTTTCGAAAGAAATCCCCATTATTTGCAGAGAGCAGCCATTAGTTGTATAAACCTAAAAATTATAATGCGTTATGAAAAAAATTGTACTCTTAATTTCATTGTTAAGCATTTGTGCTTTCGCTTTCAGCCAGGAGGACATTAAAGCAGAGAAAGAAGCGATACAGAAAGTAGTTCAAACAGCCTATATTGATGGTCTGCAGAACAAAGGAGACCTGGAGCTGACAAAACAAGGATTTCATCCAGGATTCAACCTGTTAATCATGAAAAATGACATGCTGGAGAAGTTTCCGATCTATAATTGGATTGAATATGCAGAAATGAAAAAAGCAAAGGATCCCAATCCCACGTCAGAGGAAGACAAAGTCACCTGTGAGTTTCTGGATATTGATGTTACGGGAACTGCTGCAGTAGTAAAATTGAAGTTTTTAAAAGGAGGAAAACATATTTACACAGATTACCTGTCACTCTATAAATTCAGTGATTCCTGGAAAATCGTAAGTAAGATTTTCTTCAAATTGCCGGAAGAAAAATAAACATGCTGAAGAACTATTTTAAAATAGCATTTCGAAACATTCAGAAAAGAAAGCTTCATGCCATTCTAAATATCTCGGGACTCGCCCTTGGAATTGCCAGCTTCATCATCATTGCATTGTATATCCTGAATGAGCTCAGGTATGATAAATACCACGAAAAAGCTGAAAGGATATACCGCATTGGTGAGATCTCGGATTTCGGAGGCGTTGGAGAGAACTCCGCAAGTCTGCCATTTCCTGTTGCTTTCACGTTAAAAAATGATTATCCTGACTTAGTACAGGAGATCGTAAGAATCTTTAATTTTCAATCACCCAGGAGCCTGGTTGAGTACGAAGACCATCGATTCATTGAAAAGGGGTTCTTTTTTGCTGATTCTACATTCTTTAAAGTCTTTACCTATGAGTTTATCAAAGGAAATCCTGCAACAGCTTTGGATGAAAACCAATCAGTGGTCATTTCTGAATCAGCTGCATACAGGTACTTTGGGGATGAAGACCCTTATGGCAAAATGATCAAGTTTGAAGGCAACTTTCCACTCAAAGTGACAGGGGTGATCAAGGACATACCGGCCCAGTCACATTTTCATTTCGACTTCATTGCCTCAATGACATCTGTGAAAAAGATTTATGGGGGTAGACTGCCAGGCACCTGGGTTTGGAATCCCTGCTGGACATATTTCGTGCTACACCAGAAAGCTACTCCCCAACAAATGGAAAAGCATCTTCCTGAATTTGTGAACAAGTACTTTTATGATGCCGAGAAGGACAATGTGACCTTGCATTTGCAAAAGCTTACAGATATCCATCTCAATTCGCGGCTCGATTATGAGATAGAGTCTAATAATAATATCGCTTACATTTACATGTTAGGTGGTATTGGCATCTTCCTGCTAATCATCGCAATCATCAATTTCACGAATCTTTCTACGGCGACTTCTGCCAACAGGGCCAAGGAGATTGGGATGAAGAAAGTTGTAGGCGCTTACCGGACACAACTGCTCTTTCAGTTCATGGGCGAATCATTGATCCTTACCCTTATCGCCCTGCTGATTGCGTTGATCATGGTTGAAATAGCACTGCCATTCTTTAACAATTACACTCAAAAGGATATAGGTCTTGATGTCTTATTGCATACGGCTAATATTCTTTCTCTTGTAGTTATGGTGCTGGCTATCACATTACTATCAGGATTATACCCGGCAGTTTATCTGTCAAATTTTAATCCCATTAACACCCTGAGAGGCCATGCAGGCAATATCAAAGGGAGTGGTATGGCGCGAAAAATTTTGGTTGTAACGCAGTTCACCATCTCAATCGGTCTGATCATTTGTACAATAATCATTTTTAAACAGATCTTTTACCTGAAAAAGACTGACCTGGGATTTGAGAAGGAGAATATTATTGTAGTACCTGTCGACAGGACTGCCATAATCAATAAGTACCAAGCATTCAAGGGAGAAATTTTGAAGCATCCTGCTGTGATCAGCATGACTGCTATGGATGATATTTTCGGTTCTGGCCATAACACTCATGAATTTCGTCCGGAAGGCTTCCCAGACAACGAATGGCAGTTCTACCCTGCCCTGGTTGTCCAGTATGACTTCATCAAAACATTTGGGATTAAGATTGTGGCCGGAAGGGATTATGAGGAAGCCAACAAATCAGATCCTATCAAAGGCATCCTGATCAATGAAGCCATGGTAAAGCATCTTGGCTGGGAAAACAATGAAGGTGCCATCGGGAAAAAATTCAGATCGCTGGAAGGGGATGAGAAGGTAATTGGAGTTATCAATGATTTCCATGCCACTTCCCTGCACAGGTCTTCAGGTCCTTTTGTTATTAACATGAAAGAATCGCCAGGATCTATTGCATGGTTCCTGAATTATACTGCCATTAAAGTTGCTAAAGGCAAAGAAAAAGAAGTACTTGCCATGTTAGAAGAAGAGTGGGTGGAGTTCGCCGGCAACAGGCCGTTTGAGTACTTCTTCCTGGAAAGTGAATTAAAACGCTTATATAAAGATGAAGAAAACCTGGGTCTCCTGGCCCTTGTGTTTACCATCATGATCATGTTCATAGCAGGACTTGGTTTATATGGTTTATCATCCTATATGGCAGATAAAAGGACCAAAGAGATTGGCATAAGAAAAGTCATGGGAGCCAGTGGGGCAAGTATCGTCAGTTTGCTCTCAATTGAATTCGTCAAGTTGATCCTGTTTGCCAATATAATTGCCTGGCCCCTCGCATGGCTGGTGATTGAAAACTGGCTAGGTCAGTTTGCCTATCAAACCAGCTATGGGATTGGAATATTTATTATAGCAGGGATAGCTGCTTTATTAGTTGCTCTGGTTATCACAAGCATCAAGGCAAGCATGGCAGCAAGGACCAACCCTGTCGACACTTTGAAATATGAATAAAATAGTAACGTATAATATATATAAATCGTCTTATTATATAAAACACTGAAACAATGATTAGAACAGACAACCTGACCAAGATCTTCCGTACAGATGAAGTTGAAACCACTGCCTTGAACAAGGTAACCATGCAAATCAAAAAAGGAGAATTTGTGGCTGTGATGGGCCCCTCCGGATGTGGAAAATCAACTTTATTGAATATTATGGGATTACTTGATAATCCATCGGATGGAGAGTATTATTTTCTGGATCATGAAGTATCCAAATTTAATGAAAGACAAAGGGCTCGATTAAGGAAAGAGAATATTGGGTTCGTATTCCAGAACTTTAACCTGATCGACGAATTAACCGTTCACGAGAACATTGAGCTGCCATTGATTTATCTTGGCATGTCTTCAGTTGCACGCAAGACACGTGTTGAAGAGGTGATGGAGCAGATGCAGATCGCACACCGTAAAAAACACTTCCCCTTACAGCTGTCTGGAGGCCAGCAGCAGCGTGTTGCTGTTGCCAGAGCCGTGGTTGCCAATCCTAAATTGATCCTTGCGGATGAGCCAACGGGTAACCTGGATTCATCTCATGGTGAAGAAGTGATGAACCTTATTGAAGCACTGAACCAGGCAGGAACTACAGTAGTGATTGTAACACACTCACAAAGAGATGCTGAATATGCCCAGCGCATAGTACAATTATTTGATGGACAGATCATCACAGAGAACATCAAGAAAACTGTATTGACCTGACATCGTACCGGACGACCTATTTATTCATTAATCCTGTCATAAAATGTTCTGGAATTACATAAAAAGTGCCTACCGGAATTTTACACGCAATAAATTTTATACACTTATCAATATCCTCGGCCTGTCAGTAGGCCTGGCCGCATTTATTTTCATCCTCTTTTACCTTAAAGACGAGGTGGGATATGATAAGCACAATGTGAAATACCAGCAGATTCACCGGCTTGATTCAGAGTTTAACATCAATAATAAAGTTGATAAGTTCGCGATTGTACCGGTCCCGATGGGACCAGCGTTCAAGCTGGAATTCCCTGAAGTTGAGGAATTTGTCAGGCTTTACGGAGCAGGGAACTCATTGATCAAATTTGGCGACAAGGAGTATTATGAAGAGGACTTTTACTTTACTGATTCAACCATTTTTGATGTTTTTACAATTCCTTTTATTGCCGGGAAACCAGATAGGGCACTTACGGAACCATATACGATTGTGCTGACGGAAAAGATTGCCAAAAAGTATTTCGGCGATGAAGACCCTCTCGGTAAGATGATTGAAACAGGGGCTGGCAACTCGTACAGTGTAACTGCTGTTATTGAAGATCTTCCGATTAACAGCCACCTCAGGTTTGATGCTCTTTTATCAGGTGCAACCATAGCTGAGAGACAGGGTGTGGATAATTTCAACAGTATGGAGCCTGTCAGATTCTGGAATATAGGCGTCTATACCTATATCCTGCTGAATAAGAATGCAGACATCCAGGCTATCTATGATAAATTTCCGGATTTCTATGACAAGTATATGCGTCCTATCGGGGATCAGATCAACGCCAGTTACTCACTGATAACAACTCCGCTGGCTGATACACATTACAGATCAGGTCTGAGTGCCAACCGCCCTACCGGCAACAGGGCCTACATCTTTATTTTTTCTTCTATTGCTATCTTCATTCTGCTGATTGCAGCCATCAATTATATGAATATGGCCACAGCCCGTTCTACCAACAGGGCAAGGGAAGTGGGAATGAGGAAAGTCAGCGGAGCCTATCGATCTCAATTGATAAGGCAATTTATCGGTGAGTCCTTGCTGCTTGTCTTTATTGCGATGCTGATAGCCATCTTTGCAGTATATCTCCTGTTCCCTGATTTCAACAACCTGGTGGGTAAGTCCATGAGTTTTACCTCAACACCCATAATTTTTGTCTTAATCTTTATTGTAACCTTGCTGATAGGACTATTGTCTGGTAGCTATCCGGCATTCTATCTCTCCTCATTCAAACCCGTATCAGTGTTGAAAGGGAAAGTGACTCCAAGTGGACGTCGTTCGGGACTTTTCCGTAAGGTGTTGGTTGTTGTTCAGTTCTTTATCGCCATCGTCATCATTATCACAACCATGTCCGTGTCAGACCAGCTTCGCTTCCTTAAGAAAAAGGACCTGGGATTTGATAAGCAAAACCTGGTTGTGATGCAATTACAGGATTCAGCCTTCAGGAGTAAGGTAGAAACCTTTAAAGCTGAGTTACTGCAGGATCCAAACATTACTGGTGTAACAAACTCAACAGGCGTACCAGGAAACATCACATGGATACAGGTAATCAATGTTGAAAAGGATAGCCTTATGGTTGAAAGCTCTCTTATACTTGCAATGGTGGATTATGATTATATCGATGTGCTGGGTATGGAAATTGTCAATGGAAGGAATTTCGATATTAATATGAGCACAGATGACACAGGAGCAGTAATCATCAATGAGACAGCAATGAAATCGCTGGGATGGGAAGGTAATCCTATCGGGAAGAGGATAGATTATGGCATCGACCTTGATGGAAATGTTGCCCGCCCGATGAAAGTAATTGGTGTGGTGAAGGATTTCCATTTCAGGTCATTGCACAATCCCGTTGAACCGCTGATGTTATTCATAACCCCGGCGCCAAGATATTTGGTCTCTGCCAGGATTAAAGGAGACAACACTAGAGAGGCACTTGAATTCATTGAAGAAAAATGGAATGATTTCGGTGCCAAACGGCCCTTTGATTTCGAGTTCCTGGATGAAAGCATGGATGAAATGTACCAGGCAGAAGTTAAGATCTCCAGGATCATGGGTATTGCAACCGTTCTGACCATATTTATAGCCCTGTTGGGTTTGCTTGGCCTCTCATCATACATTGCTGAGCGCAAGACCAAGCAGATTGGCATCAGGAAGATCCTTGGCGCCAGCATCGGTAGCATACTCAGGATGATGTACCGTGAATTTACCTGGCTGATCCTTATCGCATTTGTTCTTTCAATACCGATATCTTATTGGAGGATAGACATCTGGCTTAAGGACAACTTTGTCTATTACACCGATATTCATTGGTATACCTTTATGTTTGCAGGATTGATCGCTTTTTGTATTGGAATAATAACTATCAGTTATCATATCCTCAAGGCAGCTTCGGAAAACCCGGTGAATGCTGTAAAATATGAATAAATCTATTTTGTAGACCCCAATGGCTTTCTCCTTTTGATAAGGACTCTGGCAATGGTGTACAGCAACAGGATGGCTGTGACAAAGGATGAGATCCTTGCAATATAATCTCCATAGATTGTATAAAATGTAAGCTTGCTATTGGCATTGAGCGATTGGCTTAAGCCGCCGGGCACCCAATATTCCAGTTTCTGGGTCACATCCCCCCGCTGGTTGACGAATGCTGAGATCCCGGTATTGGCCGACCGGGCTATACTGCGCCTGGTCTCAATAGCCCTCATGCGGGCGAAGGACATATGCTGCCTGTGACCTGGTGTATTGCCCCACCATCCATCATTGGTCACAATAAACATAATTTCCGCCCCATTTCTTACAAAGTCAGAAAAGAACTCACCGAAGATAGATTCGAAGCATATTGCGGCGGCGAAGCGAAGCGAATCCGATGGCCTGACAAATATCTTACGTTCGGCATCTATGCCCAGGCTGCCAACAGTCCCTCCTAAGTCAATCGCAAAATTCTCCAGGAAGGACAAATATTTTGGGAAAGGCATGCGCTCCACACCTGGTGTAAGTCGTGATTTATGAGTCCACTGGTCGATCGGGCCGGTATTTAAATAAAAAGCAGTATTAAATGCATCATAATACCTGTCGGCATCAGTGAATTTTCTGGCTGTGGGCGATACTTCTTCTCCGGTTAAAAATTCCCTGTATGTCGAAGCACCAATAACAATTCCTACATGAGGATTCTCATGGATAAACTTCTTCAGCAGTTGAAGGCTCCTGTAATGGTCAACAGACCGCTCCCATATCTTCTCCTGCAATGCCGACTCAGGACTAATAATGAAGTCCGTATTCTCATCAAGATACGGCATGGTTTCATCCAGGTTCCTCTTGATCACTGAAGATGGTGGTAAAGAGTATTGTTCCGTATAGGGATCAATATTGGGTTGGGTAATAATGATGTTGATGGGGCGGGACTTTTCCTGATAATTGCTGTAAATTATAAATGAAATGGTAAGTGGTATTGCTAATAAAAGCAAAGCGCTAAGGGCAAAGGGCAAAGCGCTCATTTTACGCTTTGCGCCCGGCGCTTCGCGTTTAGCCATCAGTGTTTTTATGCTACGGTAGATAAAAATATTTACAAGGAAAATCCACAAGGTACCGCCGAAGGTACCAGTGTATTCATACCATTGGATCCATTTTGGGTAGTTGGCAAAGCCGTTGCCAAGGTTGAGCCAGGGCCAGTTCAGATCCCAGTTAAGGTGGAAGTACTCGAAGGAAATCCAGAAAAAGACCAGGATGAATTGTGCGTTCTGTGCAGGATAGATGTTTCTTTTAGAAATGTGATAGATATTGAAGACAAAGGCCATGAAGAAAGCATTGACAAACACGGCCCCTATCCCGCCTGCCGGGGTCGCGTTCCATATCCAATAGCAACACAGGCCATTCCAGATCAGGAAGGCTGGATAAGTATAAAACAGGATGCTGTAACGGTGATATTTCTCACGGTGTTCATAGATGTAATCCCCAATAAAGAAAAGGGGTACAAAGGCGATGAACAACAGGCCAGGAAAACCATCTGCAGGCCATCCCAACGTAAACAGGATACCGGATAATACAGAAATTAATAGCAACTGGTATTTTTTCATGATATCAGTTCCGGTAAATTATGATAATAATCCAACACTTCCGGATTGGCCAGTGCATCCTTGTTCTTGATCTCCTCTCCCTGAATAGCCTTCTTCACTGCAATCTCAACTTTTTTTCCATTAAGGGTATATGGAACACCAGCTGTTTCCAGGATAATGGCCGGTACATGCCGGGGGCTGCACTGGCTCCTGATATTGGAAACAATCTTCTTGATGAGCAGCTCATCCAGGCTGTGCCCTGGGTTCAGTTTCACAAAAAGGATTACCCGCTCATCCCCGTCATGAGGCTGACCGATTACTACTGAGTCTTCAATCTCTTCCATATTTTCAACTACCCTGTATATTTCAGCTGTCCCAATCCTTACTCCTCCCGGGTTGAGTGTGGCGTCAGACCTACCATACATGGTTATCCCACCTTGCTCACTCAGCAATATGTAATCCCCATGCCGCCATATGCCTTCATACACATCAAAATAGGCATCATGGTACTTTTCACCTTCCGGGTCATTCCAGAAATAGATTGGCATGGAAGGAAATGCTGATTTGCATACCAGCTCCCCCTGCTTGCCAATAATGCTTTTGCCAAAATCATCAAAGCTATCGACATCCATTCCCAGTCCGCGGCACTGGATCTCCCCCTTGTAAACCGGGAGGGTTGGATTACCCAGCATAAAGCAGGAAATGATATCTGTCCCTCCTGCAATTGATGATAGCTGTACATTCTTCTTCCAATCCCTGTATACATATTCAAAGCTCTCATCTGTCAATGGTGATCCGGTTGATAAGATCGCTTTAAGGTTTGGAAAAGAAGAGATTTCCTGTGGATTGACTCCTGCATTCTCTAATGATGCAATGTACTTGGCACTTGTACCGAAGATGCTGATATCCAACTCATCTGCCATTCTTAATAAGGCATCAGGTCCAGGATGGAAAGGGTTGCCATCGAAGCAAACCAGTGTAGCTCCCACTGCCAGGCTGCTCACAAACCAGTTCCACATCATCCAGCCACAGGTGGTAAAATAAAAGATATTGTCATCCTCTGACAGATTACTATGAAGGATCAGTTCCTTCAAGTGTTGAATCAGGGTTCCTCCAGCGGAATGGACGATGCTTTTAGGCAGCCCCGTGGTTCCGGAGGAATACATGATATAGAGTGGATGATCAAAAGGCAACTGTTCAAAGTGCATCTCCCCTCTAACAGGCTGGGCAAGGTCTTCCCAGCTTATGGCATTGGGCACTTCATCGACATTGCGATTGCCCGTATATTTGATTAAAACTACCTTTTCTACTGATGGAAGTTGGTCGAGAATACCACGAAGCTTCTCCTGGGAGTCAAATACTTTTCCTTTATAATAATACCCATCAGCAGCAAAGACTACTTTGGGTTCAATCTGGCTAAAGCGGTCGAGCACACCTTTGATACCAAAGTCAGGTGAGGAAGAGGACCAGATGGCTCCGATTGAAGATGCAGCAAGCATAGCGATGATGGCTTCCGGCATATTGGGAATAAATCCGGCAACCCTGTCACCTTTTTCCACGCCGAGTTTTTTTAACCCTTCTGCCACCCGGTGGGTTTCCTCATGCAGCTCTGCATAGGATATCCTGCGTTCCAACTCCGCTTCTCCCCTGAAGATGATGGCCGTTTTATCATCGCGCCTGTAGAGTAAATTCTCTGCGAAGTTCAGTCTTGCTCCCTGGAACCACTTAGCCCCTGGCATCTTTTTGGTATCATCAACCACTTGTTCATGTGGCTTTGAATACATGATTCCGGCATAATCTGAGAAGCTGCCCCAAAAATCAGCAATATGATCAATACTCCATTGGTATAGTTCAAAATAATCTTTCAGGGCCAGTCCAAAATGATCATTTACATACAGTAAATAATCACTCATCCGTGAATCACCCGACCACTGTTCGTCCGGCGTCCACAAAACTTTGTATTCCATACTATTCATACTTGAGTCTTGCATCTTGCGTCTTGCATCCCCGCCTCTGGCGGGATGTCACTCGGCCTTGCCTCGTTCCACTTGCGTCTACTTCGCATCAATATGCCTGGCTATCACGAGCCGCTGAATTTCCGAGGTCCCCTCCCCTATCTGCAACAGCCTTTGATCCCTGTAAAACCTTTCTATATCATAGTCTTTCATCAGGCCATAACCACCATGGATCTGCACTGCCTCATCTGCAACCTGTTTGGCAATTTCGGAGCAATAAAGTTTCGACATGGCTGCTTCTTTGCCATAAGGTTTATCATTGTCTTTGAGCCAGCAGGCTTTGTAAAGAAGGTTCCTGGCCAGTTCAATCTTCGTTGCCATATCGGCCAGTTTGAATGAGTTGATCTGGAACTTCACGATTGGCTTGCCAAACTGTTTTCTTTCTTTGGAATACTGCAGTGCCATCTCGAAAGCGCCCTGTGCAAGGCCCAGTCCCATCGCAGCAATTGAAAGCCGACCACCATCAAGTGTAGAGAGCATCACATGTGATCCTTCTCCAACCTTCCCCAGAAGATTTCCTTCAGGCACCTTGCAATCATCAAAATATAGCTCTGCAGTATCGGATGCCCTCCACATCATCTTGCCGTGCATGGAAACCCTTTTAAATCCCGGAGTGTCTTTTTCAACAATAATGGTTGTGAATTCCTTCCGGCCATCCTTCTCATCTGTTACACATTGTACAGTAGAACCAACTGACATCTCATGGGAGCCATTGGTGATAAATATTTTAGATCCATTGATCACCCATTCGCCACCTTCAAGGTATGCTTTGGTCTTTGTTCCTCTCGAATCGGAGCCAGCATCAGGCTCGGTCAGTCCGAAGCCCCAGAGTTCTTCACCGGTACAGAGCCCGGGCAGGTATTTCATTTTCTGTTCCTCTGTCCCATAGGCATACAAAGGCCAGATACCAAGCGAGTTATGTGCCGCTAATGTAGCTGCTTGTGAACCATCCACTCTTGCAATTTCTTCAACTGCGATAATGTATGATAAGACATCCAAGCCCTGTCCACCGTATTTTTCAGGAAGATACATACCAAACAGGCCCAGTTCGCCCATCTTCTTGGTCAGATCTGCCGAAAACTCAGCTTTTTCATCCAGTTCCTTGGCTACCGGCTTGATTTCCCTTTCAGAAAAGTCACGCACGGTATCACGGATCATCTGCTGTTCTTCAGTAAGCTCAAAATCCATTTTCTAATAATTTGATTTGTGGTTAATAATATTATGGCAAGTCTATTCAAGTTCAACCAACGGTGTGTTGACCTCAACCATCTGGTTCAGGTTGACCATGATTTTCTTGATCTTGGCTTCCCTCTTGGCGGTGATATTATTCTCCATTTTCATTGCATCGATAACGACAACGATATCACCCTTTCTGACAGCCTCGCCTTCCTTTACAAGGATCTTAAAGATTTTACCAGGTATAGGCGACATGATGTTATTACTCTCATCGATAGCATCTTCCGCTGCCTGTGCACCATGACTGACATCCAGCAGGTCATTCCTGTACATCTGGAAATCCTGTTCATTGATGGTAACCTTGGAGAACATGCCATCACCTTTGTGAATTTTTGCATGGAATGTCTTCTTGCCAGTGCTGAAATCGATCTCACCTTTATCGATATACTCAACCTTTCCGGAACCTGACTTACCATCTATTATGAATTCATACTCCCCCTTATCAGGTTTAGTGAATTCAATTTCGTATTCCTTGTCATCATAAGTCAGGGCGACCTTGTTTAGATTTCTCCAATAGCCAATCCTGTTCCAGATATCATGGTGGCTACCACCATTTGTCCGTTTATCAAAAGTTTTGGTATTCAAGGTATACATGAGATAAGCCATCATGGCAATCTTCTCATTGACCTCGTCCTTACTATAGGAATCTCTTTTGGGGGCTTGTTTCTCATTCACGGCTACTGTTGTTTTTGGTGTTGCACTTTGTGATTTCATTTTTTCCAGGTCTTCCTCGAATCTTTGCTTGGCAACGCCTGATTTATAATCCCTGTACTGTGTTTCATGCATTGCAAATTCAAACAGCTCTTCGTCATCTTCTCCGTACTCCCATCCATTTTCATCCATCTCTTTTCTGTACTTGTCGAGGGCATCAGGATAAGCATCCTGTGGTACCCCGGTGTAGAATTCCCTCTTCTGTTGTTTGGCGAGCTCCATAATTTCGGGGGCAAGTGGTCCTGGAAGCTTACCTGCCTTACCCAGTAACATATTCCAGGTATTGTCATCCATCATGGAATACCTTTCTTCACCTTTGGCCATTTGCATGATATTCAGCAATGCCACATTCTTGACATACTGGCTGTAAGGAGTTACCAATGGAGGATAGCCCATCTTGGGCCAGATATATTCAACCTCTTCAAAAAGCTGGATGAGCAGCTCATCTTCGGTAAGCTCGGGCTTTCCGTTGGCTTTCAGTGAGTAATTGATACCATCATGAACTCCTTTCAGGTCAGCCATCAGACTTCCCATCATGCCGCCTGGCAGTCCACTCTGTATCATCAGGGATGAAAGGAACCTGTTTTTAGGGTTGATCCAGTACCCGAGGAAATCATCCATGAAGCTCTGAGTTAGTTTCCTGGCTTCCATGTAGGCATTCATATTAATCTCGGGAACATCAAAACCGGCATCATCCAGCATTTCACGAATAGTGATCAGGTCGGGATGTACCATACCCCAGGAGAGCGGTTCCATGGCTACATCAATGATGTCGGCACCGGCACGTGCTACCTCAAGCATGGAAGCGACAGAGAATCCAGGTCCCGAATGACCGTGATATTGGACAAGGATTTGCGGGTGCCTGTCCTTAATAGCCTTGACCAATCGTCCCAGCATCACCGGGCGGCCAATGCCTGCCATATCTTTCAAACAAATCTCATCAGTTCCATATTCCACCACTTTATCAACGATATCCATGAAGTAATCCACTGTGTGGATCTTCGAGTGGGTAATACATAATGAGGCCTGCGAGATCATGCCTGCTTCCTTGGCATATTTTACAGAAAGCTCGAGGTTCCGATGGTCATTCAAACCACAGAATGAACGGGATATATTTGTTCCCTGCGCTTTCTTGACTTTATACATGAGTTGTCTGACATCTGCAGGAACGGGAAACATGCGAATTCCGTTCAGGGCCCTCTCCAGCATATGGGTCTGTATGCCAACTTCATTGAAAGGCTTGGTCCATTGCCGAACGGCATTATTAGGATTCTCCCCATAAAGAAGGTTCACCTGTTCAAATGCCCCGCCATTTGTTTCTACACGGGCAAAGCAGTCCATATCAATGATCACGGGAGCAACTTTTATTAGCTGGTCAACCCTGGGCACGAATTTCCCTGAGGATTGCCACATGTCCCGGTATAAAAGACTGAATTTTATTGGTCTTTTCTTAGCCATAGTATTTTGTTTTTACCCCCTCTGTCCTGCTCTGCAGGACATCTCCCCCTCCTGGGGGAGAAAAGAGGTATTTTATTTTTTTATTCTGTCCATTTGGGCTTACGCTTTTCAAGGAAGGATGCCATACCTTCCTGACCTTCTTCTGAAGCCCTCAGCTCAGCGATCAACTTCGCTGTATAATCTATTGAATCTTCAAATGTATATTTGTTGTAAATATTGTATATCAGCTCCTTGCATGCAGACATGGCATTTGGTCCGCTGCTCAAAAGAAGCTGGATCGTGAATGCGATATGCTCCTCCAGTGCCTCACCGGTCAATGATTTATTGACAAGGCCGTATGCCTCTGCTTCCTTGCCCAGGAACCTTTTACCGGTCAGCATAAGATCGCGTGCGCCGTATTCGCCAATGCGCTTAGCAACATAAGGCGAGATGGTTGCCGGGGCAATGCCCAGTTTTACCTCGGCAAAGGCAAACTTGGTTTCATCATCACAGTAAACGAAATCACATGCAGCAATCAGCCCATTGGCACCTCCAATTGCAGCTCCATGAACAACAGCTATCGTGGGCTTTTTACAGGTATAAATTACATTAAAGCATTTCGCCAGTTTTAGACTATCCTGGTAGTTTTCGTCAAATCCAAACTCAGCAATGCTCTTCATGTAGTTCAAGTCAGCACCGGCGCAAAAGGACTTGCCCCTGCCTCTCAGGACTGCAATCCTTACCTCTTCCATTTCATTGATCTGTTCGAAACAATCGATAATCTCACCGATCATCTCGGCATTCATCGCATTATGTATTTCAGGACGGTTCAACCAGATAGTCCCGATCTTATTCTCAAGGATAAACTCAATGTTTTCGTAATTCTTCATGAAATTCATTTATTACATCCTGAACACACCATATTTCTGTTCCGGATATTTCTTATTCAGTGACATGGCAATACCAAGAGCAACAACTTTTCTTGTATCAACCGGATCAATGATGCCGTCATCCCATAACCTGGATGTACTGTAATAGGCTGATCCTTCAGTTTCGTATTTTGCTTCTATTGTATTTCTCAGCTTTTCAATTTCCTTTTCCGGCATCTCCTGGCCCTGGGCCCGGTATTGGTCTTTTTTCACGGTGATGAGCACGTTGGCTGCCTGCATGCCGCCCATCACGGAGATCTTGGCATTGGGCCACATGAAAAGCAGTCTCGGATTGAATGCCCTCCCTGCCATACCGTAGTTACCGGCACCAAATGAGCCACCGAAGATCACGGTGAACTTGGGTATATCAGCATTGGCAACGGCATGTACCATCTTGGCGCCCTCCTTCGCAATACCACGCCGTTCAAAGTCCTTGCCCACGATAAAGCCTGTAATATTCTGGAGAAAGAGCAGCGGGATTTTTCTGCTTGTGCAAAGTTCTATAAAGTGTGTCCCTTTGACAGCTGATTCAGGGAAAAGTACACCATTGTTAGCCAGGATACCAACCGGGTAACCCATGATGCGGGCAAAGCCAGTAACAAGGGTTGGTGCATATTTGGCTTTGAATTCATGGAACTTGCTACCATCCACCATGCGCATGATGACCTCGCGTGAGTCGACCATCTTTTTCAGGTCGACAGGTACGATTCCATATAGCTCTTCGGGATCGTAGGCTGGTTCTTCAATGGCAGAGATATCAATAAACTGTTTCTCTTTTTGTTCCATTGATTCGAACATGTTGCGGCATATCTGAATAGCGTGAATATCATTCTCAGCAAAATGATCGGCCACACCGGAGATGGAAGTATGCACCTCGGCACCACCAAGTTCTTCAGCAGTTACTTCTTCACCTGTAGCTGCCTTTACCAGGGGAGGTCCACCAAGGAAGATGGTGCCCTGTTTTTTAACGATGATCGTTTCATCACTCATTGCCGGCACATAGGCCCCGCCAGCTGTACAAGAACCCATGACGATGGCAATCTGTGGCACACCAAGAGCCGACAGGCGGGCCTGGTTATAAAAGAACCTTCCAAAATGGTCCCTGTCGGGAAATACCCTGTCCTGTTCGGGAAGGAAAGCACCACCGGAATCTACCATGTACACCGTTGGAAGCAGATTTTCCAGGGCTACTTCCTGTGCACGCAGATGCTTTTTGATGGTGTACTGCATATATGTTCCACCTTTCACAGTAGCATCATTGGCAATAATAACGGTTTCCCGGCCATGGATCACCCCAACGCCGGTTACAATACCGGCTGAAGGAAAGTCATTCTCATATTGATCATAGGCCGCCAGGGATGACAATTCAAGGAATGGCGTATTAGGATCGACCAGCTTGTAGATCCTTTCTCGGGCCAGCAGCTTACCCCTGGCCTTGTGTTTCTTGATTGCATTTTCCGAACCACCTCTGGTCACATCCCTGTACTTCGATTTATATTCATTGAGGATCTTTACAAAGGATTTTCTGTTCTCTTTAAATTCTTTGGAATTAACGTCAATTTGGGTCTCGAGTTTAAACACGGTTGTTGTTTTTTGGTAAATAATCTATTACGGAATTGGATCAATGATCTTGCTGAACACGACCTTGATGTACCTATGCAATTATAAGGAAAAAATCCTTATCTTCGAAAACATTATTAACTCAACTGATCAAAACCAAGTGATATTATGATGAATTATCCTAAGAAAGTTAAAATTGGAGATATTACCGTACGGGATGGTTTTCAGCATGAAGAAAAATTCATCCCAACCAATGCGAAGCTATGGGTCCTAGAGCAACTTATCCTGGCCGGCTTCAGGCATATTGAAACAACCAACTTTGGAAACCCAAGGGGTATGCCACAATTCAGTGATGCTGATGAGCTGATGCAGAAACTTCATAACAGCAAGAAAGTCAAGCATATGCTGGATGATGTTACATTGACAGCTATAACGATACGTGAGCGTTCCATCGACAGGGCCATCCAGGCCAAGAAAGATGGTTACGGACCTGACCGGATCCTGGTGATGGTTTCAACCAGTGAATCACATCAGAAGACAAATTCTGGTCTAACAATAGAAGAGTACTTCAAAATGTGCGAGGAATACATTCCTAAATGTCATGATGCAGGCATTCTGGTAAATGGTACCGTGAGTACAATCTGGGGTTGTCCTATCGAAGGGCCGACAGATATGAAGAAGGCCGTTGAATTTACTCAACGCTGGCTGGATATTGGTGCCGATGATATTGAGCATGCCGACCATGATGGCTCAGCATCACCCGACAGGGTTTATGATTATTTCTCTATGTTGCTGGACTCAATACCGCAACCTGAAAAACATATTGCACATTTCCATGTAACAAGAGGCTGGGGCCTTGCGAATGTCCTGGCAGCTTTACAGGCTGGTATGACCAATTATGAATCCACCATGGGAGGAATTGGTGGGCAACCAGCTAACTTTGTTGATGGAGTGCCGGTTACTGGTACAGGAAGCTATTATTACAAAGATCCAAATATTGTAGGATTAGTTTCGACTGAAGATATGGTTGTGATGATGGATGAGATGGGCATCGACACCGGACTTGATGTTGACAAGGTTCTGGAGGTCGGAAGGATGGTTGAGCGGATTTGTGGAAGGCCACTCAGGTCTGAAGCGATCAAGAACGGCCGTATACCGAAAGAGTTGTCAGGCAGAAAGTAAAAAAGCGCATTAAGCGCTTTTTATATCTGATTCGTGATATCTGATATCTGAGGTATGATTTAAATATAATTTCTTTTTTGAGGGAACGGATTATAACATTTGGGTATTAACTGGTAAAACCTAATGTTATGAAAAGACAAGATCTTTCTACAAGATTAATTGACTTCGCTGTTCTCATTTATGAAATTACAAACGATTTTTATAACAAGACTGGCAATCAGCATTACACCAATCAAATTGTCAGATCATCTTCTTCATCAGCTTTAAACTATGGAGAGGCTTTATCTGCTGAATCCAAAAAAGATTTTATACACAAAATTAGAATAGCTCTCAAGGAGTTGCGAGAGACACACTTTGCATTGCAGATAATTCAGAGGATAAAACTATCCAAATCAGAATCCTTAGTAATAAACGCTATAAAAGAAAACAACGAGTTGATATCGATTTTTGTAAAAACACTTCAAACCGCAGAAAAAAACCTCCGTAACAAATCTTTAATTAATCAATAACAAAATCAAAAACAAATCAAATATCAGATATCATAAATCAGATATCAGATATCAACCCCTAATATCCTCTAATTTAAAACAATCTTTCTCTCTTACTCCTTTTTCACCTATTTCAAGGGTACAGCACTCATTGTAGATATCATGCTCGAAGAAGAGAATGTAATCATTCTCAACTGCTTCTTTGAAAAAGGTTTTCTTTTCCTCTAATGTTATCAGTGGCCTGGTATCATAAGCCATGATCCAGGGTAGAGGGATATGGGCGACGGAAGGAAGCAGGTCGGCCATAAAGACCACAGTGTTTCCATTGTAATTGATGAAAGGGATCACCTGTCCTTCGGTATGACCATTATAAATTTTAACCCTGATATTCGGAAGGATCTCGCCTTCCGCTTCGATCAGTTTCAGCTGACCGCTTTCTTCTATGGGAATAATGTTTTCCTTGAGAAAAGAAGCACTCTCCCGCCTGTTGGGTTGCACAGCCCATTCATATTGCTGGCGACTGGTCCAGTATGTAGCGTTTCTGAATGCCAGCTCATAGCCTGATTTATCTTCATTATACTTGATGCTACCTCCGCAATGATCAAAATGCAGGTGTGTCAGTATCATGTCGGTGACATCATCAGGGGTAAAGCCATGTTTTGCCAGTGACTTCTCGAGTGTATCATCTCCATTTAAATAATAGTGCCTGAGGAATTTCTCATCCTGCTTAACCCCAATGCCATTATCAATAAGGATCAGGCGGTCTTCATCTTCAACCAGCAGGCAACGCATGGACCAGTTGGCCAGGTTGTTTTCATCAGCAGGGTAAACTTTGTTCCATACTACTTTAGGGACTACGCCGAACATGGCTCCACCGTCGAGCATGAGATTACCTGTTTCTATAGGGTATAGTTTCATATTGTAGTGCAAGTGTCTAAGGTTGTTATTTTACTTAATAACATTTTACTTCGCAGAACTGTTCAACTGATCCAGTGCAAAGTTATATGCGCCGATGGCGACGGCCCCGGAGGTGCCAAGCACAGAAACGCCAATACCGATCTCTTTGACAGGATCATACGAAACCTGCTGATCACTAAAGGGAACTGTTATTTTCGTGGATGTATCCTGAAGAAATGCCTGCAGGCCCTGTGCATCTTCAAGGTTGAAGGCACTTATTTCCAGTCTTGACAGTGGTTCATCAGCAAGGGTTGTAAGGTCCCTGTTCAATTCTTCTACCAGCTTGCCTAGAAAGACTTCATGTGCTCCTGCCAGGCCGCCGCCGATAACCACCAGGCCATCGATCATGGTGATGGCATCGGCGATAGCATCAGCTGCAACGATGGCAAATTCGTCATAGGCTCTTATGGCAGCATGCTGGTCACCCATAAGGTTACCCCTGGCCATCTCATAAATCTCTATGGGCTCCGGAGAAAGGTTTAATTCAATACCCGCCTCTTTTGCAAAGACCCTTTTAATAGCCCGGATGCTGACACTGTCTTCCACGCTTGTCTCCGGGTACTTAAAATTCCTCATCCTGTTGATCTCCCCTCCAGCTGAATTATCACCAAAGAATAGTTTACCGTCCCTGACAACACCTCCGCCAAAGCCGGTACCAAAGGTCACTCCCAGAAGATTCTTGTATCGTTTTTCTGATCCATTATCTTTCAACAGATCATTCACTTTGGGAAGGAGGCCTGCGATGGCTTCACCATAGGCAAACAGGTCGCCATCATTA
This sequence comes from uncultured Bacteroidales bacterium, assembly GCA_963753055.1. GTDB lineage: Bacteria > Bacteroidota > Bacteroidia > Bacteroidales > B18-G4 > JAUWGC01. The sequence continues at coordinate 78,143 of CAVWAP010000004.1, read as the reverse complement.
TTTATAAAGGTTGGAATATGGAATTCGTTCTCAAGCATGGCCTTAAGGGCCACCCCACCCCTGAATAGCGGCAGGTTTTGCAGGTCACCGATGATGCCGTTTTCATAATCAGCGGGGCCTGGGAAGGCAAAACTGATGGCTGCCGGATCACTGTTAATCTTAGACCTGACCTCATCAAAGCCATTAATCATATTTCTAAGAACTGCATTCAGGTTTTCCCCTTTAGCCGGGACCCGGATGGGCTCAACGACCTCCTTTTCTGCCTGCATGGCACCGAAAACGAAGTTGGTTCCACCCGCATCCAGGGTCATCACGATCCTTTCATCATTGGAATATCGCATATTGTTTTTTTGGCAAATTTAATAAACTATCTCACTTTGCGATATGTCATCCTGATCGAATGGGTTTCGCCTTCAAGCTCCATAATCCCGCCATCAGCAGATTGCTCGATGATCCTGGCCTGGGTTGAATCAGACTTATAAGTACCCAGGTACAGGTAAGGACCAAAGGGGCTGCACTCCATGGTAAAATAGTTATCCGGGCCATCAGCACCGTTATAACCACATCCACCAGGCTCTCCATGTTGGATCCAGATCTCATAGTCAATTTCCCATGCATAGAAAGCATTGGCATGACCAGTCCAGATCCGGCCTTCATAATAAAATTTGTACAGGCCAGGATAAGACAGGTAGAATCTTCCATAGTCGAAGATTGTTGGAATGGCGCTATTGCCTGAGTTGATCAAATCCGGTTGGGCGTCGACCCAGGTGACAGCTAGAAAAGCTCTTCCAGGGCGACCGTCAAGGCCCCTGCAAGGCTCTTTATAACAAGAGGTTAATGAAAGCAGAGCAGCTATTGTAATGATTAGGCCGAGTGTGTAAATCCTGGATGTTGTTCTTCTGCTCCGGACGCACTCCAGGCTCCGGCATTCTTTTGTTTTCATGGCACAAGGTTTTTTGGATTTATTGATTCTGATGGGCCCACTTATTATAATCCAATATGCGTGCCAAAATAAATAATGAGAAAAAAAATCTTTAGAAATCGAGGCTTAGAGACACATAAATAATAGGCTTTCTGATCTTTCCATCGTGAACACCCCAGGCCAGGTCACCCCTGAGGAAATAGCCCAGGAGTCTGCTCCTCAGGCCAAAACCAAAACCACCTACCCATGGCTCCAGCTGTCGCTCGACAGTTATCAATAAAGATCCACTATAAATTGTTTGTGTGAACAATGAGTTTTCACTGGAATATGGTGTCAGTCCGGTCCAGGCAGTGCCAATATCAACAAAGCCTACTGTCTGGAAGTTGTTGAGGAAATCAGATTTTAATGGCCGGTTGGAAAAATACCTGAAAACCGGGAACCTGAGCTCTGAATTTAACACTAGAAAGTTATTTCCGTTTCTGATATTCTGATCAAATCCCCGCATGTTAGTCGCCAGGGTCTGGTAAGCATAGTTTTGCGAATAATCAATTGGCGTATCCGTGTTGAACTTAGGTATCAACCAGTTATCCACGCCACCCATGTAATATATCAGCTTATTGTGACCAAAGGAAGTACTGGCTGCAAGGCGGTTAGCCCAGATCAAGGTCCTGCTGATCCTCTGGTAGTTCCTGATATCAAAGCCCAGCACAACCATATCCTCCTTACGCCGGTCTATCCTCTCATAGTATTCTCCAAAGACCATATAACGGGTACCAAGGTAAAGGTTCAATCCAAGTGACCTGGTATTATCGTAGATCATCTGTCCTTTGAGAGAGGCCCAGTGTCGATATTCGGTTTTATTCTTCAGGTTAAACTGGTCAGTAGCAAGGAACACAGCCTGGTCAAGCCTGTACATGGCTGTTCCCTGGACCCTCAGGATAGGGCTTAACGGATAACTTACAATATAATAGAAGCTATAAGTATGGTTCCTGACAATAGAGAAATATCCATAGTTCTCAGCTGTTACCCGGTGGAATACCATTTGCTTATCCAAACGTTTTTTAAGGTTATTATAACTTAACAGGTATTCATTATTTATAAAATCAATGTTTAACCTTACACCACCTACGATACGGTGATCCTCCAGAAGATCATTTATTCCTATCGCGAACAGAGCATTGAAGCCCGGGTTAAGATACACTGGTGATACACCTCCTGTGAATGGCTGGTAAGTAGCATTCAGGTATGAAAAGTCAATCTGGGTAATGAGTTCATTCATAAAATATTCAACCCGGTAATTCCTTTTCTTTGGAGGGATGAACATCCCCAGGCTGTCAGGTCCGAACCCGGCACCAATTGTATCGCCACCTGCAATACTGATGAATGACCTGCTGTCAAATTCGTAGTCATTAATATTGATCTTGTCCTTTTGCTCGCCTGGTCCCAGATCCTCTTGATATACATTAACGAACCTTTTGGATTTCTTTCTTGGCCTCAACGTTGGTTTCTCTTCTCTTGGCTGCTGAATCTCCCGGATCCTGTACTCATTAATCAAGGATTGCATATAAGCTGTATTATCCAGGTTAACAGCCTCCTGGTTCTGGGCCAGCTGGATATCATCGGCGAAGATTTTATAGCCTTTATCGTAGAATAATATCTCAGTGAATTTTCTGCTCCGGGTGTTGAAGTCATGTTCGATAATATTCCTGTTATAGTTTGTTACAGGAAATGACCTGGTGAAGTACTTGTAATGTGTAATTGTATCCACATAGGCGATGGTACTGTCGAATGAGGCCAGGTACCTGTTATAGATCCCATTCTCATCGCTAAGGTATGTCACATGGCTTTCATCATAGGCCATGGGCAACTTTTCATTTGCCAGAGGTGTATTTGTAACCCTTCGCAGATATGGCTCCCTTGCAGAATAATTATAAACGAAAATATCATACTGTAACGGGATATCTGATGGTGAGACCCTGGGGGCCCACTGTATAGTATCACCATACCGGTTAGATACGAATATGATCTTTTTGGAATTATCAATGAACCTGGGCTGCAGGTCATCATAAATATCATTAGTCAGCTGTTCATGTGATCCGGAAGAGATATCATACACATAGAGATCGGATTGTCCTTTCTGGACAGCAGAAAATACCAGTTTCCTACCATCGCTGGAGTATGACATGTCCATCACCTTTTCAAAGTTGTATAGGATGACCTTACTTTTCTTCTTCTCTTCAACATTATAGAAATAAAGGTAAACCTCTCCTTTCTTCTCAACCAGATAGGCAAGTATCTTTCCTGTGGGATGCCATGCAAGGATCGGGTAGGAATAATCTGTTTTCTCATCGATCCTGTGACCGCCCTTCCTGAGACGTTTGCGCTTTTCCCGGGCAGTATTATACAGATAAAGTTTGTATTGTCCTATCTCATTGGTATTATAGGCCAAATGAATGCCGTCGGGGCTGACTTTGGCTTGCTGATAAACACGGTCATTTTTATACCTCTTTAACAAAGTATTTAAAGGCATTTCCCTGTTCCCGTCATTCTCTTCATAATAGTTGCGGTAATAACCAATCCATTCATTGACCAGGTTTTTGAATGAAAGGCCTAAAACATAAAGGAACCCATTCTCAACACTCCTGGTGACCCTGGTCATATGGACGATGTTGGGCACTGCGGACTTCCCATAATTATCGGCAATAAACTTCCACATGGAATGACCGGCCAGAACAGCGTCTTTTCCTGCCAGGTGATTAAATTTCTTATAGTTTCCGGAAAGGATCCCATCTTTCACCTTATTATCAAGTTCGGTACTCCATTCTTCAGACAAGTAGGCTATCAATCCTTTCTGGTACCAGTCGGGCATACTGTATAAAGCTGAATTCTTGATCTGGGAACCGACGCTGCCCCCAAACATCATCTCGTTCAGGATCACTTCAGCTATTCCGGCACGAACCTGCCTTTCAAGATTGATGTAAGTCCCATCGAAATAGAGAAATACTTTTCGTCCGATGATATGTGTAATCCCGCCGGTATTATAACGCTGATGACTTACCAGGCCAATATTACTTTGTTTAAGATCGCTAAGGTTGTTAAAGATCAGAAACTGGATCTTAGAACTCAGGCTCGACTCAAGCTGGTTTTCAATCACTTCTATCTGGTCGATAGCATATTGTGAGGCATATATTGCCAGCTCCTGACCATTCCGGTAGAAGTAGGTATCGAAATTATCGAAGCTGTAGTACTGCCATAGAAATTGGCGGTACTGGACCCTGTTCTTGCCAAACTCCAGCTGAGACCCATTATAAAACTGAGCCTTGACATCAAATGAAATACTGATGCAAAAGACGATGATAATGAGCTGGTATAGTAGTCCTAGTCTTATATTCCTCAGTATCCTCAATGTAAATAATTCTTCAAATTCTATCCTGATGCTAATTTAACATAAAAATATACTGATATAACAACGTTGATGGCGTTAATTCATTATTTAATAACTTTGCCATTTCGCAATTATTTGCATCAACATTGTTAATCAAGTCGCACCAATGATCAAGATTCAACACTTTATCTTTAACCTGTTTCAGGTCAATACTTATGTCTTATACGATGAAACTCAAGAATGTGTCATTATTGACCCAGGTTGTTATGAACAAGCTGAGAAAAATCACCTGCAAGGATTTATAGATCAAAACAATCTGAAGCCTGCAGGTCTTTACTTAACGCACGCGCATATTGATCATATGGTTGGGGTCCAGTTTATAGATTCTGCTTACAACCTTAAGCCCCAGTTTCATAAAGATGGATTGCTTTTTTATGAAAGATTTCCTGTGACTGCAGAAAGTTTTGGCATGGAGACGAGTATACCACCCAAGGCCGGAAGTTTTCTAAATGATGGTGATACAATTCGTTTTGGAAATTCAAAATTGAAGGTTTTTTATACTCCCGGGCATGCTGATGGCAGTGTCTGTTTTTATAGTGCCACACAGAAGTTTGTGATCGTTGGAGATGTTTTATTCAATCAGAGCATCGGGCGCACTGACCTTCCCACGGGCGATTTCGATAAATTACAAAGAAGCATTCATCAGCGCCTGTTCACCCTTCCTGAAGATGTAACCGTGCTTTCAGGACATGGTCCGAACACCACCATTGGGCATGAGAAAGTGCATAATCCGTTTGTGGCGCTTATCTAGTATGGTAATTTTATATTTTGTTTCTCGTACCCACCCCCAGGGATGGAATATCATTCTTATGTCTGCCAGGAGTGCACCCCCTCCCTCTCGAGGGAGGGGGAAGGGGGGTGGGTAAAAAAATCACGCTATATACTTTTAACAATCTCCTCCTCCTTGATTTCCATCATACATTTGAAATGTTTCTTCGGGCATTTGTTGAATCCTATCTTGCTGCAGGGTCGGCAGGAAAGTCCTTTGACCTCAATAATAGTTGAACGGTCAGGGTTTTCAGGCATATAAGGGTACATTCCAAATTCCGGAATGGTATTACCCCATATGGAAATGACAGGCTTATTGAATGCCGCCGCGATATGCATCAGTCCTGTATCATTGGTTATTACCTGTTTGGCTTGTCGAATCAGAGAGGCAGATTGATTGATATTGTATGAACCGCAAGCGTTAAAGGCATTGTCACCCACAGCAATCTGTATTTTGACTCCTGCTGCATGATCTGCCTTACCACCCATTAGGATTACAGGTATGTTTATTTTCTTGCAGACTGAAACGACCTTTTCAGCAGGAAGCATCTTCGTCAGGTGTTTCCCTCCAATCACAAAGGCTAAATAGCCATCACGGTGAGCAGCAGGCAGGTCCGATTGATCAACTTCATCTGTCTCGGGAATATAATACTCAAGTCCCTGCAGGTCATTCTTAACGCCCAACTTATGTACAGCCTGAAAATAACGGTCAACAATATGGATATCGGGTAGTTTATTTATCCTGAAGTTGACCAGCAGCCACTTTTTAATATTTAGTTTGGTAAACGTACCCGAAGGTCTGCTTAACTTTGTTTTTACCATTGAAGACCTGTAGTTTTTATGGAGGTCAACGATAAAATCATACTTCTCTTTTTTTAATTGCGGAATGATTTCCTGAACATGGCTGCTGATACCCAGGGCATTGCTAATATGCGGGTTACCCTCAATAACAGGAAGGAACTCCTTCTTGGTCAGGTAATCAATTTGTGCTTCCGGGAATTGTTTCCTGATGCACCTTACAACAGGAGTAGTAAGCACAATATCACCTATTGAGCTGAATCTAATTATCAGTATTTTTTTAACCTGTGGCAAATGAAGGCAGCTTGGTCACCAACAAAAGTATAAAAATCACTGCATTATTCCCATAAGTCCTATTTTTGCACCATGGTTTTCACCGACACGCATACCCACCTGTATCTTGATGCCTTCAATAATGACCGGGAAGAGGTTATTCAGAAGGCTATAGATCAAGGGATTGAATTCATGTTGTTGCCAAATATTGACAGTACATCTGTGGAGGGCATGCTGGAATTGTGCATTGCATTCCCCAAACAGTGCTTGCCCATGATGGGGTTGCACCCTACGTCGGTAAAGGATAATTACCTGGAAGAGCTTGATCAGGTTGAGTTGTGGCATACAAAACAGCGTTTCTTTGCAGTGGGTGAGATCGGAATAGACCTTTACTGGGATACCAGCCATCAAAAAGAACAGGAAGAAGCTTTTCGCAGACAGATCCAGCTGGCGAAAACTTTAAAGCTGCCGATAGTGATCCACTCAAGGAATTCATTCGATGAGATCTTCAGGATCATGGATGAGATGTATGAACCAGGGTTACGGGGTGTTTTTCATTGTTTTACCGGCAACCTGGAGCAAGCTAAAAAGATTATTGGCTGGGACTTTATGCTTGGCATTGGGGGCGTAGTCACTTTTAAGAATTCAGGACTTGACAAGGTAGTTAAGGACATTGATCTCGCTCATATGATACTTGAAACTGATGCGCCATTTCTAGCCCCGGTTCCTTACCGCGGCAAACGAAATGAAAGTGCTTATATCAGGCTTATTGCTGATAAAATTGCTTCAGTCAAAGAGATTGATCTTGAAACAGTTGCAAGTGTGACGACTCAAAACGCAAGAGATTTATTTCATTTCTAATTAATACATTATGGGACCAGATTCCAAAACATCGATTCTGATCATTTATACCGGTGGGACCATCGGGATGGTTAAGGATAAGGAAACGGGCATCTTACTTCCGTTTAATTTTGAGCTTATCAGAGACCATATTCCTGAGCTGCAAAACTTTGATTTCGCGATCCAATGTGCAGAATTTGATCCCATTGTTGATTCATCAAACATGAGCCCGGACTTGTGGAAGAAACTTGGCATGATGATTGAAGATAATTACGAGGAGCATGACGGTTTTGTAATCCTGCATGGATCCGATACAATGTCTTATACTGCTTCAGCTTTAAGTTATATGCTTGAAAACCTTAACAAACCAGTAATACTAACAGGATCTCAACTACCAATTGGTGTCAACCGTACTGATGGGAAAGAGAACCTGATAACATCCATCGAGGTAGCGGCGGCAAGGAATAATGAAACGCCTGTTGTACCGGAGGTCAGTATATATTTTGAGTATCAGCTTTACCGGGGCAACAGGACACATAAGTTTAACGCAGAGAATTTTGAAGCTTTCCGTTCAGTGAACTACCCTGTACTGGCCGAAGCCGGTATTTACATCAAATACAATCATAATTATATTCAAAAGCCCAATTTTAAAAAACTCAGAACACACTTGAACCTGGATACCAATGTAGCATTATTAAAATTATTTCCGGGTATTAGCAAACAGCATGTAGATGCAGTATTGTCTATCAAAGGGCTCAAAGGTGTTGTTATGGAAACATTTGGGACCGGCAACACCCAGACCGATGAGTGGTTTATTGAATCCCTGAAAGACGCCATTGACAGGGGGATCATTATTCTAAACGTAACGCAGTGTAAAGGAGGTTCCGTTGAAATCGGCAAGTATCAAACCAGTATCCAATTAGGTCAGATTGGAGTGCTGAGCGGACATGATATCACTACTGAAGCGGCCATCACTAAAATGATGTTCCTTTTTGGGTTGGGAATTAGTAAGGATCAGATACTTGAGGGGTTACAAAAACCTTTACGCGGTGAAATGACAGTTCTCTGACATACAGGATACAAGCTTAGTAGAATTTTTAGATTTGAAATTGATATATCAATTAATTTTTTATTACTTTAGCTCACAAATTGGAAAGGGTTTCCTTAACGAACCATACAGGAGAGGTGGCCGAGTGGTCGAAGGCGCACGCCTGGAAAGTGTGTATCCGCCAAAAGCGGATCGGGGGTTCGAATCCCTTCCTCTCCGCTCTTTATACGTTTATCAAACAATATTTAAAGATTAAAACAGTTTTTTTAACGTAAAATTTTAATATCACAACTATGAAAAGATTATTTGCCCTTTTGTCTGTAGCAGCTTTGCTCGTATTTGGTTTATCCATTTCAGCTTACGCCCAGGATGAACCAGCCATGGATACCATTGAAGCAACTTCTGACTCATTGGTACCAATGGAGGAAGTGCAGGAAGAAGCTGCTGCTCCTGTTACAACTTTAACAGAGGAGCCGGAAGAACCACAAGGTTTCCACCAAATTCTCAAAGAACAGTTTATTGCCGGTGGGGCAGGGTTTATGGGTATCGTATTGTTAACTCTCATCTTTGGTCTGGCCATTTGTATTGAGAGGATCATTTACCTTAACCTTGCTACAACCAACACGCAGAAATTGTTGAATAAAGTAGAGTCTGCCATGGAAACAGGTGGTGTTGAGGCCGCGAAAGACGTTTGTAAAACTACCAGAGGACCGGTAGCAAGTATCTTCTACCAGGGATTAAACAGGTATAACGAAGGCCTTGAGGTGGTTGAAAAATCGATTGTAGCTTACGGCAGTGTATTAATGGGCAGACTGGAAAGCGGTTTATCATGGATCTCACTGTTTATCGCAATTGCGCCTATGCTTGGGTTCATGGGTACTGTAATTGGTATGATTCAGGCATTTGATAACATTGAAGCCCAGGGTGATATCTCACCTACTATCGTTGCCGGTGGTATCAAAGTTGCCTTGCTCACAACCGTATTTGGTCTTATTGTTGCTATCATCCTGCAGATCTTCTTTAACTACATTGTCTCCAAGATCGACAGCCTGGTTAACGCCATGGAAGATAGCACCATATCCTTCATCGATATTTTGGCAAAATTTAAAAAATAACACATCATGACTGATAAATCATCAAAACTATTACAGATATTGCTGGGTGCAATACTGGCAGTTTCTGCTTTATTAGGCATACTGTTCTATGCGAATATAATCAGTGATGATGTTGTTTTATACTGGGGTTATATCCTGGTTATCATTACTGCAGCTATCACAATCCTTGCACCCTTGATCTATCTTATCTTTAATCTGAAAAGTGCGGTCAAGTTCTTCATTATCTTAGGTGCAATGGTTGTATTGGCTATAATAGCATATGCACTGTCTACTAATGAGTTTTCAGCATTGCAGCTTGAGCAGATGAAATCTACGGCAGAGACATCTGTCACGGTAGGCGCAGGATTGATATTTCTATATATCCTTGCAGCCCTGGCCATACTCTCTATCATTTTTGCGAGTATTTCAAGAATATTTAAATAATTCAACATATGGCAAGAAGATCAACCCCTGAAATCAATGCAGGTTCGATGGCGGATATCGCTTTCTTGCTGCTGATATTCTTCCTTGTGACCACCACTATGGATGTGGATACAGGTATTACAAGGAAATTGCCACCGCCGGTTGAAGACGAAACCGATATCGATGTAAAAGATAGAAATATCTTTAAGGTGCTTGTCAATAGTGCCGATCGTTTACAGGTTGAAGGTAAGGAGGGAAATATTAATACTTTAAAAGACGAAACCAAGGCGTTCTTTATGAATCCCCTGGACCTTGAAGACCTTCCTGAGAAGACCATTAAACAAATCGATTTGTTGGGAGAATATCCGGTATCCAAAGGAATTGTATCCTTAAAGAATGACCGCGGCACATCCTATGCCATGTATATACGTGTGCAGGATGAGCTTACCCAGGCATTCACAGAGATGCGTAATGAGGTCTCAATGCAATACTTTGGGGTTAAATTTGAAAACCTCGTTGATGAAGCAAAAAAAGATGCCATACAGGCAGCAATCCCCATGGCTATCTCTGAAGCAGAACCTGAAGATATAGGAGGAAATTAATTATGGCAAGATTTAAAAAGAAAAAAGGAACAGGCGCACAAAAGATAAATACTTCCTCATTGCCGGATATTATCTTCATGCTGCTGTTCTTCTTTATGGTAACTACTGTGATGCGTGAGGTAACCCTGATCGTTAAGGTAAAACCTCCGGAAGCTGTTGCAGTACATAAACTGGAGAAGAAATCACTTGTGAGCTATGTATACGTGGGTGTACCTGTCAGAACAGCAATGTTTGGTACCGAGTCACGTATTCAATTGAATGATTCATTTGCTACCATTGATGACATCCAGGATTTCGTCATCAGTGAGAGGCAGGCAAGAGATGAAGCTGACAGGAAATTCCTTATCACATCCATTAAGGCAGATGAGCAAACCAGGATGGGTGTTGTTACCGACATCAAACAAGAACTAAGAAAAATTGGTGCTTTTAAGATTAATTATTCATCCAGGAAAGTATCCAAACGCAGTAAATTCTAATATTATCTTCATAGTTGTTTTAAGGAAGTATCGTTGTTACGGTACTTCCTTTTTTTTTCTGCATAATAGATGACCCAGGTCAGGAAGATGATCATCACCGCACTAACAATGATATACACTGCGTTTGAGGTTGACCCAATATCTTCCAGCTCGGCTGTCCTGCCAGCCCTGTTAGCTATAAACATAATTAATACTGCTGTGCCGTTATTGATAAAGTGAACAAGGATCGGGACCCAGAGCGAGCCTGACCAGACGAACATATAACCCAGGAGCACTCCCAGTAAGAATCTTGGAAAGAATCCATAAAACTGAAAATGTAAAGTTGAAAAAATAAAAGCTGAGAGCAGCACGGCCAGGTGGACCTTACCTGTCCATTCTTTTAGAAACCTCAGGATCACACCCCTGAACAGAAGTTCCTCTCCGATAGCCGGCAAAACTGCGATCATTAGCAGGTTTACCAGGAAGGCCGGGTAGGTATTCACATTGATGAACAGCTCTGTCATCTCCTCAGCTTTTCGTTCGGACTCCCTCATCCACTCTTCAACTGACGACATGAACTCTGGCAGCTTGATGTCGTTATTCAGGTCTGCCAACCAATGCAGAAAGGGCAAAGCAATAATAACCATCAGGGCTCCTGCCAACCATGAGATGATGAGGGGCTTACGATCCAGTTTAAGGTATTCTGGTATATTCCAGTTCATCATAAAAGCAAAAAGGAGCGGTGGGATGATAAAAACCCCTATCTGGTTAACAATCTGGAGGTATTTCAACAAAGGGATCATGCTTTCATCACTGTAATCAACACCTGAAGTCAGGTTATCCAGGATACCTGTCCCGAAAAAAGGGATCCCAATGATGATGCCTAAGATGGCTGTAATCAGCAAGGAAACGAACACAATAGCCAGGAGCATCATCAGTTGCAGGATGGGTGAAGCATTTGAAAGTAAAGGTGTCCTGGGATCCATAATCATGTTTTGATAAAGAAGCCGTAAAATTAATAATTTTGCTTCTGTATTTACTTATATCCATTATGATGCAAATAGGTTCCATAAGGTTTAAAGATTATCCGGTTTTTCTTGCACCACTTGAGGATGTCACCGACATGTCATTCAGGAGGATCTGCAAGCGTTATGGTGCTGACATGATGTATACCGAGTTTATTTCTTCAGAAGGGCTGATCAGGGATGCAAAGAAAAGTGTTGTCAAGCTGGATTTCCTGGAAGAAGAAAGGCCTATGGGGATACAAGTCTTTGGACATGATATTAATTCAATGATCAGGGCTACCGAAATTGCTGAGCAGGCCAACCCTGATCTGATAGATATCAACTGGGGCTGCCCTGTAAGGAAGGTTACCAACAAAGGAGGCGGAGCAGGTATGCTGCGTGATATTGATATGATGGTTGAGATCACCAGTGCAGTAGTTAATGCCACAAAACTGCCGGTAACAGCAAAAACCAGGTTGGGCTGGGATGAGGATAACAAGAATATTGTTGAGATTGCTGAAAGGCTTCAGGATACAGGCATCCAGGCAATCACTATTCATGGGAGGACAAGGGCTCAGCTTTACAGGGGAACGGCTGACTGGACCTTGATTGGTGAAGTAAAGAATAATCCTCGTATGCAAATACCTGTAATAGGGAATGGTGATGTGGATAGTGCCCGAAAGGCAAAAGATATGATTGACAGATATGGCATTGATGGCATTATGATTGGCAGAGCAGCCATTGGCTATCCCTGGATCTTTAAAGAAGTAAAACACTACCTCAATCATGGTGAGGTATTGTCTCCACCTGATGTCAGTGAAAGGGTTCATGTAGCACGGGAACACCTGGAAGCATCAATGGAATATAAAGGGGAGCGAAAAGGGATCTTTGAGATGAGAAAGTTCCTCAGTAACTATTTCAAGGGCCTTTCACATTTCAAGACCATGAAGATCAAGATCCTTACAGAAGAAGATCCAGAGGTGCTTTTCCAGTTGTTGGATAAGATTGAATCATTATATAGCTAAATGATCATCCTTGAATAAGGACATCAATTCGGTTCCACCATTAAGATGATAACCCTGAATTCCTACTAAGCATGCAGCTTTAACATTCTCTTCATTATCGTCAATGAACAGTGTTTCTTCAGGCACAAGGTCACTTTCTTTTAAAACCCTTTTGTAGATCTCAGTATCCGGTTTCCGCACCCCCATCTCATGAGAGAAGTATGCCCCGTCGAAGATATCGGCCAACTTGTCGTATGCAAACGTATTCGCAAAATAACGGTTATAAAAATCGAAATGAATGATATTGGTATTGCTTAGCAAGTAGGTGCTGTAGTTTTCCCGAATCCCTTCCAGCAGCCTGACGCGTTCAGGAGGGATATCCAGGATAATGGAATTCCAGGCCTCATCAATGTCCTTATCTGATACAGGGATCTTTACTCCACTTTTTATCTCGTCCCTGAACTGCTGTGGTGAGATATGGCCTGTTTCCAGAAGATTGTAGATGTCATTGCGAAAAAGATGCTCATGCAATTCCAAAAGGTTATCGACACCCTTTTTAGCAAGCATACTGCCAATTCGGTCCGTGTCAATATTAATTATCACACCACCGAAGTCGAAAATGATGTTTTTGATGTTATGCATTGGCCACGAAAATTTCCATTTTCTGCAGTTCCCGGATGACTGATTCTGTCATGTCACTTTTGAATTTGAACTCATAGCGGATATCTAGCACATAGGCTTTTAAGCGCATTTTAATATACGTTTCTCCCATTTCGTGTTCATTAAGGAATATGACAGAAATGGGTTTTTTAAGATAAACATATCTTGAAACAGCTGCAGCTCTTTGCGCAATGGATCTTACCTTTTGAATGTTCGAATCCACAGGCAAATAAAATTCAGCGACTACCTGGCAGGTCGACGCACCACTGTTGGCATTAGAAACCGAATTGACCATAATCTCGTTATTGGGAATTGTAACCTTGGAATCATCCGGAGTTACTAGCCGTACAGTCCTTAATCCAATATCTGTAATCTCACCGTAATATTTGCCTATTTCAACTTTATCACCCACCTGGAAAGGACGATCGAACAGAATCATGATCCCACCAAAGATGTTTTTAAGAATATCCTGGGATGCAAAGCCTATTGCAACCCCTGCTGAGGCTAGTAATGTTAATAGCGTTGCCCATGGAGGTGCAATAACATTTGCCACAATAAAGTAAAAAACACCCATCCATATCAGCACCCTTATAACCGGTATGAACCCTTTGATGGCCAGTCTGTACTTTTTTCTCCTTTCCCCAATGCGTTCAAGGATGACAGTCACATATCTCAGCGTGAACCATGTAATCAGAAAAAGAATGATTGACCAGAATACTTTTTGAAATGTAACTTTCCATACTTTTGAGTCCAGCACATCCGAAACGCTTATATCTCCAGGAGTCTGCAAAGCACTTTCCGCTATACTATCAACTGTTACAATGGCAGAGTCTGTTTGCACGTTTTGTCCATCAACGGACTGTAAAAGAAAAAACACAAGGATAAAGGAAATAAAATATGGTATTATTTTCATTTCTTCTTATTTTATCATATTTGTTAAGTTCATGGTTTTGACAATAGGCTTGTACAACAGGTAGTGGATCTGGAATCCTCTCAATGTTTCCACAAGAAGACCTTTGTTTTTCATACGATTAAGGATTTGCGAGCTTTTTTCTTCTGTTTCATTGAATACAAGACTATACTCTTTAATTGTTATTATCTCATGCTCAAGAAATGCCTCCAGGGTAAAAAGCTCTTCCTCCGGCAGATTGTTCAAAAAGTTAGTATTCAATTTCAGGTTGCTTCTCATTATCACTTTGTCTTTTTTAAACTCTTCAATGGAAAGTTGCCACAGCATAAATCCAACGGAAATATTCCCGGTTGTCATAGCGTGGAGCTCCTTGAAAAATTCTCTATCCAGGTATTCCTGCTGCTCTTTATAGGTGCGTAAATTCCTGTATCGCCTATCATGTTGAGCCTCTTCGTCTGGTAAAAACTCAAGACCATACCCACTGATCCTGTGTCGCTTAAGGATGATCTCTCTGATTTGATTTACTTCGAGCTTACTGAGGTAGATCATATGATGGAAATACCTGCTAATTGAAATCGTGGCATCCAGGAAATTCCAACAATATGAGCCTATAGATATGATCCAAAAGACTTTGTGCTGTGTTTGTGAGATAAGCCAGAGCAACCTTTCAATAATGTCCAGACCATCAAGTGTCCTCAAAAATAAAAAATGCATGTCCTCAATCATGCATACAACTGGTGTTTTTAGATCATTAATACCGTCCCGCAATACTTCATAGGTAGTAATACCTTCAAGTTTGAATGTATCGGAAAGTAGATTTAACAGATCTGTTTGAGTGTCAATATTTTTATGAAAATTAATTTGCACAAGGGGATTGGCTAATCCTTTGGTTTTGCTGGCAAGCTGCAACAGGGTGGTCCTTCCAGATCCTTTCTCACCTATTATGGCAGTATTTGCAAAATTTCCTGATTTCCAATGCTGATATTTTTCTTCTATGCTAGCAATTTCTTTTTCCCTTCCTGCAAAAAGAGCATAATCTGTCAGTGGTTCGAACCGGTATAGCCTTTGATAAACAAAAGGCAGTTTTTCAATCCTGCTTCGTGTGGTAAACAGGAGGTCCATCAATTCTTTCTCGAGCTCCGGCAATGAACCTGCACCTGTAAGGCGGCTGAACTGTTTGTATCCCGATTTAGCCCCTGTCATGCCATAAGATAGCCAATACCATGACTTTTTTGCGAATATGCCAAAGGTTTTCATGAAATCGGCCCGGAGCTTTTCAAATTTTGTAGATGCTTCTGCCCGGGCTTCCCTCAGTTGAAGATTGCTCATCTTTTGATTATCCAACAATTCATTGATACCGCTATTCAATTGAAGGAACAATTCCTTCATTCTCTGTGACCATTGTAAAGGCTCTTTTGTAAGGGACTTTGTTATATCGGCAAGGATTTCAGCAGCTCTTTCCAAGCCGTCGGAGATAATAACCTGGGCATCAGGTTTCTCATTTTCTGAATCAGTCGTTTCAATTATTTCCAGTGCTGTTTCAATGTTGAATTCAATGATCTGGCCAATCTCATTTAAGGTTCGAAATTGTAAGCCAAGAAACTCTTCTGCTTCAGAGGATATTTCCTGAAAATTCTTTGAGAAGACTGATAAATATTCAATTTCTATAATTTTCTTTAACGATATGTCCTGCAATTTGATTTTTGGTGGAATTCGCTCAAGATTTGCCTGCTGGAGGATCAAATACTCATCATCAAAATTGCTAACCCTGTATTTTAACTGGGAAATGACATTATTAAAAATCTTGGGAACGGCAGCATCGTTGAGAAGATCTGTGGCATGTGGTATTTTTTCACGACGCAGTTTCCTGAGCCCTGATCTGCTTTCTTTAAGGATGTTTTCTTTCAATCCCTCATCACTCTCCTTGTGCTGTCTTGAAAATAATTTCCTTGATGCTTGAATCTCATCTGCCGCTTCTTCCAGGGCTGGCAATACAGTCCTGGTGACTCGATCAATTAGTTGGTGCTTCGCTTTGAAAAAAATTTCCAATGAAAGATGATTGAAATTCATCAGCTCGATATCTTTTATCCAATCGACCTTTTCTGCATTAAAAAAAGCATTCCATTGTTTAGCCCGCTCTGTTACCTCTTGTACAAGTTGTTGGAAATGATTCTCTATGCGCTCTTTTGTGAATCGGGATATGTGGAGAAAGTCAGTGCCAGCTCTCTTAACCAGGATATCCATTTTCTCTTCCTGACGAGCTTCAAAATCTGAAAGATCTTCCTGAAGTTTATGATTGATTTCTGTGAAATTGCCTGAGGATAAATTATTATCCGATTGCCTGCTTAGATACTTTTCTATAATGGCCTTTAATTTAGGCGTTAAAGCATCGGGCTCGTCAATATTTGATTTTTCTGCAGCGACGACCTCCTTGACAAATGCTTCATCAGCAAGATGTAATTCATGAAAATTCTTTGCATGCAAAAGCAGGAATTCAGTAATCAGGCTGTAAAGTTTTTCCGATACAGGCAACACGTAAAAAAATTGGAAAAAAAGGTCGAGTTGAAATTGTTGGGTACCATAATAACCTCTTGAGGCTTTTCCTTTTCTTAAAATTACCCCTTTAACCCTGTATTTATGATAAGAAAAGATCCTCCATGCTTCCAGGGGGAAGGAATCTGTATCAGCTGATTTCCAGAAGTTTAGATCGAGGTCTTTTGAGAATACACTTTCCCCTAATGATGCTTGCAGACATTTTTTTCTTATCTCATCATTTATCTGGGTGATTGTTCGTTCAACAGGCAGTTCATTGATGCCTTTAAGATAGGGATTGACTGCATTCAAATAAGTTCCAATAGCTGAGGTGGCCTTTTCTTCACGGTCTTTGTTTTCCGTTTGAGTTTTCGCTACTTCATTTAAAAAACTTTCTATGGCGAGTTTATGTCGTTGTTGTTGTGATTCAAATATTTTATTGAGCTCCTTAAGGCTATTTTCAAGAAGGGATTCGGGAGTACCTTCAAATTGCTCAAAAATCTCTGACAAACGAGCAGGCCACTTTGAACTATTTCCTTTGTTTTCCATAATGACTAAATCCTATTACAACTCCGGCACATTGCCACTATTTTCAGGTAATTTTTTCAGTGTTATAATTATAAAACCTTTGTGTTGGGTAGGCAAAATCAATATCCGTGTGTTTGCTGAATTCATCAAGGACATCTTCCCATATAAGATGCTGGGATGAGCGGCGTTTGAGCGGATCGCAAAGGTATCTTATGGTGAGCAGCACACCACTGTCTTTAACTTCAGTATATACTATCGGGGTTAAATGCTTGTAAAAGATCATATACTTTTTACTGGCTTCTTTGATCCTTTTCTCCGCCATCTTGCTAAGATGCTCTGCATGATTGTTTGCGATGGTTTGTAGAATTTCTTTTGCCATTTTCCAATTGCTTTCAAAGGTCAGCAAAACCGGCATCTCATTCCAGATATACTTGAATCCTTTACTGTAGTTAGCCTGAGATTCCAAAAACACTTTACCATTAGGGATATGTATGATCCTTCCTGTGCTTTGATCAGCATCAACCCAGTTACCGATTTCCATAAGCGTAAACTGAAAAATCCTGATATCGATCACATCACCAGTATTGTTACCGATCTGAATTCGATCTCCCATCGAAAAGGGCTTCCTAATAATAACAAATAGCCATCCGGCAATGTTTACCAGTGGGTCTCTTAAGGCGATCGCCAAACCTGCTGAAAATAATCCAAGAAAAGCGCCCAGCTTACCAATGGCATCAATCCACACAGCACCAACCAGGAAGATACCTAAAAAAGAAAAAGTATAGGACAAGCCTCTCTTCCATAGATATCTTGACTTTATATTATCAGTCTTCCTCCAAATAATCTTCAGAATGACAAAGCGTATGATCCACAACGCCAGGATAATACTGATTGTAAAAACAAATTTTAATTGCGCATCAGGATGGATACCAATGAGGTTTTGAATATTTTCACTAAGGCTTTTCATTATATTTTTCTATTAAAAGCTTACATAAATATACAATGAGTCCAATATATTTTTACAATTAGTGAAAAATATTCTGCAATTTTTTAATTTGATTTCACTGAGCAGCCGATTTAGAAGAAAATCCTACAACATAAAAAAAAGATCGTAACTCAATTATCAGCAATATTGAACGGCTGTCGATGCAGCGCTCAGGAAGACAACAATGGTGTTTTTTACTATTGTTGAACAATTATCTTTTTAGTAACTATATTATGACCAACTTGCACTCTAACGAAGTATGCACCTGCAGGCAGATCACTTACATCAATTTCCATTTCATTCATACCTGAATGCGATTCTTCCGACAATCTGCGAATCACCTTTCCCGAATCATCCAATAAATCACATATCATATATCTGGAACCTGTCCCGAGTACTTCGGCTTTGCTCAGTATAAACTCCGTCGAGGGATCATGAATCCGATATCGAAGACGTAAAACGTCTGAAACAGGATTTGGAAACACCTCCAACAACTCAACGACATCATTAGTCTCAATACCAACAAGCATATTTGCGTAATCCAGTTCCAGGCTGAACACCAATTGGTTTTGTATCATTCCGCCGATGGTAGGTACATCACGCTGCTCCATTTGATGGATAAAAAGGCCTCCGGCATATGCTGGTTCGGTAACCAGGTTAGATACATCAATCATATTTCCGGTTTGGGCCTGGTTAGGTATATCATATTTGACAATGACAGCACCTGTACTATCCTGGCTGAAGCCCCAGAGGAATGGTCCGTTGGGTGAAAAATTGTCGAAAGCAAGGCCGGAAATGGCATCCATGGTAATCCCGGAAGGGAGCCAGGAATCCAGAATATTGCCCTGCTTATCCATTTTATAGAACATAGGGCTCCAGTGTTCGCTGGCCCAGAGGACATCCTCAACAGGGTCATAAGCCATTCCCCTGATTTTAAAGGTTGTCTGGATAGTATTGATAAGTATCTTATTATCCAGGTCCAGAACATAGAAATAGAATTCATTCGGACTGCCATAATAATATTGTCCATCCCAGGCCAGGTCACGTGTTCTTCCCACGCCTGAAATTACAAATTCATCAAGCACATTTCCTGCCTGGTCATACAATGCAATGCTGTCATCCAGCCATTGGGTTACATAGACATTGCTGCCATCTGTTTCAACACCATATTCCCCAATAAATGCAGTTGTAGGGAAAGAAAACAACAGGTTAAAAGAATCTTTAACCGAATTTGTTGAATGGGTGGCATTGCTAAAAGGTGAAATTTCGATTTGGTCCTGCTGTGCAAAAACATGAATGCTCAATGCACAAAATAGAATCAGTATTATATTTTTCATGATAAGTATATTGGTATGTAATTAACAAAGGTACACTTTAAACTCACAGGAAGCACCTGTTTAACTATCAGAATGATTACCACTTAGGGGCTTCATACAAACATGCGTCCACTATCGTACGTTCACTTGTCCACACAGGGACAATTCCATTAAAATAACACATGTATACCTCGACCCTAAATTACTGTTTTACTGAACAATAACAATTGCAGCACATTTTTTGATGATAGTAATAGTAGTACCTGAAGAAATACCAAAAACCTAATAATTATGAAATCACCGAAGTGCATCTTTATCATGTCTCTTCTAATGGTCATTGTTCATTGCGGACAATTATATTCGCAGCAACAGACCGGGCAAATATCTATTGATTTTAACTCCGAACAATTCAAAATTGTCCAGGGTGAAGTTGTCGAACACCTTGGCAGAACTGCTTTCAAGGGCACAGGGTATGTCCCTGATCTAAGCTTTATGAATGGAGTTATCGAATGGGACATGGCTGTTACCGGAGAGCGTTCTTACCCTGGTATTTATTTCAGGGTCCAATCCCAGAAAGACTATGAGCATTTTTACATCCGCCCTCACCGGGCCGGTTTGTATCCTGATGCTTTACAGTATACACCATGTTCTAATGGAATCGGTTCATGGCAGCTGTTTAATGGCAATGGATATACTGCTCCGGTAGTTATCCCGGAGAATGAATGGTTTCATGTAAAAGTCGAAATCAAGGGTACCCGGGCGAGAGTATATATCAACAAGGCTCCCCAGCCTTCTCTTGAGATTAATGAATTGTATCATGGATTAAGCGAGGGCTCAATCAGTCTGAACAGTCCGGCAAATAATAGCGCTTTCTTTTCAAACTTTGTCTATTACAAAACAGATGAACTAATATTTGAAGAACCGGCAGTGGAGGATTTACCTGTTGGCATGGTAACAGACTGGGAAATTTCCAGGTCATTTGGGATTCTTGATATTGCATTGGATAAAACCCCCGCTCAACAAGGTTTGAAGGATATGCAGTGGAAAGAGGTTCAGGCTGATCAGGATGGACTGCTTAACATTGCCAGGTACCATGGAAGGAATTCCAGGGCTACTGAGGTGGTTTATGCCAGGACAAACATACAATCAGAAAAAGACACGCTCATTGAGATGAAATTTGGCTATAGTGATGCCATAAGTATTTTCCTGAATGAGCAAATAATGTATTTTGGAAATAGCGCTTACACGCAGCGTGATCCTTCATTTCTTGGTATTATCGGCCTGAATGATGCTTTGTACATGCCATTGAAGAAAGGCGAAAATGAGCTGCTTGTCGGCGTTGCTGAGAATTTTGGTGGTTGGGGTTTTATGTTCCAGGACGGCAACGCAGTATTTTTGGATAACGGTATCGCAAAAATCTGGGAAACCGAGAAAGCCTTTTCCATTCCTGAATCCGTTTTATGGGATAAGAATAGAAATGTTTTATATGTCACCAATTTCGACCAGCTGAACATGGGTAACCCGAATATATTTCAGTACATCTCAAAAGTTTCATTAGATGGAGAGATCATGCAGTTGAAATGGGCAGACAGCCTGAATAATCCGCTGGGAATAACGCTTTATCAGGATCACTTATATGTTGCTGAACGTAACCAGGTAGCAAAGATTGAGTTGGATAAGGGCAAGGTCATCAAAAGGATTAATGTACCAGGGTCAGTTTTTCTAAACGACATTACCATCGATGATGTTGGCAATATCTATATTTCAGATTCACGAAAAAATGTGATCTGGAAGATTTCTGATGGCCGGGCTGAAGAATGGCTAAGTGGACCGGAGGTCCTTGATCCAAATACAATGTATATGTATGAAGGCAAACTTTTGTTTGGCAGTAGTGGCGACAGCCGGCTTAAGTCTGTCGATCTATCTGACAAAGACATCACAAACATCGCCAGGTTCCCTGAAGGTTTTATCGATGGCATCCGTCCTGATGGCAAGGGCAATTTGCTGGTCTCTCTATGGAAAGGAAAGATATACCAGGTGAGTCCGTCGGGAGATGCAAAACTCATCTTTCATACTGCAAACAGCGGGCAATACAGCGCAGATTTTGAATATATCGTCGATAAAAAGCTGCTGATCATACCCACATTTTATGGGAATGTTATAAGCGCTTATTCAATAAATTGATTGGTTATTACACCAGTGTCACCCATTCACCAGAATCAGAGTTTGATGAACTCGACCCTCCGATTATTGGCTTTTCCTTCCGGTGTATTATTGGTGTCAATAGGCTTGCTCTCCCCAAATCCTTTGGATTCGAACCTGTCTGAAGCGATTCCCATAGCGACCAACTTATTCACAACTGCCATAGACCTTTCTTCCGACAGCGTTGCGTTAGAAAGGTCATCTCCGTCGCTATCAGTATGTCCTTCAACAGAGAATTTCAATTCCGGGTGGGCATCCATCATCTTATATATTTCATTTATTATGCCCATGGATTCAGGTCGTATTGTTGCTTTCCCCACATCGAAACGAATGCCGTTGGTCACAAATTTACCATCAGTAACCACCCTGTCATATAGCTTCATGTTTCCTTTGGCAATACGGATATTCTTGATCATCGCCTGCTTACCTACATGGCATTGCGAGCTCCTGATTGTGATGCCTGTTGGTTCCGCTTTAATATTCGGAATATTTGTGGTCCTTAGTTCTCCAAAGTATACTTTCAGTGAACGGATATTGAATGAGATTGCTACTCTTTGCCAGAATGGGTATGCGTCACCCGGTGTTACAATGTTTGAGCTTCCATAGCCATCAACATGAACATCCTGGGGATTAATATTGACCTCTGGGAAACCTGTTGAAGATTGATTAATTATATCAAAGAATGAGATAATATATGCAGTACAAAACTCAGAAAAATAGGCATCAAATTCAATGGTAAACTTCTCTGGCAGGTAATCTCCTGTTTCTGCCATCAATGGGACAATTTTTGCCCAGTTTGTACTTGGGAAATTGATCACATAGTCATCTCCATATTTAGCAATTTCAACATTACCCTCTTTTAAATCCCATTTTGATGGGAACTCGCCATTTTCTTCACCTACCAGGTTGTCTTCAAAGATCACAATATCCCCAGGAACGAAGTTATACTTTGAGTAAGCTCTGAGAGGATCTTTATCCGTTGCTGCTTCAGCAGCTTCCGGGTTTACTGGTTCAGCTTCTGGGTCCTGTTTTTTATCATCTTTTTTATTGGAAGTCTTCTTTTCTTTTCTGGTTAGGTCTTTTTCTGCTTCGTCTAATCCTTTATCAACTGCTTTATTGGCTTTTTTATTCAATTTATCTTTCCAGTTGATCTGGCCTGAAGTATCAAATGAGCATAGAATCAGACAAGACATGATGATGCTGATCACTGTTATCTTTTTCATAATTAAGGATTATTTGGTTGAATTTTTATGCCTTATAAAGATATTAAAACTAAAACATTAAATCAAATGCAATGTGTTATAAATAAATCCACCAATAGTATCAGCACCTGATCAGCTTGCTCTGTATGGCTCCAATAAAGAAGAACAGAAATACAAAAAGTAGATTATCTTTGCAGCAAAAACTTGTAAATCATGAAAAGAATAAAACTATTATTACTTTCAGCATTATTACCAATCCTGGTTTATTCACAGGGCGTTGAACTGGTTCCTTTTGCTGGTTATATGTTTGGAGGAAATGTAGAGTATTATGAAGGCAAATTAAAGCTTGAGAATGGAGTGGATTATGGTATCTCTGTACTGGTACCGGTCCAGGACCTGGTTGATGTTGAGATAAACTATTCACGTATGGAAAGCAATGCTTCATTTACACCATATTTTGGGTATCCTAATCTGAGTTATCAGGAGGCAAAGGTGGCAACAAACTACATCCAGGTTGGTGGAATATCAAAGTTTTACAACTCTGATTCCAAGATAACTCCATTTGGTTCATTATCTCTCGGGGCCACCTGGTTTGCTTCATCCGATTTCAATGATGTATGGCGGTTTTCTGCTGCACTTGGTCTGGGTGTGAAGATAATGTTTTCTGACCGGGTTGGCATCATGCTACGCGGACGCCTCTTGATGCCCATGTACTTTGGAGGTGTTGGCATGTATGCCGGAACCGGAGGTGTCGGGGTTGGTGTGAGTTCTGTTGTTGCTCCCTTGCAGGGTGACTTCAACGGAGGCCTGATTATTAAACTGGGTAACTAGCTCTCATTATATCTATAGGCAATACAATTAATATTCATCCCTGCTCCTACAGAAGCCATCAGGATAAGATCACCATTATTTAATTCATGCTGATAGTCTTCACAGGTGCCTTTTCTCACACGATCATACAAAGTGGGAACAGTTGCCACTGAACTATTTCCAAGGTGATGAATGCTCATGGGCATAATATTCTCAGGAATTTCCCTGATCTTATAGAGCCTGTAAAACCTCTTGATGACCTCAAAGTCCAGCTTCTCATTTGCCTGGTGTATAAAGATCTTTTTCACTTCATGGATTTTGGCACCTGCTTTATCCATGGCAGCTTTCATTGCATCAGGTACATGTTTTAGTGCAAACTCATAGATCTTCCTGCCATACATTTTGATATACCTGACCTTGGGGTCGGACTCCTCAAGATTACTCTTTCCGAGAAATAAATAATAGGCTTCCTCTTTGGTATAAGAAGCCATGCTTGATGACAGTATGCCTTCTTTTTTATTTCCTTCCCTGCTTTCCAACACACATGCACCGGCACCATCAGCATAGATCATAGAATCCCTGTCGTGCATATCCAGCAGACGGGAAAGGGTTTCAGTAGCAATGATCAGGCACTTCTTAGCCCGTCCTGAAAGCATAAATGCTTCAGCCTGGATAAGCCCCTGTATCCAGCCCGGGCATCCAAAAGCTACATCATAGGCAACACAAAAAGGATTGACAATGCCGAGTGAGTGTTTGATCCGGGCCCCCAGGCTGGGTACTAAATCCGTCTGTATTGTCCCTTTCTTGATATCTCCAAAATTATGGGCGACAATGATCTGGTCAAGTTCTTCCCTGTCGATTCCGGCATCTTTAATGGCTATTTCAGCTGATATAGCGCCAATATCAGAAGCGGTCAGATCATCCGAAACATATCGCCTTTGTTCAATACCGGTAATGGCCTTGAACTTTTCTGCAATTTCTTCATGAGGGATGTCGAAAGGCACCCCACCAAAGTCATAAAATTCATTCTTTGCAAAATCCTGGTTGGTCACCACTTCCGTTGGGACATAACTACCTGTACCTGTGATTACTATATTCTGACTCATAGTGAATTAATAATTTTGACTAAGTCTAAATAAGATCAAAGGTATGAAAATATTTATTGCATTTTCTGCAAAGATTCATCACAGTGATGGGATTTATTGCAAAAAATCACAATAAATACAATTATTCGGGACAGGATAGTATTCTTTGCAAATGTATGGTCCCGTATCGCAATCAGGCTTTTGGATTTTCTCTGTTTTGAGTATAACTTTGGTTAAAACGGTACTCCATGGACAAAGAAAGAGAAGCAATCGGGATCATTCATGAGGCTTTAGGAACTGAAGTACAGGATGTGTTTGACACCGATGCTCAAAACATTAATATTAATGGGAAGCAATTCCTGTTTACTACCGATGAATATTCAGCTGAAGATTTTTTCAGGGATGACAATCCACATATACTTGGATGGAACCTGGTCACGGCCACTTTAAGTGATATCCTTGCAGCCGGTGGAACGCCTTCATTCTATGGTCATAGCATGACAATACCCGGATCCTGGGACAAGAATTTCCTGAAGGAATTCTGTAAAGGTATCAAGGATTGCCTCGAGGAAGAAGGGACGTCTTTTATCGGAGGGGATACAGGCTTTGCCGATGCCTGGAAATATACTGGCATAGCTATCGGCAAGTTACACGTGCCCTTAAAAAGAAGCGGAGCCAGGGCTGGGGATATCATTTATTGTACTGGGAATGTAGGTGCCGGTAATCTTGAGGCCACACTGAAAATATATGGTTCAGAACCCTCAACAGAATCAATCTTGCCAGATCTCCGCGTTAAATTCCCATCCAGGGGCAAAGAAGCAGAAATCATCAGGAAATACGCAACATCATGCACCGACAGTAGTGATGGTATGCTAAAAGCATTGATGAACATTGCAGCTAGCAGCAACCTGGGTTTTCATGCAGAGAAACTGAATTATATGAAAGAAGCTATGATGGTCTGCAAGGCTCTTGACCTGGACAAAACATTATTATTCATGGGGGAATGCGGGGAGTATGAACTGGTTTTTACTATTCCTGCAGGTGTTGAAGAAGACTTTTTAGCCAACACTGAAAAACATGGATTATCAGTGTCCGGGATCGGAATAATGACTGCATCACAGAAATATTTATTGAAGGAAAACGACAGGCTGATCGACTTTACAGCTTACAATATCCACGCCCGGGATTACAGAGATGTCAAAGACTATATTTCAGCCATTAGCCAATTTCTATCAGGCACTAATGTTCAATAAAAGAATATATGTCTAACAGACCCAACATATTGATCACAGGTTCTTCCGGTTTTATCGGAGGCCATATTGTAAGGTGTTTCGCAGAAAAAGACTTCAATATATTCTGCCTGGTTCGTAAGAACAGTAAACGGGATTATATCGAAGACCTGCCTGTTCATTTCATTGAAGGTGATATTACTGATTATACCTTCCTTGTAAAAGCCTTTAAAGAAAAGGACTTCATTGTTCACACCGCTGCAATATCCAAAGATTGGGGCCAATGGGACTCATTTTACCAGGTAAATGTCAACGGTACGATGAATGTGCTAAAAGCTGCCAGGAAAAATAACATAAAGAATATCATCATAACCGGATCAATTTCAAGCTATGGGGAGGAGAACTCAGAATTACTAAAAGATGAGAACTCAAATGAAAACTCACATTACCCATATTTTATGGACCGGGTTTTCCCTTCAGCAATGAATTATTACCGTGATTCAAAACGAATAGCCACACAGGAAGCAACAAGATACGCTGCTGATAATAATATAAACCTGACAGTAATTGAGCCAGTATGGGTTTACGGTGAAAATGAGTTCAGCAGTGGCTTTTATGAATACCTGAAAACAGTGAAATCAGGAATGCGGATCATGCCGGGATCGAAAAAGAATAATTTCCATGTCGTTTATGCGGGTGACCTTGCAGAAGCCTATTATCAAGCTTTGAAAAAAAACCTTTCAGGGATAAACAGGATCATCATCGGTAATGAAGCACCGGATAAAATGCACAGGATCTATGGACTTTTTTGCCAGAAGGCAGGATTGAAAAAGCCCCTGACGATATCCAGGACACTGATCTATCCCATTGGCTTTCTCCTGGAGTTGGGAGCATATCTTTTCAAATCCACAAAGCCTCCATTGCTCACGCGCGCAAGGATCAATATGTTTTATGATAATATTGGTTACAGTACAGTCAAAGCCAGGGAGCTACTCTCATTTAATGCTGCAACACCTCTCGAAACAGGCATCAGCAAAACTGTCAAATGGTACGAACAACATCAATATCTCTAAACAATGGAAAGTACAGCAATACGGGAATTCAAGGCAGTTAATGTGAAATACACGAATCTGAAAATCAAAATACGGATGGTGTTTTATTCCATTTACCTTGTCCTTACAGGATCTTTAAAGCCTGGGAGGTTCTTCAGGTACTTGAGAAGACTATTGCTCTTTCTGACTAAAATGAAAGGCAACAAATACATTAAAATTGCGAATGGCATCAAGATCAATCTTTATGTGCCTGCATTTCCCAAAAAGGCATTTTTCTACGCCACACATAAGATGCTGGAGTTTGAAGAAAAGATGCCTGCCATCACTGCCCTTGTTTCCATTACATCAGCCTGCCGGTATGATTGTGAACATTGTTACCAGAAAAATGATAAGGGCAAGGATGTTGACTTGAACCTTTTAAAAGATACGGTTAAATATTTTCAGAATGAAGGTGTTGCATTCTTCAATATTGAAGGAGGAGAGCCTTTCCTGGTTTACCCCAGGCTAAAGTCTGTTTGTGAATCCATCGATGATCGTTCAGAGATCCTGATCAATTCAACCGGTGATGGTATTACAAAAGACAAGTTAAGTGAACTAAAGAGATCCTGCAACCTCACAGGGATCATGTTTTCCTTACATACTGCCGACCCGGAGAAGCTAAATTCTTTCATGAAGACAGATCAGGCGTGGTCAAACCTGGTAAATGGCATCAACTGTTGTCACCAGGCAAATGTGCCAGTCATGTTTAATTCTTGTCTTCTCAGGGATGCTTATTATGATGGGGGTTTTGAGAAAGTGATGGAAAAAGCCAGGGAGCTGGGCGGCTCATTGATCCAGCTGATAAAACCAAAGAGTGCAGGTGGATGGCTGCTCAAAGAAACAGATCACTTCAGCAAAGAAGACCTTGATAAAATCAAAAATGAGGTGCTCAAGTATAACACACATAAAGACTATAGGGCGTACCCTTTCATTGCGGCTATGATCATCGATGAAGATGCTGATCATTTTGGCTGTACCGCTGGTGGCACCGACCGCTTTTATGTGAATGCAAAAGGTGACATACAGCCCTGTGAATTCCTGAATTTTTCCTTTGGGAATATTGCAGAAGAACCTGTTGAAGAGATCTATCTCAGGATGAGGGGTTCATTTAAAGACCCGGGATGCAACTGGTTATGTGAAGTTTACCATAATAAAATCGCAAATAAATTCCGTGAGCTGGATGAGGCTGTCTTACCTCTATCCCCTGAGTTCACGCAAGAAATTATTAATACTGAAAGTCATGGAAAAGTACCCGATTTCTATGATAGGGCAAACAAGATATGATATGGTAGAACAGATTAAAGCAATAAGCAAATCAGCGACCTGGACATTTTTAAGGGCTTATGTGAAGTCCATGAGGTTGTATTATTCATTTGTGACAGGGATTGCAGGATGGATCGGCGTTTCATTTTATGAATATTGTGCCACCAATGAGGGACCCAGGGGGACGAGCGGCCTTGTCAGAACCATTGAGGTTGCCCCAGCGGCAGAAAAGAAACTGGTGATCCTGATCATCCTCTTTATGGCATGGGGGATCAACCAGATCATCAACGACTACCTGGGGAGAAAAGAAGACAGGATCAATGCCCCTGACCGGCCGATGATAACCGGTGAACTCAAACCGACTTATGCGTTGTGGACATCTATCATTCTTCTTTCCGTATCCTTGCTGGTCACCTGGTTTTACCTTGAACCGATAGCCATTCTTCCACTGTTAGCAGGGATTGCACTTAACCTGGTTTATGAATATGCGAAAGGCTATGGGATCTGGGGTAACATCACTTTTGGCCTTATGATAAGCATGTGCGGGCTGTATGGTTTTTATGCAAGCGGGCCCATGGAGATCTACTTTACTAAAAGCAGGATCAGCGCATTGGTCTTCATCGCCGTCATGAATGGCTTGATGACCTATTATACTTATTTTAAAGACTTTACCGGAGATATGGCTGCAGGTAAAAAGACGATCGTGGTAAAATACGGACTTGAAAGGAATAAGATCATTGCCATATTCGCTGCCTTTCTACCAACCCTCTTGTTTGTCATAGGATATTATGGTTTCGGTTCATTCCAGATTGAATTGAACAGGACCTTTGTGATCCTTGCTATTCTGACTGTTTTTCTGCAGATCTGGACAGGCTATCTGTACTATAAAAACCCTAAAGGGGAAATGACTTATTATTCGCTGGTTACCAATTTCAGGGCCTGTACCTGCGGTCAGACTGCCATCATTGCCCTGTTTAATCCTGTATTGGGGATGATGCTTTTCCTGATTTCATATGTTTTCGTAGGGTTCCTGTTTAACCTTCATACAAATATAAAAGCATGATTAATGAAAGCTTTTGAATCCATATCGCTTGGAAACGTCGTCCTGAAGAACAGGATCATCAGGTCAGCAACCTATGAAGGCTTATGCTCTGAAGATGGAATACCGGCTGAAGAATATTACACCTTATATGAAAAGCTGGCTGATGGTGATGTGGGAGCCATTATAACAGGATTTGCTTATACAGCTGCAGGCGGTAAAGCCATGCAGTCACAGCAGGCGGGAATAGAATCTGATGATCAAATAAAATTCTTTACCAACCTTGCCAATAGGGTCCACAATTATGGCTGCCCGGTATTCATGCAAATATCCCATGCCGGGAGGCAAACAACCAGGGCGCGGGCAGGGGGTATTCCCGGAAGTGCTTCCGGTAAGAGATCGCTGTATTTCAGGAACAAGCCTAAAGCATACACTACTGATGAGACAAATACCAGAGTGAAAGAATACGCCATGGCAGCAAGCAGGGCAAAGAAAGCTGGATTCGATGGCATTCAAATCCATGCCGCACATGGTTACCTCGTCCACCAGTTTTTGTTGCCGGCAATCAATAAGAGGAAAGATAAATTCAGGATTGATCCTGATACACACATCGGTTCAAAATTCCTTGAAGAGATCATATTATCAGTCAGAAAGCACTGTGGTGATGATTTTCCGATCCTGGTCAAGATCAGCGGAGGCATCGACCTGAAGCCAGCATTCAGTTTGATTCAGTTCAGGAACCTTATCACCTTCCTCGATAATATGAAAGTTGATGGGATCGAGATCAGCTATGGTACGATGGACCATGCATTAAACATTTTTCGTGGGGACTTCCCTGTTGACCTGGTCATGCGCGAAAATCCATTCTTTAAAAACAATAATGCGATACAAAAAAGAATCAATAAACTGATCATCAATACATACTACAAGCCGATAAGCAAAAAGTTCTCTCAAACATACAACCTGTATTATGCTAAAATCGCCAAAACGCTCACCGATATTCCAATCATCAGTATAGGTGGATTCAGAAATGCGAAAGAGATAATTACAGCCATAGAAAAAGGACATACTGACATCGTCGGACTATCCAGGCCATTCATTTGCGAGCCGGACCTGGTCAGGAAGATGGTGCAAAGTAATTCATGGATTTCCGGATGCACTAACTGCAACTACTGCGCGATCATGTGCGATTCAGGAAAACCTACCAGATGTTATCAAATTTAAAAAAGGAGGAGTCATGGAACTATTCAATAAAATAACAGAGATAATCAGTCGTAATATCGACTGGCCTGATGAGATCAGACCTGAAGACAGGCTGAAAGAGGACCTTGAGGTCGACTCATTGGATGTGATCTTAATCATTAATGAGATCGAAGATGAATTTAATATAACCGTGGAGCAGGATGAAGTCCGTTGCCTTGAATCAGTGCAGGATATTATCGATAAACTAAGGCAAAAAATGGATCTTCAAGCTGTTGCTTAAAACTATTGTCATGTCAAACTTTGATTTTTACAACAGTTACCGGCTTGATGACAGCGTTGCCGTACAAGCCGGTTTTAATCCCTACTATCCGTTGATACAATCGGGATTAGATGATCCGGTCATGATTGGAGGCAATAAATTCATTGACCTGGCATCAAATAATTATTTAGGCCTGGCTAATGATCCACGAGTCAAGGTAGCTGCACAGGAGGGTATCGCTCAATATGGAGTATCATTATGTGCTACTCCAGTAGCATCAGGCTACAGCGAACTGTTCAGAGAGGCAGAGCTGGCCTTGTCCGGATTAGTTGCTTTAGAAGATACAGTTATCTTTCCCTCCTGCTACCAGGCCAATAACGGTCTTTTCCCTGTAATCGCCGGGCCGGATGACCTGATCATTGTCGACCGCTACGCACATTCTTCTTTGCTTGAAGGGATACGCAGTGCAGATTGCCCATTCAGGCTGTTCAGGCATAATGATATGGATCACCTGGACAGCCTGTTGGAGCGGAAGAAATGCAAGGGGCAGGTTTTTGTTGTGACTGAATCTGTCTTCTCCACCGAAGGCAGCATTGCACCCATGGGAGAGATCAATTTTCTCTGTGAGAAATACGGAGCAATACCGGTTGTGGATGACTCTCATGGTATAGGGGTGATTGGAAAAGGCGGAAGTGGGATTCTATCACATTATGGGATCACTGATTATAATGGGATTTACACAGCATCACTTGGGAAGGCTCTTGGAGTCACTGGGGGTATGATTGGTGGTAAAGCCTCACTTATCCGGTATCTCAGGTTCAGGATATCACATTTAATATATTCTACAGCCATTTCACCGGCATCCTTAATGGCTTTACTGAAGGTTTTGTCCATCATGAAGAAAGAGTTTAAGATGATCTCCGAAAGACTTTGGGCATATACTGATTGGCTGTGGGAAGGGATGACCCGGGAAGGATTCATGCTAACCGACAGCCAGACACCTATCAACTCCATCAAATCAGGTAATTCATTGGAGACCTTAAAGCTGGCCAAATGGTTCTACGAGGAAGGTATCATTACAACACCATTCATTTATCCTTCTGTACCAGAAAAAGAAGGAAGGATAAGGCTTATTGCAGGTGCTAATCTCAAAGCGGAATCTATTGAACAGGTATTGAATTGCGTTACAAACTATAATAGCGTACTGGTATGAAATGCACACTAATCATCAACCCACGGTCAAAGAACGGAAAGAGCAAGAAACACTTCGACAATATTATCAGTTCGTGCAGGGAAGAGAAGATGGATATTGAACATGTGTTTGCTTCTACTTATGAAACCATTAAAGATCAATCCTTGCTGGCAAACGTTAAGAAGAGTGACATCATCGTTGCTGTAGGTGGGGATGGTACCATCAATGCTGTGCTTAATGGCTTCTATGATGAGTTTGGAAGAAGAATATCTCATAGCAAATTCGGAGTAATTTACACAGGTACCAGTCCTGACTTCTGCAAGAGCTATAACATTTCTCTGGATCATGAAGAGGCCATCAAATGTCTTTCAAGGGGCTTTATAAAAAAGATGGTTCCAGGCAAAATACGTATGGTCACAAAAAATGGCTCAATACAACAAGAAACCCGTTACTTTGCCTGCTGTGCCAATGCAGGTATTGGAGCGGGTGTTGCCCGTGATGCAAATCATATAAGGAAATATGCCGGTGATTTTGGAGGCACGTTCATGTCTTTGTTGAAGAACCTGATGGTGTTCAAATCAAAAAAAATCTTCCTTGAAATCGACAATGAGTGCCGGTGTATCGATCACACAGTCAATATTTCAATTGGAAGAACCCCATATATTGCTTCAGGTATTAAAATAAACGATGATGAAATCCTGGATAAGGATATATTTTATGTCCTGGTTGCATCAGGCCTTTCATTTCAAAACCTGCCAGGTCTGATCAGGCAAATTTACTCCGGCGATATTGGAGACAGCAAATACTTACAGTTAAGAAAAGGCAAGTACATCATGCTCAATTCAGATGAGCCTGATGTTGAAGTGGAATTTGATGGTGACCCGGCCGGGTATTTGCCCTGCACCATTGAGCTGGCGTATGAACCGATTGAATTGATTACAAGTCCTTGAGCCAATTGCCAAGACGATCAATTGCTGCGGTAATATTGGGACAATAGCTTGTGACAAAATGATCATGGTTGTCCTTATGATTTTCCAGCAGGACCGTTGAGGCTCTTAATAGCATCTGCGCCATTGAAATCCACATAAGCTATTCTTGCTGAAAGCTCTTCCGGAGGTCGGCCGAAATCCACTCCTGGAAGCATGGCCACACCGGTATCCTGCAAGAGTCTCTCACAAAGTTCACGCCCGGTGTGAATTCCTTTGTTATTTAATTGTTCCCTGTAAAATTCAAAATCCGGGAATATGTAAAAACCTCCCTGGGGATGAGGATAGGCAATGTTTAATTTATCGAACCGGACCATGATATATTTCAGTATTGTCTTGAGCACAATGCGAGCTTTGATCAGGTATTCATCCAGGAATGGACCACCCTCAAAAGCCTTAACTGCAGCGTATTGTATCGGTGCGCTGGTTGCGGTAAACGTCTCGCTGGCAACCACCTTCATGGCATCCTGCAGCCATTTAAGTCCTGAAGGGAAGGAAAAGTAGCCGAGGCGCCATCCCCCTGCGCCACACCATTTGCTCAGGCCATTGCTGATGATCGTGCCTTCAGGATAATAGCGGGCAACGGAAACATGCTGGTTATTATGATGCAGGAGTCCGTATATCTCATCCGACACAAGGATGACATTGTATTTTCTTGCCACTTCCGCCAGCCTTTTTAGCCGTTCAATAGGATAGGTAACCCCGGTAGGGTTGGACGGATAATTCAGGATAGCAATCCGGGGCTTATCGGGATCTTTCTTACAAATCTCTTCAAGCATGTCGGGGCTCATCCTCAGGTCATTATCATGGTATGTAGGCACCCATTGGACGTTCCTGCCAATGATCTTTGCTTGCGGAGCATAGGATACCCAGCTAGGAGTAGGTATGATCAGGTCGCCGTAGTAGACAAGTTGCAAGATAAAGATCAACTCTTTGGAGCCCGGGCCGATGAAGACATCATCAGGTCTGTCGTCAACTTTATGCATGCGAAGGTTGAACCCGGTAATGGCCTCCCTGAGTTGTGGCAGTCCACTGACAGGCAGGTAATCTTTCTGGTGTGCATTCTGGCACAACGCCTCCACTACCTCATCCGGGACAGGAAACGGAGATTGTCCCAGGCCCAGCCTGAAAACCTCACGGTTTTCCCGCATCATCTGCCGGCATTTCTCATTGATAGCAAGCGTGGCTGAAGGCTCCAGTCCACGGACGTTCAGGTTAAGGTTTACCTGAAACTTGTTCTTTTTGATTTGTGTCATCTCATTGATTCTGGATGTACAAAATTAGCAATTTCATTTAGTGAATTAACAATTCTATCGTACATTTGACCCTATGTCCATTCGCTATGTCATACTGACTATTACCATACTGCTGATTCAGCTGTCTACCGCCGCACAAGGGACATGGGAAAAGACCGACGTTCCTACTACACAGTCACTCCGCTCAGTTTACTTTACCGACAGTCTGTATGGCTGGGCGGTGGGTGATACCGGAACGATCATTCATACAAGTGATGGTGGAGAAAGCTGGGTTGTCCAGGACAGCCAGACGGAAAATAATATAAGGAATGTCTTTTTCCTGAATCGTAACCTTGGTTGGGCTGCCTCATGGAATTTTGAAGGTTTCTTTGGTACATTAATCCTGAAAACCACCAATGGTGGTGCGACCTGGACGGGCTATCCTTATCCTGAAAACAACATCTTCATCAATTGCATCCTCTACCTTGACTCCTTGAACGGCTGGATGGGAGGCAGTCCGCATGCAATTGTAAAAACAACAGATGGCGGGATCACCTGGACACAGGCGGCTGTCGATACCAACGCCCTGGCATTCTTCCCTGTGTTGAATATTGCCTTTTATGATGAAAACTACGGCTATGCCTGCGGAGGCTTGTTTGATATCGCCGGGGTTACCTGGAGCACATCCAATGGTGGAGAAAAATGGTATCCTATCGATAATGCCGATGCACCAGCTGATGAAGTGCACGGGCTTCATCTTTTCGATTCAGTAACCGTACTCGGCTCCGGTGGTGATCCTGACTTTGGCTATGGTGTGGGAATGATACGCACTGCCAACGGCGGTATAAACTGGAATTACGAAGAGCTTACGATGCAGGGCAATGCCTATGACCTGGACTTCAGGAATGAAACCGAGGCATGGGCACCGCTTGGCCCCCGGCAGAAGTTAATCTACAGTCTGGATGCCGGCCTCACCTGGACAGAAATACCATCTCCTGACAACTCCGCAATCTATGACATGATCTTTCCCGATTCGCTTCATGGGTATGCTGTTGGTGATCATGGTGCTGTACTTAGATATGATGCGAGTTCTGTGGGGTTGCTGAATCCAAATGAGGAAGAGAAGATTGGGTTCCTGGTCTATCCGAATCCATGTGATGATGTAATTAGAATCAAGACTCAAGACACAAGACTCAAGATGAAAGTATTGAGAATATACGATGTTTTAGGTAAAAAAGTAAGAGAAATGAATCTTCAGAGCAATACCATTGACATAAGTCTTCTCCCTGAAGGTATTTACTGCATACAATTGAAGTCTGATAGTTGGCTAGGTACAACAAAGCTGGTTGTAAAACACCATTAATGTCCCCCTTTTGCTGTCATCCCAAGCGGAGTCGAGGGATCTGTTTCTATTGCTAATGACCCAATACCATTTTCCGTGCTTCTGTTACTCCATTCACTGTTAATGTGTAATAATAAATCCCAGCTTTATACCCGGTCATATCCACCTCAACCTCATAGGTTCCAGGATATTGGTTTTTACTACTTAACTCCTGCACAACCCTGCCATACAAATCAAAAATCTTCAATATCTTGTATCCTGGAACTTGCATCTTGTATCTAACTGTTGTCCTTCTCTGAAAAGGGTTAGGCACGTTCTGCTTTAACTCAAATTGAATTAATTCATTATCATCTAATCCATCCAACGATGTAAATTCCACCGGTACCGTCCATATCTGATAGATCCCTGTCGAGTTATCCATCCATACCGGCCAGATGCTTGTTTCTGTTGAAGTCAAGTCAATATTATCGCCCTGGTAACCCTGTCCCAGGCCACCAATGGGCTCTGGCTTGTAGTTATGATCACTGATCTCATATTCAGTCCAGTCATCACCTCCATTGGGTGATCGGGCCAGGAATACACCTGCTGAGTCACTGGTAGTTGCCCGGTCATCATAAAAAAGCACGTCCACAGCACCGAACTTATCAATATGAACCGATGGGAAATACTGTATTTTGCCATTATTGCTTACATCCTGGTTGACCCGGATCCCCGGTGACCAGCTTTCACCACCGTCAGCAGAACGATGTAGGATGATATCCGGATCAGCCCCTGCCGGTGCAAGTTCCTTTTGTCCTGTCACAATATAGATCCAGCCATGCCTGTCGCCTCCGGTAGTATCTACATCAATGCCCGGCAAGCCATTCACCCTGATATTACCTTTCTCGGAAAGCACACCTGTAATGCCATTCATGGGAAATGCATTCTCAGTAACATCCCAGTTCTCTCCTCCATCATCCGACATCGCAAATCCAACATATATTTCCTTAAAAGGAGAAACCTCGGTCACCCCTGCCCAGCAAACATAAACCTGTCCATCCGGCCCGATACAAACATCACCTCCTGCACTTCTGTTCGGAGGGTTATTGATCGGCTGAGGAACGCTCCAGCTCTGTCCCCCGTCATCAGTGTATGACATCACTATTGGGAATGGAGGTGAGAACCTTACCCAGGCGGCATAAGTCCTGCCATAATAAGCACTTGCCGGATTAACATCCGAGGCCACAGCAGCACGCTCCAGGTCGTCGGTGGAGATTACCAGCTGTGAAGACCATGTCTGTCCATTATCAGTGGAATAATGTGAATACAGTCCTGAAAACGGCGATCGTCCTAGCCTGGTAAGAACCATGGTTCCATTTTTATCAATCGTAATGCCCGGGTCTCCGCCATGGAATGCAATGGGTTCTCCGGTACTGGTGTCATTGCCATACCAGCTATTGCCTCCATTTTCAGTAACATAGATTCCCTCACTAACAAAGAAAGGAATAAAGGTCAGGGTGTTGCAGGAAGAGAAAAGGAGATTATCGTCCAGTGGACTTTTTACAATAAAGACCTCTGTTTGATTTACATTGCCGGGATAGATCCTGTAATTTCCCTCAAACCGTACCTCCCCTCCATACTGCCCAAATACAGCAAAAGACAGGGAAACAGCTGCAACCACAAATAATATCTTAATCTTACTACTCAATACTAACTATTAAACACAATATTCTAAATTCTAAATTCTAAATTGTAAACCGTAAATCCTAAAATCTATACCCAAGATTCAGGGAAATAAAGTAATTCCGCGGCTCTCCTGCTTCATAAAATCTCCGGTCAACCGAATTGGTATTGGTAAACCCAACATAGACCACGTCAAGCATATTATTAAGACTTCCTGATAGCAATACATTAAAATCCCCGAATTTCATATCCAGTCCAAGCACTGTATTCAACAAATTATAGGCGTTTGTATGCTCTGAGTTGGCATCATCAACCCATAGGCTGCTTATTCCCATATAACTGAATTTTGCAAATCCTTTGACATTCCTGTGAAACGGCCAGGCGTACGACAGGGCCAGGTACAGGTTATTCTTTGGGACACTGGGAACAATATTTCCTGAAAAATCCTTTTCTTCAGTCCTGATGGATCCATCAGGGTCAAGCACAATTATTTTGGCGTTATATGAATCATAGCTAAAGCCTGAGTATGTATATGACAAGGTGAAATTCAAATCCTTGTATAACTCCAGGCTGCTCCCCAGTTCCAGGCCACGACGAATGGTTTTAGCAGCATTTCTAAAAAATACATCTCCAAAAACCTCAAATGGCACGATCTCATTGTCGATATTAATGTTGAACAGGGTAGCTTCAAACAGGATCTTTTTAAAATAATTCCGTTCATGGCTAAGCAGGTATCCTTTTATGCCTATCTCAAAGTTCATTGATTCCTGGGGCTGCAGTTCCTGGTTATAAAGGAAGCCCGGGTCAACACTTTCAAGTTCGTTCTTGGCCGGACTGTCGAAGCTGAGCCCAAAAGAAGAATACAATGATACCCAGGTGCTTATTTTATAATTCAGGGCTAGCTTTGGTGTGAAAGCACGGAAATTCCTGTTATCAGTGCGGGAAGGAAGCGTTTGTTCAGTCAGGCTATAGGTCACATTATCATACCTGCCGGTAAGCAGTACAAACATCTTATCTTTCCACACTTCGAAGTTATCAGAGAGAAAAAATCCTGTGTTTCCTATCTTCTCATTAGTAAGCTGTAACAGCTGGTCCCCTTTCTGACCATTGATATTATCATAATATTCCGTCCTTGCAGGCTGGAACAGGAGATCACCGCCAAAGGAAAATTCGTTGATAAGCTTTCCGAATTTAGTCCGGTTTACGTAAATGGCGGTGAGGCCCAGGCCGTTTCTGTTAATTATCCTGTACTGTCTTGACGTTCTTTCGAAATACTTAATGGTAGCATAAGTAGTTACCTCAACCTCGTTATTCAACGACCTTCCAAACTTTGCATTATACCTGATACCCAGTCGGCCTTTGGTTGATAATCGTTTCAGGTCACGATCAACGGCCCTTGGATCTGCCTGCCAGGGATCTTCATCAAACTCTTCCTTTGTCAATGATCCGGGCAGCCTGATCTGCCCATGCACA
Source organism: uncultured Bacteroidales bacterium (assembly GCA_963753055.1). Taxonomy (GTDB): domain Bacteria; phylum Bacteroidota; class Bacteroidia; order Bacteroidales; family B18-G4; genus JAUWGC01. The sequence goes on along the minus strand of CAVWAP010000004.1, from coordinate 39,263 downwards.
AAATACGCAAGTATCTTCAGGCTGGTGTTTGCTGACGGCCTGGTTTCCAGCACAGTATTTAAAATATGCCAGTATTCGCTGTTATGTTCCCTATAGCCATCATAATTGTGATAGCTATAGGTATTGAGGAAACTATACTTATCCGTTCTGACACCAACTTTCAACCCATTTCTTCTTAAGCCAAAAGAGCCAAACTGGTTAAACTGAACCAGGTTGGATCTGGGGAAGTCGATATCATTGAAGAAGTTAACCACCCCTCCCGGGGCATTGGTATATAATGAAGATGAATTCCCTTTAACAATTTCAATCCGTCCGATAGAATTGAAATCTATGGCTTCAATCCTCGTTTGTCCATCAGGTTCGGATTCCGGAATATCATCCAGCAGTATGCGCACCCCCCGGATCCCGGAATTTGATTTACTGCCAAAGCCCCTGATCGAGATCCTTACATCGTGGGTACCGTACCTTGATTGAAGGAACATGCCTGGAACGGCTGGCAGAACATCATTAACACTGGAATTTTTATCATACCGGAAATTTAAATTATTGATCCTGACAACGGAATAGGGTATATCGATGATCCGTTTTGATACCCTGGTACCGGTAATTACAACTTCCTGTAGTTTATTGTCAATGGTATCAAAAGGCGCATAAATAATGATGGTATCAGGTGGATCATCTACCTGGGCAAGAGTAGATATGCTTCCTGTGCAAATTATTATCAGGACCAGTAAGACAGAAAAATCAATTTTTCTCACAAGTGGCACCATTAATTCATCTACTTCAAATGTACTAAAAAAAAAGCCGTCCCGATAAGTATCGGGACAGCCGTTTTTGCTGATATTAAGAAAGGTTTTTAGTTTCGGATAATTAGTTTTTCAACCCATTTGCCCTGGTTGTTCCAGACAGTGACCAGGTAAACACCTGACGGTTGTCCTGTCATATCCAGGTCAAGAAGCTGAGAATTTTCAATATGGATATTTTGCCTGTCAACGACAGTCACTCCACTGTAATTATAAACCCTGATGTTCAACTCAATTGGTTTTTCAGTATCGATCTGGATTGAAAATACACCATGACCAGGGTTCGGATAAAGCTTCATGTTATTAACTCCTGACAGCTCACCGATGGCAGAGCAATCCTCAAATTCCACCATAACGGTATCACTGGAAGCACAATCATTTTCATCTGTCACGTAACAAATGAACATCTGTGATCCAATGCCAATTCCTGTTGAATCGACGGTGATCTGCGCCGTTGTTTCTCCACCGGGGTACCATTCATAGGATGTGGCTCCGGCAGTTGTTGCATCCAGTGTAATTTCGAGTCCTGCACAAAGCTGTGAATCGGGCCCAATATTAACATCTGGTATATCATTTACAGTTATCTCCTGCATGGCACTGTTCTCACAGCCATTCTCATCAGTATAAGCATATGTGATCCCATGGTTACCAACACCGGCTTCAGCAGGGTCGAAATATCCTGCTTCAACTCCGGCACCAGAATAAAGTCCGCCTTCAGGTGTGCCACCGCTAAGTTCAAATCCTTCAGCATTTACACAAACATCATCCAGGGGAGCCAGGCTCACATCGGGCAGGTCATTAACTGTAATCATTTGTACAGTATCATTGATACATCCATTGCCATCTGTATAAGTGTATGTGATCTCATGTGTTCCTGCACCGGCTTCAGCAGGATCAAACATATCATCCATAACACCCATGCCGGAATATGTACCACCTTCAGGAGAACCGCCTGTTAATTCAAATGCTTCCTCATTGATACAAACAGCTTCAAAAGCTTCCAGGCCAACTTCAGGCAATTCAAAGATCGTCAATGTAACTACAGTTGAATTACTCTCACAATCACCTGATGTTTGGGTAGCATAATAAGTATAGACTCCTGGTTCTGTTTCTCCCGCAGCAAATGTATTTCCTGAGTAGACCAGGTTGTTCAGCGTGGAATCATCGTACCACTGGATATCTGTGCCTTCAGCCATAAGGTCAGGAATGGTGCTGCCAAAACAAGCTTCTTCATCGGAGCTGGCTGGCTCGGCTGGCAGGGCTATTACATCAATATAAGCTGTTTTTGTGACCGTATCACTACCGGCACTGTTGGTCGCAATTAGCGTTACAGTATAGGTACCGGATGCAGGATACATAATATCTGTTGGGTTCTCATCTGTTGATGTGGCCGGGTCTGCACCATCAAATTCCCATGCCCAGGCATCAGGAAATCCTGTAGATTCATCGAAGAAATCAACAGTTCCTTCAGCACAAGGAGTGGTATTGCTTGCAGAGAAATCTGCATCAGGTGGTGTAAGTGGCACAACCTGTACAGTTCCTGTTCTGATATGTACAGGTGTTCCATTAGGACCTTTTCCTGTAACGACAATTTCATAAAATCCAACAGGGACCTTTTCATCAACCTGAACTTCCATAGTCACTGTTCCTGGAAATGAGGAAAGTGTATTTCCTGAAGGAAAGTCAATAGTGAATGCTCCTGCAGGTGGTGTTTCAATCTCAGCGGTGAAAATAACATCCTTATCCCACAATTTCACAGATGGGACCTCCACATCAAATGAGGCAACCAGGCCGGTAGCAACACTATTATCAGGAGATAGAAGCATTGCATAATCAGGGAAATAACCCGTATATGTATCGAAGTGTCCATCTCTGAAGTCAGACCATGTAGCCATAGAAACGTCAGGGTTGGAGATAATACCATTGTAGTCGCCCTGGTATCTTGGTGTACCACCACCACCGCAGCTTGTACAGTTGATTATCATCAGCTCATTTGAGATCTGTTGATTGGTGGAAAATGATTGTCCGCCATCATCTGAATAGGCGCCATATATCATTGCTTGTGTCCCGGTTGGGGAATCACGTGTATCCATCCATTGTACGTATAGCCTTCCGGTTTCATAATCGCACCAGGTTGCGGGGTGCCATTGGGCATTGCCAGTACTTGGGAAGTCATCATTGACAGTTTCCGCTGCAGACCAGGATGAACCGCCATCATCAGAATATCTGCAGAAAATATCCGGTTGATTGCCGTTGCCTGCAGGTTGGTTCGAGGCATATATCAAATACAGCCTTCCACGGTACGTGCCGTTACTATTATCAGCAGTAATGAATGGATACGGACGAGTACGCATGTTCTGAACAGAGTTCCTTCCATTAACATCTGTGCCTACATAGCCTGAGAAATTTTGTGCCGATTTATATGTGAAGGTGGAACCTCCGTTTAAAGACTGGTAAAAAGTATAGGTAGAGGAAAATGAGCCACCTGAATTAGTAACAATATATACAGCACCGCCATTGGTAGCGCCATCAGCACCAACACAAACCATCATTCCTGGCAGCGATTGGGTCGATGCAACAAATGTATTCTGAAATGAAACGCCCTGGTTGGTACTCCGGGCGAAGTTACCCGATCCACTATTGGTCATTACGGTGTAAACATAATTCGAATAAGGGCCATCTGTCATATCAGCTGTCATCCAGTTCTTGTCGTTTCCGGAAATGGCAACCACAGGAGAAGACCATGTCTGGCCATTGTCAGATGACCTGACCACTACACAACCTAAAATGGACGCGCCATACATGTTTTCATAATACAGGTTACCGTCTGAATCATAAGCAGTCAGCACGTCTCCCCTGATAGAATATCCGCCCCATGAGACATTGCTGTTGGACCAATCATGTCCATCCATTGTATAATGTGTATCATCGATATTCATAGCGACGAAGTATTCGCCGGGAGTATTTGGGTTCTCGCTGATATGCCCCTCAGCAAAATCAATTCCCAGGTAATAGTTATCATAGCCATCAATAGTTACCACAGAACTTTTCTGAGGTGGCTGGTCTTTCATATATTGATAGAATTCAGCTGGGATTCGATCGAGGTTAGGATCATCGGTCTGTCCATATAGTCCTGTACCCACAAAAGTGAAAGTAAGCACTGATAGCAAGGCAATTACAGAGTAGAATTTCTTTCTCATGATATAAGTGTTAGTTAGAAAACTGTGATTTTTGGTAAAATTACAATATATATAGCATTTTGCATACTAAAAAGATCATTTTAAAATGTTAAAAAATCGGATTTAGCCTAAAAATACAGGATTATTAAATAACTTTGCCGTCGATTCACTGTTATGATTACCTTGCGCAACATCTCATATTATCTCCTACTGTTTGCAGCCCTTATGCTGACATTGAACAGAGCCTATCCACATCACCACCATCATCACCAGGTTTGCTGTGTATCTGTTCATGATATGGCTGAGGAATCCGGTCACTGTTGTGAACCAGAAGGCCATGATCATGCAACCTGTGAAGACAATCATGACGCAAGTGAATTTTGCCAGCAAAACAGCCTGTTTCTGATTTCGGGCAAAAAAGACTCATCCACGAAGGAAAAGAATGTTTGTCAGCAAAAGACAAATCCAACTGATATTCCCTCGGTTAATAAACAAATACCAGGTCCTGTTTACATATCATTTTCCAGATACAAGTTTAAGCAGGAACCAGCCCTTCGTGATGTCATAAGTCTCGTCAGGGCAATGCGTGGTCCACCAAGCTGCTAATCCTATCCCAACCATTAAATTCATTGCTTCATAAAAGAAGCAAATTTCTTTCATTTTATAGTTTAATTAATCATCATTCGGAAAATTCTGAGGTATGAAAAAGATTGTTTTAGCAGGATTTGCAATATCCCTGCTGCTTGGGTGCAGTAATCATAATCAAAACGACTCACACATTCATGGCGAACTTGATGTAACCCATGGAGAAGATGCGCGTGACACAGAAACCATAACCCTTTTCTCTGAGAACCTGGAAGTATTTGCTGAATTTGAAAGTCTACAGATAGGACATAAATCCAAATTTCTAATTCATGTAACACGGTTAGATTCCGGGTATGTAGCTTATACTGGTGCGGCGTTTAATGTTGTTTTAACCGTAAGGGACTTTGAGCAGGCTAAAACGGCAAATCCAACTGACACGGATGGCATTTATGAATTAGATATAGAACCGCAAAAACGTGGTATTGGCAGGCTATCATTCGATATTCCAATCAATGCAAAAAACGAGCAACTTATTGATAATCATATTCACATCTACGATGAGGGTGAGGAGATCCATGTTCATGGGCCTGATGCTACTGGCCTGGTCATGTTTACCAAGGAACAAGCCTGGAATAGCAAGTTCGAAGTTATAGAAGCCAGTACAGGCAACTTTACACGTGTTATCCTGGCGAGTGGAGAGTTCCTGGCCATGCCTGGTGAGAAGCAAAATGTTATTGCCAAGTCACAGGGTATAGTCCTGTTTGCAACAAAAAATCTTGTCCAGGGCAAATATGTAGAAAAGGGTGAGGAGTTGTTTACCCTCAGCGGGCAAGGACTGGCTAACAATAACATCCTTGTTCATTTCAATAAGGCTAAGACCAACTTTCAAAAAAGCAAGGATAGCTATACCCGACATAAAGTCTTAATGAAGGAAAATATCATTTCACAAAAGCAATACCTGGAAACGGAGAGCGAATATATTAACGACAGCTTAATTTACTATTCACTAAAGGAGACTGTAGGTACTAAGGGGATGAAGATCCTTGCTCCCCTGGGTGGGTACCTTCATGAGCTCAATGTGTCGGAAGGACAATATGTTGAGCCAGGCGACCTGATGGCAACTATTTCAACAAATAAAGTGATGTTACTCAGGGCCGATTTACCTCAACATTATTTCGAAGAACTGGAAGATATTACATCAACACATTTCCGGCCAGCTTACTCATCACGGGTCTATACTCTTGAAGAACTCTCAGGGAAGTTAATCGCCAGGGGGGCCTCAGTCGCAGAAAACAATCATTACATGCCGGTTTATTTTGAGGTGGTAAATGACGGTACGCTGCTGGAAGGTGCATTTGCAGAGTTTTTCCTGAAGACCGATCCTGAACCAGGGCACATTGTAATACCTGTTAAATCACTCATCGAAGAGCAGGGTAATTATTACATCTATATGCAGGTTAATGGTGAGATGTATCAAAAGCAACCGGTCACCCTCAATGCCAGTGATGGGATAATGGTGAGTATTGCTTCCGGTATTGCAGCTGGCGACCATATTGTCAATGAAGGGGCAATGCTTTTGAAAACATCTGCATCTGCATCTATTCCATCCCATAATCATCAACACTAAAAAGATAGGAGGTAATCATGATCAATCGAATGATCAAATATTCATTGGATAATCGTCAGCTGATTGTTTTTCTATCAATTATACTTTTAGTTGGTGGAATTTATACGGCTTCCAGGGTAGAGATTGATGTGTTTCCTGACTTGACGGCCCCAACTGTTGCGATCCTCACGGATGCGCATGGCATGGCAGCTGAAGAAGTGGAAAAGCTGGTTTCTTTTCCCATTGAGTCAGCCATGAACGGGGCAACAGATGTAAGGCGTGTTCGGTCAACATCCTCATTTGGTATGTCAATAGTATGGGTGGAATTTGATTGGGGCACCGACATTTACAAGGCACGGCAGATTGTAAGCGAGAAACTATCAATAATCGGGACGCAGCTTCCTGAGAGTGTGGAATCACCGGTGCTGGCACCCCAGACCTCAATCATGGGGGAGATCATGCTGATTTCAGTCACTTCAGACTCGCTTTCCTTGTTCGACTTACGGACTATTGCTGAAAGGCAGGTCAAGCAGCAGTTGTTATCCGTTACGGGTGTATCCCAGGTAATCAATATCGGCGGATTGCCAAAACAATATCACATCCTGGCCAATCCCCTTAAAATGAGATACTTTCAGGTTAGCCTGGATGAATTAATAGCAGCTTCAAATAATACTAATTCTAATGCTTCAGGAGGGTTTATCAATGAGTATGGACAGGAATATATCATTCGTGCCACAGCACGTTCGATCGATACTGCTGAGATCGCAAATACAGTAATCAAGATCCGGCATGGAAAACCGGTAAAGATCAGCGATGTTGCCAGGGTCACCATAGGGCATTCACCCATCATCGGAGAGGCGTTCCTTGATGAACAGCCTGCTGTGATCATGACGGTGCTGAAGCAGCCCAATACCAACACGCTCGCCCTGTCTGATGAAATTGACAAGGCACTTGAAGGTTTGTCGACCTATCTGCCCGATGGTGTGGAACTAAATGCCCAGATATTCCGGCAGGCCGATTTTATCAATACAGCCATTTACAATGTTTTGAAAGTGCTCCTGGAGGGAGGAATATTTGTCAGTATAGTCCTCTTTCTATTTCTCTTGAATTTTAGGACCACCCTCATTTCGCTCACAGCCATTCCTATCTCCTTATTGTTATCATTAATTACCCTGAAGCTTATGGGCCTGACATTAAACACAATGTCCCTGGGTGGCATGGCCATTGCCATAGGTGTGCTGGTGGATGATGCTATCATTGATGTAGAAAATGTATTGAAGCGTTTGAAGCAGAATTACCGTAAGAAAGCAGGTGACCGTGAGAATCCGATTACCGTAATTTATAACGCTTCCGTTGAGATCAGGTCATCAATAGTGCAAGCTACGATGATCATCATTATCGCATTTATCCCCTTATTTTTCCTTTCAGGGATGGAAGGCCGGATGCTCCGGCCTCTTGGCCTGACTTTTATTGTCTCCCTGTTCTCATCTCTCATGGTAGCCATATCGTTAACTCCGGTCATGTCGAGCTATCTGCTGGTCACTAACAAGCAGTTAAAGTCGGATGAGCGAGGAGATAATAAGCTTGTACAGAAGCTGAATAAGCTTTATTCCCGAAGCCTAAGGTCGGTGATACGGTATCGTAAAGCTATCATTGGTATATCCGTTCTTTTATTAGTAGGGTCAATAGTTGTTTTCACCCAGTTTGGAAGAAGCTTTCTTCCTGAGTTCAATGAAGGGACGCTTACTATTACCACAGCCAGCCTCCCGGGGATATCCATTGAAGAAAGTAACCGGATCACATCAAAAATTGATAAAGAACTTCTGGAAATCCCGGAAGTAAAGTATGTTAGCCGAAGGACAGGAAGAGCGGAACTCAATGAACACAGTCATGGAGGTAGCAACTCTTCTGAGATTGATGTTCCTTATACCCTGGGAGAGCGTGGCAAGGATGAATTCATGGAAGAGGTTCGTGCGCGCCTTGATAAAATCACCGGGATCAGTATCAATATAGGCCAGCCTTTGGGGCACCGCATAGATCATATGTTGTCGGGAACACGGGCAAATATCGCCATAAAGGTGTTTGGGACAGATTTAGGAACCATGTATAACCTTGCCAATGAGATCAAGAGCAAGATAGAAGGGATAGAAGGGCTGGTAGACCTGAATGTGGAGCAGCTTGTTGAAATCCCTCAGGTGCAGATCCGGCCACGCAGGGAAATGCTGGCACGTTATGGTATTCCGATAAACACCTTTGTGGAGTATGTAGAAACAGCCATTGCGGGGAAAAAAGTATCGGAGGTATATGAAGACAATCTGAACTTTCCACTGGTGCTCCGCTATGAGGAGTCCTTTCGCAACAACATCGAGGCTATCAGGAATGCTTATATAGACACTTATACAGGTGAAAAGATCCCATTGCGATTTGTGGCAGATGTAGTCTCCTTCTCCGGGCCAAATACCATTAACCGGGAGAATGTGCAGCGCAAGCTGGTAGTTTCAGCTAATGTTGCCGGCAGGGATGTGGGCAGTGCCGTGGATGAGATAAAGAATACGGTTAAAAATGACATTTCTCTACCTGATAATTATTTTATCCATTATGGCGGGCAGTTTGAAAGCGCACAAAGAGCTTCACAAATACTTCTGTTGACTTCCATCCTGGCAATTATTATTATTTACCTCATCCTGTACCAGGAATTTAAAAGTGCATCCCTGGCCGGCCTGGTATTGATAAATATGCCTTTAGCGGTGATTGGCGGGATACTGGCTGTCTGGACAACCTCAAACATGCTGAGCATCCCGGCTATTATTGGGTTCATCACCCTGTTTGGGATAGCCACACGTAATGGTATTTTGCTGGTATCGAGGTACCAGCACCTGAGCAGGGAGGAAGGAAAATCGATGATAGATACCATCATTCAGGGTTCATCCGACCGACTCAACCCTATCCTGATGACGGCACTTGCTTCAGCCCTGGCACTCATCCCGCTGGCACTCAGTGGCGGTCAACCAGGTAATGAAATACAAAGCCCAATGGCTATCGTCATCCTGGGAGGCTTGTTTACTTCAACGCTTCTTAATCTATTTGTGATCCCGGCGGTATATTATATCATTCGAGCAGAGAGGAAATAAGTTTATTGTTAATCCTTGGCAGGAGATAGCTTCACCAGCATAACACCATGATAATTTACATCCATTGAAAAGGAATCATCAAAAAGGCCAAGGTCTTTCTGTCGCCAGAGATCTCTCACATTCTGCCCGGCCTCTAATCCGATCTCCTCAAAGTGGACAGTCACTTCTTTTGTAAGCATCTCTCCATCCCAGCTAAAAGCATCTGCTGGTGAGCTGTTGCCAGTGTAAAACAAGCCAACAGCGACATTGCCATCTTCTAATTCTTTAGCCCATACCTGGTAATCTTCTTCTTCTTTGACTTTCACGCCCTGTTTACCAAGTGCATCCTGGTTAACTGCCAGTACTTCCTTATTGGTTAACAGGTTTAAAGTGAACTCATCCATCTGGCTCATGTCACATCCAATGAGCAGTGGAGATGCCAGCAAGGACCAGAGGCTGATATGTGTATATTGTTCATCGGGTGTTAGCTTTGTTTCGTGCAAGCTGGGCCCCCACCCTACTTTACCAACAACCAGCATATCCGGGTCGTTCCAGTGGCCAGGTGTGGCATATGGAGAGCACTTGTCCTGGCTAAACCCAATACCCGCCATACTGGTCCATGAATCGGTAATATCCCCGGTTGTTCTCCAAAGGTTTCCACCGACACTTTCTCCCCAGGTCCACACCTCTCCCATACCATACTGGCAAAGGCTGTAGACAATATCACGATCAAGTTCAAGTAGAATATCCCTCATCTTGATGTATGGTTTTTGTAATTCAGGAAGGCTGTGGTCAACAGCTATTTTACCATATGAGCACCAGTCGTATTTCAAATAGTCGATACCCCATTGATCCCAGGTCTTTGCGTCCTGGAGTTCGTGCTCCCAGCTTCCAAGATAACCACCACATGTCATTGTGCCAGGTGATGAATAGATACCCAGTTTTAAGCCGTATGAATGTGCATAATCAGCAAGCGCTTTCATGTCCGGGAATTTTTCATTAGCAAGCAATTCTCCAGCAGAGGTTCTTTCCTCAGCCTCCCAGCCATCATCAATATTAATGTAAGTCCAGCCATAATCTGCCAATCCTCTATTTTCCATAGCATCAACTGCTTCTTTCACCTGGTCCTGGGTAACGCTCAATCCCCAGCAATTCCAGCTATTCCATCCAAGTGGAGGAGTCAGGCATATTTGATCACCAAGCACCAGTATTAGCTCTTTCTTGTCAGAACCATATTCATTCCTGGCAACAATTTCCATCACATATATCCCTTCATCAGGGCTCGTTCCACTGATAATGCCCTTCTCCTTATCCAGAACAAGTCCGGCAGGAAGATCTTTAATGCGGATCTCAAAAGGGCGTTCACCACTGATCGGGATGCGATAAAGAAAGACCTTCCCTGGTCTTGCACCGAATGTGCCGGGACCATTAATGGATGGCTCTTTCCCTGCAACAGGAGTTAAAATGTAGGGTTCCGGTTTTACGCCCATTATTGCAATTGGGGCAACACCGGAGTATTCAATAAAAGTATTAATCCAGTCAGCATGATCATAATTAATATTATCCCCTCCATCAGAGATGAATAATGCAAGCTTTTGAATACCGGAGACATCCAGATCCACTTCTTTGGCCGGATCACCTTGCTTCATGATCTCACTTTGCCATAAAACTTTTTTATCACCAAGTATAAAAAACTCAATTGTAGCATTTTCACCGCTTTCATCATCCACCCCCACCAGGGAATAAAAACGCTTGCCCTTGCCATGGAGATCGATCATCATTTTACTGACAGCATGAGTACCGACGCCATTTGCATATTCTATATCACCTATGCTAAGGACATTACCATCAACACTTTTATTAACATGAACACTTCCCCAGCCGATCTCCATTTTACCGAGGTCCATTTCATTCAGGTAAATCTTTTTTGTTTCACTTTCGCATCCCCAGAAGATGATCATGGACAGAATCAAAAAGCTTAATTTTTTCATAATAAACATGGTTTGAATTGCTATACCAAAGTAACATATTTTCAGACGACTTGTGTGGAGAAAAATCATTGGATCATACGTTCCTAAGAATTTACAATTTAGATTTTACAGTTTACGATTTACTATTTGATGGTCGAATTGGGTTTTCGATGTTAAATTGTTATAATCTAATGGGAACAAATTTGTTTTTAGGGTATTAATCATTAGGAACCAAAATGAATTCAGAATGAGAAAAGAATTAGAAAGCAGATTAATTAGCTTGAGCGTCGGGGTAAATAAGCTTGTCGTAAGATTACGAAAAAATATGCTTACAAATAATTTAGGAGAACAGGTGATTCGATCATCCACAAGTGCAGCCTTAAACTATGGAGAAGCGCAAAGTGCTGAATCAAAAAAGGACTTCATTCATAAAAACAGCGTTGTCTTAAAAGAACTAAGGGAAACAAATATCGGTTTAAGAATCCTGTTTGAATCTGAAGCTATAGAAGATATAGCCAATGTAGAAAAGCTGCTCGATGAATCCAACCAGTTAATTGCAATCTTCCAAAAGACGGTAACAACCTCAAAATCCAGAAAATAAAGACAACACATCGCACATCTTCAATTTCTCATCGAAAATCATATCCCACATTGTAAATTGTAAAATCTAAATTGTAAATTCATCCTGCCAATTCCTTACTATTTTTACCAACATTATGAAAACAAAACTGGACATTGAGAGCTGGAACAGGAAAGAACATTTTAAGTTCTTCAGCAAATTTGATGAGCCTTTATATCACCTGAACATGGATGTTGATTGCACAGAAGGCCATGATAAAGTAATTGCAAGAAAGGGCTCATTATTTACCTGGTACCTGTACAATGCGATGAAAGCTTCCAATACGGTAAAAGAATTCAGGTACAGGATCGAAGATGGAGAAGTAGTAGTTTACGATATCATCCATGCCTCACCAACCATCAGTCGGGTCGATGGCACTTTTGGCTTCGCACAGGTTGATTACTATGAAGACTTTGGTGTTTTCCAGGAAAGGCTCAATGATGAAATTGAACGTGTAAAAGCTACCACCGGACTTTTCACATCACCAGAAAGGATTGATGTGATCCACTATTCAGCCCTGCCCTGGTTCAGCTTCACTGGCCTGACACATCCACGAAATTACAATGACGGCGATTCCATTCCCAAAATATCCTTTGGAAAGATCTTCAAACGGGATAACAGGATGATGCTGCCACTTTCCTTACTGGTGCATCATGGACTTATCGATGGATATCATGTAGGGCAGTATGTTGATTCTTTTACAGAGTTTTTGAATCGTTAACATTGCCCATTCTGCATTGCCCATTCTGCATTGCCCATTTATATTTTATTGTCCTTTTATTTTCTTGCGTGCAGATGATACAGTTTTATGAAAAATGGCAATCATCTGGTCACATTCATCCTGGCATCTTTTAATTTGCTCGATAGATTCTTTTGAGGTAGAGCCTTCAAGCAGTAATAGGTTTATTTGAGTTTCCCGTAATTCTTTAAGGACTATACTTGTCTTATGAATGAAATCATTTCTTGATTCCGCTGCTTGTGCTTCTCCATAGTTTAACGCTGCACTTGTTGAGGATCTTATAATCTGGGAGGTAAGATGCTGCGACAAAAAACTATTATCAAGCCTTTTGCATAAATGGTTAATTTGTAAAGCAAGATTAATTAATCTCCGTTCAATTTCTTTTCTCATAATTACTCCTTTGAGTTATTAATACCCAAAAAGATAATTTGTCCTCAAGAAATTCATCAACAAAATGGAAAATGGGCAATGCAGAATCGACAATGGGCAATGACTCACATCGCCCTCATTTCCCGAAAAGAAATGATCTTTTGATTCTCTTCATCCCAAAGGCGAAGTTTAAGGGCGTGCAGACTTCTGAATAAAGTGATGGATTTCACATCCTGGAAACCGGGATTCTCATTATGACATTTCACCAGGTTATAATTCGGGATTTTTGGACCGAGGTGATGAATATGATGATAACCGATATTTCCTGAAAACCAACGAAGTATAACAGGCAAATTAAAGAAGGAACTGCCTTCCAATGCCATCTTCTTGTAATCCCATTCTTCTGTCCTGCACCAGATCACATCATCATATTGATGCTGCAGGTAAAACAGATAAATCCCGGCAATAGTGGCAAGATAGATCACAGGACCCTGTATAAGCAAAAATTCTTTCCAGCCTATCAGCAAGCTTGTGCCAACTGCCAGGGCTGCAATAACAACATTTGTAAAGTAAACATTCAATCTTTGTTTCCTTGTCTGATCTTTCGTAGAAATCCTGCTTGCAATCACCATCCATATTGGGCCGCCAATAAACAGCATCATTACCGGATGCCGGAAAAGGCTATAAATAAATCTTTTTCCGGGTTTCATTTCCTGGTACTCCTTAACTGTAAGCGTCCAGACATCACCAACACCACGTTTATCAAGATTTCCAACTGTCTGGTGATGAATTTGATGATTATCCGTCCAGCCATTATATGGGGTAAAGGCCATGATACCACATAGTTTCCCAACAATAGTATTTAGTTTCCTGGATTGAAAAAAAGACCCATGACCACAATCATGAAAAATAATAAATACCCTTACGAGCAGACCGGAAGCAATAATAATCAGTGGCAATGTCAGCCAATAAGAGATTTTTAATGTCTGCACCATCAGGACCCAGATCAACAGGTATGCCCCCAGGGAATTTATTAATTGCCAAATACTCCGCGATAATTTCGGCTTGTTGTATTTTGATATAATAGTTTGCCACGATTGCGTATCTGCTGTTTGTGTATTGGAATTCATATATTGCTACTAGTGTATTGTAAAATTAAGCAATACCTCAGAAATTAAGGGAATTTAGCGGAGAAATGTAAATTTATCCGTAATATCTTGGAAGTATGCGTTGATAAAAATAACGCTATTTTATCAATAATAGCGTATCTTTGCCACAAATCAAATTTATGGGAAGATCACAAGAAACATTCGGCAAAAAAGAAGTAAGAAAGAAAAAAGAGAAAAAAAGAAAGCAAAAGGAAGAGAAAAGGCTTGCCAGGAAAGAAACGGATACCAGAAGCAGCATGGACGACATGATTGCTTACGTTGATGAAAACGGGGTAATAAGCACTACCCCACCTGATCCCGATCAAAAGAAAAAAGTTAAATCAGCTGACATTGAGATCAGTGTCCCTAAAAAAGATGCTTCACAGGATTCCCAAACAGAAAGAAAAGGCATTTTAACCTATTTCAATGACTCAAAAGGATTTGGGTTCATCAAAGATTCAGAAACCAAGCAGGATGTTTTTGTGCATATAAACAACATGGTGGGAGAAATCAAAGAAGGCAATATTGTCAGCTTTGAAATCACCAGGGGACAAAAAGGGAACGCCGCCATGAATGTAAAGCTGTTTGTTGAAGAAAAATAATTGACCCTCCTGATAGAGAATATCATCCAGTTCAAATATTAGTGAACACACAGAATCGCAAATTACTTTCGGATCATCATATCTTTTAAAGAATAAGAGATTGCCAGTACATCTTTCCTGGTTTGTTCATCGTAATTATGCTTATCCATTGCAGCAAGGATATCATCCAGCACAGCCATAAATTCTGCTTCGCTGATGTTCATCCCGCGGTGTGTGGTCTCCATATCTCTTCCCGTGTATTCTTCCGGGCCGCCACTGCCGGCTGACAGGAAATTGATTGTGTGCTGCCTGACCCTGGCCAGTTGTTCGGGATCTTCACGCAAATGAATATAACGAGTCTGAACAGCAGGATTGTTGAAGTGATTTTCGACAATATCATCTACCAGGGCAGCAATACCATCTGCTCCACCAAGTCTTTCATACAGGCTTTTTTCTGTTGTTGTTTCCATATTTATATTTTTTACTGATGTTTAAATTCAAAAAGGAGTTATGTAACTCGACATCAAATATAGATATGTCTATGCTTGGAAATTGTTAAGAAGATGTTAAAGACTATTTTTCCTGTATTTGGTATATACAACCTACAGCTTACTTATAATTGAAACTTGAATATTTTCAATTACATTGCATATACAGAATTGTAAATTAATCAGAACCGAAATCCCAGGTTCAGATAAATTTGCATCGGGTTGGATTGGATTGATGTAGAATTGATATCCTTGAGAAGATTGCTAAATCCGTAGCTAAATCCGGTTTCAATGAAAATGAAAGCCACATCAACACCTATCCCACCATTGCCTAACAGGTTGAATGAATTCAGGTCATCCTTGGTCACACCAATATCATTATCTCCCACACCAATAGTAAAGGAAGGAATGATGCTTGCAAAAACACGTAATCCAACGATCCTGCTTGTGATCGATAAAATATTGATTCCACCTGTTATTGGGACATCGATATTCCGGACAGAAAAGATCTTATCTGTATATGAAATGGAATCAGGTGTCCCGACCGGGGCCAGGTTATAAACCGGGTTATTATATCGCACACCTAACTCCCAGTAGAAGAACTTTCCCCGCTTATATGCACCCCCAAGAATAAATCCGGGAGTAAATGCAGATTCGAAGTATTCTGCATCAATATTAAGGTGATTGAATGTTACACCTGCAAAGACCTTGAATTCGTCTTTTTTCTTCTTTTCCTTTTCCTGGGCCTGGATCGCAGTTGATGATAGAAAAAGCGCAACAACAAGTAACAGAGCAAGATTCGGAATATTAAATATTGTTTTCTTCATAAAACTAAATTTTGTTAAAAATTAAAGATACCGAATTTATCTTCAATGCTGCGTTAAAAATGTGTTAATGCCCTAAATGAATCCAGTTTGTTGTTATCCTTATTGATATCCGGGATATCTGGTGCTCCCAGTGAAATCAATTTAACCTGCTCAATATCAGGTATCTTGATAATAACTTGAGTTGTGTTGTCTGCCCAATGCCATATGCTTTCCTCGATTATTTTTTCACTATTGTCATTATAGGTAACTGTGAGCTTGATAGGGCAGGGAATTCCCCCTGAATTATATACTAAGACTTCGTTAGCATTATCTCCCTTTTTAATCTCGAGATCAGGATAGCTAAAATCAAAATACCATGGATTCCAAAACCAGGAAAGGTCTTCATCACAGATATCATTCATATAATAAAAGAAATCATATGGTGTCGGGTGTTTCCCTTTCCAAACCTTCAGAAACCCTTTCAAAGGATTATCAATGCCCACATCTTTCATGAGCTCCAATAAGAACATATTTGAAATAGAAGCCTTTGCATATGAGTGGTAAAAGTTATCCCTGGTAGTCATAAATCCGCTTGGGACTATTAATGGCAGGTCGTTTGATGACCCAGCACTTCTTTCGAAAATATTTATCGAATTCAATGACTTCTTATCTTCTCTTTTAATTCCAGTTGTTTCACCATAAAGCTCCCCAATAAGCTTAACCCAACCTTCATCTATCCATGCATGTTTACGTTCATTACTCAACATATAGAATGGGATATAGCTGTGTGCAATTTCATGAATTGTTATTTCAGTATATGATTCTTCATCTGAAAAATCACTATTATTTGCCATCATCGGGTACTCAACTGCTACATGATTGATCCCGTTAAAGGAAATATGTTTATTATATGGAAAAGGAATGCCTGGAAAAACATTCGAAAGATAATCTATACTATGATGGGCAACATCAGCAACTTTGTTGAATGTCATCGACCCAGGAGGGTATGAAGCATTGATCCACACTTTCCTGCCAGTGCTTGTGCCCAGGTCTAATGCATTAGCATCCCAATAATAATAATTACTACAGGCCCAGGCAAAATCCGGAACATTTTCAGCCTTGAATTTCCAGGTACTGCTGTGATGGTCTTTGAATATTTCATTGTTTGCATAGCTATCTTCTGTGACAATATTGATCGTGTGTTCTGATTCTCTTGATTTATCAATCAATTTGAGTGTATGATCTGAGAAAACATCCACCTCATTTAGCTGATCTCCTGTAGCCCAAACAATATAATCTTCCGGAACTTTTATCTCAACCTCGTAGCTGCCAAGCTCATTGTAGGTTTCCTGTTTACCGGTATAATCTTCCCTGTCCCAACCAAACACATCATCATATACTGCAATTTGAGGGTACCAGTAACCTATGAAGAATGAAGAATCAGTAAAAGCGCCGTTTCTGATACCATGTTTTATAACTTCATAATTCCAGCTTATATATAATTCATGACTTGAACCCGGAGCGAGCTTTTCAGACTTATTGAATATAAGGTAAAGATTCGTTCCATATTCCCTGAATTTCCTATGATTTGAAATATCTTGTGCATTATTGTTCAAGGCAATACTGTCGATAATCATTCCTTCGTTAAGATGATCTGCACCGACTGCATAATCTCTTGCGCTTCCTTTCTTATGAATATTAGGCAGAAGTTTTATAACCAGGTACCTGAGTGTATCCGGACTGTTATTTGTATAGATAATGGTTCCTGTACCCTTCAACGATCTGCTTGCCGGATCTAATTCGGCCTTTAGGTTATAGTTGGCTTCATTCTGCCAGTAATTTTTCCCGGGGATTCCTTTTCGTGAGCGAGATTCATTGTCGTATGCCCGTTTTATTTCTTTTGATTCATAAATCCCTTTCTGTGAATATCCTGAACCGATTATGCTAAGGCAAATCAGAATTAATAGTGTTTTCTTCATAATGATCAATGTTTTTGGTTTATGTTGATATTGATTGTACTAAACATATGCCAATCAACACAATCATCAGGAAAACAGCTATTTACGATTGTTTGTTAATTGTCTGCAAATAGAAAGGTAGGATTAATTCCGGTCACCTTTGTTCGTATTCGAACAGGCTGGATCTGTAAGCAGGTACAAAGTTCCTGCGGAATATACTTAGGGAGACCTCCTTTAATACTGAGACCGATTCAGTGTATAATTTTTTGAGTCGCGTAATCCACACCATATATTTATGCCAGCCAAATATTTCTGCTCTAAAAACCAAAGATTATGAAACGGCTAGCCTTACTATTTTCAGTTATCTTGCCTTTACTTTTAGCAGCACAGCATCCGATTATCATTGATCACAATTGTATAGATCTTGGTCAAGTTCCTGTTGAATTTATTAACAGTGCCAAAGCCAATTTGCATATCGGCTACGGTCATACATCACATGGCAGTCAGCTGACGTCCGGTATGGATGCACTGGAAGGATACTTTACTGATGGAACCTATGACTGGAGTCATGATGGAGGGCCTGGTGAACTGCACCTATTTGAAGGAGGCAGTTATGGATTAGGCTATCTTGCACTTGACTGCGGTTATGAAGGATGGGATGATGAAACACGCGAATACCTGGACGATTATCCGGAATGTAATGTGATCATCTGGTCATGGTGCGGACAGGTAAACGATGTTGACCTGCCAAGCCATTACCTGGGCCCGATGGAACAACTCGAATCTGAATATCCTGATGTACAGTTCGTTTATATGACAGGTCATCTTGAAGGTGAAGGGATAGGTGGCAGTTTATATTTGGCTAATCAGCAGATCAGGGACTATTGCATAGCGAATAATAAGATCCTTTTTGATTTTGCTGATATTGAAAAATACGACCCCGATTGTGACATAAATTACCAGGAATTCAATGCAGATGATGCATGTAATTATTATCCTCCGGGTGGAGGAACGGCTAATTGGGCCGACAACTGGCTGGCTGCAAACCCCGATCATGAACTGACACAGATATCGCAATTATGCGGCAGCTGTGCACACTCTGTATCTCTTAATTGCACCAAAAAAGGGATAGCCTGCTGGTATCTCTGGGCCAGGCTGGCCGGATGGGAGGGCCCAGCAACCATCATAGAACAACAGCGTCCCTTTTCCAGGAACAGGGAGCCAAACATCAAAATATATCCTAACCCGGCAAAGCACGACTTAAACATCATTTTCCCGGAAAGGGTGTTTTGCAATACTGTTGAAATCTGGAATATTAATGGATCACAATTATACTCACAACTGCTCAACCAATACCATAAGGAACTCAAACTGTCTGATCTTAATATCCCGGCGGGTATTTACGTGATCAGGATTGTCAGCGACAACAATATCTATAAAGGAAGAGTTAGTTTTTACTAAGGAACACTGGCCTCAACTAAATCTTCTTCAATTATAGCCTTTAAAGCACGATAGTTTGTTTTGCCACTTCCCAACAGTGGAATTTCATCTACTTTCTGGATATCCCGGATCTTTGCGATAGGAGCTACACCTGCATCCCGGAGATACTTATTGACTTCCGCCAGGTCCAGCTCATTTACCGTAAACAATGTTACTTTAGGCTCACCGGTCTTGTCACTGCCTTCAACCGCCAGTACCTGTCGTCCTTCCTCACCATATTTTTCCAGGAGTATCCTTTCCAGGTAAGGCATACTTACCATTTCACCACCGATCTTTACAAAACGCTTAAGGCGGCCGGTGATAAATAAATAACCCTCATCATCGAAATAACCCAGGTCACCGGTACGATAAAACCGCTTTCCATCTATCTCCATAAATGGATCCTCAATACCATCATCCAAATACCCATTGAAAATACTAGCGCCCCGGACTACTATCATCCCTTCATTACCTTTCAATACCGGCTGATCAGAATCAATATCAACAATATGACAATCAAGCCCTTCTATAATTTTACCAACGCTGTTTAGTTTTGGATTATCCTTTGGTGTCAGGCTGACTATCGGGCTGCATTCGGTGATGCCATATCCCTCAACAATGACTGATTGGTTATCTGTCAGGTTAATAAAACTCTCAAAGGTGTCTTTGTGTAAGCTTTCTGCCCCTGAGATCACCAGTTCTACCGAGGCCATATCTTCTTTGCTTGCACGTTCCATTATCATTTTTAACAATGTGGGGGTCACAATAATATTATTGGCTTTCGTATGTTTCAGTACATCCACCACCTCCCTGATATTAGTGGGGTTCGGTGTATAAGCAGCTTTAACCCCGGTAATAAGAGGAAGGATGGATAAAACCGTAAAACCGAAGCTATGAAACGGGGGCAGGAAGCTCAGGAATATTCCATTTACACGAATATCAAAATTCTTCAATGCGAAGGCAAGGTTACTGACAACATTCTCATGGGTTAGCGGAACAGCTTTGGGAACGGTCTCACTACCGGAGGTAAAGAGCACAACAGCGGTCTCATCAATCCGGGTATTAATCATTCCCGGGAATTTGGACATCAACAGCCCTTTAAGCTTCATCCCCAGGCTGATATTCTTCACCTCTTCATCTAATAAAAGCAAGCGTTTGGATACTTCCTCAGGAACCTGGTCCTTGATCTTATCAAAGAATGCCCCGGCGCTAATGATCACCTCCAGGTCTGTCAGGTCTGCACAGGTGGTTAGTACTTTGTGCCCAACTGTCCAATTGAGCATTACGGGCACCTTTCCTGCCATATACGATGCAATTATCAGCAGGGAAGTTGATTGTAATGCCGGAAGCATTATACCAACATATTTACCTTTTACACGGGATTTGATCAATTGCGATACAACCGAGGCCTTGAGAAAAAAGCTCTTTCGTGTACTGGTACCGCTATTCGCATCCCATGCAAAATATTCATTCTTATTCTTGCCAAATTCTGTGATAAAATTCTCCAGGATATTTTTCCCGGTATCAGGCATTACATTATAATCAGGGGAATTTGAATTGTGCAACAAGCTCTCTTTCATAATCTTGCAGGTTTGTGTCTTCCTAAAAGTACAAAAAAACCGGATGTAGAACAATTCCAGCCATTCAGCAAAATAAAAACAAAGAATATTTCTGCCTGAGCGGCCTATCATCAATTCTTCTTCTGGTAATGCTGGTAGCTTGCTCAAATCCTCCCTCAGCATTTTAAAAACAATGGCGATTAATAACTTTCAGGAGCTGAGAGGGTACGTGGATTACAAAGAACAGGCCAGGCATCTAAAACATGGATATATGGCTTCGGTGACTTATGTAGATACCCAGGTAGGCAGATTAATGGACAAGCTTGAAGAATTGGGAATTCTCGATAACACGATTGTGGTATTATGGGGCGACCATGGCTGGAAGCTCGGTGAGCATGGGAGCTGGCAGCAACAGAATTGTACGACCTTCAGAAAGACCCCATGGAAAACAAGAATGTGGTGGAAGATCCGGATTATGCTGAGCAGGTAAAGATTATGGCACAGGGCCTGAAAGAAGGATGGGAAGCAGCATTGCCATATGAATTGAGATAGACGTCAGTCCTGGCTCCTGGGTTTTACTCCGATATCATGGCCTTGAGTTCCTTTTGCAAATTGTTGTGGCGAGCCCGGGGAATTGACAAAGGAGTTAATAATTCCGGATTCTCTGCAATTTCCCTGCACAGAACAATCCCTTTCTCCAATAATCTCTTTTTTTCATCCTTTGTCAGAGATTTCAAGCTGGTTAAAGGATGAAATCCCGACCGGTCAATTAAGTCTTTCAAGCCACTACCAGTAGGATAATCCCATGAAATGAGTTTCATATTCTTACATTTTGCATATTGCTGGGCGTCCTCCGTGAATCTTGTATTGGTGATCAGTAAAGATTCGAATATAAGATTCTGATTACCAGGTGTTTTCACCCATTCTTCTTTGATGTCTGAAAACCGTGCCTGCACATATAGACTGACTTTTACATCATTTTTGATATTTTCAGATTGATGAAACTTGCATTCAGCCATCAATATTTTATCTTGTTTACGGGCGACAACATCCACTTCATGTTTTACGCATTTACCTTGTATCGTCTGACCGGTGCTTACCTCATATCCCTCAAACTCGAGCAGTCTGGCCACGAAATGTTCGAAGGGGTAACCGGATGGTCCTAATTGGAAAAGCGCTTTTTTCAACCGGTACCGGCCTGCTGAATGGTGAGATAGCTTGAAAAGGATACCATAAGCAATCTGATAGATTTTTTTGGTTGTGATACCATCATACAATGATGATCTCACTTTTTCAATTACCATGGCGATCTCATTTTCCCCGGCACCTGAACGGCGAAGAGCATTTTGGAGTTTTCCCTGGTCAAATGGCACCAACTCGCCTGTATTTTTCCTTACATTTATGATGTTGTATTTATTTGATAAATATTTCCCTATGTTAATCTTTATTGAAAGTGACTTTCCACAAATTGGACTTGCAGATAATCCTGTTTCCCCATTTTAACAGCAATTTCATATAGGGTACTTTATACTAGCCTTCACAACCATTACCTGTCCCATAAAATTACCCAAATTCTTTCAGATATGGAATAACTACATCATTCTTCCTTTCACTGGTTCCATCATAAGTAATCGTAACTATAGGTCTACCCGTTACTCTGGTGATCTCTTTGGTCATGGCCTCAGTAATCAAGGAAGGACAACAAAATGCCGGATTGGTCTGGACAAACAGTGAAGTATCAGGATACTTATCAATAATATGGAATATCTTCAGAATATTATCATATGATTCTCCGGAATGAAACAGGCTGATATTAAATTGGCCCAGATATTCTTCATACTTCTTTGAATTAATCTCTGTCATTTTACCAAGCAACGGTTCAAAGTATTTATAATACCTCTTTTCGATAAACTTCATACCGGAAAGCATTGCCTTCAGGCCAATCACTTCCAGATGCTCACCTTTAGCATTCCTTCTGCGAAACACGTTATTAGCAGTTAATTTGACATAATCATGGTAGGGTGTATTGATTACCTCGCCACCAGACTTTTCAATAATATCAAAAAGACCTTGGTTTATTACATCATTATCCCGTACGAAAAGGTCTCCAAAAATTGCCACCTGCGGTCTTCTCTTCCTTTGTACAGGAATCTTTTCAAAAATGTCAATTGCTTCTTTTATTGCATGTTCAAGTTTGCCATTTCCTAAAAATGAATTCTCAATAATTTCTATGCCTTTATTCATTGCCCGGTCAGTCTCTCCATCGTTTAATTCGTATGGCCTGATGTGGCATCCAAGTCGTCTCAGCAATCCTCCTACCATATAGGCGAAAAAGGCATAGTATGTTGTTCTATAAGAGATCTCATGGTGTGAGATTTCTCCGGTGTAAACCGATCCTTTTTCAAAACCATTACCAAAATTCTCAAGTATATTGCTTATGTATTGCGGATACATCCTGATATTACAGGTAAGATAACTTTCAGCCAGCCAAAGTACCGTATTGCTTGGATCCAGGTCATATTTTTTTATATAATCAATATATGACTGGGCTATAATATTTAAGGGAAGGCACTGCCCGGTATTATGGGCCATACTTTTTCGTATCCCAAGATCATCCTGTTCAAGCAGCCTGGCATCATATCCGAATCTCCTGAGGTTTGCCACAATAAAGCGCCCGGAGATATCGTCCCAATTAGGAAAAAGTACAATCTTTTCTTTAATTAATTTGTGAACCGGGCTGGCAATCGAGGCATTTAATTGCTCTTTATCAGATAATAAGCTTGAAGCTTGCAGCTTGAAACCTGAAGCATTATAATCTAATTTTGAAACTTCTTGCTGATGATTCCTGAACGCTCTGATTCCTGCCTCTATCCTGGTTTCGTATCCCACATTCGAGTCATGTTCATCAATCTGCAATAAAAGATAAGGTTTCTTATAGGTATCAAGCAGCTTCTTAAAATAATCGATAACAAATGAGTCGGGCGCACATTTAAATCCTGTGATAAAAACCGGGTATACATTTTTAGTCCTTGCAATGATCCCGGCAACATTGATCACCGTTGTGGCAAAATGCCAGGGAAAAGCTTTAGCCAAATATTCGAAATCCAATATCTCTCTTTCACCATACTGGATCATATCCTGGAAAAACGTTTTCACTCCCATACCCATGAAAAACTCAGGTATTCCTTTATTTAGTGAAGTATCCATAACAAGATATGGCCTTCCAAGGAGGACAACAGCAATATCGTCATCATCAGGAGTATTATCCAGATACAGTTTTTTTAGTTCGTTTCTACGAATTTCATGTGAACCTTTTGCTTCAACATATGCTTTTTGAACTTCCTGAAGTTTCAATGAACTGATCAATGGCTTTAGTAAATCAAAAAGTGTATGTCCAACATGCTCGTCCCCTTTGGAATGGTTTATTAAAGGAACCATGCATTTTCCTCTTACTTCTTCATTTATCAATGATACTACAGAAGGGCTGAACTGTGTATAATAACAATAATTAGCCTCCTGGCCATTTCTTTTGTTTCTTGATTCGATATAGGCAGGCAGAAATATTTGGTCCACCTTTTCACTGAGCCAGGCAACATGTCCGTGAATAGCATAAATGGGGGAGCAGAATTCAGCACCAGCAAGCCTTTTGCCTGTTTGAAGCGAACCTGCCAGGTTTTTGCTGGAGATTGTCCGGATACCCAATTTCCGGAAAAATTCTTCCCATAGGCTGATCTCATCAAATAGGTGCAGGGAAGCTGGCAGTCCTATTATAATATTTTCCCTGTACTTTTTTGTTCCGGCAACAGACAGGATTTTCTTTCTCTCCCCGAAGAGGTCAAACCCCGAAGTGTTTTTATCTACAAACTTTTTGGTGTCATAATCCCTACCACATAAAAATCCATAAGCCACTTTTTCATTCTGTACTTCGGCAACTGTGATCCTGCAATTATTGTTACACAAATTACATACTTCAGTCTTGACCGGAATTTCATGTTCATAAATGTTCAGCCCCTTAAATACAGACTCTTCTACACTTTCATCTTTGAGCAGTAATGCAGTTCCAAGCGCACCAGTAAGATGGCAATATTTGGAAACATAAAGTTCCTTCCCCAATTTTTCCTCAAAAGCGGCTACCAGGGCTTTATTTTTTGCTGTTGCGCCCTGAAAAGTCACTTTATTACCAATGGCTGGTTCTACGGCAACTTTTTTAAGATAATTCTCTCTTACAGAATGTAATACGCTAGCCAGAATTTCATTAACAGTATAATTATTGTTTAGATAATGATTGATATCCCGTTCCATAAAAACGGTACACCTGTCGCTGGCCAATGGTGCTTCTGCACCTTCTGCAAGATCAGAATAATCGCTAAGTTCCACCCCGAGGCGCTTCGCCTGTTCTTCAATAAAACTCCCTGTTCCCGCAGCACAAACTGAATTCATCTGGGCAAAAGTTACCCTGCCATTTCTTAAAAGGGTAAATTTTGAATCCTGGCCACCTATCTCAATAATGGTATCAATGTCAGGATCTAATTCATAAGCAGCCCTGGCATGTGTAGTAATTTCGTCAACAATACGATCAGCTCCAATAACTTTTCCAATGAATTTCCGGCCTGATCCTGTGGTCCCCACACCTCTGAAGTCAAATTCCGAAGCAAGATCCCCTGCCAGTGAATTTACAGATTCAAGGATGGCCTGAGTAGCAATCAGAGGCTGGCCTTTCGTGTATGTATAAAATCCTGCAAGCGGATTACCCTCTGTATCCGTGATCACGGCTTTGGTACTGGTAGAACCAATATCGAATCCCAGGTAACATTGGATCTTTGTATTTTCAAGTATGTTGCCGTACACATCTACCTGTATATCATGGTTATGCTTAACATGATGAGATGAAAAAGAATAAGCCTTCGCAGAATCAAATGTGGGATATTCTGACAACTGGAGAGATAGGGGTGGAAAATAATACTCTTTGACCAGTTCTTTCTCTTTTATAATGTCATGGATGCTAAATTCTTTGTCGGATTGTTTTTGTTGACTTTTTTCTTTCTGGAATATCAAAGCAGCACCAATGGCCCCAAACAGGTGTGAATATTTATGGACGCTGAGGCTAGCCTGCATCATGTCCTCAAGATGTCGTTTTACTGCAGAATTTTTAGATACCCCACCTGTAAAAAGCACCGGCCCTTTAATTTCCTGGTCCTTACAAAGCGTATCCACAATATTTTTAGCCAGTCCCCGGCAAAGGCTATCGCAAATAGATTTTAGAGAATAACCTGCTTGCTGGGCATGTATCAGGTCGGTTTTAGCAAATACTGCACACCTGGAAGCAATATCTGGGAGTGGATCGGTGTTCTGATCAGCAATAAAGCACAATTCCTGAACATCTTTAAGGTTTAACCTGCCGGCCTGTTGATCCAGGAAGCTTCCGGTTCCGGCAGCACAGGAAGTATTTGAAATAGTATCAATGAACTTGCCCTCCGCATCTAACCTGATCAACTGGAACCTCCCTGCTCCGACAAGTAAAATCGAAGCGATGTCCGGATAAAAATATTTTGCTGCTGCAATAATGCTTAATTGGGTATCATAAGTAATTACCTGTCTGGTAAAAAGGGGGTTGGCTGAAGGGCTGACAATGGCATCAACACTGTTAAGGTCATAAGATGTGATGATATCTTGTAAAGTATCCGCTATCCTGCCTTTATGAAACACATATGAATGCTTGACCGGCGTACCATCCTGGTCCAGCAGTACAGATGTCACGGCAACAGAACCAATATCGATGCTTAGTACGGAAGGAATCATAATTTTTAATGATGAAGATCAATGACGCTGCAGCAAATAAATATACAAAAACTTCGATGTGTTTGTTCGATAATTTACAATTCTATGTTTACGATGTAATTTTTGAACGAGGATCAACTTTCCTTATATCCCTGCCCTGGTTCCTGATCATTAACAGGTGAGTATTATTAAACAAAACTAATCAAAAATTAATGCAACTTTGTAAAAACATTTTTAATCATTTCCTTTACCTGAAAATCATGAAAACTAAAACCACATTTTTCAGCCTATTACTTGTAATTTTAAGCTCATCAATATTTGCTCAAACAGGATCAATTGAAGTTAAAATAAATGGTATTGAGAATAATGATGGTGTAGTTATGATAGGCCTGTATAATTCGGAGGCGGATTTCCCAGACTCTGATAAAGGTTATACTGGCGCTGCTCCGAAAGCTAATACAAATGGCGTAACCCACACTTTTTCAGATATTCCCCCTGGCAAATATGCGATTGCGGTCTGGCACGATGAAGACGAAGACAAGGAACTGGATAAAAACTTCCTGGGTATACCCAGGGAAAATTATGGGTTTTCAAACAACGCATTTGGCACTTTCGGTCCCCCTGGTTTTAAAGATGCAGCTTTTAATGTAGTAAGTGGCGAAACTACAGAATTAGAGATAACCTTAAAATAAGCAATCCTTGGACAGTAAGAAAGAAGTAATCATAATTGGGGCAGGCATTGGTGGTATTGCCACCTCCATCTACCTGGCCCAGAAGGGTTATTCAGTAAGAATATTCGAGAAGAACAAGTTTGCTGGAGGTCGTTGTGGTGCCATGACCATTGAAGGTCATCGTTTCGATACAGGTGCTACGCTGTTAATGATGCGGGAAGTTTATGAGACCACCTATAAAAACTTCGGAAAAAAACTTGATGAAGAGTTGGAGCTTTACAGGATGGATCCGATTTACCGGATCTATTTCCCCGATGGTAATGACCTGATGTTTACTTCCGATCTGGCGCGGATGAGAGAACAGCTAGAATCTTTTGAACCGGGAAGCTTTGAGCAGTTTATTAAGTATATGGGAGTTGGAATGAAAGCCTACCGTATTGGGATGAAACATATCATCAACAGGAATTACTCCCATTTCCTCCAGTTCTTCAACCTGCAGAACCTTTATGTTTTGCACCAGGTAAAGGCATTAAAAAATCATTATAGGTATACAGGGAAGTTCTTCAGGCACCCTTTACTAAGGGCAGCTTTCACCTTTCAAAATATTTATGTCGGGCAGAACCCTTATAAGGCATCTGCCGTTTTCTCAATGCTCCCTTTCCTGGAGCTTACGGAAGGGGTTTGGTTTCCCAAAGGAGGAATGAGCCAGGTGACAAAAAACTTATTAGACATTGCAATTGCCGAGGGAGTCAAGATTGACTATAATGCCCCTGTCATGGAGATTAAGCTTAATGGAAAATTGGCGGAAGGTGTGATAATGGAGGATGGGAATTATCACAAGGCCGATATTATTGTAAACAATGCAGACTTGCCGTATGCTTATAGCGTTCTGATAGACGATCACAGGATGAGGCGGAAGATGAAAGGCATGAAATATGCATGTTCGGCAATCGTTTTTCACTGGGCGATGGACAAGACTTTCGAACAGCTGGAACAGCACAATGTCTTTGTTGCAAAAAACCTTAAACAGGGCCTCAGGGCGATATTTGAAGGTGGAGAAATGCCGGATGATTTTAGCTTCTATATCCATTCCCCGGGGAAAACTGATAAAACAGTAGCTCCTGAAGGACAGGACTCAGTGTCGGTTATCGTGCCAGTGGCAAATATGGATCTTCATACTTATGAAGATATGGAAGGATTAAAGTCCAAACTGAAACAAATTATATTTGAACGCTTAAAGAAGGAAGGAATTCCAGATTTCGAATCACATATTATATTTGAAAATATTTTTACCCAGCAAAGCTGGAAGGATATTTTTAATTTATATCATGGTGCAACTTTTGGGAGCCTGAGTCATAATTTATTTCAAATGGGGTATATGCGCCCGCATAACCAGCATAGAAAGTATAAAAACCTTTTCTTTGTAGGTGGCAGTACACATCCCGGAAACGGGGCTCCGATGGCGTTGATATCGGCAAGGTTAACTTCAGAAAAGATCTTACATGGCAACTGATCCACATAAAACAGGGCAATTTATCAATGGGATTGATATCACCAAGATTGACAAGCATCCTAATATTTTGATTGCTGCCAGTTTCTGGGAGGAAGACCGCTATCATGCTGCCAAAATTTGCTATCGGTTCATGCGGGAGATCGACGACCTGGTGGATGATCATAAATCCCGTGCCAAGAAAGTATCATGCCTTGAAAAGCAATTGCTGTCTGAAAAAGTGGATAACTGGATCCGTTGTCTGGATAAGAACAACAGTAATGATCCATTTATACGGGAAGTGATCGAAACCATTGACACCTATAAGATCCCACTTATCTATTTCCACAATTTTGCCGTTGCGATGCAATACGATATAAATCACAATGGCTTCCCAACTTTCCAATCATTTCTTGATTATACTGAAGGGGCGTCTGTAGCTCCGGCCTCAATTTTTGTGCATCTGTGTTGCCTGCAAAAAGAAAATGGATCCTTCACCGTCCCTCCCATTGATATCTCTGAGGTGGCCAGGCCCTGTGCAATATTCAGTTATCTTGTCCATGTGATCCGGGATTTTCAAAAAGATCAGAATGAAAACCTGAATTACTTCGCGCTTGATGTGTTAAAAGAAAACAACCTGACAGCAGAAGACCTGAAAGAGATTGCCAGGACCGGTGATATTCCCCAGAACTTTAAGAATGTAATTCGTTTTTATAAAGAAAAAACCGAAGAATACAGGCAACAGACCATCCAACAGATTGAATTCCTGCAAAGCCAGGTCAATGGAAGATACCTGAAAAGCTTAAAAATCATTTACGAACTTTACTTATCTATCTATAATCGTATCGATGTAGAGAATGGAACTTTCACAACCGAGGAGCTCACACCCTCGACTGATGAAATACTGGCTATGATTCAGGAAGGCCAGTAAATTTTGAATTTTCATAAAAATTTTGTATATTGTTGGTTTATAAGGAGCTACAACCGACCAAGGAAACGTGAAGCAAACTTTCACAATTTCAATTTTCAACAACACTTATAGCAAAAATCACCCAATCATATAAAAAACGGAGCTTACTATGATTTACAAAAACCTTTTTTTAATTACTCTCCTGGGCTTGGTCCTGGCCGCATGCGGTCCAACTCAGGATGATCAAATCATTGCCAATAAGGAACTTATTAAAGAGTTCGCAAATGTAACAAACAATGCCGACTGGGGTGCATTTGATTCATTGCTGTCCGATGATTTTCTTAGGCACAGCCAAGCTACTCCCGGAGCAGAGATAAACTCGCGTGAAGCATTCGTAAAGCTTCAGGAAGCATTCCTGGAATCCTGTCCGGATCAAAAAATCACCATCCACATGCTCGTGGCAGAAGGAGACAAGGTAGCGGCTTATGCAACTTATTCAGGAACACAAACCGGCCCACTTGGTGATTTACCACCAAAAGGTAAGTTTATGGAAAGCAAATTCATGACTATATTCCGGATAGAGAATGGCCGGATCGCAGAGATCTGGGTTGAGTGGGACAACCTGGCTATGTTAACTCAGCTGGGGCATTTTCCGCCTGGGGATACCAGTGCTATGGATTAGCGTTGTAAGAAGGGCCGGGTAATTTACAATTCAGTGCCTGCCTACGGCAGGCAGGTTTACAATCTTGCATTTACGATGTGATTTTCGATATAAGATGTGGGACGTTCTTTGAGTTTGGGTATTAATTGATAGAGGTGCTGTTTGCATATTTACTGCTAATCGCCAAGAGGTCCTTCCTCGCTCGCTTCGCTCGCTCGTCAGGATGACCGGTAGAATTAACAAACTTTAGCTGTTATGCGACCATATCAAAAACACTATGTGTATATAATGACAAATAGGAATAAGAATGTGTTGTATATAGGTGTTACAAATAATTTGAAGAGAAGGGTAAATGAGCATGAAATTGGATTGGATAATGGATTTTCGAAGAAATACAATTGTCATTATCTCATATATTTCGAAGAATTTATAAGTATTAATAATGCTATAAAACGAGAAAAAGAAATCAAAGGCTGGCGTAGAGAGAAAAAAGATAATTTAATTGCTTCAGCAAATCCACAATTAACATTCCTTAACGATACAATACAAAGACCATAGAAACTACCGGTCATCCTGAATCCCGCCGAAGCGGGATTACGAAGGACCTCCATCGTATTGCACCTCCCTTTCAGAAAACCTCCACCAATTTAGCTCCAAACTGTCAAAAAACTAACATCAAATTCTAAATCGTAAACTCTAAACACTGAATTGAAGATAAAAAATGATCAGAAAATCAGGCAAGTCTGGAAGAAAATAGCTTTTATACGTATCTTTAGGGTAGTATTAGTAATTCCTCACAACAGCACATCAAATCATGTATACTTCAGCACACGAACTCGACAAAATTGCCATTAGTGTTAAGTCACACATGTTGCTCAAAGAGCTCCTCAAGGAAAACCCGATATTGGAGGAAATCATGAGGCATGCGCGAAATGAAACAGAGGCACTTATCGGCGTCAGGAACTGGGTATTGCCTGTCCTGGATAAAAATCCTGACGCTAAAAGTTTTTATAAAAAAGAAGCCCAGGGCAGGAAAGTCTTTGAAAAGTTGACATGGAAAGATTATTCAGCGATACGTATTCTTGACTATATAGACAATGCGGGAAGGAGATTTGATGACCTGAATCTTCGAGGTGAAAAAGCCATCAGCAATCCCGATCAAATTGATCTGGCTTGCTGTTAATTATGGGACCGGTGGAGCAAAGCCCTATTTCTTCAAGGATATGTTGCAACTTTTCAGGCAGTTTTCCGGAAAAAGCGAACGTCACTACCCGACAGGAAGCAGCTTGAACAATGGATGTCGCGCTGGTCCACGGGACTTGATCCACGTATAATAAAACTCAGGGAAGAAAACCGCGAGAGGATCCTGAAGATCATTATTGATAAAATTGATAAGGGTGAAATTAAGGATTCAAAATTTTTCTTTGAAAAGGAAATGTCGCAGGAGCAGAAATATCTGAAAGCACTTGAATGGTGGAAAAACCGCTTGTTTCACCTGAGGTTTGCTGTGCGATCACCGGATCTTCTAAATGAGTTATTGGGAAACTCCCTTGATCCGGACACGATGAAGTTACTGAAGGAAGCTGAAGAAAAAGGCATTCCGTTCTTTGTCAATCCCTATTACCTGTCTTTGCTTCATGTACGTGTTCCATATTTTTCTATAGGTGCTGATCTGGCCATCAGGTATTACGT
This sequence comes from uncultured Bacteroidales bacterium, assembly GCA_963753055.1. Classification (GTDB taxonomy): domain Bacteria; phylum Bacteroidota; class Bacteroidia; order Bacteroidales; family B18-G4; genus JAUWGC01. The sequence goes on along the minus strand of CAVWAP010000004.1, from coordinate 7,063 downwards.
GATTTACAGCAAACAGCTCATCGATGAATACGATAATATCGTTGCCTGGGAAAAAGAAGACATTGTCGAACCTGGCAAACCCAATGCCGCAGGATGGCTATTGCCTTCCGATCACAATATTCATCGTCGTTATCCCGAAGTGGCCATTTTAATACCTGATACCATGGGAAGAGCATGCGGAGGCTTATGTGCTTCCTGCCAGCGGATGTATGATTTCCAGAGAGGAAACTTAAATTTTCATCTTGACAAACTGAAACCGCGTGAAACATGGGATCAAAAGCTTGAAAATCTTTTAAGTTATTTCGAAAATGATTCACAGCTTCGTGATATTCTGATCACCGGTGGAGATGCACTCATGAGCTCGGATAAATCCCTGGAAAAGATTCTTGATAAGGTTTATGAAATGGCCCTCCAGGAAAAAAGAGGCCAACAAGAAGCGGAAAGATGGAGAAAAGTATGCTGAAATGATCAGGGTAAGACTGGGAACCAGGCTGCCTGTATACCTTCCCCAGAGGATAACACCTGAATTGATTGCAATATTGAGAAATTTCAAACAAAAAGCTTCAAAGATCGGTATCCGGCAATTCATCATACAGACCCACTATGAATCACCAATGGAGGTCACTCCCGAATCCAAAGAAGCTGTGCGACTACTCACTTCTTCGGGCTGGACCGTGACCAATCAGCTGGTGTTCACTGCTGCAGCTTCAAGAAGAGGACATTCGGCTAAACTAAGAAAAGTACTCAATGAGATAGGCGTTCTCAATTATTACACATTCAGCGTGAAGGGATACATGGAGAACAACTTTAATTTTGCCACTAACGAAAGGGCTGTGCAGGAACAGATGGAAGAAAAAGTTTTTGGTAAAATACCTAATAAATTTGCTGAAAAGATCCGGGATTTCCCTAATGAAGCAGAGGTCCTGCTTGAAAATATCAATGAGATGTTAAAGGATACAAAGCTACCTTTCCTGGGGACCGACCGGAATGTTTTAAACTTGCCAGGAGTTGGGAAAAGCCTGACTTTCAGGACAATTGGCATTACAAGATATGGACGGCGAATTCTTGAATTTGAATTAGACCATACCCGTAGCCACAGCCCTGGACTGAAAAGCATCAATACGGTGATAATTATCGAATCAAAATCGATCAGTGAATATCTTCAGCAATTGGAGGAAATTGGAGAGGATATTAATGACTATGAGAGCATCTGGGGATATTCTATTGGAGAGACCGAACCCAGGATGTCTTTATATGAATATCCTGAATATGAGTTTTCTTTAACTGATGAATTCACTAACCTGGGGTAATCAAATTCAAATTGTAAAGTCTAAACACTGAATCGTAAATAAAAAATGCCCCGCATTATTGCGGGGCATTTTTTAAATGTGTCAATTTAATATCAGTTGGAATATTTGATGATCTTCTTAAATCCTATTTTTCCATCATCCGATTTAACAAATAAAATGTAAACACCAGGATAACCGTAAATTGGTTCTAAGCGTATTTTTCGCTCACCGGGATTTAAATTTCTAAATTCATGAAAGACAGAACGACCAATAGTATCAACCACTTCAAACCCATACTGCCCTTTCTTAGGAATCATCGCCTCAACAATCAGATAATTATTGAAAGGGTTTGGGTAAACATTGATGATTTCTATGTCATTTGGAAATTCATCTATTAAAGTAGGTCCTGCAAACAGAACCACTATGGAATCCGCACCGATACACCCCGTTTCGTCTGTAACCTGTAGCCAATACTCCTGGCTTCCACCCAAAGGCCCGTTGTTATTGAATACTTGAATGGCTTGTGTAATATCCCCGGTGGACCATAAATACGATGATGCTGAAATTCCCATTAAAGTTATTGTATCCATGGTAGTTACCGTGTCATTAGGGTTCGGAATAATTTGGAAGATTGGATTATTCTTAATCAAAATATTATTTACTGAGGTATCAGAAACTGCATTACATTCTTCAACATGTAAGGAAACTGTTTTATCTCCAATACTTGGCCATTGAACCACGAAGGGCCCCTGGCCGGAACCGCTTATAATAGTGGCATTGTTAAAATCCCAATTATATATGGCTGAATCTGATGCATTTCCCGAATAAATTATATCAACAGTATTAGAAATGCACGCAATATCCTGCATATCGAAGCTTGAAGTGAGTTCACTGATGCAGATATCCTTAGTTGTAGTATCAGAAACAAAACTTGCATCTTCAACATACAAGGAAACTGTTTTATCCCCTAGGCTTGGCCATTCAACCGTGTAGGGCCCCTGACCGGAACCACTTATGATCGTGGCACTGTCAAAATCCCAATTGTATGTCGCTGAAGATGAGGCATTTCCTGTGTAAATTATATCAACAGTGCCAGCAAGGTATGCTGTATCCTGTGAATCGAAGCTTGAAGTAAGCTCACCGATGTATATATTGTTTATAGAGGTATCAGAAATATAATTTGGCTCTTCAATATATAAGGAAACTGTTTTGTCTCCAATACTTAGCCATTCAACCGTATATGGCCCCTGACCGGAACCACTTATGATAGTGGCGCTGTCGAAGTCCCAATGGTATGTTGCAGAAGGCGAAGCATTTCCTGTATAAGTAATGTCAACACCATTTGAAACACCAGCAGTATCCTGTAAAGCAAAGCTAGAAGTAAGCTCACTGATGTAGATATCATTTGTTGTGGTATCAGAAACATTGACCTGATTCTTCAACATATAAAGAAACTGTTTTGATCTCCAAGACTTGGCCATTCAACCGTGTATGGCCCCTGACCGGAACCACTTATGATAGTGGCGCCATCGAAATCCCAATGGTATGTTGCAGAAGCTAAAGCACCTCCTGTATAAGTAATATCAACAATACAAGAAAGAGCCACAGTATCCTGCATATTCGAAGTTTGAAGTAAGCCTGTATTCACAATAGCCAAGATCAGGATGATTGACCATAAAAAGGAAGACCTACATCAATTCCTCCATCTATCAGATCGGAAGTGCTCCTTAGCATTAATGGTTTTTATCAGGTAGAGAGCCGTCCGGTTTTCTTGGGGCGGTAAATAATGATACAAGTGTCAACTAATCAACGGTAATAAAATCTGCATCTGTAACAGTAAAAGCGGATTATCTATAAAACCAGGATAACCATATCATCATATCTGCCATGTATTATGACTTTCTTCATATTTAGCTCATAATATTCTACATCATAAGGATTGCCTCCAGCATGATCTTTGTCGCATCGTAAGCATATGTTATTGTGTAAATATATCACCAATGCTGTCTAAATCAATACTAGCATATAAATCCTATCCATTTCTATAAGCAGTACTATTATATAATCTTGGATTATCAGTTGTATCACTCTTTAATCCATGATAAAAACCATACCATCACAAAATAATGCTAAACAATTTTTATATATAACAAGACTATCATTTACATATTTTGCCATAATCTGTCCATATGAGTATATAATATGGAAACTTCAGTATTTCTAATGCAGATATTGTCTTAAATCCATTTCCTTCAATGTCTGCACCAGGAACATTAGCATATTTATTAGTTGCCATTGCCCAACAATTATTAAAAACTCTTTTTCCACCATTAGGGTCAAATCCATCATCACCATAGTTCCATGCTCGACAACCTTCCCAATCATAATAATTTCCATATATAAGCTACAATTTTCCAGCATCGCAGCATTACCAGGTGATCTTCAAGAGTATCCATAACATTCCAGACATCACAATTTATCCATCGGGTAGTATCTGGTTGGTCAAAATGGTGGTGCTTGCTTGAGGGGTACCATAACCATAGTCAACAGCATAAGCAGAATCTGCTCACTCCATGCACCACTATTTGATAAAAACCCTCTTGCAGTACCTATGTCATGTACACGTAATCTTTCATAAGTCATATTAACACATGACTCACGATGCAATTATTGCCCCACTTTTAACTGTATCACATTGAAATACATTTCTAATCTCTAAGCATTTTAGTTTTATATATTCTACCTCATCAAATTAATCGCATTATTATAAATTTCCCTGACTAGTTCAACATTGAATCACAGTGCATGTACAATCCAATATAGGCCAGTTACCTGCAGCAATATCACGGGGATAACCTTCGATCAACTATTGGTTGTAGCAGTCTCCCCGTATTGCCATAACCACTAAGGATTAACATATCTATTATTGTATCACTGAATAATATACGCCCCCACGAATGTAAACAGTATCACCAGCATCAGCGTTATTAAAGGCCTTTTTCCATGTTGCCCAGGGTTGATTAAATGTTCCAGGATTATTATCATCCCCATCCGTCGCTACAAAATAGTCTCCCCCGTTTTGTGCACTAAGTTTAAGTGTTGAAGAATAAGAAGAAATAATACAGTAGTCTCTTCATCAGATTGCCCTTTAGATTAAGTTAGTTTAGTTTGCAAGTGTGCTTTTGGTAAACCCAGAATTCAATCTGTGTAGTCATGGTCTATCGCAGGCACTTTGCTTTAATTTGAAGGGTCAGTTTGCTAACCCCTGGTCGGTTTATTAGACAGGGTTTAATTAGATATGGATCTATTAGATTGTGGGATGCAAAGATTTATATTGATTGTCTATTCGATGTAAAAATACAACAATAATTATTAGGGTATCAATGCCTGCTTCTACGGATTTTTTTATACGTATTTTCCCGTAGATCTGTCATATTAATTTGATATTGCTTTTTTGTTACTTATATTTGCTTTTGTAAGACACAGAAATCACATTTGCATTAAGGCATATACTGTAGATAAGTGCTTTATTATAAACAAAACCGGATCTTATTAATATTAATTGACTGGTCGTCCATGTACTTTATTGTGACTGACGGGGCGAAGCTTTGTCAGCCAGTAACCTCAAATTATTTCACATAATCATATTAAAATGTTAAAAAATATCATACATACTCAATGGGCTGAAACTTCTCCTGCTGATATCAGTCCTTATCCTTGCTATATCATCGTGTACGACAAGTAAAAGAAAGCTCATTTACACCCATAAAATAGAAACCGGGAAGGTGCACCCTAACAACTTAACTCCTGAGACCTATTTGATCCAGCCAAATGACCACCTCTATATTGTTGTAATGGGTGATGATCCCCTCAATACAGCTTTCCTGAACCTTACCACGGCGATGAGTGGTAGTGCAGGAGCAGACCTTGAACTTATTACTTATAGAGTAAACAAGGACGGCAAAATCTCTTTTCCCCAGCTTGGTGAAATACATGTAGAAGGAAAAACCGTACTTGAGATACAAAATGAATTGCAGGAAAGAATATCAGCCTATATTAAAAACACTGCGGTTTTTGTACAGCTTGTGGGCCGGAACATTACCGTACTTGGAGAAGTCTTGGATCCCGGGACACATCGAGTATATAGAAATCAGCTTACAATCTTTGAAGCTATTGGTATAGCAGGAGACCTGAACGATTGGGCTGACCGCAGGGATGTAAAACTTTATCCGCAAAACCGAAGCCGGCACAGAGGTTGTGAGTATCGATCTCACCGATCCTGCCCTTCTTTATTCAGACCACTATTACATCTACCCCAATGATGTGATCTATGTTCAGCCTAACAAGCAAAGTATTCGGTTTTAAGACCCTCGGGTATTTTGATTTTCTCACGGTAGGTCTCTCACTGATCACCACAACACTAGTAATTCTAACATTCATTCAAACCCAATGAAAAATCAGCATAACAGAAAGCAGTGAATTATAGTTGCAGCAGCAAAAACAGAACTATTGATCTGAAAAAGACCCTTTCAATGATCCTATCCCATTGGTACCTGTTTATAATAGGTCTTATCATTGCTGTTGCATCTGCCTGGATGATTAACCGCTATACTGTTCCAGTTTATCATGTTGAAAAGCTATCATCATGGTTAAAGAGCCCCAGGAAAGCTCACCATTTACTTCCACTGGAGCCATTTCCGAGCAGGCTTTTGAAGGTTTCGGGCTTCCAGGGGGCTTTTGCATCCAATCTCTATAACCAATTGGCCATCCTTTATACACGCCCTATAGTCGATAAAACAATTCAGGAGCTTGATTTCGAGGTTTCTTATTATGTAAAAGGCGATATAATGAAAAGGGAAATATATACCGGTGCCCCTTTTAAAGTGTACTGGGAAAAAGACCATCCACAACTCGTAAATCTTGACTTTATTTTAAAGGTTATAAATGACAGTATAGTGCATATTGAGGCCATGGGGGAAAACATCTGGGTGCATGACTATCAGCTAGGTGAAAATGTGAAGACCCTACCCATGGTTCAAATAAATAAGATGGCTAAATTAGGTGAACGGATTGCAGATGAAAATTATGCCTTTCGCATTTTATTCAATGAAAGCTTTATTCCCATGGAGGATACTAATTATATTTTTAATTTCAATACAAAAAATCAACTCATAAATAGTTACAGGGGACGACTGTCCATTTCTGTTGAAGATGAGAGAACTACTATCCTTACATTAAGTCTGAGTGATTTCAATGTACAAAAAGGAATTGATTATTTAAACAAGCTCATGCAAATATACCAGGAGGATAATCTTGAGCGAAAAAACGAATATGCCAACCGAACTATTGCTTTCATCAACAGTCAGCTGAGCGACATAAGCGACTCCCTTACAGTTTCAGAACAGGAATTGCTGGCTTTTCAATCGGACCAAAAAGTCGTGGACCTGACCATACAGGCAGAGCAGCTCCTAACGCAGCTTAACGAACTCGACAATGAACGTGTACGCCTGGAAGCACAAAACAGGTATTACCGCTATCTTCGTAATTATATCATGGAAAACCAGGACCTGGAGAGCATCATGGCTCCATCATCCATGGGAGTGGATGATCCGGTGCTGACCAGTCTCATCATGGAAATAAACACCCTCGCCATTGAAAAATCAACGCTTGGTAATGTTCGTGAATCTCCTCGCCTGACTCAGCTCAATGCCCAGATCGAAAAGATTAAGAATGCCATGCTCGAAAATATTAACGACATTATCAGTCAGGGGGAC